>NZ_JBITDH010000005.1:27968-441314 GCF_044454045.1 Streptomyces sp. NPDC051578
GCGGTCCCCCCCCCGCCGCCCGCGGTGGCCCGCCACCACCCCGGGGGGCCCCCCCCCCCCCTGTCGCGGCGCCCCCCCGGGGGGGGGGGGGGGGGCCCCCCCGCCCGCCCCGCCGCGGCGGGCCTGCGCCCCTACGGGAACGTCCTGTTCGCGGGCCGTGGGCGGGGCCGCACCCCACGCCGCGCGCCCGCCGACCTGCCGGCCGGGCGCTACGCCTCCCGGATGAGCCCCCGCGGCGTCGCCGCGCGGAGCCCGCGGACCGCCCGGAGCGGCTGCCCGGCCAGGACACCCCGCGCCCGGAGCCGAGGTACCGCCTGCAGGAGTTCGTCAGCGGCTGCGGCACCGGCTGAGAGCGGCCCGTGAGCCGTCCGCCCGGGCCCGGGCCCCTCAGACGTCGAAGACGGCCGGGTCCGGGCCGATCCGGCGGGCCGAGGGGCCGGAGCCCAGCGCGTCCAGTACCGCCATGTCCTCGGCGTCGAGCTCGAAGCCGAAGACGTCAAGGTTCTCCCGGATCCGAGCCGGCGTGACGGACTTCGGGATCACGACGTGACCCGACTGGAGGTGCCAGCGCAGCACCACCTGCGCGGCGCTGCGCCCGTGCCTGGCCGCGACCGAGGCGACCGCCGGGAGGGTCAGCAGCTCCTTGCCCTGCCCCAGCGGCGACCACGCCTCCGTGGTGATGCCCAGCCGGGCGTGCAGGGCGCGCAGCCCGGTCTGCGGGAACAGCGGGTGCAGCTCGATCTGGTTCACCGCCGGGACCAGGGCGGACACCTCGCCGATCCGCTCCAGGTCTTCCGGGCGGAAGTTCGACACGCCGACCGCCTTCGCGCGGCCGCTCGCGGCGATCTCCTCGAAGGTCTCCCAGATGGCCAGGACGTCGTCGCGCATCGGCCGGGGCCAGTGGATCAGGTACAGGTCGACGTGGTCCAGTGCCAGCTTGGCCAGCGAGTCGTCGAACGCGCGCAGGACCTCGTCCCGGCCCCAGCGCTGCGACGGGCCGTTCCACAGCTTGGTGGTGACGAACAGCTCCTCGCGCGGCACACCGGACGCGGCGAGCGCCTTGCCGGTGCCCTTCTCGTTGCCGTAGATGGCGGCGGTGTCGACGCTGCGGTAGCCCGCCTCCAGCGCCGTGCCCACCGCCCGCTCCGCCTCGTCGTCCGGAACCTGCCAGACGCCGTAGCCGAGCTGGGGCATGAGGGTGCCGTTGTTGAGCTTGATGCCGGGGACCTGGTTCACGTCGGGTCGTTCCTCGCGATCGGGTGGGGTGGGGTGGGGCCGGTGTGCCTGCGGCGACGCGTCGGGCGACAACCGGCCATGTCTACGGCGTATTCCCGCCATCGGGGTGGTCTAACGGCTGGTCCGCGCGCTCCGGATCCGCGTGTGCGCGCCGTCAGCGTTCGTACAGGGCCGCGACCTCCGCCGCGTAGGCCTTCTCGATCGCCCTCCGCTTCAGCTTGAGCGAGGGAGTCAGCAGGCCGCCCTCCTCCGTGAACTGCCCGGCCAGCACCCGGAACGTGCGGATCGCCTCCGCCTGCGAGACCAGCGTGTTCGCGGCGACCACGGCCCTGCGCACCTCCGCCGTCAGCTCCTCGTCGTGCACCAGCTCGGCCGCCGCCCGCTGCGGCAGCCCGCGCATCGACAGCCAGTGCGCGACGCCCTCCACGTCCAGCGTCACCAGCGCCGCGATGTACGGGCGGTCGTTGCCCACCAGTACGCACTGCGACACCAGCGGATGCGACCGCACCCGTTCCTCCAGGGCCGTCGGCGAGACGCTCTTGCCGTTGGAGGTCACCAGGATCTCCTTCTTGCGCCCGGTGATGGTCAGATAGCCGTCGTCGTCCAGCCGGCCCAGGTCCCCGGTCGCCAGCCAGCCGCCGCGCAGCACCTCCTCCGTGCCGCGGGGGTCGTTCAGGTACCCGGAGAAGACGTGGCCGCCGTGCAGCCAGACCTCCCCGTCGTCGGCGATGTGCACCGTACAGCCGGGGATGGGCGGCCCCACCGTCCCGTACTTCGTCGCCCCCGGCGGGTTCGCGGTGGCCGCCGCGCTCGACTCCGTCAGGCCGTAGCCCTCGTACACGGTGATGCCCGCGCCGTCGAAGAACAGGCCGAGCCGGCGCGACATCGCCGATCCGCCCGACATCGCGTGCCGGACCCGGCCGCCCATGGCCTCGCGGACCTTGCCGTACACCAGCCTCTCGAAGAGCTGGTGCTCCATGCGCAGCCCGGCGGAGGGTCCCGGACCCGTACCGAAGGCCTTCTGCTCACGCGCCTCCGCGTACCGCACGGCGGTTTCCACCGCCCGGTCGAAGGGGCCGGTGCGCCCCTCGGCCTCCGCCTTGCGGCGGGCCGCGGCGAACACCTTCTCGAAGACGTAGGGGACCCCCAGCACGAACGTCGGCCGGAAGGCGGCGAGGTCGGGCAGCAGCTCGGCCGCCGCCAGCACCGGCTGGTGCCCGAGCTTGACCCGGGCGCGGACGGCCGCCACCTCGACCATCCGCCCGAAGACGTGCGCCAGCGGGAGGAAGAGCAGCGTGGACGGCTGTTCACCCGCCCCGGCCTGGAAGACCGACTCCCAGCGGGCCACCATCGTGTCGGCCTCGAACATGAAGTTGGCGTGGGTGAGGACACAGCCCTTGGGGCGGCCCGTGGTGCCGGAGGTGTAGATGACGGTGGCGACCGCGTCCGGCGTCACCGCCCGGCGGTGCCGGTGCACCACGTCGGGCGCCACCCCCGCCCCGTCCGCGACCAGCTCCGCCACGGCCCCGGCGTCGAGCTGCCACAGCCTGCGCAGGCCCGGGAGGTGCTCGATGACCGAACCGACGGTCATGGCCTGGTCCTCGTTCTCGACGACGCAGCCCGTGCAAACCGAGTCGTGCAGGATCCAGTGCACCTGTTCGGCGGAGGACGTGGGGTACACGGGTACGGGCTGGGCGCCGATGGCCCACAGGGCGAAGTCGAACAGGGTCCACTCGTAGCGGGTCCGCGACATCACCGCGACCCGGTCGCCGAAGCCGATGCCCTGGGCCAGCAGCCCCTTCGCGAGCGCCAGTACCTCCTCGGCCAGCTCGCCGGAGGTCACGTCGCCCCAGACCCCGTCCGTCTTGCGCCCGAGCACGACCCGGTCCGGGTCCTCGCGGGCATGCTGGAAGACGATGTCGGCGAGGCCGCCGGACGGCGTGCCTGCGACCACGGGTGGGACGGTGAACTCGCGCAACATCCCGCTCCTCTCCGTGCGGCGCCGCGACGCTATCCCACGCGACCGGCCGACCGGCACCCCCCGGGAAACCTCCACAAGATCCCCCCTGACCGTCCGGAGTACGTGTGACCTGCACGGAGGGCGGCCCGGGGCCTCGGCGCGCAGGCCGGTCCGGCGGTGCTGCCGTTGACGGTGTCGCACCAGATGCAGCTGATGGTCCGTGCGGTGCCGGCCCGCCGCCGGGCCCGGGACCCCGAGCCGTCGACGGCGCCGAACTGCCCGCCCGCCATGTGGCGGAGGTCTCCCGGAGGGGCCAACACCCCGCCGCGCAGGCCCGGTAACGTGCGTCGGTGACCTGGATACGCCCGCTCTCCGCCCACGCCGAACGCCCGTGCACCCTGGTGGTCTGCCGGGGCTGCTGCTGCGGAGACCCCCGCAAGAACCCCGGCACCGACCACGACGGCCAGCTGGCCCGGCTGCGGGAGGCCGCCGCCGCGTCCGGGGGGCGCCTGGCGGTCCGTACGAGCGAGTGCCTCGGCCCCTGCGCCCAGGCCAACGTGATCGTCGTCCAGCCCACCAGCGAGGCGCGGCGCCGGGGCGCCCGGGCGACGTGGTTCGGCTGGGCCCTCGACGACACCGCGACCGACGAGATCATCGCCTGGGCGCAGGCGGGCGGCCCGGGCGCCGGCCCCCTTCCCGCGACCTTGGAGCTGCACCGCATCGACCCGCCGGCCCCGGACCCGGCGCCGGCGCGCGGCAACGACCGCCGGGGGCGCAAGAGGAGATGACGCGGGCCTGCCCTTGCCGGTGCGGGGGAGGGCCTTGTTCTTGAATGCCCATTCATGTATTTTCCTGTCATGCCCCGCCCCCGCGAGTTCGAACCCGACGCCGTGCTGGACCAGGCCATGCTGCGATTTTGGTGGCAGGGCTACCGGGCCACCTCGATCGAGGACCTGGTGAAGGCGACCGGGGTGAAGCCCGGCAGTCTCTACAGCGCCTTTCCCGGCGGCAAGCGCACGCTGTTCCTGAGGTCGCTGGAGCGGTATTCCAAGCTGGTCGTCCCGCAGAAGCTGGGCGAGCTGGCAGCGCCCGGCGCCTCGCTGGGCGCGCTCCGCGGGTACTTCGACGGCCTGGTGAGCGACCTGCTCAGCCCGGAGGGCCGGCAGGGGTGCCTGCTGGTGAACACCGCGATCGAGAACGCGGCCGAGGACGACGAGGCCGCCGCCGTCGTGCGCGGCCATCTGGCCCGCCTGGAGCAGTGCATGGCCACGGCCCTGCGCAACGCCCGCGACACCGGGGAGGTCCGGGCCTCGGTGGACCCGGCCGGCAGTGCCAAGCTGCTGGTGGCGGCGTGTCAGGGCCTGATGGTCGTGGGGAAGGCGAATCCCGACGGGACGGTCCTGCGCGCCATCGTCGACAACGCCTTCGCCGTCCTCGCCTGACGGGCCCTCCCTCTGGGCCACCGCACGCGGTGGCTCTTTTTTCAGCCCTTGTAATTGAATAACCATTCAAGAATGGAGCCCGCCCCATGAAGGCCATCGTCATATCCGCCTACGGCCCTCCCGAGGTACTGCACGTCACCGAACTGCCCGACCCCGTGCCCGGGCGGGGAGAGGTGCTGATCCGGGTCAAGGCGTTCGGCCTCAACCACGCCGAGGCGTACATGCGCGCCGGCGCCTGGGGCGACGTCGCGGCCGTCCCCGGGATCGAGTGCGCGGGATCGGTCGAGGCCGACCCCTCGGGCCGCCTCGCCCCCGGGACCCCGGTCGTGGCGGTCCTCGGCGGCATGGGCCGCACCCGCAACGGCAGCTACGCCGAGCTGGTCACGGTGCCGGCCACCAACGTGACCGCAGTGGACTCGTCACTGGGATGGGCCGAGCTGGCGGCCGTACCCGAGGTCTACGCGACAGCGTGGAACGGGCTGTTCGGCAACCTCGGCCTGCGCCCGGGCGAGCGGGTACTGGTGCGCGGAGCGACGTCCTCCCTCGGCCAGGCCGCGGTCAACCTCGCCGTCGACCACGGCGCGAAGGTCCTCGCGACCACCCGCGACCGCGCACACGCGCCGCTCCTGGAAGGACTCGGCGCCGAAGAGGTCCTCATCGACGACGGTCGCCTTGCGGCCCAGGTCGACCGGAGCGGCCACACCGTCGACGCGGTGTTCGACCTCGTCGGCAACAACGCCCTGCGCGACTCCCTGGCCACGGTGCGCCCGCGCGGTCGGGTCTGCCAACTCGGCTTCCTCGGCGGTTTCGAACCCGTACACGACTTTGACCCGATCGCCGACCTCCCGTCCGGCGTGCAACTGAGCTTCTTCGGCAGCGCCTTCGTCCTGGGCGGCCCCGACTACCCGCTCGCCGACGTCCCTCTGGACGCGATCTACGCCAAGGTCGAAGCCGGAGTCCTGCCGGCAAGGCCGGTGCGGACCTTCCGCTTCGACGAGATCGTCGAAGCCCACCGGGTCATGGAAGCGGGCGGGGCGCTGGGCAAGATGACCGTGACCGTCGACTGAGACGCCCGCCCCCCGCTCGCCGGCGCGGTCGGGGCCGGGTCCTACAGCGTCACGCGCTCCTCGCCCGCGTAGATGTTCATGTCGTGCCCGCGCAGGAAGCCGACCAGGGTCAGCCCCGACTCCAGTGCGAGGTCCACCGCCAGGGAGGACGGGGCCGAGACGGCGGCCAGCACGGGTACCCCGGCCATCACCGCCTTCTGCGCCAGCTCGAAGGACGCCCGGCCCGACACCAGGAGCACCGCGCCGCCCAGCGGGAGACGGCCGGACTGCAACGCCCGGCCGATGATCTTGTCGACGGCGTTGTGCCGGCCCACGTCCTCCCGTACGTCCAGCAGCTCGCCCTCGGCCGAGAACAGCGCCGCCGCGTGCAGGCCGCCGGTACGGTCGAAGACCTTCTGCGCCGCACGCAGCCGGTCCGGCAGCTGCGCCAGGACCGCCGCGCTCACGCGCACCGCGTCCGCCGCGAGCCCGGGGAAGCGGGTCGCCGTACGGACGGCGTCCAGGCTGGCCTTGCCGCACAGACCGCAGGAGGAGGTGGTGTAGACGTTCCGCTCCAGGGAGATGTCGGGCAGCGGAACCCCGGGAGCGAGCCGCACGTTCACCACGTTGTAGGTGTTCGACCCGTCCTCCGTCGCCCCCTCGCAGTAGGTGACGGCCTGGAGGTCGGCGGCGTGCGCGAGCACGCCCTCGCTCACCAGGAAGCCGGCCGCGAGCGCGAAGTCGTCGCCCGGGGTGCGCATCGTGATGGCCAGCGGCTTGCCGTTCAGTCGGATCTCCAGCGGCTCCTCGGCCACGAGCGTGTCCGGCCGGGTCCCGGCGACGCCGCCGCGGATCCGGACGACGCGACGGCGTTCGGTGACCCGTCCCATGTGATCAGTCCGCCGTTCTGTCGCTCTGACGTGCGTACGGTCCGTCGCGCACCTGTCCGCCCCATTCTCGCGGATGCGCCGTTCCCGACGTCCCCGGCAGGAAGATCCTCTGAATTCTCCAAAGTAGGCCCCCATATTCCTGTCGGGTCACACGCACCCGTACCCGCCGGTAGCAGGCAAAGCTGGGTGAACCTGACACTCGTACGAGAGGGATCCCGCCCATGACCGGTTCACGCGTGGTGGCGCTAGGGCACTACCAGCCCGCGAGAGTGCTCACCAACGAGGACCTCGAGGCGATGGTCGACACCAACGACGCGTGGATCCGCTCGCGGGTCGGCATCAGGACCCGCCACATCGCAGGCCCCGACGAGCCGGTCGACGAGCTGGCCTTCCAGGCGGCGGGCAAGGCCCTCGCCCACGCAGGGCTGCTCCCGGACGACATCGACCTGGTCCTGGTGGCCACCTCCACCGCGATCGACCGCTCGCCCAACATGGCCGCCCGCGTCGCCGCCAAGCTGGGCATGAGCGCCGGACCCGCCGTTATGGACATCAACGTGGTCTGCTCGGGCTTCACCCACGCCCTGGCCACCGCCGACCACGCGATCCGGGCCGGCTCCGCGACCCGCGCCCTGGTCATCGGCGCCGACAAGATGACCGAGATCACCGACTGGACGGACCGCACCACCTGCGTGCTCACCGGCGACGGAGCGGGCGCGGCCGTCGTAGAGGCCTGCGCGGAGCCCGGAATCGGCCCCGTGCTCTGGGGCTCGGTGCCGGAGATGGGCCACGCGGTCCGGATCGAGGGCACGCCCCCGGTCTTCGCCCAAGAGGGCCAGGCCGTCTACCGCTGGACCACGAGCCAGCTCCCGCCGCTGGCCCGCAAGGTCTGCGAGAAGGCCGGGATCACCCCGGAGGAGCTGGCGGGCGTCGTCCTGCACCAGGCGAACCTGCGCATCATCGAGCCGCTCGCCACGAAGATCGGCGCCGTCAACGCGGTCGTCGCCCGGGACGTCGTCGACTCGGGCAACACCTCCGCCGCGAGCATCCCGATGGCCCTGTCGAAGCTGGTCGAGCGCGGCGAGATCCCCTCCGGTGCCCCCGTCCTGCTGTTCGGCTTCGGCGGCAACCTCTCGTACGCGGGACAGGTCATCCACTGCCCCTGACCGCCGGGCCGCGCCATGCCCGCAGGTCAGCGCCGCCCCCGCGCCGAATACCCGGTCGGAACCACCCCCGATCCCCTGCTATTGTTGTCCATGTCGCCGCGGGAAACCGGGGCCGACCACCTGGTCCGGGTGGCGGAATGGCAGACGCGCTAGCTTGAGGTGCTAGTGCCCTTTATCGGGCGTGGGGGTTCAAGTCCCCCCTCGGACACCAGCAGGAACCCCACCCTCCGGTGGGGTTCCTTCGCGTTTCCGGGTGTGATCCGGGCGGCTCAGCGGATGGCCGGAGCGGCGAACCAGTGGGCGGCCGCCCGGTCGAACGCTTCGGGGTCGGGGTGGTGGTCGCCGGCCCAGGCGACTATGCCGTCGGGGCGGACGAGGACGGCTCCCACTCCGAGGTCGTCCCCCGCCGGCCCGGCCGCGTACCGTATCCGGCTCGCCCAGCCCGTCGCCGCACCGTGCAGGCACCGGCCGGCGCTGAAATCGAGCAGCAGGCCGCGTCCGTCCTCCATCAGGTCGCCGAGGCGGGTGCCGTCCCCGAGGCGGAGGTCCGGGGCGTTCCGGCCGACGAGCGGGTGCTCGCCGCCGAGGTCGTAGCGGAGCGACGTTCCCGAGATCCTGTCCAGCACGTAGGTCGTTCCGTCGACGGTCGAGAGCAGGTCGCGCACCACCGCTTGGATCGCCTGGGCGTGCGGGTCCGGATTCATGATCGCCACCTGGGCGCGGGACCAGTCGAGCACCTTCGCGCCGATCGGGTGGCGCTCGCGGGTGTAGGTGTCGAGAAGCCCGTCGGGGGCCTGCCCGAGCACGGTGGCCGCGAGCTTCCAGCCGAGGTTCACGGCGTCGCCGATGCCGGTGTTGAGTCCCTGGCCGCCGAGGGGGGAGTGGATGTGGGCGGCGTCGCCCGCGAGCAGGACGCGGCCGCGCCGGTAGGTCGTCGTCTGCATCGCCCGGTCGGTGAAGGTCGAGGCGAGATGGACCTCGCCCAGCGTCACGTCGGTGCCCGACACCCGGCGCAGAACCGCCTGGAGGTGCTCGCGGGTCGGCTCCTGCGAGCGGTCGAACGCGCCGCCGTCGAAGTCCATCATGCCGAGGTTGCCCTCCGCGAGCTGGAGGTACATGCCCGTCGGCGTCAGGTTGAACCCGTAGTGCAGCTTCTCGGGATCGACGACGGTGGCGTGCATCCTGTAGCCGGTGAACCGCGGCTCGGTACCGACGAAGTCGAAACCGGCGAGCCTGCGCACCGTACTGCGTCCGCCGTCACAGCCGACGAGCCAGCGCGCCGGGTACTCGTCCGCGCCTGCTCGGGCGACCACGCCCTCGTCGTCCTGGGTGACGGCGCCGACCGTGACGCCGCGCCGGATTTCCACGCCGAGCTTGGAAGCCTGCTCGGACAGCAGCGCCTCGACGGCTTCGAGGCTCGTCAGCAGGCCCTCCGCCGCCGGGCCGGCAAGCCGGAACGGCAGGGCGGTGTCGTCGAACTTGGCCCCGTCCAGCATCATCCCGGCGAAGTGGCCGCCGCGACGCGGGGGTGACGGTGCCTCGCCGGGGTCCGCGCCGGCCCAGTCCGGGACGCCCGCGGCCGCCAACAGGCGGTCCAGCATGCCGCGTCGGTAGAACGCCTCGACCGAGGCGGCGCTCAGGCCCCGCAATCCGAGCGGCTCCGCCTTGAACGGGGAGCCGGGCTCCGGCTCCCGCTCCAGCACGAGGACGGAGCAGCCGGCCAGACCGAGCTCGCAGGCCAGGAACAGACCGACCGGGCCGCCGCCCACGATCACCACGTCATGCATGGGAAATCCCCCTCTTGAACCGCCTGCCGGATGGTCACCCGGCCGGTCCTCCAAAAGGTCCCAGACCGGACCGACAACCGGCCTACATCCACTGACAGATGACCGACACGGCGGCTGCGCAGCCCGATCCCCCTGATGGTTGCCGGTGCGGCATCATGGCCGTGAACGGGTCTAGGGGGAGAACGTGTCGCAGGGCGAGTCGCGCAACAGTGCTGTGATCGGCGGGCGTTACCGCCTGGAGAAGCCGCTGGGCCGGGGTGGGATGGGCACCGTGTGGCGGGCCGAGGACGAACTGCTCGGGCGGGCCGTCGCGGTCAAGGAACTGCACCTCGACGGCGGCCGCGAGGCCGGGGGCGCCCTGCGGGAAGCCCGTACGGTCGCGCAGGTCAGGCATCCGCACGTCGTCGTGGTCCACGACGTGGTGGAACACGAGGGCCGCCCGCACATCGTGATGGAACTCGTCGACGGCGGCTCGCTCGCCGACCGGCTCTCCAGCGGCGGTCCCCTGAGCGTGGAGGAGACGGCGCGGACCGGTCTGGCGCTGCTCGGAGCGCTGGGTGCGGCGCACGCGCGCGGGGTGCTCCACCGGGACGTCAAACCGGCGAACGTCCTGATGGAGGCGGGCACGGGACGGGTGGTGCTCACGGACTTCGGCATCGCCCACCTCGCCGGGGCCACCACGATCAGCGAGACCGGCGCGTTCGTCGGCTCGCCCGAATACACCTCGCCCGAGCGGATGCAGGGCGCGGCGGCCGGTCCGGCCTCCGACCTGTGGTCGCTCGGCGTGCTGCTGTGCGCGGCGCTGACCGGGGAGTCGCCGTTCCACCGGGACTCGCTCGGCGGGGTCCTGCACGCCGTCGTCTATGCCGAGATCCGGCCGCCGGCACAGGCGGGCCCGCTGCTGCCGGTCGTACGGGGACTGCTGGAGCGCGATCCGGAGCGCCGGCTGGGGGCGGCCGAGGCGGAGCGGATGCTGTCCTCGTACGTGGCCACGGGACGGGCTCCGCTGGTACCCCCCGCTGTTCCGCCCTCTGGGCCGGGGCCGGTCGACGCGCCCCCGCCCGGGCCGGTCGACGCGCCCCCGCCCGGGCCCGCCTGCCCAGTGCCGCCCGGGCCCGTCGACGCCGCTCCGACGGGGCCGGTCGACGCCGCTCCGACGGGGCCGGTCGACGCCGCCCCGGCGCGGGCGATGGGGGCGGGGCTGCGGGCCGGGCTGGTGGCCGCGCTCGTCGTCGCGGCCGTGGTGGCCACCTTGGCCGTGACGTCGCTGCTCCGGGGCGGGACGGCGGAACCCGCCGGTCGGGCGGCGCCGGGCCCCTCCGCCGGCACGGTCGTCTCCCCGGTTCCCGCGAACGCGGGCCCCTCCTCTCCCCAGGCCCCGGCTCCCGCCCCCTCGGCCCCGACCGCCTCCGCCCCGACCGCGCCACCGACCTCCAGGCCGGCCGCTGCGAGCGCCAAGCGGGCACCCGCCGGTTACCGCACCGTGGCCGACCCGCGGGGTTTCGCCCTGGCCGTTCCCCAGGGCTACCAGCGCACCACCGATGACCAGCGGGTCATCTACGTGTCCCCGGACGGGGCCTTCCGCATCGGCATCAAGGTGACGCCGGCTGCCTCCGGCGGCCCGCTCGCCGTCATGAGGGCCTCCGACGCGGGCGGCCCCGACAGCAACCCGGGCTACCGCGACGGCACGGTCGTCGCCACCACCCACAACGGACTGCCCGCCGCCCTCTGGGAGTTCACCTGGAACGGCTTCACCACGGCCGAGGGCGCCCGGCACACCTTCGACCTCTGCTGGGACGAGAACGGCCTCATGTACGACGTCTGGGTCTCCGCTCCCGTCGGCCGGCTCGGCGAGGCCCGCAGCCACTTCGACGCCGCCCTGGACTCCTTCACCCCGGGCGGCTGACGGCAGGGCCTACGCCCTGTCCCAGGCCCGCAGCACCACCAGCCCCCCCGGCGCGGACAGGGTGCCGGGGCTGACGGGGCCGAAGGTCCGCGGCAGGGCCAGGCGCGGCTGCCCGCCGTCCGAGGCGGCGTCGAAGAGGTACGCTGCCGCCGAAGCCGGGTCGCTGACCAGGTGCGGGCCCTCGGGGGCGGCCGCGCTCCCCACGCCGGTCAGCGGCGTACGGAACAGGTTCCGCAGGTGGCGCAGGACCTCCGGGGTGATCCCCGCCGCGCCCGCCTGCTGCGCCTCGGGCCCGCCCACCGGCTCCGCCTGGGTCCCGGCCTCGGGGGCGTCCGGGGGGATCGCCCCCGTTAGGAGCAGGGCCAGGAGCACCGGGACCGCCTTGCGGCGCAGCGCCTCGGTGGCGGGCCGCAGCCGGTGCGCGTGGGTGGCCGGGAGCGAGAGGGCGAGGCTGCCGGCGGCGTCGCCCGCCGCGATCGGGACGGCCGCGCAGACGACCCCGGGGGAGTACTCGCGCAGGTCGAAGACGGGGGCTCCCGGGGCCACCGCGTCCAGGGCGCTGAACAGGACCCGGCTGTCGGTGATGGTCTGCGGGGTGAGCCGGGCCGGGCGGTGCCGGGCCACGTGATCGGCCCGCCGGTCGTGGTCGAGCTGGGTCAGCAGGCACTTGCCGACGGCGCTGGCGTGCGCGGCGGCCCGGAAGTCCACCCACTCCCGCACCGGCGGGGCACCGGGCCCGTCCGCCATCTGCGTGATCCGGACCTCGCCCTCGGCGTACCGGCTGAGGTAGACGGCGGCGCCCGCGCTGTCCCGCGCCAGCGCCAGGGTCCGCTGCAACTGCTCCGCGAGGCCCGTGCGGCCCGGGCCGGCGAGCCGGTCGAGGGCGGGCCCCCGGCCGTAGACCCCGGCGGCCGCGCGGTACGCGTACTCCTCCTCGCACAGCATCGACAGGAGGGGCCGCAGCGCCGCATCCGCCAGCCCCGCCTCCCGCGCGAGCCGGCCTGCCCGTACGCCCAGCGGGTGCCGCTCCAGTACCCGTACGACGGCGAGGGCGCGGCGGGCCTCGGCAAGGGCCTCGCCGGGGCCGGCGGAGCGGCCGCCGAGGCGGGCCGCCGCGGTCAGGGCCGGGTGGCGCAGCGGGCCCGCGCCGATCCCGGTGGGCTCCGCGGGCACCGCCGGGGGCCGGAACGCGGTGATCACCGACGCCAGGCCCGGCTTCGGCAGCGGCACCGGGCCCAGGTCGGGGTCGTCGTGCTGGTCGACGTAGCGCAGGACGGCCGCCTGCGCGCACAGCCGCACGTCGCGCAGGTCGCGGCGGCCGCCCGGCCGGAACCCGCGGCGGCCGAGTTCGACCGCCCAGACCCGGGCGTCGTGGTGCTCGCCCCGCCGCGAGTGGTCGAGGAAGAGGCAGTACGCGGCGGGCGCGGTGCGCGCGCGGCCCGAGCCGGCCGCGAACTGCCACCAGAAGCGGGCGCCTTCGCGCATCCCGGCCAGGTGCAGCAGACAGCCGAAGACCACGGCTCCGACGAGGTCGGTGCGGCCGCGGTCGGTGAAGGAGCGGAGCCGGGCCTCGGCCTTCGGGTCGCAGACGACGGCCAGGCAGACGGCCTTGAGGTCGCGCCGGGCCCGTTCGGCGTCGAGCGGGACGTCCCGCGCCGGGTCGCTCCAGCCGTATCCGGAACGGCGGCGCGAGCGGCCGTGGGCGTGCCCCATGCCGGTGCGCGGCAGGCGCAGCAGCCGGGCCTCCGCCGCTCCGAGGTCGTAGTGCGGGTAGCGGTCGCGCACGCTCGCCCGGCTCAGGAACTCGGTCAGGGAGCGGGGGGTGCCGTCGCAGTCCCGGCCCTCTCGCGGCCTCATGATTCGGCGGACGCGTCGAGCAGGCGGGCGAGGCGACGGTGGGCCTGCCCGAGCTGCGAACGGACCGTGGCCTCGTCGACGCCCATCACGGCGGCCGCCTCACCGGGACTGCACTGGAGCCCGTAGCGCAGCAGCACCGCGTCCCGCTGCCGCTCGGCGAGCCGGGAGACGGCCGAGTAGAAGCGGATGGTGTCGGTCAGTACCTCGTACTGGTCGGTGTGGACCTCCTTGAGGGCCGCCTCGAAGGCGCTGATGTCCATCGGTTCGGGGCAGGGCGTGCGGCGGTGCTGGCGGTCGACGATCCGTTGCTTGAGGACGGTCCAGGCGTAGGCGTCGAGGCGGTCCATGTGAAGCATCCGGAGCCACTCGTTCATGATCGAGTCGAAGGTGGCGTCCACCGCGTCCTCGGCGGCCGCGTCGGAGCCGAGCTGAAGGTACGCGAAACGCATGTACGCCGGGCGCCGATTGGTATGGAAAGCCCAATAGGACAGGCGTGCGGGCGGGTCCCACTGCGTCATGGGAGTCGGCTGCCGTCGCCGGCTCGGCAGTCCCACGGCACCCCCGGACTCCTCGGGTCCGCCATCGCTCACCGCTCCACCTCGTCCCCTGAACCCGCTGAAAATCCGCCGGAGGCCCTGAACCCACTTCGCCGTGCCGTGCCGTGCCCTGCCCTGCCCCGCCCTCGTACGCCGAACGCCCCTCGCGGCTCTCGTCTGCCCGGCGTCATCGCCGTCAGCCTGTCAGCGCGGGCGCATTCGGTGGGCGCAGAGAGGAAACCTGGAAGCAAAGCGTTCGGTGACGACCGACTCGTGATCTCCTTCGATCGGGTGACGGCTCAACCAGCGCACACGCATATGCCCCCCGGCAGGTGCTCCCACCCGGCAAAACGGTGCCGGCCCCCTGGGACGGACCGGTCGTCCGCACGCGTCCCACGCTCCGGTCACCGGTCCGGGGCCGCGCCGTCCCGCTGTAACATGAAACCGGTGCGAGGGCCGTGACGCAGAGGTCACTTCCCTCGCTTTTGCGTTACGTCCACCCGTGGAAAACGGGGCGCCGGGCCTTTCGGCGGTTCGATACGATGAACAGCATCACAGTCCGTCACGGCCCGTAGTCACCGCACATACCGCACATATGAAATGGAGCATCCGAGGATGGCTCGACACCTGATCACCAGCGCGCTTCCCTACATCAACGGGATCAAGCACCTGGGCAACATGGTCGGGTCGATGCTTCCGGCGGATGTGTACTCCCGGTACCTCCGCCAGCGCGGCCACGACGTCCTCTACATCTGCGCCACCGACGAGCACGGCACCCCGGCCGAACTCGCGGCCAAGGCGGCCGGCCTGTCGGTCGCCGAATTCTGTGCGCAGGCGCACGACGCCCAGAAGGCGGTCTACGACGGCTTCGAGCTGTCCTTCGACTACTTCGGCCGCAGCTCCTCGCAGCAGAACGCCGAGATCACCCAGCACTTCGCGCGCCGCCTCCAGGAGAACGGCTTCATCGAGGAGCGCGCGATCCGCCAGGTGTACTCCCCGGTCGACGGGCGCTTCCTGCCGGACCGCTACGTCGAGGGCACCTGCCCGCACTGCGGTTACGACAAGGCCCGCGGCGACCAGTGCGAGAACTGCACCCGCGTCCTGGACCCCACGGACCTGATCGAGCCGCGCTCGGCCATCTCCGGCTCCACGGACCTGGAGGTCCGCGAGACCAAGCACCTCTTCCTCCTCCAGTCCAAGCTCCAGCACGAGGTCGAGGCCTGGGTCGCGGAGCACGAGGAGGAGTGGCCGCAGCTGGCCTCCTCCATCGCCCGCAAGTGGCTGACCGAGGGCCTGCACGACCGCGCGATCACCCGCGACCTCGACTGGGGCGTCCCCGTCCCGGCCGACACCTGGCCGGAGCTCGCCGCCGAGGGCAAGGTCTTCTACGTCTGGTTCGACGCGCCGATCGAGTACATCGCCTCCACCAAGGAGTGGGCGGACGCCGACCCGGCGAACCGCGACTACAAGTCCTGGTGGTACGAGGCCGAGGACGTGCGCTACACGCAGTTCATGGCCAAGGACAACGTCCCGTTCCACACGGTGATGTTCCCCGCCACCGAGCTCGGCACCCGCGAGCCGTGGAAGAAGGTCGACTACGTCAAGGCCTTCAACTGGCTGACGTACTACGGCGGCAAGTTCTCCACCTCCCAGAAGCGCGGCGTCTTCACCGACCAGGCGCTGGAGGTCCTGCCGGCCGACTTCTGGCGCTACTTCCTCATCGCCAACGCCCCCGAGTCCGACGACTCGTCCTTCACGTGGGAGCACTTCGCCGCCACCGTCAACAAGGACCTCGGCGGCACGCTCGGCAACTTCGTCAACCGCGTGCTGACCTTCTCCCGCAAGAAGTTCGGCGACGAGGTCCCGGCGGGCAGCCCGGCCGGCGAGGTCGAGGCCAAGCTGGGCGAGCAGATCGCCGAACTGCTGGCCGAGTACGAGGGCCACATGGAGTCCCTCCAGTACCGCAAGGCCGCGGCCGCGCTGCGCGCCCTGTGGTCGGCCGGCAACGCCTATCTGGACGAGAAGGCCCCCTGGCTGGAGGTCAAGACCGACCTGGAGGGCGCGGCGCTCACGCTGCGCACCGCGATGAACCTGATCCACCTCTACTCGGTGGTCTCCGAGCCGTTCATCCCGGCCTCGGCGCGCGCCATGCGCTCCGCGTTCGCGCTCGCCGACGACACGGCCACGTGGGTCACCCCGGAGCAGGCCAGGTCGCTGGACGCGGTCCCGGCGGGCACGCCGTTCACCGTGCCGCCGGTGCTCTTCGCCCGGGTCACCGAGGAGGACCTGGAGTCCTACCGCGAGCGCTTCGGCGGCTCCCCGGAGGCCTGAGGCCGCCGGACGCAGGCATGACAGGGGCGCAACCCACCGGGTCGCGCCCCTTTCGCGTACCCGCCACGCGTGTCGAAGCCGGGCCGTGATCGTTTCTTCAAGAGCAGCCCCCTGAATCCACTGCGGGCTGCCGCCGAAACGGATCGGGAGGACCAGTCGCGTGGTGACCGCTTGGCAGTACGTCGCCGGGGCCGGGATGGTGGGCGCGCTGTGCCCGCTGCACGGCCATGTGGCGGTCGCCGACGACGGCGCGGGCCACGGCGCCCGGGTCGACATCTGCGTGCCCGCCGGGCATCCGCGACACCCCGCCGCGCCGCACACGCCGGCCGTCACCCCGGAACCTTCCGTACGCGTGACCGCGCCCGGTGAGCGGCGGCCGACCGTGCACCACCCCGGGCAGGCCCCCGGCCTCCCGGCCCGGCCGGGGTCCCCGGCACCCGAGGAGCCGGGGGAGGGGGCGCAGCCGCCGCCGGTCCGGGCGGCTGCCGGGCCACCGGCGCAGGCGGCGCAGGCGGCGCAGGCCAAGGCTCCCGCCCCGCCCGCGCGCAGGGCCGCCGCCGCGCCCGTGACCGCCTTCCACGTGCCGGCGTACCACTCATCGGCCCTTGAGCGCAGGGGCCCGAACGGCATGTCCACCATGATGCTGATGGTCGTCGTCACGACCCCGGCCGTGCTCGCCGCCGCCGCGCTGCGCCCCCGCTCCAAGAGCGCCCGGTAGCCCTTCCACTTCTGCGACCCTCGAACGGGAGAACCCTCGTGTCCGAATGGCTGGTCCTGGCCATCGCCATGGCGCTCGTCTGCGCCCTCGTCCTCGCCTGCACCCTGCTCCGGCACCGCCGGGTCGCGGAGGACGAGGACACCAGCGAAACCCCCGACGTCATCGAGTACATGACGATGATGGTCGGTGTGGTCTACGCGATCGTGCTGGGCCTGGCCATCGCCGGCGTCTGGGAGGCGCGCGGCTCCGCCGAGGACAGCGTGCGGCGCGAGGCGCAGTCGCTGTACGAGGTCACCCAGCGCGCCGACGTCTATCCGGCCCCGGTGCGCGACCGGATCCGCGGGGAGGTGGACGCGTACGTCTCCCACACCGTGAGCGTGGACTGGCCGCGGCTGACCTCCGGCCAGGCCGCCTCCACGGAGGGCGCGAAGCTGCTCGGCACGCTGCGCACCGACGTCACCCACCAGAGCCCGACCACCGAACTCCAGGCGCAGGCCTACCAGCCGCTGCTCGACCACATCGCGGCGGCCGACGACGCCCGGCACTCGCGGATGCAGAGCGACGAGTCCACGCTCCCGGGGGTGGTGTGGTTCGGACTGCTGGTGGGCGGGGTGGTCACGGTCGGACTGATCTTCACGCTCCAGATCCGGCGTTCGGGCCGGGAACTGCTGCTGGCGGGGCTGTTCAGCGCGCTGATCGTGTTCCTGCTGTTCATGGTGTGGAGCTTCGACGCGCCGTACGGTCGCGACGGCTCCGATTCGGCGGCGCCGTTCGAGGACCTCTTCCCTGCGGTGTCGATCGCCGCGGCGCGGTAGGCCGCCGGGCGGTAGGCGGTGGGCGGTAGGCGGTAGGCGGTAGGCGGTAGGCGGTGGGGCGGGCCCCGGCGTCAGAGTCCCGGCACGGCGGCGGCCTGCCGTCGTGCCGCCGCCACCAGGGGCGAGTGGCGCAGGGCGTGGGAGATGCGTACGAGGTCGCGCGGACCGTCGGAGGTGACGTGGACCCGCTCCGCCCCCTCCGCGCCGCCGGTCCCCTCGGGGGCGGTGGCGCTCGTGCGCACGGCCGCCGCCACCATCGCGGCGTCGGCCACGGCGCGGGCCGTGGCCTCGTCGGCGCCGTCCGCGCGGGCCTGTGCGTAGGCCAGGTCCCGGCGGCGGCGGTCGAAGCAGGGGCCCAGGCGCAGGAAGCCGTCGTGGATGTCCGACTCCCGCTGGATCATCCGGATCTCGGCGGGCGACCACCAGGACATGCGGACCGAAGGGGTCCCGGCGGGCGCCGTGCTCTGCATCTCGTGCCACAGGGTGCCCAGGCGCCGGTACGTGGACCAGGTGCGCCAGCTGTCGGAGAGGTGCTGGCACAGCAGGGGCAGCACGAAGCCGGTGGCGCTGACGAGCGCGCCCATGGAGGCGAGCGGCGGGGCGACGAGGGTGCTCAGGTCGTCCAGGTCGTGGCCGCTCCAGCGGGCCACGACGGCCGACATCTTGGCGGCGTCGTAGGCGAGGCTGAACACATAGCCGCCGACGATGATGAACAGGCCGGTACGCAGCCAGCCGCGGACCTGGAGGGCCCAGCGCCAGCACATGGCGGTCATCGTGATCGCTGCCACGTTGTGGGCCAGCAGGTAGGCGGCGATCATCAGCCGGATGTACGGGGTGTTGGCGTAGTACGTGTCGAAGTCCCGCAGCCGCTCCACCGGGGCGGAACCGAGCGCGTACACGACGATGATCGTGCCGATCACCACGGAGTAGCCGGAGATCCAACGGCGGGAGGTGCGCCGGATCTCCTCGGGCTCGCCGCCGCGCCAGTTGAAGATCAGCACCAGGCAGGAGGCGCTGAACGCGGTGATGAGGCAGTACACCAGCGGGGCGGAGAAGTTGGGGACACCGGTCCAGCGGTTGACGGCCGCGATGGTCGGCGGTGCGGCGAAGGTGAACACCGCCCCGGCCAGCGTCAGCAGGGCGCAGACGGAGCGCAGCAGCGGATCGCGCCAGTCGGCCCGCAGGGCCGGCACCTTGAACGCGACGGAGACCGCCATGGCCGCCGCCGGGATGTAGTAGTCCTGTCCGTTCAAAGTTCGTTCCTGTGCCCCCGGTAGCCGAGGGACGTTTCGATCCTGCCCGCGAGCTGGTCCCGCTGTGCCGGCGCGCGGTGCCCGCCGGACCCGGCCAGCCAGTTCCGGCACCGGCTGCCGAGCAGCAGCCCGAAGGTCTCCGCCTCCGTCTCCTCCCGGACGTCGGCCCGGGTGCGGGCGGCGACGCGGCGGACCGTCTCGCCGAGGTCGGCCTCGTCGGCCAGCAGCCGGGCCGCGACGGCGGCGCCGTCGACGTGGTGGCTGCAGTGGCCGGCCTTCATGTGCCACAGTTCGTGACCCAGGATCACCAACTGGTGATCGGGAGCGGTGCGTTCCTCGATGACGATCAGGTCGCGGTGCGCCAGGTCGAGCCACAGCCCGCTGGCCGTCCCCTCGGGGAACGCGGCCATCCGGAACTCCACCGACCGGCCCCGTTGTCTGCTCATGCCCTCGCAGAGCGCGGCGTAGAGGTCCACGGGCTCCACGGGGGCGGTCAGCTTGATGCCGGCCACCAGCTCCGCGCACAACCGCCGCTGCTCTCTGCCTATGCTCACCGTTCTCCCCGTCGGCGCGGATCCGGATCAGGACTCAAGGATCAGATCCAGGCTTTCGACTGGGTCATGATTCGTTCGGTTTGACGCTTTCGAGGAGCATGTCCAGCCATTCGGTCACCTTGTCCCGGTGCTTGTCGCTGGGCAGTTGGGCGGCGCGCCAGGCGATGCCCCGCACACCGTGGTTCTGCAGGAGTCTTGCCAGCGGATCGCCTGCCGACGCGTCCTCGGCGGGTACGGTTTCGCGCTCGCGTCCGGCGAAGTCCTGGAGCAGCTGCTGCTCGGTGCGCTGGAGGGCGTCGGTGAGGGCGTCGGCGTCGTGGGCGGTGAGGAAGCCGGCGTGCACGCCGAAGAAGCGCTGGATCGCGTCGCAGTGCTCCATCGTGGGCCGTCGGTCGCCGTTGATGAGGGCGCCCGCCTGCTGCCGGGACATGCCGGCTCCGTCCGCGATCTCCTGCTGGGTGTAGCGGCGGCCGTTGGGTTTGACCCGGGTCCGCCGGAGCAGGTCCAGACGCTGGAGGAAGCGGGTCTGCAGATCGGGTTCGCCGGCCCGCCGGCCGTCGAGCAGGGTTTTGATCACGTCGGTCGGGACACCCGAGGCCTCGGAGAGCCGACGGAGGTCGAAGACCTGGTTCACGTCGCGGCCCATCTTGCCCGCGAGTTCGGCGACCCTCGTGACGGTGGCTGCCAGAGACGCGTTGGCCACCGCGACGGGAGCCGGGAAGCCGTCTGTCACCAGTGGTTCTCCTAGATCGCGCGGGGTCAATACGGGCACGGGGTCGGCCCCAGGGAATCTATCCGGTCTCCCCCTGGAGGGCCAGAACTTGCCACAGCTGTGGCGGGAATGAGCTGTCTCCAGGCTGGAATTGCCACAATAGTTGACACTCGAATGAAGTCGGTAGCAGGATCGCCACACGGAAATGAAGATCCAGACCGTGAGGAGGGGGAGCTCTCGGTGCCACATCTCGCAGCGGTGGGCCCGTCCGATGGCCTTGCCCGAGCCGGCGAGGAACGCCTGACGGGCGACGACTCGGCCCGTGGCGCAGTGCGGTCGGAGCGACGCAAGGAGCTTTTGCGCCAGCGCCGCGAGGAACTGGGCCTGAGCCAGGAGGACCTCGCCGCACGCCTGCGCATCAGCGTGCGCGCGTACGGTAATTGGGAACGCGGCCTGGTCAAGGAGTGGACGGACCGCAAACTGCTCGCCCTGGCCGAGGCCTTGGAGATGAGCGAGCGGCAGTGCTTCTGGCTGTTCCGGGTCATGGTCGACCGGGATCCGCCGCCCACCTGGCGGGCCGCCGAGGAGAACCGGCTGCCCGAGGACCCCGCCCAGCGCGACTACCTGTGCGACTACGCGGCCCTGATGGAAGCCGTGCCGTACCCGAGCTTCCTGGTGGACCACCGCTGGGACGTGGCCCTGACCAACTCGGCCTTCGACAAGCTCTTCCAGACGGTGCGCCCGCACCCCACCGCCCTGCCGGACGACAACTTCCTGCGCTTCGTGCTGTTCCACCCGGACGCCGCCGCCGTGCTGGAGGACCACGAACCGGCCTGGTGCGTCCCGCTGCTGGCCCGCTTCGCGACCGCGCTGGCCGCCTCCCCGGACGACGAGGGGCTGCGGAGCATCCGTCAGGAGGTGGCCCGCGACCCGTTCATGGAGGCCGCCTACCGCTATGGCGTCCCGCACTGGCTCAGCACCCACGGCGCCGACGCCGCCGAACAGGACGGCGCGGTGCGCACGGTGCGCCACCCGGATCCCGGCTGGGGACTGGTGCGCTGCCGGATGGTGGCGGAGTCCAGCCGGATGCTGGACGCGATGGGGCTCACCCGGATCACCCTGATCCTCTCGACGCCGCAGGGCCGGCCGGCCGGACCCGTCGGCCCGGGCCGGGGGCCCGCGCACCAGCAGGGTGCGCGGCTGCGCGCGGTGCCGTCGCTCGGGGACTGATACCGGCCGCGGCCGCTCGGGCACTGACATCGGCCGAGGCCGTTCGGGACTGATGCCGGCCGACGCCGCTCGGACTGATGCCGGCCAGGGCCGTCGGCCGGGATGCCCCCGAGGGCACTCCCGGCGGGGGACACTGGAAGCCTTGATCGTGTGCCGCGCCGCGCCGCCCCAGCGGGGTCCCGCCCGCGGTGTCACCGATCGTGGCACTGGCGAAGGGCGGTAAGGACGTGCGGCTGACCATCCTCGGCGGGGGCGGCTTCCGCGTACCGCTCGTCTACGGGGCACTCCTCGGCGACCGCGCCGAGGGCAGGGTGACCCGGGTGACCCTCTACGACCAGGACCCGGCCCGGCTCACCGCCATGGCCCGGGTCCTCGCCGACCAGGCCGCCGGAGTACCGGACGCCCCGGCCGTCGCCGCCACCGCCGACCTCGACGAGGCCCTGCGCGGAGCCGACTTCGTCTTCTCCGCCATCCGCGTCGGCGGCCTGGAGGGACGCGCCGCCGACGAGCGGATCGCCCTCGCCGAGGGCGTCCTCGGCCAGGAGACGGTGGGCGCGGGCGGGGTGGCGTACGGCCTGCGCACCGTGCCGGTGGTCCGGGAGATCGCCCGCAGGATCGCCCGCGTCGCCCCCGACGCCTGGGTCATCAACTTCACCAACCCGGCCGGGCTGGTCACCGAGGCGATGGCCGAGGTGCTCGGACACCGGGTCATCGGCATCTGCGACTCGCCGGTGGGCCTCGGCCGGCGCATCGCCCGCCTGCTGGGGGTCCGGCCCGAGGAAGCGTGGATCGACTACGTCGGCCTGAACCACCTGGGCTGGATCCGGGGCCTGCGCGTGGCGGGCCGCGACGAACTGCCCCGGTTGCTGGCCGACACCGAGGCGCTGGAGTCCTTCGAGGAGGGCCGGCTCTTCGGGGCGCAGTGGCTGCGCTCGCTCGGCGCGATCCCGAACGAGTACCTGCACTACTACTACTTCAACCGCGAGACCGTACGCGGCTACCTCCAGGCCCCGCAGACCCGCGGCGCCTTCCTGCGCGATCAGCAGCGCGAGTTCTACGCCCGGGCCGGGCAGGACGGGCAGCCGCCCGGCTCGGCCCTGGCGGCCTGGGACCTGACCCGGGCCGAGCGGGAGGCCACGTACATGGCCGAGAACCGGGAGGCGGCCGGCGCCGGCGAGCGCGAGGAGAGCGACCTGGAGTCGGGCGGCTACGAGAAGGTGGCGCTCGCCCTGATGCGGGCCATCGCTCGCAACGAGCGGGCCACCTTGATCCTCAACGTGCCCAACGGCCCCACCCTTGCGGTGCTCGACGCGGAGGCGGTCATCGAGGTGCCCTGCCTGGTGGACGCGGGCGGCGCCCACCCGGTGTCCGTCGACCCGCTGCCGCTGCACGCCGTGGGACTGGTGACCTCGGTCAAGGCGGTCGAGCGCGAGGTCCTGGCCGCCGCGTCGAGCGGCTCGCGCGCGGACGCGGTCAAGGCCTTCGCCCTGCACCCGCTGGTGGACTCGGTGACCGTCGCCCGCCGGCTCCTCGACGGGTACGCGGCGGAGCACCCGGGCCTGGCCTACCTGCGCTGATCCGGGTTCCGCGTCACCCGCACGGCCCTGTGCCGCATGCGGCCGGGCGGGGGCGCTGTGAGAGTGCGAGATGTGACCACTGCCCCCGCCACAGCCGCCGCACCACCCGTGCTCGACCGGCGGCGGCGCAACGTCGTCTTCGGCACGATCATGCTGGGCGTCCTGCTGGCGGCGCTGGACCAGACCATCGTGGGCACCGCGCTGCCGACGATCGTGGCGGACCTCGGCGGCGCGGCCCACATGTCGTGGGTGGTGACCGCCTACCTGCTGGCCGAGACCGTGGCGACGGTCCTCGTCGGCAAGTTCGGCGACCTCTTCGGGCGCAAACTCATCTTCCAGGTCTCGGCCGTCGTCTTCATCACCGGATCGTTCCTGTGCGGACTGTCCGCAAACATGACGATGCTGATCCTTTGGCGCGGGCTCCAGGGCATCGGCGCAGGCGGTCTGATGGTCACCTCGATGGCCCTGATCGCCGATGTGGTGCCGCTGCGCGAACGCGGCAAGTACCAGGGGGCGATCGGCGCCGTCTTCGGCGTCGCCACCGTCATCGGGCCGCTGCTCGGCGGGCTGTTCACCGATCACCTGAGCTGGCGCTGGGCCTTCTACGTCAACGTCCCGATCGCGGTCCTGGTGGTGATCGCCGCGGCCCGGACGATCCCCTCGGTACGGGCGGCGGGCAGGCCCCGCATCGACTACCCGGGCATCGCGCTGGTCGCGGTCGGCGCGAGCGCCCTGATCCTCGCCACGAGTTGGGGCGGCAACGAGTACGCCTGGGGCTCGGCGGTGATCCTCGGCCTCTTCGTGGGCGGCGCCGTGGCCCTCGCGCTGTTCTGCCTGGTCGAGACGCGGGCCTCCGAACCGATGCTGCCGATGCGGCTGTTCCGCAACCCGGTCTTCGCGGTCTGCTCGGTGCTCAGCTTCGTCGTCGGGTTCGCCATGCTCGGCGCGATGACGTTCCTCCCCACCTACTTGCAGTACGTGGACGGGGATTCGGCCACGGTGTCGGGCGTCCGGACCCTGCCGCTGGTCATCGGGCTGTTGATCGCCTCCGTGTTCAGCGGCAACGTCACCTCGAAGACCGGGCACTACCGGATCTTCCCCATCGTGGGCTCCGCGGTGATGGGTGTCGGGCTGTACCTGCTGTCCCTGATGGGACCCGGCACCGGTGCCTGGCTGGAATCGCTGTACATGTGCGTCCTCGGAGCCGGCATCGGGCTGTGCATGCAGGTCCTGACGATCGCCGTGCAGAACACCGTCGACTACGCAGACCTCGGCACCGCCACGTCCGGGGTCACGTTCTTCCGCACGCTCGGCAGCTCCTTCGGCACGGCGGTCTTCGGCACCATCTACGCGAACACCCTCGCGCCCCGCCTCACGACGGGCATCGCACAGGCGGCGCAGGCCACCGGCCTGGACCCGGCGCGACTGGGCGAGGCCGCCCGCAGCCCGCACGGGGTGCACGGGCTGGACCCGGCCGCCGCCGGGCCGGTCATCGACGCGTACGCGCAGACGCTGCACTCGGTGTTCCTGTGGACGGTGCCGGTGGCGGCGCTGGGCTTCGTCGTCGCCCTGTTCCTCAAGCAGGTCCGGCTGCGCGACAGCGTCCGGGCTTCGTCCACGGACATGGGCGAGGGCTTCGCCTCACCCGTCACCGCCTCCGGGGACTCGGCGAAGCTGCTGGAGCTGGCGGTGGGCAAACTCGTACGCGCAATGGACCCCGACACGGCGCGCGCGATCGTGAACGGCTGCGACACCCGGCTGGACATCGCCGGGGCGTGGACGGTGATGCAGGTCGACCTGCTGACCCGGACGGTCGGGTACGCGAGCCTCGGCCTCGTCGCGGCCCGCCGGTCGCTGCCGCCCGAGGTGCTGCTGCCGGTCTTCGACCGGATGGTGGAGGAGGGCTACCTGAGCCGCGAGGGCGTCTTCTTCTCGCTCACCCCGGCGGGGGAGCGGGAGGCCGGGGTGATCTCCCTGGCATGGGCGGACTGGCTCGGCGACCGGCTGGAGCGCGACGGCGGCCGCCCCCGCAGCGCGGCGCTGCGCGCGGCGGCCGACGCCATCGCCAAGCGCCTCCTGGCGGAGGACCTGGCGGAGGGCAACTTCGCCCCCCGCCCGGCCCGTGCCTAACCGGCCCGGCGCGGGGTGGCGAGGTAGTCGTGCGAAGGGACGTCGGGGAGCGCGGGGGTGAGGTCGGGGCGCCAGGTGCGCAGGACCGCCGCCGAGGGGGCGTACAGGGCGGAGGGGATCTCGGCCGGGGCGAACCAGGACCAGCGGGCGATCTTGTGGGGCTCGGTCACGGCGGGGGTGCCCTCGGCGGCGCGGGTGACGGCGGAGGCCGTCAGACGGGTCAGGCCGGAGTGCGCGTCGATCTGGACACCCAGCACCTCGATGTCCGCCGGAGCCGCCCGCAGCGCCGTTTCCTCGGCGAGTTCCCGGGCCGCGGCCTGCTCGAACCCCTCCCCGGGGTCCACTTTGCCGCCGGGCAGCTCCCAGCGGCCGTCGTGGGCCTGCCCGAGCAGGATCCGGCCGTCCGCGGCGACCACGACGAGGCCGACGCCGACCACCGCGTTGGGCTGCGGGACGGCGCGTTCGGGGCGCTGGGTGCTCATGGGCGTCCTTCCGGGGAGGCGGTGGTAGGGCGCGCCCGGACGTGGATCCGCTCGCCCTGGGGGCCGAACAGGCTGAGGAACTCGGCGGGTTGCGGGCCCGCGTTGCAGAAGGCGTGCGGCGTGCGCGTGTCGAACTCGGCGGCCTCGCCCGCCGTGAGGACGAGGTCGTGCTCGCCCAGCAGCAGCCGGACCCGGCCCGAGAGCACGTACAGCCACTCGTAGCCCTCGTGGACCTTCGGCTCGGGCAGGGGCTGCGACGGGTCGCTCGGCGGCAGGATCTGCTTGAAGGCGTGCACCCCGCCGAAGTCGCGGGACAGTGGTACGTAGGTGCAGCCGTGCCGGACGAAGGGGCGCGGGCGGATCCGGGGGTCGCCCGTGTCCGGCGCGCCGACGAGGTCGTCCAGCGCCACCCGGTGGGCCCTGGCCAGCGGGAGCAGCAGCTCCAGCGTGGGCCGGCGCTGCCCCGACTCCAGCCGCGACAGCGTGGACAGCGAAATGCCGGTGGCCTCGCTGAGCTGCGCCAGGGTCGTGCCGCGTCGGCGGCGCAGCGCGCGCAGCCGGGGGCCGACGGCGGTGATGACACCGGCGAGGTCCTCGGCCGGCTCCTGATCAGCGGGGGGCATGCCACCATTTGCCGCTTCGGCAACCCCGTTTGTCAAGAGGACCGGGTCCGGCGCACGCTCGGCCCCATGGACAAGGTGATCGCGGGACGGTTCGACGTGGTGGTCGTGGGCGGCGGGACCGCCGGACTGGCGGGGGCGCTGACCCTGGCGCGGGCCCGGCGCTCTGTCCTGGTGCTCGACGCGGGCAGCCCGCGCAACGCCCCCGCCGCCAGGCTGCACGGCTACCTCGGGCACGACGGCGAGAGCCCCGCCGGGCTGCTGGAGCGGGGGCGGGCGGAGGCGGCCGGGTACGGAGCGCAGATCCGGACCGGCGCGGCCGGGACCGCGATCGCCGCCGACCGGGAGCCCGACGGGGGGTTCCTGATCCGCTGCGGTGACGGCTCGGTGGTCCGGGCCCGGCGGCTGCTGGTGGCCACCGGGCTGGTGGACGAGCTGCCGCCGGTGCCGGGACTGCGGGCCCGATGGGGCCTGGACGTGCTGCACTGCCCTTACTGCCACGGCTGGGAGGTACGGGACCTGCCGCTGGCGGTGCTCGCCGCTTCCCGGACCGGGCCGGTCGCCGTGCGCCAGGCGCTGCTGTGGCGGCAGTGGAGCGACCGGGTGACGCTGCTGGCCCACACCTGGCGGCCGGACGCGCCCGAACGGGAGCTGCTCGCCGCGCGGGGGATCGCGGTCGTCGAGGGGGAGGTCACGGGGCTGGCCGTCGACGCGGACGACCGGCTGAGCGGCGTGGTCCTGGGGGAGGGGGCGGCCGCAGCGCCCTGCCGGGCCCTGGTGGTCGCGCCGGGCTTCACCGCCCGCGCCGGGGTGCTGACCGGCCTCGGGCTGCCCCTCACCACCGTCGAGCGGGACGGCGCGGTGCTCGGCACGTGCGTGGCCTCGGACCCGCAGACCGGGGCGACGGCGCTGGCCGGGGTGTGGGTGGCCGGCAACGTCACCGCCCCGATGGAACAGCTGGCGGGCGCCGCCGCGCAGGGCGCGCGGGCCGCGGCGGCGTTGAACGCCGACCTGGTCGAGGCGGAGACCCGCAGGGCGCTGCGGGCGTACCGGGGGGACTCGGGCTGAGCGCAGCCCCCGGCGCACGGCCCCGACCCTTCGCAAAGTCCAGGCAGGACCCGGGGGCCGGTGTGGGGTTCGGGGTCGCGGTCGGTGTCGGTGTCGGGTTCGGGTTCGCGGTCGGGTTCGGGTCGGGGTCGGGTTCGGGTTCGGGTTCGGACAACCGTGCGGGTTTCGGTCAGGGGCGGCCCGCGCAGGCTCTGGGCGGTCCGATCGTCGTACGGTTCGTCGGCTCAGGGGGGCTCAATGGCACACGTACTGGTCATCGGCGGCGGGATCGGCGGGCAGGCGACCGCGCTGCTCGCGGCCCGGCGGGGACACACCGTCGAGCTCTTCGAACGCGACTCCCGCGCCCCGGGCACCGCCCTCGACCGCGACTTCTTCGGCTGGCGCCGCCCCACCGTCCCCCAGGCCACCCAGCCCCACGCCCTGCTCGGCGCCGCGCGCACCGTACTGCGCGGCGAACTGCCGGACGTCCACGCCGAGATGCTCCGGCTGGGGGCGCGCGAGCGCAGCGAGCTGGACTGGTTCGACGAACGCCCGCCGACGCGGCCCGGCGACGACGACCTTGTCATGATCCAGGCGCGGCGCATCCTGCTGGAGAGCGCCGTGGCCACCGCCCTGCGCGCCGAGCCGGGCGTCGTCGCGCGCTACGGGGAGCCGGTCACCGGACTCCGGTTCGAGGGGAACCGGGTCCGGGGCGTCACCTCCGTGGCCGGAAGGTACGAGGGCGACCTGGTCGTCGACGCGGGCGGGCGGCGCGGCGCCACCGAGCGGTGGCTGGCCGCGGCGGGCTGCCGGCCGCCGGTGGTGGAGCGGCACCGCACCGGACTGGCCTACTTCTGCCGCTGGTACCGGCTGCCCGGCGCTCTGGCGGAAGGGCCGCGCCGTCCCTGGGCGGTCACCGGAGGCACCTTCGCCGGCTGCGCCGTCTTCCCCGCCGACAACCGGGTCTTCGCCGTGACCCTGTTCGTGCACACCGAGGACCCCACGCGCTCGGCGCTGCGCGACCCGGCCGTCTTCGAGGCCGCGGCGCGGGCCTTCCCACCGGGGGAGGCGTGGCTGCGGCTGGGCGCGGAGCCGCTCTCGGAGGTACTGGCCACCGCGAGCCTCGACAACCGGTGGAGCGCGCTGAACGACGAGCGGGGACCGGTGGTGAGCGGGCTGGTGCCGGTCGGGGACGCCATCACCCACACCAACCCGACGCTGGGGCAGGGCACTTCGCTGGCGTTGTGGGCCGCGAGCCGGGTGGCGCGCACGCTGCATCTGGAGCCCGGGTCGCCCGCGTTCGCCGCCGGGTACCACGCGTGGGCGGTGCGGACCTTGAAGCCCTGGTTCGACTTCCCGGTGGTCGCGGACGCCGCCATCGGGGAGCGGTTCGCGACGAGGGCGGGGCGTACGGGGACGGCGCGGGAGGTGGCCGCGCTCTTCGACTGCGCGCTGGAGGACCCCGAGGTGATGCGGGCGCGGGCGAGGGTGCGGCACCTGGTCGAGCCGCCGGAACGGGCGTACGCGGATCCGGAGGTCCGGGCGCGGGTGGCGCGGTGGCTGGCGGACCGGCCGGACTTCACGCCGAACGCGGTGGGGCCGGACCGGGGGGAGTGGGAGAAGCTGACGATGGGCTGAGGGGGTCGTTCGGTTCCGGGGCGGGGCCTCGGCTCTCTGGGTCTTCGCTTTCTGGGTCTCGGCTCCGGGGTCTCAGCTTTCTGGGTCTCGGCTCCCGGGGTCTCGGCTCCCGGGAGTGCCGAGCACTTCGGCGAGGTCGTAGCGGACGACCTCCTCCAGCTGGGCGTACGTACAGCTCTCCGGCAGCCGGTCGGGGCGCCAGCGGCGGAACTGCGCGGTGTGCCGGAAGCGGTCGCCCTCCATGTGGTCGTAGGCCACCTCGCAGACCCGCTCGGGACGGAGCGGGACCCATGACAGGTCCTTCTTGCCGGTCCATCGGCTCTGCGCGCCGGGCAGCCGGGCGCTCTCGTGGGCGGCCTCCTCGGCCCAGGCGGCCCAGGGGTGGCCCCCGGGATCGGGCATCCGCAGCGGTTCGAGTTCGGTCAGCAGCTCGGCGCGGCGCTTCATGGGGAAGGCGGCGCACACGCCGACGTGCTGGAGGGTGCCGCGGGCGTCGTAGAGGCCCAGGAGCAGCGATCCGACAATCGGACCGCTCTTGTGGAAACGGAAACCGGCGATGATGACGTCGGCCGTACGCTCGTGCTTGATTTTGAACATCAGGCGGGCATCGGGCCGGTACGGGAGATCGAGGGGCTTGGCGATCACCCCGTCCAGCCCGGCGCCTTCGAACCGCTCGAACCAGTCGTGCGCGAGTGCGGGGTCGGTGGTGGCGGGCGCGAGGTGGACGGGGGGCCGGGCGGTGGAAAGGGCACGGGTCAGGGCGCTGCGGCGGTCGGCCAGCGGGGTGTCGAGGAGCGATTCGTCGCCGAGCGCGAGCAGATCGAAGGCCACGAAACTGGCCGGGGCCGTCTCGGCGAGCATCTTGACCCGGGAGGCGGCCGGGTGGATCCGCTCGGTGAGGCGGTCGAAGTCGAGACGGCGGTCGTGGACGATCACGATCTCGCCGTCCACGACGCAGCGGTCGGGCAGATTGTCCTTGAAGGCCGTCACGAGCTCGGGGAAGTACCTGTTCAGGGGCTTGCCGGTGCGGCTGCCGATCTCGACCTCGGCGCCGTCGCGGTGGACGATGGCCCGGAAGCCGTCCCACTTCGCCTCGTATTGCATGCCCGGCGGAATGGAGGTCACGGACTTCGCGAGCATCGGTTTCACGGGGGGCATCACCGGCAGATCCATGCCTTCGATTCTGCGGCGGCCCCGCCGGGGCCGCGCGGTGTGCGCGCCCGGCGGGATCCGTCCGGTGTGCGGGGCGGGCCGGGGCCGCCTACCGTGGCGGACATGGGTGCTGCGCGTGATGCGATCGAGCTGGACGCGGGCGGGCGGACGGTTCGGCTGTCCAGCCCGGACAAGGTGTACTTCCCGGAGCGCGGCCTCACCAAGCGGGACGTCGCCGAGTACTACCTGGCGGTCGCTCCCGGGATCACCCGGGCCCTGCGCAACCGACCGACGACGCTGGAGCGGTACCCGGAAGGGGTGGAGGGGGAGTCCTTCTTCCAGAAGCGGGCCCCGAAGAACCTGCCCGACTGGATCCCGACCGCCCACATCGCCTTCCCCAGCGGGCGGACGGCCGATGAGATCTGCCCGACCGAGCCGGCCGCCGTCCTGTGGGCCGCCAACCTGGGCTGCCTGACCTTCCACCCCTGGCCGGTGCGCCGCGAGGACACCGACCGGCCCGACGAACTGCGCATCGACCTGGACCCGCAGCCGGGCACCGACTACCACCACGCGGTCGCCGCCGCCCACGAACTGCGGGCGCTGCTGGACGAGGTGGGGCTGCGCGGCTGGCCGAAGACCTCGGGCGGCCGCGGGCTGCACGTGTTCGTGCCGATCGCTCCGCGGTGGACGTTCACCGAGGTCAGGCGGTGTGCGATCGCCCTCGGCCGGGAGCTGGAACGGCGGATGCCGGGCAAGGTCACGACGGCCTGGTGGAAGGAGGAGCGCGGCGAGCGGATCTTCGTGGACTACAACCAGACGGCGCGCGACCGCACCATCGCCTCCGCCTACTCCGTCCGCCCCCGCCCCCACGCCCCGGTGTCCGCGCCGCTGCGCTGGGACGAGGTGGACGACGCGGAGCCGCGGGACTTCGACATCGTCACGATGCCGGGGCGCTTCGCGGAACTCGGTGACCTGCACGCCGACATGGACGAGCACGCGTTCTCCCTGGACACCGTCCTGGACCTCGCGGACCGCCAGGAGCACGACCACGGCCTGGGCGACATGCCGTATCCCCCGGACTACCCCAAGATGCCGGGCGAACCCAAGCGCGTCCAACCCAGCCGCGCCAAACCCGCGGACCACTGACGCCCCGCGTTGCCTAGGGTGCGACGATGATCCGCTCCTACCGCAGCCCGCTGCTGTTCCTGGACATCGACGGCCCCCTCATCCCCTTCGGTGGCGCCGGCTACCCGGCCTACCCCGACCCGGCGGGCACCGGCGGGAACCCCCTGCTGGAGCGCCTCGATCCCGCGCTCGGCCCGCGGCTGGCGTCACTGCGGTGCGAGCTGGTGTGGGCGACGACGTGGACGGCGGACGCGAACCCGCTCGTGGGGCGGCGTCTCGGCCTGCCGGAGCTCCCCGTGCTGGACCTGCCGGAACCTTCCGGGCCCGAGCCGGAAGGGCTCCACTGGAAGACCCGGTCCGTCGTCGCGTGGGCGGACGGGCGGCCGTTCGTCTGGGTCGATGACGAGATCACGTCCGAGGACCGCGCCTGGGTGGCTGCGCACCACCCGGGCCGGGCGCTCCTGCACCGCGTCGACCCGCGTGCGGGCCTGACCGGCGAGGACTTCGGGGTGCTCGGGGGGTGGCTGCGCCGGGTGGAGCAGGGGCGTGGGGCGGCCGTTGTCAGTGGGGGGTGCCATGCTCGAAGGAGGCATCAGTCGCCGGTGCAGGGAAGGGGTACTGCCATGCTCAGTACGGACTACAGGGACGGTTCCCCCAACTGGCTGGACCTCGGGACGCCCGACATCGATGGCGCGGCCGGGTTCTACCGGGGCCTGTTCGGGTGGGATTACGAGCCGGGCGGCCAGGAGGTCGGCGGGTACGGGATGTTCCGGCTCGGCGGGAAGACCGTCGCGGGCGGGATGACCGTCACCCCCGAGCAGGGGCCCTCCGCGTGGACGGTGTACTTCCGCACGTCCGACCTGGACGCGACGGCGGCAGCCGTGCGGGAGGCGGGCGGCGCGGTCGCGTTCGAACCGATGGACGTGCTGGACCTCGGCCGCATGGCGGTCTTCACCGACCCGGCGGGCGTCGCGTTCGCGGCCTGGCAGCCCGGCCGGCACAAGGGCCTGGACGAGGTGACGGCCGTCGGCACCCTGTGCTGGACGGAGCTGTACACACCCGATGTCGCAGCGGCCGCCGCCTTCTACCGGGCCGTCTTCGGCTGGGAGGTCGCCGAGATGCCCTTCGAGGGCGGCACCTACACCATGGTCAAGCCGGCCGGCGCGCCCGACGAGGAGGCCTTCGGCGGTCTCGTGCCGATCGCGGCGGACCCGGTGGAGGACACCGAACGCCCCTACTGGACCCCGTACTTCGAGGTCGCCGACTGTGACGCGACGGCGGCCCGGGTGGAGGAGTCGGGCGGCAAGGTCCGTCTCACCCCCGTCTCCATGGACGGCGTCGGCCGCTTCGCGAAGGCCGCGGACCCCTTCGGCGCCCGGTTCGCGGTCATCACCAGCGCCCCGGCCCCCGGCGCGTAGGAAACCGTGTTGATGAGGCGTTGATCGGACGTCCATCGGCGGCGGTGAGGATCTCCGTCATGTCGATGAACACGAGCGACCGCCCGACCACTGCCGCTGCCGCACCCGCCTGGTACGACCTCGCCCTGTGCGCGCAGACGGGCCCCGCCTTCTTCTTCCCCGAGCCCGGCTCCTCGCTGCGCGACGCGAAGCGGCTGTGCGGGGCGTGCGAGGGCCGGACCGCGTGCCTGGAGTACGCCCTGGCCAACGACGAGCGCTTCGGCGTCTGGGGCGGCCTCTCGGAGTCCGAGCGCCTCGCCCTGCGCCCCCGGGCCTGACCGGCGCGGCATGAGCGGGCGCGCCGGAGGCCCGGCCAGAGGCCGAAGCCCCGCCGAGGCGAAGGCCCGGCAGCGGTCGATGCCCCGGCAAGGCCGAAGCCCTGGCAAGACCGAAGCCCCGGCAGAGCGCGCGGCGCGCGGCCCTGCCGGGGCTGTGGGTGCCGGAGGTCAGCCCTTGCGCGCGGCGAGCCGCGCCGCGCGGGCGGCCAGCCGCTCGTCGAACTTGCGGGCCTCGGAGTCCAGGCCGTCCATGAACATGCCGAGCTCCTCCTGGGCCTGCTGCCCCTCGGGGCCGAGACCGTCGATGTCCATGATCTTCAAGAACCGGATCACGGGGCTCAGTACGTCGTCGTGGTGGATCCGCAGGTTGTACACCCCGCCGATCGCCATCTGCGCAGCCATCCGCTCGAAGCCCGGCATGCCGTGCCCGGGCATCCGGAAGTTGACCACGACGTCCCGCACGGCCTGCATCGTCAGGTCCGGGGCCAGCTCGAAGGCGGCGCCCAGCAGGTTCCGGTAGAAGATCATGTGCAGGTTCTCGTCCTGCGCGATGCGGGCCAGCATCCGGTCGCAGACCGGGTCACCGGACTGGTGGCCGGTGTTGCGGTGCGAGATGCGGGTCGCGAGCTCCTGGAAGGCCACGTAGGCCACCGAGTGCAGCATCGAGTGCCTGTTGTCGGACTCGAACCCCTCCGACATGTGCTGCATCCGGAACGCTTCCAGCTTGTCCGGGTCCACGGCGCGCGAGGCCAGGAGGTAGTCGCGCATCACGATGCCGTGGCGGCCCTCCTCGGCCGTCCAGCGGTGCACCCAGGTGCCCCAGGCGCCGTTGCGCCCGAAGAGCGAGGCGATCTCGTGGTGGTAGCTGGGCAGGTTGTCCTCGGTCAGCAGGTTGACGACGAGGGCGATCTTGCCGATGTCGGTGACCTTGGACTGCTGCGGGTCCCAGGCCTCCCCGTCCTCGAAGAAGCCCGGGAAGTTCCGGCCGTCGCTCCACGGGACGTACTCGTGGGGCATCCAGTCCTTGGTGACCTTCAGATGGCGGTTGAGTTCCTTCTCGACCACCTCTTCCAGCGCGAACAGCAACTTGGCGTCGGTCCACGCCTCCGAGCTGCCGAGGTGGGGGGAGGTGATCGTCACGGGTACTCCAGGGGGAACAAGCGAATTACCTACGGTTCCGTAGCCTACGGAGTCGTAGGTTAAGCACGGCATCAAGGACCAGCCAAGCCCCACCCCTCCCTATGAGCGGTTACGTCCGGTTATCTGTGCAGTTTGAGGCCCTGTATGAGGGCGCGCGGAAGGGCAAATCGGAACCGAAATCACGCACGCAGGTGGTCCCGGCCCGCGTCTTGACGCTCGGGGCGGGGGCCGGAGGGCCGGCCCCCGCCCCCCGACGCCCGCCTCCGCCGGCGCCCGGACCTCCCGGCTCTCCGGCCGCTCCCGCGACCGCTCCCGCTCATCCGAGCCAGAGCGACTCGCGGACCTCCTCGGCCGTCGTCGGCCGAAGCCCCGCCTGCCCGTCCAGCAGCAGCCAGCGCGTGATGCCGAGCGACTCCAGGAACGGCACGTCGTGGCTCGCCACCAGCAGCGCCCCCTCGTACGACTCCAGGGCGCCGGTCAGCTGCCGCACGCTCGCCAGGTCCAGGTTGTTCGTCGGTTCGTCCAGCATCAGCAGCTGCGGTGCCGGCTCCGCCAGCAGCAGCGCCGCCAGCGCCGCCCGGAACCGCTCGCCGCCCGACAGCGTCCCGGCCGGCCGGTCCGCCCGGGCCCCGCGGAACAGGAAGTGCGCGAGCCGCGCCCGGATCACGTTGTTCGTGGCATGCGGGGCGAACCGCGCCACGTTCTCCACGACCGAGCGCTCGTCGTCCAGGACGTCGGCGTCCAGCCGCTGCGGCAGGAACCGCGTCGGCACGTGCGTCGACACCTCACCCGAGGCGGGGGCGAGCCGGCCGGCGATCGTCCGCAACAGGGTCGTCTTCCCCGAGCCGTTGCCTCCCACCAGGGCGATCCGCTCCGGTCCCCGCAGCTCCCACTCACCCGCGATCGCGGGCCCGTGGGCCGGGCGCAGGTCGCCGAGGGTCAGGACGCGCCGCCCCGGCGGCACCCGGGTCGCGGGCAGCTCGATGCGGATCTCGTCGTCGTCGCGCACCGCCTCCACCGCCTGGTCGAGCCGCTCGCGGGCGTCCGCGAGTTTCTCGGTGTGCATGATGCGGTGCTTGCCGGCCGACTCCTGGGCGGCCCGCTTGCGGGCCCCCATCACGATCTTCGGCTCGCGCTTGCTGTCCCACATCTTCTGGCCGTAGCGCTTGCGCCGGGCCAGTTTCATCTGGGCGTCAAAGAGTTCGCGCTTCTGCCGCTGCACGTCGGCTTCCGCGACCCGGACCATCCGTTCGGCGGCCTCCTGTTCGGCGGCGAGCACCTCCTCGTAGTCGGTGAAATTCCCTCCGTACCAGCGGACTTCGCCGTCGCGCAGATCGGCGATCTGATCGACCCGCTCCAGCAGCTCGCGGTCGTGGCTGACCACCACCAGCACGCCGGACCAGGACTCGACGGCCGCGTAGAGCCGGCGCCGGGCCCGCAGGTCCAGGTTGTTGGTGGGTTCGTCCAGGAGCAGGACGTCGGGGCGGGCGATCAACAGGGCCGCCAGCCGCAGCAGTACGCACTCGCCGCCCGACAGCTCGCCGACGGTCCGGTCCAGGCCGATCCGGGCGAGGCCGAGCGAGTCGAGCGTGGCCAGAGCCCGTTCCTCCACGTCCCAGTCGTCACCCACCGCGGCGAAGTTGGCCTCGGTGGCCTCGCCCGCCTCGATGGCGTGCAGGGCGGCGCGGGTGGCGTGGATGCCGAGCGCCTCGTCCACGCGCAGGGCCGTGTCGAGGATGAGGTTCTGGGGGAGGTAGCCGATCGTGCCGGCGATGGAGACCTGTCCGGCGGACGGGGTCAGTTCGCCCGCGATGAGCTTCAACAGGGTTGACTTCCCCGACCCGTTGAGGCCGATCAGGCCGGTCCGGCCGGGGCCGACGGTCAGTTGGAAGTCGTTGAGGACGGGAGTTCCGTCAGGCCAGTCGAAGCAGAGGGCGGAGCAGGTGACGAAGGTGGGAGCAAGACTCATGGAGGCCTCCAGGTTGCGTGAAGTGGTACGAGCAACGTGGGGAGACAGCCGACGGGTGGTGATGGACGGTCGTGGTCGGTGTCTCGAACCTCAGAAGAGCAATGTCCTACTCCGTTTCGACGGCAATGGGTCGCCTACGACGGTACGGACGGCCGCAGCCGCCCGCAACGGATTAATCGCGAGGGGCAGCCGGCCGGAGCGCTCAGCGGCGGCCGCGCATCAACTCGGCCAGACCGTGGTCCAGGTCGAGGTAGAGGTGCTCCAGCCCCGGCGGCGCGACCGTCGCCGCCCGCTCCAGGAACCGGTGGAGGTCAGGGGTCCCCATGAGCACGATCGCGACGCCCTCGGGCGCGTGGAACTCGATGCTGGTGCGCTCCCGGTCGTACGGGCGCACGCGCACGTCACCCGAGCCGGCGGGGCGGCGCAGCCCGGCCTCCAGCAGCTCGCGCGCGAAGGTCCAGGACACCTCGACGCCCTCCAGCGTCGCGGGGCCCGGGAACGCCATCCGGACGGCGAAGGGATCCGAACGGTCGTAGCACAGCGTGACGGGTACGGTCTCGACCTTCGGCGCGGTGGCGACCAGTCGGGCCTGCACGGCCTGCTCGATGACAGTGATCAAGGCTCGCTCCCTTGCGGCGGATCTCCTGCCGGGCTTGGGGTGGGACCCGGCAACCGGATAGACGCCCGAAAGGGCAAATCCGTGCAGGCGCATTCGAGTGAGCTGTGTCACCGGCTGGCTTGATCGCGACCGTTCGATCGCACAGAGTGACCGAACGGTATCGGTGCGGCAAGGTGTTCAGGCGTGGCCACAGGGGCCGGAGTGGTCGCAGTACGGCTGATTACCGCTCATCCCACAGGCGCAAAGCATCACCCTGGTCTCCTGCCGGACGGTGCCGTCCGGCCCGGTCACGCTCAGTTCGCCGCGCAGCACCAACTGGCCGGCCGGTGGCCGCACGACGCTCGTCGGCCGGTCCGGTTCCTCGGCCGGACCCTCGGCGAGCCGGTACAGGAGCGCTCCCGAGGGGCAGCGGCGGATCACCTCCGCCACCCGCTCGGGGTCGGCACCGTCGGGCCGCACCCAGGGGCGCTGCCCGGAGTCGAACACCTCGGGCAGCCCGCCGACGCACTCGGCGGCGTGCAGACAGCGACCGGCCTCGTACGTGACCGTGATGTGCTCGCCCGCGTAGGGCTTCGGGTCCTGCGCCGTGTGCCGCGGATGCTCATCCTCAGGAGCCATGCCGCCAGCCTCAGGGCTGTCCCGCAGTCCCCGGCGGGCGCGCGGCGCCGGCTACGGCACCTCGCCGCGTTGTCGGGATCGCCCGAATACGCCCAGTATGAGGACGACCCTCCGCCTCGCGATGCGCCGCATCTGACGCCGCGCGCTGATCCGCCGCGGATTACGGGACAGCCCTGGGAAACCCGGGCGCCCCGACGCACCCTGGACGCGGAATCCGGCGTGCGTTAGTTTCCCGCGCCATGAGACTTCTGGGAGTCGGCGTGTGCCTGGCGGTGCTGGCGGTGGCGGCGCCGGCGGTGTCCGCGCAGGCGGACACGGGTGGTCCGGGCGACTCGCGCGACCTGCGCGGCGCGGGCTGGGCGCTCAAGGCCACGGGCAGGGACGCGGTCCGCTTCCGCGGGCTCGCGGCGGTCAGCCGCTCCGCGGCCTGGGTGGCCGGCTCCAAGGGGACGGTACTGCGCACCTCGGACGGCGGACGCAGCTGGCGCGACGTCTCGCCGCCGGAAGCGGTGGCGCAGGGGCTGGAACTGCGCGACATCGAGGCCTTCGACGAGCGCCGGGCGGTCGCGCTGTCCATCGGAGAGGGCGAGGCCTCGCGGGTCCTGCGGACCGAGGACGGCGGCGCGACATGGACCGAGAGCTTCCGCAACACCGACCCGCGGGCCTTCTACGACTGCCTGACCTTCTTCGACGCCCGCCACGGGCTCGCGCTCAGCGACCCGGTGGACGGCAGGTTCCGGCTCCTCGCCACGGACGACGGCGGGCGGAGCTGGCAGGTGCTCCCGGCCGCCGGGATGCCCGAGGCGCAGGCGGGCGAGGCCGGCTTCGCCGCGAGCGGGCAGTGCCTGGTGGCCGCAGGGCCGCGCGACGTCCTGATCGCCACCGGAGGGGGCGCGGTGTCACGCGTACTGCGTTCCGGGGACCGCGGACGCAGCTGGAGCGCCACCGCATCGCCCGTTCCGGCGGGGGACCCGGCCAAGGGGGTCTTCGCGCTCGCCTTCCGCGACCGCACGACGGGCCTCGCGGTCGGCGGTGACTACCGCGCCGGCGAGGCCTCGCCCCTGGCCGCGGCCGTGTCCTCGGACGGGGGCCGCACCTGGCGGGCCTCCGACGTGCCGCCGCCCGCCTACCGCTCCGGCGCGGCCTGGTACCCGCACTCCCGGGGCGCGGCGCTGGCCGTGGGCCCGACGGGCACGGACGTGACGTCGGACGGGGGCCGGACCTGGCGGGCGCTGGACGCGGGCTCCTACGACTCCGTCGACTGCGCGCCCCACGGGGGCTGTTGGGCGGCGGGGGAGAAGGGGCGGGTGGGCAGGCTGGAGCGGCACTGAACGCAGCCTGCCGGGGCGCCCGCCGCGAAAGGCCCCGCTTCCCACGGGCCCGTTCCGGCCGACCCGTCCCGAGCGGACGGGCGGAAGGCGGCCAGGCAGGCGATGTCCCCGGGCGACGACGGCGCCCGGCCGGCCGAATGCCGGCGGGCCGAGGAGTTCCGGCGGCACGCCGCCGGGGGCGGGAGTGCATCGGCCGCTCCAACGCGCTGCCCCACGTCGTGACGGACCTGGAGGCGATGCGGGCCGTCCTCCAGGCCTACGCCGACAAGACGGCCGCCGGCACCGGACGGCTCTGCGGTCCCCGGACAGGCGGCACACCGGTCGGCGCGGTGCCCGTGCGTTGCCCGGAGAGCGGCCGCGCATCGCCGGGGCGCGCTGCCGGCCGGAGGCGTCGGCGGGGGGCCGCCGACCGGGGGTGCCCAGGGAGGGAGTGCTGCGCGAAAGCCACCCCTACCGGGGCGAGCGGCACGACGAGGAGATCCGGTCGGCGCTGACCCGCAGTGCCGCGCCCGGCGTGCCCGTGGCGAGCAGTGCCGCGCCCGGCGTGCCCGTGGCAAGCAGTGCCGCGCCCCGCGTCGGCCCGTCGGCCCGTCAGGACGCCGGGAGTACCTCCCGTACGGCAGCGAGTTCCGCCGAGGTCTTCGTCGCGATGAACTCGGTGATGCGGTAGGCGCAGACGCCGGCCACGACGAACGGGTCCTCGGCGGTGATCTTCTCGGCCTCCGCGCGGGAGATGCCGGCGGCCAGGATGACGCCGCCCTCGCGCGGTACCTTCCGCCCCGAGGCGAGGAAGACGCCGGACGCGTAGTAGCGGTCCAGCCAGGCGACGTGGGCGTCCATCTGCGCGTCGACGGCTTCCAGGGGCGCTGTGTAGGTGAGCTCCATGACGAACATGATCGCCAGGCTACTCTCGCACCTCATGACGACCTCCAAGACCCCCGCCGACGAGACCGAAGCCCGAGCGATACAGGACGAACTGCGCCGCGGCGTGGTGCTGGACGAGCCCGGGCCGCCGCCCGGTGCGGGGCTCGTCGCCGGAGTGGACGTCGCCTACGACGACGAACGCGACCTGGTCGCCGCCGCGGCCGTGGTCCTCGACGCGGCCACCCTGGAAGTGGTCGAGGAGCGCACCGCCGTCGGGCGCGTCAGCTTCCCCTACGTACCGGGACTGCTCGCCTTCCGCGAGCTGCCCACCGTGCTGGCCGCGCTCGACGCCCTGACCGTCGCGCCGGACCTCGTCGTCTGCGACGGCTACGGGCTCGCCCACCCGCGCGGCTTCGGCCTTGCCTGCCACCTGGGGGTGGTGACCGGGCTGCCGAGCATCGGCGTCGCGAAGAACCCGTTCACCTTCACCTACGAGGAACCCGGCGCCCGGCGCGGCGACGCCGCCCCGCTCCTCGCGACCGACGGCGCCGTCGTGGGACGGGCGCTGCGCACCCAGGACGGGGTCAAGCCGGTCTACGTCTCCGTCGGCCACCGCGTCTCGCTCGACAACGCCTGCGCCCACACCCTTGCCCTCAGCCCCCGCTACCGCCTCCCGGAAACCACCCGCCGCGCCGACTCCCTGTGCCGGCGCGCCCTGCGCGAGGCGACGCGCACCGGCTAGCCGGCGGTGGCGAGGCGGAGGCGGTGGCGGTGGCGGTGGCGGAGGCGGTGGCGGAGGCCGTCCGGCCGGCGGCCGGGCCGGAGCCGGGAGGGGGGCCCGTCGGTCTCAGCCCGCCGTCTCGGCCGCCACGCGGAAGCGGATGCCGGCCTTCTGGAGGCGGTCCAGCAGGGCGTCGCCCATGGCCACCGCCGTGGTGAGCTGGCCGGAGGTCTCCGGGAGGGCGTCGTAGGCCAGGCACAGGGCCGACTCCGCCAGCATCTTCGCCGTCTCGCCGTAGCCGGGGTCGCCGCCCGAGACCTCCGTGAAGATCCGCCGGCCCCCACCCGTCCCCACGAAACGGACGGTGAACCAGCTGCGCGCGCGCCGCTCCGCGTCCGGGCCCCGGCCCGGCTCCCAGCGGCTCATCAACCACCGCCGGGCGGCGGGCACCTGGGCCAGCGCCACCGTCGCCCCCACCGCCGCCGTCGCGCCCACCGCGACCGGGAGGTGCTCCACGGCCGCGTAGTGCCGGTAACGGAAGTCGGGGCCGTACCGCTCGAGGGCGGCGGCCGATCGGGCCACGACGCGCGGGTCCAGCGTCGGCAGCGGCAGTGCCCAGGCGCCGGTCTCGGGGCTGAACCTCGGCGCGCCCCCCGAGCCCCGTACGCGGCGGCCCGGCAGTCGCGGCTCGTACAGCCGGCGCTCCCGGGCGGCGGCCAGGGTCTGGGGGCCGCGGCTCATCGCGGTGAGGCCGGAGGCCAGGGTCCCGCCGGAGAGCAGGGCGTTGGAGCGCATGTAGCCGTCGACCCGCAGCGGCACCCCGGCCGGCAGCCGGTTCACCGTGAAGTACGTCCCGAGGTCGGCCGGGATCGAGTCGAACCCGCAGGCGTGCACCAACCGCGCGCCGGTTTCCCGGGCCCGCGCGTCGTGGGCGACGTACATCCGGTCGATGAACTCCGGCTCGCCCGTCAGGTCCACGTAGTCCGTGCCCGCCTCCGCGCACGCCGCGACCAGTTCCGCGCCGTACCAGATGTAGGGCCCGACGGTCGTGGCCAGCACCCGCGTGGAGGCGGCCAGTTCCCGTACGGCCCGCGCGTCGGAGGCGTCCGCGCGGACCAGCGGCAGGTCCGCGCACGCCGGGTCCAGGGCGGCGAGCCGCTCGCGCAGCCGCTCCAGCTTGCCGAGGTCCCGGCCCGCGAGGGCCCACCGGCAGCCCGCCGGGGCGTGTGCGGCGAGGTATTCGGCGGTCAGCGTGCCCACGAATCCGGTCGCACCGAAAAGCACGAGGTCGTAGGCGCGTTGCCGTTCTGTGCGGTGAACCTGCTCGTTCATGACGCTCCTCCCAGCTGGTGTCGGTGGCTGAGGCTAGCGTGAGGGTCGACTGTCCGTACGAGCAGGTGTGACCTGCGGTAAGTGGAGGCGTCGGTGAAGGCTGCGGTGCGCAAGTGGGAGAAGGTGCGCGCGTTCGCACTGGGGCTGCCCGAGGCGGTCGAGGAGTTCCCCTGGGGGCCCGAGGACTGCGTGGTCAAGGTCAACAAGAAGATCTTCGTGTTCCTCGGCAACTCCGACGGCCCGCAGCCGCCCGGACTCTCCGTGAAGCTCAAGGACGAGGCGCTGCACGGCCACGCCATGGCCTTTCCCGGCGCCGAGCCCTCGGGGTACGGCCTCGGCCGGGCCGGGTGGGTCTCCGTGCCGCTGGGCGGGACGGGGGCGCCACCGGCCGAGGTCGTGTGCGAATGGGTCGAGGAGAGCTACCGCACCGTCGCACTCAAACGTCACGTCAGGGAACTCGACGCGCGGATCGCGGCAGATGGCTAAGCGCCCGCTCTTGTGCTGAGTGGAACACGTTCCTAGCATCACTGGTGTTACATCGGTTGTGTCACACGTGCCTGCGCAGAACACACCTGCTCAGGACACACCTGCTCAGACACGCACCTGCTCAGGCACACAGTTCCCCACACCCACCCACTCACAGACCCACCCGCTCATCCGCTTGCACACCCACCCGACTCACACGGGGAAACGCTGGGGGCTCGATGGCAGTGTCCGGTACCGGCCCGCTCGCCGGAGTACGCGTCGTCGAACTGGCCGGGATCGGTCCGGGCCCGTTCGCGGCGATGCTCCTCGCCGACCTCGGCGCGGACGTGGTCCGCGTGGACCGTCCCGGGGGCGGCGGGCTCGCGGTCAACCCGGCGTACGACGTCACCAACCGCAACAAGCGCTCCGTCCTGATCGACCTGAAGGCCCCCGAGGGACCGGGCCGGGTACTGGAGCTCGTGGAACGGGCCGACGTACTCATCGAGGGGTTCCGCCCCGGGGTGGCAGAGCGGCTCGGCGTCGGCCCGGCCGACTGCCACGCCCGCAACCCGAAGCTCGTCTACGGCCGGATGACGGGCTGGGGCCAGGAGGGCCCCCTCGCCCACACCGCGGGCCACGACATCGCGTACATCGCCGTCACCGGCGCCCTCGGCATGATCGGCGCCCCGGACGGGCCCCCGGCCGTCCCCGCGAACCTGGTCGGCGACTACGCGGGCGGATCGCTCTACCTCGTGATCGGCGTCCTCGCCGCCCTCGGGCACGCCCGCACCCCCGAGGGGAGCGGTCAGGTCGTGGACGCCGCCATCGTCGACGGGACGGCCCACCTCACCGCCATGATCCACGGCATGATGGCGGCCGGCGGCTGGCAGGACCGGCGCGGCGCCAACCTGCTCGACGGAGGCTGCCCCTTCTACGGCACCTACGAGACCTCCGACGGCGGGTACATGGCGGTCGGCGCACTGGAGCAGCAGTTCTACGACACCTTCGTGGAGCTGCTCGGCATCAAGGAGCAGGCTCCCGCGCGCAAGGACCTCGCCCGCTGGGCCGAGCTCCGCGAGGCCGTCGCCGCCCGCTTCAAGTCCCGTACCCGCGCCGAGTGGACGGCCGTCTTCGAGGGCTCCGACGCCTGCGTGGCGCCCGTGCTGTCCCTGGCCGAGGCGCCGCACCACCCGCACCTCGCGGCCCGGGGCACCTTCACCGACTTCGGCGGGATCACCCAGCCCGCCCCCGCGCCCCGCTTCTCCGCAACCCCGGCCACCGTCACCAGCGGCCCCGCGCAACCGGGGGCCGACGCGGAATCCGTGGCGCGGGACTGGGACGTACCGAACCTGTTGGAGAAGGGCGCCTGATGGAACTGTCCATGATGCTGGACTACTCGGGCGATCCGCGCCGGGCCGCGGACGGGGCGGCCGCGCTGGAGGGTGCCGGGCTCGACGCGGTGTGGGTCGCCGAGGCCTGGGGCTTCGACTCCCCGACGATCATGGGCTACCTGGCGGCCCGCACCGAGCGGATGCGCATCGGCTCCGCCATCTTGAACGTCTACTCGCGCACCCCCGCCCTCATCGCCCAGACCGCCGCCGGCCTCGACGCGATCTCCGGCGGCCGGGCCATGCTCGGCCTCGGCGCGTCCGGCCCCCAGGTGGTCGAGGGCTGGCACGGCAGGCCGTACGACAAGCCCATCGGCCGCACCCGCGAGACGGTGGAGCTGTGCCGCCGGATCTGGCGGCGCGAGACCATCGACCACCACGGCATCACCGACATGCCCCTGCCGCCCCAGAAGGGCGGCCGGCACGGCAAGCCGCTGAAGATGCTGACCCGGCCCGTGCGCCCGGCCGTCCCGGTCTACGTCGCCTCCCTCGGCCCGGCGAACGTGGCGATGACCGCGGAGATCGCAGACGGCTGGCTGCCCACCCTCTTCCTCCCCGAGAAGGCGGACGCCGTGTGGGGCGGCCCCCTCGCCGAGGGCGCCGCCCGCCGGGACCCCGGGCTCGGCCCGCTCCAGCTCGTCGCGGGCGGGCTGCTCGCGATCGGTGAGGACGCCGCCGCCGTACGGGAACGCGCGCGCCCGCAGATCGCCCTGTACGTCGGCGGCATGGGCGCGGCCGGCAAGAACTTCTACAACGACCTCGCCGTCGCCTACGGGTACGAGGAGGAGGCCCGCAAGATCCAGGAGCTCTACCTCTCCGGCCGCAAGCGCGACGCGGCGGCCGCCGTCCCGGACGAGTTCTGCGAGCTCATGACGCTGTGCGGACCCGCCGGCTACGTGCGCGAGCGCGTCGAGGCGTTCCGCGCCGCGGGCGTCACCATGCTCAACGTCACGCCCGTCGGCCCCGAGCCGGCCCGGCTGATCGAAACCGTCAAGAGCTGGCTTTAGGGGGCCCGATGCAACGCCGCATCTTCGACGCCGACCACGAGGCGTTCCGCGAGACCGTACGCACCTTCCTCGCCAAGGAGGTGCTGCCGCACTACGAGCAGTGGGAGAAGGACGGCATCGTCAGCCGCGACGCCTGGCGGGCCGCCGGCCGGCAGGGCCTGCTGGGGCTCGCCGTACCCGAGGAGTACGGAGGTGGCGGGAACACCGACTTCCGCTACGCCGCCGTGATCGCCGAGGAGTTCACCCGGGCCGGCGCGCCCGGGCTCGCGATCGGCCTGCACAACGACATCATCGGGCCGTACCTCACCTCCCTGGCCACCGAGGAGCAAAAGCGCCGCTGGCTCCCCGGTTTCTGCTCCGGCGAGACCATCACGGCGATCGCGATGACGGAACCGGGCGCCGGCTCCGACCTCCAGGGGATCCGTACGAGCGCCGAGGACCGGGGCGACCACTGGCTGCTCAACGGCTCCAAGACCTTCATCTCCAACGGCATCCTGGCCGACCTGGTGATCGTGGTCGCGAAGACGACCCCGGAGGGTGGGGCGCACGGCCTGTCCCTGCTGGTCGTCGAGCGCGGCGCGGAGGGCTTCGAGCGCGGCCGCAACCTCGACAAGATCGGCCAGAAGGCGCAGGACACCGCCGAGCTGTTCTTCCACGACGTACGGGTCCCCAAGGAGAACCTGCTCGGCGAACAGAACGGCGCCTTCCTCCACCTCATGACCAATCTGGCCCAGGAGCGGATGGGCATCGCGATGGCGGGCATCGCCGCCGCGGAGCACCTGCTGGAGATCACGACCGCGTACGTGAAGGAGCGCGAGGCCTTCGGCCGGCCGCTCTCCAAGCTCCAGCACATCCGGTTCGAGATAGCGGAGATGGCCACCGAGTGCGCCGTCACCCGGGCGTTCCTGGACCGGTGCATCGTGGACCACTCCAACGGCGAGCTGGACCACGTCCACGCCTCGATGGCCAAGTGGTGGGCCACCGAACTGCAGAAGCGGGTCGCGGACCGCTGCCTGCAACTGCACGGCGGCTACGGGTACATGAGCGAGTACCGGGTCGCGCGGGCCTTCACCGACGGCCGCATCCAGACCATCTACGGCGGCACGACCGAGATCATGAAAGAGATCATCGGCCGCTCCCTCCTCGGCTAGGTCCCGGAAAGGACCTGACCACAGACCTCCCGAAAGGCTTGACCCAGTGAGCACCGAAGCGTACGTATACGACGCGATCCGCACGCCGCGCGGCCGCGGCAAGGCCAACGGCGCCCTGCACGGCACGAAGCCGATCGACCTGGTCGTCGGCCTCATCCACGCCCTGCGCGAGCGCAACCCGGGCCTCGACCCGGCCACCATCGACGACATCGTGCTCGGTGTCGTGGGCCCCGTGGGTGACCAGGGCTCCGACATCGCCCGTATCGCGGCGATCGCCGCCGGTCTCCCGGACACGGTCGCCGGAGTACAGGAGAACCGCTTCTGTGCCTCCGGCCTGGAGGCCGTCAACATGGCCGCCGCCAAGGTCCGCTCCGGCTGGGAGGACCTCGTCCTCGCGGGCGGCGTCGAGTCCATGTCGCGGGTGCCGATGGCCTCCGACGGCGGTGCCTGGTTCGCCGACCCGATGACCAACTGGGACACCGGCTTCGTTCCGCAGGGCATCGGCGCCGACCTGATCGCCACGATCGAGGGATTCTCGCGGCGCGACGTGGACGAGTACGCGGCCCTGTCCCAGGAGCGCGCCGCGAACGCCGTCAAGGACGGCCGCTTCGCGAAGTCCGTCGTCCCCGTCACCGACCGCAACGGCCTGGTGGTCCTGGACCACGACGAGTTCATCCGCCCGGGCACCACCGCCGACACCCTCGCCAAGCTCAAGCCGTCCTTCGCGGACATCGGCGACCTCGGCGGCTTCGACGCCGTCGCGCTCCAGAAGTACCACTGGATCGAGAAGATCGACCACGTCCACCACGCGGGCAACTCCTCCGGCATCGTCGACGGCGCCTCGCTCGTCGCCATCGGCTCCCGCGAGGCGGGGGAGCGGGGCGGCCTGACGCCGCGCGCCCGGATCGTCTCGGCCGCCGTCTCCGGCTCCGAGCCCACCATCATGCTCACCGGACCGGCCCCGGCCACCCGCAAGGCCCTCGCCAAGGCCGGCCTGACCATCGACGACATCGACCTGGTGGAGATCAACGAGGCGTTCGCGGGCGTCGTGCTGCGCTTCGTCAAGGACATGGGGCTGTCCCTCGACAAGGTCAACGTCAACGGCGGCGCCATCGCGCTCGGCCACCCGCTCGGCGCCACCGGCGCGATGATCCTCGGCACGGTCATCGACGAACTGGAGCGCCAGGACAAGCGCTACGGGCTCGTCACCCTGTGCGTCGGCGGCGGCATGGGCGTCGCGACCATCGTCGAGCGTCTCTGAATCGTCCTGTGACCACCGACCCCTCCGACACGGAAGTAGCGAACATGAGCGAGTCCACCACGATCCGCTGGGAACAGGACGAGACCGGCGTCGTCACCCTCGTCCTCGACGACCCCGGCCAGTCCGCCAACACGATGAACCAGGCCTTCAAGGACTCCATCGCGGCGATCGCCGACCGCGCCGAGGCCGAGAAGGACTCCATCCGCGGCATCATCTACACCTCCGCGAAGAAGACCTTCTTCGCCGGCGGCGACCTCAAGGACATGATCCGGCTGCGTCCCGAGGACGCGGCCCTGGCCTTCGAGACCGGGACCGCGATCAAGCGCTCGCTGCGCCGCATCGAGACCCTGGGCAAACCCGTCGTCGCCGCCATCAACGGTGCGGCCCTCGGCGGCGGTTACGAGATCTGCCTCGCCTCCCACCACCGGATCGCCCTCGACGCGCCCGGCTCCAAGATCGGCCTGCCCGAGGTCACGCTCGGCCTGCTCCCGGCCGGCGGCGGCGTGACCCGCACCGTGCGCCTGATGGGCATCGCGGACGCGCTGCTCAAGGTCCTGCTCCAGGGCACCCAGTACGACCCGCGGCGCGCGCTGGACAACGGCCTGGTCCACGAACTGGCGGCCACCCCCGAGGAGATGCTGGCCAAGGCCCGGGCCTTCATCGACGCCAACCCGGAGTCGAAGCAGCCGTGGGACGTCCCCGGCTACAAGATCCCGGGCGGCACGCCGTCCAACCCGCGGTTCGCCGCCAACCTCCCGGCGTTCCCCGCGAACCTCAAGAAGCAGCTGAACGGGGCCCCGTACCCGGCGCCGCGCAACATCCTGGCCTGCGCCGTGGAGGGCTCGCAGGTCGACTTCGAGACCGCGCTGACCATCGAGGCCCGGTACTTCACCGAGCTGGTCACCGGCCAGACCGCCAAGAACATGATCCAGGCGTTCTTCTTCGACCTCCAGGCCGTCAACGCCGGCCGCAGCCGCCCCCAGGGCGTCGCCCCCCGCCAGGTGCGGAAGGTCGCCGTCCTCGGCGCCGGGATGATGGGTGCGGGCATCGCGTACTCCTGCGCCCGCGCCGGCATCGAGGTGGTGCTCAAGGACGTCACGCCCGAGGCCGCGGCGAAGGGCAAGGCGTACTCGGAGAAGCTGCTCGACAAGGCCCTCTCGCGCGGCCGCACCACCGAGGCCAAGCGCGCCGAGCTGCTCGCCCGGATCACGCCCACGGCGGACGCCGCCGACCTGGCGGGCTGTGACGCCGTCATCGAGGCCGTCTTCGAGGACACCGCCCTCAAGCACAAGGTGTTCCAGGAGGTCCAGGACGTCATCGCCCCCGACGCCCTGCTCTGCTCCAACACCTCCACCCTGCCCATCACCGGGCTCGCCGAGGGCGTGAAGCGGCCCGCCGACTTCATCGGGCTGCACTTCTTCTCGCCCGTCGACAAGATGCCGCTGGTGGAGATCATCAAGGGCGCGCGCACCGGGGACGAGGCGATCGCCCGGGCCTTCGACCTGGTCCGCCAGATCAACAAGACCCCGATCGTGGTCAACGACTCGCGCGGCTTCTTCACCTCGCGGGTCATCGGCCAGTTCATCAACGAGGGCGTCGCCATGGTCGGCGAGGGCATCGAGCCCGCCTCGGTCGAACAGGCCGCGGCCCAGGCCGGTTACCCGGCGAAGGTCCTGTCCCTGATGGACGAGCTCACCCTGACCCTGCCGCGCAAGATCCGCAACGAGACCCGCAAGGCCTTCGAGGCCGAGGGCCGCGCGTGGACCGAGCACCCGGCGGACGCGGTCATCGACCGGATGGTGGACGACTTCGACCGCCCCGGCCGCAGCGGCGGCGCGGGGTTCTACGAGTACGACGAGGCGGGCAAGCGGACCCGGATCTGGCCGGGCCTGCGCGAGCACTTCGCCAAGCCCGACGCCGAGATCCCGTTCGAGGACATGAAGGAGCGGATGCTCTTCTCCGAGGCGCTGGACACCGTCCGTTGTCTCGACGAGGGTGTGCTGACCTCCATCGCCGACGCCAACATCGGCTCGATCATGGGCATCGGCTTCCCGGCCTGGACCGGCGGCGTGATCCAGTACATCAACGGCTACGAGGGCGGCCTGGCGGGCTTCGTCGCCCGCGCGCGCGAGCTGGCCGCCCAGTACGGCGAGCGGTTCACCCCGCCGGCGTCGCTGGTGGCCAAGGCGGAACGCGGCGAGACGTACTCCGACTGACGGCAGGGGCCGGCTCCGGGACGTGGCTCCCGGAGCCGGACGCCCGACCGGCCCGCGGCCCGGCCCACGGCGCGGTGGGGCTCGGACCGGAGCGGGCCGGAGCGCGGACGACGCGGTGAGGGCCGGGCCGGGGCGGCCCTAACCCGCGTAGAGCGCCGCGAAGATCCCCCGGTGCGCGGTCCCGTCCGGGGTGCTCCAGCCCGCCGTGACCCGGCCGACGGCCCCGTGCGGTGCACCGGCACGGTCCAGCGGCCGCAGTACGCGTGACACGGCGAGCCTCGGGCCGTCGCCCAGCGCGATCTCCGTGTCCTGCGCGGTGTGCGCGACCTGCGGCCGCACCGGGGGCAGGAGGGGGACGGGGAGGGTCCGCCCGTCGAAATCGGTGGTGACGGACGGGTCCCGCGTGTCCGACAGGCCCTGCGCCTGGGCCGCCGCCCGGCCCTGGAGCAGCGACAGCAACTGCCCGACGAGCACCGGGTCACGGGTGCCGTCGTACACCCAGCGCCGGCCGAGGACACCGTGCTCCGAGGTGCCGATGAGAGCCGCCTCGGCGCCCTCCAGCGGCGCCCCGCGATAGGTGAGCGGAACGTGGTACGCGACCGGTCCGCCGCCCGACTTTTCGCTGAGCACCATGAATTCGAGACCCACCTCGCCCTGCGGGTCGTCGAGCCGGAAGCCGCCGGCACGGGCCGGCGCGGGGGCGCGCCCGGTGGGCACGTACCAGGGCTGCGCCGGGAGCCAGCCCGCGAGCAGCTCCATCTTGCCCGGTGTCATCGTGGTCTTGTGAATGATCGCCATGTCCGCGAACCTACCCCTCCGAGACGAAGGCGGCCCGCAGCTCTTCCTTCAACGACCGCTGGAACGCCGTCACCAGCGCCTGCACGACCATCGGCTGCATGTGCGCGGACAGCGCCTTCATCGACTCCACCCGCTCCGGATCGCTCTCGCCCTCGGTGAACGGCCCCCAGACCTCGTCCCGGAACAGCGCCGTCAACTCGTGCGCGGCCGTGCGGGCGTGGTCCAGCAGGACGCTGCGGGCCGCCAGGATCGTCTCGTAGGCGATCGGCACGTCGAGCAGCGCGACCCCCAGCCGCAGCAGTCCCACGTCGACCCGGAAGCCCTCGCCGGCCGGCGTCACCACGTTCATCGCCGTCAGCCGCCGCAGGTCGCCCTCCGTCAGCTCCCGCCCGGCCCGCTTCTGCAGTTCCTCCCGCGAGGACTCCTCGGCCGAGTCCGGGGCCCAGGCCGCCACCAGCGCCCGGTGGATCGCCAGGTCGTGCGCGCTCAGGTCGTCGGGCAGCGCGTCCAGGTAGCGCTCGATGGCGGACAAGGTCATGCCCTGGTGCTGCAGTTCCTCGATCAGGGCGAGGCGCGAGAGGTGTTCGGGGCCGTAATGGCCCACCCGGCGGGGTCCGATCACGGGAGGGGGCAAAAGCCCGCGCGTGCTGTAGAACCGTACGGTGCGGACGGTGACACCCGCCCGGGCGGCCAGCTCGTCGACGGTGAGCATCGGCTCGGGTGCCCGGTCGGCCATCGTCTGCGCCTCGCTCTCTGCTCCACAGCTTGGGTTCAACAGTATTGCTGTCGCACCAACGATGTGAAACGGCCAGGAGCTGCCCATGACCACGACACTCCCACTGCCCGGACCGCCCGGGGAGCTCGTCCTCCCCGCTCTGCTCGCCCGCAATGCCGCAGAACACGGGGACCTCCCCGCCCTCTCCTGGCGCGAGGGGCGCGAGGGGGCCGGCTGGAGGACCCTCTCCTGGCGCAAGGTCCGCCAGGAGGTCGCCGCGCTCGCCCGCGGCTACGCGGCCCTCGGCGTCGAACGTGGCGAACACGTGCTGCTGATGATGGGCAACCGGCCCGAGCACTGGCTCACCGACCTCGCCCTCGTCCACCTCGGCGCCGTCCCCGTCACCGTGTACGCGACCTCCGCGCCCGAGCAGGTCGCCCACATAGCCCGCCACAGCAGGGCCCGGTTCGCCGTCGTGGAGGGCGCGCGCGAACTCGGCCGGTGGGAACCGCTGCTGGCCGACCCCGGCGTGGCCCTGGAGGCCCTGGTCGTCGCCGAGGAGGCCGACGCGGGCCCGCACCGCAGCTACGCCTCCCTGAGCGCCGCCGGCGTCCCGCCGCGGTGGGTCGAGGACTTCGAGAAGGCCTGGCAGCAGACGCGGCCCGAGGACCCGCTGACCGTCGTGTACACCTCCGGAACCACCGGCGACCCCAAGGGCGTCCGGCTCACCCACCGCAACATCATGCTCCAGGCGGTCCGCCTCGACCGGCGCACGGCCCTGCCCGAACACGCCGAGCACATCTGCTACCTGCCCTTCGCGCACATCGCGGAGCGGATCCTCGGCATCTACCTGCCCCTGCTGCGGGCCGCGCACGTCCGGCTGGTCGCCGACCCCGCCGCCGTCGCGGGCGCCGTCCGCGAGCTGCGCCCCGTGCAGTTCTTCGGTGTGCCCCGGGTCTGGGAGAAGCTGGCGGCGGCCGTACGGGCCGTCCTGGCCGCTCTCCCCGAGGATCAGCGGGCCGCCATCGAAGCGGCGGGCGGCGTGGCGCGCGCCGTCGCCGGGCACCGCGAGCGCGGTGAGCCGGTCCCGGCCGCGCTCGAAGCCTCGTACGCCCGGGCCAGGGAGCGGGTGCTGGACCCACTGCTGAGCCGGGCGGGGATGGACCGGCTGGTGTGGACGGCCAGCGCCACGGCGCCGATGCCGATCGACGTGGTGCGGTTCTGGGCGGGCTGGGGCATCACGATCATGGACGCCTGGGGGCTGACCGAGACGGCCGGGGTGTGCACGGTCAACAGCCCGGACGGCTTCCGGCTGGGTTCGGTGGGCCGTCCCATCGACGGCGTCGAGCTCAAGATCGCCGAGGACGGCGAGATCCTCGCCCGCGGCGAGACCGTCTTCGGCGGCTACCTGCGCCCCGACGGCTCGGTGGAGCGGGCGAGCGACACGGACGGCTGGTTCCCCACCGGGGACGTAGGCCGGCTCGACGACGACGGTTTCCTCTGGCTGACCGACCGCAAGAAGGAACTGATCATCACCTCGAACGGCAAGAACGTCTCGCCCGCCCTGGTGGAGAACACCGTCAAGGAGCACCCGCTGATCGGCCAGGCCCTCGTCCACGGCGACGGCCACTCCTACCTCGTCGCCCTGCTCGTCCTGGACCCCGAGGTGGTCCCGGCCTGGGCCGCGGCCCGCGGCATCACGGCCGCCTCGCCCGCCGCGCTCGCCGAGCACCCGCAGGTGCTGGAGGAGGTCGCCCGCGCGGTGGAGGCGGCCAACGCCCGGCTCAACCGCACCGAGCGGATCAAGAGGTACCGGCTGCTGAGCGAGGAGTGGGGCCCGGAGTCCGGAGAACTCACCCCGTCGCTCAAACTGCGCCGCCGGGTGGTGCGCGAGAAGTACGCCGGCCTGATCGAGGGGCTGTACGAGGCGTAGCGGAGCGCGGGTGCCCACCGGTGGGGCGGGCACCCGCGAGCCGGGTCAGCGCCCGATCACCGGGTAGTGGTCGGAGAGGTCGGTGTACGTGTAGGAGGTGCCCCAGCTGGAGACCGTCCAGGGGGCGGACTGCTCCTTGACCACCGTGTTCTCCCAGCCCGCCGGGCGGGCGTTGCCCTTGCGGTACAGGACGTAGTCCAGGTCCTCGCGCGGGTCGGTCGGGTAGCGGTAGTTGGCCACCGAGTTGAGTGCCGTGTCGAAGGAGTACGGGTGCCCCGTACGGGAGTCGGCGGGGGCCAGGTCGGCGTCGGCCAGCATGGAGGGGTACTCGGCGCCGTGCGAGTCGACGTTCATGTCGCCCGCGACGATGACCTCTTCGCCCGGGGGGATGTTCTTGGCGTCCAGGAAGGCGTCTATCGCGCGGAACTGGCGGCCGCGGATGTCCGCCGCCTCACCGGTGCCGCAGCCGGAGTCGGTGGACTGGGAGTGCGTGCCGACCACGTGCACCTTGGTGCCGTTCACGTTCAGCACGACGTAGGCGAAGCCCTTGTTGGACCACCAGTCCGAGCCGCAGGCGTCCTTGTAGACCACCTGTTCCTTGCGCAGGATCGGCCACTTGCTGAGGATCGTGACCCCGCCGTCCTCCGGGGTGGTGGAGGAGTAGGAGCCGCCGGTGGCGTCCCAGCCGCTCTTCGAGCGGCCGACGACCGGCGTCTGGTACGGGTACTGCGCCGAGGCACCGGACTTCAGCGCGTCCGAGGCGGTGTTGTCGAAGGCCTCCTGGAGCACCACCACGTCGTGCCCCTGGAAGAACGAGGCCTTGGGGATCTCCGCGGCCCGGTGCGCCTGGCCCCAGTTGGGGTAGAGGTTCGTCGACATGAGGAACGTGTTGTACGTCAGGACGCTGAGGCGCGGGACGGCGGCGCTGTCCGCGGCCGTGGCGGCCGGGGCGGTGGTGAGGGCCAGCGCGCCGGCGGCGACCGCCGCGACGGCGGTGGCGGCGGCGCGACCGTGGCGGTTCAGGGTGTGCGTCATGGGGGCTCCGTCATTCCTGCGGGGGAAGATCGACGCCGTCATCCAAGCAGCCGCGGTTACCTCTGGGTAACACCTGTGCAGAGACTTTCTGTCCGCAGCACGACCGTATGGACTCGCATACTTGAACCATGAGCGACACGGAGTCCGCCACCCGGACACCCACCCACCGCCGCGACCCCGAGCCGCCCCCGCCCGGTGGTGTGCTGTGGACCATCGCGGGGGACGTCCGGGCGCTGCTGATGCTCCCCGCGGCCTTCACCATGCAGGTCGCCCATCCCGCGATCGGCGCAGGCGTCGACGAGCACTCCGTCTTCCGGACCGACCCCTGGGGGCGCGGCGAGCGCTCGCTGCGCTCCGTCCAGCTGTGGGTGTACGGGGGCGAGCGGGCCGCCGAGGAGGGGCGCCGGGTGCGCCGCCTGCACAAGGCGATCCAGGGCACCGACACCCGCGGGCGCCGCTACCACTCCCTCGACCCCGCCTGTTACTCCTGGGTCCACGCCACCGGCTTCCCGGTCTACCTCTACGCCGGCCGGTACCTGCTGCGCCGCTTCACCCCGGCCCAGGAGCGGCAGCTGTACCGGGAGTGGCTCCAGGTGGGCCGGATCCTCGGCATCCACGACCGGGACATGCCGCAGACCATCGAGGAGTACTGGGTCTACTACCGCCGGATGCTGGCCGAGGAGATCGAGCCCACCCCGGTCGCCCGGGAACTGGTCGCCACCGACGTGGCGCTGCCCCGGCCCGAGGGCGGCCCGCTACCGGTACGGCTGCTGCTGCGGCTCACCTGGCCGGTGCTGCGGGCCGCGTTCCTGAGGCTGCGGGCCTTCGTCACCGTCGGCTACATGCCGCCCGACGCGCGGGCCGCGATCGGACTGGAGTGGACCCCCGCGCAGGAGCGCAGGCTCCGGTGGTTCAGCGCGGTCGTACGGGTCCTCGTACCGCTGCTCCCCGAACGGCTGCGCTACCTGCCGATCGCCCGCGCGGCGCGGGCACGCGAACGCGCCGCCGCCCGCTGAGGGGCGACGGCGCGCGGCGTCCGGGCGCGGGGGCGCCGTCAGTGCTCGTGGATCGAGTTCGTCTCGGCGATCTTCTTCCAGGACTTCGGCTCCACCGGCTCGGCGGCGGGGGCCTTCGAGGACCGGGCGGTCGGGGACTGTCCCGCGGCCGGCGGGTTGAAGGCGGGCTTGCCCGGGGTGTACAGCCAGGTCTCGAACAGCTGGGCCAGCGGCTTGCCGGAGACCTTCTCCGCGTACCGCACGAAGTCCCCGACCTTGGCGTTGCCGTAGGCGTGCTCGGTCGGCCAGCCCTTGAGGATCCGGAAGAACTTCTCGTCGCCGATCTCATTGCGCAGCGCCTGGAGGGCGATCGCGCCGCGGTCGTAGACGGCGCCGTGGAACTGGTTGTCCGGGCCCGGGTCACCCGGCTTGACCTGCCAGAACGGGTCGTCCGCCGCCGGAAGCGTCCGGTACGTCCAGTCGGCGAGTTCCTGCGCCGTGCCCTCGCCCTCCTTCTCCGACCACAGCCACTGGCTGTAGCGCGCGAACCCCTCGTTGATCCAGATGTCCTTCCAGTTGTCGACGGAGACGCTGTCGCCGTACCACTGGTGCGCCAGCTCGTGCACGACCACCGAGACGTTCGCGCCGTTCGCGAACTGGCGCGGGCTGTAGAACGGCCGGCTCTGGGTCTCCAGGGCGAAGCCGGACGGCACGTTCGGCACGTACCCGCCCAGCGCGTTGAAGGGGTACGGGCCGAAGACGCTCTCCAGCCACTCCGCGACCTCACCGGTCCGCTCCACGCTCGCGCGCGCCGCGCCCGCGTTGTCGCCCAGGTCCTTGCTGTACGCGTTGAGGATCGGCAGCCCGTTCGCGGTCTTGCCGGTGGTGATGTCGAACTTGCCGACGGCGAGGGTGGCCAGGTACGTGGCCTGCGGCTTGTTCGAGCGCCAGTTGTAGCGGGTCCAGCCGAGCTTGGAAGTCTGAGACTGGAGCACGCCGTTGCTGATCGCCTGGGTGCCGTCGGGGACGTTGACCGAGATGTCGAAAGTGGCCTTGTCGAGCGGGTGGTCGTTGCTCGGGAACCACCAGACGGCCGAGTCGGGCTCCTGCGCCGCGACACCGCCGTCCGGGGTGCGCTGCCAGGCGGACCAGCCGTCGACCTTGAACTCCGAGGGCTTGCCCGCGTACTTGACGACGACCGAGGCCTGCTTGCCCTTCTCCAGCGCCTGCGCCGGGGTGACTTCCAGCTCGTGCGCGCCGGAGGTCGCGAACGTGGCCTTCGCGCCGTTGACCCGGATCTCGCTGACCTTGAGGCCGAAGTCCAGGTTGAAGCGGGACAGGTCCTGCGTGGCGGTGGCCAGGAGGGTGGCGGTGCCCTCCAGCAGGTCCGTCTTCGGCTCGTACTTGAGGCGCAGGTCGTAGTGGGAGACGTCGTATCCGCCGTTGCCGCTGGTCGGGTAATAGGAGTCGCCGATGCCCGGGGCGCCCGGGACGGAAGCGGCCGCCGACGCCGGGATCACCAGCAGCAGGGAAGCGGCGAGCACGCTCGGGGCGATGGCTTTGCGGTGCACGAAGAGCTCCAAGGGGTAGGGGAGACAGTTCCGTTCGCGGATGCGTGTTCCGACCGTATTCACGCGCGACGCCCCGGGTCATGTCCATGGCGCCTGTTGTCACATGATCGCCATTCGGCCGTCACAGGCCGGGGCGCAGCGCCGCGAACAGCCGCGTCCGCGCCACCGGGGGGTCGAAGATCGGCCGGAAACGGCGGCTTCCGACCGGCCGGGGCGGGAACGGGTCTGGTCCGCATACTAAGCAGTCGGTAATCTGCACCGCATGACTCTTCCCCCGCGCGCCGCCCGCCACTGCTGGCACGCAGCGATCAACCCGCTGCACGCCACCATCTACTTCTCGCCCGACCTCGGCAAGGAGTTCGCCGCCCTCGGCGTCACGGACCGCGCAGCCGTGAACCTCGCCTCCCGCTCCGCCGCCATGGGAGCCGTCGGCGCCGGGGCGGTGACCGCCACCTTCTACAACTACCGCAACGACCTGATCGCGCGGCACCTGCCCGCGGTCTGGGAGACCGCCTCGCCCGAGCAGGTACTCGCCGCCCGGCTGCGCGCCGCCGACAGCACCCTGCGCCGCCTCCTCGGCGACGAGACGATCGCGTCCCCCGAGGTCGCCGAAGCCGCCGACCTCGCCATGCGGGCCACCGAGGCCTGCACCCGCCACGGCCGCACCCTCTACGCCGCCCACGCGGACCTGCCCATACCCCAGGAGCCCCACCTGCGGCTGTGGCACGCCACCACCCTGCTGCGCGAGCACCGCGGCGACGGCCACCTCGCCGCCCTCCTCCTCGCGGAACTCGACCCGCTGGAGGCCCTGCTCAGCCACACCGCCACCGGCCGCGGCATGACCTCCGCGTGGATCAAGTCGATCCGCGGCTGGGACCAGTGCGACCTCGACGCCGCCACCGACCGGCTGCGCGAGCGCGGCATCCTGGACGCGGCCGGGGACCTCACCGAGCAGGGCGCCGCCGTACGCGAGCAGCTGGAGACGGACACCGACCGCCTCGACGCCGCTCCCTACGAGCACCTCGGCGTGGAGGGCCTGGGCCGCCTCGCCGAGATCGGCGGAGCGCTCGTCGCCAAGGCCATAGGCGCCGGAGCCTTCCCGAAGGACCTCTTCGGCAAGGCCTGAGCCGGGTCTTTCGGGCGTCCGTCACCGCCACCTGCCACAATTGGCAGCCTTCCACGCATCCCATGCACACGTACGAAGGCAGGCAGGACCGCACCGTGACGATGTCCATCGAAGGCAGGATCGCCGAGGAGCTCGGCGTACGGGAACGGCAGGTCAAGGCCGCCGTCGAGCTGCTCGACGGCGGCTCCACCGTGCCGTTCATCGCTCGCTACCGCAAGGAAGCGACCGAGATGCTCGACGACGCCCAGCTGCGCTCCCTGGAGGAGCGGCTGCGCTACCTGCGCGAGCTGGAGGACCGGCGGGCGGCGATCCTCGACTCCGTGCGCGAACAGGGCAAGCTCGACGCGGAGCTGGAGGCCCGGATCCGGGCGGCCGACACCAAGGCCCGGCTGGAGGACATCTACCTTCCCTTCAAGCCCAAGCGGCGCACCAAGGCGCAGATCGCCCGCGAGGCGGGCCTCGAACCGCTCGCGGAGGGCCTGCTCGCCGACCCCTCGGTGGAACCGGCCGCCGCCGCGGCCGCGTTCGTGGACCCCGACAAGGGCGTCGGCGACACGGCGGCCGCCCTGGAGGGCGCCCGCGCCATCCTCACCGAGAAGTTCGCCGAGGACGCCGACCTGATCGGCGAGCTGCGCGAGCGGATGTGGAACCGCGGCCGGCTCGCGTCCAAGGTGCGCGAGGGCAAGGAGGAGGCGGGCGCCAAGTTCGCCGACTACTTCGACTTCGCCGAGCCCTTCACCGCGCTGCCCTCGCACCGCGTCCTCGCCATGCTCCGCGGTGAGAAGGAGGACGTGCTCGTCCTCGACCTGGAGCCGGAAGAGCCGGCCGGGACGCCCGGCCCGTCCACGTACGAGGGCATGATCGCCCGCCGCTTCGGGATCCAGGCTCCCTCGGAGCGGGGCCGGCCCGGCGACAAGTGGCTCGCCGACACCGTCCGCTGGGCCTGGCGCACGAAGATCCAGGTGCACCTCGGCATCGACCTGCGGACCAGGCTGCGCGCCGCCGCCGAGGACGAGGCCGTACGCGTCTTCGCGGCCAACCTCCGCGACCTGCTCCTCGCGGCCCCCGCGGGCACCCGGGCCACCCTCGGCCTGGACCCGGGCTTCCGCACCGGCGTCAAGGTGGCCGTCGTCGACGCCACGGGCAAGGTCGTGGCCACCGACGTGATCTACCCGCACGTGCCCGCCAACAAGTGGGACGAGTCCCTCGCCAAGCTGGCCCGGCTGGCGAAGGAACACGCGGTCGAACTCGTCGCGATCGGCAACGGCACCGCCTCCCGCGAGACGGACAAGCTCGCCGGCGACCTCATCTCGCGCCACCCGGAGCTCGGGCTGACCAAGGTGATGGTCTCCGAGGCGGGCGCGTCCGTGTACTCGGCCTCCGCCTTCGCGTCGCAGGAACTGCCGGGCATGGACGTCTCGTTGCGCGGCGCCGTCTCCATCGCCCGCCGCCTGCAGGACCCGCTCGCCGAACTGGTGAAGATCGACCCGAAGTCCATCGGGGTCGGCCAGTACCAGCACGATCTGTCCGAGGTGAAGCTCTCCCGCTCGCTGGACGCGGTCGTGGAGGACTGTGTGAACGGCGTCGGCGTCGACGTCAACACCGCTTCCGCACCGCTGCTTTCGCGGGTGTCGGGCATCAGCGGCGGCCTCGCCGAGAACATCGTCGCCCACCGCGACGCCAACGGCCCGTTCCGCAGCCGCAAGGGGCTCAAGGACGTGGCCCGGCTCGGCCCCAAGGCGTACGAGCAGTGCGCCGGCTTCCTGCGCATCCGCGGCGGGGACGACCCGCTGGACGCCTCCAGCGTGCACCCCGAGGCCTACCCGGTGGTGCGGGGCATGGCCAAGACGGTCGGCAGCGAGGTGGCGGCGCTGATCGGCAACAGCGGCGTGCTGCGCTCGCTGCGGCCGGAGCAGTTCGTCACGGAGGCCTTCGGCCTGCCGACGGTCACCGACATCCTGCGCGAGCTGGAGAAGCCGGGCCGCGACCCGCGCCCCGCGTTCAAGACGGCCACCTTCAAGGAGGGCGTGGAGAAGATCGGCGACCTCGCCCCCGGCATGATCCTCGAAGGCGTGGTCACCAACGTGGCCGCCTTCGGCGCCTTCATCGACATCGGCGTCCACCAGGACGGCCTCGCGCACGTCTCGGCCCTGTCGAAGACCTTCGTCAAGGACCCGCGGGACGTGGTCAAGCCCGGCGACATCGTGCGCGTGAAGGTCATGGAGGTGGACATCCCGCGCAAGCGGATCTCCTTGACCCTGCGGATCGACGACGAGGCGACGGGCGACCGCTCGCCGGGCGCCCCGAGGCAGCGCGAGGAGCGGCGCGGCAGCGGCCGCCCGCCGCAGCAGCGCGGCCAGGGCGGCCAGCGCGGTCAGGGCGCCCAGGGCGGCCAGGGCCGCACCGGCGCGCAGAACCGCAACGGCGGCCAGGGCGGCGGCAGCGCGCCGGCCCCCGCCAACAGCGCGATGGCGGACGCCCTGCGCCGGGCCGGCCTCACCGGCAAGGAGGAGCGCCGCAAGCGGTAGCGGCCCCGCGCGCGTGAACACGTACGGGATGGCCGAATAGGTTCCCACCTGGGCACACCGTCTTGCCAACTCCCGTACATGATCTGTAGGCATGAGTGGAACGCCCGTTCGTCCTGACGCGGACGGGCTTCCGCATTCCCCTCAGGGACCGCACTCCCGGGGCCGCCTCAAGGCACAGGATGTAAAGCCCATGCCCACACACGCCTATCGACGCTGCCCGAGAAAGGGTCCGAAGAGGGAACACATGCCCTATCGGAATCTCAACCTGCGGAAACGGTGCGAGACGATTCTCGGCCATCTGGACCTGAGCCGCCCGTTCTCGCTTGAGAACCTCTGCACGGACATAGCCGAACAGCGCGGACGCCCCATCCGGCTCCACCCGCTGCCCAAGGAAGCTGCCGAAACCGGCGTCTGCGGCCTGTGGGTCGGCACGGCCGGCGTGGACTACGTGTTCTACGAGGCCCAGACCACGCCCCTGCACCGGGAGCACATCGTGCTCCACGAGATCGGCCACATCCTGTTCGGCCACCATTCGCTGGAGGGCGAGGAGACCGACGGCAAGGCCCCCGTCGTCCTCGGACGCACCAACTACACCACCCGCCAGGAGCAGGAGGCGGAGATGCTCGCGAGCATGATCCGCACGCGCACCGCCGGCCACGGCCCGCAGTCGCGGACCGCGCCCCGCGGCGCCCTCGCCCGCCTGGAGTCCGCCATGGGGTACGGACGGGGCGTGCACGATGGCAGCTGACCTCACGGCCTTCGGCAACTGGCTCGCCGTCCCCAGCGTGGTGGTCCTGTGGATCGCGGTCCTGCTGCGCGCACCCGGCGCCCTGCGCTCACCGCAGCAACGCGGCCTGTGGCTCGCCGTCGCGACCGCCGCGGCCGCGATGACCCTGAACCTGCCCGGAGTCGTCGCCTACGCCACGAGCCGGGACGCCGGCTACGCGCACGCGATCGGCCTGGTCCGCAACCTCATCGGCGTCCTCTCGGCCGGCGCCGTGGTCTACTTCGTGGCCGCCGCCACCCGGGGCCGCCGACTCCAACTGGCCTCCTGGACCGGCACGGTGCTCTGGCTGGGCATGCTGGTCGTGCTGGACTTCCTCGCGCCCGAACACGGGACGCACACCATCCCGCCCGTCGGGGACCCGGTGCCCTCGCTCGCGTACTGGCTGGTGCTGATCTCGGCCCACCTCGTCGCCAACACCACCTGCGTGTACGTGTGCGCCCGCTACAGCCGGCGCACCGAGAGCCGCGGACTGGCCCTCGGGCTGCGGCTGTTCGGCCTCGGCACGGCCCTCGCCGGCGTGTTCTGGTTCGTGTACCTGCTCAAGGCCCTGTTCGACAGCACCTGGGCCATGCCCGCCCTGCCGCTGATGATGAACCTGCACGGGCTGCTGCGCGCCGCCGCCATAGTCGTCCCGACCCTCTTCACGCTGCGCCGTACGACGGCCGACATCGCCACCGCCTGGCGGCTGTGGCCGCTGTGGCGGGACCTGGTCCAGGCCGTACCGCACGTCGTCCTGTCGAAGCCGCGGGCCGGGCGGGTCGCCGAGCTGATCTGGCCGCCCCTGCCGCGCAGCCTGCTGGTGTACCGCAAGGTCATCGAGACGCGCGACGCGATCTTGATCCTGGGGGAGTACGTGGCCCCGGGCCTCGCGGAACTCGCGCGCAACCACGTCGCCGGGAGCGGGGTGCCCGAGCAGCGGCGGTCCGCGGCCGCGCTGGCCTGCCTGCTCAAGGAGGCCCGGCAGGCGAAGCTGGCCGGAGTGCCCGGACAGCAGTCGGGGGAGGCCTCGGCCCTGGAGCTGCCCGCCGCGATCCAGAGCTCGGCGGAAGGCGGCGACCTGGACGAGGAGGCCCGCTTCCTGGTGCACGTCGCGCAGGCCTACGCCTCGCCCGCGACCACCTCCTTCGCGCCGCAGCCGGCGTGAGGCCGCGGCAGCACCCCGCCTGAACCCGCGCCGGGCCCGCCCGGGCCCGGGTGCACCCGCCGCCCGCCCCCGACACCGTAGGAGTGACCACCGACGTGACCACCGCCCTGATCACCGGCGCCAGTTCCGGCCTCGGCGCGGCCTTCGCGCGGGGCCTCGCCGCCAAGGGCTGCGACCTCGTCCTCGTCGCCCGGGACGAGGGCCGGCTCACCGCCGTCGCCGAGGAGCTCGGCCGGGCGTTCGGGACGTCCTGCGAGGTGCTGCCCGCGGACCTGCTCGACCCGGCCGGGTGCGAGAAGGTGGCCGGGCGGCTCGCCGACCGGACCCGGCCCGTGGACGTCCTCGTCAACAACGCGGGCTTCGGGCTGCCCGCGCCCTTCCCGTACAGCCCCGTCGAAGACGAGGAGCGGATGCTCGACCTGCTGGTCAAGGTCCCGCTGCGGCTGACCCACGCGGTGCTCCCCGGCCTGCGCGAACGCCGCCGCGGCGCGGTGCTCAACGTGGCGTCCGTCGCGGGACTGCTGCCGACCGGGACCTACGGGGCCGCCAAGGCCTGGCTCACCGCGTTCAGCGAATCCCTGCGGATCGACATGGAGCCGTACGGGGTGCGCGTGCTGGCGGTGGTACCGGGCTTCACCCGCACCGAGTTCCAGGAGCGCGCCGGGATGGACGTCAGCGCCTTGCGCGACGCGGTGTGGCTGGAGCCCGCAGCGGTGGTGGACAAGGCCCTGGGCGACCTGGCGCGGCGTCGCCCCGTCAGCATCACCAGCCGCCGCTACCAGGCGTACGCCCTCGCCGCCCGGCACCTCCCGCGGGACTTCGTGGCCCGCCGGATGGCCCGCGCCCGGCGGGCCCCCGACACCCTTCAGCGCCCGGACAGCCCCTAGAGCTCGACGACCTTGCCGCCCGCAACCTCCAGGCGGCGGGTCACGTGCACCGCGTCGAGCATCCGGCGGTCGTGGGTGACCAGCAGCAAAGTGCCCTCGTACGCCTCCAGCGCGGACTCCAGCTGCTCGATCGCCGGCAGGTCGAGGTGGTTGGTGGGCTCGTCCAGCACCAGCAGGTTGACGCCGCGGCCCTGGAGCAGCGCCAGGGCCGCACGGGTGCGCTCACCGGGCGAGAGGGTGGCCGCCGGGCGCAGCACGTGGGCCGCCTTGAGGCCGAACTTGGCGAGCAGCGTACGGACTTCGGCGGGTTCGGTGTCAGGGACGGCGGCGCAGAACGCCTCCAGCAGCGGCTCGTCGCCGAGGAACAGCCCCCGCGCCTGGTCCACTTCACCGACCAGCACCCCCGAACCGAGGGTGGCCGCGCCGGAATCGGGGGCGAGACGGCCGAGCAGCACGGCCAACAGGGTCGACTTGCCGGCCCCGTTGGCGCCGGTGATCGCCACCCGGTCCGCCCAGTCGATCTGCAGGCTGGCCGGACCGAAGTGGAAATCGCCCCGGCTGACGGCCGCTTCGCGCAGCGTGGCGACCACCGCACCCGAACGGGGAGCCGCCGCGATCTCCATGCGCAGCTCCCACTCCTTGCGGGGCTCGTCCACCACGTCCAGACGCTCGATCGCGCGCTGCGTCTGGCGGGCCTTCGCGGCCTGCTTCTCGCTCGCCTCGCTGCGGAACTTCTTGCCGATCTTGTCGTTGTCGGTGGCCTTGCGGCGCGCGTTCTTGACGCCCTTGTCCATCCAGCCGCGCTGCATCGCCGCCCGGCCTTCGAGCGCCGAGCGCTTGTCCGCGTACTCGTCGTACTCCTCGCGGGCGTGCGTACGGGCCCGCTCGCGCTCCTCCAGATAGGCCTCGTAGCCACCGCCGTAGAGGTTGATCTGCTGCTGCGCCAGATCGAGTTCCAGGACCTTGGTGACCGTGCGCGCAAGGAACTCGCGGTCGTGGCTGATGACGACCGTGCCCGCGCGCAGCCCCTTCACGAACTGCTCCAGCCGCTCCAGACCGTCGAGGTCGAGATCGTTGGTCGGCTCGTCCAGCAGGAACACGTCGTACCGGGACAGGAGGAGGGAAGCGAGACCGGCGCGGGCCGCCTGGCCGCCGGACAGGGCCGTCATCGGCAGGTCGAGGCCCACGGACAGGCCGAGGTCGTCGGCCACCTCCTGGGCCCGCTCGTCGAGGTCCGCGCCGCCGAGGTTCAGCCAGCGGTCGAGGGCCTCCCCGTAGGCGTCGTCGGCGCCGGGGGTGCCGTCGACCAGGCCCTGCGTGGCCGCGTCCAGCGCGGCCTGCGCGGCCGCTACGCCGGTACGACGGGCGAGGAACTCGCTGACCGACTCGCCGGGGCGGCGCTCGGGCTCCTGCGGCAGGTGACCGACGGCCGCGCCGGGCGGGGAGAGGCGGAGCTCACCGGTCTCGGGGGCGTCCAGCCCGGCGAGGAGCCGCAGCAGGGTGGACTTCCCGGCGCCGTTGACGCCGACGAGGCCGATGACGTCGCCGGGCGCGACGACGAGGTCGAGGTCGGCGAAGAGCGTGCGCTCACCGTGCGCGGCGGTGAGGTTCTTGGCGACGAGGGTTGCAGTCATGGTCCGTCGATCCTATCCGCGCGGGCGGCAGCGCCCGAGCCGTGGCCGGATAGGTGGGATCCACGACATTGCGGCCCTCACACCGGGGTCACAGGATGGAGGCATGTCATCGCGAAACGTGCTCGTCCTGCTCTATGACGGGGTGCAGAGCCTGGACGTGACCGGCCCGGTGGAGGTGTTCAGCGGGGTCGGCCGGTTCCCGGACCACGCCGGGTACCGGATCAGGACGGTTTCTCCCGGAGCCGCTTCCGTACGCACCACCAGCGGACTGACCCTGGTCCCGGACGGGGACCTGGAGAGCGCCCGGCCCGGGGCGGGGACCACCCTGCTGGTCCCCGGGGGCCGCTACACGGGCGACTTCGACCCGAGGCTCACCGACTGGCTCCGCGCGCACGGGGGTGGCGCGGAGCGGGTGGTGTCCGTGTGCACGGGGGGACTGCTGCTGGCGGAAGCGGGGCTGCTGGACGGCCACCGGGCCACGACGCACTGGAACTCCTGCGAGCGGATGGCGCGGGACTACCCCGCCGTCACGGTCGATCCCGATCCGATCTACGTGCGCGACGGCCGGGTGGCCACATCGGCCGGGGTGACGGCCGGCATCGACCTCGCGCTGGCGCTGGTGGAGGAGGACGTCGGCCGGGACGTGGCGCTGCTGATCGCGCGGCACCTGGTGGTGTTCCTGCGCAGACCCGGGAACCAGGCGCAGTTCAGCGCGCAGCTGGCGGCGCAGACGGCGCAGCGGGAACCGCTGCGGGACGTGCAGCAGTGGATCACCGAGCACCCGGGCGAGGAACTCGGCGTGGAGGCGCTCGCGGCGCGGGCCGCGCTGTCGCCGCGCCATTTCGCGCGGGCGTTCCAGGCGGAGACCGGGGTGACCCCGGGGCGGTACGTGGAGCGGGTGCGGGTCGAGCATGCGCGACGGCTGCTGGAGGAGGGCCGTGAGGGCGTGGCCCAGATCGCCCGCGCGTCCGGCTACCGCACGCCGGAGGCCCTCCGGCGCGCCTTCCTGCGCACGCTCGGCCAACCCCCGTCCGAATACCGCCGCCGCTTCGGGCCGTGACGCCCGGTCTTCGCCGCGGGCCCGGGTCTGCCCGGGCCGCCTCCCGGATCCGCCCGCCTCTGCCGGGTCCGCCCGGGCCGCACAGCCCCCGGGGGACCGCCCGGGCGGCCTCCCCCTGCCCGACCGCCGACCGCCGACCGCCGACCGGCGATCACCGATCGCCGGCAGCCGCCGGCACCGCACACCACTACCGCTCCGGAGGAGCCATGCAGATCGCCGTACTGCTCTACGACCGCTTCACCGCGCTCGACGCCGTCGGGCCCTTCGACACCCTGGGGCGCCTGCCCGGCGCCGACGTCGTCTTCGTCGCCGAGCGGCCGGGACCCGTGCGGGGGGACTCCGGGCAGCTCGCCCTCGTCGCCGACAAGGGTCTCGACGAGGTCACCCGGCCCGACATCGTCATCGTGCCCGGCGGCCCGCACCCAGAGCGGGAGATGGAGAACCCCGCGGTCCTCGACTGGCTGCGGACCGTCGACGCCACCACGACCTGGACCACCTCCGTCTGCACCGGCTCCCTCCTGCTGGCCGCCGCCGGCCTGCTCGACGGGCGCCGGGCCACGGGCCACTGGCTGTTCCTCGACCGGCTTTCCGAGTTCGGCGCCGAGCCCACCGGCGAGCGCGTGGTCTTCGACGGCAAGTACGTGACCGCCGCCGGGGTGTCGGCCGGCATCGACATGGGCCTCACCCTCCTCGGCCGCGTCGCGGGCGACGACGTCGCCAAAACGGTGCAGCTGATGACCGAGTACGACCCCCAGCCGCCCTACGACGCGGGGTCCCCCGCCAAGGCCCCGGCCGAGCTCGTCGCGCGGCTGCGCGCGGTCAACCCGCTGGGGGAGACCAGGTGAAGACGGGAGCCCTGCGCTCCAGGAACGCGGCGACGCCCTCCGCGGCGTCGCCGCTTCCGGCCGCCTGGGCGGCCCAGTGCGCGTCCCGGTCCGTCCGGCCGTCGGCGAACTCCTTCGCCGCGGCCTGCGTCAGCCGCGAACGGGCCGTCAGCGTCCGCGCGAAATCGGCGACCCGCTTGTCGAGTTCCCCGGCCGGCAGCAGCTCGTTGAGGAACCCGGCGCGCAGGGCGTGCTCCGCGTCGATCAACTCGGCCGAGTAGAGCAGGTACTTGGCGGTCGACGGGCCGACCAGTGCGGCCAACCGCCGCGTCGACGAAGCCGGGTAGACGATCCCCAGCTTCGCCGGGGTCACCCCGAACCGCGCCCCCGTCTCCGCGAAGCGCAGATCGCACGCGGCCGCCAGCTGGCTCCCGCCGCCCACGCAGAAACCCCGGATCGCGGCGATCGTCGGCTTGGGGAACGCGGCGAGGGCCTCCTCCGCGGTCACCGACAGCGCCTGCGGGTCGTCGTCACCCCCCAGCGAGGTGATGTCGGCTCCCGCGCAGAAGGTCGGCCCGGCTCCCGTCAGCACGACCACCCGTGCGGACGCGTCGTCCGCCAGGGCGGACAGCAGTCCGGGCAGCGCCCGCCACATGCCGGCCGTCATGGCGTTTCGCTTCGCCGGGTGCGAGATGACGACGGTGGCGACCCCGTCGGCCACCGTGTGAAGGAGGGCTGCGTCCATGGGCCGGATGCTATCCGGGCCGCCCGAACCTATGATCGGTGGTGTCCGTGCGGGGGGCGCTGAAAGGTGGCAGCTTCATGAGCGCAGGCCGGAGCGACCAGCAGGACAGGACCGGCCGGTTCGGCCGGAGCACCTCCCACCGCGGCCGGTCCGAGCCCCAGCGCGAGAAGAAGCAGCTGAGCCGCAGCTTCGGCGTGCTCGCCCTGCTCGGCCTGCTGCTGGTGGCGGCGGGCCTCGTGGGCCTGATCTACACGGGCGTGGCCACCCTCACCTCCATGTTCCTCTTCGGCTGGCTCCTGCTGGCCGGCGGCGTGATCGGCCTCGCCCAGGCGGTGCAGGCACGCAAGAGCAACTACTTCTGGCTCGCCGTCGTCGTCGCGGCCGTCAACCTGGCCGCCGGTTTCGTGATCCTGCGGCGCCCCGAGGCGGGCGCGGAGGCCCTGACGATGTTCGCCGCGCTGCTCTTCCTCACCGGCGGCGTGTTCCGGCTGGCCGGTTCCCTCGTGGTGCGCGGGTCGAACTTCGGGCTGACCCTCGTCCAAGGCGCGTTCGGCATCCTGCTGGGCCTGCTGATCCTGTCCGACTGGCCGGGCAACAGCCTGTACGTGATCGGCACCTTCTTCTCGCTCGCCCTGCTCTTCGACGGGCTGAGCCTGCTGGCCCTCGGCCTGGCGGCCCGCCGCATCCTGGGGCAGGTGAAGGAGGACCGGGTCGCCGGACCCGGCGAGGCGGACGGGGTGCGCGGGACAGCCGAGCAGAGCGGGCCCCTGGGTCAGGAACGGTCGCACAACTGACGCTGTCATACGCCATCGGTCAGAAAGTGCACGATTGACGCTGACTTCTGGTCAGCGATGCGGGCCGGACCTGGCCGTTGTCCACCCTTGAACCGTGGAGACGATCGAGCGCGAAGACGGGGGCGTGAAGATGGACGACAGCGGGAGTGTCCCGCCGGCCAGGGGTGGTGAGCCGGACGGCCCGGCGGACCCTCTCGCGTACGAGGGAGTGTGGAGGTTCACCGCGCCGGCGGTTGAAGAATCCGTTCCGCAGGCCCGCCGCGCGGTCCGGGACCTCCTCGGCCGGCAGGGGGTGCCCGCCCACCAGGACCTGGTCTACTCCCTGCTGCTGATCGTCTCCGAACTGGTGACGAACTCGGTCCGGCATGCCGCCCTGCTCTCCCCGGAGGTCGCCGTCGAGGTGGCGGTGGGCCGCGAATGGGTACGGGTGGCCGTCGAGGACAACCACCCGTACCGCCCCAAGGCACTGGAGGCCGACTTCGGCCAGACCGGCGGCCGGGGCCTGCTGCTCGTCCGGGAGATCACCCTGGAGGCCGGCGGGGTGTGCGACGTGGAGCACACCGCCACCGGCGGCAAGGTGATCTGGGCGGCCCTGCCGCTCACCGCTCCCGTGGCCGCGCCGGTCCGTCCCTAGGGCGTGACGGCTACCAGCCCGCCGCCTCACCGGTCAGCTCGCGGATCGCGGGCCGGGCCGCGTCCAGGACGGTCGTGAACCAGGCGGAGAACGGCGCCTCCGCGTGCCGCTTCGCCAGCTCCTCGGCGGTGACGAAAGCGGTGTCCCCGACCTCTTCCGGGTCCGGCCGCACCGCGGCCTGCGCCAATCCCACGAACAGGTGGTTGTACTCCTGCTCCACCAGCCCCGACGCCGGGTCCGGGTGGTTGTACCGCACCGTCCCCGCCTCCGCGAGCAGCGACGGCGACAGCCCCAGCTCCTCGTGGGTCCGCCGGGCGGCGGCCGCGAACGGCGACTCGCCGGGGTAAGGGTGGCCGCAACAGGTGTTCGACCAGACGCCGGGGGAGTGGTACTTCCCGAGGGCGCGCTGCTGGAGCAGCAGGCGGCCCCGCTCGTCGAAGAGGAACACGGAGAACGCCCGGTGCAGCCGACCGGGCGCCTGATGCGCGGAGAGCTTCTCCGCCGTGCCGATGGTGTTGCCGGACTCGTCGACCAGTTCGAGCATGATCGGTTCCCGGGTCCCGGTGCCGGCGGACGCGCTGTTCCCGGCGGTGGCTGGTGTGATCGGCATACCCATCCTTCGCTTCGGACTTCGGCTTTCAAGTCTGCCGTACAAAAGCGGCTTGTCCCCACTTCGCCGATCCGCGCATGTCTGCCCCCCGACGCGTGGTACGCGGTGCGGGAGCGGTCGGCTGCGCGGGGCACATGAGGACTACCCGGGCCCCCGGCGGCCGAACTACGGACCGGGCGGCGGAACACACGGGCGGTTTGTAGTCCCTCGGCGTGATCGTCAATGATGGCGGGGCCGGGTCCGCCGCCCGGGACATTCGGCTTGTGCGGGCGTAAACGGCTGGTGAACCCCGGCTTCCGTTCATCCGATAGCCTCTGCCGTCGTGCCGCCGCCCCGTTGCGGCGAGCGTCCAGTGTTCGCTGCAAGGAGTGGGTTCGTCTGCCGACCGTCATCCTCACCGGCCTGCCGGTACCCGGATCACCGCTCGCCGACGAGCTGCGGTCGCTCGGCTTCGAGGTCCGCCCGGCCGGGGGACCCGAAGACACCGCGGCCGCCCTGGCCGACGTACCGGCCGACGAGCGGGTCGCCGTCGTCGACAGCGGCTTCGTCGGCCACCGGCACGCCCTGCGCCTCGCCCTCACCGACCCGCGCTTCGACGCCTGCGCCGTGACCGGCGCCTTCGCCGTCCAGCCGGGCGCCCGCGCCGCCCTCGACGCGGCCGCGGCCCTGGCACCCGATGGCCCAGGCCCCTACGCGGACCGTCTGGCGGCCGCCGTCGAGGCCGCCGGCACCCCCGTCCAGCGCCCCGACCTCGGCACCCTCGTCGCCGCCGTCCCCGTCACCACGGCCGAGCGCGAAGCGGCCGCGGCGGCCGTCGCCGCCGTGGACGACGAAGCCGTACGCCTGCGTACCGCCGTCAAGTCCCGCGACGGGTTCTTCACCACCTTCTTCATCAGCCCGTACTCGCGCTACATCGCCCGCTGGTGCGCGCGCCGCGGGCTGACCCCGAACCAGGTCACCACCGCTTCCCTGATCACCGCCCTCATAGCGGCGGCCTGCGCCGCCACGGGTGAGCGCGGCGGCTACGTCGCCGCCGGGGTGCTGCTCCTCGTCTCCTTCGTCCTGGACTGCACCGACGGGCAGCTCGCCCGCTACTCGCTCCAGTACTCGACGATGGGCGCCTGGCTCGACGCGACCTTCGACCGCGCGAAGGAGTACTCCTTCTACGCGGGCCTCGCGCTCGGCGCGGCCCGGCACGACGACGACGTATGGGCGCTCGCGCTCGGCGCGATGATCCTCATGACCTGCCGGCACGTCGTGGACTTCGCCTTCAACGAGGCCAACCACGACGCCGCGGCCAACACGAGCCCGACGGCCGCCCTCTCCGACCGCCTCGACAGCGTCGGCTGGACGGTGTGGGTCCGGCGGATGATCATCCTCCCCATCGGTGAGCGCTGGGCGATGATCGCCGTACTGACCGCCGCGACCAACCCCCGGATCGTCTTCTACGCGCTCCTCGCCGGCTGCGCCTTCGGCGCGCTCTACACCACCGCCGGCCGGGTCCTGCGCTCGCTGACCCGCAAGGCCGAGAGGACCGACCGCGCCGCCCGGGCGCTGGCCGACCTCGCCGACTCGGGCCCGCTCGCCGAACTCGTGGCCCGGTCCGTCGGCCGGATGGCGCCGGGCGCCGGCCTCGCCGCCGCCGTCGTCGGTACGGCCGCCCTGCTGTGGGCGGCGTGGTCCCAGCCGTTCGGCGCCCGGCAGACCGTCGCCGCCGCGGTCTTCTACGTGCTCTGCGCCGCAGTGGCCGTCGCGCGCCCCCTCAAGGGCGCCCTCGACTGGCTCGTCCCGCCCGTCTTCCGGGCCGCCGAGTACACGACCGTACTGGCCCTCGCCGCCAAGGCGGACGTCCCCGGAGCGCTCCCGGCGGCATTCGGACTGGTCGCGGCGGTCGCCTACCATCACTACGACACGGTGTACCGCATCCGCGGTGGCACCGGCGCGCCCCCGCACTGGCTGGTGCGGACGACCGGCGGTCACGAAGGCCGGGTGCTCGTCACCGCCGTCCTGGCCGCCGTACTGGCGACCCGCGCCGCGGACTTCCCCGTCGCGCTCACGGCCCTGGCCGTGGCCGTGGCACTCGTGGTGCTCGTGGAGAGCATCCGCTTCTGGGTTTCCTCCGGGGCACCCGCCGTACATGACGAAGGAGAACCAGCATGATCGGCCTTGTACTCGCTGCCGGTGCCGGACGCCGCCTGCGTCCCTACACCGACACCCTGCCCAAGGCCCTCGTGCCCGTCGGCCCCGAAGGCGACGAGGAGAGCCTCACCGTCCTCGACCTGACCCTGGGCAACTTCGCCGAGGTCGGGCTGACCGAGGTCGCCATCGTCGTCGGCTACCGCAAGGAAGCCGTGTACGAGCGCCGCGAAGCGCTCGAAGCCAAGTACGGCGTCAAGATCACGCTGATCGACAACGACAAGGCCGAGGAGTGGAACAACGCCTACTCCCTGTGGTGCGCGCGTGACGTCCTGAGGCAGGGCGTGATCCTCGCCAACGGCGACACCGTCCACCCCGTCTCCGTCGAGCGGACCCTGCTGGACGCCCGCGGCAACGGCCAGAAGATCATCCTCGCCCTGGACACGGTCAAGAACCTGGCCGACGAGGAGATGAAGGTCATCACCGCCGACGGCGAGGGCGTCCGGAAGATCACCAAGCTGATGGACCCGGCCACCGCCACCGGCGAGTACATCGGTGTCACCCTCATCGAGCCCGAAGCCGCCGAGGCCCTGGCCGAAGCCCTCAAGACCACCTTCGAGCGCGACCCCGACCTCTACTACGAGGACGGCTACCAGCAGCTCGTCGACGACGGTTTCACCATCGACGTGGCCCCCATCGGCGACGTCAAGTGGGTCGAGATCGACAACCACGACGACCTCGCCAAGGGCCGGACCATCGCATGCCAGTACTGACGCGGCTGATCCCCTCGCCCGTTGTCGTCGACATCAGCCGCGGGGCGATGGACGACCTGGCCGGCCTCCTGGCCGACCAGCGCATCTCCGCGTCCGGCAAGCTCGCCATCGCGATCAGCGGCGGCTCCGGCGTGGCGCTGCGCGCCAGGCTGGAGCCCGTCCTGCCGCACGCAGACTGGTACGCGGTCGCGGACGGCACCATCGATTCCGCGGTCAAGCTCGCCGACGACATAAAGGGCCGCCGCTACGACGCCGTGGTCGGCCTGGGCGGCGGCAAGATCATCGACGTGGCGAAGTACGCCGCGGCGCGGGTCGGGCTGCCCATGGTGGCCGTCGCCACCAACCTTTCCCACGACGGGATCTGCTCCCCCGTCTCCATCCTGGACAACGACAACGGCCGCGGCTCCTACGGAGTGCCCACCCCGATCGCGATGGTCATCGACCTCGACGTGATCAAGGAGGCGCCCGTACGGTTCATCCGCGCCGGCATCGGCGACGCGCTCTCCAACATCTCGTCCATCGCCGACTGGGAGCTCTCGCACAAGATCACCGGTGAGCCCGTGGACGGCCTGGCGGCCGCCATGGCGCGCACCGCCGGCGAGGCCGTCCTGCGCCACCCCGGGGAGTGCACCGACGACGAGTTCCTCACCGTTCTCTCCGAGGCCCTGGTCCTCACCGGCATCGCCATGTCGATCAGCGGTGACAGCCGCCCGGCGTCCGGCGCCTGCCACGAGATCAGCCACGCCTTCGACCTCCTCTACCCGGGCCGCTCCGCGCTCCACGGCGAGCAGGTCGGCATCGGCGCCGCCTTCGCGATGCACCTGCGGGGGGCGGTGGAGCAGTCCGCGCTCTTCGTCGAGGTACTGCGCCGCCACGGCCTGCCGACCGCCCCCGAGGAGATCGGCTTCAGCGCGGACGAGTTCGTCGCCGCCGTCGAGTACGCCCCCCAGACCCGTCCGGGACGCTTCACCATCCTGGAGCACCTCAACCTGTCCGCAGCCGAGATCAGGGACGCTTACGCCGACTATGCCAAGACCATCCGTAGCTGAACTCCGGCCCGTCGTGCACCCGGCGGGCGTCAAGGACCGGCGCAGCGGCGAGCACTGGGGCGGCCGCCTGTACATGCGCGAGATCTCCCTGCGCATCACCCGCGTCCTGGTGGGCACCAAGGTCACGCCCAACCAGCTGACCTACGTGATGACGCTCGCCGGTGTCCTCGCCGCCCCGGCCCTGCTGGTGCCGGGCGTCTGGGGCGCCGTACTCGGCGTCGTCGCCGTCCAGATGTACCTGCTCCTCGACTGCGTCGACGGGGAGGTGGCCCGCTGGAAGAAGCAATTCTCGCTCTCCGGGGTCTACCTGGACCGCGTCGGCGCCTACCTCTGCGACGCGGCGGTCCTGGTCGGCTTCGGCCTGCGCGCCAGCGACCTGTGGGGCAGCGGCCGGATCGACTGGCTGTGGGCCTTCCTCGGCACCCTCGCGGCGCTCGGCGCGATCCTGATCAAGGCCGAGACCGACCTGGTCGGCGTCGCCCGCCACCAGACGGGCAAGGCGCCCGTCGCGGAAGCCGCCGCCGAGCCGCGCTCCTCCGGCATGGCGCTCGCCCGCCGGGCCGCGTCCGCGCTCAAGTTCCACCGGCTCGTCCTCGGCATCGAGGCCTCGCTGCTGATCCTGCTGCTGGCCGTGCTGGACCAGGTCCGCGGCGACCTGTACTTCTCCCGGCTCGGCGTCGCGGTCCTGGCCGGCATCGCGCTGCTCCAGACGGTGCTGCACCTGGTGTCGATCCTGGCCTCCAGCAGGCTCAAGTGACGACGCCGATGCGGCTGGGCGCCGTGATCATCACCATGGGCAACCGCCCCGACGAGCTCAAGGCCCTCCTCGACTCGGTGGCCCGCCAGGAAGGCGACCCCGTCGAGGTCGTCGTCGTGGGCCAGGGCGTCGAGGTCACCGGCCTGCCGGAAGGCGTCCGCACCGTGGCGCTGCCGGAGAACCTCGGCATCCCCGGCGGCCGCAACGTCGGCATCGAGGCCTTCCGCACCGCCGGACGTGACGGCTTCGACGTGGACGCGCTGCTTTTCCTTGACGACGACGGACTGCTGGAGCGGACCGACACCGCCGAGCTGTGCCGGCAGGCCTTCGCCGAGGACCCCCGGCTCGGGATCATCAGCTTCCGGATCGCCGACCCCGACACGGGAGAGACGCAGCGCCGCCACGTACCGCGGCTGCGCGCCTCCGACCCGCTGCGTTCGTCCCGCGTGACGACCTTCCTGGGCGGCGCCAACGCCGTGCGCACCGAGGTCTTCGAGCAGGCCGGCGTCCTGCCGGGGCAGTTCTTCTACGCCCACGAGGAGACCGACCTGGCCTGGCGGGCGCTCGACGCCGGGTGGCTGATCGACTACCGCGCGGACATGGTGCTGCTGCACCCGACGACGGCCCCCTCCCGGCACGCGGTCTACCACCGTATGGTGGCCCGTAACCGCGTGTGGCTCGCCCGCCGCAACCTGCCCGCGCCCCTGGTGCCGGTCTACCTGGGCGTCTGGATGGCCCTGACCCTCGTCCGCAGGCCCTCCGCCCCGGCGCTCAAAGCCTGGTTCGGCGGGTTCAAGGAGGGCTGGACCGTACCTTGCGGTCCTCGTCGCCCCATGAAGTGGCGTACGGTCTGGCGGTTGACCCGGCTGGGCCGACCACCTGTCATCTGACAAGCTCGGGTCTGGGAGCATGGGCCCGATCACCGGGCCCGCGCCCCAGGGTCCGATGCCCCCTTCTGCCGCATCTTGAAGACGGAAAGTTTCAACTTGTGAGTGACACAACCCACGACGGCGCCCTCGCCACGAGCAAGCCGCCGTCCGAAGACGCGGGGCTCACCCCCGCCGAGCTCGCCAGGAAGTACGGCCTGTCCGTCAGCGGCGCCCGGCCCAGCCTGGGCGGGTACGTGCGCGAGCTCTGGGGGCGGCGCCACTTCATCATGGCTTTCTCCCGGGCGAAGCTCGTCGCGCAGTACAGCGAGGCGAAGCTCGGCCAGATCTGGCAGGTGGCGACCCCGCTGCTGAACGCCCTGGTCTACTACCTGATCTTCGGCCTGATCCTGAACGCGGGACGCGGCATGCCGAAGGGGGCGTACATCCCCTTCCTGGTGATCGGCATCTTCGTCTTCTCCTTCACCCAGAGCTCGCTGATGGCGGGCGTCAGGGCGATCCCGGGCAACCTCGGCCTGGTCCGCGCGCTGCACTTCCCGCGCGCCTCGCTGCCGATCTCGTTCTCGCTCCAGCAGCTCGGACAGCTGCTGTACTCGATGATCGTGGTGCTCGTCATCGTCGTGGCCTTCGGGAACTACCCGCGGCTGTCCTGGCTGCTGGTGATCCCGACGCTGGCGCTGCAGTTCGTCTTCAACACCGGCCTGGCGCTGATCTTCGGGCGGATGGGGTCCAAGACCCCCGACCTCGCGCAGCTCATGCCGTTCATCACCCGCACGTGGATGTACGCCTCGGGTGTCATGTTCTCGATCGGCGAGATGCTCAAGGGCAGGCCGCACTGGATCGCGGACGTGCTCCAGTGGAACCCCGCGGCGATCTACATGGACCTGATCCGCTTCTCGCTGATCGACAGCTACGGACCGCACCACCTGCCGCCGCACGTCTGGGCCTTCGCGGTGGGCTGGGCCGTCGTCATCGGCGCCGGCGGTTTCGTGTACTTCTGGAAGGCTGAGGAGCGTTACGGCCGTGGCTGAGAACAACAGGGGCGCCGTCCCCACCGTCATCGCCGACGACGTCCACATCGTCTACCGCGTCAACACCGGCAGCGCCGGCAAGGGCAGCGCCACCGCGGCGCTGAGCAAGATCATGCGCCGGGGCAAGGGCGACAGCCCGGGCGTGCGCCGGGTGCACGCCGTACGCGGCGTCTCCTTCACCGCCTACCGCGGCGAGGCCATCGGCCTTATCGGCTCCAACGGTTCGGGCAAGTCGACGCTGCTGCGGGCCATCGCGGGTCTGCTGCCCTGCGAGTCCGGCCGGGTCTACACCGACGGCCAGCCGTCGCTGCTGGGTGTCAACGCGGCGCTGATGAACGACCTGACCGGCGAGCGCAACGTGGTCCTCGGCGGTCTCGCGATGGGCATGACGCGCGAGCAGATCCAGGAGCGCTACGCGGACATCGTCGACTTCTCGGGCATCAACGAGAAGGGCGACTTCATCTCCCTGCCGATGCGCACCTACTCCTCCGGCATGGCCGCACGTCTGCGTTTCTCCATCGCGGCCGCCAAGGACCACGACGTCCTGATGATCGACGAGGCGCTGGCGACCGGTGACCGCAAGTTCCAGGTCCGTTCCGAGGCCCGCATCCGAGAGCTGCGCGAGAAGGCCGGCACGGTCTTCCTGGTGAGTCACAACAACAAGTCCATCCGCGATACCTGTGACCGGGTGCTGTGGCTGGAGAAGGGCGAACTCCTGATGGACGGGCCCACCGAGGAAGTCGTCTCGGCGTACGAGAAGGCGACCAGCCACTGACCGCGCACTCCGTGTGACGACCGCAGGCCCCTGCCGCTCCGTGCGGTGGGGGCCTCGGTGTGAGCCGCATATTCCGAGTGCCCGACATTCCCTCCCGGACGAATACCCGATAGGCCTTCGCGGCGTTGTACAGCGTAAGCTGGACCAGTTCTTCAATCGTGCCGAGAGGGGACGATTCCCCGCAGTCGAAAAAGCCGGGGCACCCCGGGTAAAGTCCGGCGGCGTGTCCGAAATAGGCTGACTTGGGTCGGCAGTGTAGAACGGGAGATGTGACGGCAATGGCGATGGGAATTCTCCGGCCCCCAGGCAGGGGCGCCGTCCCCGCCCCGGGCGGCGGGCGGTGACCCCGGGGCACGGCACCCGACCCCGGCGGCACACGGCCCCCACAGCCTCCGACGCCCACGCGCGCGCCACCCTCGGCAAGGCGCGGACGGAGAACTTCCCCGTCGCCCCCTCCATCCTCCCGCGCGCCTGGCGGGCGGGCCTCATGGCGGTCTACGGGTACGCCCGCCTGGTCGACGACATCGGCGACGGCGACCTCGCCCCCGGCGGACACGACGCCGTGCTCCTGGGCCTGGACGCGGCCGCCGCCGACGACCGGCTCGCCATGCTGGACGCCTTCGAGGCAGACCTGGGACGCGTCTTCGGCGCCGCCGGCGGCTCCCCGCGCCACCCGCTCCTCCAGGCCCTGCAGCCCGTCGTCCGGGCCCACGGCCTCACCCCCGAGCCCTTCCTCGGGCTCATCGAGGCCAACCGCCAGGACCAGCTGGTCTCGCGCTACGACACGTACGAGGACCTCGTCGCCTACTGCGAGCTGTCCGCCAACCCCGTCGGCCGCCTCGTCCTCTCCCTCACCGGTACCAGCACCCCCCAGCGGATCCGCCACTCCGACGCGGTCTGCACCGCCCTGCAGATCGCCGAGCACCTCCAGGACGTCACCGAAGACCTCGGCCGCGACCGGATCTACCTCCCCGGCCAGGACATGCGCCGCTTCCACGTCACCGAGACCGACCTGGAAGCGCCCACCGCCGGAGCGTCGCTGCGCTCCCTGATCGCATTCGAATCCGAACGCGCCCGAGCACTGCTCGACGAGGGCACCCCGCTCGTGGGCAGCGTGCACGGCAGGCTCCGGCTGCTGCTCGCGGGTTTCGTGGGAGGGGGGCGCGCCGCCCTGAACGCGATCGCGGCCGCCGGCTTCGACGTAGCCCCCGGCCCGCCCAAGCCCACCAGGAGCGGCCTGCTCCGCGAGGTGGCCGCCGTCCTGCGCCCAGCGCCGAGAAAGGGGTGAGCCCGAACGTGGAGGGCCCCACACACGCGTCCGCACCGTCCGAGCCGGCCGTGCCGTCCGCACAGGTCTGCGCGGCCTACAGCTACTGCGAGGCCGTCACCGGAACCCAGGCGCGCAACTTCGCGTACGGCATCCGCCTGCTGCCCACGGACAAGCGGCAGGCGATGTCCGCGCTATACGCCTTCTCCCGCCGCGTCGACGACATCGGCGACGGCACGCTGCCCGCCGACGCCAAGCTCGTGCGGCTGGAAGAGACCCGCGCCCTGCTCGGCCGGATCCGCGCCGAGGAGATCGAGGAGGACGACACCGACCCGGTCGCCGTCGCCCTCGCCCACGCCGCGCGCCGCTTCCCGATCCCCCTCGGCGGACTCGACGAACTCATCGACGGAGTCCTGATGGACGTCCGCGGCGAGACCTACGAGACCTGGGACGACCTGAAGGTCTACTGCCGCTGCGTGGCCGGCGCCATCGGACGGCTCTCCCTCGGCGTCTTCGGCACCGCCCCCGGAGCGGCCGACGCGGCCCGCGCCCCCGAGTACGCCGACACCCTGGGCCTCGCGCTCCAACTCACCAACATCCTGCGGGACGTTCGCGAGGACGCGGGCAACGGCCGCACCTACCTGCCCGCCGAGGACCTCGCCAAGTTCGGCTGCTCCGACGGCTTCCGCACCGACCGGGCCCCCGCCGGCGCCGACTTCGCGGGGCTCGTCCACCACGAAGTCCGCCGGGCCCGCGCGCTGTTCGTCGAGGGCTACCGGCTGCTGCCCATGCTCGACCGGCGCAGCGGCGCCTGCGTGGCCGCCATGGCCGGCATCTACCGGCGCCTGCTGGACCGCATCGAACGCGAACCCGAGGCCGTCCTGCGCGGACGCGTCTCCCTTCCGACCCACGAGAAGGCGTACGTCGCCGTCCGCGGCCTCTCCGGCCTCGACGCGCGGACCATCTCCCGCCAGAGCACCAGGAGGCGGAGCTGATGATCGCCGGAGCAACCTCGTGCGGCACCCCGGCGTCCTTCGGGACGACAAGGGAGGACGCATGACCGCGAACCACGCGGTGGTCGTCGGCGGCGGCCTCGCCGGAGTCACCGCCGCCCTCGAACTGGCCGGCGCCGGGCTGCGGGTGACCCTCCTGGAGAGCCGCCCCCGGCTCGGCGGCCTCGCCTTCTCCTTCAAGCGCGGCGACCTCACCGTCGACAACGGCCAGCACGTCTACCTCCGCTGCTGCACCGCCTACCGCTGGTTCCTCGACCGCGTCGGCGGCGCCGCCCTGGCACCACTGCAGGAGCGGCTCGACGTCCCCGTGCTCGACGTCGCCCACCCCGGCGGCCCGCGCCTGGGCCGGCTGCGCCGCAGCGCCCTGCCCGTACCCCTGCACCTGGCGTCCTCGCTGGCCCGCTACCCGCACCTGTCCCTCGCCGAGCGGGCGGGAGTGGGGCGCGCCGCGCTCGCCCTGCGCCGCCTCGACCCCACCGACCCGGCGCTCGACGGACTGGACTTCGCGACCTGGCTCGGCCGCTACGGCCAGTCCCCCCGCGCCATCGAGGCGCTGTGGGACCTCGTCGGCATCGCCACCCTCAACGCCACCGCCGACCAGTCCTCCCTGGGACTGGCCGCCATGGTCTTCAAGACCGGCCTGCTCTCCGAGAACGGCGCCGCCGACATCGGCTGGGCCACGGTCCCGCTCGGCGACCTGCACCACACGCTCGCCCGCAAGGAACTCGACGCCGCCGGCGTACGCACCGAACTGCGCGCCCGCGTCACCGGCATCTCCCGCTCGCAGGACGGGAACTGGCGGGTGGACACCGAGACCGAGACGCTGGACGCCGACACCGTCGTCCTCGCCGTCCCGCAGCGCGAGGCCCACGGGCTGCTCCCGGCCGGGGCACTGGCCGACCCCGACAAGCTCCTCGACATCGGCACCGCGCCCATCCTCAACGTCCACGTCGTCTACGACCGCAAGGTGCTCCGGCGCCCCTTCTTCGCCGCGCTGGGCTCCCCGGTCCAGTGGGTCTTCGACCGCACCGACGCCTCCGGACTCACCGACGGCGGCCAGTACCTGGCCCTGTCCCAGTCCGCCGCCCAGGACGACATCGACGAGCCGGTCTCCGTCCTGCGGACCAAGTACCTGCCCGAACTGGAACGGCTGCTGCCCGCCGCGCGGGGGGCGAAGGTACGGGACTTCTTCGTCACCCGCGAACGCACCGCCACCTTCGCCCCCACCCCGGGCGTCGGCCGGCTCCGCCCCGGATTCCGGACCGACACGCCGGGGCTGTATCTCGCCGGTGCGTGGACCGCCACCGGTTGGCCCGCGACCATGGAGAGCGCCGTCCGCAGCGGAGTGGGCGCGGCACACGCCGCACTCGCCGCGCTCGGCCGCCACCGCGAAAACCCCCTGCAAGAGGCGGCATGACCACCACCAGCACCAGCGGCACGCCCGCAGCACGCACAGCAGTACGTACAGGAACCAGAGGAGAGCCAGTGAACCCGGGGAATCCGGCTGTCGAGAACACCGGCGGCAGTGTGGGCACGGCCGGCGGGGAGGCAGCGGACACGCTCGCCCTCCTGGAACGCGGCCGCACGCTGTCCACCCCCGTGCTCCGCGCCGCCGTCGACCGGCTCGCGCCGCCCATGGACACCGTCGCCGCCTACCACTTCGGCTGGATCGACGCCCAGGGCAACCCCGCGGACGGCGACCAGGGCAAGGCCGTGCGCCCCGCCCTCGCACTGCTCTCCGCCGAAGCCGCGGGCGTCGCCGCCGAGGTCGGCATCCCCGGCGCCGTGGCCGTCGAACTCGTCCACAACTTCTCGCTGCTGCACGACGACCTGATGGACGGCGACGAACAGCGCCGCCACCGTGACACGGTGTGGAAGGTGCACGGCCCCGCGCAGGCCATCCTCGTCGGCGACGCGCTGTTCGCCCTCGCCAACGAGGTCCTGCTGGAGCTGGGTACCGTCGAGGCGGGCCGGGCGGCCCGCCGGCTGACCACCGCCTCCCGCAAGCTCATCGACGGCCAGGCGCAGGACATCTCCTACGAGCACCGCGAGCGCGTCAGCGTCGAGGAGTGCCTGGAGATGGAGGGCAACAAGACCGGCGCCCTGCTCGCCTGCGCGGTCTCCATCGGCGCCGTCCTCGGCGGCGCGGACGACCGCACCGCCGACAAGCTGGAGGAGTACGGGTACCACCTCGGCCTCGCCTTCCAGGCCGTCGACGACCTGCTCGGCATCTGGGGCGACCCGGAGGCCACCGGCAAGCAGACCTGGAGCGACCTGCGCCAGCGCAAGAAGTCCCTGCCGGTCGTCGCCGCCCTCGCCGCGGGCGGTCCCGCCTGCGAGGAGCTGGGCCGGCTGCTGGCAGCCGATGCCAAGAGCAACGACTTCGAGAACTTCTCTGAGGAGGAGTTCGCCGCCCGGGCCGCCCTCATCGAGGAGGCCGGCGGACGCCAGTGGACCGCCGACGAGGCCCGCCGCCAGCACGCCGTGGCGATCCGCGCCCTCGACGACGTCGACATGCCGCGGAAGGTGCGCGACCAGCTCGTCGCCCTCGCCGACTTCGTCGTCGTGCGCAAGAGGTGATTATCGTCCGGGCGCGGATATGAATCATGAGTCGCCGGCCGGCGCCGCCCACCTGCTTGGCACTGCCTAGGCGTGCACCGGCCGACGGCAGACCCCAGCACAGCAGAGGACACTGCACGAAGGGGAAGCCATGACAGCGACGACCGACGGCGCCGGAACCCCGGGCGCGGGGCCCGCGCGCGAGCCGGCCGGCACACCGGGCGTGCTGCCCGGGGTCCAGGAGGCGACCGAGCGCGCCGTCCGCCACCTGCTCGACCGGCAGGATCAGGCCGGCTGGTGGAAGGGCGACCTGGAGACCAACGTCACCATGGACGCCGAGGACCTGTTGCTGCGGCAGTTCCTCGGCATCCGGGACGAGGCCACCACCCACGCCGCCGCCTTATTCGTAAGGGGTGAGCAGCGCGAGGACGGCACCTGGGCGACCTTCCACGGCGGGCCGCCCGAACTCTCGGCCACCATCGAGGCGTACGTGGCGCTGCGGCTCGCCGGGGACCCGCCCGACGCCCCGCACATGGCGCGTGCCTCGGCCTGGGTCCGGGAACACGGGGGGATCGCCGCCGCCCGGGTCTTCACCCGGATCTGGTTGGCCCTGTTCGGCTGGTGGAAGTGGGAGCACCTGCCCGAACTCCCGCCCGAACTGGTCTTCCTGCCGCCCTGGGTGCCCCTCAACATCTACGACTTCGGCTGCTGGGCCCGCCAGACCATCGTCCCGCTCACCGTGGTCTGCGCCCTGCGCCCGGTCCGCCCCGCACCGTTCGCACTGGACGAGCTGCACACCGACGCGCGCAACCCCAACCCGGCCACACCCCTTGCTCCCCTCACCAGTTGGGACGGCGCCTTCCAGCGCATGGACAAGGCCCTGCACGTCTACCGGCGCTTCGCCCCGCGCCGGCTGCGCAAGGCCGCCATGGACACCGCCGCCCGCTGGATCATCGAGCGCCAGGAGAACGACGGCTGCTGGGGCGGGATCCAGCCGCCCGCCGTCTACTCCGTCATCGCCCTGCACCTGCTGGGCTACGACCTCGGACACCCCGTGATGCGGGCCGGCCTGGAATCCCTCGACCGGTTCGCCGTCTGGCGCGAGGACGGTCCCCCCGGGCCGGACGGCCAGGGACGTGCCCCCACCCGGATGATCGAGGCCTGCCAGTCACCCGTCTGGGACACCTGCCTCGCCGCCATCGCCCTGGCCGACGCGGGCCTGCCGGCCGACCATCCCGCCCTGCTCAAGGCCGCGGACTGGATGCTCGGCGAGGAGATCACCCGCAGCGGCGACTGGGCCGTGCGAAGGCCCGGACTCGCCCCCGGCGGCTGGGCGTTCGAGTTCCACAACGACAACTACCCCGACATCGACGACACCGCCGAGGTGGTCCTCGCGCTGCGCCGGATCGCACACCCCGATCCGGCGAAGGTCGAGGCCGCCATCGCCCGCGGGGTGTCCTGGAACCTCGGCATGCAGTCGAAGAACGGTGCCTGGGGTGCCTTCGACGCCGACAACACCAGCCCCTTTCCCAACCGGCTGCCCTTCTGCGACTTCGGCGAGGTCATCGACCCGCCCTCGGCCGACGTCACCGCCCATGTCGTCGAGATGCTGGCCGTCGAAGGCATGACGGACGACGCCCGGACCCGGCGCGGCATCACCTGGCTGCTGGCCGAACAGGAGCCCAGCGGTGCCTGGTTCGGCCGCTGGGGCACCAACTACGTCTACGGCACCGGCTCGGTGGTCCCCGCCCTCACCGCCGCCGGTTTCCCCACCGGGCACCCCGCGATCCGGCGGGCGGTGGCCTGGCTGGAGTCCGTACAGAACGCGGACGGGGGGTGGGGGGAGGACCAGCGCTCCTACAAGGACCCCGCCTGGGCCGGGAAGGGCGCCTCCACCCCTTCCCAGACCGCGTGGGCGCTCATGGCCCTGCTCTCGGCAGGCGAACGCGAGGGCAAGGCGGTCGAACGCGGCATCGCACACCTCGTCCGCACCCAGCGCGGGGACGGCTCCTGGGACGAGCCGTACTTCACCGGCACCGGCTTCCCCTGGGACTTCTCCATCAACTACCACCTGTACCGGCAGGTGTTCCCGCTCACCGCGCTCGGCCGCTACCTGTACGGGGAACCCTTCGGCCCCGAGGGCCGGTACACGGCCGGTGCCGCACACGTCACCACGCCGGGTCCCGTCCGCGAGGCCACGACGGCCCTGGCCGAGGAGGCCTGATGGGCGACCGCGCCGATCCCCCCTCCGTACCGCTGCTCGTCGCCTGCGCCCTGCGCATCGAACGACTGGCCCTGCGCAGCGGCGGCGACCGGGGCTCCCCGCAGGAGTACGCCGTCCTGCGCACCGGCATGGGCCCGCGAGCCGCCGAGCGGGCCGTCACCCGGGCCCTCGCCCCGCCCGGCATGGGCGGCGCCGCCGTCCTCGCCACCGGCTTCTGTGCCGGCCTGGCCCCCGGCATGAACCCCGGCGACCTGGTCGTCGCCGAGGAGGCCCGGGACCCCCGGGGCACCGTCGTCTGCCACGGCGCCCCCCTGCTCGCCGAGGCACTGGCCCGGGCCGTTCCCGGCCGGACCGTGCACATCGGCGCACTGACCGGATCGGACCACGTCGTACGGGGCCAGGAGCGCGCCCAGCTGCGCGCCACCGGCGCCATCGCCGTCGACATGGAATCCGCGGCCACCTTGTGGACCGCGACCAGGGGCGCGAGCCGTCCGGTTGCGGCCGTCCGGGTGATCGTGGACGCTCCGGAGCATGAGCTCGTCCGAATCGGCACGGTTCGCGGAGGAATATCGGCCTTCCGCGTATTGCGTGCCGTACTGCCCGCGTTTTATGACTGGCACCGTTCTTTGCTGCTCCCCAGGAGGTGAGCCAGATGGCCATGCCGTTGCGACAGTCCATCAGGGTCGGGACCTATCTTCTCGAACAGAAGTTGCGCAAGCGTGAGAAGTTCCCGCTGATCGTCGAGCTGGAGCCGCTCTACGCCTGCAACCTGGCCTGCGAGGGGTGCGGGAAGATCCAGCACCCGGCGGGGGTGCTCAAGCAGCGCATGCCCGTCGCCCAGGCCGTCGGCGCAGTGCTGGAATCCGGGGCGCCCATGGTGTCCATCGCCGGCGGCGAGCCCCTGATGCACCCCCAGATCGACGAGATCGTGCGGCAGCTGGTGGCACGCAGGAAGTACGTCTTCCTCTGCACCAACGCGATGCTGCTCCGCAAGAAGATCGAGAAGTTCACCCCCTCCCCGTACTTCGCCTTCGCGGTGCACATCGACGGGCTGCGCGAGCGGCACGACGAGTCCGTGGCCAAGGAAGGCGTCTTCGACGAGGCCGTGGCGGCCATCAAGGAGGCCAAGAGGCGTGGGTTCCGGGTCACCACGAACTCCACCTTCTTCAACACCGACACACCGCAGACGATCATCGAGGTGCTGAACTACCTCAACGACGACCTCAAGGTCGACGAAATGATGATCTCGCCCGCCTACGCCTACGAAAAGGCTCCCGACCAGGAACACTTCCTCGGCGTCGAACAGACCAGGGAACTGTTCAAGAAGGCGTTCGCCGGCGGCAACCGGCGGCGCTGGCGGCTCAACCACTCCCCGCTCTTCCTGGACTTCCTGGAAGGCAAGGCCGATTTCCCCTGCACCGCCTGGGCCATCCCGAATTACTCCCTCTTCGGCTGGCAGCGGCCCTGCTACCTGATGAGCGACGGGTACGTCTCCACGTACCGGGAACTGATCGACGACACCGACTGGAGCAAGTACGGCCGCGGGAAGGACCCCCGCTGCGCGAACTGCATGGCGCACTGCGGCTACGAACCGACCGCCGTCCTCGCCACGATGGGCTCCCTCAAGGAGTCCCTGCGCGCGGCCAGGGAGACGCTCGGCGGCAACCGGGACACCTCGGCATGACACCCGCCACCGGAGGGGGCAAGGGCTTCGACCTCGGCGCCCTGCTGGCCGAACGCGGCGCCGAGCGGTACGAACTGCACGCCCGGCACCTCAACCACCAGCTGCCCCGGATGCTGCACACCCTCGGCTTCGACAAGGTCTACGAGCGGGCGGAAGGCGCCCACTTCTGGGACGCCGAGGGCAACGACTACCTCGACATGCTCGCCGGGTTCGGCGTGATGGGCCTCGGCCGGCACCATCCGGTGGTCCGCCGGGCCCTGCACGACGTCCTGGACGCCCAGCTCGCCGACCTCACCCGCTTCGACTGCCAGCCGCTGCCCGGGCTGCTGGCCGAGAAGCTCCTCTCCTACAGCCCCCACCTGGACCGGGTCTTCTTCGGCAACAGCGGCACCGAAGCGGTGGAGACCGCCCTCAAGTTCGCCCGCTACGCCACCGGACGGCCCAGGGTCCTCTACTGCGACCACGCCTTCCACGGCCTGACCGCCGGCTCCCTCTCGGTCAACGGCGAGACAGGCTTCCGCGACGGCTTCGCGCCGCTGCTGCCCGACACCCGGATCCCGCTCGGCGACCTGGCCGCGCTGGAGCGGGAGCTGAAACGCGGCGACGTGGCCGCCTTTGTCGTGGAACCCGTCCAGGGCAAGGGGGTGCTCGCACCCCCGCCCGGGTTCCTGCTCGCCGCGCAGGACCTGCTGCGCCGCCACAAGGCGCTGCTGATCGCCGACGAGGTGCAGACCGGCCTCGGACGCACCGGGGAGTTCTACGCGTACCAGCACGAACCGGGCCTGGAACCGGACCTGGTGTGCGTGGCCAAGGCCCTTTCCGGGGGCTACGTACCGGTGGGGGCGACCCTCGGCAGGGACTGGATCTTCAAGAAGGTCTACTCCTCCATGGACCGGGTGCTGGTGCACTCCGCGAGCTTCGGCTCCAACGCGCAGGCGATGGCGGCCGGGCTGGCGGTGCTCACCGTGATGGAGGACGAGGGGATCGTGGCCCGTGCCCGGGCGACGGGCGACCTGCTGCGCGGGCGGCTCGCGGCCCTGGTGGACGAGTACGAGCTGCTCCACGAGGTGCGCGGGCGCGGACTGATGATCGGCATCGAGTTCGGCCGGCCGTCCTCGCTCGGCCTGCGCAGCCGCTGGACGATGCTCCAGGCCGCCCGCAAGGGGCTCTTCGCTCAGATGGTCGTGGTGCCGCTGCTCCAGAAGCACCGGATCCTCACGCAGGTGTCCGGGGACCACCTGGAGGTCATCAAACTGATCCCGCCGCTGATCGTGGACGAGGCGGATGTGGACCGGTTCGTCGTCGCCTTCCGCGAGGTCATGGACGAGGCGCACGGCGGGGGCGCCCTGATGTGGGACTTCGGCAGGACGCTGGTGAAGCAGGCCGTCGGCAACCGCTGACGGCCTGCCCCGGTCGTGACGCGGCCGAGGGGCCGGTCGGTCGGGCAGCCGGTCCCTCAGCCGGCCGAGGGACCGGTCAGTCGAGCAGCCGGTCCCTCAGCCGGCCGAGGGTCGCGGGCGCGAGCCCGAGCCCCTCGGCGAGGTAGGGCCCCACCCCGCCCCACGTGGCGTCGATCGTCTCGAAGGCCGTGGCCAGGAACTCGGCGCGGGCGTCGAAGAGCGGGGCCAGCAGCTCCATCACCTCGGGGGAGCGGGCCCCGGGGGAGTCGTCGCCGCGGCGCACCCGGTAGCGGTTGTGCGGGGCGTTCGACTCCAGGTAGTCCGCCACGATCGCCTCGCGCTCGACCCCGAGGGCGAGCAGGGTGACGGCGATCGACAGCCCGGCCCGGTCCTTGCCCGCCGCGCAGTGCATCAGGGCCGGGACGCTGTCCTCGGCGAGCGCGTGGACGACGCGGCTGTGCTCCGTCGTCCGGTCCCTGATGATCGTCCGGTACGAGTTCTGCATCCGGGCGGCGGCCCTTCCCTCGCCCAAGAGGCCCCGGAGCTGCCCGAGATCGCCGTCGCGGACCATTTTCCAGAACTCCCGGCCGTCCGCCGGATCCGTCAGGGGAATGTTCACGTTCCGGACGCCGGGCAGATCGACGTCCGGGCCTTCCAGTGCGTGATCGGCGCCGTTGCGGAAGTCGAAAACGGTGTGCAGACCGAGCGAGGTCAGGAATTCCACATCGTTTTCGGTGGCATGTGCCAGATGTCCGCTTCGGAAGAGAAGTCCCGGCCTGACCCTCCGTCCGTCGGTGGTCGGCAGTCCACCCACGTCACGGAAATTGCGCACTCCGGACAGTTCGGGCCCCGTGGGCGGGTTCGTGGCTATCTGCTGGGTCACGGGACGGGTCCTCCGCATCGTCGTGGGCCGTCGCGGCCGGGGTGGTGGGCGCAGGCGGCCGGGTCCTGTCGCGCTGTCCGAATTGAGCCGGTTGAAGCCAACTTGCCATATCCGGGGGCGAGATCGCGCCGGACGCCGTGAGCCAGATCATACGGTGACGGTGCGTGCCTGATCGCGGAACGCGAATTCCCTCACCGTAACGGTCGTTGAGGGAGCGGAATGGACGCAGGGTGACGGGAATTCAGCCGGTTCCCCGTACCTGCTATTCCGTCAGGGAATTCATGGCTTGTTGTGTACTGCCCCACTGGATTACCTTCGCGATCGATCCGGGTGGACCGCCGAATCCTGCCGCCGCCCGGGAACCGCACCCGACTATTCACGCGCGCGGCAGGAGCGGGGGAACCAGGTAAGCCGCTGTTCCGGATCTTCCCGCCGGAACGGCTCGGGGTGAAGTCGTACATCGCTGCTGTGCGTACGACCGGACATCTCCAGTCCGAACCCGACAGCTCACCTCGCAGGCGACGGAGAGGAATTCGTCATGCCCGCACAAGGCAAGCACCGCCGACCGAAGTCCCGTGCCATACCCCGCGGACTGGCCGCCGCCGGTACCGGCGGCGCGGCGCTCGCGCTGCCGCTGATGGGCGCCGCCGGCGCCCACGCCGCCCCCGCCGCCGCCCACACCACGCTGCCCGTCCAGGCCCCGCAGCACCCGGTGTCCGTGCAGGCGGCACCCGCCGCGGCCGCGGCCACCGCCCCCGCCGTCTACACCGTCGTCCCCGGCGACTACCTGTCGAAGATCGCCGCCGAGCGCCACGTCTCCGGCGGCTGGGAGCGGCTCTACGCCGACAACCGCGAGGCGGTCGGCGCCGATCCCTCCCTGATCCACCCGGGCCTGCGGCTGACGCTCGGCGGTCACGGGGACCGGACCCACGCCAAGCCGGCCCCCCGGGCCGCGGGCACGGCTTCGGCTCCGGATGCCTCCGACCGCTCCTCCGGCGAGGCTCAGGCGCCCTCCGAGGCGGGCTCCGGCAGCGGTTCCGCGGCCGTGCGGCCCGAGGCCCCGTCCGCGCAGGGCTCCGGCTCCTCCACCGGCGCGGTGACGGCGTCCGGATTCGTCGCCCCGGTCAGCGGCGGGATCTCCACCCCGTACAAGCTGGCGGGCAGCATGTGGTCCTCCGGTTACCACACAGGCGTCGACTTCATCGCGAGCACCGGCACCACCGTCAAGGCGGTCGGCGCCGGCACCGTGGTCACGGCGGGCTGGGGCGGTGCGTACGGCAACGAGGTCGTGATCCGGCACGCCGACGGCAAGTACTCCCAGTACGGCCACCTCTCCCAGCTGTCCGTCTCGGTCGGCCAGAGCGTCACGGCCGGCCAGCAGATCGGGCTCTCCGGCGCCACCGGCAACGTGACCGGCCCGCACCTCCACTTCGAGGTCCGCACCGGTCCGTCCTACGGCTCGGACATCGACCCGCTCGCGTACCTGCGCTCGAAGGGCGTCAGCATCTGACGCACCGCGGCACCGCGGTACAGGAACGCGCCGACGCGTGAGGCCGGGGCCCCGAAAGGGGGTTCCGGCCTCACGCGTTTCTTATTCCTCATGTGCATCGTGGCGTAGATCACGGTCCGTCAAACCCTCATTACGTTGGCGTAGGTCGGCCGCGGGGGTGAAGGATGTGGTGCTGTGGCAGCGACGAAGACGACACTCAAGACCATCGGTTCGTACGCGGCGATCGGGGACAGCTTCACCGAGGGCGTAGGGGACCCGGGACCCGGGGATTCGTACCTCGGCTGGGCGGACCGGCTGGCCGTGCTCCTGGCCGATCAGCGGGAAGAACACGATTTCCGGTACGCGAACCTGGCCGTCCGGGGGAAGGTACTCGACCAGATCGTGGCCGAGCAGGTCCCGAGGGCCAAGGCCCTCGCGCCCGACCTCGTCACCTTCTGCGCGGGGGGCAACGACATCATCCGTCCGGGGACCGACCCGGACGACGTGGCCGAACGCTTCGAGGCGGCCGTGGCCGACCTCGCCGGCTCGGTCGGCCAGGTCATGATCACGACCGGGTTCGACACCCGGGGAGTACCGGTCCTCAAGCACCTGCGGGGCAAGGTGGCGACGTACAGCGCACACGTGCGCGCCATCGCCGACCGGTACGACTGCCCGGTGCTCGACCTCTGGTCGCTCAAGTCCGTGCAGGACCGGCGGGCCTGGGACACCGACCGGCTGCACCTCTCACCCGAAGGACACACCCGGGTCGCGCTGCGCGCCGCCCAGGTGCTCGGCCTCGACGTACCCGCCGACCCCGACCAGCCGTGGCCGCCGGAGCGGCCGCGCGGCTCGGTGGACGTGACGCGGGACAACATCCAGTGGGCGCGCGAGCACCTGGTGCCCTGGATCGGGCGGCGGCTGCGCGGCGAGTCCTCCGGGGACCACGTCGAGGCGAAGCGGCCGGACCTGCTGCCGTTGTAGGACTGCCGGGGCTGGGGCTGGGGACGCTGCTGCCGGCTCGGCTGGGGGGATCGGGCCGGGGGCGGCGCCGGGGCCGCTGAGCGGCCGCGCAGGAGGGGATCGCGCGGGGACCCCGCGACACGCCGGGGGCCGCAAGCGGAATCCCTGGGGGCCGGTGTGCGTTGGGATGGTCGTAGACACCTACGACCGTCCTGCCCCCATCCTCACAGGAGGCGCCTTGTCCGGCTCCCGTCCCCTGCGTCCCCGGCTGCGCGCCCTGCGGCCCGAAGCCTTCGGCGCGGACCCGTCCGGTGCCCGGCTGGAGCGGATCCTGTGCTCGCCGAACTTCGCCGACGGAGTCTTCCAGAACCCGGTGGGGGCGCGGACCAGGCCTTCCGGTTCCATGGCGGAGTTCGCCAAGATCTACTTCCACAAGGAGCAGCGCCTGCGGCGCAGCCCGGGTGCGCCCATCCCGGTGTACCCGACGACCCTGGCGGAGCTCGCCAAGCCGCCGGCGAGCGGACTCCGTCTGACGTGGATGGGGCACTCCAGCGTCCTCGCCGAGATCGACGGGCGCCGGGTCCTGTTCGACCCGGTCTGGGGTGAGCGGTGTTCCCCCTTCCCCTTCGCCGGGCCCAAGCGGCTGCACCCCGTGCCGGTACCCCTCGCCTCGCTCGGGGAGGTCGACGTCGTGGTGATCTCGCACGACCACTACGACCACCTCGACCTCCCGACGATCAAGGCGCTCGCCGGCACGGACACGGTCTTCGCCGTCCCGCTCGGCGTCGGCGCCCACCTGGAGCGCTGGGGCGTCCCCGCGGAGCGGCTGCGCGAGCTGGACTGGAACGAGAGCACCAAGGTCGCCGGGCTCTCCCTCACCGCCACCCCCGCGCGGCACTTCTGCGGGCGCGGGCTGCGCAACCAGCAGTTCACCCTGTGGGCGTCCTGGGTCGTCGAGGGCGACGAGCACCGGATCTACCACAGCGGTGACACGGGCTACTTCCCGGGCTTCCGGGAGATCGGCGCCGCGCACGGCCCGTTCGACGCCACGATGATCCAGATCGGCGCGTACTCCGAGTACTGGCCCGACATCCACATGACCCCCGAGGAAGGCATGCGCGCCCACCTCGACCTCCAGGGCGGCATCCCGCACGGCACGATGCTGCCGATCCACTGGGGCACCTTCAACCTCGCCCCGCACCCGTGGGACGAGCCCGGCGAGGGCACCCTCGCGGCGGCGGAGGCGGCCGGAGCGGCGATCGCCCTGCCGGTACCGGGACAGCCCTTCGAACCGGGAGCCGCCGACGCGCCGGCCGAGCCGTGGTGGCGGCCCTTCGTCGCGAACGCCGCCTCCGTGACGGCGCCCGCCGTCCGTCCGGCCTCCGCCACGCCGAAGCCGGCGCTGCCCCACGAGGAGCCGGAGTCGGTGGGCTCGTGACGACCCCGCGCCGCCGCCGGTGACCGCACGGCGCCGGCGGTGGATTCGGGCGGCCGTACGAGCGCTCCTTCCCAGGCGGTAAGACCCCGGCGAAGTTGCCCAACTGGCGGCCTGAGGTGGGACTGTGCGGTCTAGCGTGGGTATCCGGTGATCAACACCGGGCCTTGGCCGTACCGGGGGCCCGGAAGCCCCACGTACCGAGGACCCCGATGTCCGGATACCGCGCCGCCCGCCACGCCCCGTCGAGACACGCCGCCACCGGCCCCGGCCGGCAGTTACGCCCCCAGCTGGTCCGGGCCGCCGTCCTGCCCACGCTCGCCGCCGGGCTCAGCGGCGCCGCCGCCGTGATCTTCACCCTGCAACTCGGTGGCGGTGAGGGCACCCGGGACCCCCGGCTGTGGCCCGTACTCACCGGCTGCGGGCTGCTCGCGGTCGGAGCGCTCGCCGCGGCGCTGCTCGGGGGCCAGCGCGCGGCGAAGGCCGTACGCGAGCGGTGCGAGTCCCTGCGCCGCTCCAGCCTGCGCGGCCGCCAGGAACTGCGGGCGGTCGCCGACCGGCTGGAGCGGGGCGAGACCCCGCCCCGTCCGGTGCGCGGCGGTCCGAGCGGCCCGCCGGCGGGCACCGACCCCGCCGGCGTGGACGAGTTCTGGCTGCTCGCGCAGGAGCTGCGCGGCGCCCGTGAGCAGGCGCACCACGTGCTCGTACGGCTGGCCGGACAGGCCGCCCCGACCGACAGCGACCGCAAGGTCGAGGTCTTCGTCAACCTGGCGCGCCGACTCCAGTCCCTCGTGCACCGCGAGATCTCCCTGCTGGACGGGCTCGAAGACACGGTCGAGGACCCGGACCTGCTGAAAGAGCTCTTCCACGTCGACCACTTGGCCACCCGGATCCGGCGCCACGCCGAGAACCTCGCCGTGCTCGGCGGCGCCGTCTCCCGGCGGCAGTGGACCCGGCCCATCGACCTGAGCGAGGTGCTGCGGTCCTCCGTCGCGGAGGTCGAGCAGTACACACGGGTCAAGGTGGTGCCGCCGGCGGGCGGCACCGTGCGCGGGCACGCCGTCGCCGACGTCGTGCACCTGCTGGCCGAGCTCATCGAGAACGCCACCGTCTTCTCCGCCCCCGACACCGACGTGGTGGTGCGCGCCGAACGCGTCACCTCCGGGATCGCGGTCGAGGTGGAGGACCGGGGGCTGGGCATGCCGGCCGAGGAACAGCACCGGATGAACGCCCTGTTGGGCGATCCCGACCAGGTCAACGTGCGGCACCTGCTGGCAGACGGGCGGATCGGCCTGTTCGTGGTGTCGGCGCTGGCGCGCAGGCACGGGATCGCCGTCGAGCTCAAGTCCAACATCTACGGCGGCGTGCGGGCGGTGCTCGTACTGCCGCACGAACTGCTGGGCGCGCAGCCGCCGGGCGCCGCCGACGCGCAGGGCGGTTCGACGGCCACGTCGTGGGGGACCGGGGTGGGGGCGGCGATGCCTCCGCTGGAGCCGGTACGCGTGCCCCCCGCGCCGCGCCGTCCCGAGCCGGCGGGCGCGGGCCTGACGGTGCCGTCGTGGGCGGAGCCGGTGCCGCGGCCGCGTACGGAGCCGGTCGCCGAGCCGGTCCCGTACGCCGTGTCCGACCCGGGCCCCGGGCCCGGACCCGATGTCGCCCCGGGCTCCGACGAGGGCCCCGCCCTGGACGCGGGCTCCGGAAGCGGAGCCGCCCTGGGGGCGGGCGCACACACCGGAGCAGGGCCTGCCTTGGACGGGGGCCCCGGCCCCGGAGCTGCCCTCGGTGCGGGTGCACACACCGGAGCTGCCTTCGGAACGGGCCCCGGCATCGCAGCCGCCCTCGGTGCGGGCCCACACACCGGTGCAGGGCCTGCCTCGGACCGTCCCGACCCCGGAGCCGGCTTCGACGGCGGTACCGGCTTCGCCGCCGCAGGACTGGTGCCGGCGGCCGTGACCGTGCCCGCCGCGCGGGTGGATCCCGACCGGCCCACGCTGCCCCGCCGCCGCGCACAGGAGCACCTCGTGCCCGAGTTGCGCGAGGCCCCCGCCCCGCGTCCGGCCCCGGAGGCCGAGCCTCCCGTACACGATCCCGGCCTCATGGCGGCCTTCCGGCGCGGCTTCGAAAGGGCCGGGTCGGAGCCCCCGCCATGACGCCGCCCGGCGCCGGGCCCCCGGTCCTCTCCCTTCCCCACCCCCACCCCCCACCCCAGCAAGGAGCGCCCTCATGAGCGGCGAAGTGGCGACCCGGACGAACCGGCTCTCGGATCTCGGCTGGCTGCTCGGCGGCCTGGTCCAACGCGTGCCGTACACGCGCAGCGCGGTGCTGCTCACGGCGGACGGCCTCGTCAGCTGCGTGTACGGCCTGGACGCCGACAGCGCCGACCACCTGGCGGCACTGGCCTCGGGCCTGTACTCGCTCGGCCGCAGTGCCGGATCCCGGTTCGCGGACGGCGCGGAGGTCCGGCAGGTGGTGGTGGAACTCGACTCGGCACTGCTCTTCGTATCGGCGGCCGGGTCCGGCACCTGCCTGGCCGTGCTCGCGGACCGCGAGGCCGACGCCGGGGTGCTGGGCTACGAGATGGCCATGCTGGTGAAGAGCGTACGACCCTACCTGGCGGCACCGCCGCGTCGGCCCGTCGCCGACCCCGGTCGATGAGGGCCGCGGCGCGGGGGGCGTACGGGTCCGGCACGCGGCGGGAGACCGTCCCCTGGCTGGACGACACGGCAGGCCGGGTCATGCGGCCCTACACCGCGAGCGGCGGCCGCACCCGGCCGGCCGTCGCGCTCGACCTGCTCTCGGTGGTGACGGCGACGGGCGTGCGCCCGCGCGCGCCGCTCGGCGCGGAACACACCCTCGCGCTGCGCCTGTGCGCGGGCGCGGCGGCGGTGACGGTCGCCGAGGTGGCCGGTCAGCTGCGGCTCCCGACGGGGGTGGTGAAGGTGCTGCTGTCCGACCTGATGGAACACGGGGCCGTGGAGGCACGGGCGCCGAGGTTCCCGGGCGGTGACTCGCCGGCCGCCGACGACCTCGACCTGCTGCGGGCGGTGCTCGATGGCCTACGCCGAAGGCTGTGACGACCGGGGCCTGCCCGCGACCCTCAAGATCCTGGTCGCGGGCGGGTTCGGGGCGGGGAAGACGACGTTCGTGGGCGCGGTGAGCGAGATCGAACCGCTGTGCACGGAGGAGCGGCTCAGCCACCTCGGCGAGAGCGCCGACGCGCTGGAGGGGGTGCAGGCGAAGACCACGACCACCGTCGCGCTGGACTTCGGGCGGATCACCCTCGACGGCGGCCACGTCCTGTACCTCTTCGGCACGCCCGGGCAGCAGCGCTTCTGGTTCCTCTGGGAGGAGCTGTGCGCGGGCGCGCTGGGGGCGGTGGTCCTCGCCGACACGCGCCGCCTCGCGGACTGCTTCCCGGCCGTGGACTTCTTCGAGCGGCGCGGCATCGGATTCATCGTCGCCGTCAACGAGTTCGACGGCTGCCACCGCTACACGCCCGGGGAGGTCCGGGAGGCGGTGGGGCTCGGACCGGACGTCCCCGTCGTGCGGTGTGACGCACGGCTGACCAGCTCCGGCACGGGGGCGCTGGCCGCCCTCGTCCACCACCTGCTGTTCAACGCCAGGTCCGCGAAAGCGGCGGAGCTGGCCACCTAGGAGGAACGGGGGAACCGTCATGACGTACTACGAATCGACCGGCCACCTGCTGCTCACCCCGGTGGACCGGGAGGCGCCCGCCCGCGCGGTCCGGCTGCGCGAACTGGGCCTCGGGGAGCGGCCCGACGCGGAACTCGACGCCTTCGCGCGGCGGATCGCGCATACCCTGGACGCCCCGTACGCGGGGGTCAACTTCATCGGTGAGGAACGGCAGTTCTTCGCCGGTCTCCACCACCGCCCCGACGCCCCGCCGAGCGGCTACCCGGCCCGAGTACTGGCCCGCGACCACGGGTACTGCCCCCACGTGGTGGTCCGGCGGCGGGCGCTGGTCCTGGAGGACGTACGGGACTTCGCGCGCTTCGCGGGCAACGCCGTCGTGGACGAGAGCGGGGTGCGCTCCTACGTGGGGGCCCCGCTGACGGACCGGCGGGGCGCCGTCCTCGGGACGGTGTGCGCGGTGGACGTGGCGCCGCGGCGCTGGGGGACGGAGGGGCTGGGGACGGTGAAGGCGCTCGCGGCGGAGCTGGCGGGGCTGCTGCGGGAGCGGGAGGACGGGCGGGACTGAGTCCCCGGGCCGGGCCCGCCCCGCGGTTCAGGCCGCCCCAGGGCGCAGGAAGGCGGAGATCCGCTCCCTGAGCGAGCGGGCGTCCAGGCCGTGGGCGGCGGTGTGCTCGGCGATGGTGCCGTAGCGCCGCAGTTCGGCGCGGCCGACGCCGAGCCCGAGCACCCGGTGCGGGACGTCGCCGAGGGCGTCGTTCGCCGCGGCCGTGGACGTACCGGCGAGGTACGGCTCGACCAGGACCACGTCGGCCGACGCGCCCCGGCCGACGGCGGCGCGCAGTGCCGCGTCGTCGAACGGCCGCACGGTCGTCGCGTACAGCACGGTCACGTCCATGCCCTCCGTAGCGGCGAGGACGTTGTCCAGCAGCGGGCCGACCGCCAGCACCACCCCCGCGCGCCCCTCCCGCACGGTGTGCAGGCCCGGCCCGGTGACGGGACGCGGCTCGGCGTTCGTCTGCTCGCTGAGGCGGACGTACACCTTGTCGTCCCCGGCGGCGTACGCGTCGCGCAGCAGCGCCTCCGCCTCGTCGGGGTGGCCCGGCACGTGCACGGTCCAGCCGTCGAGGGTGTCGAGGAGGGCCACGTCGCCGGGTGCCATGTGGGTGAAACCGCCGGCCGGCCAGTCGTAGCTGGCGCTCGCGCTGACGAGGACGCCGCCCGTGTCCTGGTGCCCGAAGTCCAGCTTGACCTGCTCGAACGGCCGTTCCACCAGGAAGCTGGCGAAGGTGTGCATGATCGGCCGCAGTCCGGTCAGGGCCAGTCCGCCGCCCACTCCGACGAGGAGCTGCTCCCGGATGCCCACGTTGATCACCCGGTCCGGGTGGCGCCGCAGGGCGGGGCGGAACCCGTCCATGGTGATCTCGGCGAGTACGAGGGCCAGCCGGGGGTCCTCGTCGAGCATCTTCGACGTGACCGTGATGAACCGCTCCCGCATGGTGTCCATTTCTCCCCATCCCCTTTGCTTGTGGTCTCAGAACTTCTTCTCGACGCGGGCCACGACGGCGTGCGGCCGGCCCGGGTGCGGCGCCGTGAAGGCGGCGTGCAGAGCGGCGTGGTCCCGGCCGTCCACGGTGGTCGCCGACCACCCGGCGGCCTCGAAGCGGGAGGCGATCCCGCCGGGCCAGCCGTGGGTCGCCGAGTCGTTGTCGATCACGACGGTGTGCAGGCGCTCCAGCCCGGCCGAACCGGCGTAGGCGAGCGCCTCGTGGTTGCTTCCCTCGTCCAGCTCCGCGTCCCCGATCAGCACCCACACCGCCGGGTCGTCCAGCCCCTGCGCGCGCAGGCCCAGCGCGGTCCCTACCGCCAGCGGCAGGCCGTGTCCGAGGGAGCCGCTGCCGATCTCGACTCCGGGGATCAAGGTGCGGTCGGGGTGGTGCCCGAGCGGGGAGTCGAACCCGCCGAAGCCGCCCAGCCACTCCACGGGGAAGAACCCCTTGGCGGCGAGCACGGCGTAGTACGCCATCGGACCGTGTCCCTTGGACAGCAGGAACCGGTCGCGCCCCGGGTCCTGCGCGGTCCCGGGCCCGACCCGGAGCACCCGGTCGTACAGCACCCACAGCACGTCGAGCGTGGAGGTGGCGGCGGGCCCGTGCTTCTCGGCGCCGGTCATGAGCGCCATGAGCCGGCCCAGGTCCTCGTAGCGGAGCTCCGTGTCCGCGTGTGTTTGCGTCATGCACCTACCGTGCAACCTCAAGCCCACTTGAGGTCAAGCCGCGGCGGGCCCCGTCCGTCAGATGACCCGGCAGGGGGAATGTGCGCGCGGCCACCCCGCGAAGTGCGGTATTGTTTCCCTGCCGGTTCGGCCAGGGGAAACCCCAGGTCAGCGGGGCTCGGGACGTGGCGCAGCTTGGTAGCGCACTTGACTGGGGGTCAAGGGGTCGCAGGTTCAAATCCTGTCGTCCCGACTTTGCTTCATGCAGGTCGGAGGCCGTTCTCTCATCCATGAGAGGGCGGCCTTTCGTGCGTCCGGAGCCGACGTGCGGGTGGCTACGGTCGATCCATGCGCATCGTCTCCCTGCTTCCGGCGGCGGTCGCCTCCGTACCCGTCGTCACCCGTGCCGAGTTCGAGGCGGACGGACTCGGCAGACCCAGGACCTGTGCGACGTCTGCGCGGTGTTCTACGAAAGCGTCTCGCGGGCCGTGCGCGTCATGGACGCGGCAACCCGTGTGCTGAGCCTGGTGCCGAAAACCCTGGATGACGTCCTGGACTGCCTGGTCACCGTCGGGCAACTGCTCGGGGTGCGAGAGCGGGCCGAGCAGCGGCGCACCGGGCTGCGCGGCCGGCTCGATGCGGTCCGCCGGCTCACCCGGGGACGGGCCCGGCCCCGGGTGGTCGCCATCGAATGGTTCGACCCGTTGTGGCCCGCCGGCCACCGGGTGCCGGAACAGACCGCCTGCGCGGGTGGGGAACCGCCGCCGGCCGCACCCGGTGAGCACACCGGGCCGATCACGTGCGAGGCGGTACGCGCAGCTCGCCCGGACGTCCTCCTGGTGCTGCCCTGCGGCTTCCGGCCCGAACGGACCCTGCGCGAGCGGGACCTGCTGAGCGTCCTCCCGGCCTGGGGCGAACTGCCCGCCGTGCCGGAGGGGGAGGTGTGGGTCCTGGACGGGCCCGCGTACTTCAACCGGCCGGGACCGCGCGTGGTCCGCGGCGCCGAGGTGCCGGCCCATGTCCTTCACGGAGAGCGGGCGGGAGAGCCGGAGACCTCCGACTGCCGTGCGAACTCGCCGACCTCATAGGCCTCGACGCCGTCGACGCCGTCGCGGAGTTGCGGTCGCTCTCTTGCGCGCTGAGGTGACGTGCGAGGTCCCCGGTCGTTGTGCAGTCATGATCAAAATATGCTCGGAGTGGCTGTCCTCGTCAGCGCGGCCGTGGTGAGCGGTACTCAGGCCGTTCAGGCGCAACCCGCGGATGTCCGCAGCGTGCAGCACACCAAGCGGTGGGAGCAGCCGGGACAGTGGGATTGGGCGGTGCCGCAGGGAGTTCGTGAACCCACTGTGTACTCCTGGGGGGCCGGCGGGGGCGGCGGCGGGGGCGGTGGAACCGCAGGTGCGGGCGGTGGCGGCGGTGGCGGGAACGGGGGAAGCTGCGGATCACTGTCGGGGGCGGCGCGGCAGGAGGCGTGGGCGGATCCGGCGGGGCGGAGGGTGCGTACGGGAAGGGCGGGGACAGCACGTTCGGCGGTGGGACCGACGGGGCTGGTGGCACGGCAGGCGGCCCGGGGCATGCCGGAGGCCGCGCCTCGGGCTCGGGCATCGACGTCCGTGACGCGGACAACAAGTTCCTGGAGTCGGTCGCGGGCGCGCCGGGAGGGATCGGCGGTGAGGCGGGGCGGCCCGGCAGCCCCGGCTCGGGCGGTGGAGGCGGCTACAACGGCACCGTCGCGGGCGGGGCCGGTGGCAAGGGTGGCGCCGGCGTCAGCGAGGGGGGCGCGGGCGGAACCGGTGTCGGAGGCAACTCCCCCTCGGCAGGGCCCTGCGGCAAGTACGGGAAAAAGGTCACCGTGGTCGACGGCAAGCCCGGGCAGCCAGGCGGCGCCGGACTGCCCGGCGGCAACGGGACCAACGGCGACCACAATGAAAAGGGAGGCGTGAGCCGGCCCGGAAAGCACGGACAGGGCGGTCACTTCGGCGCCTTCGGCCCAGGCGGCGCCCCGGCCGCGGCGAACGGCATGACCTACGGAGCCGGCGGGAACGGCGGACCCGGATCGTACGGCCACGCAGGCGGTGACGGCGGCCAGGGCGGCGAATGGGTCCCCAACGTCGGCAACGCCAAGGGCGAGAAGTGGATCGGCCTGGACGGAAGGGCCGGACTCGCGGGCACCAAGGGCGTCGCAGGCGCCAAGGGCGGTGACGGAGCAGTCGTCATCACCTGGTGACACCCCCAGCGCCCGGGCTGGTCCTCACCGGCCCGGGCCCGGCCGCCGACGTGCATGGTCCGAGCACCCGTCGTCGATGTGGTCGCTCCTGATCAAGGGCGTAGGCGGGGGAAGGGGCCGAGTCCGAGTCCCGGCACCTTCCGGCAGGGCCGTACGTGACCGCGCCCGCTCGGGTGCTCGCCCGTTGCAGCCGGCCGCCGCGGTGGTGCGCGCGGTGGTGCCCGACGTGGCCGCCGTGGTCGCGGTGGCCGAAACGGAGGTCGGCGCGACCGCGGCGAGGGCGAGGATGCCGGCCGTCTTCGGCCGGGTCGCGATGGCCGGTCCGTAGGCTGAGATCCTGGCGCTCGCCGGGCCGTTCTCCGCCACCCTCACGCGCGGGCGCGGCCGACGCGACGCCCCCGGGCCGGCCGTGTCCGCCATTCGAGAACCCGCGTCGTCGCGCTCCGAAGGCCGCCTGAGCTGCGGCTTCCTATGCGGACTGCCTCATTCTCGTATGAACATACATCTCAGGATGATCAAGCTTCATGTATTCAACGCCTGCCTCGAACCAGCCAGTTGACGATGTACTCCTCGGGCAAGACGAACCGACGAACGGGGAAAAGTCATGTCCGAGAAGCTGTCTGAACGTCAGATCGAGATCTCCTGGCCCGACTTGGGAATCACCGTCACCGCCGATCTTGACGACCGGAACCCGGCGCTCGCCGACGCCCTGTGGGAGTCCCTGCCCTACCAGAGCCTCCAGGGACACGCCCTCATCGCGGGAGAACACCTCTACCACGTGGCGCCGATACCCACCCTGCTGCACACCCCCCACGCCACCCGTATCGCCGACCGGCGCGAGGCCCCCGACGGCACCGTGTTCTGCTCCGGTCTGCAGCACCTGGGCATCAAGTACGGCACCCTGACCGAGCCGATGCCCGCCACCCCCGTCGGCCAGATCCGTGAGGCGGACATGCCCGCCCTGCGAGAAGCCGGGGCCGCGATCTGGGACGCCGTCTACTCCACCAAGAAGCAGATCCTCGCCGAAGTCCGCCGCGCGGGCGAACAGGGCGGTCACCGCATCCCGATGCTCCGCGCCACCAACGCGGACGCCGCCCGGCTGATCGCGGACATCCTCACCGAGACCGAGAAGATCTGGCTCGCACCGCCCGTCGAGCTGGAAGGCCTCCACCAGGGCGTCATCCCGTCCCAGGCGGGCAACTTCGGCACCGTCCTTCCCACCCTGCTGTTCGTGAACGGCGAGACCCGCCCCCTGGGTTACGCGGCCTACGGCGGACTCGTACGCGCCGCCGTACAGGACATGCCCATGGCCTCCCTCGTCCACATGACCCGCCTCCTGGTCGGCGTCCCCGCCGAGTTCCTGGGCTACTGCGGCCTGGAGAAGCTGTGGGCCTTCACCCAGCGGTTCCTCGACGTACTCGACAGCCTCGACCGCGGCGACTTCTACGCCGTCACCAGCCAGATGGCCCTCTACATCAACTGCCTCGGCGGCTGGAACCTCCAGCTGTACCCGTGGGGGACCGGGGACCACCTGCGCCAGCAGGTCGCCGCGGGAGTCGCGTAGCCGTGCCCGCAGCCGAGAAGACATCGAGCGCCCTTCCCGCCCGCGCCGAAGCCGTCGTCATCGGCGGGGGAGTGATCGGAACCTCTGCCGCCTACCACCTCGCCGAAGCCGGCGTGGACACCGTGCTGCTGGAACGCGGAAGCCTCGGCGGCGGGTCGTCCGCGCACACCGCGGGCATGGTCCGCACCTACTTCCCCGGCGACCCCGACACCGGGCGACTGGCCGTGCGCAGCCTGAACGCCTACCACGACTTCGCCCGCCACACCAAGGCCCCCCTCGCCCTGAGGCGGCTCGGGTTCATGGTGCTGTTCACCGACGAGCAGCAGATCGCCGCATTCGAGGCCACCCGTGAGGCACAGGAGGCCGTCGGCGTCCAGGTCGGCCTGATCAGTGCCCGCGAAGCGGCGGGGCTCAACCCGCTGATCGACGAAGGCGCCGTCCTGGCCGCCGCCTGGTCCCCCGAGGCGTACCACGTGGACGGTCTCGACATCGTCCGCGGCTACGCCGCCGGTGCCCGCAACCACGGCGCCCGCCTGTTCACCCACACACCCGTCACACGCATCGATGACGACAACACCATCCACACCCCGCGCGGCAGCATCAAGGCCGACGGCGTCGTGTGCACGGCCGGCCCCTGGTCCGGCGAGGTGGCATCCATGGCGTCGGTCGACCTGCCGCTGGCGCCCCACACGATCGAGATGCTGTTCACCGACGTTGCGCCCGCCCCGCACCGCGAGATGCCCATGACGATGCACGCCACGTCGGGTCTGCGGATCCGCTCGTGGAAGGACCGCATCCTCCTCGCGATGGGCATGCCCAAAGCCGGCGAGGCGCGTGAGGAATGGCTCGGCCGCATCTCCGGCCACCTCGGCACCCTGTTCCCCGCCCTGGACGGCATCGGCCTGCACCGGGCCTGGTCCGGCGACTTCGACGCCAGTCCCGGCAACACCGCCTTCATCGGCGAACACCCCACCCGCCGCTTCCTGTACGCGGCCGGATTCACCGGCGCGGGCCTGTGCCAGGCACCCGCCGCCGGCGAAGAGCTCCGCGACCTGCTGATCGCCAAGTAGCCCCATATCGGGAAGGAATGTCGTGATTGTACTGGGATGTAATGGTTTCAGCCGGGTGTCGGAGTTCTTCTCCGCACGCCTCGGCGCGACCGGCATCAACAAGCACTACCTCTTGGGCCACGACGCCGCCGCCGCACTCCTGGTGGACGGCCGCCTGGTCGCCGCGGTGGAGGAGGAGCGCCTCAACCGGGAGAAGAAGACCACCGACTTCCCGGCGAACGCGATCGACTGGTGTCTGGGGGAAGCCGGGATCACGTTCGACGACGTCGACCTGTTCGCCTTCCCTTGGGACTGGTCCACCCGGGTCCTGGGCGAGATCCTGGACGGGATCCGCTCCTCGCCGGTACCGCAGGCCGCGAAGACCGAACTCATGGGCAACATCTCCGACCTGTTCGACCAGGTCGTCAGCCACGAGGCGATCCTCGCGGACTTCGAGGCCCGCACCGGACACCGCCCCGACCCGGCCAAGGTCCGCTTCGTCCCCCACCACCTGGCCCACGCCACGACCGGCTACTACCTGGCCGGCATGAAGGACTCCGCGTTCCTCGTCAGCGACGGCCGCGCCGAACGCTTCTCGACCTTGACGGGCGAGATCCGCGACGGCCGGATCACCGTGTTCGAAGACTCCGTCAGCGGTGCCGAGTACTCCATCGGCACCCTGTTCTCCTCCATCACCCGCTTCCTCGGCTTCGTCCCGAACAACGACGAGTACAAGGTGATGGGCCTGGCCGGATACACCGACCCGCCGACCCCGAACCCGTTCCTCGACCACCTCCTGACGCTGCACGACGACGGGCGCTACACCTTCACCAAGCGCCTCCAGACCGACGACCTGCACAGTCACGACGCCCTGTTCGAGGAGTACTTCGGACCCTTCGAAGACACCCTCGAATACAAGGCCCGCGTCGCCGCCGCCGCGCAGCAGATGCTGAACGTCGCCACCGCGCACCAGGTCCGCCACCTGGAGAACAGGACGGACCTGGACCGGCTGCTGTTCGAAGGCGGCGTCGCCCTGAACTGCCTGAACAACACGCCGCTGTTCGAGGGCTCCCGCTTCGAGGACATGCAGGTCAGCTTCGGTGCCTCCGACACCGGAATCACCATCGGAGCCGCGGCCCACGCCTGGCTGAACCACCCCGGCACCGATCCCGCGAGCATCCGTGCCGCCGCCGCACCCGTCACCCCCTATCTGGGGCCGTCCTACGACGACGCCGCGATCGAGGAGGCCCTCGCGGGTTTCGCCGGCCGCGTCACGGTCTCGCGCCTGGACGACGACGAGGTCATCGAGCACGTGGCGAAGCTGCTGACGGAGAAGGTCGTCATCGGCTGGTTCGAGGGCCGCGTCGAGCACGGGCCGCGCGCGCTGGGGCACCGCAGCATCATCGCCAACCCCGGTTTCAGCGACATCAAGGACATCATCAACACCCGGGTCAAGCACCGCGAACCGTTCCGCCCGTTCGCTCCTCTCGTCCTAGAGGAGCAGGCGCCGAAGATCTTCGACATGGGGCGCAAGACCAGCTCCCCGTACATGACGTTCGTCTTCCCCGTCCGCGACGAGTACAAGGACCGCATCCCCGGCGCCGTACACGTGGACGGCACCTCCCGCATCCAGACCCTGACGGACGAGGGGACCCCCCGGCTCACCGCACTGCTGCGGAAGTTCATCGAACTCACCGACACGCCCTGCCTGATCAACACCTCGTTCAACGTCGCCGGGGAGCCGATCGTCTGCACTCCCACCGACGCCCTGAACTGCTTCATGGGGACCGAGATCGACTACCTGGTCCTCGGGAACCACCTCGTCGCCAAGAGCGACCTCGTCAACCAGTAGAAGAAGGAGCACTCCGTGCCGATCCAGCGCAAGCACACCATGTACCACTCCACCGTCCTGGAGGCCGACCCGGACACCGTGTGGGCGACCGTCCGCGACGCCATGCAGATCCTGGAGATCGTCTCCCCGGGCGACCTGGACATCCACACGGACGTCACGTGGGTGGACGGAGCCTCGGTGGACACGGTCCCGGCCCGTTACGACTTCAGGCTCACGCTCAACGGCCGCCTCGTCCAGCAGGAGATCGCGGCCCGCGACGAGATCAACAAGACCCAGTCCTACCGGGCCATCGCCCCCACCAGCGGAGTCGCGAACTACGAGGCCACCATCCGCGTGCTGCCCATCACCAACGAACCGGACCGCAGCTTCTTCGACTGGTCGCGGACCCTGGAGATCGCCGAGGACGCCGACCTGAACGTGGTCGAGGCGATCATCGACGTCATGGAGCAGCAGACCGACGCCGTACGGGACCACTTCGCCAAGACCGCCAAGTGAGTGACGTGACGACGCTCGTACTGCTGCGGCACGGCGAGACCCTGCTCACCCCGCAGCGGCGGCTCTCCGGCAGCGGGGGGTCCGACCCGGGACTCTCCCCGGCCGGACGCCACCAGGCCCGGACCGTGGCAGACGCCCTCGCCCGGCGCGGCGACATCGAGGCGGTCGTCACTTCACCGATGCGGCGCTGCCAGGAGACGGCCCGGGCCGTGACCGAGCGCCTCGGCCTGGGCGTGCGGGTGGACCGGGATCTGCGCGAAGCCGACTTCGGCGCCTGGGAGGGCCTGACCTTCGCCGAAGTCCGCGAACGCCACCCGGACGACCTGAACGCGTGGCTCGCCTCGCCCGAGGCGCCACCCTCGGGCGGCGGCGAGACCATGCAGCAGGTCGCCCGCCGGGCGGGCGCCGTACGGGACGGCCTCCTGGCCCGGCACGCCGGCGCCACGGTCCTGGTCGTCTCCCACGTCGGCCCCCTCAGGACCTTGCTCCGCCTCGCCCTGCAGGCTCCTCCTCACACCCTGTTCCGCATGGAGGTGGCGGCGGCCTCCCTGTCGACGGTGACGTACGAGGGGGACGGCACCGCCACGGTGCGGGCGCTCAACGACACTCACCACCTGGACTGAACCGCGCAGGCCATGGGGCCCGGCACACACACGTGTGCCGGGCCCACTGGTTTCGCGTACGAAGCCCTGCCGCAGGAAGGGGCCGGCTTTCATGGAATCGACCCGACAATGGCTTGACCGATGTACTACGGCGACGTAAATTCGACAGCAACGACTCGTGAGCTATCAGAAGGAGGCGAAGTCGGATGTCGACCATCTCCGAGCTGCTTCGCCTCGCTCACAAGATCGCCTGGGCTCCGGGCCGTGTAGCACACGGCTGCTGAGCAGTCCCCTTCCCGGCGTGCCCTTTTTTCGGGCCCCGGGCATCTTTGCGTCTCCATCACCGCTTGGCACGTCGTCGCGTGCTGATTTGTTGCGCTCCGGGTTCTAGAGCTGCGCCACCGAAGTAGAAAGCTCAGAAATGGCTACTAAGATAGTCCGATCGATCGCGTGCCGAAATGAGGACGTGCCATGGTAGCGGCGCGTATCACGGTCAACGGGAAAGAAACCCCGATTTCTCCGGCCGCACCCCACACCACGGCGCTGGATTTCCTGCGCGAGCGCGGCCTCACGGGAACCAAGGAGGGCTGCGCCGAAGGTGAGTGCGGTGCCTGCTCCGTCCTGGTGGCACGCCCCGGCGTGAACAAGCCCACCGACTGGGTGGCGGTCAACGCCTGCCTGGTCCCGGCCGCGGCGCTCGACGGTCAGGAGGTCATCACCTCCGAGGGTCTGGCCACCGTCGGCGAATCCGGCGGGCCGGCCACCCTGCACCCGGTGCAGGAGGAGATGGCGGTCCGGGGCGGCTCCCAGTGCGGGTACTGCACGCCCGGATTCATCTGCAGCATGGCCGCCGAGTACTACCGGCCCGACCGCTGCGCGCACGCGGACGCGGACGCGGAAACGAACGACAGCACCGACCACGAGCACGGTCCGAACGGGTTCGACCTGCACTCGCTGAGCGGGAACCTGTGCCGCTGCACCGGCTACCGCCCGATCCGCGACGCGGCGTACGCCGTCGGTGAGCCCACCGACGAGGACCCGCTGGCGCAGCGTCGCGAGCAGGCCCCGCCGGCACCGGTCGCCACCGAGTACACCCAGGACGGCGCGACGTTCCTGCGCAAGGAAACCCTGGCCGAAACGCTGCAGCTGCTGCGCGAGCGGCCCGACGCGGTAGTGGTCGCCGGCTCCACCGACTACGGCGTCGAGGTGAACATCCGCTCCCGCCGGGCCGAGTGCGTGGTCGCCATCGACCGGCTGCCCGAACTCCGGGAGCTGCGCGTCGAAGCCGACCACATCGAGATCGGGGCGGCGGTGACGCTCACCGAGATCGAACGCCGCCTCGACGGCGACGTCCCCCTGCTGGCCGAGCTGTTCCCGCAGTTCGCCTCCCGCCTCATCCGCAACAGCGGCACCCTCGGCGGCAACCTGGGTACCGGATCCCCCATCGGTGACAGCCCGCCGGTGCTGCTCGCGCTGGAGGCGTCGTTGGTGCTCGCCGACGCCGACGGCGAGCGCGTGGTCCCGCTGGCCGAGTACTTCACCGGCTACCGCCAGAGCGTGCGCCGTCCCGACGAGCTGATCCGCGCGGTGCGCATCCCGCTGCCGCTGTCGCCGGTCACGGCCTTCCACAAGATCGCCAAGCGCCGCTTCGACGACATCTCCAGCGTGGCGATCGGTTTCGCACTCGACATCGAGGACGGGATCGTCCGCAAGGCACGCATCGGTCTGGGCGGCGTCGCCGCCACCCCGATCCGCGCACTCGCCACCGAGGCGGCCCTGGAGGGCAAGCCGTGGTCGGCGGAGACCGTCGAGGCGGCGGCCCGGGTGCTGCGGGGCGAGGGCACGCCGATGAGCGATCACCGCGCCAGCGCCATCTACCGTTCCGCGATGCTCGGCCAGAGCCTGCTGAAGCTGCACGCGCAAACCACCGAGGCGGTGTCGTCATGAGCCATTTGTCCGAGCGTCCCGAGAAGCCCGTAGTCGGCGTCCCCATGCCGCACGAGAGTGCGGTCCTGCACGTCACCGGTACCGCGCTCTACACCGACGACCTGGTGTACCGCACCAAGGACACGCTGCACGCCTACCCGGTCCAGGTCATGAAGACCCGGGGCAAGATCACCGCCCTGCGTACCGAGCCCGCGCTCGCCGTGCCCGGCGTGGTGCGCGTGCTCACCGTCGCCGACGTGCCCGGCGTCAACGACGCCGGCATGAAGCACGACGAGCCCCTGTTCCCCGACGAGGTCATGTTCCACGGCCACGCGGTCGCCTGGGTGCTCGGCGAGACCCTGGAGGCGGCCCGGCTCGGTGCGGCGGCCGTCGAGGTGGAACTCGACGAACTGCCCTCCCTGATCACGCTGAAGGAGGCGATCGCGGCCGAGAGCTTCCACGGCGCCCGGCCCGTGATGGAGACCGGCGACATCGACGCCGGCTTCGCCGACTCCGCGCACGTGTTCACCGGCGAGTTCCAGTTCTCCGACCAGGAGCACTTCTACCTGGAGACCCACGCCGCGCTGGCCTACATCGACGAGGCCGAGCAGGTGTTCATCCAGAGCAGCACCCAGCACCCCTCGGAGACCCAGGAAATCGTCGCGCACGTCCTCGGTCTGCACAGCCACGAGGTGACCGTGCAGTGCCTGCGGATGGGCGGCGGCTTCGGCGGCAAGGAGATGCAGCCGCACGGCTTCGCGGCCATCGCCGCCCTCGGCGCCAAGCTGACCGGCCGTCCGGTCCGGGTGCGGCTCAACCGCACCCAGGACCTGACGATGTCCGGCAAGCGGCACGGGTTCCACGCCGAGTGGAAGATCGGCTTCGACGCCGACGGCCGCATCCAGGCGCTGGACGCCACGCTGACCGCGGACGGCGGCTGGAGCCTGGACCTGTCCGAGCCGGTGTGCGCGCGTGCGCTGTGCCACATCGACAACACGTACTGGATCCCCAACGCGCGGGTCGCCGGTCGCATCGCCAAGACCAACAAGGTCTCCAACACGGCCTTCCGCGGCTTCGGTGGACCCCAGGGCATGCTGGTGATCGAGGACATCCTCGGCCGCGTCGCGCCGCTGCTCGGCCTGGACCCGATGGAGTTGCGCAAGCGCAACTTCTACCAGCCGGGTCTCGGTCAGTCGACGCCGTACGGCCAGCCGGTCCCCCAGGCGGAACGGATCGCCGCGGTCTGGGAGCAGGTCGAGAACAACGGCGGCATCGCCGACCGCAAGCGCGAGATCGCGGCGTTCAACGCCGCGCACCCGCACACCAAGCGGGCGCTCGCGATCACCGGCATCAAGTTCGGCATCTCGTTCAACCTCACGGCCTTCAACCAGGCCGGCGCGCTCGTGCTGATCTACAAGGACGGCTCCGTCCTGATCAACCACGGCGGCACCGAGATGGGCCAGGGCCTGCACACCAAGATGCTGCAGGTCGCCGCGACCACGCTGGGTATCCCGCTGCACAAGGTGCGGCTGGCCCCCACGCGGACCGACAAGGTGCCCAACACCTCCGCCACCGCCGCCAGTTCCGGGGCGGACCTCAACGGTGGCGCCGTGAAGAACGCCTGCGAGCAGCTGCGCGCGCGGCTGCTGCAGGTGGCCGCCAGCCAGCTGGGTTCGAACGCCTCGGACGTGCGCATCGTCGAGGGCGTTGCACGCACCCTCGGCAGCGACAAGGAGCTGGCCTGGGACGACCTGGTGCGCACCGCGTACTTCCAGCGGGTCCAGCTGTCGGCGTCCGGTTACTACCGGACCGAGGGTCTGCACTGGGACGCGAAGACCTTCCGGGGCTCGCCGTTCAAGTACTTCTCGTACGGCGCGGCCGCGGCCGAGGTCGAGGTGGACGGCTTCACCGGCAAGTACCGCATCCGCCGCGTGGACATCGTGCACGACGTCGGCGACAGCCTGTCCCCGATGATCGACATCGGTCAGGTCGAAGGCGGTTTCGTGCAGGGCGCGGGCTGGCTGACGCTTGAGGACATGCGCTGGGACGCCAGTGACGGCCCGAACCGCGGCCGGCTGCTGACCCAGGCCGCGAGCACGTACAAGCTGCCGAGCTTCTCGGAGATGCCCGAGGAGTTCAACGTCACGCTGATGGAGAACGCCCACGAAGAGGGCGCGGTGTTCGGGTCCAAGGCCGTGGGTGAGCCTCCCCTGATGCTCGCGTTCTGCGTGCGCGAAGCGCTGCGTCAGGCCGCTGCCGCGTTCGGTCCGAGCGGGGTCAGCGTCGAGCTGGCCGCGCCCGCGACGCCGGAGGCCGTGTACTGGGCGATCGAGGCGGCCCGCCAGGCTGATGCCTCCCGCAGCGGTGACGCGCGCGAGGGATCTGCCGTCAACGGCTCTGCCAACGGTCACGCCGTCAACGGTCAGGCCGCCAACGGTCATGCTGCCGACGGCAGGGTCCGCGCCGACGCCACCGCGTTGAGCGGTGCCTGACATGACGTGGGTCGCTGCGGTCGCGCGGTTGCGGGCACGCCGGGAGTGCGGCGTGCTGGTGACCGTCGCGACCGTGCGCGGCCACGCCCCGCGCGACGCCGGTGCGAAACTGGTGGTGGGGCGGAGTGAGACCTGGGGCTCGGTCGGCGGCGGCAACGTGGAGGCCGTTGCGATCGACCGCTCCAGGGAGATGATCGCCACGTCCAAGGCCGAGCCGGAGCTGATCGATTTCGCCCTGAACGACAAGGTGACGAACCAGCACGGCGTCCAGTGCTGCGGCGGCACGGTCTCGGTGCTGCTCGAACCCCTGCCGGTGGTGAGGGCGGTGGCAGTGTTCGGCGTCGGTCACGTCGGGCTGGAACTGGCGCGCATCCTCGCACGTCAGGATCTCGACCTCCATCTGATCGACACCCGCTCCGACATGCTTTCCAAGGAGCGGCTCGACGTGCTGTCGGACTCGGTGGCGCAGGTGCACGTGCACCACACGCCCCTGCTGCCCGAGGAGGTGCTGGAGGAGCTGCCGCGCGGTACCCACGTCCTGATCATGACCCATGACCACGCCGAGGACGCCGCTCTGTGCGACGCCGCCTTGCGCACGCCCCACCTCGGCTCCATCGGGCTGATCGGCTCGGCGGCCAAGTGGGTGAGGTTCCGCAAGCGGCTCGCCACCGAGGGCGGTCATGACGAGGCCACCATCGACCGGATCAAGACCCCGATCGGGCTCGCCGACATCACCGGCAAGGAACCCGCGACGATCGCCGTGAGCGTCGCCGCCGACCTGCTGCGCACCTTCGAGGCCGAGGACGACTGACCGTCCGCCGGGATCGACAAAAGTGCCCCCGCGTGTGTGCGAGTGAACGCACACACACGGGGGCACCTTTTTCGGCTGGCCGCCGAAGTCCTGTCAGTCCGTGAAGCCCTGCACGTCTGCCGCCGGCTTCGCCGGGCGGTGGACATCCCCGCTGAAGAACGAACTCGCCCTGTCCTGGCCACACTCGTGGGCCGGGGACAGGGCGGTGGACCGGATTTTCAGTAGTCGATGCGGTCGGACTTGGCGAGCCACGCCTCGAACGGCGCCGTGCGGTTCGGCATGTCCACTCGCTCGATCTCCATCGGCCACAGCTCCGCGGGCCGCTTTTCGAGCAGGTCGTAGAACTTGCGGTCGTCAAAACCGGCCACCGCGGCGTCATCCCGGTCAGCGGCGAAGATGATCCGGTCGACTCGCGCCCACAGCGCGGAGGACAGACACATCGGGCACGGCTCGCACGAGGTGACCAGGACGCAGCCTTCGAGCGAGAAGGAGCCCAGCGCCTGGCACGCGGCGCGGATCGCGGTGACCTCGCCGTGCGCCGTCGGGTCCAGGTGCGAAGTGACGTTGTTGTTCCCGATCGCAATGATTTCGCCGTCCTTGGCGATCAATGCGCCGAAGGGACCACCACCGTTGTGCACGCTGTTGGTGGCGAGGCCGATGGCCTCGTCCATCCAGGTGCGCTCAAGCTCCTGGATGCTCTTTTCTTCGGTGTGCGCGGTCATGGTCTCTCCTTTGTCGCAGACTGTGGGGGCTCCCCGGGTGCACCCGGGGCCAAACAGGTGGGGAATGGCGGTTCCGCCTTCGAGATCAGCTCGGCCGGCGACACCCGCGGGAGAACGGCGCGGATGGGCGCCGCCGACGTGCTGCTCGGGTGAGACCGGGCTGGTCGCCGCGGGCGGGAGAAGTCCGGGTGATCATCAAGAAGCCCCCCACTGTCCCCTCCGAAGCCTCGTTCACGTGCTGTTAATGCGGAATAGCGCAAGTACATCCGGCGGGCCCTCTGGGCGAAAGTCACCGAACCCCTAAATGACTTGGCTGGTCAGCTGGCCCCTCTTGTAGGGATATACAAGAGGCGGTCCTCCGTCCCACCCGCCGGGGCGGGGTGCCCGGGTGGGCGCCTTCGTGCCCCGTCCGTTCAAACCGTTTCCATCTGCACAGGCGCAGGGTCCGGCGGTGACCCCGCTCGGGGGCGCCCGCTGGGCGCGCGGGGCGATGTACGGCGCACCGCGGCGCATGGGTGACGCACCGCGGCGCACGGAGACGCACAGCGGCGAGCGGCGGGGAAAAGGCTTGGACTGCCCGGCCGTCCTTGCAGGACACTGCGGTTCCTGGCCGCCCGTCCCACAACGCAGGGCTCGACATGAAATCGCACGAATTACGTGAAGGTTCACCGGGTGCGGGCGCAACGCTCCTCGCCCTCCGCTACTACGGGCGGGAGCTGGCCCGCCTCAAGTGGCTGACCGCCCCCGCGATGCTGCTCCCGGCGCTGGGCAACATCGGCATCAACTACATCGCCCCCCTGGTCGTCGCGAAGCTCATCGGCCGCATCGCGGGGCACACCGGCACCGGCATCCGCCCGATGCTGCCCTATGTGCTCGGCTTCGCCGGCACCCTGCTGCTCGCCGAGGCGCTGTGGCGGATCGGACTGCACTGCCTGAACCGCCTCGACGCCCGCGGCATCGAGCGCCTCTACGTGATCGGCATGGACGAACTGTTCGCCAAGGACGCGGCGTTCTTCCACGACAACTTCGCCGGGTCGCTGACCAAGCGGGTCCTGAGCTTCGCGTCCCGCTTCGAGGAACTCGTCGACACGCTCACCTTTTCGGTCGTGGGCAGCTTCGTGCCGCTCGCCTTCGGATCCGTGGTGCTCTGGCACTACGAGCCGCTGCTCGTCATGGTCCTCCTGACGATGATCACATTGACGGCCTTCGGCGTGACGCCCCTGATCCGCCGCCGCCAGTCCCTCGTCAGGGAGCGCGAGGAGGCGATCGCCCGGGTCTCGGGCCACGTCGCGGACAGCCTGATGAACATCGACACGATCCGGGCGTTCGGCGCCGAGGAGCGCGAGGCCGCCGAACACCGGTCGCGGGTCGCCGAGTCGCGTCGGCTCATGCTGCGCTCCTGGGACTACGGCAACCTGCGCATCGACACGCTGGTCGCGCCGATGTCCGTACTGACCAACGCGCTCGGCCTGCTCCTCGCCGTCGCGCTCGCCGGGCAAGGGCACGGAGTGGAGGCGGTCGTCGTCGCCTTCACCTACTACTCCAACGCGACGCGGATCATGTTCGAGTTCAACCAGATCTACCGCCGTCTGGAGAGCTCGATGACGGAGGCCGCCCAGTTCACCGAACTGCTCCTGGTGCGGCCGACCGTGCTCGACCCGCCGCGCCCCGAGCCGCTGCTGTCCGGGGCCGGGTCCGGTGCCGGGTCCGGGGCCGACGTGCGCTTCGAACGGGTGACCTTCACCCATGCGGGTGCCCGGCCGCTCTTCGAAGGCCTCGACTTGGCCGTGCCCGGCGGATCGAAGATCGGTCTCGTGGGCCGGTCGGGCGGGGGGAAGACCACGCTCACCCGGCTGCTGCTGCGCATGACGGACATCGACGCCGGCCGGATCCTCATCGGGGGGCAGGACATCAGCCGGCTGCGCCAGACCGACCTGCGGAGCCTGATCGCCTACGTGCCCCAGGACCCGGCGATGTTCCACCGCACGCTGCGGGAGAACATCGCGTTCGCCCGGCCGGACGCCACCGACGCCGACATCCGCCGCGCGGCGCGGGCGGCGCACGTCACGGAGTTCGCCGACGCGCTGCCGGAGGGGTTCGACACCATGGTGGGCGAGCGGGGTGTGAAGCTGTCCGGCGGCCAGCGCCAGCGGGTCGCCCTCGCCCGCGCGATCCTGCGCGACGCGCCGGTCCTGCTGCTCGACGAGGCGACCAGTGCCCTGGACTCCGAGAGTGAGGTCCTCGTCCAGGACGCGCTGTGGCGGCTCATGGAGGGGCGCACGGCCCTCGTGGTGGCCCACCGCCTCAGCACGGTCGCCACCATGGACCGGCTCGTGGTCCTGGACCGCGGCCGGATCATCGAGCAGGGCACGCACGACGAGCTGCGCGTCGCGGACGGCGCGTACGCGAAGCTGTGGCAGCACCAGTCGGGCGGCTTCCTGGAAGACACGGTCTGAGGCGGTCCGGGACGGGGTCCGGCGATCTCTCGCGTTAAGAAGGCGTCAGGATCGTGCTAGAAGCGGGCATAAGTGTTCAGGCTGCGTACGCTGGCTCAGCCGTCGATGCAGATGGCTGATTTCATGCGCACGACAGGAGCCCCCCACCATGGCCACCCCTGCCCGCACGTCACGCCTGCGCGCGTGGCTGCTGGAAGGCTTGACCGACCGCACCAAGCAGCAGGCGCACGCCGAACACGAAGGCCGCACGTGGTGGCGCGTGATGTGCCTCACCGGTCTCGACTACTTCTCCACCCTCGGCTACCAGCCCGGCATCGCCGCCCTCGCCGCCGGCCTGCTGTCGCCGGTCGCGACCATCGTGCTCGTCCTGCTCACCCTCTTCGGCGCCCTGCCCGTCTACCGGCGGGTGGCCGAGGAGAGCCCGCACGGCGAGGGCTCCATCGCGATGCTGGAGCGGCTGCTCTCCTTCTGGAAGGGCAAGCTCTTCGTCCTGACCCTCCTCGGGTTCGCGGCGACCGACTTCCTGATCACCATCACCCTCTCGGCCGCCGACGCCACCGCCCACCTGGTCGAGAACCCGCACCTCACCGGCACCCTGCACGGCCACGAGGTGGTCATCACACTGCTCCTGGTCGCCCTGCTCGGGGCGGTGTTCCTCAAGGGGTTCAGCGAGGCCATCGGCGTGGCCGTCGTCCTGGTGGGCAGCTACCTGGCCCTGAACGTCGTTGTCATCGGCGTCGGCATGTGGCAGGTGCTCTCCCAGCCGCACGTCATCGTCGACTGGTCGCACGCCCTGACCACCGAGCACGGCAACCCGTTCATGATGATCGCCATCGCGCTCGTCGTCTTCCCGAAACTCGCGCTCGGCATGTCCGGGTTCGAGACCGGTGTCGCCGTCATGCCGCACGTCCGGGGCGACGAGGACGACACGCCCGAGAAGCCGGCCGGCCGGATCCGCGGCACCAAGAAGCTCCTGACCACCGCAGCCGTGATCATGAGCGTCTTCCTCATCACCAGCAGCTTCATCACCACCCTGCTCATCCCCGCCGACGCTTTCAAGCCGGGCGGCGAGGCCAACGGACGTGCCCTCGCCTACCTCGCCCACGAGCACCTGGGCTCCGCCTTCGGCACGGTCTACGACGTCTCCACCATCCTCATCCTGTGGTTCGCCGGCGCCTCGGCCATGGCGGGACTGCTCAACCTGATGCCGCGCTACCTGCCCCGCTACGGCATGGCCCCGCACTGGGCCCGCGCGCTGCGCCCGATGGTGATCGTGTTCACCCTCATCGCGTTCCTCGTCACCTGGCTCTTCGACGCCGACGTGGACGCGCAGGGCGGGGCGTACGCCACCGGCGTCCTCGTCCTGATCACCTCCGCGGCCGTCGCCGTGACCATCGCCGCCCGCAAGGCGGCCCAGCGCGGCTGGACCATCGGCTTCGGCCTCATCTCCGCCGTCCTCCTCTACACGACCGCCGTCAATGTCTTCGAACGCCCCGACGGCGTGAAGATCGGCGCCTGCTTCATCGCCGGCATCATGGCGCTCTCGCTGCTGTCCCGCCTCGCCCGCGTCTTCGAGCTCCGCGTCACCGACGTCGAACTCGACGACATGGCGCAGCGGTTCGTGCGCGACACCGCCAACCGCACGATCCGCTTCGTCGCCAACGAGCCCGGCAGCCGCGACCAGGCGGAGTACCGGGACAAGGCCGCGCAGATCCACGAGGACAACGACATCCCGGCCGGCGACGACGTCATGTTCGTGGAGGTCACCGTCCTGGACGCGTCCGAGTTCGAGTCCGGGCTGAGGGTGCGCGGCGAAGTGCTGCACGGCCGCTACCGGGTCCTGACCCTGGAGAGCTCCAGCATCCCCAACGCCCTGGCCGCCCTGCTGCTGCACGTACGCGACGAGACGGGGCAGCGCCCCCACATCTACTTCGAGTGGACGGAGGGCAACCCGATGGCCAACTTCCTGCGCTTCTTCCTCTTCGGCCAGGGCGAGGTGGCCCCCGTCACCCGCGAGGTCATCCGCGAGGCCGAACCCGACCGGCACCGCCGCCCGCACGTCCACGCCGGCTGAGCAGGACCGGTACGAAGGTCCGGACCGGTAGGAAGGCCCGGCCCGGCCGTCGCCGGCGAGCCGGACGGGGCTCAGCCGGCGACCGGGTACATCGAGCCCCGCCGGCCCTCCGGCGAGCTCAGCCACTCCAGCTTCTCCGCCGTGCCGGTGCCGGGCAGCGGCGTGTGCAGCACGATCGCCAGGTCGGGACGGGCCGGGACCCGCAGCTGCGTCGACTCGACGTGGAGCGTGCCCACGACCGGGTGCTCCAGCTGCTTCTGCAGCTGACCGCCGGGCCGGATGTCCCGCCGGTCCCACAGGGCGGCGAACTCCGGGCTCAGCTCCCTGGCCTCCTCGACGACGGCGCGGAACCCGTCGTCGTCGGGGAACTCCGAACAGGCCGCCCGGAACTGCGCGACCACGGCGCCGGCGTTCTCCTCCCAGTGCCGGGACCGCGCCTTGTAGACGGGATCGGTGAAGAACGCGATCAGGCAGTTCTGCACGATCTCCGGGCGCATGCCGAGCACCATCGACGCGGCGTCGTTGTACAGCACCGTGTTCCAGTACGCGTCCATGATGTGCGCGGGGAACGGCATCCACGCGTCGATCAGCCGCTTCAGCCCGTCGCACATGTCCTGGTCGCCCGGCGCCACCGCCAGGGCGGGCGGGTTCAGCCCCGCGAGCACGTACAGGTGCCGGCGCTCGGCGCTGGTCAGTTTCAAGACCCTGCTCACGGAGTCCAGAACCTGCGGCGACACGGTGATGTCGCGGCCCTGTTCGAGCCACTGGTACCAGGACACCCCGACTCCCGCGAGCACCGCGACCTCCTCGCGGCGCAGGCCCGGCGTCCGGCGGCGGCCCCCGCCGACCGGCAGTCCGGCGTCCGTCGGGCTGACCCTGGCCCGCCTGCTCATCAGGAACTCCCGCAGCTCGGAACGGCGGTGCTGCTCGATCGGTGTAGCCACTCACTCCCCCTGTCGGCTGCCTGGTGGTGCCACCAACAGCATAAGTTCCCACTCTCCACGGCCGTTCCCGGGCCACCAGGGTGGTGGTCATGGCGATCGATACCCAAGTGACAACCACCGGGCCGGACGTGACGACGGCCCGCCGCGAGGACCGGCTGACCGGCCGGGCCAAGCTCGTCCTCTTCGTGCTCTGCGCCGCCCAGTTCATGGTGGCCCTCGACTTCTCCGTACTGAACGTGGCCCTGCCGGTCCTCGGCGAGGACCTGGGCCTGAGCCGGTCCGCCCTCCAGTGGGCGGTCACCGCCTTCGCCCTGCCGTCCGGCGGCTTCCTCCTCCTGTTCGGCCGCATCGCCGACCTCTACGGGCGCAAGAAGCTGTTCCTGACCGGCCTCGTCCTCTTCGGCGCCGCCTCCCTGCTCGCCTCGACGGCCTGGGACCCGGCGTCCTTCCTGGCCGGGCGGGCCCTGCAGGGCCTCGGTGCGGCGGTCATCGTGCCCACCGGCATGTCCCTGCTCACCACCACGTTTCCCGAGGGGCCGCTGCGCGACAAGGCGCTCGGGATCTCCGGCACGCTGCTGTCCCTCGGATTCACCATCGGCATGGTCCTCGGCGGCGTCATGACCGACACCCTCGGCTGGCGCTCCACGATGGGACTCCTCGCCGCCACCGCGGTGATCGTGCTCCTCCTGGCCCCGGGGCTGCTGCCCGAATCGCGTACCCCGGACAGGCCCCGGCTGGACGTACCCGGCGCCGTCACCGTCACCGGCGGACTCCTCGCCTTGATCTACTCCCTGTCGACGGCGGCCCAGCGCGGCTTCGGCGGAGCAGACGTGTGGGGCACGCTCGTCGTCGCGGTGGCCCTGCTCGTCGCGTTCGTCGCGGTCGAGTCGAAGTCGCCCGCCCCGCTGGTGTCGCTGCCGATGCTGCGGCGCCGCACGGTGGCCTGGGGCAACGTCGGCGGTCTGGTCACCTTCTCCATGATGTCCACGGTGGTGTTCGTCCTGACCCTCTACCTCCAGGAGACCCTGGAGCTGTCCTCCCTCAGCACGGGCCTGGTCTTCGGCGTCCAGGGCGTCGCGTCCGCCCTCGCCGGCTCGTACGCGCCGAAGGTCATCGGCCGGCTCGGGGCCCGGCGCACCCTCATCGGCTCGCTGCTCGGCCAGGGCCTCTTCACGGCGGCACTGCTGGCGGTGGGCGAGGAGTCCGGCGCGCTCGTGGCGACCATCGCGGTGTCGGTGGCCAGCATGTTCCACCTCGGCGCGATCATCTCGTACGGACTGACCGTCACGAGCGGCGTCCCGGACGAGGAACAGGGCCTGGCGACCGGCCTCGTCACCACCACGCAGCAGGTCGGCATCACCATCGGAATCCCGCTCCTCGGTGTCCTCGCCACCACGCGGGCCTCCCTCTTCGACGGGGTGCACACGGTCCTGCTGATCGACGCGGTGATGGTGATCGCCGCGGCCGCCCTGGTGGCGATCGGCCTCGGGCGTACGGGCAAGGCGTCCTGAACGGGGACGCGACCCGGAGCCGGTCCCGGCCCCGGCCCCGACCTACGGCTCCCGGCGCGCCCCGCGCCGCGGGGCCGTTCGGGCTGCCACGGAACGACGCGCGCCGCATCCGGGGACGGCGCCCCGCGCGGGGCGGGTCCGCCTCGACCTGCGGGACGCGGGGTGCGGCGCCATCATGGGGGAGATCCCACCCCCAGCTTCGTCAGGAGCCTGTCGTGTTCGAACGCCAGCCCCGTCAGGACCGCCCCGAACGCCCCGTCGCCGCCGCGGCGGACGCCACCCGAACCGCGGTCGCCGTGGCAGGGGAGGCCCGTAGGCGTTACCTCGCCGCCGGGGACTACTGGTTCAACGAGGAAGGCGCCGATGGCCGCCACGAAGGCCACGGCCGCCCCGCCCACTGAGGCATGGCAGAAGGCCGTGCCGGCGGCGGGAAGATCCGCCACACCCGGCGCAAGGCCGCGGGCACGGCGTGGGGCAGGGCCCGGGAGACGAGGCCGATGACCGCGCCGGCCGCCACGTCGCTGGGGTAGTGGGCCCCGCTGTGGACCCGTTCGACGGCGACGGCGACGGTCGCCGCCAGGCACAGCGCACCGGCTCGCGGCCACTTCCCGGCGACGCCCGCGGTGAAGGCGACGGCGGCGGCGGTGTGACCCGAGGGGAACGACGAGGAGTCGGGCCGGTCCCGCACCTCGTCCGCGTGGAACCATTCCGTCGGCGGCCTGTCCCGGGGGACGAGGCGTTTCGCGACGCCGTTGGACAGTACTTCGGCCACCGCCATCGCCGTCAGGCCCGCCGCCGCGGCCCGGCGCCCGCGCCGGCCCCCGGTAGCCGCCAGGAGCAGGGCAACTCCCCACCACAGCTTGGTGTGCTGGGCCGCGTCCTCGACCGCCGGCAGCAGCCGGCGCGTCCAGAACGAGTCCCAGCCGGCCACGCGCCGGGTGAGTCGGTGCTCCGCGGCGCGCAGCTCGGCAACGGCGCCCATTGCGGCTCCCAGTCGGGCGTTCCAGGTCGGGACCCCCGGTCACGGCCCTGCGGTCAGGGGCTCTCCGTGTCGCCGGGCCGGGTGGCCGCCTCGTCGGCGGGGGTGCCGGGCACGGTCCCCTGCGGGGCGGCGGTCCGCGGCGAGGCCTGCTGGAGGCGGTCGATCAGCCGGGAGGCCTCCGCCTTGGTGAGGTTCTCGGGCACGTCCCGGCCCGCTTCCCGGGCCAGGGTGTGCAGGTAGCTCAGCTGGGGGCCGGTGGCCGGCTCGTCACCGGTCACCCAGTCGGCGACGTCCTTGTCGGGCTGCTGTTCGTTCGGGTTCACGTCGGTCATGACGTGCGACTACCCGCTGAGGGCCGCACCATTTCCGGCGGCGGCCGATCTCCCGTGCCGGGGTGGACGCCCGGGTCAGGGGAGGTGCGTGCACCCCGCGACGGAGTCCGGTACGGGACGGGCCGCCGGGCGCGGGCCGATCGCGAAGTGGGCGTCCAGTCCGGTCAGGCGCAGCAGCCGGACCACGCAGGGTGCGGGGTCCACGAGGCTGAGCCGGTCGGGGCCGAGGCGCAGGCGGGCCCCCAGCAGGGTGTTGACCAGGGCCGAATCGCCGAAGCGCACGTCCCTCAGGTTCAGCAGGAGGGGCAGGGCCTGCCGGGGGGAAGCCGCTGCCGCCAGGCTGCGCCGCAGGGGTTCGACGGTATCGAGGTCGACCTCTCCGCAGACCGTGATGACCCACGCGGTCTCCGTCCGGACGGTGGTCACGCTCAACAGGTCGTTGCTCAGATGATGGATACGAGTCGTCGGCACAGAGGGCCTCTCATTGGCTGCGCGAGGCCGACCTCGTGGTCGTCACTCGCTTCGGGTTCTGCGGCAGCTCCACCTCGCCGGTGGACAGGCGCAGTTCCGGCCTTGATGCACGACCAGGCTGCCCACGCTAGCGATATAGTTTCCACATGGCAACAATCGCTGGTGGGGGCGCGCGTACCGGGAGCCCCGATTCCGGGGCCGGCGCGCGGCGGGTACCCGCTCAGGCAGTTTCCGCGACGGCGGCCGGGGATCCGGGATCCCGGCGGGGGGCTCCCATGCGGGCCCCGGCGGCCTCCTCGAAGGCGGCGAGTCCGTCGGCGAGCGCGGCGAGCTGCACGGGAGACAGGGAGGCCAGTACGTCGGTCACCTCGCGCCGGCGGAAGGCGCGGATCTGATCGAGGGTGTCCTGGCCGGCCCGAGTGAGGTGCAGCTCGATCTCGCGCGCGCTGTGGGCGCTCGCCGTCCGGTGGAGCAGGCCCACGGCTTCCAGGCGGTCGCACAGGCGGCTCACCGCCGAGGCGCGGGAGCCCAATGCCTCGCCCAGGGCCCGCAGGTTGGTGCCCTGGTTCCCTTCGATGACGAAGAGCGCGCGCAGCTGGGACGGCGGGACCGCCCCCGTCGCCGCCGCCTCCTGGCCGCGCGCCCACAGCACGTCGAGCAGCTGCGAGACCGTGCCGAGGGCGTGCGCGGTCGCGAGGTGGTCGGGGGGAGGGCCGGACGGAGGCATTGGCCTACTGTGTCATCCCGCACCCTGTCCTAGCCATCGCGGCAGTTCCCGGCCGTCGCCCGGGCCGCCGCTCAGCCAGTCTTGCCCGATATGCCCCTACGTCCGACGCTGGTCCTGCAACCGTACTTCTCCCCACCGCCGTGCCCTCAAACCGCTGTGATTCCCAAGAGAGCCTGACCCGACGATGACGAACTTCCTGGCTGTCGAGCGCGCCCTGCGCGCCGCCGCCCCGCATGCACTGATCGAGGCGGCACGCTCCGCCCTCGCCACCCATTACGGGGCCCATGCCGTGGAACTGCTGGTGGCCGACTACAGCCTCGCCACCTTGCACCCCGTCACCGCCGTGCCCCGGACCGCCGAAGGCCTGTCCGTCCACACCACCGTCGCCGGCCGGGCCTTCTGCAGCCAGGTGCCCTGTCAGGAGGACGCCGGCCCCGGCATGGTCGTCCTGCACCTGCCGGTGAGCGTCCGCGGGGACCGGTTCGGCATCCTCTCGGTGTCCCTGCCCGCCGAACTTGCCACCCCTGAGACCCGCAACGACCTCGCGGAGATCGCGGGGCTGCTCGGGCACGAGGTCCTCGTCGCCCAGCGGGACACCGACATCTACCTCCAGGCCCGCCGCGTCAGCCGGCTCACCCTGGCCGCCGAGATGCAGTGGCAGCTGCTGCCGGCCCGTGCCTGCTCGCGGGCCGAGTACTCCATCGGCGCCCAGCTGGAGCCCGCCTACGCCATCCACGGCGACAACTTCGACTGGGCCAGTACGGCCGAGAACCTCACCCTCACCATCACCAACGGCATGGGCGAGGGCATCCAGGCGGCCCTGCTGACCAACCTCGCGGTCAACGCGCTGCGCAACGCCCGGCGCGCGGGGGTCGGCATCGCGGACCAGGCCGCCCTGGCCGACCAGGCCCTGTACGCCGCCCACCGCGGGGAGGCGTACGTCTCCACGCTCCTGCTCTCCTTCGAGCTGGCCACGGGCAGGGTCCAGGTCGTCGACGCCGGCTCGCCGCACCTGTGGCGCCAGCGGGACAAGGTCGTGGAGCGGATCCCCTTCGAGGCCCAGTTCCCCCTCGGCATGTTCGACCAGTCGGAGTACGCGCTCCAGGAATTCCGCGTCCTGCCCGGTGACCGTCTGGTCTTCGTCAGCGACGGCGTCTACGCCGCCTCCTCGCCCGGTGGCGAGCCGTACGAGGAGCATGCGCTGGCCCGGGCGATCGCCTCCGCCGGCCTGCTGCCCGCCGCGGACGTCCCCGCGGCGGTGCTCCGGGCGCTCGGGGACTACCGGGACCGCGACGCGGACGACGACGCACTGGTGGTCTGCCTCGACTGGCACGGTCGCGGCGCCCTGTCCACGGCCTGAGGCCCTGAACTCGCGGGGCCTGAGCGGGAAACCGTTTATAAGAATTTCATAAGAGCGCGCATGGGCGGTGCCGCCGCGGGAAGACGCCGAGTCCCTGGCCGACCGCGCCAGCCGGAGGGTGATGACCATGGTCCCGCTGCTTCTCGTCCTACTGCTCGTGCTGATCCTTTTCGGCGCCGGGTTCGCCGTCAAGATCCTTTGGTGGATCGCCCTGGCGGTCCTGGTGATCTGGCTGATCGGCTTCGTGGCCCGACCGCGCGGCGGCGGTGGCGGTCGCTGGTACCGCTGGTAGCGCGTACGCGCGCTGCCGGAACGAGGGCCCGTCCCGTCAGGGGCGGGCCCTTTCGGTTCCTTCCGCGCTTCGCCGGTGCCGGCGAGCGGGTCACCACTCGGGGTGTACCTCGTAGCTGTCGTACCGGACCCCCTCCACGCTGACCCAGGGCCGCAGGCGGCCGGGGCCGCTGTCGGTGTGGGAGTAGGAGACGGACTCCCCGGTGTCATCCGTGACGATCACGGCCCCGGCTCGCTGCGCGCTGCGCAAGGCGTGCGTCCAATGGCGCCCGCGCCTGCCCGTGCGGTAGTCGGGGGTCTTGCAGTCGGCCATCACCGATCACGCACCCCTCCGCGTTCGTGTGTAGTGCTGAACGGTTCTGCTACCCGTTTCGGCGCCGATTCCACCCTGAGTGGAATATGTCTTTTTTGTCATCATTTGGGGTTTGTTCCGATCGGTCGGGTACGCGCCGGATAGACACCGATCGAACGCTTCGACTCATGAGGAGGAGCCTTGACTGACATCCAGGACACGGGCCGCCGACCGGAGAGCACGTCGGCGGCGGTAGCGCGAACGGCCCAGGAGGCGCTGGGGGACGGCGCCGCGCTGGCCGGCGACAAAGCGGCCGAGGTGGGCCGGACCGCCAAGGAACAGGCGGCGAACGTCGTCGGCGAGGCCGCGAGCCAGGCCAGGGACCTCATCGGCGAATTCAAGGGCCAACTCCGGGACCAGGCAGGATCCCAGACCGGTCGGCTCGCCCGGAACGTGCGCAGGTTCTCGGACGAGCTGCGCGAGATGAGTGAGAACGGTCCGGCTGGTTCACCCGCCGCCCAGCTCGTCGGCCGGGTGGCGGAGGGCGGCCGCCAGGTCGCGGACCGCATGGAAGTGCGGGGTCCCGAAGGCCTGGTCACCGACCTCCAGACCTTCGCCCGGCGCCGTCCCGGTGTGTTCCTCGCCGGCGCCGCGCTGGCGGGCTTCGCCGCCGCGCGCGTGGTGCAGGGGCTCAACTCCGCGCCGCCTTCCGGATCGGGTAACGGCACCGGAACCGGCACCGGCCCCCGGGCCGTCCCGGCCGCGGAGCGCGACCGGGTGGCCTCCGGGCCGCCCCCTACCGACGGCACGGGCGAGGACAGGGGCACGACGCCGGGCGCGGACCGGGGCGTGTACGCCGATCCGCTCGACACCTACGGTCAGTCGCAGCCCCCGCACGTCACCCCGGCCCCGCAGGGCGCCCCCGCCCCGCCGGTCCATCCCCCGGGCTCCCCGCCGGGAACCGACGGCGCCACTCCGACGGGAAGGGGCTGACCGTGGCCATCTCAGCCCACGAACGGCCGCCGGCCCCGTCGGTGCCACCGCGGTGGACCACGGCGGAACGGCGCGCGACCGAGCCGCGGACCGAACCGTCGATCGGTGACCTGGTCGGCGAGATCGGCGCGGACCTGTCGCACCTGGTCCGTGACGAGATCGAACTGGCGAAGGCCGAGATCAAACAGGAGTCGGCGAAGGCGGGCAAGGCCGCCGGGATGCTGGGCGGTGCGGGCTACGCCGGCCACCTGACCATGCTGCTGGGCAGCCTGACGATCGTCTTCGCACTGGCCCACGCCATGGACATCGCCTGGGCGGCGCTGATCGTCACAGGCGTCTGGGCCGTCGCCGGAGCGGTCCTCTACGTCAACGGACGCGCCCAGCTGCGCACCGTCAACCTCAAGCCCGAGCAGACCGTGGAAACGGTGAAGGAGGACGTCCGATGGGCGCGACACCCGATCAGTTGAGAAGCGATGTGGAGTACCGGCGTGCCCACCTGGCGCGCAACGTCGACCTCCTCGCCGACAAGATGGCCCCGCGCCGGATGGCGCGGCGGCGGATCAGCTCGGTGCGACGGGGCCTGACCGGTGCGAGGGAGCGCGTGATGGGCACGGCGTACGAGACCGCGCAAGGCATCGCCGACAGTGCCGGCCAGGCCGCGGAGAACATGGCGGACACCGCCCGCGAGGCGGTGGGCGGCATGACCGAGACCTTCCAGCAGGCACCCGCCCAGGCCAGGCGGCAGACGCAGGGCAGCCCCCTGGCCGCAGGCCTCATCGCCTTCGGCGCCGGCCTGCTCGCAGGGGGCCTGCTGCCGACCACCGAAGCGGAGGAACGGGCGGGCCGGCAACTGCGGGAGCACGGACAGGAGCTGCTGGAGCCCGTCAAGCAGACGGCCCTGGAGGCGGCCCAGGACGTCAAGGACGAGCTGCGCGGACCGGCCGCCGAGGCGGTCGAATCCGTCAAGTCCGCGGCGCAGGAAGCCGTTTCCACCACCCAGGGGCAGGCCGGGGACGCCGCACAGGAGACGGCCGAGGAGCTGCGCCGGGCCGGCCGGGAAACGGCCGGCCAGGCCAAGGCCGCCATGGGCGGGGGCACCGGCGGCCCGGCCGGCGGCGCGACCAGCGACGAGGCCCGCGGCGCTACCACCGACGAGGCCCGCGGCGCGGAAGGGAGCCCCGGTTACATGACCTGATGCCGTGAACCGAGGCCCGGGCCCGGCGCCCGAACGTCCGCGTCCCCCGGCCGAACCGGCCGGGGGACGCGGACGCAGCGGAGGAACCCTCGCGCTCAGACCTCCCGCCAGCGGGCCATCGCCCAGGAGAACACCCCGAACAGCATCAGACCGACGGCCACCGCCACCAGCAGCCACGGCCCGGCCGGGGTCTGCGTCAGGGTGCGCAGGGTGTCGTCCATGCCCTTCGCCTGCGCGGGGTCGTAGCGCACGGCGGCGTGCACCGCGAAACCGCCCGCCGCGGCGAAGACCGTGCCCCGCGCCACACCGCCGGCCACGCCGAGCAGTTCGACGGCCCGGCGCCACTGCGGGGAGAGGCCGCCCAGGTTCATGTGCTTGCGGAACTCGCGCCGAACGGCCCGTACGGCGATGACGACGCCGCCGACGACCAGGGCCGCGCCGACCGCGCCGACCAGCCATTGACCGCCGGGCCAGCCGAGGACCTTCGCCGTCACGTCCCTCGACTGCTCGTCGCCGGAGCGGGTTCCGCCCGAGCCGGCCGCGAAGGACAGGACGGAGTAGGCGGCGACGGCGTAGAACACGGCCCGTGCCGCCGAGGCCAGCCGCTTCGTCGCCGCGTCGCCCTTGGGGCCGGCGGCGCCGAACACCGTTTCGGAGAGCCGCCACAGCATCATGCAGACCAGACCGATGCCGACGGCCCAGACGAGGAAGGGGCCCATCGGCTTCCCGGCCAGTTCCTGCAAGGCGCCTTGCCGGTCCGCCTCCCGGCCGCCGCTGGTGCCGAGGCCGACGCGTACGGCCAGCAGCCCGGTCAGTACGTAGAGCACGCCGCGGGCCACCAGCCCGATGCGCGCCGTGAATTCGCGTGCGGTGCCGCCCCGGGAGACGGCGCGCACCCCTTCGGCCGCCACTGTGGCGCTCATCGGCCCGGACCTCGTCCCGCGGGGCGCCGGAAGTTCACCTCTGTGTGCCACATCCCTCAACCTTCCCCGTGCGGTCGGTTCGTGCGTGCGTGTGCGGGTTGGTGCGGGCAACGGAAGCCGCCGTACCGGCCCTTCGGGCGGAGGGGTACGGCGGCGGATCGTGCCGGTATGGGTCGTGCCGATATGGGGGCCCGCACACGACACCCGGGGGGATGGGGTGCCGCGTGCGGGCGCCGATCCCGATGGACCGCCACACCGCTCGAAGCGCCGGCCCACCGACATCAAGGCGTATGGCCCCGATCCGGAGGCGTAAACGGCCGCCCCGCGAAATTTCTTCGTCCGGCCGCGTCCGGCCGCGTCCGGACGGGACGGGTGGGGCCGCCCAGTGGTCCACCGGCCGCTTCAACGCCGCTCGCCCGGGCAGACGGCAGCAACGATCTTGAGCCGACAGGGGGGCGACGCGCCGATGACCATCTCGACCGAGCGGATACCAGGGCCCACGCGCGTGGCGGGCGGACGCAGACGCCGGTTCAGTCTGCGCGCGACCGCGTTGTGGTTCGCCGCCGTCGCCCTGCTGCTGTGCGGGGCCGGCTTCGCGGTACGGATCCTGGCCGGGGCCGCCGCCGCACACCCGGTCGCGGCCGCCCTCGTGGTGGCGGCCTGCGCCCCGGCGGTGTGGAGCTTCGCCCGCGCCGGGCGCCGGCTGCGCCTGCGGCGGACGGCGCGGCGTGCCGCGCGGGCGCTGGCGCTGGAGTGCGCGGCGGCGGAGATCGCCGTGGCGGAACCGGAGCCGATCGCACCCGCGACGGCCCCCGAACGGGCCGACGACGGGCACGGCTATTGTTACGACTACGACTACGACTACGACGCGCTCGACGCCGACGCGTTCGAGGCGGCGGTCGCCGAGTTGTGCGAACGCGACGGCTGCCGGGACGTGCAGGTCGTGGGGGGCGCGGGCGACCTGGGCGCCGACGTCGTCGCCACCACGCCCGACGGGCGGCGCGTCGTCATCCAGTGCAAGCGCTACTGCGCCACCAACAAGGTCGGGTCCCAGGACATGCAGCGCTTCGGCGGTACCTGCTACGCCGTCCACGAGGCGGATGTGGCGGCGGTCGTGACCACGAGCGACTTCACGACCCCGGCCGCCGAGTACGCCGAACAGTGCGGCATCCTCTGCTTCGACCGCCAAGCCCTCCTGGCCTGGTCCGCCGCGACCGGGCCCGCCCCCTGGGGCTGGGGCATTTCGTCACAGTAGCGCCTGACCCGCGCCGCACGGACAGGGCGGCCCCGTCCGGCCGTCCCGGGTGGGGGCGGCCGGACGGGGAGGGAGGGTCAGAGGCGGGCGAGGATCCGGGTCAGCTGCTCGACCTCCGCCGACTGCGCCGTGACCACGCCGTCGGCCAGCTCCTTCGCGGCGGGGTTGCGGCCGTCCTTCTGCTCGGCGCGGGCCATCTCGATCGCCCCGTTGTGGTGGGCGATCATCAGGCGGGCGAACCTCTTGTCGAAGTCCGCGCCCTTGGCGGCGTCGAGGTCCTTCATGTCCTGGTCGGACATCATCCCGGACATGCCGGATCCGTCGTGCGCGCCCGAGCCGTGGTTCATCCCCGGCATGGCGCTGCCCGATTCCGGCTTCCCCCACGCGGCGAGCCAGGACTTCATGGTCCGGATCTCGGGGTCCTGCGCCGCGCGGACGGCGGCGGCGAGAGTCTTGACCTCGGGGTCCTGGGCCCGTCCGGCTGCCAGCGCGGCCATCTCCACGGCCTGCTGGTGGTGGGGGATCATCTGCTGCGCGAACGTGACGTCGGCCGGGCCGAACGCCGCCACCGTCCGGGAGGCGGTCGGGGCGCCGTGTTCCGTGCCGCTCGTCGCGGCGCCGCCGCCCCCGCAGGCGGCGAGGAGCAGTCCGGCGGCGGTCGCGGTGGCGGTGAGGGAGATACGGCGGAGGGTGGTGCCGGTCATGGTGGAACCTCGTGGTGTCTGATCTGCCTGATGGTGGACGAACGGAGTCCCGCGGGCAGGGCGGACCGGCCCGCGGCGGCGTTCGGCCTATATGCGCAGGATCGACAGGAGGACGAGGTCGGGCGCCCGTGGCGGCGGGCGGGGGACCGGACGGAGCATCGCGCCCGTGCCCGGCCGCGCCACCCGCCCCGTACCCCGGCGCAGGGCGGCGCCCAGCAGCGAGAGGAGGACCGCGGCGCCCAGCACGGCCACGCAGAGGGAGGTCATGTCCATCTGCATGCCGGGAGCGTGCGGCGCCGCCCGGACGCCGCTGTCCGGACCGGCCGCAGCCATCGCGGCCGCCGTGTGCGCGGGCGCCGTGTGGGCGGGGGGATGCGCGGACGGGCTGTCGGGGTGACCGACCGTGTGCATCACGAAGACCCCGAGGGCGAGCACGACGACGAGCAGCAGGTGCGCCCAGGCACCCACCGCCCGCCCACTGCGGCTCGCGTTCACGCTCCGACCTCCGCGCCCGACGATACCGCCGCGGCGCGCGGCGCTGGGTCAGGGGATCCGCGTCGGGGCGGGGCGTCAGGCGGTAGGGACCGGCAGGCCGTACGGAATCAGGCCGTCCAGAGCCTCAGGCCATCCAGAAGAAGACCGCCGTCATGCGCTTCTCCTCCAAGGTGGTGCCGCAGTACCCAGTGGCCGTGTGGATCAGGTTGGCGGAGTAGAGCAGGAGGCGGTTCGCCTTGTGGGGCACGCGCACGTCCTCGACGAAGGAGTCGGGGGAGACGAAGCGGGTGCCGAGGGCGTCCACGAGGTTGTTGTGCGGCGCCGCCACCTGGTTGCCGCCGAGGCTGCCGCCCGCCAGCTGCTGGCGGTAGAAACTCGTCCCGTAGTCCTTGGGGACCAGGGGGTTGAGGTAGAGCACGGCCGCGTAGCGGCACAGGGTGCGCGAGTCCGTGTGGGGGCGCGGCTCGCACTCGCCCGCGCCGACGACCTGGACGCAGTTGTGGTTGAACGTGCCGCCCCCGGCGGGATTTTCCGCCCATATCCTCGGGGCGCCGGTCGCCTTGCGCACCAGGCGTTCGACGTGGGCCAGTTCGGCCGGTTCCAGCGCGGGCATGGTGCGCAGTCCCGGCCAGCTCTCCGGCTTGTGGGGGTAGCCCTCCGTCCAGTCGTCCCTGGCCAGGCAGCGCCGGCGGACGGCGTCCGGGTCCGGCAGCACGTCGTCGAGTACCCAGTAGTCGCGGCCGCGCGTCGGCTTGCGGTACGGCAGTACGGGAAGGGGCGGGGGTCGTAGAGACATGGAGGGGAACGTAGTTGCCGCCCCGACCGGGCTCACCAGGGAAGGGGTCAACCTTCGGTCAAGGGTTCCTCATGGTTCCTCACACGTGTGCGGCGGTGCTCATGTTCCTCCGTACGGACGCCCGGCATGCAATTCCAGGGGGCCGGTGCCCTGCGCCAGCGCCGTCAGGCAGGCCTCGATCTGCCGGCGCAGCAACGGCTTGACGAGGCCCCGCAACTCGCCCCGGGCCGCCGTGCGCCAGCCCAGCAGCTCGCTCGGCGGCAGGCGGATCGCGTCGAGTTCGACCGGCCCGAGCACACCGCCGTCGTAGAGGAACCGGATCCGGGCCGGACGCCCCTGCCCGTGTGCCCAGTTGACGGCGAGCAGGCGCCCGGGGGAGCGGTCCAGGCCGGTCTCCTCACGCACCTCGCGGGCGGCGGCCGCCCGCGGGGTCTCCCCGAGGTCGCTGTCGACGCCGCCGCCCGGGAGGATCCAGCGGCCCGGCTTGCCGTAGGCGGGGCGTACCAGCAGGACCCGGCCGGCCCGGTCGGTGAACAGCACGCTCGCCGCGGTGACGGCCTTGGGGCGCGTCGCGCGGTGGCCGGCGGCGTCGAAGGCCCCCGCGTGCTCCAGTTCGACCCGGCGGGCGGGGTCGAGTCCGGCGGGCGAGCCGGGCTGGGGAACGCCTTGCGCCAAGTGCGCGAAGGAACCGGCGTGGAGGGCCGCCAGACCGGCGCGCAGCCGGTGGACCGCGGCGGCGGGGAGGCGTCCGTAGGCCTCGTCGGGCGTCAGCCAGTGCGCCCCGGCGATCTCGCCGCCCACCGGGGGGTCAGGGGCGGCCGGCCCGCCGGCGAGCGGTCCGACGAGGTGGACGTGTACGACGAGCGACGGCCCCGGCGCGCCGGACCGGCAGGAGTCGACGGCGAGCAGCCGGCCCGCCGGCACGGCCAGGCCGAGTTCCTCGCGCAGCAGCCGGGCCAGACCTTCCTCGGGAGTCTCCGCGCCGGTCACCGCGCCGCCGGGCAGCGCGGGTCCGTGCGCGGTGGTCAGTACGAGGACCCGCCCGCGGGTGTCCATGACGATCCCGGTCGCCACGACGAGCGGGGCGGCCGCAGCGGCCGGAGCGGGCCGGGCGGCGTCGCCGTACGCGCGCGCCTCGCCGGAGGGAGGGTGGTCCGGCACTCGGTCTCCTCGGAGGAAGGGGGCGGGGGACCATTGTGGTCGCCCCGCCGCCGCGGAGCGGTCAGGCGCGGGCCAGCAGCATGCCGCCCATGCTCACCATCGTGGCCGCTACGAGCCCGTCCAGGACCCGCCAGGCCGACGGACGGGCCAGGAACCCGCTCAGCAGGCGGGCGCCGTAGCCCAGGGTGGTGAACCACGTCAGGCTGGCCACGGCGGCGCCGACGCCGAAGGCCCACCGCAGGTCGCCCCGGTCGGCGGCGAGGGACCCCAGGAGCAGGACCGTGTCCAGGTAGACGTGCGGGTTGAGCCAGGTCATGGCCAGGCAGGTCAGCACGGCGCGGCGGGCGGAACCGGCCGCGGCGCCGTCGGCGTTGAGGGCGGCGCCGGGAACGGGCCGCAGCACCCGGCGGGCCGCGAGGAACCCGTAGCAGATCAGGAACCCTCCACCGGCGAGCCCGACGACCGTCAATGCGGCCGGCCAGGCGGTGACGAAGGCGCCGACGCCCGCGACGCCCAGGACGATGAGGACCAGGTCGGACACGGCGCAGATGGCCACGACCGGGAGGACGGCGTGCCGGCGCGCCCCCTGGCGCAGGACGAACGCGTTCTGCGCGCCGATGGCGACGATGAGGGAGAGGCCGGTGCCGAAGCCCGCCAGGGCCGCTGTGGTGATGCCGTGTGTCATGAGTCCGACCGTAGGCGGCGAAGGCGGTGCAGTACAGCTAAAGATTTTTACGTAGCATTAGCGCTTGTGATGGATGAGCTTCCCCTTGAACAGGTGCGCACGCTGCTCGCGGTCGTGGACGAGGGCACCTTCGACGCGGCGGCGGCCGCCCTGCATGTGACGCCCTCCGCCGTGAGCCAACGGGTCAAGGCGCTGGAGCAGCGCACGGGCCGCGTACTGCTGATGCGGACCAAGCCGGTACGGGCCACCGAGTCCGGGCAGGTGGTGGTCCGCTTCGCCCGGCAGCTGGCCCGGCTGGAGCGCGACGCCCGGGCCGAGCTGGGCATGGACATGGCTGACGGACGGGGCCCGGTGCGGCTGCCGGTGGCGGTCAACGCCGACTCGCTGGCCACCTGGTTCCTGCCGGCCCTGACGCGGGTCCCGCAGGACCCGCCGGTCTGCTTCGAGCTGCACCGCGAGGACGAGGCGCACACGACGGCGCTGCTCCGGGAAGGGCAGGTGATGGCCGCGGTGACCTCCTCGCCCGACCCGGTGGCCGGCTGCACGGTACGGGCGCTGGGCCTCGCGCGGTACCTGCCGGTGGCCGCCCCCGCCTTCGTGGCCCGGTACCTGGGCGGGCCGCGGTCCCTGGCCGACCGGCTGCGCGGGGCGCCGACGATCGTGTTCGACCGCCGGGACGAGCTGCAGGACAGGTTCGTCCGGTCGCTCGCCGGGGCCGGCGCGGATGAGGCCCCGGCCGGCGCGGTGCGGCACCACGTGCCGACCTCGGAGGGCTTCCGTGACGCGGTGGCGGCGGGGCTCGGCTGGGGGATGGTGCCGCAGTCGCAGGCCGAGCCCCTGCTGGCGTCCGGGGAACTGGTCCTGCTGACCCCGCGGCGGCCGCTGGACGTGCCGCTGTACTGGCAGCAGTGGAAGCTGGACTCGCCCGCCTTGGCGGCCCTCGCCGCGGTGATCGCCCGCGCCGCGGAGGAGGTGCTCCTGCCTGCGGGATGAGCCTTTAGGGTGTGCCCATGGACTCCTACACGATCGGCCAGGCGGCCCGGCTGCTCGGTGTGAGCGTCGACACGGCGCGCCGCTGGGCCGACGCCGAACGGTTCCCGACCCGCCGCGACGGGCTGCGGCGGATGGTCGACGGGCCCGATCTGGCGGCCTTCTGCGTGGAGCTGGCGAAGGAGGGGGCGGAGGAGGACGAGGCCCCGTACACGTCGGCGCGCAACGCCTTCCCCGGGATCGTCACCGCCGTGAAGCTCGGCACCGTGGACGCGCAGGTCGAGATCCAGGCCGGGCCGCACCGCGTGGTGTCCCTGCTGACGCGGGAGGCGGTGGAGGAACTCGGCCTGGAGGTCGGGGCGCGGGCCGTCGCCCGCGTCAAGTCGACCAGCGTCTTCGTCGACAGGGCCTGAGCCGACCGGGCCCCGACGGGCGGCCCTGAGGCGGCCGGGCTCGAGGCGGCCGGGTTTGAGGCGGCCGAGCCTGAGGCGGCCGGCCCCGACGGGCGGGAGTCGCGGGTGCGGGGGTGCGCGGCTGCGCGGGTACGGCCCCCTGCGGTGTGCGCCGAGGGGCGCGGGCGGCGGCGGTGGCAGACTGGCCGCTGATCCGCCGAAGGGAAGTACCCCGTTGTCCATGTTCAGCAGCCTGCGCCGGGCCGTCCGCCGTGGTTACCGCCGGGCCGTCGACCTCAGCCACCCGGCCCGTTCCCCGCTCGGCAGCGCGGTCGTCAACTGCGTGGTCTACCGCGACGGCGTCCGCCAGGACGGCTGCGCCGACGCGGAGGAGGCGCTGCGCCGGGTCCGCAAGACCGGCGACGCCTTCGTCTGGATCGGCCTGCACGAGCCGTCCGAGCAGGAACTCGCGGGCCTGGCGGAGCTGTTCGGGCTGCATCCCCTCGCGGTCGAGGACGCCGTCAACGCGCACCAGCGCCCCAAGGTGGAGCGCTACGACGACACCCTCTTCGCGGTGTTCAAAACGGTCCGCTACGTCGAGCACGAGGAGCTGACCGCGACCAGCGAGGTCGTCGAGACCGGCGAGCTGATGGCCTTCACCGGACAGGACTTCGTCATCACCATCCGGCACGGCGGCCAGGGCACCCTCGGGCCCGTCCGCGAGGCCCTCGAAGCCGCACCGGAGCAGCTCGCCAAGGGACCGGCGGCCGTCCTGCACGCGATGGCCGACCACGTGGTGGACGACTACGTGGCCGTCACGGACGCCGTGCAGAGCGACATGGACGCCGTCGAAACGGCCGTGTTCAGCGAGAACGGCGCCCGCGGCGACGCGGGCCGGATCTACCAGCTCAAGCGCGAACTGCTCGAACTGCGCCGGGCCGTGGCACCGCTGAGCCGGCCGCTCCAGCTCCTCGCCACGCAGCCGATACCGGTCATCCCGGCCGAGGTCCGCGCCTACTTCCGCGACGTGGCCGACCACCTGACCCGCGCCACCGAGCAGATCAACTCCTACGACTCCCTCCTCGACTCGATCCTCCAGGCCCACCTCGCGCAGGTGACCGTCGCCCAGAACGAGGACATGCGCAAGATCACGGCCTGGGCGGCGATCGTCGCCGTCCCCACCATGGTCTGCGGCGTCTACGGCATGAACTTCGACCACATGCCCGAGCTGCACTGGACGTACGGCTATCCGGCCGTCCTCGTCGTCATGGCGCTGGCCTGCTACGTCATCCACCGCGGCTTCCGGCGCAACGGCTGGCTCTGAGCGCTACCGGCCGCCACGGCGGGCAAGGGCGCGGGCGCCGGTCAACGGCCCGGGCCGGCGGCCAGGGCCAGCAGCACCAGCGGCCGTGTCGTCGGCTGCGCCGAACCGCCCGCCGGCTCCAGGGTGAGGCCGACCGCCGTGGCACGGCCCACCGGGCCGCTCATGAGGGTGGCGCCCCCGCCCGCGACGAGACCGGCCGGGCGCATCCCCCCGTCGTCGGCGAACCACAGCTGGTACGTCTTGCCGTCCGGGGCGGCCGGCAGCCCCGAGCCCAGGAACGCCGCCCGGTCCTGCGCCGCGCTGACCACCACGGCCGCCCTCGCGCCGGACACCGACCGGCCGGTCACCGTACGGGCGTCGGGGGCCGTGAGCACCCCGGTCAGCTCCCGCAGGTCTCGCACCGCGCGGTCCGCCTCCCGGGCCTGCTCCCGCTGCCACAGCGTCGCGGCGCCCAGCGCCGTCGCCAGGGCCAGGCACGCCGCGAGGGCCAGCGGGAGGGCCCGTCTGCGCAGGGCCACGATGCCCCGCCGGACCGGGGGCTGCTGGCGCACCGTGTCGATGCGGGCCAGCACCGCGGCGCGCATCGCGGGCGGCGGCGCCAGGGCGACCGCCGCGCCGAGCCGGGCCGCCGTGGCGCTGAACTCCCGTACCTCCTGGACGCACAGCGGACAGGAGGCCAGGTGGCGCGCGAACGCCTCGTGTTCCGCGGGGTCCAGCGCGTCCAGGGCGTAGGCGCCGGACAGCGCGTGCAACGGGTCGGCGCCGCCGCTCATGCGGTGACCCCCATGCAGTCGCGCAGCCGGATGAGTCCGTCGCGCAGTCGTGTCTTGACGGTGGGGAGCGGGGTGCGCAGGGACTCGGCGACCTCGCGGTAGGTGAGTCCGCCGTAGTAGGCCAGATGGACGGCCTGCCGCTGGAGTTCGGTGAGCCCGCGCACGCAGCGGCGTACCTGTTCGCTCTCCAGTCGGATCTCCACCCGCTCACTCACCTCGTCGTAGGCGCGCGTGTGCTCCCGCGCGGCGTTGTCCTGCTCGCGTACCGTCGCGGCCTGCGCCGAGCGGACCCGGTCCACCGCCCGGCGGTGGGCGATGGTCATCACCCAGGTCATCACGCTGCCCTTGTCGGGGCGGTAGCGCGGAGCCTGGCGCCAGACCTCGATCAGCACCTCCTGGGTGACCTCCTCGGACTGCGCGCGGTCGCGCAGGACCCTGACGACGATCCCGTGGACGGGGCCCGCGATCACCTCGTACAACTGCGCGAAGGCGTCCTGGTCGCCGCCGGCGATCAGCGCCATCAGGGCGGGGAGGTCGGGTCCGGAGCGTTCCCGGGACGCGCCGGAGGTCACCGGTTGCTGCCGCACGCGGACCTCCTTCGGTGGCCGGGGCGGCCGTTTCGCGTACACGTCATGGCGGGTCGTCCTTCCGGAGTGGGCGCGGTACCCGGGGCGTCGCCAAGCATTCGGAGCCGAGGGCGCCTGCGGATTGGATTGCTCCGGAAATGACAACGGGGGTTTCCGCCGCACCCGTTGTCTGGTAGGAAAGTTTCCTAACGGAATCGGAACGCCTCAACCCCCGTATGGAGGCCTTGTGTTCGCCGCCCACCGCAAGAGCAGGACTATCGCCGTCGGAGCCCTCCTGGGCGCCGCCCTGATCGCCGTCCCCGTCGCCGCTCACGCCACTGTGGCCCCCGCCGCGCCGGCGACCGCGCCGACGGCCGTCAAGGCGACCGGACTCGACGACCCGGCGAAGAAGGACATCGCCATGCAGATCGTCTCCAGCGCGGAGAACTCCTCACTGGACTGGAAGGCCCAGTACAAGTACATAGAGGACATAGGCGACGGGCGCGGCTACACGGCCGGCATCATCGGCTTCTGCTCCGGCACCGGCGACATGCTCGACCTCGTCGAGTACTACACGCAGGTCAAGCCCGGCAACGTACTCGCCAAGTACCTCCCGGCCCTGCGCAAGGTCGACGGCAGCGACTCGCACCAGGGCCTGGACCCCAACTTCACCAAGGACTGGGCGAAGGCCGCCCAGGACAGCGAGTTCAAGAAGGCCCAGGACCACGAGCGCGACCGGGTCTACTTCGATCCCGCCGTCAAGCAGGGCAAGTCCGACGGGGTCGGCACGCTCGGCCAGTTCATGTACTACGACGCCATCGTCATGCACGGTGACGGAACCGACCCCACCAGCTTCCGCAACATCCGCAAGCGCGCCCTGTCCAAGGCCAAGCCCCCCGCCCAGGGCGGCAACGAGACCACCTGGCTGAACGCCTTCCTCGACGCCCGGGTCTGGGCGATGAAGCAGGAGGAGGCGCACAGCGACACCAGCCGCGTCGACACCGCCCAGCGGGTCTTCCTCAAGAAGGGCAACCTCAACCTCGACACCCCGCTCGACTGGAAGGTCTACGGGGACTCCTTCCACATCGGCTGAGCCATGCGCGGCGGCCCGGACCGTACGCCCCTCCCGGCCCGGGCCGCCCACCCCGCCAGCACCGCCGCGGCCGCCAGCCCGTACACCACCTGCACCGTCGCACCGCCCAGCAGGCGCGGGGCGACGTACGCCACGGCGCCCGCCGCCGCGACCCCCAGCCACTCGGCGCGACCGTCCAGCGCCACCAGCGCGACCAGCAGCAGCGCGTACCAGGAGTACCCCGGGGTCATCAGCAGGAACGCGGTACCGGTCACCGTCAGCGCCCCGCTCCACGGCCGCAGCGGATCCCCGCGCCACCAGACGTACGCCACCGCCGCCGCCATCCCCACCGCCACGGCCGGCACCGCCCAGGACGCCGGGAGCACCATCCGCAGCAGCGCGTACCGGCCGCCCGCGCCCGGATCCCGGTACCCCTCCTCCTCGGCGTAGCCGCCGAGGTACCCGAAGACGGAGGAGCGGGACACGAGGACGTACGGCAGGTACGCCAGCCCCACCACCGCAGCCGCCGGGAGCAGCAGCGCCGCCGCCTCCCGCCACCGCCGTACGCCCGCCAGCGCTCCCGGCAGCAGCACGGCGGGCAGCAGCTTCGCGGCGACCGCCAGCCCGAACAGCACCCCGCCCGCCGCCCGGCGGCGCACCACCACCCCCAGAGCGGCCAGCGACAGCAGCACCGCCAGGCCGTCGACGTGCGCGTCGTTCACCGCCTCCACCGCGACCGCCGGGCACCACGCCCAGTACGCCGCAACACGGGGATCCGCGCCCGCGCGCCGCCGGACCAGCAGCAGGGCCCCCGTGACGCCGAGCGCCGTCAGCGCGCCCCCGGCCTGGAGCGCCTTGTGGCGCACCCCCGCCGGCGACAGGACGTGCACGAGGGCGAAGTACCCCTGCGCGACGGGCGGGTAGATGGTGTGCGCGGCCGGCCGGTTGATGCGGGTGCACACCCCCGGCTCGACGGCCGCCCGGTCCGGACCGGCGCAGGCCGCCCGGCCGCGCGGGAACAGCCAGCCGTCGCGCAGCCCCCGCAGGGCCGGATCCGCGGGGGCGTGGTCGTACGGGGAGATCCCGGCGGCCTGGACCCGTCCGTCCCAGGCGTACCGGAAGGAATCGGTACTGGTCAGCGGAGGCCCGGCCAGCCCCACCGCCGCCACGGCCAGCGCACCCGCCAGCACCAGCGGGACGACGCGCCGCCGCGGGACGCGGCGCAGCGACCACAGGGCGGCGCCGAACAGCGCCCAGGCGGCGGCGTACCACCGGATGAGCCCCGCCGGGTCGGTGAAGTAGCCCGCATCGCGGACGGCCGGCACGAGGACGGCGGCCAGGGCGGCGAGCAGCAGTGCGGTGACGGCGGTCCAGGGACCGCGGCGGGGACGGTCATGGGGGCGGCGACGGGGCTCGTTCATTGCGCCAGCCTCCCAGCGCGAGCCCGCGCCCGGCCGATGACCTGCCCGACGTCCGCGTTCCGTAAGGTGTCCGACGGCCCGCGCCCTGGGGGCGGTGGCGGCGGCGACCGGGCTCGTCCCGGCGGTCGCGGCGGTGCGTTCGCGCGGCCGTCGCCGACGGGAACGTGAGTGCATATGCTGGCGCCATGGTGAGGCTGGAGCGGCTCAGGGCCGATCACGAGGACGCCCTGCTGGCCTTCGAGCGGAAGAACCGGGCGTACTTCGCGCGCACGGTGCCGGACCGGGGGGACGCGTACTTCGCCGACTTCCCGGGCCGCCACCGTGCGCTGCTCGCCGAACAGGAGGCGGGCGTCTGCCACTTCCACCTCGTGTTCGACGCCGAGGGACAACTCGCCGGGCGGATCAACCTCGTGGACGTCCAGGAGGGCAGCGCCGAGCTCGGCTACCGGATCGGCGAGAGCGCGGCCGGCCGCGGCCTGGCGACGGCGGCGGTCGCCGCGATCCTCCGCCTCGCCGCGGACCCGTACGGCCTGCGCGAACTCAGCGCCGTCACCACCCTCGACCACCCCGCCTCCATGACCGTCCTCACCCGCAACGCCTTCACCCCCACCGGCGACCCCCTCATCGACGGCCGCCCGGGCATCCGCTACACCCACCGACTCCCCGCCTGACAGGGCAACACACCTAGCGCCCGGAGGGGCGGCGGGGTGGGGAGGGGCGGGTGAGGTCCAGGAAGACCCGGTCCCCGGCCGACCAGCGGTGGGCCGGGGTCCAGCCGGAGGCCTTCGCGTGGGAGGCCAGCGCTGCCGGGCCGACGCGGGCCCAGGGGAACGGGGAGCCGAGGCCGCCCCGGCCGTCCGCGACGCGGACCTCGCAGCGCTCGTCCACCTCCACCTCCGCGCACTCGACGACGAGCCTGCCCGCCTCGGCCAGCACCTCGGCCATCCGCCGCAGCAGCGCCACCGGGTCGCCGCCGATGCCGATGTTCCCGTCGATCAGCAGCGCCGTGTCCCAACGCCCCTCCCCGGGAAGGGGGTCGAAGACCGACCGGTGCAGTGCCGTGCCGCCGGAGCGGGCCGTGCGGGCCACCGCCTCCGGGCTGACGTCGATCCCCAGCGCGCGGTGCCCCCGCGCGGCCAGCGCCGACACCAGCCGGCCCGGACCGCAGCCGATGTCCAGGACCGCGCCCCGGCAGCGGTCCAGCACCGTCCGGTCCGCCCCGTCGGGCTCCTCGCACCAGCGCTCCACGTCCAGCGGCAACAGCCAGCCGTCCCCGCGCCGCAGGAACAGCGGCCCGCGGCCGCTGCGCAGCGCGACGGCGTACGGGTCCGCCGACCAGGCCGCGGCCGCGACCACCCCCCGCCCGCTCATCGGCGGACCGCCGGGGCGAGCCGCGCCAGGCGGGCCGCGAACGCACCCGCCGGGGCGTCGAGCGCCACCAGCCGGGCGTCCTCGGCGGTGTCCACGTCCCGCAGCACCGGCAGCCGCCCGATCCGCAGCCCGGCCGCGCGCAGCCGCTCGTACTGGACGGCGCCCGTCACCGGAACGGACATCGGCACGCCCCGCAGCAGCGCCGGATCCGGCGCTGCCAGACCGAGGGCCCAGAACCCCCCGTCCACGGCCGGTCCGAACCACGCGTCGTACTGCGACCAGTCGACCGTCAGCAGCTGCGGAGTGACCTGCGGGGTGTCCATCCCGATCAGCAGCGTCGGACCCCCGCACCTCCCGAAGGCGGCAGCGAGCCGCTCGTCCAGGCCCCCGGCCGCCTGCGGCACCACCTCGAACCCGGGCGGCAGCCACGGACCGGGCCGCCCCTCCAGTACCAGCACCCGCCGCTCGGCAGGGGTCCGGGCCACCGCGTCCAGGGTGTCGGCCAGCGCGGCCTCCGCCAGTCCGGCCGCCTCGGTGGCGGTGAACGGCGGCGTCAGCCGGGTCTTGACCCGGCCCGGCAGCGGTTCCTTGGCGATCACCAGTAGCGTGCTCACCGGGCACCTCCGGCCACCGGGCGTCCGGCGGCGGGCTCCGCCAGTACCCGGCTCATGTCCCGCACCGCCTGCCACGTGCCCCGCCAGGTTCCGGTCACCTTCGACTTCCCGGACCGTGGCAGGTACGGCACGTCCACCTCCCGGACCCGCCATCCCGCGTCCGCCGCCCGCACCACCATCTGCAACGGGTACCCCGAGCGCCGGTCGGTCAGGTCCAGCCCCAGCAGGGCGGTCCGCCGCGCGGCCCGCATCGGACCCAGGTCGCGCAGCTCCAGCCCGGTCCGGCGGCGCAGCATCCGGGCGAGTGCCAGGTTCCCGGCCCGGGCGTGCGCGGGCCAGGCACCCCGGCCCTGCGGACGGCGCCGGCCCAGCACCAGATCGGCCTCGCCGGCCGCCACCGCCGCCACGAACCCGGTCAGCAGCCCCGGGTCCAGGGAGGCGTCGCAGTCGCAGAAGCAGACGACTTCCGCCTCGGCGGCGAGCAGCCCGGCGTGGCAGGCGGCGCCGAACCCGCGCCGCTCCTCGCGCACCACGCTCGCGCCGAGCGCGCGGGCGATCCCGGCGGAGCCGTCGGTGGAGCCGTTGTCCACGACCAGGGCCCGCCAGCCGGCGGGGATGCGGTCCAGCACCCAGGGCAGGGCCTCGGCCTCGTTCAGGCAGGGGAGTACGACGTCTACGGTCGCGGTCATGGTCACGGGTCCACCGTAGGAAGCCGAAGGCCCGGATCGGGCCTGCCACTCCTTACGGAACGCGGACGTCTCCCCGGTCGGCCCGGGGCGCGGCCCCGGACGGGGACGGCGGATGGGAGGGTGGACGGCATGAGCATGGATGCGCCCCCCGCCCGGGTCCTGGTCGTGGACGACGACCCGACCGTCTCCGAGGTCGTCGCCCAGTACCTCAGGCGGGCCGGGTTCACCGTCGAGGAGGCCGGTGACGGACCGTCCGCCCTGGACCGGGCCGGGCGGGTCCGCCCCGATCTGGTGGTCCTGGATCTGATGCTGCCGGGGCTGGACGGGCTGGAGGTGTGCCGGAGGCTGCGCGAGACCGGTCCCGTACCGGTGATCATGCTGACGGCCCGGGGCGACGAGGACGACCGGATCGCGGGCCTGGAGGTGGGCGCGGACGACTACGTCACCAAGCCGTTCAGCCCGCGCGAGCTGGTGCTGCGCGTGACGTCCGTCCTGCGGCGCAGCCGGGCCGCCGGGCCCGCCGGCGTACCGCGGACCCTGACGGGTGCCGGGATCGCGCTCGACCCCGCGACCCACCGCGCCACCAAGGGCGGGCGGGAACTCGCCCTGACCTTGCGGGAGTTCGACCTGCTCGCGCACTTCCTGCGGCACCCCGGGCGGGCGCACGGCAGGGAGGAGCTGATGCGGGAGGTGTGGGGCTGGGACTTCGGGGACCTGTCGACGGTGACCGTGCACGTACGGAGGCTGCGCGCGAAGGTCGAGACCGACCCGGGCCGGCCGCGGCTGATCCAGACGGTGTGGGGCGTCGGCTACCGCTTCGACCCCACCGGCGCCACGGAACCGCCGGACCCCGGGAACCCCGCGCGCGGCGCCGACCCTAAGACCCCTTCGGGCGCCACCGACCCCGGGAATCCCGCGCCCCCCGCCGACGCGCGGCCCGCCGGGACGGGGGAGACGGGATGACCGACACCCTGCTCATCGCGCTGTTCGCCCTCGGCGGTGCCGCCTGCGCCGGGGTGCTCGGCGCGGGCGTCCTGCGCCTGGTGCGGCACCGGTCGGTCGCCGTCTCGCTCACGGTCGTCGCCGCCGTCACCGTCACCGCGATGCTGGCCGGCACCCTCGCCGTCGCCCAGGCGATGTTCCTGTCCCCGCACGACCTCGGCGTGGTGACCCTGGTCGCGGCGATGGCGGCGGTGGTCTCGCTGGGGACCGCGCTCCTGCTCGGGCGGTGGGTGGTCGCCCGCAGCAGGGAACTGTCCCGCGCGGCACGCGACTTCGGCGACGGCGGCAGCTTCGCGGCCCCGCCCGGCCAGACCACCGCCGAACTGGACGCGCTGTCCCGCGAGCTGGCGGTGACCAGCACGAAGCTGGCCGCCTCCCGGCAGCGGGAACGCGCCCTGGAGACCTCGCGGCGCGAGCTGGTGGCCTGGATCTCGCACGACCTGCGGACCCCGCTGGCGGGGCTGCGGGCCATGTCGGAGGCGCTGGAGGACGGCATGGCCGCCGATCCGGCCCGCTACCACCGGCAGATCCGCACCGAGGTCGAGCGGCTGAACTCCATGGTCGGCGACCTCTTCGAGCTCTCCCGGATCCATGCGGGCGCGCTCTGCCTGACCCCGAGCCGGATGTCGGTGTACGACCTGGTCGGGGACGCGCTGTCAGGAGTGGACCCGCTCGCGCGCGAGCACGGGGTCCGGCTGGTTGGGGACACCGTCGAGCGGGTGCCGGTGGAGGTGGACGGCAAGGAGATGACCCGGGTCCTGGCCAACCTGCTGATCAACGCGATCCGGCACACCCCGGCCGACGGGACCGTCGCCATCGCCGCCCGGCGGCAGGCCGGGGCGGTCATCCTGTCCGTCACGGACGGCTGCGGCGGCATCCCGGCCGAGGACCTGCCCCGGGTCTTCGACACCGGCTGGCGCGGCACGACCGCCCGTACGCCCCCGGCCGGGGCGGGCCTCGGGCTCGCCATCGTCCGCGGCATCGTCGAGGCCCACGCCGGGCGCGCGACGGTCCGCAACGTCCCGGGCGGCTGCCGCTTCGAGGTGACCCTGCCGCTCACGGCGTGACCGGACCGGCCCGGACGGCCTTCAAACGGCGACAGCCCTCAAACGGCGACGGCGCGCTGCGCCGCGTGGGCGAACTCCGCCATGCCCTTCGCGAAGGAGACCTCCGGGCTCCAGCCGAGGTCCGCGCGGAGCCGGCGGGAGTCGGCCGTGATGTGCCGGACGTCGCCCAGCCGGAACTCGCCCGTCACGACCGGGTCCGGGCCGCCGTGCGCGGCCGCCAGGGCCGAGGCCATCTCCCCGACCGTGTGCGGTTCGCCGCTGCCCGTGTTGTACGGGGTGCAGGCGCCCGGCGGGAGGACGCCCGGGGTCTCCAGCGCCTCCAGGGCGCACACGTTGGCCGCCGCGACGTCCCCGACGTGGACGAAGTCGCGCCGCTGCGCCCCGTCCTCGAAGACCCGCGGTGCCTCGCCCCTGGCCAGCGCGGAGCGGAAGAACGAGGCCACACCCGCGTAGGGGGTGTCACGCGGCATCCCCGGCCCGTACACGTTGTGGTAGCGCAGCGACACCGCCCCGCCGTCCACGCAGCGCGCCCAGGCGGCGGCCAGGTGCTCCTGGGCCAGCTTCGTGGTCGCGTAGACGTTCCGCGGGTCGGCCGGCGCGTCCTCGGACACCAGGCCCGGGGCGAGGTCCGCGCCGCACGAGGGGCACCGCGGCTCGAAGCGGCCCTCGGTGAGGTCCGCCACCCGGCGCGGGCCGGGACGGACGACCCCGTGGCGGGTGCATTCGTAGCGGCCCTCCCCATAGACGACCATCGAGCCCGCGAGGACGAGCCGGCGGACACCCCTTTCGGCCATCGCCGCGAGCAGGACCGCCGTGCCCAGGTCGTTGGCCCCCACGTAGGCGGGTGCGTCGGCGAAGTCCTTGCCGAGTCCGACCATCGCGGCCTGGTGGCAGACCGCGTCCACCCCGCGCAGCGCCGCCAGCACGGCGTCGCGGTCGCGTACGTCGGCCCGTACGAAATCCGGTCCCGGCGGCGGCTCCGGGGCGGGGTGGGCGGCGGGCAGCAGGGAGTCCAGGACGAGGGGGTGGTGCCCGCGCCGACGCAGGGCCGTGACGATGTGCGAGCCGATGAACCCGGCTCCTCCGGTGACGAGTACGCGCATGCACCGGACGCTACGGAGTCCGCCGCGCCGGCGGCGTCCGCCGCGCGCCGCCGTAAGGGTTCCGTCACCCCTTCCGCGCTGCCCGGCGGAGCACGGACCGTGTCACGGAAGCGTCAACTCCCCGTCACCGTAAGGGAACCGCGGTATCTTCCGGCTCGCGGGCGGCTTGAGGGCGCCGTAAGGAGGGCATAAATCCGGCCTGTGGCCGCTCCTGCGGGAGGAGTGGCCGAATCCGCTCCCTGGGGGGACCCGTGCACTACTACACGGACGTACTCAAGCGCTACGCGGACTTCGACGGCCGGGCCCGCCGGCAGGAGTACTGGATGTTCGTCCTGTGGAACATCCCGGTCGTCGTCGTGCTGATGGTCATCGACTTCGCGCTCGACAGCTACCCCGTTCTCACCTGGATCTACACCCTCGCCGTCTTCCTGCCCAGCCTGGGCGTCTCCGTCCGCCGGCTGCACGACACCGGCAAGTCCGGCTGGTGGTACCTCATCAGCCTGATCCCCTTCATCGGCGGGATCTGGCTGATCGTCCTCATGGCCACCGAAGGCCACCGCGGCGCGAACCAGTACGGGCCGGACCCCAAGCAGGTCATCGCCGCCTGACCCGCACCCCGCCCTTCCGGCGCCGCCTCCGGTCGCGAACCGACCGGAGGCGGCGCTTTCGCGTCCCTGGTGACATGTCTCTCGCGATCTCGCGGCCGGGGGGCTGTCCAGACCGGCCCGATCACGAGATATCTTGATGTCGAGCAATGTTGCAGACGAGAGACGCAGACTGTGGAGCGGAGCATCCGGTGACTGACTCGACCATCATCTACACGCACACTGACGAGGCCCCGGCCCTCGCGACGTATTCCTTCCTGCCTGTGGTCCAGGCGTACGCGTCGACGGCCGGTGTGAATGTCGAGACCCGTGACATCTCCCTGGCCGGTCGGATCATCGCCAGCTTCCCCGAGCACCTGGAAGAGGGACAGCGGATCGCCGACGCCCTCGCCGAGCTCGGCGAGCTGGCGAAGACGCCCGAGGCGAACATCATCAAGCTGCCGAACATCTCGGCCTCGATCCCGCAGCTCAAGGCCGCGGTCGCCGAGCTCCAGGCCCAGGGCTACGCGCTCCCGGACTACCCGGACGACCCGAAGACCGACGAGGAGCGCGAGATCCGCGCCCGCTACGACAAGGTCAAGGGCAGCGCCGTCAACCCGGTCCTGCGCGAGGGCAACTCGGACCGCCGCGCCCCCGCCTCGGTCAAGAACTACGCCAAGGCCCACCCGCACCGCATGGGTGCCTGGAGCGCCGACTCGAAGACGAACGTCGCCACCATGGGCGAGAACGACTTCCGCTCCACCGAGAAGTCCGCCGTGATCTCCGAGGCCGGCACGCTCCGCATCGAGCACGTCGCCGCCGACGGCACCACCACCGTGCTGCGCGAGTCCGTACCGGTGCTGGCCGGTGAGGTCGTGGACGCGTCCGTCATGCACGTCGACGCGCTGCGCACCTTCCTGAACGACCAGATCGAGCGTGCCAAGGCCGAGAACGTGCTGTTCTCCGTGCACCTCAAGGCCACGATGATGAAGGTCTCCGACCCAATCGTCTTCGGCCACGTGGTCCGCGCCTTCTTCCCGAAGACCTTCGCCCGCTACGGCGACGTCCTCGTCGCCGCCGGCCTGTCCCCGAACGACGGCCTCGGCGCGATCCTCAAGGGCCTCGACGGCGTCCCGCACCTCGGCGACGAGATCAAGGCCTCCTTCGAGGCCGAGCTCGCCCACGGCCCGGCCCTCGCCATGGTCGACTCGGACAAGGGCATCACCAACCTGCACGTCCCGTCCGACGTCATCGTCGACGCCTCCATGCCGGCCATGATCCGCACCTCCGGCCACATGTGGGGCCCGGACGGCAAGGAGGCCGACACCCTCGCCGTCCTGCCGGACAGCAGCTACGCCGGCGTCTACCAGGCCGTCATCGACGACTGCCGCGCGCACGGCGCCTTCGACCCCTCCACCATGGGCTCGGTGCCGAACGTCGGCCTCATGGCGCAGAAGGCCGAGGAGTACGGCAGCCACGACAAGACCTTCGAGATCGCCGACGCCGGCACCGTCCGCGTCGTCGACGCCGCGGGCAACGTGGTCCTGGAGCAGGAGGTCGCCGCCGGTGACATCTTCCGCGCCTGCCAGACCAAGGACGCGCCGATCCAGGACTGGGTCAAGCTCGCCGTCACCCGCGCCCGCGCCACCGGCGTCCCGGCCGTCTTCTGGCTGGACGAGGGCCGCGCGCACGACGCGCAGCTGATCGCCAAGGTGAACGCGTACCTCGCCGAGCACGACACCGAGGGCCTCACCATCAAGATCCTCCCGCCGGTCGAGGCCACCGCCTACTCCCTGGAGCGGATCCGCCGCGGCGAGGACACCATCTCGGTGACCGGCAACGTGCTGCGCGACTACCTGACCGACCTCTTCCCGATCCTGGAGCTGGGCACCAGCGCCAAGATGCTGTCGGTCGTCCCGCTGATGAACGGCGGCGGCCTGTTCGAGACGGGCGCCGGCGGCTCCGCCCCCAAGCACGTCCAGCAGCTCGTCAAGGAGAACTACCTGCGCTGGGACTCGCTCGGCGAGTTCCTCGCGCTGGCCGTGTCCTTCGAGCACCTGGCGACCAGCACCGGCAACTCCCGCGCCCAGGTGCTGGCCGACACCCTGGACCGCGCGACCGGCACCTTCCTCAACGAGGACAAGTCGCCGAGCCGCAAGCTGGGCGGCATCGACAACCGCGGCAGCCACTTCTACCTCGCGCTGTACTGGGCGCAGGAGCTGTCGCGCCAGACCGACGACCCGAAGCTGGCCGCGGCGTTCCACCCGCTCGCCAAGACGCTGGCCGAGTCCGAGGAGAAGATCGTCGGCGAGCTCATCGCCGTCCAGGGCTCCCCGGCCGAGATCGGCGGCTACTACCAGCCCGACCCGGCCAAGGCCGCCGCGGTGATGCGCCCGTCCGTCACCTTCAACGAGGCGATCGCGACCCTGGGCTAAAAGCCCTGCGCGTCCCGCGTGTTCCGCCCCGGCCGGCCAAGCGCCCGGCCGGGGCGGACCCGTTCCCGGCCCCGTTTCCGGGCTCGCTCCCGGGGTCCTTCCCGGCGCCGTCCGCGGGCCCGCCGCGCCGTTCCGTGCCGTGGGGCGAGGGCCTGCCTTCGGCGTAGGGGCCCTGGGCCCCCTGACGTACGCGCCGCGGCCCGGCCGTCCGCGAACGGTTGTCCGGGCGCCGGGAATCCGCTCTACTGCTGTGCAGCCCCGCACGGGGCATATTCCGGGAGGGGCGGCGGATGAGAGCGGACCGGCGGGCAGAGCGGGCGGCGCGTCCCCCCTCGCACCGGCGCCGCCCCCGCTTCCGGGGGCGCAGGCCCCTCCTGGTGCTCCTGATCTCGGCGTTCCTGCTCGTCGGCGTCTGCGCCGCGACCGGCATCGCCTGGGACCCCTTCACCGCCGAGGCCCACCAGGAACGTTCGGCGCCCGCCGTTGCGAACCCCCGCTCCGGCGCCCCCACCACCACTCCCACGCCGAGCGACGGCAAGGCCCCGAGCCCCGGGACCCCGCAGAAGGCGCCGCCCCGCGAGGAGGCCGGCACCGGGGCGCCCCGCCCGACCGGAGCGCTGCCCTTCGACCTGCCCGCACCGGCGGTTCTGCGCTCCGGCGCCGCGGGCAGGAAGCTGGTGTTCGCGCACTACTTCACCCCGTACCCGCTCTCCCTCGACAACGCGAGCGCCGACGCCGACTACTACACCCGCAACTACCTCGACCCCGCGGGCGAGAACGGCAAGCACCAGCGCTACGGCGGTCTGCTGCGCGACCGCCCGCTGCCCGTGCCGCCCAAATCCGGTGACTGGGAGTACGCCAACCTCCGCCAGGAGGTGCGCACCGCCCGCGACGCCGGCATCGACGGGTTCACCCTCGACCTGCTGTCCCTGTCCGGGAGCAACTGGGACCGGGCCAAGCTGCTGATGGCCGCGGCCCGGTCGGTGGACCCCGCCTTCAAGGTCATGCTGATGCCCGACATGACCTCCCTGACGTCCGACGACCCGGCGGTGCTCGCCGACGCCCTCGCCACGCTGGCCGCCTACCCCGCCGCGCACCGGCTCGGTGACGGACGGCTCGTGGTGTCGCCCTTCAAGGCGGAGGCCAAGAGCGCCGGCTGGTGGTCCCGGGTCATGGACTCCTTGAAGACCAGGCACGGCATCCGCACCGCCCTCGTGCCGCTCTTCCTCGACTTCGACGCGAACCAGGCGGCGTTCGCCCCGATCAGCCACGGCTTCTCCGAATGGGGCACCCGCAGTTACGTCGGCCAGGAGGGGACCCCGGCCGAGGTGCGCCGGGCCCACCAGGCGGGCAAGATCTGGATGCAGCCCGTATCCGTCCAGGACAGCCGCCCCAACCAGGGCGTCTACGACGAGGCGGGCAACACCGCCACCCTCCGCTCGACGTGGGCCCACGCCATCGACGACGGCGCCGACTGGGTGCAGCTGACCACCTGGAACGACTACTCGGAGGGCACCCAGTTCGCGCCCTCCCTGCACAACGGCTACACCTACCTCGACCTGACCTCCTACTACCTGACCCGGTTCAAGACCGGCAGCGCGCCCCGGATCGTGCGGGACACCCTCTACCTGACGGCCCGCACCCAGTTCGCCGCCGCCGGCCCCACCGGCGGGCAGTCGCTGGTGATGACGCCGCGCAAGGGCAGCGCCGCGCCCCGCGACACGGTGGAGGTGCTCAGCTTCCTCACGGAGCCCGCGACCCTGCGTACGACCGTCGGCTCCTTCCAGGACACGCGCGAGGCGCCCGCGGGCCCGCACTCCGAGCTGCTGCCCCTGAGACCCGGCGCGAGTTCCGCCCGCGCGGTCCGGGGCGGCCGCACCTGCGCGGAGGTGGAACTGCCGTACCCGGTGGACCGGACGGTGGACGTGCAGGACCTCCAGTACTACGGCGCGACCAGCGGACGGGAGTAGGGCCGGGGCGCCCGACCACACTGGCGCAATTGGCCCTGGCGGTCCGCTCGGGGACGCCCGCATGCTCCGCAGGACCGCCCGCCGCCCGCCGCCGTCCCGGAGGAGCAACGTGACCCAGCCGACCACCGACCCGAAGAGCACGCGGACCACCACACCGACCCGCCCCTCGGCGTTCCCGGGCGGGCCGCAGCTCTTCCGCCTCGACCCCGGGATCGCCCACCTCAACCACGGGTCGTTCGGGGCCGTCCCCATCGGCGTCCAGGAGGTCCAGGCGGCGCTGCTGGAGGAGGTCCACGCAGACCCCGACACCTTCTTCGTCGGCGTGGCCGACCGGATCGCCACCGCCCGCGGCAGGGTCGCCGCGCACCTGGGCGCCGAACCCGACGGGATCGCGTTCATCTCCAACGCCACCGAAGGCGCCAACCTCGCGCTGAACGCCGTCGAACTCGCCGACGGGGACGAGATCCTGGTCACCGACCACGGCTACGGCACGGTGGTCGCTGCCGCCGCCCGCCGGGCACCCGTCACCACCGTCGCACTGGACCCGGACCTCCCCGACGAGGACGCCGTACGGGAAGCCGTCCTGGCCGGTCTGACCCCCCGCACCAAGGTGGCGCTGCTCGACCACATCAGCTCGCCCACCGCCCGCCTCATCGCGAGCCCGGCGCTCCTCGCCGACCTGGCCGCCCGGGGCGTCACCACCGTCGTCGACGGTGCCCACGCCCCCGGCATGCTCGCCGACCCCCTCGCGGGCGGAGCCGACTTCTGGTTCGGGAACCTGCACAAGTGGGGCTACGCCCCCTCGGGCAGCGCCCTCCTGGCCGTCGCCCCCCGCCACCGCGGCCGCGTCAGGGCACTGGTGCCCTCGTGGGAGGACGGCGACGGCTTCCCCCGCTCCGTCGAGAACCGGGCCACCGCCGACTACACCGGCTGGCTCGCGGCCCCCGAGGGACTGGACCTGCTGGAGCGGCTCGACGCCGTCAAGGTACGGGCCCACAACAGCGCCATCGCCGCCTACGGCGCGGCCCTGCTCGCCGAACTCCCCGGGCTCACCCCGCTCCCGCACACCGCCGGGCTCGGCATGCGCGCCCTGCGGCTGCCGCCCGGCATCGCCGAGACCCCCGCCGACGCCCGGGAACTGCGCGAGCGGATCGCGCGGGAGCTGCGGATCAGGGTGCTGGTCTGGCCCTGGAAGGGCGGCGGCGGCATCCGGGTCTGCGGGCAGCTCTACACCCGGCCGGAGGAGTACGAACGCCTCGCCGCCGAGCTGCCCGCCCAACTGGAGCGCTGACGCCTCAGCCGCGCCGCAGCAGGTAGGTGTCCATGATCCAGCCCTTGCGGGCCCGGGCCTCGGTCCGCAGCTCCTCGATCCGGCCCGCGACTTCCGCCAGCTTCCCCGAGACCAGGATCTCGTCCGGCGTGCCGACGTAGGCGCCCCAGTAGATGAAGAGGTCCTGGTCGAGGTGGGCGGTGAAGGCGTGCCGCGCGTCCAGCATCACCACCACGTCGTCCACGTCCTGCGGCCAGCCCTCGGCCAGCCGCCGCCCGGTGGTGATCTGGACCGGCCGCCCCACCCGGTTCAGGTGAGTGCGGTGCCGGGCCAGCAGCGAGGAGATGCTGCTGATGCCCGGCACCACCTCGTGCTCGAAGGCCACCCGGCCGCGTTCCAGCACCTCGTCCAGGATGGCGAGGGTGGAGTCGTACAGCGAGGGGTCGCCCCAGACCAGGAACGCGCCCGTCTCGCCGTCCGCGAGGTCCTCGGCGATGAACCGCTCGAAGATCTCCGCCCGCGCGCTGCGCCAGCCGTCCACCGTCGGGGCGTACTCGGCCGGTGTCCGGTCGCGATCCGGGTCGCGGCCCTCCACCAGCCGGTGGCCCGGGCGGGCGTGCGCTTCGAGCATCGCCCGCCGCAGCCCCGTCAGGTCCGCCTTCTCCTCGCCCTTCTCCAGGATGAGGAACGCGTCCGTTGCGCCGATCGCCTTGACCGCCTGGAGGGTCAGGTGGTCCGGGTCGCCCGCGCCTATGCCGATCACCGAGAACTTCTTCACGCCGCTATTGTGCCCGTCATGCGTGCCGCCTTGTTCGTCACCTGTGTCAACGACGCGCTGTACCCGCGCACCGGCGTCGCCGTCGTACGCCTGCTGGAGCGGCTCGGCGTGGCCGTGGACTTCCCCGCGGCCCAGGGCTGCTGCGGTCAGCCCCCGTACAACACCGGCTACCGGTACGAGAGCGAACCGCTGCTGCGCCGCACCGCCGGGGCCTTCGCCGGCCACCCCTACGTGGTCGCGCCCTCCGGCTCCTGCGTCGCCATGATCCGCGAGCACTACCCCCGCATCGGCGCCAAGGCGGCGGCCGAGGGGCGCGGCAGCGAGCTGGCGGACCTCGCGGCAGACCTCGTGCCGCGCGTGTACGAGCTCACCGAGTTCCTGGTCGACGTCCTCGGCGTGACCGACGTCGGCGCCCACTTCCCGCACACCGTCACCTACCACCCCTCCTGCCACGGTCTGCGGATCCTCGGCCTCGGCGACCGCCCCCGGCGCCTCCTGGCCGCCGTCAGGGGCCTGGACCTGGTCGAGCTGCCCGGCGCCGAGGAGTGCTGCGGGTTCGGCGGCACCTTCGCCGTCAAGAACCCCGACGTGTCCGCCGCGATGGGCGCCGACAAGATCCGCGCCGCCCGGGCCACGGGCGCCGAAGTGCTCTGCGGCGCCGACAACTCCTGCCTCGCCCACCTCGACGGAACGCTCCGCCGGGCCGGCGCGCCGCTGCGGACCCTGCACATCGCCGAGATCCTCGCCTCGACGCAGACGACCGCCACCGCGACAGAGGGGAACCGCCTGCGATGACCGGCACCTACCTCGGAATGCCCCCCTTCCCCGCCGGCGCCCGGGAAGCCGTACGGGACGAGGTGCTGCGCGCCAACCTCCGCCGCGCCACGCACACCATCCGCGACAAACGGGCCCGCGCCGTCACCGAACTGGCCGACTGGGACCGGCTGCGGGCGGCGGGCAAGGCCGTCAAGGACCACACCCTGCGCCACCTCGACCACTACCTGCTGCGGCTGGAGGCGGCGGTGACCGCCGCCGGCGGCACCGTGCACTGGGCGGCGGACGCGGCCGAGGCCAACCGCATCGTGACCGCGCTGGTGCGGGCCACCGGTGAACGGGAAGTCGTCAAGGTCAAGTCGATGGCCACCCAGGAGATCGGCCTCAACGAGGCCCTGGAGGCGGCGGGGATCACCGCGTACGAGACCGACCTGGCCGAACTCATCGTGCAACTGGGCCACGACCGGCCCTCGCACATCCTCGTCCCGGCCATCCACCGCAACCGCGCGGAGATCCGCGACGTCTTCCGCACCGAGATGGGCCGGTGGGGACGGCCGGCCCCCGACGGGCTGGGCGACGACCCGCGAGAACTGGCCGAAGCGGCCCGGCTGCACCTGCGCGAGAAGTTCCTGCGCGTCAAAGTCGCCGTCTCCGGGGTCAACTTCATGGTCGCCGAGACGGGGACGATGGTCGTCTTCGAGTCCGAGGGCAACGGCCGGATGTGCCTGACCCTGCCCGAGACGCTCATCTCCGTCGTGGGCATCGAAAAGGTGGTGCCGACCTTCCGGGACCTGGAGATCTTCCTCCAGACGCTGCCGCGCTCCTCAACCGCCGAGCGGATGAACCCGTACACCACCATGTGGACCGGGCTGGGTCCGTCGAAAGGGGCCGACGGCGACGGGCCCGCCGCGTTCCACCTCGTCCTCCTCGACAACGGCCGCACCGACAGCCTCGCCGACGAGGTGGGCCGCCAGGCCCTGCGCTGCATCCGCTGCTCCGCCTGCCTGAACGTCTGCCCCGTCTACGAACGCGCCGGCGGCCACGCCTACGGCTCCGTCTACCCCGGCCCGATCGGCGCGATCCTCAGCCCCCAACTGCGGGGCACCGACAGCGGGATCGACGCGTCGCTGCCCTACGCCTCGACCCTGTGCGGCGCCTGCTACGAGGTGTGTCCCGTCGCCATCGACATCCCCGAGGTCCTCCTCCACCTGCGCGAACGCGTGGCCCAGGGCGGTCCGGCGACCCGCGAGGGCATCCGCGTACGCATCCGGCCCGCGCGCGGTCACACCGCCGAACGGGCCGCGATGCGCGCCGCCCGGCTGCTGCTGGAACGCCCGGGCGCGCTGCGCGCGGGGGAGCGGCTGCTGTCCCGGGCCCGGCGGCTGCGGCCGCGCCGGCTGCCCGGACCGGGGGGTGCCTGGACCGACAGCCGCGAGCTGCCCCGGCCGCCGCGGGAACCGTTCCGCGACTGGTGGGCCCGTGAGCGGGGAGGACGTGCATGAGCGGCAGGGACCGCGTACTGGGCCGGATCCGGCGCGCCCTGGGCGAGCCGGGCGCGGGCAGGACAGGGATCGGGCGGGCGACGGGGGAGCCGGGCGCCGGTGAGGCCGGCATCCCCCGCGACTACCTCCGTGTCCACGGCGACCGCACACCCGCCGAATCCGCGGACCTCCTCGCCGCCCACCTCACCGAGTACCGCGCGAAGGTCCACCGCACCGACGAGGACGGCCTCGCGCCGCTCCTGGCCCGGCTGCTCGCCGAACGCGGCGCCCGGACCGTGCTCGTACCGCCCGGCCTGCCCCCGTCCTGGCTCGACGCGGCGCAGGCGGCCCGCGTCGAAGACCGCTCCGACTCCACCCCCTACGCACTCGACGCCGTGGACAGCGTGGTGACGGGCTGCGCCCTGGCCGTCGCCGAGACCGGCACGATCGTCCTGGACGGCGGCCCCGACCAGGGGCGGCGGCGCATCACCGTGGTCCCCGACCACCACATCTGCGTGGTCCGTGTCCCCGGCCAGTTGGTGGACTCCGTCCCGCAGGCACTCGAACGCCTCGATCCCACCCGCCCGCTGACCTGGATCTCCGGGCCCTCCGCCACCAGCGACATCGAGCTCGACCGGGTGGAGGGCGTCCACGGCCCCCGTACCCTGGAGGTCGTCCTGATCGACGCACCCGCACAATGAGCGGCATGTCCGCACACATCGCCCTCACCGCCCTCGTGGTCCACGACTACGACGAGGCCATCGACTTCTACACCCGGGCCCTCGGCTTCACCCTCGCCGAGGACACCGCCCGGCCCGACGGTTCGCGGTGGGTCGTGGTCCGTCCGCCCGGCGCCACCGAATCCGCGCTGCTGCTGGCCCGCGCCAAGGACGACGCGCAGCGCGCCCGGGTCGGCGACCAGACGGGCGGCCGCGTCGGCTTCTTCCTGTACACCGACGACTTCGCCGGCGACCACGCCCGGATGACCGCCGAGGGCGTTCGCTTCCTGGAGGAGCCGCGCCACGAGACGTACGGTTCCGTCGCCGTCTTCGAGGACCTCTACGGCAACCGCTGGGACCTGCTCCAGCCGGCGTAGGCCCCGCCGCGGGCCGGCCCGGCGGGTCGCCGGTCAGGCGGAGTCCGGCCGGTCCGGCGTGGAGGTGAGGAGCGGGGCCTCGGCCGCCGCGTCAACCTCCTGCCCGGCGTCCACCCGTCCGGCCAGCTCCCGGGCCCACCGGACCAGCCCGGCCACCTCGATCCCGTACGGAGCCGGGCCCCCACCCGCGGCGTCCACCCCGCCCAGGGCCGCTTCCCCCTCCGCTTCCACCCCGCCCAGGGCGGCTTCCCCTTCCGCGTCTGCCCCGCCCAGGGCCGCACCCCCTTCCGCCTCCAGCCCGGCCAGGGCATCGGCTCCGCGCCGCAGCAGCCGCGCGCCGCCCACCGCGTTCCCGCGCGCGGCGTGCGTCAGCCCCACCGCCAGCTGCGCGAGCGCCCGCCACAGCGGGGCCTCGGCCCCCGGCCCGGATTTCCAGGCGTCCTCGAACACCTCGTGCGCGTGGAACGGCATCCCGCCGTCCAGCAGCCGCTGTGCCTCCGCCACCGTCTCGGCCGGCGCCCGCACCACCCCCTCGGGCTGCCGCTCCACCCCCGGCGTCCCGTACGGCAACGGCCGCCCCAGCCCGTCCCGCGGCCGCGCACTGCGCGCCCGCCCTTCGTCATCGCGATCCCGTCCGTTCACCCGCCCATCGTGCCTCCCCGTCGATCACCCGTGCACGTACACCCCCCGGCGTGCGGTAATGTTCTGCATGTGCCCGCCGCGGAGGGGGGAAACCCCTGGTGGGGGGCACAGTGCCGAGGCACGACGGGACGTGGCGCAGCTTGGTAGCGCACTTGACTGGGGGTCAAGGGGTCGCAGGTTCAAATCCTGTCGTCCCGACTTTACGAAGTCGCAGTTCAGGGGCCGTTTCAGAGCAATCTGGGACGGCCCTTGACCGTTTTCCGGGGTGCCTGACGCGGTGGTCCGGGGCGCCGGGGCCGCGTGCGCGTATACCGGCGGGATCCGGGCAGGTGCACCCACAGCTGGACGGAAGGTGGTGCCGATGGTGCCGGGAGCGGGCAATGAGCGGTTCACGGTCGATGTGCGGGCCGTGGACGGAACCGTCGTCCTCGCGCTCGCCGGAGAGCTGGACCATGACACGGCCCAGCCGCTGCGGGACGCCCTGGACGCGGCGGTCACCCCGGGTGGCCGGTTGCTGGTCGACGTGTCGGGGCTGGGCTTCTGCGACTCCACCGGACTCAACGTGCTGCTGCACGGCAGGATCGCGGTCCAGGAAGCCGGCGGCACGCTGGAGCTGGCCGGTCTGAGCGGACCGGTCGCACGGATGTTCCGCATCACCGGCGCGGACGGTGTGTTCCCGGTGTACGCGGACGTGGCGCAGGCACTGGAGCGACAGCCCGGCTAGCCGCTCGGACGGCCGGCGTACGGAGGCCCGCGGGGTCGAGGCGAAACGAGGAGATGAGCCATGCAGCAGCGAGGGTCACCCGGCCGGGCGCGGCTCTTGCTGCTGGAGGGTGCGGCCGACCCGGTGTCCCGCAGCCGGGACTTCGCGCGCCGGGCGCTCACCTCCTGGAAATGGCTCCCCGAGACCGCCGAGGACGTCCTGCTGCTGGTCTCCGAGCTCGTGTCCAACGCCTGTGTGCACGGCGGGGGCCCCGGAACGCTGCTGATGCACTGGACGCCGGAGCGGCTGCGGATAGAGGTGACCGACGGCAACCCGGCGCCGCCGGTGCGCGCCCGGGCCGCCGAGCCGGGGCGCCCGGGCGGGCACGGGCTGCTCATCGTGGAGCGCCTGTCCCGTAGTTGGGGCTCGCACCCCGGGAACGGCGGCAAGTGCGTCTGGCTGGAGGTCAGTCCCGGCTGACCGGCTCGTCGTCCAGGGCCTTGAGGGCCGTGACGATGTCGGCCGTGGTGCTCACCTTGCCCAGGCGCGGGAAGATCTTGCCGAAGCTGTGGTCGTGGGAGTCGGCGTCCATGTCGGTGGTGGCGTCCTCGGCGAAGACGAGTTCGTAGCTGTGCTCCCAGGCGGTGCGCGCGGTGGATTCGACGCCGATGCTGGTGGAGATGCCGCCCAGCACGATCCGGTGGACGCCGCGGCGGCGCAGCTGGAGGTCGAGTTCCGTACCGGTGAACGCACCCCAGTGCCGCTTGGTGACCACGACGTCCCCGAGGGCCGCGAGTTCCGCGGGGAGCTCGGAGAAGGCGGCGGGCGGAGCCGAGGCGGGGCCGGGCCGGTCGACGTTGGCGGTGGGCAGGTCGCCGCCGTCGGGGGACCAGGCCACCTTGACCAGGACCACCGGCAGCCGCCGGGCCCGGAAGGCCTCGGCGAGGGCGACGCCGTTCTCCAGGATCCGAGGCGCGGGGGTGGCGGTGGGAAGGGCCAGGATGCCCTGCTGCAGGTCGATGAGGACCAGCGCGGTGCCGCGGTCCAGGGTGAGGGCGGGCGCGGGGGCGGTCATGGGGGCTCCTCGGTTCGGTGGGCGTTCAGTCCTCGGCCAGGCGCCGCAGCAGCGGAACGGCTTGGGCCAGCAGCTGCTGTTCCGCCGGGCCGAGCCGCTCGGCGATGAGTTCGGCGATCCGGCCCTGCCCCGCCTCGCGCCGCTGTTGTACGAGGCCGCGGCCCTGCGGCGTCAGGGCGATGAGCTGCTGGCGCCGGTCGGTGGGGTGCGGGCTGCGGGCGACGTGGCCTTCGGCCTGGAGCGAGTTCACGGTGGCGATGACGGACTGCGGCCGGATCCTCTCGGCCCGTGCCAGCTCGGAGGCCGTGGAGGGCCCGAGCCGGTCCAGCCGTTTGAGTACGGACATCTGCGACAGGCTCACCCCGTCCCCGGCGGCGGCCCGCAACTGCCGCACCAGGATGGCGATGGCCAGCTGGAGTTCCTCGGCGATGTCGCGCGGAGGGGCGGGGTCGGTCATGTCCCTCACGCTAATGATCTACAGGCAGGCTTGCAAGTTTGCCTTGTGGTTTTGACCCGCCCCCCGGCCCCTCGGCCCGCCCTCGTCGCCCTTCCCGTGAGGTGCGGGTCAGTGCTGGGGCGCGGACGGGGCCGGGACCTCGGCGCTCAGCCAGCCCAGGGCATCGGGGTACATCCCCGTCCAGGTCTGGAAGTTGTGGCCGCCTGAGGGGCGCACCAGCGTCTTGACCCGGACCCCCGTCCCCGCGGCGGCTGCGGCGAAGGCCTCCAGCTGCCTCGGCGGACTGTCCTTGTCCTGCGCGGACGTGGCCAGGAACAGGCCGACGTCCGCCTTCTTCACATGCTTGACCAGCCACATCGGGCTGTTGCGCTCGCGCAGGCCCCGGTCGGCCAGCACCCCCGCGTCCCCCGTCAGCGCGTCGGGGTCCAGGGCCGCCCCCGCGCCGAACACCTTGGGGTACTGCAGCGGCAGCTTCGCCGCGCAGAACGCCCCCGTCGAGATGCCCATCACCGCCCACCCCTTGGGCTGGGGCAGCGTGCGGAAGTGCCGCGCGACCAGCCCCGGCACGTCGTCCGCCAGCCAGGTGGCCACCTTGTGCCCCGGCACGTCGCTGCAGTCGGTGTTCACCCCGCCCGGGTAGATCTCCGGGATCACCAGGATGAAGGGGTGCGCCGCGCCCAGCCGGACCAGGTCGTCCAGCGCACCCGGCATGTCGCCCAGCTCCATCCACGAGCGCGGCGAGCCCGGGTACCCGTGCAGCAGCGTCAGCACCGGGAACCGGGTCTTCGCCGCGCCCGCCGCGTTGTACTCCGGGGGAGTCCAGACGATCACCTGCCCGGCCAGCTTGGAGTGCGAGCCCCGGAAGTACGTGCTGCGCGTGCCGTCCTCGCCCAGGGTGAAGGTGGCCCGGCCCACCGGGGGGCCCGTCATCGTGGACTCGTTCCCGGCCTGGGTGCCCAGCAGGTCGTCCCAGGAGGCGTAGAGCCCGTAGCTGCCGTTGATCCAGGCCGCCACCACGCAGATGGCGGTCAGCTGGCACAGCCCGATCATCAGCACCCGCGCGGTCCAGCGCAGCCAGCCGGGCCCGGGAAGGCGGTTCCACAGCAGCAGCGCCGCGAGCATGGCGAGCGCGGTGACCACTACCAGGGTCACCAGGAACGACGTGCTGGTCAGCTCCACCGCCTCAATGTACGGCGCCCCCGCCCGCGCCGGCGGCGGAACGCACCGTGTCGGCGGCCCGCACGCGCACCGTCACCGCGTGCCACCCGGTGGCCCCGTCCGGGACGGTCCCCCTGCGCTCGCCCGTCTGTACGGCGCCGGTACGGTCCGTGGCGCGCACCTCCAGGGTGTGCCGCCCGGGCGTCGCCCCCCAAGGCCACAGCCACTGGCGCCAGGTGTCGTCGCCGTCCGCGTCCGCCAGCCGGGCCTCGTGCCAGGGGCCGCCGTCGACCCGGACCTCGACCCTGCTGATGCCCCGGTGCTGCGCCCACGCCACCCCGGCCACCGCCACCCGCCCGGCAGCGGGTTCCGCGCCCGCGCGCGGGGTGTCGATCCGCGACTGCGTCTTGACCGGACCCTGCTGCGCCCACGACCGGCGCACCCAGTACGCGTCGTACGCGGCGAAGGTGGTCAGCCGCAGCTCGCGCAGCCACTTGCAGGCCGACACGTACCCGTACAGGCCCGGCACCACCATCCGCACCGGGAAGCCGTGCGCGAAGGGCAGCGGCTCGCCGTTCATCCCCACCGCCAGCAGCGCCTCACGGCCGTCCATCACCGCTTCGACCGGGGTGCCGATCGTCATCCCGTCCACCGACCGCGCCACCAGCTGGTCGGCCCGGCCGCCCTGCGACGGCGGCCGCACGCCCGCTTCCCGCAGGAGGTCGGCGAGCCGGACGCCGAGCCAGCGGGCGTTGCCCGCGTACGGGCCGCCCACCTCGTTCGAGACGCAGGTGAGGGTGATGTCGTGCTCGACGAGGGGGCGCGCGAGCAGCTCCCGCAGGTCCAGGGACAACGGCCTGGTCACCCCCTCCCCGTGGATGCGCAGCCGCCAGTCACCGGCGTCCACGCGCGGCACGACGAGGGCGGTGTCCACCCGGTAGAAGTCACGGGCGGGCGTGAGGAACGGCGACACCCCGGGCGCCCGCGCCTGCGCGCCGGGCGGGACCGGCGCGGCCGGAACCGCGGGCGCCGGCAGGACGAGGCCCGCCCGGGAGGCCGTCGCCCCCGCCGATCCGTACGCGCCCAGGCGCCGCCCGGCGTACCAGGCGCCCGCCGAGACGGCGGCGGTGCCCAGCACCAGCCGCCCGAAGCCCCGCCGGTCCATCACGTAGGCCCCGCCGGACGGCGCGCCCACCGGACGCGGCCGGTTCAAGGCCCTGACCAGCAAGTACAGCACCGCGGCCGCGACCGAGCCGCCGAGCAGTGAGGGCAGCGCGTCCGGCCAGGCCGCCCCGGGCCGGCTGAGCGCTGCCACGGCGCCGACGACACCGAAACACACGGCCACGGCGAGACCGGCGCGCAGCCGGCGCACGGCGAGCGTCCCGGCCACCACGGCGACCAGAGCCAGCACCACGACGATGCCGAGGGTGAGGACCGTCTTGTCGGCCGTGCCGAAGGTCCGCACCGCCCATTCCTTGACGGCCGCCGGCGTACGGTCCACCGCGGCCCCGCCGACGGCGGTCACCGGGGACGCCTCGGGACGGACGAGCGCGGCCGCCAGCTGCGCCGCCGCCAGCCCGGCGAAGGCCGCGAGCACCCCGCAGACCGCCCCGAGGGCCGTCCGCGCCCGCGGACGCGCCGATGCCGACCGCACACCGCTCATCAGGGTCACCGCCCGGGCTCGTACCGGCCCCCACGACTGCACCTACGACTGTACGAGCCTGCGGGCCCCGCGGCCGCCCCTGTCAGGCGAGCGGATGCCCGGCCCGCTCGGCGGCCCGCCGGGCCATGCTCTCCAGGCAGTCCTCGCAGCCGGCGGCCGTAGGGCGCGCCGCCAGCTCACCCCGCTTGCGCAGCTCCACCACCCCCTCGGTGGCCGCGAGCAGCGCCAGCAGCCCCGGCGTGGCGGAGGGCCGCTCGCTTTCGGTCTCGGACATGCCCCATGCACTCCTGACGGCGTCGGAAGGGGCGGCCGCCCGGGAGTACTCCGGGTGGCCGCCCCAGTCGGGTCCGGGTCAGTGAACCGACGACCCGGACCGTACGGCGCCGCGCTGCGCGCCCTCTCCCTCGCACGAGTGCCGAATTTCCCACGGGAGGGTGACGCTCACCCGGCGGCGGTCGCCGCCCGCGCCGGTACGGCTCAGGCACCGGCCTTCGGCAGGGCCGCCGCCACGGCGGCGGCCAGCGCGTGCGGGTCCCCGCTCGGGGCCGACGGGTGGCGGGTGGTTCGCCGCGCCCACGCCTCCTCGAAGGCGTGCCAGTCGATCGCCTCGGGGGCGGCACGCTTGACCAGCGCCTCCTCCAGCGAGGCGAAGTACCGGTCCCACCGGGCGGCGTACAACTCCGAGACCAGGCCGCTCCATTCGCGGTTCGCGTAGTCGTGCAGGAAGCCGCCCTCGCTGGTGCTCCGCCGCCCCCACACGCTCAGGATCGAGCGCGCGTCGTACTCGTACCGGTCCTGCTCGGCGCGGTCCGCGCCGTGCGAGCGGGCCGCGGCCAGCCAGCGGCCCAGCAGGAAGTGCGGGTCGGAGCCGGTCACCGCGTCCAGCTTCCGCTCCCCGTCGCGCCATTGGGCGGTCAGCTGCCGCAGCCGCGTCAGGTCCTTGGCCTCGTAGGCGGCCCGGATCTTCGGCAGCAGCACCCGGGAATGATTGGCGAGGGCCTGGCGGGCGGTGTCCACCAGGTCGAAGCGGTAGGCGCTGGAGGACCTGAGCGCCGGGGGCACCGCCAGCAGCTGGTCCAGCGCCCGGCGGACCGAATCGGCCTGGTAGCGCATGGACTTGGGGCTCCAGTGGGCCGCGCCCGTCGCCGTCAGACTCGGCCGGGCGGTGAACAGGCTGTCCTGGGACTCCGACCACAGCCCCGACGAGGTGCTGTACGGGCCCTTGCGCAACTCCTCCCAGGCCGCGGCGGCATGGGCGTCCGGGCGTCCGTAGCGGCGGGCCGCGAAGTCGGCGAACCACTTGCGCTGGTCGACCGGCCCCGGCTCCCAGGCCAGGTCCGTGAAGAGGTCGAAGGCGGCCGGGTTGGTGCCGGTGGCCTCCGGCAGGTACGCGGTGCCCCGGAGCGCGCTGTCCGGCTTGTCGCGCCAGGCGCCGAACCGGTCGATCCACACCGAGGTGTTGGCACCGATCGTGGTGTGACCGCCGAAGTTGTAGATGGTGCCCATCGCGTACGGGGTGCCACCCCAGCGGGCCTCCCGGTCCAGGCGGTTGTACCGGTCGGACAGGCCGTCCAGGATCAGCAGCTTCGAGGTGTCCACCCCGGCCAGGAGTTCCTTCGTCGGGTCGTCCTGCCAGCCCAGCACCGCCCACAGGGCGCCCGGGTGGGCCGCCCACAGCGCCCGCTGGATGGCCCCCGCGGCGGCCCTGACGTCCACCGAACCCGTCCGGCCCCCCTCGTGCAGGGGGCTCATCCGGTACATGGCGCTGTCGCCGAAGACCTCGCGCTGCTCGTCGTAGTACGCGGCCGCCAGGTCCCCGAACACCGGGGAGGCGGGGTCGAGCCAGTCCGGCCGGTCGAAGCCGGCCCAGTCGCCCTGGGCCACGGTGGTCGCGCCCTGGTGGCGCGCGGCGAAGCCCGGCGGGACGGTGCCGAAGTAGCCGGGCAGCACCGGCGTCATGCCGAGGCCGCGCAGCTGGTCCGCGATCCGGGCGCCCAGGTCGGCGCGCTCGCGCATCAGGCGCTCGGTGACCGGGCCGCCGAAGCCGCTGAGGTTCTGCAGCAGCCACCAGCTCTGGTGGCCTGGGGCCGGGATCCACTTGCGCAGTTCCCCGGCGGAGTAGCCGAACCGCTGGAGCGCCCGGTAGTACGGGTATTCGGCGCCGGTCTGCACGAACACCTCGTTGACGCCGTGCAGCGCGAGCAGGTCGATCTGCCGCTGGTGTTCCTCGAAGGTGCGGTACGGGCCCGAATAGCCGTCGTCGGTGTCGTTGAGCGCGTACCGGTGGGGCACCCGCGCGCTGCGGGTGACCGGGGCGGGTACGCCGGGCAGGGTGGCGGGCAGCATGCCGATGCTGTCGCCGGGCCAGCCGATGTCGGCGCCGGCGATGTGCTGGAGGTACCAGCCGACGCCGGTGAGCAGGGTCGCCCCGGTGGAGCCGCGTACGGTGACGGCGCCCGGGGTGCCGGAGACGGTGAAGGTGTCGGCCTCGGCGGAGGTGTCGGGCACCAGGGTGAACTGGCCGGCGTGGCGGGGCAGCAGCCGCCGGAGGGCGTCGCGCGCCGGACCGGTGTCGAAGGTGCGCGGCCGGGTCGCGGGGTGCGGGCCCTGGCGTACGTCCGCTCGTGCGGGCGAGACCGGGGCGGGGGCGGCTGCGGCGGGGGCGGCCGTCCCGGGGTTGGTGCCGGCGAGGATCAGGGTGAGCAGCGCGGTGGGAAGCGTCGCGAGCGCGACGGACCGGCGCGTGCGGGGGCGCGGAACGCGTGGCATCGGGTGTGCGTCGTCCTCTGGTGTGGGGGCTGTGACGGGTCGGGCCCGGGGGCTGTGACGGGTCGGGCCTGGGTGGTTGTCGTCAGACCGGCAGGGCCCAGGTCTGGTCGACCCGGTGGTCACCGCAGGCGGCGAGCCGGAGCCTCTCGGCGGGGGCGTCCAGGGCCGTCGTCGCGGCGGGGGCGGTCAGGCACAGCCCGCTGACGGTCTCGGTCAGCGTGCCGCTGCGGTCGTGCTCCCAGCTCTGTCCCGGCTGACCGGGCGCGCAGCGGGCCAGCTCCACCAGGCCGCCGTCGCCCGCCGACAGACAGGCGCCGGCGAGTCGCAGTGTCGCCCCGTCCCCGAGGCTCCACCGCTGGTCGGGGGCTCCGGTGCAGGCCGCCATCACGACGGCGCCCACCGCGGTGGTGTTGGCCCCGTCGGCGCACCGTGCTCCGGCCCCGGCGATCTGCCCGGTCGGGACCTCCCCGGCGCAGCCGCGCGGGGTGAGCCGCCAGACGCCGGTGTCGTGAGCGGCCACCCTCCCGGTCAACGCCGCGCCGATCGGGCCGCGCCGACCGTTCCACAGGTCCTTGGCGTCGGCGGTGCACCCGGGCAGGCCGACCTCCTCGAGCGGCACGTTGATGTCGCGGGCGGCGCCCGAGCGGTTGAGGACGGCCACCGCGCGGTCACCGTTCGCGAGCGGTCGCACCAGGATGTCGAAGGTGGCGTTGGAGGAGACGACGGCCCCCTGACGGCCCATCGGGTCTTGGTCGAGCGCGATCAGATCGGTGTTGCCGAGGGCGGCGAGTCCGGCCGGGCTCAGCTCGGAGACCTGTGAGGAGAGGATGAAGGGGGCCGCCATCATGGCCCACAGGCCGACCTGGCTGCGGCCCTCCGCCGCGCTCAGTCCGGGCGCGCCCGCGATCAGGAAGTCCGGGTCGTTCCAGTTGCCGGGACCCGCGTACCGGCCGAGCCAGCGGTTGTAGCCGTAGTTGCCGAGGACCGAACTCCAGCGGGAGGTGTTCGGTGCCTTCGGGTTGTAGACCTTGATGTCCCGTCCCTCGCGCCACAGTTGGCCGGTCTCGCCGACCCAGTGGAGCACCCTGTGCCAGTCCGAGCCGCCCCATTCGCCCTGCTGGAAGTAGGCGGGTGCGGACGCGGACAGCACCATGTCCCGGCCGCTGTGGCGCAGGGCCCGTGCGACGGCGTGGTAGGCGTCGCGGTAGGCCCGTTCCTTCGTGGTGCCGGGCGGCACGTGCAGGTTGCAGCCGTCCATCTTCACGTAGTCCACGTTCCAGGACGCGAACAGCCGGGCGTCGCGCGCGTAGTGGTCCGCGCCGCCGCCCGCCGGGGCACCGCTTCCGGGGTACCCCTCGCAGGTGAGGGATCCGGCGTCCTGGTAGATGCCGAACTTCAGCCCCTTGGCGTGCAGGTGGTCGCCGAGCCAGGCCATGCCATGCGGGAACTTCCGGGTGTCGGTGACCAGATCGCCCTGCGCGTCGCGGGACTTCGTCATCCAGCAGTCGTCGACGGTCACCGTGTCGTAGCCCTTGGCGGCGAGCCCGGTGGACACGAGGGCGTCGGCGTTCGCGACCACCTTCGCCTCGTTGATGTCGCACATGTAGTGCGCCCAGTTGTTCCAGCCCATCGGCGGGGTCAACGCGAGGGGGGTGTCGGAGGTGGCGGTGGGCTCGGCCGCCGCGGGCGCGGCGCCGAGGGCGAGGGCGAGCAGGGCGGCCGCGGTCAGACAGGGGAGCGACGCACGCGGGCGAGGCGGCACGGGATCTCCTTGCGTGGGGGAGGTACCGACGGGCTGTCGAGCGCTCAGTGCAGCGGTGCGACTACCCGCTGTCAACGGTGCCGGGGGCTTTCGTCCCGATCACCAGCAATATGGGCGCAGCCGCATCACACGATCGAGGCGGTCCTCCCTGGGCGGATCCTTTCTGCGGGAACCTTTTGTGACGATGTCTGTTACGGTGTATCCATGCCTCGCAGATCAGCCGCCCTCGACCGCGCCACGCCCGGGGCGATCGCCGAAGCAGCCCTGGCGATCCTGGACGAGCAGGGCCCCGGCGCCCTGAGCTTCCGCGCCCTCGCCGACCGGCTCGACGTCTCGCACGCCACCGTCCAGCGGCGCTGCGTCGACCTCGCCGGGCTGCTGGACCTGTGCACCGAGCACCTGGCCGCCCGGCTGCCCGACATCCCGCCCACCACCGGCTGGGCCGAGGCCACCGAGCTGCGCTTCCGCGCCCTCTACCGGCTGCTCGTCGCACATCCGGGGCTGCTGGTGCTGCGCGGCGGCCGGCCCTGGCTCGGCCGCGAACTGCTGGCCCGGCTCGTCGAACCGGCCCTCGCCGACAGCGTCGCCGCCGGCATGGACGCCGCCGAGGCGATGACCGTCTACCGCCGCATGTACCTGCTCACCCTCGGCAGCGCCGCCTTCGTCGACCACCGCGATCCGGCGGGGGCCGCCGCCGCCTCGCGCACCGCGCTGGCCGCCCTGGACCCCGCCGAGTTCCCGGTGCTCTCCGCCGGGATCGCCGACGTGCTGCCCGCCCTGACCGACCACGAGGTGTACTACGGCGCCCTGCGCCAACTCATCGAAGCCGCCCGCCCCGCCGCCTCCTGAAAGGGGCCGACGCCCATGGAACAGCAGCTCGACTACGCCGCCGTACGCGCCGCCGCCGACCGGATAGCCGGGGTGACCCGGCCCGCCGCCGTGGTGGCCGCCGGCGACGGCGTCTTCTACGCGCTGGAGTACCTCCAGCACACCGGCTCCTTCAAGGCCCGCGGCGCCCACAACTTCCTGGCCGCCCACCGCGCGGCCGGCACCCTCCCGCCCGCCGGGGTCACCATTGCCTCCGGCGGCAACGCCGGCCTCGCCTGCGCCTGGGCGGCGCGCGCCCAGTCCGTGCCCGCCACCGTGTTCCTGCCCGCCAACGCGCCCCGCGTCAAGGTGGAACGGCTGCGCGGCTACGGGGCGGACGTGCGCCTCGTCGGCGACCGGTACGCCGAAGCCCTCACCGCCTGCCGGGAGTTCGCGGCCGACAGTGGCGCACTGAGCAGCCACGCCTACGACCACCCGCTGATCGCGGCGGGCGCCGGGACCCTGCTGGACGAGATCAGGGCCGCTCTGCCGGGCCTGGACACCGTCGTCGTGGCGGTCGGCGGCGGAGGGCTGTTCGCGGGTGTGGCCACCGCAGCCCGCGAGCACGGCGTACGGGTCGTCGCCGCCGAACCGGAGCACTGCCGGGCGCTCAACGCGGCCCTGGAGGCGGGCCGGCCGGTCGACGTGCCGGTGGACTCCGTGGCCGCCGACTCGCTCGGGGCGACCCGGGTCTCCGCCGACGCTCTGGCCGCGGCCCTGCATGAGGGCGTCGACTCGGTACTCGTACCGGACGCTCAGATCGCAGCCGCCCGCCACGAACTCTGGGAGGACCACCGGATCGTGGTCGAGCCCGGGGCCGCCACGGCACTGGCGGCGCTCGGCCGGTTCCGGCGGGCGCCGGGGGCGCGGGTCGCCGTCATCCTCTGCGGCGCCAACACCGATCCCGCCGACCTTTCCCCGGCCGCCCGGTAAAGCGCATTAGTAGATGAGCCGCTCCTGGGCGGTAAAGCGTTCACAAGGAGCCAACATCCGCCGGGAATCGCGTGCGTTATGGAATTGGTATACCGGCCGGTGAGGGGGTGACTAAAGCGCATTAGTCCAGGTGGTCGCGGTGTTGACGGAAAGGACGGCCTCTGCCTGGGGCCGGCCGCGGGGCCGGGGTACCCGCCGCTGCCCGGCCAGTGGCTCCCCGGCCACGTTGACGGGCCCGGGGATACGGGCGAGCGTGGTCACCGCTCTCCGGCAGCGCTGCCGGAATCCCCCCTGGAGGCCGTGACGATGCCCCGTTCCCCCATGACCCGCACGGTCCTCGCCGCACTCGCGGCGGGCACCTTCTTATCGACCGCCGCGTGCGGGGTCGGCGGCGGCCCGGGAGAAGCACACGAAGCGGCGAAGACCGGGAAGGTGTCCGGCGAGATCACCTTCCGCACCCTCCAGCTGAAACCGGTGTTCACCACCTACGTCCAGCAGGTCATCGACGCCTTCCAGCGGAAATACCCCGACGTGAAGGTGAAGTGGGAGGACGTGCCGGGAGACGGCTACAACGAGAAGCTCGTCGCCGACGCACAGGCCGGCGCCCTCCCCGACGTGGTCAACCTCTCCACCGACTCCTTCCAGCTCCTCGGCGACCGCGGCATGCTCGCCGACGTGGCCAGGCTCGACCCGCAGATCGCGAAGGAATACGTACCCGGAGCATGGGAGCAGTTCAAACTGCCGGGCAGGGGCGACAGCGTGTACGCCTACCCCTGGTACGTGACCCCGGAGATCCTCACCTACAACACCGACCTCTTCCGGGAGGCCGGACTGGACCCCGCCAAGCCGCCGGCCGGCGTGGAGCAGTTCTTCGACTACGCCGAGCAGATCGCCGCACGGTCCGGCGGCCGGTACTCCGCCTTCATGGCCGACCCCAAGGGACGGCTCCCCGGGGACTGGCAGAAGATGGGAATCCCGGTCCTGAACGGCGCGAAGGACGCCTTCACCTTCGACACCCCCAAGGCCGTCGAGTGGGTCGAGCGGATGAAGTCCCTCTACGCCAAGGGCGCCATGCCCAGGGAATCCCTCCTCACGTCCGACGACATCAACCAGCTCTACGGCGCGGGCAAACTCGTCTTCGGCCCCGGCTCCGCGGGCTTCGTCAAGGACATCAAGCAGAACGCACCGCAGGTCTACGCCACCACCCGGGTCGCGGGCGCCGTCACCGGGCAGCTCGGCCACATCGGCATCTACGCCCAGTCGCTCGGCATCCGCAAGGACACCCCGCACCCGGACGCGGCGGCGGAATTCGCCAAGTGGGTCACCAACGGCCCCAACCAGGTCGCCTTCTCCAAGAAGGCCACCATCTACCCGTCCAACGCCCAGGGCCTGACGGACCCCTACTTCTCCGACCGGGGCGACGGCACGGACGCCGAGACCCTGGCGCGCGCGGTGGGCGCAGAGGAGTTGAAGAGGGCCCAGCTCGACGCGAACACGCCCGTCCAGTGGAGCAGCCAGGTCGGCGACGCGGTCGTCCGCGAGGTGCAGAAGGCCATCAAGGGCGAGCAGGACCCCAAAACGGCGGTGAGGAAGGCGCAGGAGGAGGCGAACAAGCTGCTCGCCGACGCGGCGCGCCGGTGACGGCGGCGCCCGGCCCGGCCGCAGCCGTGTCCCCCGGCCCGCCGAGCCGGCCCGGGCGCTGGGCCCCTTATCTCTTCCTCGCCCCCGGACTGCTGCTCGTCCTCGTGTTCAGCATCTGGCCGTTCGTGAACACCGTGATCCTCTCCTTCACGGACGCCCGGATCCTGCGCGGAGGCCGCTTCACCGGCCTCGCCAACTACCGCCGCGCCTTCGCCGATCCCGACTTCTGGCTCGCGACCGGCAACAGCGTCCTGTACTTGCTGGCCGTCGTGCCCTGCCTGGTCCTGCTCCCGCTGGCCCTGGCCGTCCTCGTGCGCACGAAGATCCCCGGCATCGGGTTCTTCCGCTCGGCGTTCTACACCCCGGTGATCGCCTCCGCGGTGGTCGTCGGGCTGATGTGGCAGTGGGTGCTGCGCAGCGACGGCCTGATCAACACGGTATTCCGCGGGCTCCATTTCGTCTCGGAGCCGGTCCCGTTCCTGACGGACAGCACGATGCTGCTGGTCTCCGCGATGATCGTGACCGTGTGGAAGGGCCTCGGCTACTACATGGTCTTCTACCTGGCGGCCCTCGGGAACGTCCCCGTCTCCCTCTACGAGGCGGCCGCGCTCGACGGCGCGGGCGCCGTCCGGCGGTTCTTCAGCGTCACCGTCCCCCAGGTGAAACCGATGATGCTGCTCGTGGGCACCCTCTCGGCGATCTCCGCGCTGCGCGTGTTCACCGAGATCTACATCCTGGGCGGCGAGAGCGGCGGACCGGGCGGGGGAGCCCGGACGCTGCCCTTCCTGATCCGGCAGGTCGGCCTCGGGTTCTCCGGCGAGACCGGTTACGCCTCGGCCGTCTCCCTCCTGCTGTTCCTCCTGACGCTGGTGTTCAGCCTGCTGGGCCGCCGCCTTTCGAGGGAGGAGGGTTGAGGACGCGGGGCGCGGCCACGGGAGACCGACGCGCGGGACGCGGGCGCCGCCGGGCGGCCCTGGCCGGCCGGTACGCGACCTTGACCCTGATGCTGGCCGTCACGCTCGGGCCGATCGTCTGGCAGTTCCTGACCTCGCTGCGCGGCCGTACGGAGAACGTGTACGACGGCGTGCTGCCGTCCCGGCCCACCCTCGGCAACTACGTCCGGGTCGCCGAATCGTTCCCGCTCCTGCAGTACACCGGCAATACGCTGGTGGTGGCGGCCCTCGCCGTCACCTCGAACCTCGTCTTCGGCTCGATGGCGGGCTACGCGCTCTCCCGCACCGGATGGAAGGGCCGCAGGAGCGTCTTCACCGTGCTGGTGGCGACCCTGATGTTCCCCTTCGAGTCCGTCATGATCTCGATGTTCCTCACCGTGCGGGAGATGGGGCTGGTCGACACGCTCGTCGGGGTGTGGCTGCCGGGCGCCGTCTCCGTCCTCAACATCATGGTCATGCGGGCGGCCTTCCTCGCCGTCCCCCGGGAGATCGAGGAGGCCGCACTGCTGGACGGGGCCGGGGAGTGGACGCGGTTCACCCGGGTGTTCCTGCCGTCCGCCAAGGGCGCCCTGGCCGTCGTGTGCATCACCAGTTTCATGGGCGCCTGGGACGACTTCCTGTGGCCCCTGCTGGTCCTCACCGACAGCGAGCACTACACCCTGCAACTCGGCCTGAAGACCCTGGCCGGTGCCACCACCGTCAACGACCAGCGCATCATCGCCGCCGGCGCGATGGCCGCGCTGATCCCGATGATGCTCCTCTTCTTCGCCCTCCAGCGCTTCTTCTTCAAGGGCGTGGGCGAGGGAGCCGTCAAGCTCTGAGCCACCGCCCGTCACCCGCCCTTCCCCCTCCTGGAGCAGCCGTCATGCACGACGACCGCAGCGTTGCCGAACACCGCCTCCGCCGGGTCCTCAAGGAGCGCGTCGCACCCGCCGTCCACTCCCGCTCCCTGCCGCTGACCGTCGAGCGCTGGGACGTGCCGGGCGAGCCGGTCCCCCTGGCGCAGGGACTGGCGGCCCGCTACGAGCCCTGCGCGGTCGGCGACCCGTGGGGCCCGGCCTGGAACACCACCTGGTTCAAGGTCACCGGCACCGTCCCGGCCGACTGGGCGGGCCGCACCGTCGAAGCGGTCCTCGACCTCGGCTTCGACCGCATGATGCCGGGCTTCCAGTGCGAGGGCCTGGTCCACGGCCCCGACGGCTCGGAGGTCAAGGCGCTCAACCCGTACAACGACTGGGTGCGCGTCGCCGACCGCGCCGAGGGCGGCGAGCGGATCGAGTGGTACGTCGAAGCCGCCGCCAACCCCGTCCTCGTGGAACACCGGCCCACCTACGAGGGGGACCGGCAGACCAGCGGGGACCGGCCCCTCTACCGGCTCGCCCGCATGGACCTCACCGTCTTCGAGAGCGAGGTGTGGGAACTCGTACAGGACCTCGACGTCCTGCACGCCCTCATGGCGCAGCTCGACGAGGGCGACGCCCGGCGGTACGCGGTCCTGCGCGCCGTCGACGCCTCGCTGGACGCGCTGGACCTCGAAGACGTTCCCGGCACGGCGGCCGCCGCCCGCTCCCGGCTGGCCGGGGTGCTCGCCGCCCCCGCCCACGCCTGCGCGCACCGGATCAGCGCGGTCGGCCACGCCCACATCGACTCCGCGTGGCTGTGGCCGCTGCGCGAGACGGTCCGCAAGGTGGCGCGGACGGCGTCGAACGTGGTGGGTCTGATGGACGACCACCCCGAGTTCGTCTTCGCCATGTCGCAGGCCCAGCAGCTCGACTGGATCAAGACCCACCGTCCCGAACTCTTCGAGCGGATCAAGAAGAAGATCGCCGATGGGCAGTTCGTGCCGGTCGGCGGCATGTGGGTGGAGTCCGACACCAACATGGTGGGCGGCGAGGCCATGGTCCGCCAGTTCCTCTACGGCAAGAAGTTCTTCCTGGACGAGTTCGGGATCGAGACCCGCAACGTCTGGCTGCCCGACTCCTTCGGTTACACCGCCGCCCTGCCCCAGATCGTCAAGCTCTCCGGTTCCACCTGGTTCCTGACCCAGAAGATCTCCTGGTCGCAGGTCAACCCGTTCCCCCACCACACCTTCTGGTGGGAGGGCATCGACGGCACGCGCGTCTTCACGCACTTCCCGCCCGTCGACACCTACAACAGCGACCTCGGCGGAGCGCAGCTGGCCCACGCCGCCCGCAACTACCGTGAGAAGGGGCGCGGTTCGCGTTCCCTGGTGCCCTTCGGCTGGGGTGACGGCGGTGGCGGCCCCACCCGGGAGCACCTGGCGAGGGCCAGGCGCCAGCGCGACCTGGAGGGCGCGCCGCGCGTGGAGATCGAACGGCCCGATGCCTTCTTCGAGAAGGCCCACGCGGAGTACCCCGACGCGCCGGTCTGGGCCGGGGAGCTGTACCTGGAGCTGCACCGGGGCACCTACACCTCGCAGGCCAAGACCAAGCAGGGCAACCGGCGAGCGGAATCCCTGCTGCGCGAGGCCGAGTTGTGGGCGGCGACCGCCGCCGTGCGGGTCGCGGGGTACGCGTACCCGTACGAGGACCTGGAGCGGATCTGGAAGACCGTGCTGCTCCACCAGTTCCACGACATCCTGCCCGGCTCCTCCATCGCCTGGGTCCACCGCGAGGCGCGCGCGACGTACGCCCGGGTCCGGGAGGAGCTCGGCGCGATCACCCTGGCCGCGCAGCTCGCACTGGCGGGCAAGGGAACGCGGGAACTGGTCTTCAACTGCGCCCCGCACACCCGTCGCGGTGTCCCGGCCGGCGGAGCCGGGACGGCGGAGCCGGCCGGGGAGCCGGTCACCGTCGGGGAGCGGGCGGGCGGCGGGTACGTCCTCGCCAACGGGAGGCTGCGGGTGGAGGTCGACGGTCGCGGGCTGATCGTGTCCGCGTACGACCTGGAGGCCGGCCGGGAATCCGTCGCGCCGGGCGCCGCCGCCAACCTCCTGCAGATCCACCCCGACTTCCCGAACATGTGGGACGCCTGGGACCTCGACGCCTCCTACCGCCACCGGGTCACCGACCTGGTGGACCTGGACGCACTGGAAGTGACCTCGCGCGGGCCGGAGTCGGCGACGGTCCGGGTCGTGCGGTCCTTCGGCGCGTCGGGGGTGGTGCAGTCCATCGGCCTGCGGGCGGGCGCCAAGACCGTCGACATCCGCACCGAGGTGGACTGGTACGAGACGGAGAAGATCCTCAAGGCGGCCTTCCCGCTCGACGTGAAGGCCGACCGCTCCGCCGCCGAGATCCAGTTCGGGCACGTGTACCGGGCCACCCACACGAACACCTCCTGGGAGGCAGCCAAGTTCGAGATCTGCGCCCACCGCTGGATCCACGCCGAGGAGCCCGGCTGGGGCGCCGCCGTCCTCAACGACTCCACCTACGGCCACGACGTGACCCGGGACGTGCGCTCCGACGGTGGGCAGACCACCACCGTCCGGCTCTCGCTCCTGCGCGCCCCGCGCTACCCGGACCCGGAGACCGACCAGGGCAGGCACACCATGACCTTCTCGCTCGCGCCCGGCGCGTCGATCGCCGACGCCGTGCGCGAGGGGCACGCGCTGAACCTGCCGGAGCGGGTGGTGTCCGGGGCGGGTCCGGTGGCGCCGCTGGTGGCGGTGGACGACGACGCGGTGGTGGTGGAGGCCGTCAAGCTGGCCGAGGACCGCAGCGGGGACGTCGTCGTCCGGCTGTACGAGTCCCTGGGCGGCCGGGCCACGGCCACCCTGACGGCGGACTTCACCCCGACCGGGGCCGCCGAGTGCGACCTGCTGGAGCGGCCCCTGCCGCGCACCGCGCTCGGCCCCCTCACCCCCGACGGCTCGCTCCCGCTGACCCTGCGCCCGTTCCAGCTCGTCACGGTCCGCCTGCACCGGTCCTGACCCGTGGGCCGTCCCTTGCGGATCCCGCCGGACCGGGCGGGTCCGCCAGGGACGGCCCGGACCCGGCCGCCGCGCCGGAGTGCGTGAACTGCGCCACAGGGCCGGGCGGGCCGGGGCGTCCGGCCCGGGAATACCGGGATCCCGGCGCCCCGACAGGTTATGCACCTAGTTGCAAAATACCGCGCCCCTCGCTAGAACAGGTTCATCACCCCCGCGCGAGGAGGCACACCCCCCATGACCCGGTACCCGCACCTGCTGAGCCCCCTGGACCTCGGCTTCACCACGCTGCCCAACCGCGTGATCATGGGATCGATGCACACCGGCCTCGAAGAGCACGAGGGGGGCTTCGAGCGCCTCGCCGCCTTCTACGCCGAGCGCGCCCGCGGCGGCGCCGGCCTCATCGTCACCGGCGGCATCGCCCCCAACGACGCCGGCCGCCCCTTCGAAGGCGGATCCCGCCTCACCACCGAGGACGAGGCCGCCGAGCACCGGGTGATCACCGACGCGGTGCACGCGGAAGGCGGGAAGATCGCCATGCAGATCCTCCACTTCGGCCGCTACGCCTACCACAAGGACCTGGTCGCCCCCTCCGCCCTCCAGGCCCCCATCAGCCCGTTCGTCCCCAACGAGTTGAGCGGCGCCGAGGTCGAGCGGACCGTGGAGGACTTCGTCCGCGCCGCCCGCCTCGCCAAGCTGGCCGGTTACGACGGCGTCGAGATCATGGGCTCCGAGGGCTACCTGATCAACGAGTTCATCGCCGCCGCCACCAACCGGCGCACCGACCGCTGGGGCGGGGCGTACGAGAACCGCGTCCGCTTCCCGCTGGAGATCGTGCGGCGCACCCGCGAGGCCGTGGGCGAGGAGTTCATCCTCATCTACCGCCTCTCGATGCTCGACCTGATCCCCGGCGGATCCACCCTGGAGGAGGTCGTCCGCCTCGCCAAGGAGATCGAGGCGGCCGGCGCCACCATCATCAACACCGGCATCGGCTGGCACGAGGCCCGCATCCCCACCATCGCCACCTCCGTCCCGCGCGGCGCCTACACCTGGGTCACCAAGCGGATCATGGGCGCGGTATCCGTCCCCCTCGTCACCAGCAACCGCATCAACACCCCGGAGATCGCCGAGGAGCTGCTGGCCGACGGGCGCGCCGACCTGGTGTCGCTGGCCCGCCCCTTCCTGGCCGACGCGGACTTCGTCAACAAGGCCCGCGCCGGTGCCCCCGAGACCATCAACACCTGCATCGGCTGCAACCAGGCCTGCCTCGACCACACCTTCAGCGGCAAGATCACCAGCTGCCTGGTCAACCCGCGCGCCTGCCACGAGACCGAACTGGTCCTGTCGCCCACGCAGTTGAAGAAGCGCGTCGCCATCGTCGGAGCCGGCCCGGCCGGTCTCGCCTGCGCCGTCTCCGCCGCCGAACGCGGCCACGCCGTCACCCTCTTCGAGGCCTCCGGGCACATCGGCGGCCAGCTCGACATCGCCCGCCGCATCCCCGGCAAGGAGGAGTTCGAGGAGACCATCCGCTACTACGGCAACCAGCTCGTGGAGCGCGGCGTGGAGGTCCGGCTCGACACCCGCGCCGACGTCGAGGCCCTCCGGAGCTACGACGAGGTCGTCGTCGCCACCGGCGTCACCCCCCGCACCCCGGACATCGAGGGCGTCGACCACCCGAACGTGGTGACCTACCTCGACGTCCTGCGCGACGGCGCCCCGGTCGGCGAGCGCGTCGCCGTCGTCGGCGCCGGCGGCATCGGCTTCGACGTGGCCGAATTCCTCACGGACAGCGGCGAAGGCGCCTCCCAGGACCCGGCCGTCTACTTCCGCCACTGGGGCGTCGACACCGCCTACACAGGTCCGGGCGGCCTCGTCGCCCCCGAGCGCCCCGCGCCGCCGCGCCGGGTGCACCTCCTCCAGCGCAAGACCACCAAGGTCGGCGCCGGCCTCGGCACCACCACCGGCTGGATCCACCGCGCGGAGCTCAAGCACCGCGGCGTCGTCTCCGTGGCCGGGGCGACGTACGACCGCATCGACGACGAGGGCCTGCACATCACCGTCGACGGCGAGCAGCGCCTGGTCCCCGCCGACACCGTCGTCCTGTGCACCGGGCAGGAGCCGCGCCGCGACCTGTACGAGGCGCTGCGCGCGGCCGGCGTCGACGCACACCTGATCGGCGGCGCCGACGTGGCCGCCGAACTGGACGCCAAGCGGGCCATCCGGCAGGGCACGGAGCTGGCGGCGAGCCTGTGAACCGGTAGTGGAAAGGGTGTTGTGGCGGCCCCGGTCGGGCCGCCACAATCCCCTGATGACCTTCACACCGGCAGACGCGGAACAGATCCTCGCCGAGAACTTCGCCCCCTGGGTGCTCGCCCTCGGCCTCACCGTCAAGGAGACCGGTGAGCGGCACGCCGTCCTGCGGCTTCCGTGGTCGCAGTCGCTGGCGCGCGACGGCGGCGGGCTCTCGGGCCAGGCGCTGATGGCCGCCGCCGACACCGCCACCGTCATCGCCGTCTGCGCCGCCCGCGGCGGGTACGGGCCGATGACCACCGTTCAGCAGTCCACGAGCTTCCAACGGCCCGTGATCGGCGCTGATGTGCTGATCCACGTACGGATCACCAAGCTCGGCAAGCGCATGGCCTTCGCCGACATCACCATGACCCCCGAAGGGGCGCCCGAACCGGCGGCGACGGCCTCCACGGTCTACGCCCTCCTCGGTTGAAGTCCCTCTCCGGCAACCGGGACTTCAACGTCTTCTGGCTCGGCCAGGCCCTGTCGGTCCTCGGCGGCTCCGCCTCCGCGGTGGCGCTGCCGCTGCTGGTCCTGGCCGCGACGGGTTCCGTCTTCCAGATGGGGCTCGTCACGGTGGTCTCCGCCGCCACCTCGGTGGTGACCGGGACCTTCGCCGGCTACGTGGCCGACCGGGCGGACCGCCGTCGGCTGATGATCGCCTGCGATCTGGCGCGCGCCCTGCTCCTGGGGGCGGTGCCTTTCCTGTGGCTCGCCGCGCCCCGGGTCTGGCTGCTGTACCTGCTGACCGCACCGGTCGGCGTGCTGAAAGGCCTGTTCGACGTGGCCTACGTGACGGCGGTGCCGAGCCTGGTGGCGCCCGGGGACCTGATCCGGGCGAACGGGCGGCTGATGGGGACCTTCGCCCTGGGCACCCTGCTCGGGCCGGTGGCCGCCGGGGTCGTCACGGGCGGGGTGGGCGCGGCCTGGGCCCTCGGGCTGGACGGCGCGACGTTCCTGGTGTCCGCAGTCAGCCTGTTGTGGGTCCGGTTCACCCCGCGGCCGGGCGAAGAGCGGGAGCGGCCCGGGCCGGGCGGAGCCGCGATGCTGCGCGAGGTGTTCGCGGCGGGGTTCCGGTTCCTGTGGGCGCACCCGCTGCTGCGCCCGCTGACCGTCCTGCTCACGTTGCTGACCTGCGTCACCGTCGGCGTGACCGACCTGCTGATCTACCGGGTCGAGCACGAGCTGCACCAGAGTTCCGCCACCCTCGGCTACGTGATGGCGACGAGCGGTCTGGGCACGCTCGTCGGTGCCGTCACCGCCGGAGCCCTGCGGGGGAGGCTCGGATTCGGGGTCTGCTGGCTGGGCTCGGTCGCCGCGACCGCGCTGGGGTTCGCCGGGATCGGCGTCGCCCGCAGCGTGCCCGTCATCGCGGTACTGGCCTCCCTGTTCATGTTCGGGCTGACCGTGGGCGGCGTCTGCTCCATGACCCTGCGCCAGGAGGTGACCCCCCAGCACCTGCTGGGCCGGGTCACCTCCGCCTTCTGGACGGTGCACAACGCCTCCGGCCCGGTGGGCGCGGCCGTGCTCACCGCGCTGGCCGCGCGGCACGGGGTCCCCGCCGTCAGCCTGGCCGGCGGGGCGTTCTGCCTGCTGCTCGTGTGCGCGGGGCTGCTCACCCCGTTGCGGGGCTCCGGAGCCGCCACCGCCACCGCGCCCCGGCCCGTCAGCCGGCTTCGGCGGCCACTGCGGGACCCACGCCGGTGAGGCGTTCCGCCTCGGCCCACAGCCGGGCGTTGGCGGCCGGGTCCAGGGCGCGCCGGGTGATGCGGGACGCGCCGGACGGACCGACCAGGCCGAACATCCCGGTCGGGCCGTAGTAGCCCCCGGCGCTCGCGTCCAGGCTCGTGGCGGCGTACAGCAGTGGTTCCGTGCCCGGCCCGACCTCCTGCTTCGGGAGGAAGTCCACCGAGCTGACGAGGCCGTGGAGCCGCGAGGGCCGGCCCCGGCCGAGGCTGGCACCGGCGGTCTGCAGGTTCGTCTTCGTGTAGCCCGGGTGGGCGGCGGTGCTGCGCAGCGGCCACTTCCGCGCTTCGGCGAGGACTGCCAGATGGCGGGCCATCATGAGGTCGGCCAGCTTGGACTGGGCGTAGGCGAGCATCGGGACGTAGCGCCGCCGCTCCCACTGGAGGTCGGTGAAGTCGACCTTGCCGAAGTTGGCCGTGGCGCTGCTCATCGTCGTCACCCGCGGGGCGGGCGCCGCGAGGAGGGCCGGCAGCAGCCGCACCGTCAGCGCCAGCGGGCCGAGGAAGTTGCTGCCGAACTGGAGCTCGAAGCCGTCGGCGGTGGTCATCCGCGTCGGGGGCGCCATCACCCCGGCGTTGTTGACGAGCAGGTCGAGCGGGACGCCGTCGGCGAGGAACGCGTCGGCGAAGGCGGCGACCGAGGCGAGGTCGGCCAGGTCGATCCGGCGCACCTCCACCTGCGCGTGCGGGTGCCGGGCCAGGATCTCGGCCGCGGCCTGCTCCCCCTTGGCGGGGGTGCGCATCGCGAGCACGACGCGCGCGCCGGCCTCGGCGAGCCGGCGGGCGGCCTCCTTGCCCGTGCCGCTGTTGGCGCCGGTGACGACGGCGAGCTTTCCGGACTGGTCGGGAACGGCGTACATGACGTACTCCTCGGGGGAAGCGTGATAACAGACCATCGGTCTGATGTCTCCCGAAGCTAGCAGACCGCTGGTCTGATAACAACAGACCGCAGGTCTGTACGCTGGTGGCGTGACCCTGCCTACGAAGTTCCAGCGCGCCCGAAGCGAGGAGCAGCGCGCCGCCCGCCGCCAGGCGATCCTGCACACGGCGGCCGCCATGCTGACCGAGATGCCGGTCGCCCAGGTGACGCTGAACGAGCTGGCACGCAGGGTCTGCCTCGCCAAGTCGAACGTGCTGCGCTACTTCGAGTCCCGCGAGGCCGTGCTGCTGGAACTCCTCGACGACGCCTCCCGCGAGCTCGTCGCCCACCTCGACGGCGCGCTCGCCCGGGCGGTGGACGGCGCCCCGCCGCCCGAGCGGGCCGACCGGATCGCGGCCTGCCTCGCGCAGGCCCTCGTCGCCCGCCCGGTGCTGTGCGACCTGATCGGCGCCCAGGCCGCCGTGCTGGAGCGGAACGTCTCCCCGCAGGTCGCCGCCGCCTACAAGCGGGCCGCCATGGCCAACGCCACCGCCCTGGCCGGTCAGATCACCCGTCACCTCCCGGAACTGGGGGAGCAGGACGCCTTCCGCTTCGTGCTGTCCGCGACCATGATCAGCGGAGCGGTCTGGGCGCACGCCCACCCCTCCGCCGCCATGCGGGCTGCCTACGAGGCCGACCCGTCGCTGGCCGCGCTGTGCGTCGACTTCGCCCCCACGCTGCGCGAGACGCTGGAGGTCCTGCTGTCGGGTCTGCTGGCGCGGGCCCGGACCTCGTGACCGGCCGGACGGCATACGGCAATGCCCCCGCGCCGCTCAGGGCGTCGGGGGCGTACCGGCCGGCCGTTCGGCACTGCGGCCGGCCGGAAGGGGAAGGATCAGAACAGGAACGGCGTCGGAAGCGACGGGCCCGGCGACGCGGAGCGCCGCTCGGCCGAGCCGGGAGCGCTGCGGCACGTCACGTCCCGCGCCGGCAGCCGCCCCGTGGTGAGGTAGGCGCCGACCGGTGCCATGACGCAGGAGGCGGGGTCGACCAGGTACACCCCGTGGCCCTCGCCGCCCTCCGCCAGCACCATCCGCGAGCCGTTCAGCGCACGGTGCAGGCCCTGGCCGCTGACCAGCGGGGTCTGCGAGTCCCACTCGTTCTGCACCGTCAGCACCTGCGCCGGGGTCTTCATCGGCGTGGCGGCCTCAACCGGCCTCGGCCAGAAGGCACACGGCTTGATGTTGGACGGGAAGTCCCCGTACAGCGGGTACGCGGCCTTGTCCCGGACCGTCTCCCGCTCGTACTGCTCCGGATAGCGGGGCCATTCCGTGTCCCCGCACACCACGGCCAGCAGCGCGGCCGTGCCGTTGTCCGAGGCAGGCTCGGCGGCGGGCCGCAGCAGCTGCCGCTGCGCCGGTGACAGCGCGGCCGGCCTGCCCTCGGACGCGTCCTTGAGCGCCTTGACGGCGGGTGCCGCCTGCGCGGGGTAGAAGAAAGCCGCCCGCAGCGCCCGGATGTCATCACCCGTCAGCTTCGCGCCGTCGAGCGGGATCGGGTCCCTGTCGGCCCGGGCCACCAGCGCCCAGAACGTCTCCGAGACCGCCTGCGGGGTGTCGCCGAGCCCGTACTCGGCCGACCGCTGCGCCGTCCACTGCGTCCAGCGCGCGAACGCGGGCTCCGCCTCGCTCGCCCACACCTGGAACATGCCGCGCCAGATCCGCTGCGGGTCGACACCGCTGTCCAGTACGAAGCGGTCCGTGCGGGCCGGGAACAACTGGGTGTACACAGCGCCCAGGTACGTCCCGTACGAGTAGCCCAGGTACGAGATCTTCCGCTCGCCCAGGGCCGAACGGATCGCGTCCATGTCCCGTGCGGTGTTGCGCGTGGTGATGAAGGGCAGCACCGGGCCCGATGCCGCCCGGCACTTGTCCGCCACGGTCCGCGCCCACGCCACGTCGGAGGGGAAGCCCTCCGGCCGGTAGGCCCGCAGGATGTTCTGTTCCTCCGGGGCCAGTCCGCAGCTGATCGGACTGCTCGCACCGACCCCGCGCGGATCGAACCCGATCAGGTCATACTGCTCCCGGACCTCCTCGGGCATCCGCTCGTTCACCTGGAGCGGCAGATCGAGTCCCGAGCCGCCCGGACCCCCGGGGTTCAGCAGCATCACGCCGTGCCGCTTCGCCGGGTTCCCGCTCTTCATCCGGGATATCGCCAGGTCGATCATGCGCCCCGAGGGGCGGCGGTAGTCCAGCGGGACCTTGATGGCCGCGCACTCGTACGCGGCCGGCTGGTCCGCACTGCACCGGTGCCAGGCGGGTTTCTGCGGGGTGAACCCGGTGTCGGGGGCGGCGGACGCCTGAGGGGCGGCCAGCAGCGGGAGGGCGGTGGCGATGAGCCCGGCTGCGGCGAGCAGCGGTGTGAGGCGTTTCAAGCGCACAGGGAAGCCGTTCCTTTCGGCGGGGCGACGGTTCCCGTCCACCCTGTGGCACGCGGGCCCGGAGCGGATCCTCCCCAAGAGCTGGTCCGCGTCCTCCCCGCGAATGAAGGCAATTCCGGACAACTGGCCGACACGCCCGGCGGATTGGGTTCCTCGGCGGAGCGCAGGCCGAACGCGGCACCGTACCAGCCGTACGAGGGGTTGCCCGGATCTTTGTCCGTTCGTGATGGTCCTTCCGAACGGGTGCCCCGACTGGCGCTAGCGTCCCTTGGCACCCAGGGAGCTCGGGTGCACACGGCGTGGCTGCCGGACACTCCGGCCACGCCGCCCCTCCCTGCCCACGCAGCAAGGAGGCACAGTGCTGTCATTCCGCCGGTCGAACGTCGCAGCCATGTCGGTTGCCTCGCGGCACGTGATGGGGACGCTCATCGTCATCGGCGCCCTCGCGTTCACGCTGGTCGCGCTGCTGGTCCCGGTGCAGAAGTTCGGCGGCACCGCGGCATCGGCCGCCACCGTCCCCTCCGCCGATGACGACGGCGCCGGCACGTTGAGCACCGCCTTCGGGCCGCTGACGCCCCAGGACCGGGACTTCGTCCGCAAGGTGCGGCTCGCCGGGCTGTGGGAGCTTCCCGCCGGGCGCCAGGCCCAGCAACGGGCCACGCGCCCCGCCGTCCGCACCGCCGGCGAACACCTCATCGAAGGCCACACCGCTCTGGACCGCCACGTCCGGGACGTGGGCCAGGCCCTCGGCATGGAACTGCCCGACCGGCCCAGCGCCCAGCAGCAGGGCTGGCTCGACCAGCTCGACAAGGCCCAGGGCAACGAGTACGAGCGCCTGTTCGTCCAGCTGCTGCGCCGGGCGCACGGCAAGGTGTTCACCCTGGTCGCCCAGATCCGCGCGCAGACGCGCAACTCGATGGTGCGGGACCTGGCCACGGACGCCAACAACACCGTCCTGGACCACATCTCGGTCCTCGAAGCCAGCGGCCTCGTCGATTTCGACGGGCTGGCGGACGTCTCGCCCGCCCCTTCCACCGTTCCCCGACCGACGAAGTGAAGTGATCACATGAGCCCAAAAGGCCACAAACGCCGACTGAGGCCGTCCCACAAGGCCCTCGCCCTCGTGTCCGCCCTGGTCCTGGGCGGCGGCGGAGTCGTGATCGTCGAACAGGCGGCCTCCGCGGGACAGGACTCCGCGCGCTCGGCGCCGGTGACCGCCACCATCGACTGCCCCGACGTGGGCGACCGGCTCCGCGAGGTGCCGGAGCCCGTACGGGGCGAAGTCGACCAGGACCTGGCGCAGTTGGACACCCAGATAGCCGACTCCTACCAGCGCCTCGCCACCGGGCGCGCCCAGGGTGACGCCCTGCTCGGCGAGTTGAAGGGCAAGCGGCAGAAGACGATCACCGGCATGGCCGACGCCATCGGCAGGTCCACCTCCCGACCCCAGGGGCTTGAGGCGCTCAGCGGCTGCTCGATGAAGCAGGCGCCGGCCGCGGACGCCGCCGACACCGCCGCCGAGGCGGGCGCTCCCGCCGACGCACAGGGACTCGCCAAGAGCAAGGGCAGCGGCCCGGCCCGCTCCGACTTCGTCGTCATCGGCACGGTGAAGCCCAACGTACGCACCCCCGCCCCGCAGGCGAAGGCGTCCAAGGGGTCCTTCTCCGTCCAGTGCGGACGCAACGAGAACCGCCACCTCAACCCGGACAACGTGATCGTCGCGCCGGGCGTGGGCAACGGCGCGCACCACATGCACGACTACGTCGGCAACAAGACGACGGACGGGTTCTCCACCAACAGGAGCCTCGCCGCCTCCGGCACCACCTGCACGAACGGGGACCAGTCCACCTACTACTGGCCGGTGCTGCGGCTGCGTGACGGCCGGGCGGAGAAGGACGCCAAGGCTCCGGGCGGCGGCCAGGACGCCAACGTCGGCACCATCCTCCAGCCCAAGCAGGTGACCATCGACTTCAAGGGCAGTGCCACGGGACCGGTGACGGCCATGCCGCGCTTCCTGCGGATCATCACCGGTGACGCGAAGGCCCTCACCAACGGCACGGCCAACGCGAACGCCTCCTGGAGCTGCACCGGGTTCGAGAACCGCCAGTTGAAGGACAAGTACCCGGTCTGCCCGAAGGGCAGTGACGTCGTGCGGACCTTCAACTTCCAGAGCTGCTGGGACGGGAAGAACGCCGACAGTGCCAACCACCGCACCCACGTGGCCTTCGCCCGCCGCGACGGCTCCTGCCCGTCCGGGTTCAAGGCCATCCCGCAGCTCGTGCAGCGGATCACCTACGCGGTGCCGCCCGGCGCGCGGTTCGCCGTGGACAGCTTTCCCGAGCAGCTGCACAAGCCGGTGACCGATCACGGCGACTTCATCAACGTCATGTCGGACGGGCTGATGGCCGGCGCCGTGCGCTGCATCAACGGCGGGCGGGCCTGCCGCTGAGTCCCTCGGGGCGACGCCCCCTCCCACTCCCCGCGTCGCCCCGAGAGCGGTGCCGGTCCGAAGCCGACTTCGGACCGGCACCGCGCCGTGCCGTCGCCCGCGGCGGCCGGCCCCGAGGAACGGAGGAGCGATCGTCATGTCCGGCTCCCACCGCAGCACGGGCGGCGCGCCGCCCGACCCGGGTGTGCCGCCCGGCGACGCTGCGTCGCCCAGCGACCGGGAACTCATCCGGCGTCTCAGACGCTCGTACGCCGGCGGCGCCATGGACGCCGATGTCTGCGACCTGCTGTACCGGCGCCACCGGGGCGCCCTGCTGGCCTGCGCCCGCGGGTGCAGCCGTGCCCCGCAGGACGCCGAGGACCTCGTCTCGGAGGCCTTCGTCCGTACCCTCCAGGCCGTCCGGTCCGGCGCCGGGCCCCGGGAGCACTGGCGTCCGTACCTGCTGGCGGTGGTCCGTCACACCGCCATCGAATGGCGGGCGGGAGACGGCCGTACCGTCCTGACGCCCGACGTCGAATCCTGGTGCCGCCCGGGCCTGTCGGGCGAGGACCCGCAGCAGCGGCTGCTGCACGAGGAGGACCGCCGGCTGGCCGCCCGCTCCTTCCACTCCCTGCCCGGGCGCTGGAAGGCCGTCCTGTGGCACACGCTCGTCGAGGACGACTGCCCCCACCACGTGCCCGCGCTGTTCGGGATCACCCCCAGCGCCGTGACCTCGCTCGCCTTCCGGGCCCGCGAAGGGCTGCGCGAGGCGTACCTGTGCGCCCACCTCGGCCCGGCCGCGGCCGGCGACGAGCGGTGCCGGCCGTACGCGGGGCTGCTCGGTCCGGCCGTCCGGCGCCGGGCCGCGCCCCGGGGCGCGGGGCTCCGCCGGCATCTGGCGGGATGCCGCTCCTGCTCCCGGGCGTACGCCGAACTGCGCGCCCTCAACGCGGCCCTGGCCGCACACGCGTCCGGCCCCGGTCCCTCCCCCCGCTGAGGGGGAGGGACCGGGGCCGGGCGGAGGCACCTACAGCCCGTTGACCCGGGCCATGCGCCCGGCGCCCAGCGGGGGCCGGAACTCGGCGGTCACCACACGGGCCCTGCGGCTCACTCGCGAGTGCTGGCGCCGTACTTGAGCCATCAGACGCCGGGTGCGCAGGGCCATCTCCAGTTCGAAGCGGGTGCGCGGGTCACGCAGGCCCGTTCCGAAGAGCTTCTCCAGCTGGCGCATGCGGTAGCGCACCGTCTGGGGGTGCACACTCAGGGCTTTGGCCGCCTCCGGTGCACCGCCGCCCTCCAGCCAGGCGAGCAGGGTCACTTCCAGCCGCTCGCTCTGGCGCGGGGTCAAGTCCGCCAGCGGCCGCAGCCACCGCGCGGCCAGTGCGTGGGCCAGGGGTTCGTCCTGGAGCAGCAGCAGGGTCGAGAGGTGGTCGTCCACGAAGACGGCGCGGACCTCGGCTCCGGGCCGGGCCGGGGTCAGGTGGAGCAGGCGCAGCGCCCAGCGCAGTGAGGAGGCGGTGTCCCGGAGGGGGACGGGGTGCCCGACGGCGGCGAACCGCCCGCGCAAAGCGCACTCCAGGGGCCCGCGGGCTTCCGGAACGGGCGCGGGGACCAGCAGGCAGGGCTGCCCGCCGACCATGCCGGTGAGGGCGTCGTCCAGTACGCCCGCCAGCTGCTGCATCTCCCCGGGGGTGGCCGGTGCGACGGCGCGCACGGTGGCAGGCAGGGGCCATCCGGCCGCGGCGGCCAGTTCGGAGAGGGCGATTTCAGACATGGGCATGTCAGCCGTAAGGCCGGTGAAGAGCTCCCGCCGAGCGCGTTCGGCAGCGGTGACGCCCGCCTCGGGGGAACGCTGGGCGGGAATGGCCTTGAGGGGCACCAGCTGCCCGCTCGCGGAAGGCTCCCGTTCGGGCCCCGCGGCGGTTTCCCGCCGCTCGCCCTCGGGCCGGCAGGATGGCTCCCGGTACCCGAGAGCGGTGAGCAGCGCCGTCTCCACCCGCTGTCTGACCACCTCTTCGTCGGAGTCGGCGATCAGTTCACGGAATCCGGGGATGCTCTCCTGGAGCTCCTCCACGATCCCTGCGGCCAGCGCGGGCAGTTCCCTCCGCAGGACCCGGGTCCATTCGCCGCGCGGGCGGGACCAGATGCGGTTCAGCAGTTCGCACATCGTTACCTCGTTCGTGCCGGGGTATGGCCTGCCCCGTGGGAGGGTGACAGGCCTGTCGGGGCCGCCCCGCTCCCCGCCGGCGTCAGTGCCGGCAGCGATTCGGGCGCCTCGTACTCCCTCCAGGAGCGTGCCATCCACTTGCAGTCCCGCGACCTTGCCTGAATTTTGCCGTCGGGGAGGTGTGGCGGCGGACAAGGCGTCACCCTCGTCGCAACCGCACCACTGGAAGGGAATCTTCCGGGGATGTTCGATGCGATGACTGCGCGGGCGCCAGAAATTATCACGTTTCGATAAATCCCGTGGGGGTGCTGCGAAGCTCCACGATGCTTCTGCACTCCGGCCCCCGCTCCCCGGCCGGGCGAGGCCTCATCTCCCGCCCGCCGCCGAGCAGTTCCGACGACTACCCCGGGCGCCGAGCGCGAGGTGGAGTGCTCGGGCCCGGGCGTATGGGAGAACCACATGCCCTTGTCCCAGCCCCGTACGCCACGCTCTCACCGGGCCCGTCACACCAGACGCCACGCCGGTACGGCCACCGCGGCGGCGGGACGGCGCGCCGTGCGCCGGCCGCCGCTGCTGTCCGCCGCCGGCGGACTGCATCCCGCCGCACTGTCCGCAGCGGCCCTCGCCGGCCTCGTCTCGCTGACGGTGGCGGTCCGGGCGGGAGCGCTGACCCGGCTGTGGGAATTCCTGGACTACGGCGCGGGCGTCCTGTCGCTCGTCTCGCTCACCTCCACGGTCCTGTGGGGCCTGGCCGCAACCGACCGCACGCTCCTGGCATCGGGCCACCGGCTCGTCGCCCAGGGAGTGCACCGCGGGCTCGGCGTCGCCGGACTGGCCTTCCTCGCCCTGCACATATGGGTCAAGGTCGCGCAGTCGCAGACGGGCGCCGCGTCCGCGGTCCTGCCGTTCGCCGACCCCGACCGGCCCCTGCTGATCGGGCTCGGCACGCTGGCCGGGTACCTCTTCGTCGCCGTGGCCGTCTCGGGCGCGGCCCGCAGCGCCTTCGCCACCAAGGGCCGCTCGCTGTGGTGGCGGGCCCTGCACATGGGCGCGTACCCGGCCTGGGGCGCCTCACTGGTGCACGGCCTCAAAGCCGGACGCGCCGCGGCCGGTTGGGTGACCGTGGCGTACGGGCTCTGCCTCGCCGGTGTCGCCGCCGTCCTCGTCATCCGGCTGAGGGCGCGGCTGCGCGCCCTCCCGGCCCGCCCGGCCGTCGTGGCGCCGCCGCCCCGCACGCCCGGGCAGGGACCGCCGCGCACGCCGAGGCCGTTCGTCCGCAAGCCCGCCGAATGGGCGGCGGCCCGCCTCACCGCACGGCTGGCCCGCCAGACGCAGCCGGCCGTGCCGGGCGGGGCGGGCCCCGGTCCGCTGCCCGGCGATGCGCTGCTCGCCGCCCGGGCGGCGGCCGGTCCGGGGGCGGAGTCCAGGCCGGCCCCGCCGCCGTATTCGCCGCCGTCATATCCGCCGCCGACGTACCCCGCGCCCCCGTACGGGGCGCCGACGTATCCCGCGGTGTTCATACCGAGCAGGCTGGGCGTGGCCGACCGCCCCGGTGAACCGCTCGGCGGGGCGCGGGGGCGCCAGTGACCGGCGTGTCCCGCCCCGCCCTCGGCTGCGTGGGCATGCCACGGCTGCTCGCCGGGCTCGACGCCGCACCCCGCCTCGACCTCGCCGGGCACCTCACCGTCCACGGGGCGCTGCCCCGCTACCCCGTCGACGAACTGGTGCGGCTGGCCGAGAGCGTGGACCTCAAGGGGCGCGGCGGAGCGGGCTTCCCCTTCGCCCGCAAACTCCGCGCCGTCACCCGCTCCGCCCGGGCCCGCGACGGCCGCACCGCCGTCGTCGTCAACGGCAGTGAGGGAGAGCCCAGTTGCCTCAAGGACACCGCCCTGCTGCTGCACGTCCCGCACCTGGTGCTCGACGGGGCCCTGCTGGCCGCCGACGCGCTCGGCGCCGAGGACGTGGTCGTCGGCGTCACCCGCGACGACGTGGAGACCTCGCTGCGCGCCGCCGTCGCCGAACGCGCCGCGGCGGACCGCCGGGTCCGGGTGGCCCGCCTCCCCGAACGCTTCGTGACGGGGGAGGGCACCGCCCTGATCAACGGGATCGAGGGCGGACCCGCGCTGCCGTCCGGGCAGAAGGTGCGGACCAGCGAACGGGGCCTCGGCGGGCTGCCGACCCTGCTGTCCAACACCGAGACCTACGCCCAACTCGCCGTCGCCGCCCGGCTCGGAGCCGCCGAGTACCGCATGGCGGGCCTCGACGACGAGCCGGGCACCGTCCTGCTGACCGTCGGGGGAGCCACGGTCGTCGAAGTGCCGACCGGGACGTCCCTGGCGTACGTCCTGGACGTCTGCGGATCGGAACCCGGCCAGGGCGTCCTGGTCGGCGGCTACCACGGTCGCTGGCTGGCCCCGCCCGCCGCCCGCTCCGCCGCGCTCTCCCGCACCTCGCTCACCTCGTACGACGCCGTACTGGGGGCGGGCGCCGTGCTGCCGCTGCCCCACGACACCTGCCCGGCCGGGGAGGTCGCCCGCGTCACCCGCTGGATGGCGGACGAGTCGGCCGGGCAGTGCGGGCCGTGCGCGCGGGGCCTGCCCTCGCTCGCCGACGCGGTCGACGCCCTCGTCGGCGGTGGCGGCCGGCCGGCCCTGGAAGCCGTACAGACGCGGATGCGCTCGGTGCTCGGCCGCGGGGCGTGCAGCCACCCCGACGGCACCTCCGCCTTCGTGGCCTCCGCCCTCGCCGTGTTCCCCGACGAGTTCCGCGACCACGCGCTCGGCAGTGGCTGCGGGCGGCGCGTCCTGGGCGCCCTGCCCCTGCCGGCCGACGAGAGCCCCGAACGGCTCGTCGTGGACTGGACGCTGTGCAAGGGCCACGGGCTCTGCGTGGACCTGCTGCCCGACATCGTCCGGCTGGACGCCGACGGCTACCCGGCGCAGGGAGTCATGCCGGTCCCGGGAAGGCTGCGTCCCAAGGCGCTGCGCGCGGTCCGCCGCTGCCCCGCGCTGGCGCTGCGCATCCAGGAATGAGCCGGCCGTGAACGGCTGCGGCCGGACCCGGTTCAGGCTTTGGCGCGATCTGACAAATTCCCGTCCATTCGAATTCCGGGGGCTTTCCAGGCTTTATGAATGACCCAGGAAGAACGAACACCGAATGGAAACGCAGGGAGTGAGCAACCGTGAACAACAAGCGTCGTGGGGCGGCCGCAGCCGGATCGGTCATGGCGGTACTGGTACTGGCGGCCGGATGCGGGAGCGGCGGGACCGCGTCCGGCCGGTCGGGAAATGCCGTACAACCGGTCGGGGACAGCAAAGCCATAGGGAACGGGTACGGCAGCGGATACGGCTCCGGCGGCTCGGGAGCGGATCCCGCGGCCGGCGCGGCCGGGTCCGGCTACGGCGGCGTGGAGCCCTCGACGTCGGTGCGGGCCGGCCAGCTCGCCGTCCGGGACATCGCGAACGTGGGCAGCGTGGTCACCGACAGCGCCGGCCTCACCCTCTACCGGTTCGACAAGGACACCGCCAAGCCCCCCACCTCGAACTGCTCCGGCGACTGCGCCACCGCCTGGCCGCCCGTGCCCGCGGCGGACGCCTCCGCCGCCCAGGGCATCGACGCCTCCCAGCTCGGCGAGGTCACCCGCGCCGACGGCAGCAAGCAGCTCACCCTGGGCGGCTGGCCCGTCTACCGCTACGCCAAGGACACCCAGGCCGGGGAAGCCAAGGGCGAGGGCGTCGGCGGTACGTGGCACGCGCTGGCCGCCGACGGGAAGAAGGCCGTCGACCAGAAGGGCGCCCAAAAACCGGAGACGCCCGCCACCGGGGCCATGGGATCGGGAATGGGCAGCGGAATGGGGAGTGGAATGGGCGATATGAACGCCCGGGCCGGAACGGAACTCTCCGTCGCCACCGACGCGAAACTCGGGAAGATCCTCGTGGACGGGCAGGGGCGCACCCTCTACCGGTTCAACAAGGACAGTGCCTGGCCCATGAAATTCGGCTGCCTCGACGCCTGCCTGGACACCTGGAAGCCCGCCGCGCCGGTGGACAAGACGAAGGTCTCCGGAATTGCCGCCGGACTCGTCGGATCGGTGAAGCGGCCGGACGGCTCACAGCAATTGACGATCGACTGCTGGCCCGTCTACCTGTTCACCGGCGACACCCAGCCCGGCCAGACCAACGGACACAACAAGCAGGGCCTGTGGTTCGCCGTCGACGACGCCGGCAAGAAGGTCCCCGCGGACCGGTAGCGCGCATCCATCTCTGCGAGGGAGACCAGACATGCCGGAACCACCCCGCGTCACCGCCCGCCACCTGGCGCCCTGCGTGGCCGTGCTGGTCACCTCCCTGCTGTGCGGCGGGTGCGCCACGGGGCACGCGAAGGCCCGCCCGGTCGCCGCCGCCACCCGGGCGAGCAGCGTCAGCGTCCAGGACCTGGCGGCGGCCCTCGGCTGCACCGCCGAGATCACCGTCGACGCCGAGGAACTGCGGGAGGGGGCGTGCGGGTCGGGGGCGTCCGGCTACCGGATCGCGACCTTCACCGCCGACGAGGGCCAGCGCGCGTGGCTGGCCGAGTCCCGCGGATACGGCGGTACCTATCTGGTGGGAGACCGGTGGGTGGTCACCGCCGCCTCCGCCGAAGCCCTGGCTCCGCTGCGGGAACGCCTCGGAGGCAAGGTGGAGACCGGCGACGCGCACGGCCCCGAACACGGGGGCCCGGGCCACGCGGACACCGGCCCGGCGGACACGGGCCACGACGCCGCGGGCCACACGGGCACCGGCCCCGCTGACACTGGCCATGACGCCGCGGGCCACGCGGCCACCGGCCACGACGGCGCGGCCCAGGACGCCGGCCCCGGGAACGGTCCGGCGCACGGGTAGCGGAAGGGCGAGAGGGACACTGGAGGTGAGGCCCCGGCCGTCCGGTCCACGGGGTGCGGGTCGCGCGGTGCGGCCCGGGTGGACCGGCGGACCGGGCCGGCTGGAGAGGCCATGAACGGCTCGGTCCCCGTGGGACGCGTGGTCGGCGTACCGCTGCGCATGCACTGGAGCGTGCCGCTGCTGGCGGTCTTCCTCGCGTACGGCCTCGGCCGCCAGACCCTTCCCCTCTGGACGCCGGGGTATTCGAACGCCGTGTACACCCTGGCCAGTGCCGTCGGTGCCCTGCTGCTGATGGCGAGCCTGCTGTTGCACGAGGCGGCGCACGCCGCGATGGCCCGCCGCAAGAAGATCTCCGTACAGGACGTGACGCTGTGGGCCCTGGGCGGAATGACCCGTATGGGCCGCCCCCAGAGCGCGGCGGCGGCCTTCGCGGTCGCCGTGAGCGGGCCGCTGACCAGCCTGGTCATCGGCGGCGCGGCCCTCGGAGCAGGCATCGGGCTGAACACCCTGCCGGGCTGGGCCGTGCCCGGGGCGGTCCTCGGCTGGCTCGGCTGGGTGAACCTGGCCCTCGGGGTGTTCAACCTGCTGCCCGCGGCTCCGCTGGACGGCGGCCGCGTCGTCCAGGCCCTGCTGTGGTGGCGCACCGGGGACCGTGACCGCGCCGACCGCGCGGCGTCCCGCAGCGGCCAGGTGCTCGGAGTCCTGCTGATGGGCGCCGGCTGGGTCACCCTGCTGCGCGGGTCCTCGGGCGGGCTGTGGCTGGTCTTCACCGGCCTGTTCGTCATGGTGGTCGCCGGCGCGGAACGCCAGCGCGCGGTCATCGGCACGGCCCTGCAGGGCGTCCGCGTCGCCGACGCCATGAGCAGCCCGGTCGCCACCGGCGCCGACTGGCTGACCGTACGGCGCTTCATCGACGAGGTGGCCCTGCCGTCCCGCCACTCCGCCGTGCCGCTGCTCGACTTCGACGGCCGCCCCAGCGGCATCGTGGAACTGCGCGGGCTGGGCGCCGTCCAGGGCCCCCTGCGGGACACCACCCAGGTGCGTGACGTGGCCGTCCCGCTGTCGCGGTGTGCGGTCGCCTCCTCCGACGAGCTCCTGACCGAGGCCCTCGACCGGCTCAGCACCGCCGCCGGTACCCGCCTCCTCGTGGTCGACGGGGACCGGCTCGTGGGCATCGTCACCGCGAAGGACATCACCCGCCTGATGCGTCACAACCTGCTCGGCGGCGAGAAGCGGGGCTGAGGCCCGCGGCGCCACCTTCACCCGTACGCGCGCGCACGCCGTCGGGCGTCCGCCCGGCCGTGGCAGTAGACAGGAACGACGTGTGCGGGCGGCCCGGGCCCTCCGCCCGCGAAAGACGCACCCGTCGCCGTCCGAGGATGTCCAGGGGATCCGCATGACCACTGTCACCGAGCCGATCGCGCCCGTTCCCACGCGGGGGAGAACCGTGGGACAGGTCGTGGTGGCCTGGCTGTCGACGACGGACCACAAGAAGATCGGGCACCTCTACCTGATCGCCTCGTTCGTCTTCTTCGTCATCGGTGGCGTGCTCGCCCTCCTGCTGAGGGCGGAGCTGGCCCGGCCGGGGATGCAGATCGTCTCCAACGAGCAGTACAACCAGATCTTCACGCTGCACGGCACGATCATGCTGCTGTTCTTCGCGACGCCGACGTTCGCCGGGTTCGCCAACGCGATCATGCCCTTGCAGATCGGGGCGCCTGACGTGGCGTTCCCGCGGCTGAACATGCTCTCGTTCTGGCTGTTCCTGTTCGGCGGCATCATCGTCGTGGCGAGCCTGCTCACCCCCCAGGGCAGCGCCGACTTCGGCTGGACCGCCTACACGCCGCTCAGCAGCGTGCAGCGGACCCCGTTCATCGGCGGCGACATGTGGATCATGGGGCTGGCCATGTCGGGATTCGGGACGATCCTCGGCGCCGTCAACTTCGTCACCACGATCATCTGCATGCGCTCGCCCGGGATGACGATGTTCCGGATGCCGATCTTCACCTGGAACATCCTGCTGACCTCGGTGCTGGTCCTGTTCGCCTTCCCGGTCCTGGCGGCGGCGCTGCTGGTGCTGGAGGCGGACCGGAAGTTCGGCGCGCACGTCTTCGACCCGTCCAACGGCGGCCCGATCCTGTGGCAGCACCTGTTCTGGTTCTTCGGGCACCCCGAGGTCTACATCATCGCCCTCCCCTTCTTCGGGATCATCACCGAGATCCTCCCCGTCTTCTCCCGCAAGCCGGTGTTCGGCTACCTCGGCCTGGTCGGGGCGACCATCGCGATCGCGGGGCTGTCGGTGACGGTGTGGGCGCACCACATGTTCGCCACACAAGCCGTGCTGCTGCCCTTCTTCTCCTTCATGACGTTCCTGATCGCCGTCCCGACAGGAGTGAAGTTCTTCAACTGGATCGGCACCATGTGGAAGGGGTCCCTCTCCTTCGAGACGCCGATGCTGTGGTCCATCGGCTTCCTGGTGACCTTCCTCTTCGGCGGGCTGACCGGCATCATCCTGGCCTCGCCGCCGATGGACTTCCACGTCACCGACTCGTACTTCGTCGTCGCCCACTTCCACTACGTGGTCTTCGGCACGGTCGTCTTCGCGACGTTCGCCGGCTTCTACTTCTGGTGGCCGAAGATGACCGGCACGATGCTCGACGAACGCCTCGGAAAGATCCACTTCTGGACGCTGTTCATCGGCTTCCACCTCACCTTCCTCGTCCAGCACTGGCTGGGCGCCGAAGGCATGCCGCGGCGCTACGCCGACTACCTCGCCGCCGACGGGTTCACCACCTTGAACACCGTCTCCTCCATCGGCGCGTTCCTGCTCGGCGGCTCGACCCTCCCCTTCCTCTACAACCTGTGGAAGACCGCGAAATACGCGCCGCGCGTCACCGTCGACGACCCCTGGGGGTACGGCCGTTCCCTGGAATGGGCCACCTCCTGCCCGCCGCCGCGCCACAACTTCGTCACGCTGCCGCGCGTACGCTCCGAATCGCCCGCGTTCGACCTGCACCACTTCGAGGTCTCGGAACTGGAGCGCATCGAGAACGAGGGACAGCGCGACGTGGTCGACCAGGACAAGGCCGTCTCCCCGCCGCGCGACGACTCCGCCGGGCCGACGGCCGGGTAGCGGGACGCGGCGACGATGGACGACAACGCCCGGAGGGAGGCCGCGGCCGGCCTCGCGCGCCTGGAGGGCTACCTGATCAGCCAGGCGGCCCTCCACGAGGCCCACAGCGAGGCGCAGGCCTTCGCGGGCCGCCTGACCTGGCTCGGCCCGGGGGAACGGCAAGAGGTCGCGGGCCTCTTCGCCGAGCACCACCTGCGCCTCAAGCGGCAGATGCTGGCGGCCGTCGTGGCCCGCGGCGAGGAACTCGCGACCGCGTACGAGCACCGCTACAGACTGCTCCGCCGACGCCTGGCGGCCACGGTCGTGGCGGCGTTCCCGGTGCTGCCGGCCCTGCTCCTCGGCCTGCTGATCCTGCTGCGCTAGGGCCAGGGGGGACTTTGTCGACAGGCCCTGGGGCGGGTCCGGCCCGGGAGACCGCACGGACAGGGTCCGGGGCCGTGGACAATGGGCCGGCGCCCGGCCCGCGGAAGGCGGCCGGCGATCCGACCGGGGAGCAAGCCATGTCGCACAAGCCCGAACTCGACGCCCTGACCGCCGACTTCTTCGGCGCCTTCGACAACCGGGACGGCAAGGCCGCCGACGTGGACAGGCTCCGCCGGCTGTTCCTCCCCGGCGGCGTCATCGTCAAGACGGGCCCGGACTTCACGGTCTACACGGTGGAGGAATTCATCGAGCCGCGCCGACGGCTGCTGGCCGAGGGCCGGCTGGTCGACTTCACGGAGTGGGAGACCTCCGAACGCACCGAGATCCGGGGCGACATCGCCTCGCGCTTCGGTGACTACCGCAAGTCCGGGATCCTGGACGGTGCGCCCTTCGAGGGCTCCGGCACCAAGACCCTCCAGTTCGTCCGCACCCCCGAGGGCTGGCGCATAGCCGCCCTCTCCTGGCACGACCACTCCTGACCTGCGAGTCGGCCGCGCCGCCGGTGCTGGTCGGCGCGGCCGCCGGCCGCCCGTGTGCGGGTCGACGGACCGCCTGCTAGCGTCGATTCGCCGGGCAGGAGAGAAGGTGGTGTCCGTGAAGCGGATGCTGTCGGTGTGCACCGCCGGGGGCGCCGTGGCCGCGATCGTACTCGGCGCTGCGGCCGGCCCGCAGGCCCACGCGAGCGGTGACGACCGCGAGAAGCGCAGCGCGGAGGTCCTCCGGGAACTGGTGCCTTCTCGCGACGGCCCCGGGTGTGCGGCAGCCGTCGGCACACGGGGAAGCGTCGTGTGGGAGGCGGGGAGGGGGAAGGCCGATCTGTCGACCGGGCGCGCGATCACCTCGAAGACGGTCTTCGACATGGCCTCCAACTCCAAGCAGTTCACCGCGGACGCCCTCCTCCTGCTCGCCGGACGGCACCAACTCGCCCTGGACGACCCCCTGTCCGACTTCCTCGACGACCCGCCCGCCTGGACGCGGGACGTCACCCTGGGCGACCTGATGCGTCACACCAGCGGCATTCCCGACTACCAGGACCTGCTGGAGGCGAAGGGCGTCGAACTGACGGATCCGGCGGGCCAGAAGGAAGCGATCGAGGCGATCCTCGCGTCACGGCCGGAAGGTCCGCCGGGCAAGCGCTTCTCCTACTCCAACTCCAACTACGTCCTGCTGGCGCAGGTCGTCGAGAAGGTCACCGGCAAGCCGTTCCCGGCCTTCCTCCAGCAGGAGTTCTTCACCCCGCTGCGCCTGCGCATGACCCTGTCCCCGGCGGTCGACGTCCCCGGCAAGGCGAAGTCGTACGAAGAGAAGGACGGTGCCTTCACGCTCGATTCCTCCCCCTGGAAGCAGTACGGGGACGGGTCCGTGCAAACGACTCCCGGGGAACTCGTCCGCTGGGCCGACAACTACCGCACCGGTCGCATCGGCGGAACGGCACTGCTCACCGCGGTCACGCGGGGAGCGGTGGACGTGGGCGACGTCCTGCGTCAGCGCGGCGTCGAGAAGGGGCGGTACGGCGCCGGGATCCTCCTCCTGCCCGACAAGGGCCTGGTGCACCGCGGCGACTGGGAGGGATTCCACAGCACCTTCAAGGTGAGCCCGGACCGCAACACGGCCGTGACCGTCGCGTGCAACGCGGATTCACCCGACAATTTTCGCGCTGCCGGTCAATTGATGGACATCTGGTCCAGATGACGGTCAAACGCGGCCCCGTCTACGGTGGAGCGGCCATCCAGGCCGTCCCCTCGCCCGGTGCGTTCGCGGACGGGCCGTTGTAGGCTCCGGAGAACGCCCTTGACCTGCGGTAAGCAGGCAGGGAGCAGACATTTCGGGAGCTTCCTCATGTTTCGTACCATGTTCAAGTCCCACATCTGACATCTGGACGTTTGCGCAGGTCAGCGGCGTGGTGACGGGGCTTTGGTCAGCAAACAGTCAGCATCAGCCCCTGGGGTTGCTGATGGGTGCACCAGTCGAGGCGGCTCTGGACTTCCCCGGTGGGGGGACGGCGGCCTGGGCCGACTACGTGTACTTCGCCCTGTCGGTCATGACGGCGTTCGGTACGACGGACGTCACGGTGATGGCGCGGGAGATGCGCTGGACGGTGGCGGCCGACGCGACCATCGCGTTCGTCTTCAACACGGTGATCGTGGCCGGCATGGTCGCGGCGCTGGACGGCGAGCCGGGTGCCTGACGGAGGGGGCGGTGGCGGAACGCCCGTGCCGGGCGCGGCGAGCCGGCCACCGCCCCTCCCTCTCAGGGGGTGAGCACCAGGCGGATCGGGTCGCCGATCTTGTTCTCCAGGCGGGCGACGGCGTCCGCGGCCTCGGCCAGCGGGACGTGGGCCGTGATGGAGGGGGCCAGGTCGATGCGTCCGGCCGAGGCCAGGCCGACGAGCTGCTCGACGTGCTCGGGCTCGGAGCCGTAGTGGCCGCGGACCTGGTTGACGTTGAAGCAGAATCGGATGCTGTCGTCGATCGTGACCGGCTCCGGGATGAGTCCGGCGAGGACGAGCGAGCCGAACGCGCCGAGGGTTGACGCGGCCTGGGCGCGGGCGGCGCCCACGCCGGCGAAGTCGAAGGCGACGTCGAGGCCGCGCCCGGCCGTCGCCTCCCGCACCGCCTCCGCGAAGTCCGGCGCGAGCGGGTCGAGGGCGAAGTCCGCGCCGAAGAGCAGGGCCCTCTCGCGGGCCGATGGCAGCGGGTCGATCGCGAAGATCGGGGCCGCGCCGACCATCCGGGCCAGCCGGACGGCGTGGGCGCCGAGGCCGCCCGCGCCCCAGATGCCGACGGACTGGGCGGGGCGGACCGCGCCGGTGCCCACGATCGCGGCGTACGGGGTGGAGACCGCGTCGGGGATGATCGCCGCCTGGTCGAAGGGCAGGTCGTCCGGGATGGGGAGCAGGGTGCCCTCGCGGGCGATCGTGTACTGCGCCCAGCCGCCGTCATAGTCCAGGCCGCGGGTGAGGGGGCGGTGGCACAGCATGCGGCGCAGGCAGCCGGCGCAGTCGCCGCACGCCTCGCCAGCCTGGAGGACCACCCGCTGCCCGGGCGTCCAGTCGCCCTTCGTGTCCGGTCCGAGGGTGTGGACGACGCCGGCGACCTCGTGCCCGAGGGTGACGGCGCCCGCCTCGGTGACCGCGTCGGTGGGGAAGAAGGGGCTCAGGCTGCCGTCGATCAGGTGGACGTCCGACAGGCAGACGCCCGCGGCCCGCACCTCGACGAGGACCTCGCCCGGGCCGGGGACGGGGATGGGGACCTCTTCGACGGCGAAGGTACGGGTGTCCAGGCGCAGCCGCCCGGCCAGCATGGTGTTCATGCGGAATCCTCGATGTGCTCGGTGGGGAGAAGCGCGCACACAGCTCATGCGCTCGACGTGGTCGACTGACCATGTCGGACAACCGTGTCTATTGACGAGGTCGTCTGTCAAGCCGCTTCCGGCGGACGTTCGCGAGGTGTGTCGAGTTCCGTCGATTGACTGTGTCCTTTAATACAGTCAATCGACATGTTCATTCGACAAAGTCGTATGTAAATTGGTTGGCGACTGCTGGAGTGCAACGAAAGGCACGCTCATGACTCAGGTGTCCGTAGGCGCGGCGCGGGCGATCCCCGAGCGCCCCCCGCTGCCCCTCGTAGGCCACGCGTTCAACGTTCCCGCGGGCGCGGACTTCCTGGCCTACCTGCTGAAGGAGTTCAGGGAATTCGGGCCCGTGTACCGGCTGCGGCTCTTCGGGAGGGACACCGTCATGGTCGGCGGCCTGGACCTCGTGACCGAACTGTCGGACGAGACCCGCTTCCACAAGCACGTCCACACCGACCTGGTCGAGGTCCGGGCCCTGGCCGGAGACGGTCTGTTCACCGCCTACAACCACGAGCCGAACTGGCGCAAGGCCCACGACGTCCTGATGCCCGCGTTCTCACTGGGCGCGATGCGCAGCTACCACGACCCGATGCTCCAGGTCGCCCGCTCGCTGATCGGCAAGTGGGACCGGCTGGCCGGGGTGCAGTCGGTGGACGTGCCCGACGAGATGACCCGGCTGACCTTCGACACCATCGGCCTGTGCGGCTTCGGCTACGACTTCGAGTCCTTCCGCCGCGACGACCTGCATCCGTTCGTCGAGGCGATGGCCCGGGCCCTCGTCTTCGCACAGGAGAAGGGCGAGTCCATCCCGGGCTCCGAGATTTTCAAGAGGAAGAAGGTCGAGCAGTTCCGTGCGGACATCGACCTGATGACGGACCTCGTGGACGACGTGATCAGGGAGCGCCGCGTTTCCGGTGACACCAGCACGGACGACCTGATGGGGCTGATGCTGCACACGAAGGATCCAGTCACGGGCGAGCCGCTGGACGACGTCAACATCCGGCACCAGGTGATCACCTTCCTCATCGCCGGCCACGAGACCACCAGCAGCGCGCTCTCCTTCGCCCTGTACTACCTGACCAAGCATCCCGAGGTGCTCGCCCGGGCCCAGGCCGAGGTGGACGCGCTGTGGGGCGACACCGAATCCCCGGATCCCCGCTACGGTGACATCGGCAAGCTCACCTACATCCGCCAGATACTCAACGAGAGCCTGCGGCTGTGGCCGACGGCGCCCGCGTACGCCGTCGAGCCGATCGAGGACACCGTCATCGGCGACAAGTACCCCGTACGCAAGGGCGAGTCGCTGATGGTGATCACCTCGGCCCTTCACCGCGACGCCGCCTGGGGGGAGAACGTCGAGCTGTTCGATCCCGAGCGCTTCACCCCGGAGCGGGAGGCGGCCCGCTCGGTCCACGCCTTCAAGCCGTTCGGCAGCGGTGAACGGGCCTGCATCGGACGTCAGTTCGCGCTGCACGAGGCCACTTTGCTGCTCGGCCTGCTGGTGCACCGCTATCGCCTGATCGACCACACCGACTACCAGCTGAAGATCAAGTCGACGCTGACCATCAAGCCCGACGGATTCAGCCTGCGGCTCGCCCGCCGCACCGGCGACGAACGGCGCCTGCCCGCCGCGACGGCGGCGGACTCCGTCGCGGGCCGGACCACGGCCGTGACGCGCCGGGCGAGCGGCACCGCGCTGACGCTGCTGCACGGCTCCAATCTCGGCACCTGCGCCGGCATCGCCCGCGACCTCGGCACGGACGGCGAGGAGCACGGCTTCGCCCCGACCGTCGCCGCCCTCAACCAGTACGCGGAGAGGCTGGCCGGCTCCAAGGGCCCCGTCGTCATCGTCGCCGCTTCCTACAACGGCCGCCCCACGGACGACGCCGCCGAATTCGTCGCCTCGCTCGAGAACCTCGCCCCCGGCTCGCTCACCGGGCTGCGGTACGCCGTCCTCGGTGTCGGTGACCGCAACTGGGCGGCCACCTACCAGCGGATCCCCACCCTGATCGACGAGCGCCTGGCCGCCGCCGGCGCCGTCCCGCTCCTGGAGCGCGGCAGCGCCGACGCCTCCGGTGACTTCGGCGGAGTGGTCGACCAGTGGACGGAAGACCTGTGGAAGACGCTCCTGGACGAGTACGGCGAGGCGATCGCCGGTGAAGCGGCCGGCCCGGCACCGGAGGTCGATAGGGAAGGGCTGTACGAACTGGAGGACACCTCGGAGTCGGTCCTCGGCGGTCTCGCCGAACGCCATGGCGTCCAGCCGATGGAGGTCCTCGAAGCGTACGAACTGGTCGACACCGACCACGAACTGGGCCGTTCCAAGCGGTTCCTGCGGCTCCGGCTGCCCGAGGGCGTCACTTACCGCACCGCCGACCACCTGGCCGTCCTGCCCGGCAACCCCGAGGCCCTCGTCCAGCGCGTCGCCGACCGCTTCGGCCTCGACCTGGACCGCACCGTCCGGCTGCGCGCCCGCCGCCGGAGCTGGGGCGCCCTGCCCGTCGACCGGCCGCTGACCCTGCGCCGCCTGCTCACCGACTTCGTCGAGCTCCAGGACACGGCCACCCAGGAGCAGGTCGCCGTGCTCGCCGAGCACACCGCCTGCCCGCCCGAGAAGCAGCCGCTCACCGCCTTCGCCACCACCGATCCGGAGAACTTCCGGGAGCAGGTGACCGTCGCGGGGCTCAGCGTCCTGGACCTCCTGGAGCGCTACCCGGCGTGTGAACTGCCTTTCGAGCGCTTCCTGGAGCTGCTGCCGGTCCTGCGTCCCCGGCACTACTCGATCTCGTCGTCCGCCACGGCCCGGCCCGGCGAGGCCGATCTGATGGTGTCGCTGCTCGCCGCGCCCCACCGGTCGGGGGAGGGCACCTTCCGGGGAATCGCCTCGCACTTCCTGCAGACCGTGAACGCGGGTGACGTGATCCAGGCCCGGGTCCTGCCGTGCAGCGAGTCCTTCCGCCTCCCCGAGGACACCTCCGTACCGGTGATCCTGGTCAGTGCCGGCACCGGCCTCGCGCCCTTCCGCGGCGCGGTCCTCGACCGTCACCACACCGGCTCGACCGGCACCCTGCTCTGCTACTTCGGCTGCGACCACCCCGACGTGGACTTCCTGCACCGGGAGGAGTTCGAGGCGGCCGAGGCCGCCGGGGCCGTCAGTATGCGCCCCACCTTCATGCACGCGCCCGAGAACGGTGCCCGCTTCGTCCAGGATCGCATCGCCCGTGAGAGCGAGGAGGTGTGGTCGGTCCTGGAAGCCGGAGGCCGCGTCTACGTCTGCGGCGACGGCCGCCGCATGGCCCCCGCCGTACGGGAAGCGTTCATGGCGATCCACCGCGAGCGGACCGGCGCGAGCGACGAGCAGGCCGTGGCCTGGCTCGCCGCGCTCGTAGGGTCCGGACGCTACGTCGAGGACGTCTGGGCCGGCTGATTCTCACGAGGAGGCAGAAACGGTGGTGGGCGCACCTGGGAAGGTGCGCCCTCCACCGTTTTCGCGTCGCGTCAGACCATCGGTACGTCAGGGGCCATCGGTACGTCAGGCAGGTCGAGGTTCCCCGTGGCCAGGGCCACGGTTGCGCCCACAAGCGCCCTGAGCCCCGTCCGCTCGGTGGCCTCGTCCGGCAGGCACTGGAGGACCTGCATGGTGAGTCCGTCGAAGCCGGAGAGGAAGAACCGGGAAACCGTCTCCGGCGACTCGGCCAATTCCTGCCCCGTCCTCTCCGCCGTCTCCGTGATCACCTGCGCGGTCACCTCTATGACGCGCCGGTAGTGGCTCTGCCGGGCTTCGTTGAGGCCGGGCACCCGCAGGGCGAACATGGTCAGCTCGCCGAGCAACTGATGGTGCGACGACGGCTCGCGCACGGTGCCCCACAGGGCACCCGCCAGGGCGCTGAAGGTCTCCTCGAAGCCCGCGTCCTCCGGCGCCGCCCGCTGCACCTGCGCGACCAGCTCGTCGGTGATCTGGTCCATGACCGCTCGGTACAGGTCCTCCTTCGTACCGAAGGTGTAGTGGACGGTGGCCTGCGCGACACCGAGCTCCGCGGCGATGGCGCGGGTGCTCCCCGCGGCGACGCCCTCCCGGGTCATGAGGTCGATGGCCGCCTTGATCAACTGGGGGCGGCGCTCCGCCGCGGAAACATGAGCCATGAGTGCAGTGTATCGACTTAGTCGATCGAACAAGTCGGCCCAGACCAGCGTCACGTTCCCGCGATGTACGCGCCGTTGGCGGGGAGAGCCTGCTCGGCCCAGATGACCTTTCCCTCGCGGCCGTGTCGTGTACCCCAGCGTTCGGCGCACTGGGCCACCAGGAGCAGGCCGCGGCCGCCTTCGTCGAAGATCCGGGCCCGGCGCAGATGCGGGGCGGTGCTGCTGGCGTCGGAGACCTCGCAGGTGAGCGTCGCCTGGAGGATCAGCCGCAACTGGATGGGAGTCTTGCCGTAGCGGATCGCGTTCGTCACCAGTTCGCTGACGACCAGCTCCGTGGTGAAGGAAAGATCTTCCAGATCCCAGGCCGTCAGGACGTCGGAGGCGAAGCGGCGGGCCCCGGAGACGGCTGCCGGATCGGACGGGAGGTCCATCGTGGCGACGTGGTCCGGGTCGAGGGCACGGGTCCGGGCGACGAGCAGAGCGACGTCATCGGCGGGGCGGCTGGGCAGCAGTGCGGCCAGGAGCAGGTCGCAGGTCTCCTCCAGCGAGTCCGGCGCCGAGGTGAGGACATCGCGCAGCGTGGCGAGTCCGAGGTCCACGTCACGCATGCGGCCCGCGATCAGCCCATCGGTGTGCAGGACCAGCAGGCTGTCCTCCGGCAGCTCGAACTCGATCGTCTCGAAAGGGAGTCCGCCCAGGCCAAGGGGCGGTCCGATCGGCACCTCGGACGTCTCGACCACCCTGGAGGTCCGGGTGGCCTCGCCTGTGGCCGAGGGAGCCACCACGGTCGGCGGGACATGGCCGGCACTGGCGAGGGAGCACCGGCGGGAGACGGGGTCGTAGATCGCGTACAGGCAGGTGGCGCTGGTCTCGCCCTCGGCCGGCGACTCCTCGCGCTGCATCCGGATGACCACGTCGTCCAGATGGGTGAGGAGTTCATCGGGCATGAGGTCGATGTCGGCGAAGGCGCGGACGGCCGTGCGGAGCCGGCCCATGGCGGCGGCGGCGTGCAGCCCACGACCGACCACGTCACCGACGACCAGCGCGACGCGGGCCCCAGACAAGGGAATGACGTCGTACCAGTCGCCGCCCACACCCGCGCGGGACCCGGCGGGCAGGTAACGCGAAGCCGTCTCGACGGCCGCCTGTTTCACCGGGTGCCGCGGCAGCAGGGTCCGCTGGAGGGCGAGCGCGGTGGAACGCTCATGGGTGTACCTGCGGGCGTTGTCGATGGACACCGCCGCTCTGGAGACGATCTCCTGGGCCAGCAGGAGGTCGTCATCGTCGAAGGGGACCGAGGTGCGATGGCGTACGAACTGCACCAGGCCCAGGGTGTCCCCACGGGCGTGCAGGGGGACGAGGAGTACGGAGTGGACGCCTAGGTCGCGCAGTACTCGGCCGTGAGACGCGGACGGTGCCACCCACGTGGGCATCTCGGTCCCCGCGATGTGGTGCAGGACGGATCGTCCGGTGGCCAGTGCGTGAACCGGTTCCGAGTCGTCGGGGTAGGCGTGGCTCTCACCGACGCGGAGCGGGGACTCCGGACAGCCGTCGAGGACGGAGCGCTGGGCGACGCGGCGCTGCGCCAGAGCCTCTGGCGAACCAGTACCCGTCTCGTCGAGAACGGCGTCGAAAAGGTCGACGGTGACGAGGTCGGCGAAGTCCTCGGTACAGACCTCCGTCAACTCCTCTGCGGTGCGGCTGATGTCGAGCGTGGTCCCGACGAGCTTGCTCGCCCTGTCGGTGAGGGCGAACCGACCCTGCAACATACGGTCGCGTTCCTCCTGGTACGCGGCGACGACCTCCTCCGAGGAACGGTCCACGTAGTCGAAACCGAGTGTCACCAGCCTCGTGGAGGCCAGGTGGATCATGTGCCAGTCGCCGGTGCGACGGGCGGCCTCGGCCTGCACCTGTTCGAGGAGGCCGAGGTGGCCGAGCCGGTAGGCGCGCAGGAGCCGGCTCACCGGGATCCCCCGCCGGGCATAGAGGCGGGCGATGTCCAGGGCTGCCGGAGGGGCCTTCGACGCGCTCGCGCCGGAATGGGTCTCCAGGAGATCCAGAAGGACGGTGACGTGCTGAGCCGTCTCGTCCAGGGTCAGAGCCGCGATGTCCGCGTCTTCCCACAGCTCGGGGAGTTCGCCGTTCAGGCGTTGGAGCAGCAGTCCGGACAGCTTCTCCACCCGTGGTCTGAGGTGGCGGGCCAGCTGACCAAGGAACGCATCGACATCGGTTCCCATAGTGCGAATGTACGGGAAAGGCATGGCGTGCGCTCCTCGGACAGCTGCGGCAACCTCGGACCGGTCCGGACCTCAGAGGCCGAGGTGGTCGCCCAGATCGGCGTAGTCGACCTGCCACAGGCCGGGAGAGCCCGTGGGGTACTGGGAGCGGAAGCCGAGCATGCGCTGGACACGCGGCGAGAGCGTCCTGGCGAGCTCCCTGTCGACCAGGAAGGGGTACGCCTCCTCGCCGGTGAGGAAGCCCGCGTTGAACGTGAAGGCGAGACCTCGCCGGTACTCGTCGCCGGTCCGGTTCGCCCCGCCGCCGTGCGCGGTCTTGCCGCTGATGAGAAGGACGTCTCCGGCGTTCATGACGGCGGGGATCGTCTGCTCGGAGGTCCCGCGGTCCTCGAAGTCGCTCCAGTGGTTGCTTCCGGGGATGACGCGGGTGGCGCCGTTCACCTCCGTGAAGTCGGTCAGGGCGACCAGGAAGTTGATGGTGATCTCCGGGCCGCCGGGCCCCATGCCGATAAACGGGAACCAGTTCTCCAGGTCACGGTGGAGCATCTGCGCCTTGTTGCCGGGGCCGATCTCGATCACCTGTGCGGTGGTCATCCAGTACGTGCCCGACTCCTGGAGGAAGACCAGGTCGCTGATCTCGTGGACCAGGGGATGGTCGATGACCTCGCTGCGGAACGTGGCGCTGTGCGTCACCAGGTTCGTGAGGCGTTTGGTGTTGCTGCCGTGGAACGCGGCCACGATGTCGTTCTCGTGGGTCGACCCCGGCTTGAGCGCCTGCAGCGGCTGCTCGATCTCGGCGTTGAAGCGGGCGATCTGCTCGCCCGTCAGGAAGCCCTTGATGATGACGCCACCGTCACGGGTCACGATCTTAAGGATCTCCTCCGCCGACGTGTCGCTCGCTACGGACGTCAGGGCCTGGGCCTTCTCCTGTGTGGTCATGTGTGTCCTCTCCCTCGATCTGGGTCACGGTTGATCGACCGCTCGAGCAACCGCCGGGCATTTCGTCGTCTGGGGACTCCCGCGCGTCGTCCTCGCGACGGTCAGGTGGGTCCGATGGCCATGGCGCTTCCTCGTTGTTCACGTGGTGGTCGTCTCACTGTCGCCAGTCGGGACCGCCGGCGAGAACGACAGCGGGCACCTGCTCCGCCCCGGCCCGGTGCACGATGCACAGGCTGCTCGCGGGCACGGAGGAGCTATCCGCTCACGACGTTCTTGTCGGAGCCGACGCGCGCCCCGGGGGCGCCACGGTCAGGAGTCGGTCCCCACGCCGAACGACGGTGCGGTGCGGTCCGCTCCCCGGGACGCGCGCTGCCGAGCCATCCGAGGAGGAAAGCCGCCGGGACGGAGACCAGCCCGGGGGTGTGGAGCGGGAACAGATTGAAGTCCTGCTCCGGTAGCAGCGCGTATCTCGTCCCGGACACGGCGGGGGAGGCGAGGGTCAGGAGGGTGCACACGGACAGCCCTCCGTAGACGAGCCACAGCAGCCCCCGGCGGTCGAAGCCGCTCCAAAGGAAGGAGTAGACGAGCGCGGGGAACACGCACGAGGCCGCGAGGCTCAGCGAGAAGGCGAGGAGGAACTCGATGGGGTAGCGGTGTACGGCGGTGGTGAGGAGAAGGCTCACGGCGCAGAGCGCCACGACGGACAGCCGCAGGACTGTCGGCTCTCCGATCCCGATCCTGGTACGGCCCCTCCGCCCCACCAGGTCGCGGGTCACGGAGACGGCGGCGGCGAAGGTCACGCTCGCCACGGCCGTGAGGACGGCGAGGAAGGCGACACAGGCCACGAGGGTGATGAGCACGCTCCGGCCGGTGGAGTGCTGGGGAAGGACCGCCGATGCCAGGAAGATCGGGGCTCCCTGTCCCTTCGCGTCGACCGCCCCGATCCGTCCGCCGCCCACTACTGCGGCCGCGGCGAAGCCGGTCGTGATCAGGAGCAGGTAGAAGAGGCCGGTCAGCCCTACGGCGACGCTCAGTGAGCGCCGAGCGGCGGGTACGTCCCGGCTGGCGCTGACGCGCAGGAGCAGGTGGGGCATCATCGCGGTGCCCAGGATGACGACGATGTGGTCACTGAGCGTACCGAGCGTCCCGAAGCCGGCGGTGTGCGTCCACAGGCCGGGACTGAGGTACTCGTCCGGCGACATGCTCTTGTCCATGGCGGCCGCCAGGAGAGATCCAGGGCTCCAGTCGAACAGGCGGAGCGCCAGCAGGGACATCGCGGCGAGCGTCGCCAGGACTACGGGCACCTTGACGGCCTGGACGAAACTGGTGCCGCGCAGATCGGCCACTCCTGCGAAGCACGTGATCAGGAACCCCATCAGCACCGTGCACACCACCTGGGCCCGCTCGGTCGGCATGCCGATCAGAAGAGCGGCGGTGATGCCGCCGGCCCGCAGTTGAACCATGAGCAGGGGTACGGCGATGCACAGTGTCACCACCGCACCGGCGATCCGTGTTCCCGGCCCCTCGGCACGCAGGGAGAACAGCTCGCCCAAGGTGTAGCGGCGGGTCGCGCGGATCCTGGAGGCGAGGAGCAGGAAGACGCCGAGTGCGAGGGCACTGTCGACGGCGGTCGATACTCCGTCGTAGCCGAAGAGGGCGATGGCTCCCGGCAGCGAGACCAGAAGGACGACCGTGATCTGTTCCCCCGCCATCGCGACGCCGTTGAAGACGGGCGGGAGGGATCGGCCGGCGACGTAGAGGAGTTCCGGGTCGTCGTCCTGCGTGGCGAGCGTGAAGACCCACAGGAGGCAGAGGCCGATGAAGACGAGGAAGGAGCTGATGACCGCTCCCCTCGCGTCGGTGCCGATGAGGTCGGGCGAGCCGACGCTCAGGAGCTGCGTCGTCACCACGCGCCCCCGGCCGAACGAGCGGCGGGCGTCCCCGAGGCCGGTTCGAAGGAGGACGCGGCCCGGTTCTCGTACCACCAGGCCCCGCCGATGAGGACGGCGAGCTGCGTGAGCGCCCACGCGATGCCGAGGGTGAGACGTCCGTACACGGAGATCTCTCCGAGGGTCGTGGAACAGGACAGCAGGACGCCGACGGCGAGCGGCAGCGCGTTGACGGTGACCAGCACCCGTGTGTCACGGGAAGGATGCCGGGAGGAAGCGGAGGGCACGGGACCTCTCTCTGAAGAAAAGGAAGCAGACACGGCGCGAGGCGGCCCGGCCGCGGTGAGGCCGATGAAGAGCCTCGTACCGCGCGGCGTTGGGTGTCAGAGGCGGCTGGTCACCGTCAGGCCGGCGTATCGCCCGGCCCGCTCCAGGAGCCGTGGGACACCTGTTTCGAGCGACGGTCCGAAGGCCGTGTCGTTCGGGCGCTCACCCCGCTGCCAGCGGGTGTAGATGGCCTCGCAGAAGATCGCTGCCTTCCACAGGGCGAGGGTCTGGTACCAGGGGAGCGGGGTCAGATCGAGGCCTGTACGGCGTTGGTAGCGCTCTGCCAGCTGGCGCTGGGTGAGGTAGCCGGGAGACCGGGTCACCTTGGTGAGTTCGAGCGGTGTGGGAGGGCTGCCTGCCTCGGACCAGGTGGCGGTGAGGTACCCCAGGTCCGCGAGCGGGTCGCCGAGCGTGGCCATCTCCCAGTCCAGGATCGCGAGGACCCTGGCCGGGGCCCGGGGGGCGAACATGAGGTTGCCCATGCGGTAGTCGCCGTGCACCACCGAGGCGGCCTGGCTCGTCGGCAGGTTGCGGGCGAGCCAGTCCCCGATGTGGTCCACCGTCGGCAGGCTGCGGGTGGTGTTGACCTCCCACAGGCCGCGGAACCGCTCCACCTGGCGCCGGAGGTACCCCTCGGGCAGGCCCAGGGAGGCGAGTTCCCCCCGGCTCACGTCGATGCCGTGCAGGGCGACGAGGGTGTCGACGACCGCCTCGCTGGTGGCGCGGCGCTCTGCGACGGGGGAGAGGTGGGCCGGGACCGTGTCGGTGACGACCGTCCCGTCGACCCGGGACATGAGGTAGAACGGTACGCCCAGGACGGCTTCGTCCTCGCAGACGGCGATGATCTCGGGCACCGGAACCCCGTGCCCGTGGAGGATCTTCTGGATACGGGCCTCGCGCACCATGTCGTGCGTCGACTTCGGCAGCGGCGGGCGCGGGCCGCGGCGCAGGACGACGGACTCGCCACCGCGCTCGATCAGATAGGTGACGTTGGACTGGCCGTCGCCGATGCGCTGCCAGGCGAGCGGGCCGCTGCCGATGCCGTGGGCGTCGAGGAAGCCGGTGACCGCGTCGAGGACCAGTAGCGGAGGGCTGTCGAGGGGGCGGGCCTCCTCCCCACTCGCAACGACCTCAGTGCCGTCGGGGACGGTGTGCATCACGCGCCCCCGTCCCGGCCGACGACGGCGTCGCCCCGGTACGGCTCGCCGGCCCGGACGGCGGCGCCGCGGGCGGCGGAGGCCCGGCGGGCGATGGCCCAGCGGTGGGTCTCGTTCGAGCCGTCGTAGATGCGGAACGGTCGGACCTCGTTGAGGTACTGCGCCAGCGGGAGCCCGTCGGAGACGCCGTCGCCGCCGCAGATCTGGATGGCGCGGTCGATCACCCGGAAGATCGCCTCCGAGCAGTGCACCTTCGCGACCGACGACAGCGCCGAGCCTGCCTTCGGGTCGGTGTGCAGCAGCGCAGCGGTCTTGGTGATGACGGCGTCGGAGGTCTCGATGTCGATGACGGACTCGGCGATCAGGTGCTGGGCCAGGCCGAGCGTGTCGATCGGGCCGCCGAACAGCTCCCTTTTCGCGGCCCGGTCAAGGGCGGTGTCGTGCGCCCTGCGCGCCAGCCCCAGCCACCGCATGCAGTGCGTGAGACGCGCGGGCCCGAGCCGGACCTGGGCGTAGCGGAAGCCGAGTCCGACCTCGCCGAGCACGGCGTCATCGGGGACGAAGCAGTCCTCGATGTACAGGTGCGGGTGGCCGCCGTCGATGGAACGGTCGACGGTGTGGATCGCCTCGCCGACTCGGATGCCGGGGTTGGTCATGTCGACCAGGAACATGGTGGCGCCCTCGGGGGAGCCGTCGACGGCCGGTGTCCGCGCCATCACGATGCAGAACCCGGCGCCCACGGCCCCGCTGGTGAACCGCTTGTGGCCGTCGATGATCCAGCCGCCGTGGGTGCGCACGGCCGTGGTCCGCAGCGCCGCGGGGTCGGAGCCGGCTCCGGGGTGGGGCTCGGTCATGCCGAAGCACGACCGGACGTCTCCCGCGGCCAGCGGCGCGAGATACCGCTCCTTCTGCTGCTCGGTCGCGATCAGGTTGAGCATGTGCATGTTCCCCTCGTCGGGGGCCATGCAGTTGAGGGCGCCGGGACCGATCGGCGAGTAGCCGGCCTCCTGGAGGATCGGTGACCAGTGCTCGATGGGCAGGCCCTGCCCGCCGTACTCCTTCGGCACGAGCGGCGCGAAGACGCCGGCCTCCTTCGCCGCCGTCTGCAGCCGGTCGCGGGTGGCCTGGTCGAGACGTCCACCCGGTGCGGGCTCGGCGTCGATGACGACCTCGCGGATGAACCGGCGGGTGCGCTCCCGCAGTTCCGCGGTCTCCGGCGGAAGGTGAGGGTAAGTCATGGCTGTCCTTTGTCGGGTGGGCTCGGTCGTTACGCGGTGCCGCCGGCGACCGTGAGGCCGCCGTCGACGGTGAGGACGTGGCCGGTGACCCAGGAGGAGTCCTCGGAGGCCAGGTACGCCACGGCGGAGGCGATGTCCGAAGGCTCGCCCAGTCGCCGCAGGGGGTAGTCCGCGGCCACCTCGGTCTCCCTGCCCTCGTACAGGGCTTCGGCGAACCGGGTCTTCACCACGGCGGGGGCCACCGCGTTGACGCGGATCTCCGGGCCGAGCTCGAGGGCCAGGGTCCTGGTCAGGTGGGACACCGCCGCCTTGCTCACCCCGTAGAGCCCGATGCCGGGTGACGGGGTGTCGCCGGTCACCGAGGAGAGGTTCACGACGGTGCCGCGGCGTTCGGTGAATCCGAGCCTCGGGTGGGCCACCGCGTCCTGCACCCAGGCGAGGGTGGCCAGGACGTTGACCTCGAGGACCTTGCGGGCGACGTCGAGTTCCAGGCCGACGACGGGACCGTACGCCGGGTTGATGCCCGCGTTGTTCACCAGGACGTCGAGACCCCCGAACTCGCGTGCGACGGTGTCGAAGACCTCGCGGCGGTGCCCGGGGTCGTCCGCCCTGCCGGCGACGGTGACGACGCTGCCCGGGGGAAGAGCAGCGGCGGCCTCTTCGAGCGGTCCGGCCTTGCGCGCGGTGAGACAGACCCGTGCCCCTTCGGCGACGAGCCGTTCCGCGACGGCGAGACCGATGCCCCGGCTTGCTCCGGTCACGACGGCGGTGCGGCCCGCGAAACGGCCCTGGCCGCTGCTGTTCTGGTTCAACGGATCAGTCCTTCCGAAGGGGCGGACGGCTCGGTAGCGCCTGTCCTGCGGAGTTCGGCGCGGCGGATCTTGCCGCTCTGGGTCTTGGGCAGGTCGGCGACGAAGTGGATCGTGCGGGGGCATTTGTAGGCGGCCAACCGGTCGCGGGAGAAGGCGATCAGCTCTTCCGCCGTGGCGTGCAGGCCCGTCTTGAGCGAGACGTAGGCGACGACGGTCTCGCCCCGGTAGGCGTCCGGCCGGCCGACGACCGCGGCTTCGAGGACCGAGGGGTGCTCGTACAGGGCGTCCTCGACCTCGCGCGGCCAGACCTTGTACCCGGACACGTTGATCTGGTCCTTGAGCCGGTCCACCAGGTACACCCAGCCCTCCTCGTCGATGACGGCGACGTCACCGGTACGCAGCCGGCCCTCCGGCATCGTGTGACGAGTGGCCTCGGGCTTACCCCAGTACCCAGGAACGATCTGCGGCCCGCTCAGCTCCAGCTCGCCCTGCTCACCGCTCGGCACCGGGTCACCGTGCAAGTCCACGACGCGCGCGGTGAGGTGCGGCAGGGGCTTGCCAATGGACAAGGTCCCGCTCGGCGTATGCACCGGCGCTCTGTCCCCCGGCGGTACGGCGATGACGGCGGACGTCGTCTCGGTCATCCCGTAGCCGTTGTGGAGGTAGACGCCGAACCGCTCCCGGAACCGTACGACGGTCGCCGGCGGGATCGGCGCGCCCCCGGAGTACAGGGCCTTCACCGACGCGAAGTGCTCCGGTCCGGCCTGCGGCAGCTGGAAGATCGCGTTGTACGCGGTGATGGAGCCGATCGTGTAGGTCACCCCCTGCTCGGCGAAGGTCTCCAGGGCGACCTCGGGGTGGAAACGGCCCGCCAGGACGAGCGTGGTGTCGGTGAGCAGGGAGATCGTCGCGTTCACCACCGCGCCGGTGATGTGGAACAGCGGGGCCATGGCGAAGACGACGTCCCCGTCGCCCACCCTCATCCACGACGCGCAGGTCGCCACCACGCTCAGGACGTTGCCGTGGGTGTTCATGGCACCCTTCGGCGGCCCCGTCGTTCCCGAGGTGTACGTCAGGAACGCGACGTCGTCACGGGTCGGCTCCACGGGCGAGGGGCCGCAGCCCTCGAACTCGCTTATCAACGCCACCAGATCGCCGTCCGGCGCCGGGGCGTGGCGTTCCGTCGACGCGAAGACCCGCGGATCGTTCCTCGACTGGTAGTCCAGCGCCGAGGTGCTGATCAGCCAGCGCACCGTGCTCCCCGCCAGCGTGCCCAGCGTCTCGTGGACGTCCTCGTCCGCGCAGACGATGCCGACCGCCCCGGCGTCCTCGACGATCCGACGGAGTTCCTGGCGCCGGTACATCGGGTTGAGTCCCAGTGCCGTGGCCCCCAGCTTCCACAGGGCCAGCAGCACCAGCGCGTACTGCGGGACGTTCTGCAGGTACACCCCGACGCGGTCGCCCCGGCCGGTCCCGCGGGCCTCGAACGCGACGGCCAGGGCGTCCGACGCCGCGTCCACCTCCCGCGCGGTCAGGGCACCGTCGAAGAAGCGGAGCGCGGTGCCCTCCGGGTTCTTCGCCACGCGTGCCTTCCACGCGGAAACGAGCGAACTGGGTGCCGCGTCCGTCCCCCTACCGGACCCGTCGCGGGACGTGTCCCACCGCCGACCGTCATCCACTGTCATCTGCCGTCCTTCCCATCCGTGTCGGGCGCTTGGCGCGCCGGTCACGTGAGTTCGCGCTTGAGGATCTTTCCGGTGGACGTCATCGGCAGCGTCTGCACGACCTCGACGATGCGCGGGTACTTGTAGGCGGCCATCTGCTCCTTGCCCCAGGCGATCAGCTCGTCGGGACGGGCCTCGGCGCCTTGGCCGAGGATGACGAACGCCTTGATCTCCTCGCCGTGGCTCTCGTGCGGCACGCCGACGACCGCGGCCAGGCCGACCGCCGGGTGCGTCATCAGGACCTCCTCGATCTCGCGCGGGTACACGTTGAAGCCACCGCGGATGATCAGGTCCTTCGCCCGGTCGACGATGTAGTAGAAGCCGTCCTGGTCCCTGCGGGCCAGGTCGCCGGTACGGAACCAGCCGTCCCTGACGGCTTCGGCGGTGGCCTCGGGGCGGCCGTGGTAGCCCTTCATCACGTTGTGGCCCTTGACCGCGATCTCCCCGACGGCGGTGCCTGAGCCGTCGTCCTCGACCTCCGACCAGTCCGCGTTGACGAGTTTGACCTCGACGCCCCAGATCGGCACGCCGATCGACCCGGGCCGGGGCTCCCGCGCCGGATCGCTGAAGGTCACCACCGGCGAGGTCTCGGAGAGGCCGTAGCCCTCCAGGACCTGGACGCCCAGTCGCTCCCTGACCTGCTTGATGAGTTCCGCGGGGAGCGCGGCGCCGCCGGAGACGCCGACGCGCAGGTTCCTCGCGATGCGCTCGACGTCGACGTCGTCGGTGAGGGCCTGCAGCAGGCCCCACCACATGGTGGGGACGCCTGCGAAGACGGTGATGTCCTCCTGCTGCATCAGGGATACCGTCTGCCGGGCGTCGAACCGTGGCAGCAGCACCAGTGTGCTCGCCGTCGAGAAGCCGGCGTTCATCTGCACGGTCGCCCCGAAGGAGTGAAACAGTGGCAGCACCAGCAGATGGGTGTCCGAGGCCGGCTGGTTGTCCAACAGCCGATTGCACGCGAGGGCGTTGAGCACCAGGTTGGCGTGGCTGAGTTCGGCACCCTTCGCCTGTCCGGTCGTACCGCTCGTGTAGAGCAGCACAGCCGGGTCATCCCCCGAGGTCCCGATGCTGTCGAACGTTGGCGCGGTGCCCCGCAGCGCGGTGCCCAAGGTCTCGACGCCCTCGATCGGGCTCTCCGCCGCAGGGTCGGCGGTGATGAGGAAGAAGTGCTCGCAGCCCGGGGTCCCGGTGAACCCTGCGTGGCCCTCCGCACCCATCGGCAGACCCTCGCCGCCCTCGAAGCAGAAGTACGCCTTCGCCTCCGAGTCGGCGAGGTGGTAGGCGACCTCCCGGCCCTTGAGCAGGACGTTGAGCGGCACGACGACGGCGCCGGCCTTGAGGATCCCGTAGTAGACGACCGGGAACCAGGGCACGTTCGGGCAACTGAGCGCGACCTTGTCGCCGGGCCAGATGCCGCGGTCGACCAGGAGGTTGGCGACCTGGTTGGCGGCGGCGTCGATCTGGGCGTAGGTGAGACGCGTCGTGCCGAGGACGACCGCGTCCCGGTCCGGGTGCGTACGGGCGGAGTCCTCAAGCAGGGCCGAGAGGTTCAGCATGGTGTCTTCCGGATAGGTGGACCGGGCCAGGCCGCGGGGGATCGGAACACGCGGCCTGGCTCGGGGCGGGTGGGGTTACACGCGGCTTGACGCGGACGTCACAACTGCCGCAGGAGCCGGTCGAGGGCCTCGGCCGTCGCCTCGACGTCGGCGGTGGTGTGTGCCGTGCTGAGGAAGACCTTGCCGGACGGCATGAACAGGAAGCCCTGCCGCAGCATCCCTTCGAGGATCACTGCCCAGAGCCCGCTGGTTCCGTGAAGCCCCGTGGCGCCACCGGCGGGGACGTACTGGAGGAGCGAGCCGACCCGGTTGAAGCTGCCGAAGTCGGGCGATGAACCGAGAACGGCGCCGACGAGGGCTTCGAACTCGGACGAGGTCCGTTCGAGCTGTTCGTAGACCGCGGGGTCGGCCAGGACACGCATGGTCGCCGCGACGGCCCCCAGCGCGATCGGGTTGGCGTTGAAGGTTCCGGCGTGCACGACGCCGGACGTCACCTGGTCGATCAGATCGACCCGGCCGACGACGGCGCTCTGGGTGAAGCCGCCGGCCATCGCCTTTCCGAAGACGGACAGGTCGGGCAGCACGCCGTACTTCTCGGCCGCCCCGCCCCGGGCGATCCGGAACCCGGCGATCACCTCGTCGAAGACGAGGACGACGCCGTGCCGGTCGCAGAGGGCCCGCAGCGTCGACAGGAACTGCGGTGAGGGGGCTTCGACGCCGGCGTTGCTCATCACCGGGTCGACGAGCACGGCCGCGATGTCGCGCTCGACGGACTCGCTCAGCAGGCGCTCGGCCAGCTGTACGTCGTTGAAGCGCGCCACGACCAGGTCGTCCAGCACGCTGGCCGACTGCCCCGCCCCACCGGGGGTGGCGGGGCGGTCGCAGTCGTGCTCGGACATCCCGGCGTACACGGTGTCGTGCCAGCCGTGGTAGCTCTTGGCGAACTTCAGGACGCGGCGCCGGCCGGTGGCAGCGCGCGCGAGGCGCAACGCCACCTGCACTGCCTCGGTCCCCGTGTTGCTCCACAGCAGTCGCTCGCCGTGCGGCACGGCCTCGAGGACCGCTTCCGCCGCAAGGTACTCGAGCGGGTGGCCGGTGCCGACGACCTGCATCTTCGTCGCGACCTCGGACACCGCGGACAACACGCGCGGGTCACCGTGACCGAGGACGAGCGGCCCCCAGGCCATCACGTAGTCGACGTACCGGTCGCCGTCCAGGTCCCAGACGTGTGCGCCCCGCGCCTCGCGCACGAAGAGCGGATGGGGCGGCATCGCGGCGCGCAGGCCCGACCCCACACCCCCGCCGACACTGCGGCGGGCTCGCTCGAAGGCCGAGCGTGATGATTCCAGGGCCATGAGATCGCCCCTGCCTTTCAATACGTGATCACCGAGCGGATACCGATACCGCGCTTCATCTGGTCGAACGCCTCGTTGATGTCCTGAAGACCGATCACGCTCGTCACCAGGGAGTCCAGATCGATGCGGTCGTTCATGTAGTGGTCGATCAGCAGCGGGAAGTCGGACGCCGGCTTGCTCGATCCGTAGTTCGAGCCGATGAGCGACAGTTCCTGATCGGACATGACGAACGGATCGATGGAGATCCTCACGCCGTCCGCCACCTGCCCGGCGACCACTGCCGTGCCGCCCCGGGCCAGGACCTCGTAGGCCGACTCGATGGTGCGGGGCAGTCCGATGGCCTCGATGGCGATCTCCACACCGCGTCCGTCGGTGAGCTGGGACACCCGGCCCGCGAAATCCTCGCGGGCGTTGTTGATCAGGTCGGTCGCGCCGAAGACACGCGCCTGCTCCAGCTTCTCGTCGGAGATGTCCGCGGCGATGATCTTCCGGGCGCCGGCGAGCCGGGCACCCTGGATCGCGTTCAGGCCGACGCCGCCGCAGCCGAGGACCAGCACGGTGTCGCTCGGACGCACGCCGGCGGTGTTGACGGCCGCGCCCACACCGGTCGTGACGGCGCATCCGACCAGAGCCGACTGCGGGAACGGGGCGTCTTCCCGGATGGCGATCGCGCCCGATTCGGGCACGAGGGTGTACTGGCCGAACGTTCCGAGGCCCGCGAAGCTGAGCACGTCGCCCCCGTCGGCGGACGTGATCCGGGACCGACCGTCGAACGAGAGGTGGTTCGCCGAGTGCTGGCTGACCATGTCGCAGAGGACGGGCCTGCCACTGATGCAGTAGCGGCAGCGGAGACAGGAAGGCGTCCAGGACAGCACGACGTGGTCGCCCTTCTTCAGCGTCGTGACGCCTTCGCCGACGCTCTCGACGATCCCGGCCCCCTCATGGCCGAGGATCATCGGCGAGGGAACCTCCCATTCGCCCAGGAGGACGTGGAGGTCGCTGTGGCACACCCCGCTCGCCTGGAGCCGCACGAGCACCTCGCCGGGCGGAGGCGTCGAGGGGATCGTCACTCTCTCGACGGTCAGCGGTTCGTTCGGCGTCCTGAAGACGGCGGCGTCGAATTCGATGGTCATGAAAGGTCTCCTTCCGTGTTCTGAGGCGATCAGGTCCGAGCGGTGCGGATGAGCTTCTTGTTGGCGAACTCGTCGATTCCCGCCCGGCCCAGCTCGCGGCCGAAACCGGACAACTTGACCCCACCGAAAGGCAGTTCGGCGCCTTCGAGGCCGACGCCGTTGATGAAGACCATCCCTGCGTCGATCTGGTCGGCGACGCGCAGCGCCTGCTCGGCGTCCGTCGTGAACACGTAGGAACCCAGCCCGTACGGGGTTCCGTTCGCCAGCTCGACGGCCTCGTCCTCGGAACCGACCCGGTAGACGGTCGCGACGGGACCGAAGAGCTCCTCGGCGGCTGACGGCGACGTCGGGGAGACGCCCGTCAGCACGCCGGGCGGGAAGTACGCCCCTTCGCGCTTTCGTGCGGAGACGAAGGTCGCCCCCTCATCGATGGCTCGCCTGACCTGTTCCTCGACGTACTCGGCGGCGGCGACCGAGGACAGGGGCGCCACCCCGCCGGTCAGGGTGAGCACCTTCTCGGTGAACCTGTCGAGGAAGGCGTCGTAGAGGTCCTCGGCGACGATGAAGCGCTTTCCGGCGTTGCACGCCTGCCCGGCGTTCTCGAACCGCGTCTCGACCGCTGCCTGGACCGTGGCGTCGAGGTCGTCGGTCGACAGCACGATGAAGGGGTCCGAGCCGCCCAGTTCGAGCACCACCTTCTTGAGGCTGCGCCCGGCCTGGGCGGCGACCTCCGCGCCGGCCCGCTCCGAACCGGTGAAGGAGACGCCCTGCACGCGGGGGTCCGCGATGGCGCGACCGATCTGCTCCCCGGTGGCGTGGACGTTGACGTAACAGCCCTGGGGGAAGCCCGCGTCCGTGAACAGCTGGTGGAGAGCCGCGGACGACTCCGGACACTGCGACGCGTGCTTGAGCACGATGGTGTTGCCCAGCGCGAGGTTGGGTGCGGCGAATCGGGCCACCTGGTAGTACGGGTAGTTCCAGGGCATGATCCCCAGCAGCACGCCGACCGGCTGGCGACGGACGAAAGCGGTGCCCTCTCCCTCCAGGAGCTCGATCGGTTCGTCGGTGAGGAACTTCTCCGCGTTCTCGGCGTAGTACCGGTAGATCGAGGCGCTGAACTCGACCTCCGCGACGGCCTCGTCCACCGGCTTGCCCATCTCCCGGTGGATGATTCCGGCGAGGTGCCCGCTGCGCTCGCTGTGCAGGGTGGCGACGGTGTTCAACAGTTGGGCGCGCTCTTCCACGGAGGTCTGCCTCGACCAGTGCGTGTAGGCGTTCGCCGCCGCGTCGAGCGCCGCCTCGACGACCTCGTCCGTCGCGGTGGGGTACTCCTTGACCAGCTTGCCGCTGGCGGGGTCCACCACCGCGTACACGTGCCGCTTCGCCATACTGACTCCTTCGTCGTCATTCGGGTTCATGCGGGGGCCCCGGCCGCGCGAGCCGGGTTGGCGTCCAAGGCCGCGTTGCGGTCGTGCAGCGCGCGGTAGGCGCGGAAGTAGACGAATCCCTGGGTGCCCCAGGTCGCCAGCGCGGCGGTGTAGAAGATCGTGCGGTTCGCGTCGTCGAACGGCAGCGGGAAGAAGTCGTACGTCATCGCGATGGCGGTCCCGGCGGCCGTGACCAGTCCCGTCCAGACCGCCGGCCACCTCGCGCCCGCGTCCCAGAGCCGCTTGACGAAGTACCCGAGGAAGACCGCCGTGAGGAGATTGACGACGACGTAGAACACGGCGACCCAGAACGCGGTGCCGCCGGTGTGGAGATCCGCGCCGTGGAACTGCCGGAGGAACAGGCCGGCCACGATCGCTACCCCGAACACGGCCACATCGACGCCGACGCTCGGCTTGTAGCGATGGGTCACCTGCATCAGGGCCATGATCAGGATGAGCGTGATGCCGACCGACCTGGAGAACGCGTCGAAGAAGTACGCCACGTCGTACAGGACGCTGCCGCTGTCGCCACCGAGCAGCGACCAGAGCAGGAAGTTGCTGCCCGACGTCGCGACGACCATACATTCGAGACCGAGGAGGTAGTTGCCGTACCGGCGGATGAACTTCCAGCCGTAGAAGTAGCCGACGAAGATCATCCACAGGTCGGCCAGCAGGAACAGCGCCTCCTTCAACGCGACGCCCCCTCTCGGACGTCACGGGACAGGAGGGTGGCGATGTTCTCGGCGGTGCGCTGGCCCGTCAGGACCGCGCCGTTCATGGTGCCGGCCCATTCGCCGGCGGTTTCGGTGCCGGCCCAGTGGATGCGCCCGTGGGGCTCGGTCAGAGCCTTTCCGTAGCTCACCGTCGTGTGGGGGCCGGCGACAGGGTGGGGGCCTCCGGGGGCGAACGGTTCCGAACCCCAGCAGTGGTCCAGGTAGTCGATCGGGGTGTGGGCCTGCGGACCGTAGAGGTCGACGAGCTGCTGGATGACCAGATCGCGTCGGGTCTCGGGGTCGAAGCCGTCGAAGACGCGAGGGTCGCAGAAGGCCATCAGAACACCCGGTCCGCCGGGGGCGGGGGACACGTCGAAGGTGATGAACACGGTGCCGGTGTCGGTCACCGCCTCGCCGGAGCATCCGTCGGTCCGCCAGAACGGCTTCTCGTAGGCCACGAAGGCCTTGCTGAGGACGCCCATGCGCCACGTTCGTATGAGTCCCTCGGCCTGCTCGGGCAGAGCGGGTTCGAACTCGATGGTGGCGCGGTGCGCCGGGGCGGCCGTGACGATCGCGTATCCCGCGTGGATCTCGCCGGAGTCGGTGTGGACGGTGACGCCGTCGTCGTCCTGCGTGATGCGGCGCGCCGGTGTCTCCAGGCGCACGCGGTCGCCGAGCCGCTCCGCCACCCGCTTGGCGACCTCCTGGGTGGTTTCGGTGAACCGGTCCTGGTTCGCTCCGCCCTCGACGTCCAGCATGTGGTTGAGCCCGCCCGCTGCACGGATGTAGCGCAGTACGTGCAGCAGGGAGACGTCTCCCGGGGTGCAGCCCCACTGCACCTTGCTGACGATGGTCATCAGCGCACGGGTGCCGGGCAGCGCGCACTTCCGGTCGAGCCACTCGCCGAACGAGACGGCGTCGAGCCGGCCCGCCCCGGGCGTCTCCCACGCGGCGTTCACGTCGATGGTCGCCACCAGCTTGTTCACCGCCGTCTGCATGCGGGCCATGTCCACCAGGGTCGCGGGGGAGACCTTGGGAATGGTGCCGCTGTAGGTGCGGCGCCGACCGGCCATCCACAGCACGTTGCGACCCTGGTCGAACTGGCCGGTCGTGGTGCACCCCATCCGGTGCGCGAGGTCCCGGATGGCGGTGTGGCGTTGTGCCACCCATGTCGCTCCGAGGTCGACCTTCACGCCTGCCACCTCGCCGGAGAGCGAGCGGCCTCCGACCCGGTCGCGGCCTTCCACGACCAGGACGGACCGCCCGGTGCTCACCAGCCGCTCGGCGGCGCTCAGACCGGCGAATCCGGCACCGACGATCACGATGTCGACCGTGGTGTCCCTGGAGTCGGACTTACGAGATCCGGACATGGTTTCCTCCTTCGCCCACGCGGTTCGCGTGCTGCGAGATGTAGGTCGTGACGGGGTCGATGAGCGCCTCGGGGATGTGGTGGCCCATGCCGGGGATGACCACGTGCTGCGCCGAGCGGATCGCCCGGACGGTCGCGGCGCCGCCGCTCGGGTGCACCAGCGGGTCCCGGTCGCCGTGGATGACAAGCGTCGGGGCGGTGATCCTGCTCAGCTGGGCCGTCCGGTCTCCGGAACGCTGGATGGCCTGGATCTGTCGCGCCGTGCCGGCCGCCGGGTCACCGGCGCTGCGGTCCCAGCCGCGAGCCGCGATGGCCGCCTCGGCCGCGTCGTCGATGGGATGCCCCGTCCCCGCGACGTGCCGGGTGAGCCGCAGGTGGGCACGGACCGCCGCGGTTCTGTTCCTCGCGGGCGGGGCGGCGAGGAGCCGGATCGTCGACAGAGCCGGCTGCCCCACCTTGCGCGCCCCGGTGGTGGAGTAGAGGGAGGCCAGCGACAGGACCCGCTCGGGCGCCGTGGCCGCGATCGTCTGCGCGATCATCCCGCCCATCGACCGCCCGACCAGGTGCACCCGCGAGATCCCGAGATGGTCGAGTACGCCGACGGCGTCCTGTGCCATGTCGGCCAGTGCGTACGCGTCGCCGCGCGGGCGCGCGGCGATCTGACGCCAGATCCCGGGAGGGGGCGCGGCGACGAACGTCGACTGGCCGGCGTCGCGGTTGTCGATCGCGACGACCCGGAAGCCCCTGGTGACGAGGGAGCCGACGAACGAGTCGGTCCAGAAGGTGAGGTCTTCGCCCAGTCCCGCGATGAGCAGCATCGCTGGGTCGTCCTCGTCGCCGTGGTCCCGGAAGCAGATCGTCATCCCGGACGGCAGAGCCGCGTACTGGTCGGCGCTCTCGGAGCCACTGGCCTCAGGCATGGGTGGCGCGCCTCCCGCCGGGCGACTGCGCGGCCGCCCGGCGGGCGCCGAACTCGAGGTTCTCGTCGGCCACCGGGCCACGCAGGGCCTTGGCGTCCTCGGGGTAGGACATCGCCATCCGCCAGGGCTTCTCGGGGCCCTGCTGGGGCAGGAGCTTCTCGCCGCGCTTGGCGTACCCGGCCTGAAGGTCCATGACGGGCCTGCGCTTCGTTCCCGCCGGTGCGACCGGAACCACCGTGTCGTATCCGCGGGCGTCCATGTGCCTGACCAAGTCGATGAAGTAGCGACACATCAGACTCACCTTGAGCGTCCAGGACGAGGTGGTGTAGCCGATCGCCATCGCCCAGTTCGGGATGCCGCTCAGCAGCATGCCGCGGTAACAGAGCGCGTCCGCGAGGTCGACCTGGCGTCCGTCTACCACGAGGGGCATGCCGTCGAAGAGCTGGAGGTTCAGTCCCGTCGCGGTGACGATGACGTCGGCTTCCAGTTCCTCGCCCGACGCCAGGACGATTCCGCGCTTGCTGAACCGTGCCACGGCGTCGGTGACGACAGAGGCCCTTCCGTCCTTGATCGCGTCGAAGAAGTCCCCGTCCGGCGCCACGCACAGCCGCTGGTCCCACGGGTCGTACGGCGGGTTGAAGTGCTTGTCGACGTCGAACCCCTTGGGAAGGCGCTTGACGTTCTCGTGCCGGATGAAGGCCCGTCCGGCCTTGGGGAAGGTCCGCAGGCCCTTCACGACGGCGTGTTCGGTCCAGATGTTCTTGAACCGCGTCACGGCGTACCCGCGCTCCTCTCCGAGCAGTTTCGTGAGCGCCAGGGCGACCCTGTCGACCCGGGGGAGCGCCATGACGTAGGTGGGGGTGCGCTGCAGCATCGTCACGTGCCGGGCGGCGCCCGCCCCGGTGGTCATGGCCGGCACCAGTGTGATCGCGGTCGCGCCGCTGCCGATGACGACGACCTTCTTGCCGCTGTAGTCGAGGTCCTCGGGCCAGTGCTGCGGATGGACGATCCGGCCCTCGAAGTCGTCCCGCCCCGGGAACTCCGGGGAGAACCCCTCGTCGTACCGGTAGTAGCCGGTGGCGGCGAAGACCCATCCCGCGTGGATCGTCTTGATCCGGCTCGCTCCCGTGGCGGGGTCCGACGTCTGGACGGTGAGAGTCCACCGTGAGTCCGCCGTGGACCACTCCGAGCGGACGACCCGGTGGCCGAGCCTGAGGACGCGCTCCAGGCCGTTCTCCTCGACGGTCTCGTGGAGGTACCCCTTGATGAGGGGAGCGTCGGCGATCGCGGCTTTGTGGCGCCAGGGCTTGAACGCGTATCCGAACGTGTGGAGGTCGGAGTCCGAGCGGATGCCGGGATAGCGGAACAGGTCCCACGTGCCTCCGATGTCGTCGCGCGCTTCCAGCACGGCGAGCGACTTCTCGGGGAGCTCCCGGCTGAAATAGGAGGCCGCGCCGATCCCGGAGATCCCGGCTCCGATGATCACCACGTCGAATTCCTCGACGGCGTCCAACACCTCAGCTGTCATGGCGTTTCCTCGCTGTTCCTGTGGCGGTTACCTCACTGTCGCGAGCAGCGCCCGCCTGCGAGAACGACAGCGCGCACCTCCTTTGCCAGGGCTCGGTGCACGATGCACAGGCGGCCCCGGGCCGCTGCGCCCCGACCGACCTGGCGCACCCGTTGCGGGGGCGAGGACGGCGTGATAGTGGTTTGCCCCTCACGTGTTTAGTCGCACTAAACACGTGGCCGTGGTCGTGCGCGGAGGCCGAACCCGCTGTCGCGGGGGGCCCGCGCGGAGCCACCTCCTCTCGCGTGGGCGTACCGCCTCACGCACCCCTTCACCCACCCACGACGAGCCGGTACCGGCCCGTGAGCCGAAAGGTGTCGCGATGACCGACCTCTCCAAGACAGGGCACGTCGAAGTACCCGGCGGTGAAGCGGGCTCGGGCGACCCGCTCAACCGCGGGCTCGGCGTATCGCAGATCGTGTTCATGGTCGTCGCCGCAGCGGCGCCGCTCGGGCTTGTGGCCGGTGGGGTGCCGCTCGCCTTCACCGTGAGCGGCAGCCCGGGGATGCCGCTGTACTTCGCGCTGTCCACCGTGATGCTGCTGATCTTCGCGGTCGGCTTCACGCTGATGGTCGGACGGGTACGCAACGCGGGCGCCTTCTACGCCTACGTCCAGGCGGGGCTGGGCCGGATCCCCGGTCTCTCGGCCGCGACCCTCGCGCTCTTCTCCTACACGCTGCTCCTCGTCGGGGTGAACGCCTACGTCGGCGTCGCGACGAGCAACGTCATCGAGCGGTACGCCGACGTCGGCTCCCCGTGGTGGTCGTGGGCGCTCGTCTCGCTCGGCGTCATCGCCTTCCTCGGCTACCGCGACATCGAGCTGAGCGCCAAGGTGCTCGGTGCCGTGCTGGTGCTGGAATCCTTGCTGCTCCTGGTCCTGGACCTCGGCATCGTGGGCCACGGCGGCGCCAACGGCCTGACGGCCGAGCCGCTGTCGCCCTCGATCGCGGGCACCGGATCCCTGGGCCTCGGCGTCATGTTCGCCCTTTTCGGGTTCATCGGCTTCGAGGCGACGGCCGTGTTCCGCAACGAGGCGAAGGACCCCGACGCCACGGTCCCGCGGGCGACGTACGTCGCGATCCTGGTCATCGGGGTCTTCTACTCGTTCACCGTGTGGGCGATCGTGGTGGGTGCCGGCGTCGACGCGGTGGTCGGAGCCGCGCAGGCCGACCCCGAGGGCCTGGTCCTCACGCTGACGCGGAGCTACGTGGGCTCCGTCTGGGCCGACATCATGCAACTCCTCCTGATCACCAGCCAGTTCGCCTGCGTGCTGGCCTTCCACAACGTCGTGACGCGCTACCAGTTCGCGCTGTCCCGGGCCGGTGCGCTTCCGGCGTCGCTGGGCGTCGTCCACTCACGGCACCGCGCGCCGTCGGCCTCCTCGGCCGTCGCCTCGGCGGTCGCGTTCACCACCACGCTCGTCGTCGCCGCGCTCGGCCTCGACCCGATCGGGGACCTCTACGCATGGTTCTCCGGCGCCGCCACCCTCGGCGTCGTCCTGCTGATGGCGGCCACCAGCCTCGCGGTCATCGGGTTCTTCCGGCGCGCCGACGGGCGGCAGTCGGTGTGGCGTACGGTCGTGGCCCCGGGCGTCGCCTTCCTCGGCCTGGCCTGTGTGGTCTGCCTGATGGTCGTCAACTTCCCGCTCCTCGTCGGCACCGTCACGGGCGCCTGGGTGATCGGCGGTCTCGTCGCCCTCTCGGCCGTGGCCGGCGCGGTGCAGGCCCTCGTCCTGCGAGCGCGCCGCCCGGCCGTCTACGAGCGGCTCTAGGTGATGTCCTCGAATGATCTTGCCGAGTGGATCACGATGGGGTGGTACGTCGTCGCGAACTGTCCGATGGCGAGTGGGAGTTCGTCCGGACGCCGCTGCCCGCGCCGTCGCGGGGGCGGAAGCGGCTGGACGACCTGCTGATGTGGGCCTGACATTCATCGACAGGGCCTGGTGACCTGTCGGGGAGCTCTCGGCTGAGAGGGGGGCCGCGCCGGTCCCGGCGATTCCCGCTCCGATGAACACCACGTCGAACTCCTCGACGGCGTCCAACACCGCAGTCGGCATGGCGTTGGCTCGGCCGGCGTACGAGCGCAGGGGCGCGATCGGCCTGTGCGCCATGCACCATCCCCAGGGGAACCAGGTGCCCCGTGTCGTTCTCACCGCGGTCGTGGCTGACGACAGTGAGATGCGAGGCAATCGCCACAGGCGAAGTCCAGTTTCGCTGAACACCGTGTCGAGGACGTGCCGACCGGGGCGTCTAGGGGTGTGCATTGAGTAATCAGACTGTCATCGTGGGCCTCGCCGCCACCGGCCGGGCCATCGCTTCTTCCCTGCTGCAACGCGCGGACGTGGAGATCGTCGGAGCAGCGGACCGGGACCCCCGCGTGATTGGTCAAGACCTCGGAGCGCTGCTTGGCGGCGCCGCGAACGGCGTCGTCATCGTGAGCGACCCGGCCGACCTGCCCACCGCCGACCTCGCGATCGTGGCGACCGTTTCGGATCTGCACAGGGTGGCCGACGTCCTGCTGCCGCTGCTGGAGCGTTCGTACAACGTCCTGAGCATCTGCGAAGAGCTGGCCTATCCATGGCAGAGCCATCCCGACCTGGCCCGACGGCTCGACGACACGGCGAAGGCGCATGGCGTGACGGTCCTGGGCAGCGGGGCGAACCCGGGCATCCTGATGGACACCCTTCCTCTCCTGCTGACCGCTTTGACTCAGCGTGTGGAGAGCGTGCGGATCCGCCGACGGACGAACATGTCACGCTATGGCGCGATCCTGTCGAAGTTCAGCCTCCGTCTGACCATGCGCGAGTTCGCGACGGCTCGCAGCCGGGGCGAGGTCGTCGGACACCACGGCTTCGAGCAGGCCATCGGGGCGCTCGCGGCAGGGCTCGGATGGGATCTCGACTCGGTGGACATGGGAGAGGTCGAGCCCGCGGTCGTGACGACTTCGCCGCGCGTCGGGGACCACATGTGTATCGAACCGGGGCAGGTCGCGGCTGTCACTCATGCCGCCCGGGGCGTGCTCAAGGGCGAAGCGGTGATCGACCTGGAGATCACGTTCGGGTTCTTCGAGCCGGCCGATGAGGTGGCCGCGGGGGACGGTTATCGGATCGTCGGAGAGGAGCAGGTCGTCGACCTTCGTTCCTCCGTGGGCTTCGATTCCTTCCTCAGCACCATCGCAGCGGCGGTCAATGCCTCCACCGCTGTCGTCGAGGCGCGTCCCGGTCTCCTGTCGATGGGGGACCTCCCGGTCCGCTCGGTCGCGGCCAAGGGAGAGCGACGAGCAGCCCGAGCCTCGCTCGGGGCCACGACCTCTCAGGACTGACACGGCGACACACGCCTCCACTACTGCTAAAAGGAGACCAGCGCAGCATGAGGACCGACGGCACGAAGTACAGCAACTTCACCGGCTGGATCGACCCGCCGGACGACGTGCAGCCCGCGCTGGACGGCGATCTCACCTGTGACATCGCCGTCATCGGCGGCGGCATGGGTGGCATGGCGGCTGCGCTGCGCCTCGCGGAGCGCGACCAGGACGTGGTCCTGCTGGAGGCCGAGTTCTGCGGCTACGGCTCGGCCTCGCGCAACGGCGGTCAGATCGCCGGGGCGCCGGGTGGCGACTTGCGGATGCTCAGCCTCCAGTCCCCGAAGAAGATGCCGGTCATGGCCAAACTGGCGGAGCACGCTGGCCATTATGTGGAAAACCTCATCAAGACGCACGACATCGACTGCGACTACGTGGCGAACGGCCTGGTGTGGGGTGCGGTCTCACCCCTCATGATGCTCAGGGTGCGTACCCAGGCGGCGATCCTGCGCGCCTTCGGTGGGGACGGGACCGTCGGCAGCAGAGAGGAACTCGGCCTCCCCGCAGGTTTCGTGGGCGGGATGCGGGAATCCATCGGCGGGATGCTGAACCCGGGCAAGCTCGCTCGGGGTGTGCGCCGCGCACTGCTCGCCTCCTCGGCCAAGGTCTTCGAGCAGTCGCGGGTGAGCGACGTCCGGCGGACCGGCAGCACCGTCGAGATCACGACACCGCACGGCACCGTGCGGGCCAACAAGGTGCTGCTCGCAACCAGCGTCTACGGCGGCGAGTGGGACATCACTCCCAAGAACCTCGCGACGCCGCTGTACGTCATCGAGATCGAGTCGGAACCCATCGCGCCGGAGCGGCTCGCCGCGCTGGACTGGACCAGTCGGTCCGGCATCATCACCCAGCACCAGTTGATGACCCACTACCGGCTCACCGAGCGCAACACCATCGTCTGCGGGGTCCGCAAAGCCCAGCGAGGCCAGGCCTACCCGCTCCCGGACCGGGTCCCGGACCCCGGTGTCGTGCGGGACATGGGGAAGGATCTGGCCAACCGGTTCCCGTCGCTGTCCGACGTGGCCATCGAGCGGGCCTGGGGCGGGTGGATCGGCATCAGCCCGGACTGGCTGTCGGTCGCCGGGCAGGTGGGTGACAACGTCTTCTACGCGATGGCCTGCAACGGCCACGGCCTCTGCCAGGTGCCGTACGTGACCCATCAGCTCGCCGACTACATCGTCGACGGTGAGATGCCGGAGGACCTCGCCGGCATCTGGTCGGACGCCTCGAAGTACTCGCCGTCGATGTCGCTGCTGATGCAGCCGTTCGTCCTCCGAGCCATCTGGGGGCTGGACCGGTTCAACGACTTCTTCAACGGCAGCAGGACGCTGGCCCGGCGGGCGCTCCGTCGTGCCAGGCGCGGGGACTTCTGAAGGTTCGGGTGGCGCTTGCTCTGTGACGGTGTGATGTGACACCGCCACTCGCTACGACAAGACCGCGCCGCTCTCACGGAGCAGCCGTCCGTCGCCCTCGCATCACTCCTGATGTGGGCCCGACATGTGACGACAGAACTTATGCGGGTCCTCGCGCGGCGCGCAGCAGGGGAGGCGACAGGACCCAGAGGACCTCGCTCACCGTCGCACCCGGATTATCGAACTGGTGAAGCGTCTGTCCGGAGAACGAGGTGGACGCCCCTGCCGACAGCATCCGGGTCTCGCCCCCGACGATCAGACGGGTCGAGCCGCTCAGTCCCATCGCGAAGATCGTGGCGGTGTCGAGCCGATAGGGGCCTCCGGTGCCCCCGCCCGGCTCGATCACGGAACGGAAGACCTGGAATGCCGTGGTGCCGGCGGGCGTGAGCAGGTATTCGGCCACGCCCTCACCGCCCATGTCGATCCGGCTTCCACCCTCCACGACTTGCTCGTCGGGGTACGCGAACAGCTCCCCGACACCGATCCGCAGCACCTCGCAGACGCGCAGCAACGTCGGGACGGACACGCTGGTGAGCCCGCGCTCCAACTGGCTCAGAAAGCCCTTGGTGACCTCTGCCCGGTGCGCGACCTCCGTCAACGACAACCCGCGGTCGAGCCTGATCTTCCGCAGCTGCGCGCCTGTGGACGCTTCGAGGGCGGCGGCCCCCCTCTCCGCTCCGCCTGCCGTCCCGCTGTCACCGATGGACATGGTGTGCTCACCGCCCGTCCCGAGGCCGAGGTCGTGCGCCTGTCAGGTGACGGGCCGACCCGGACGAGTCCTCTCCGTGGCACGAGGCTAAGGCATGCGCGCCAGGGGCGGTCGGTGCGCCCCTGCGGAGGGGGCGACGGCGGCGAACCCCTTGTAGCGTCGACGAGGGCGTGGTAAATCTGCCGCTGTTTAGTGGTAGTAAACAGCGGCGGTCGGCAGCCCGCGCCTTCGCCGTCGGCCAGGCCGCCGACGAGCCCTTCATCTGTCTGTGACACGGCATGTCGGGAGCCTCGGCTCCCCGAGAGCAGAGGGACACTGAGAACATGGACGAGCTGTGGCCCCCGCCCTCGCGTGAGGTCGCTGACGCGATCAGGTCACTGTGCCAGCGCCTGCTGACGGAAACGGACGCCCTGGTCGGCGCCTTCGCAAGACCCTCTCTCATCGCCCAGAACGATCCCGCCCTCCTCGCGGACGCATCGCTGGTCGAGGAGGATCGCGCGCTCAACCGCTCCGACCTTGTCCAGTGGTTGACCGCAAACGTTCAGCAACCGGGGCGGAGGGTAGAGCCCTACGTCAGCCCGAGGACCACGGCGTACATCAACGACCTCGTCTCCCGGGGCATCGCGCCCGACTTCGCCGTCGCCTGGCGTGTGGCCCTGGGGATCGGCTGGCGGCGCTGGCTGGAGGAATGCGTGGCGGACTGCGCCGACCCCGTCCTTCTCGTCGGGGTCCTGGACGTGACGGCGCAGTCGCTGGTGCAGTACGCCCTCGACTCCGTCGCGGCCCTGCGGCAAGCCGGCCTCGCCGCAGCGATGGGCAACACGGATGCGGAGGGGATCGCACTGATCCAGCTGATCGCCAGTGGGGCACCGATGGCGGAGGACCTCGCCGAAGGGCACCTGCGCTACCGGATGGCGCGGTGGCACATGGGCCTCGTCCTCTGGGTCGATGATCCCCAGGACGCCGACGTCCTGGACGAGGCGATCGCCGCCGTGCGCTCCTCCGTCGGCGGCCGAAGCGCCGCCCTGGTGGCGCGCGCCAGCGCCACGTCACGGTGGATCTGGCTCTCGGGGGAAGCCGTCCCGGACCCTCGACACGTGGAGAAGGACCTCGCGGCGGTCGACGAGGTCCGCGCGGCAGTGGGAAGGCCGGGACGCGGTCTCGATGGATTCCGCTCCAGCCACCAGGACGCCCTCGCGGCGCAGGCGCTGGTGATCCGGCTGGGGTCCGACCGGCGATTCACCGCCTACGCCGACGTCGAGCTGATCGACGCGCTCACGAAGGACCGGCCCGGCGCACGCCGGTTCGTCATCAACACCCTCGGGCCATTGGCCGAAGCCGACACAGCGCTGCGGCAGACACTGCTCACCTATGTGCAGTGCGGCTTCAGTACCACCCGGGCGGCCGCCAACCTCTACGCGCACCGCAACACCGTCGAACGGCGGGTCTCACGCGCCAACGAGCTCTCGGCCGTCAAGGTGGAGGACAACCCGACCCACGTGGCGGCGGCCCTTCTGGTGTTGGACATCGCGCCTGACATCGTGACGGTCGCTCCGAGCTGAGCTGAGCTCACGAAGCACGGGGCCGCGGTCGGCATCTGCCGGGCAGCGTCGCTAAGGATCGGCCTGGACCGGCCGACTGGCCAGGGGGCCGTCTTGCGTCAACTGGCGCGAAATCGGTGTCGACAGGTCTGTGGTGTGTAGATGGGCGGAGAGGCTTGCTCGGTTGACGGCTCATCAGGTAAGTCAGCATTCGGTCAGCATGAGCCGCAGCGCGTTCCCGGAGAATCGCCCGAACAGATGCCGGTGATGGCGTGAAAGCCCAGGTGAGAGCCGTCTCGCCCGGACAGAGCGATGTTCCTCACAAACATCGTCCGGCGCGTGCCGGTGTACAGTCGAGACCGCCCTTGACCTGCACAAAGCAGGCGGGGAGCCGTCTCAGAGGAGTCCCAAGTGCTGCGTACTCTGTTCAAGTCCAACATCTGACATCTGGACGTTTCCGCAGGTCAGCGGCGTGGTGACGGGGTCTTGGTCAGCAAATGGTCAGCATCAGCCCCTGGGGCTGACCACGGAGGCACACCCGGCGGCGGTCGCGCATGTTGCCGGCGTAGGCGGGCTTGTCGGAGCGACGTGACGGCCTCTGTCACGTGGAGCGTGACGTTGTTGAGGCCGCGCTCGGCTGTCCTCGCCAGCGACGCGGGTGCAGTCATGCACGGGACGACGAGGGCGGCGACAGCCTCGTCTCCTTCGTTCAGGCGAAACGGTCGCTATTTCGGCAGCGGTTCGATCTCAGGGTTTCTAGCGTCGGTAGCAGTGTTTCGCTGGGCGAGAGGACTCGAACGTGAACGACCCTGCCGCAGGTGTGCGCCCACCCGCTGTAGCGCGCCGGCTTCCGGGCCGGGCAAAGCGGCGCATGGACGTCCTGCGCGAGTACGAGAAATTCAATTCCGATCGCCGCAGGGGGATTTCTCCGGTGCTGTGGCCGTTCTTCGCGCCGGACCCGGACCGGTACTACCGATGGCGGGTCCAGCTGGATTGCGATTGCATCAAGGAGATGCTGGTACCGGACGACCGCACCCCGCCGAGCGAGAGGCAGTGGCGCGGCCTTGGGGGCGGTGAAGCATTGCCGCAGGGACAGGTGTACTGCCAGCACGATGATTCCGCTGACGCCCCCTACCGCGACATCATTGAGTGGGGAGCCCGACGGGAGGTGAGCTTTCCCGCGGACCCGGTGGAACCTCCCGAATGGGCCGATGCCGACGTATGGGCCGTGCTTCGGCATGACGGAGCGCACACGTCGGCCTTCTGGAAGGTGACGCTGGCCTGCGGACACGTAGGCGAGGTTGTAGCGCCGGCCCTCGACTGGAAACCTGCTGATGGGCCGCGCTTGGCCGAGGCCGCGAGGGTTAATCAGATGATCGAGGAATTCGAGCAGGTCTGGGTCTCGGACCCGACGCTGCATTCCGAACAGCAACGTGAGCACACCCGCCGATTGCTGGCGGCAGGCTGGCCGCGTCCGAGGCCGGAACGCTCCTGCCACACGTGTCCCCACGCTCGCGCGATCGTCGCGTATCAGCGCGTGGGCTGGCTTATCCCACGGAATGAGGCGCCGAAGCCCGAAAACCCGCCGCCAGATCGCGCTGTCTTGGAGCGCCGACTACGCCGGGCCGAAGCCGAGGCCGAGCGGCTACGCGTGCAGCTGGCCAGCCATGAGGAGCGACGGGATGCCTGAAAGACGGTCCCCCTGACCTGCCGGCACTCGTCCGGATTGGAGCCCTACGTCGTCAAGGCTGACGCCAACCAGCTGGGCAAGAGCGCCATTGTCGGCGGCGACGCCTGCTGCTCCGGCCAGGAGGAGAGCGTCGGAGCCCGTGTCGGCGGCTTCGAGCTGTGCCTGCGGCAGCTCAAAAGACCGCTTACCCGGCCATCCTCCGCGCGCAGCAGGCCCTCCAGCGCGTCGCCGAGAACTGGATCACCGTCTCCATGACCTCACGAATCGATCCGGCACGCTCTGCGCCCAGGAGATCACCGGCGGCCTCGCACCCGAAGCGCGAGCCCTCATCACACAGCTGACAACCCGGTCTTGCCCCCCATGAGCACCCTGAGGGCCAACGCCGAAACGCGTTGGCCCTCAGAGGTGTTGCGTGTCGACAGGCACCGTCAGCGGTTCAACACCGAGTCGAGGTGTGCCTGCACCGGCTCGAACAGCCCGTACGGGACATACCGCGAGATCTCTGCATGGGCGACCCACGCCAGCTCGGCGAGCTCGTTGGTGTCCGCCACGTGCGCATTACCGCCGACCGCCTCGCAGGCGGTATACGACATCCGTCGGCCGGTGGCCGGGTGGATCCGCTTGCCGAGCAGCTTCACCGCTTTCACGGCAAGCCCGGTCTCCTCCTGGGTCTCCCGTACGGCGGCGTCCTCGAGGGCTTCGTTGGGCTCGACCTCGCCGGCCGGGAACTGCCAGGAGAGCTGGCCCTCGCTGACGCGCCGCCGGACCATCAGCACGCGGCCTTCGTGTACCACGATGGCCGCGGCGATGCCCGGTCGCTCCTCAGCGCCTTGCTGCGTCACGTCTACTCCTCCAGGACGGCCAGGATGGGCCGAAGATCGTATCGACGCCCAGCACGCCAGTCAGCGGAAGAGCGGGATGCAGTCAGGCAGCCCGGCTATTCCGACAGGCACCAGGCTCGCGCAACCCTGCCAGTCGGCCGCCTCTATGACCTCCTCGTGGGCGTCGTAGGGGTGGCCGTCGACGGAGATCCGGTGGACACCGTTTGGGCGGTAGCCGAACTTTCGGGACACCGCTCGGGAGGCGGCGTTGTCGGCGAAGGCGGTGGAGGTGACGCGGGCGGCACCGAGGCCGTCGAAGGCGAGGGCCAGGGCAGCGGCGCGCATCTGGCAGCCGTAGCCCTGGCCCTGGAAGCGGCGGCCGAGCCAGAAGCCGGTCCGGGCCTCGCCGGTGATGGCGAAGTCGCGTGCGGAGAGATTCTGCTGGCCGATGACCTGGCCGTCGTGGAAGACGGCCAGGAGCAGACGCCAGTTCTCGCGGGTCCAGTCACCCCTCGCCCACCAGTGGTTCTGTACGACGTTCCTGGCCCTCTCGGCCGGCGGGGCGGAGGCCCAGGGCTGCGGGAAGTACACGGCGCCGTCGGGGACGACCCCGTCGGCGGCCACCTGGGCGAGCGCGTCGAGATCGTCGTCCGAGGGGAGGCGCAGGACGAGGTCGGCGGTGGTGAGCTGGAGGGCGGTGAGGGGCCAGTGGCGCATGGGTGGGCTCCGAGGGGTCAGGGCCCGTCGAGTCCGAAGACGGTGCCGAAGGGGTCGATGAGCTGGCAGATGCGTCGGCCGGGCTCCACGTCGAGGGGGCCGCGGTGGTGGGTGCAGCCCGCTTCCAGGAGGCGCTTGCGTTCGGTGTCGAGGTTCTCGACGGACCAGTACGGGACGGTGCTTCGCCCGTGGGCGTTGGCTTTGGGGGACGCCTGGTGGAAGCCGAACTCGAGTCCGTCGAGGTCGAGCCAGGCGTAGACGGCGGTGCCGTTGATGTCGAGCTTGACATCGGCTTCGAAGATGTCGCCCCACCAGCGGGCGGCGGCTTCGGGGTCGTCGACGAAGACCATGACGGTGCGGATACCGCGCACTTGGGATTCTCCTTGTGTCGGGAAGTGGCACGGTACCGCTGGGGTGGGTCACTCGTGGGCGCCGTGCAGGGAACGGAGGCCGGTGGCTGCGGCGAACGCTGTCAGGGAGCGTATGAGGTCGTGATCGTTCCAGTGGGCGCCGAGTTCTCGTGCGTGGTGCAGGTAGGCGTGGCGTACCCAGCGCGGGGACGGGTGCCCTTGCTGGTCAGCCATGTGGGCGAGGGTGACCAGGTCGGGCAGGCCGGTGATGTCCGGGCGGAGAGTTTCTGCGTCGATGAGGGCGAGGTGCCCGTCAGCGCGGCGGCGGACGTGTTCCGGCTTGAGGTCCAGGTGACCGAGCGGTACGTGGTCGGGTCCGTGGGCGTCTGTGACGAGCTGGAGGAGTCGGTGCCAGTCGTCGGGGCGGGTGATCCAGGCCGGGGACGGGGCATCCAGGGCGGCTGTGATGTGCCAGAGGGCCATGGTTTTGGCGACCTCGGGCTGCCAGCGGGCGGAGGCGGTGTGGATGAGGGCGACCGAGCGGACCAGCTCGTCGAAGGCGTCGGTGCCCGAGAGGGTGACTTCCTCGTCGAGGTGGTCGACCAGCAGGGTGCGGGAGGTGTCGCAGGCGCGGTGGAGGTCCGGCAGGACGTTCTCGTCGGCCAGGAGGTCGTAGGCGAGGACTTCGCCGAGGTAGCCGGCCTCGTCCGCGTGGCGCTTCAGGACCCGACGGGGTGGGACACCCAGAGCGAAGACGGCGGTGCGGTAGCGGGCGGTCAGGCAGCACACCGGTCCCGGCTCGCCCGGGTGGTGGCGCGCGAGGATCACGTAAGCCTGACGCTCGGCCGTGGCGGGGTCAGTGGTGAGCGGGTTGGCCAGCCACCCGTCGGGCCGCGTGCGGGCGGCGCCGTCCAGCGGCCCGGCGGGGGCGGTGGTCATGCCGCGCTCTCCTGGTGGATGCCGAGCGCGGCGAGGCTGTGGGCGTAGCAGCGGGCGGCGAGGTCGGGCCGCTGGTGCTCGCCGTAGATCGCGAAGAGGGCGTAGACGGGGGAGTCGAGGTTCTCGCCTATGTGCCATCCCTGGTACGAGCCGCCGACGACGTCCCAGATCTGGGCGCGGCCGAGGAAGACGGCGGCGAAGTCCTGGAAGTAGATCTCGATGCCGAAGGGGTGGGCGGCCAAGGCCTCCTCCCGGCTGGTCGTGGCGATCTTGTCCCAGGTGGGGCCGGTGATGTTCCAGGCGTAGGAGTCGATCTCGCCGGGGCGGCCGGGCGGGTCGAGGAGGCGCAGGACGGCGCGGTGCGCTCCGAGAGGGCCGGCGAGGTAGTCGTGGATGCTGGTGGCCAGGGCGCCGGTACGGGTGGCGATCAGCTCACGGGCGAGCCGGGGAAGCTCCTCGACCACCAGGGCGTCGGCCTTCTCCCACTCCTCCTCGGCCAGGGCCGGGGTGACCGGGGTCGGCTCGACGCGCTGCGGGGAGTCGAGGAAGTCAGCGAGCGCGGCGAGCGCGGACTTCTCCGCCACGGGGTCGGGTGTGACCCAGGGAGCGCGGGAGGTGGTGACAGGACCGTCGCCCGCCGGGACGGTGAGGCGGTCGCCGGGGCGGGGGCCGTGGACGCGGAAGAGGTGCTGGAGCTCGTTCGCGGTCGCGGCCAGGGCCTTGTGGTCGGCGTAGAGGAACGGGCCGTGGGGGCTGCGGGGCGCGGTGAAGCCGTTGCCGCACAGGGCGACGTCCCGTACGCCGTCCAAGGGCTTGAGGTAGTCGATGAGCAGGCCGTTGAGGATCTGGAGGCCGGTGGTGCGGTTGCGGGGTCCGTCCATGCCGGGCAACAGGTTGTTGTCCGCGCCGAGGGCCCCGTACGGGACGGTCTGGGCGTTGTTGGAGACCACGGCGAGCCGGGGCGGGGCGAGGGTGCCCTGGGCCAGCTGCTCGATGTAGAGGTCGGAGACGTCGGCGTCGACGCCGATGAAGACGTCGTTGCCGGTGGTGCCGGCCAGGCGGACCAGGGGCTGGGAGACGCGCTTCTCCCAGAAGAGGGTGCGGGCGCCGGCGGGGTAGAGGGTGATCTCGACGTCGCCGACGTTCAGCGGCTGGGTGTGGTCCACGCGGTGCACAGTGAAGCCCAGGGCCTCGATGGCGTCCGTGACGGCGGCCGGGGTGGTGGTGCCGGTGTAGACGGGCACCGTACGGGCGAGGAGGTCGAGCGAGGGGAGGTGGAAGTGGTCCAGGTGCTCGTGGCTGAGGATCACCGCGTTGGGGGTGGGCATGCCCTCGGTGTCCACGGCGCGGGGCGGCCAGATCTCGAACTCCAGGCTCCCGGCGCCGAAGGCCGGCGCGAGGATCGGGTCGAGAAGGACGGAGGAGAGACCGTCGGTGATGTGCCAGGTCTGGTGGCCGAGGAAGGTCAGTTCCAGGCCGACGGGGGCTGCTGCCATGACGAACTCCTTTGCACGGTCAGGAAGGGTGCGGGGGTGGCGCGGAAGGGGACAGCGGACGTCCCCCTCCGCACCTGTCTGCGGACCGGCAGGCCTACCGGTGGTACGTGGTCGGGGAGTTGTGGGTGGTCCCGGTGGCGGCGAACGCCGTCACGCGCTGCTGGAGCCGGCGGACCGCCTCCGCGGTCACGGGCGCACTCGGCTTCGTCTGGGGCTTGGGTCGGTTCATGACGTGCCTCCATCACTTCGGTTTCTCGACGGTGCGGATGCAGCCGCCGTGCCCCGCCGCCGCAAGCGGCGGGTGGTCAGTGTTCGGTGGCGGACAGGAGACTGCCGACGACGGCACTGCAGAGGATCACGTAAACGATCACGGCAATCCGCTGCCTCACTGCGTCACCACCATGTCCGGGGCCTGCGAAGTCCGGCCGGCGCCGGTGTTGTTCCGCGACGCGTGGCGTTCGGCCAGTAGGACTCGGCAGACGCGGGCGAGAGCCTGCATGTGAACCCAGGCCTCGAGACGCCCCTCGCCGGGCCCGTGCGACAGGAGAAGTTCGGCATCCGTGCAGGCTTGGCTGCCCCCGTCCCGCTCGCAGAGCAGGAGCTGGAGGTAGCCGTGCAGAAGGGCCGTGGCCTCCCGTACGTCACTGCCCTGTATGCGGTAGGTGTGGGGCGTGAGGACGCGGGCGCACAGGGCGCGCACGGTGTCCGCGGGTACTGACGCCTGAGTCGCAGCCCTCGTCGTCATGCCAGGTGCCCCGCAGCCGCCTCCCGTATCCCAAGCGCCCGGTCCATCTGCGCGCACAGGACCTCCAGCTGGGCGGGGGCGAGGACCAGAGTCGTGATCTCGGTGGTGCCGTCGAGACGGTGCAGCGCGATCGGCAGCGTTGCCTGCTGCTCGACGTGGTTGTACGTGATGTCGCGCCGGACCGCAGTTGCGTGGGTGATCACGAAGGCTCTCCCGGAGCTGTCTGAGCGGGGGCTGGAGTTCAGTCAACTCCGGCGCCAGGTCACCGAACAGGGCATTCCACTAGGCACGTTGTAGGCACGAGCTAGGCAGAATCCCGCTAGGCTTCCGGGCGCCCAACTCGACCAGCGGACGGCGGGATGATGGCGAACGAGATCCTGCGCCGACTGAGGCGCGAGCAGCGATGGACACAGGCCCAGGCCGCCCAACGGGTGTGCACACAGGTCCAAGCGGCCACGGGCCGTGACCCCGAACTCGATGCGAACTGGATCTCCCGGCTGGAACGCGGAGCGATCACCTGGCCCTCGGGCGACTACAGGGCGGCGCTGTGCGCGGTGTTCGGTGTCGTAAGCGAGGCAGAGCTGGGCTTGCAGCCGAAGGGAGAGCCGACCAGCCCAGCTTCCGCGCAGGACGCGTCTGCGGCGCCCGGCAATGAGGCGAGCAGTCTCCAGGCCGACACGGAGCTGTCAGCCCGGCTCGCCCGACACGCTGCAGCTACCAACGTCAACGAATTGGTACTGGAGCAGTTTGACGCCGACCTGGAGCGTCTCGCCAGAGACTTCGTCAGCCGACCCCTGACTCTGCTGGTCCCGGAGATCCGTTCCCTGCGCACGGACGTGTTCCGATTACTCGAGGGACGCCAGCATCCTGGTCAGACGCGACACCTGTACGTGCTCGCAGGATGGTTGTCCGGCCTCGCGGCGCACGTGTCCCTCGACCTCGGCCACCAGCCCTCGGCCTCCACGCATGCGCGGACGGTGGTGCAGTGCGCGGAGATCGCGGAGCACCCGAGGCTGCGAGCCTGGGCTCGCTCGTTCCAGTCGCTGGCCGCTTACTGGAAGGGCGACTACAGGCGAGCCGCAGATCTGGCACGGGCCGGACGCGAGGATGGCCGAGGGCCTGGCTCAGGAACGCTTACGGCACGACTGCTGAGCCTGGAGGCCCGTGCCCTCGCAGCCGACGGAGACGGCCGCAGCGCGTTGCGCTCCCTCGCACTGGCCCATGACGCCCGCAGCAGCGCGGAACGAGACGAACTGCCAGGCGTCTTCGCCTTCCCCGAGGCCAAGCAGTGGGCCTACACGGGCACCACGCTGCTGGCCGTCGACGGCGACGAACAAGTCCAGCGGGCGATAGCGGCGTCCAGCCGTGCGGTGGAGCTGTACCAGGCCGGGGCTGAAGGGGACCGATCCTCCGGAGACCTACACGCCGCGCATCTGGACCTGGCGACCGCATACCTGGCGAGCGGCGAAGTGGAAGGAGCCGGTACGGAACTCGTCGCAGTCCTTGGCGCGGATCAGTACACCGCGAGCATCACCATCAGGCTTCGCAAACTGGGCACGCTCATCGGCAGCGGGCCGTACCGTGATTCACGGCCGGTGATCGATCTTCGGGACCACATCCGCGAGGTAACCGACCGGCCCGCTCTCGTCAGCACACCCACGGAGCCGCGATGACCACCCAGCCCATGAACGACCCTTCCGTGACCGACCGGCGCCTGCTCTCCACCCAGGCGTACGGCACCGGCCAGCACCTTGCCGCCCGCCAGTCCCTCTACCAGTGGCAGACCCCGCGACACGACCTCCCCGGCATCGTCGTCGACGAGCTGGCTGGCGTCCGTGGGGCAGTTGCGGACGTGGGCTGCGGCAACGGCAAGTTCGTACAGCGGGTACGCGCCGACCGGCCGGACCTGACAGTTCTCCCCATGGATATCTCTCCCGGCATCGTGGCAGGCATCGCCGGTGCCGTGGCCGGCGACGCCCAGAGACTCCCGATCGCGGACGGGGCCCTGGGCGCAGTACTGGCCATGCACATGCTCTACCACGTCGAGGACCAGGCCCAAGCCGCCCAAGAGCTGGGTCGTGTCCTAGCCCAGGGAGGCATCGCCATCGCGTCTACGAACAGCCGGACGGACAAGCAGGAACTGGAGGACCTCTGGCGACGGGCCGCCGGCGACGTCCTCGGCGTCGCTGAGGGACCGGCACGCGTCCAGCTCTCTGCCCGCTTCACCCTGGAAGACGCCCCGGCCATCCTGGGCGCCGTCTTCGGAGATGTCCGCACCACCCCTCTCCCAGGCGTGATCGAGGTGACTGACGCCGCGCCGGTGGTCGCCCACCTGGCCTCGTACGAGGCATGGGCCGACCAAATGGGCGTGCCGTTCAAGGAAACGATCGAACGGGCTCGCGAAAGGGTGGGCGAGACCATCAGGAGAGAGGGCGCGTTCCGAATCACCTGCCTTGGCGGAATCCTGGTCTGTCGCGCGGTGGGCGCGTAGGCCGCGGCTTTCTGCCCAAGGAGCGCTCAGGGGCCCGGCTTGAAGAGGTCGAGGATGGGGAGGTAGCGAGCCCAGTTGCTGCCGAACAGCGCCATCGTGATCAGCACGGCCCAAGCGGTTCCTGCGGCAACCGTTGCCATGTCGGGAAGGCCGAGGAAGGCCAGCCCGACCACGCCCCCGGCGATCAGCACGACAGCCGCAGCTACACGGAGCACCTCTCGGTCGCGGACCGGCTGCTTGCCCTCCAGCGCAGGCTTGGGGAGGAGAGATCCGATGTGGCCGGCCACATGTTGCTCAGCGATCGTCGCGGCCAGACCGGCGATCTCGCTGAGCACCGCTGCGTGATCCCCGTGTCCCAAGGTGGCCTCTGCTTCGCGTAGCTTGGCGACCACCTGACCGGCGTGGACCTTCAGCTCTCGGCGCCCGGGGGACAGGAAGGCAACGGTCCCGGAACGGCGATGCGCCCGCATCACGTCCCCCTCAAGGCGACGCAATGCGGTCCCAACCGCAGACAGCTTCTCCGCCCGCTGAGCATGGCTGGCGCCATATGCCTCGGAGCAGGCTCTGATCGTTGCCTTGCACTCCAAGGTGAGCAGGTTGCGGACGAACGGTAGACCGGCACCTCTTGTCTTCACGCACAGCTTCATGAGCAACGTGACCGAAATTGCCCACGCCAACATCCAGCGCCAAGGCGGATCGTGCTCGCGGTAGAGGCCCAGCACAATCACGAAGTACGCGACCGCGATGTAGGCAAGCATGACCGCAGCAAGCATGAAGACGCACCACGGGAATTCCGCTGCGCACGTATGCCGAAGAGCAACCCTCAGCCGCGGTGGAATCGGCCACCACCCATATCCCAGCCGATCAAGATCGGCGCGAAGCTCAGCTATAGCCTCGTCGCCCCAGCGCCGTGCGCGCCGACCCCACCGCGCCCGTAACGAGATGTTCAGACTCATGGCTGCGAGCATGCCACCCATCACCGACGGCGGTTGCCTCGCGACTGATGCCGGTTCCTTCAACAGCACGGTCGACAGCCCTCTCTGCTGACCTCGCACGAGAGCGAACTTCATTCTGAAGCGGTCAGTATCGGGGCCCTGCTGCCGGGAGAGGAGCCATGGCCAACAGGCGCTCTTACGCTTGCGCAGTTCCTCACCCACACTGGCGGCCGACACCAGGGGGAGGAAACGGGTGGCAGCTCGTAGGCCGAAGCGCCGGTCGTCGCGGCGTAAGCGCAGGGACGACCGGCTCGCTGCGGGAGCCGTTGGAGGTATCGCTGTTCTCGGCGTGCTCACGTCGTCATGGGCCGTGATCTGGCCCTACCTCGTAGGGACTCTGGTCATCGGGGCCGTGACCGCAGGAGGGTGGTGGTTATGGAAGACGGACCGGCTCATCCGCAACGGTGACCGGATGTGGCGTCACGAGGACGCGGTCAGCACGGGCCACCGGACCCTGATCGAAGTCGACGCGATGGACGGAACGGACTTCGAGGAGTTCGTGGCCGGCCTGTGTCGACGGGACGGATGCACCGATGTGCGCCGGGTCGGTCGCTCGCACGACGATGGCGCGGACGTCCGGGGACGGTTGCCCGACGGCCGGACCATGGTGATCCAGTGCAAGCGCTATAACCCGAAGCGGAAGATCTCCAACAGCGAGGTCCGCAACCTCCTTGGTTCCAAAGTGCACTTCGGCGCCGACGTCGCGATCTTCGTGACTACCACCTACTTCAGCGGCCCTGCCGAGCGCTGCGCTGTGCAGAACGGTGTCCTGGCCGTCCACCGCGACCACCTCGGCCTTTGGAACAACGGCGCCGCACTGTCCGCTCTCGCCTCTGTGAATGGCTCCGGCCAGGGAGACCCCCAACATCGCGCCCGACGGAAAAAGACGTACGGATAGCCGAAGCTGCGGATTCTGCCGTTGACGGCCTCCAGGAGTCGTCGGACTGGCTCAATGGACCCATGGAGATCGGAGAGCACTGGGCCTATCGAGCAAGGCCGAAGGAACTGGGCGGGGCACTGCGCCGAGTCGAGATCGTCCGAGTAGGCGGCGCCGGCAGATCCGGGAGTGTCCACGTGCGCTTCTTGGACGGTGACGCGACCGGCCTCCAGGAATGGGTGAGCCCCAACTGTCTGCTCGTCCTCTGGGCTGACGTCGACTCCTTCCGGGCGGACGACGCGGCGGAGCTGGCCCTGGCCGAGGCATCGAGGGCAGTGCGGGGAAGCGCCGAATTCGAGGCGGCCCGGATGATCCTCGGCCTCGTCCGGCCCAAGGGCCGACTACGCCTACGCAAGGCGGTAGCCGATGCCGGCATCCTGGAGCTCGGGCGCCTCGACGAGACCGCGCCACTCGTCGGCATGGACGCTGCCCAACTGCGCAACGACCCCATGCTCCACGAGGACCGCAACGGCTGCTCCCTGGCGGGCTGGCCGATCACCGAACGGATCGCACGCCAGGCCGCCCAGCGGCTGGCCGACGAGATCCTCCCGGAGGTCGACCAGCGCCACCGAGCCATGGAAGAGGAACGTGACCGATCTCCCTGGTACGGCTACCAGCGACGGGACGACCGAAAGCTGGACGCGGAGAAGGAAGCCCTGCGCACGGTGCGCGAGTGGTGCGGACAGGAGAAGGCCGAGCGCCACGACGAACTGGTGGCCCTGAGGGAGGAAGTGCTACGACTCGGCGAACTGGTCGAGCGCGCCGTGACGGCGCTCCGCGACCGGGGCCACGGCGTCATCGCCTCCACCATTGAGCGCGACCTGGGCGTCCATATCTCCAGCCTCGGTCCAGACGTTCGTCGCTGAACGCCCGCGAGCGCTCCGGCTCCGGACGCACCTCCGGCTGGGCCGGCGCGGGCTTCGACGGCGACTTCTCCTTCTCGGGACGATGCGGGTGCCAGCCGTCGAGGAACGGACGAAGCTGGTCACCCGTCGGCTCCGCGTGGAAGTTCCGCCCGCGCAGCCCCCTGCGGCCCAGGACGGGATCCAGCCGGTCTGCCTCTGACCGCCCCCAGGCCGACCACTCCCGAAGGCTCCCTGCCTCGACGGGATCATCCGCCTGGTCAGCGGCCTTGTCGAGTGCGTCGCAGAAGGCCCGGATCTCACCGGCGGCTCGCCATTGGTCCAGAGCCGTCCCGAACGTCTCGGCCCGCGCCGCGTCCACCGCCTTGATCGAAGCCACGCTGACCGCGGCCTCCCACTTCTCCTGACGCCGCTGCCGCTTATCCGCTTCTAGCCGTTGGCGCTCGGCTTCCTGCCTCGCCCGCTCCTCCTGCAGCCGACGCTGCTCCGCCTCGCGTTCCTCCCGCAGGCGGCGCTGTTCCGCCTCGTACTTCAGCCTGGCCCGCTCCTGCTCCTGCGCCCGTGCCTTCAGCACCTTGAAGACCGCATCGATCTGGTCTTCCAGCAGCTTCCCCTCGGTGTCGGCCCACTCGGTCTTGATGCCGAGGCGCAACTCGAGATCCCCAGAAGGCTCGAACCGGTGCGCTGGCGTCACCCGCTGCCAGTCATAGGTACGCCGGCCCGGCTGCTTGGGCACGTACCGGACCTGCCTCTGCCGCTCACGGAAGCTCATCTCGTACGTAATGCCATGGACAGTCAGCAACGGCCGCGGCTGCTTGCGCTTCCTGGACACCGTGATCTCGCCATGGAGGGCAAAAGCACGCTCGGCGAACAGCCGGATCAGAGACAGAATCCGGGGGAGTACCTCCTCCGAGACCTCGAAGGCACTGTGATCCTTCTCGACCGCCGCGATCACATCATCGATGTCGGTCAGAGTCCTGCTGCGCGCGAGCCTGATCCGGTTCCACTCTGTGTCATCCTCTCCGCTCACCCGGAGCAGCCCGAAGCAGATATCGCCCTTGGCCCGCCCGGTGTACTTCAGGTGGTACCCGGCAGGAGCGCACTGCCTCGCCGCATCGAAGGCCCGCCGGTACCGGGCCCGCTCCGTCTCACCGGGATCCGGGATGCGCAGGAAGCGCCCGGCCTGCTGCACCTCCGCGATCAAGGCCGACCCGATTTCCGCTGGGGAGGGCTGTGGAGCCTTGGGCGCACGCTGCATACGCGGTTTGGGTTCGGCTGGAGTCTCGGGCTCGGGACGCTCAGACTCTTGGGCCGCGGCGGCGGTCGAAGCCGTCTGCGACCTTCGAGGCGCGGGCTCAGGCCGGTCCGGGTGATGACCGTGCTGGAGGTAGAACCGCCCCGCCTCGGCGATCTCCGCCTCCCACCGCCCACCTTCCTTCGGCATGGTGATGAGGCCCCGCTCCTTCAGGACCCGTGCAGTGCGGGCTAGGTCCGGCGAGTCAGACGTGACGGGTTCAGCGCCCTCCCCGATGCGTGTGAGGAGGGCGAGCTGGCGAGCGTTGAGCGGCGACCAACGGTGCATGTGATCGTCGTACCGTCACTGGCGCGGTCAGTACAAGCCGTATGTGGATCGAAGCGTTAGGTCGGCTAAGCTGACTCCCCGTCTTCATGGTCCCCTTTTGATCCATGGGGGCCGCAGCGTGTCAGGTGTTCGAAGTTCTCCATCCAGAACCCGCTTACCAGGTCGCCGTGAAGAGCCAGCTTCGGGTTGATCACCACACGCATGCCGCGCGTCATCGCTATGCGAACAAAGCGGTCAAACTGTTCATCGGTCAAAAGTGCCGACACGGTGAACTCGGGCAGTTTGATGCCGCACCGTTCCCAGTTCCTGAGGTACGTCTCCAGCTCGAGCGGATTGTGGAGCAGAGAGATTACGCCGTCTACCACGATGGGGTCGCCTGTCTCCACATCCACAAGGTAGGCGAGCGGGGCGTAATACTGCTTGCAGTCAGAGTAGGCGTCCCCAATGGCCCGGGTGTACCGCACAGCCTCCGCTCCTGTGCAGGGCACGGGGTCGTGCCCCAGGCCGAGGAGCTGTGAGTAGGAGCCGAACATGGAACCACTGGCCGAATAGCAGACGGGATCCCCAGCCTCCCGCGCCTGAGAGATGTGGTCATTCATCACTTCTGCGCCACGGGCGGCGTGGTCGGCGGAGAAGCGCTTCACGCGCCCACGGTCAGTTACATAGTTCGCGCCGCCGTCTTCCAGGGATGCCTTGACGCACCAGCCACCCTGGGAGAAGTCGTCGTACTCGGACTTCCAGGAGATGGGGGCAAGCTTCATCGACGACTCCAGAAGCCCACCGAACAGCCATTGCCCACCCTGGACCGCCGTGATCCATCCCTTGTAGTCGAAGTTGCGCAGTCGCCGGTTCTCCCGGAACAGGGCCGCGTCGATCCCTCCGAGAACGCGGTCAGTGGGGGTGCGGCATGACTCGTGGACCAGACCGATGTCTGCCGGAGAGCCCTCCTCGTCTACCTCGACCAGGGGTGCCCCGTCCTCGGAGATGTGGTCGCCGCAGTGCCTGCACAGGAAGGTGTTCTCGATGCGCGCGGCCAAGTTGGCACAGCGGGCTCCGTGGGCCAGTGCCGCTGGCGCCGTGCTGGGATCATCCGTGAAGTTGGCGGCCAGTACCACCACCTGCTTGTCCGCGTATTCTTCGACACGGTCATGCATGTAGCGTTCGAGCCCCGCACTGGTGGCCCAGCGGCCGATGAGCTCCCACCGCTGCCCCTGTGCCAGTTCTACGTAGCCGTTGGCGAAGTTCAGACGCTTCGCCCCCGTGTCGTCGAAGCGCTTGAAGTCTGCGATGACGAAGTCGTACTCCTCGAAGGGCGACCTCGCCAGTACGATCTCCCGCCCGTAGGAGAGTCCGGCGAGGAGATCCTCTGTAAAGAGTTTCAACTCCTTGTTGTCTCGGTCTCCCGGACGCTCGCTCACGTACATCCCCATACGGTCCTGCAATCCGGCGGTGCTGATCGAAAGCCGGTCCCGGGCAAGCGAGACTGCCAGCGCAACCAGACCGCCCCAGAGCAGCCGGGGAGGAACCGTTGCCTTGCTGCTCAGCAGCAGGAGAGCAGCCGCCTCAAGGGAGCCGCCTTCCCTGATGTCCAGCGAACAGATCCGGATCCTGGCCAGGACGCGCTGGACTCCCTCCGGCGAGATCGCGTCCCCTGCCAAGGCTTCATGGTGATGGCGGATGATCCCCTCAGTCTTCTCCAGGACATCCCTCTCTTCAACGGTGAGCGGGATGCCCCTGCTGTCGGACTGATCGAGCCGAGCGGACTCAGTGAGTTTCCGGAGCACCTTCCGTACGCGCGAGGAGGCCTCAATCGAAGTAGCCAGCACGTACACGTCGCCGGGGCGGTTGTCGGAGACGTATTGGCCAACAAACTGCGCCAGGACGGATCCGAATTCCGAGGTGGGGTCTCCCGACACGCTGATCGTGTTCTTGGCCTGGACGAAGTGCCGTCCGGCGGGACCGACCAGGACGAGATCGTCGATTTGGTCCTCTGTCTCGAAGCGCAGCTCATCGACCTGCATGCCGGAGCCGAACCCCAGAAAGTCTAGATCCGTGATCCCGCATAGCATGTGGATCATGGCGAGAGCTGCGATGCGCTGCTGGAAGTCGATCCCAGAATGAGTAGCAGCACCTCCGCTGTTTCCCATGTAAGCCCCTCCCCTGGCGGATGAGAGATCCGCCGGTCGTTTGGAAGAGGGTACGTCGGCCACCTTCCGCACTTGGGCCAACGGATGCCTAAGCCCGTAGGGCCGCGGCCGAGTGCGAGGCCGAACCCCCTGACGGACAGGCGAGCACGACCGCCTATGTGGGACAGCTGGCTCGGTCTTGAGCGGAAGCCAGTCGGCGTGAGAGGCGTCGGCGAGCGCTCAGGAGCTGTCTACGGAGGACCTGGCCGCCCCCGGGACCCGACCCGCCTGACCCTGGTCGGTGTGAGGCAGAGCGCCCAGCGGATACGGAGATGGCTGAGCGTGCCGACCAGGTGCGGGTCAACTGACAGCCGAGGAGCGGTGAGTACAGCTTGATGGTGCGGGTGGCTCCCCGGACGGTGATCCTGGGGCGCCGGCTTCTTCGGACAGATGGTGGAGCCGGTCGGGGACGTGGTGCCGTCCGAGCGGTCGGCCGTCGGGTCGGCAGACCACGAGTCCGGCGATCGGGTTGTCAGGATCAACCAGCAGTTTCCCTTGCCTCTGCGCCAATGGCCCCGGGTTCCGGAGACCGGCAGCAGACTCTTGGTCTCCTGGGGTACAGCAGTTGCACCTACGGTGACTTGCGAAAAGGACAGTTGGGAAGGCCCATTGGGCGGGGGCTGGTCCGGGAATGGTCCGGATCTTGGCCTGGCGGGCGCCCACTCGGGCTGTGTCTCGGCGGCAGGGCAGCGGTCTCAACGACGCTTCTCTCGCTGATACCAGCTGCCGGCCGTGTCAGAGGTGTGAGGGAGAATCCGCAGCTGTACGGCAAGCGCCGCAGAGCGGAGCCGAGATGGGGGCGGGGCTGTGACGGAGAATGAATCCCTCTTCCGGGGGCCGCTGGGGGATATGGCGCAGAGTGAAGCGGGACCTGCGGGAGTCCATCCGGCAGACCTCTACATGGCGGCGGTCAGCTGGTGGTCTGCGGCCGTGGCCCCTGCGGTCTCGATCGCTTCGTGGCCGAGCGCCCCGGTGACCGTATGGGCGTCTGTGGTGCGGCCGGAAGGTTCCGAGGGCGATTCGCTGCATGGTCTCTTTCGCCGGCTACTCAGCGAGTCGGCTCCTTTGATACTCCACCACGATGTGACGAACCGTAGACTTCTGGGTGCGGCCTGCCACGCAACCCGGCGCGCCGAGAGGTCCGGCGTCGGTGCGCCCAGCTTCCTCCTGACGGGCTCACCGTTCACAGCAGGTCGTGGGGACTCCAGTATCAGCATGTCGTTGGAAGGGCCCATACGGCAGTCGTGGGACGGCTGGCACAGTCTGCCGACCCGCGGAGTCGGACGCTACCGGGCTGGCAGAGCCGGACCTCCGTTCGTATCACTGTGGGAGGTGTCTGCGCGGGAGTGGCGCGGTTTCCTGGCGACCGACGCGGCCACGTACTCGCGCCTCCTGCACTTCTCCCGCAAGTCAGCGCCTGCCCGGTGCACGGACCCGGAGCCGGGCAGCTGGCGCCACGAGCTGGCAGCGGCATACGGCTGGGCCTTCAACACCCGGCCCGAACTGACCTACACGCGCCGTGCGCGCCGACAGTGGCACATGATCCGCACGGCCGTCCATCATTGGGAAGACCTTCCCGAGCGGCACGCCGACTTCTTCGTCCGGATCGGCGATCACGTCTCCCGCATCGCGGGAACTCTCGCCACCACCGAACGCACCGCCATCCACAGTGCCCACGTGGAGTCCGCCTGGTCGCTGACCCGCCGTGCCGTCCTGGACACTGCAGACCTCGCCGCGATGGACCGCAGCGCGGTGGAGCGGTTCATCAAGGACCTGGACGAGATGCTTTCCGACATCGAGCCGGAGGAAGGGCAAGCCGCGCCGATCCGCCCGGTCCAACCTGAACACAGTTCCTCGCGGCTGCGAGGCAGTGGCCACCACGGACCGCAGCAGGCGACCGGCAGCAGCAGTGTGCGCAAGCTCAAGGAGTGGTACCAGGACCAGTGCCAGATGTGCGCGGCGGTGTTGGTACTGCCCTCACCTCGGCATCGGTACAGCGAGGCCGCCCACATCCGGGCGAGGGAGGACGACGGTCCCGACGTGGTCGAGAACCTGCTGTGCCTCTGTCCGAACTGTCATGTCCTCTTCGAGGCGGGCGCACGGATTCTGACCGACGACCTCGAAGTCGTCGACACCGTGACGGGCCGGCTCGGGGAGCAGATCCGGCTCCACCGATGGCACTTCATCGACCTCGAGTTCGTGCGCCACCACCGTCGGCGCTGGACCGGCGTGGAGCGTGGCGGCGCTCTCTTGGGCTAAGAAGGAGGTGCGATGGCAGGCACCTTGACGATGGCTCCGCCGCCATGTCCGGCTGCCCCGTCTGGCCACGGGCGATGCCGGTGCGCCAGCCGGCGGGCTCGCCGATCCTGGTGTCACAGATGCTGTACGCGCCCGCAGAGCGACCCACGCTTTTCGCGTGTGTCGTTGAGGGCATCGTGCGACGATACTGATCGTGGCGGGAAAGAGCGGTGTGGTGGTGCGGTCGTCGGGAAAGGTTCCTCCCGGCCTGCACGTTCCTCCGTCTGGCAGCGTTGCGCCGCCCGTTGTCACCACGGTCGACTATTTGCCGTTGGACCAGCTTCCGTGGCCGGATGTGGAACGCCTGTTTTTGCGACTTGCGGAACGCAACGGCCGGGCAGAGTGCGCCGAGCTGTACGGCACGCCAGGGCAGGGCCAAGAAGGCATTGACCTGTTCGTCCGCAACACCCGCGAGACTGATGCGCGCTCCTCGACAGATCCCGAGCGCCGTTACACGACCCTTCAGTCGAAGCACGTGAAGACCCTGAGTCCGGCGAAAATTATCCAAGCGGTCGACAAGTTCCTGAGAGGTTCCTGGGCCGAGCGCTCGGAAGTATTCATCTATGCCACCACCCACGCCCTGCGTCCCATCAAGCTGGCCGAGGAGCTCAACCGTCAGGCGGACAGGCTGGAGCAGAAGGGGATCCGGCTTGAGCGTTGGGGACACGAGTCGGTCAGCGAGCAGTTGCGCCAACTGCCCGAGGTAGTTGACGACTTCTTCGGTCGATCATGGGTAGCCCGGTTCTGTGGCCCTGAGGCCGCGAATACGCTGGCAGACAGGCTGTCTGGTCAGGATGTCACTGAACTGCGTACCCGCCTGCGCAGCCTCTATCGAGCATCCTTCGCCTTGCAGGACACCGGGGCAGTGCTCCTGAACCCGGCCATGTCCACGCACGCGCCTGCACCGCTTGAGTACATCACGCTGGACATCACCGACAGCGGCAGGGACTCCCCGGTCGGCAGCCGTCCGGACACTGAGGACCATCAGACTCAGGCGGACGATCACACGGCCGGGCACCGCCCACTCAGAGATGGCGACGAGGACTCGGCACGCCCAGGGGAGAAGAGATTCGGGAGCGAGCCTCCTTGGCAGGGGCGGGACGAGGTGCCCGCCGTGGACCGCATGCTCCAACTCAACCGAGTCGAGGAGGACCTGGGCGGACCGGACGTCACTCGCAGGGCCTGCGACGAGTGGCTGGCCGCCGGTGATCTGTCGGTCGTGGTCGGTGGGCCCGGCGCAGGCAAATCGAGACTATTGCGTTTCGTCGTGTCCGACCTGTTGGACGAGTCACCCCGTTCCTCAGCCCTGGCCGGCAAGTTCGGCTCGAGTTTGCCGGTGTGGCTTCCCTTCTCATTCCTCTGTGAATACCTCAAACAGGACGCGGAGCGGTCGATTGAGTCCGCTGTCCGGGCCTGGCTCACTCGATACTCAGCGCAGCACCTGCACGGCTTGGTGGCACGCGCCTTGGCCGACGACCGGTTGCTGTTGGTAGTCGACGGCTTGGACGAATGGACTGACGAGGACAGCGCCCACCCTGCCCTGACACTCCTTGAAAATTTCATCCGCAGTCGCAACGTTGCTGCCATCGTTTCAAGCCGCCCTTATGCCCTGCGCCGTCTAATTGGACTGGCCGGCTGGCGGGTGGGGAATCTGGCTCTGTTGTCCGAAGCTCAGCAGCAGCGCATGGCACGGGCCGCTTTCGCCAGGGCCGGTTTGGCCGAGCTAACTACATCTGAAGACCCTCAGGGCCCAAGCCAGGCCGCGCAACGCCTCAAAACAGACTCCGCTGACCGTTTCCTGGATGAGGTTAAGGCCGTAGCCGACTTGAGCACCCTCGCTACCGTGCCGCTGTTCCTGCTGATGCTGGCCGGGATGTGGTCGAATGGCCCGCTGCCAACACGGCGTATGGAAGCCCACCGGCGGCTGGTCGACGTGCTGGTTGAGCAGCACCCTGCAATTCGCAGACGGGATATGCGCCGATCCGGCAACGCACTGGACATCCGGGAAATCCGCCAGGTTCTGGCCGCTGTCGCCTACGAACTGCGTCAGGCCGAGACAGGGCCCGCTGCCAGCATCCGCGTGTGGCGCGCTAGCGTGGTCCGGGCACTATGCGATGACGACCTGCTCGGCTACGACCCTGCAGATGCTCGCCGCCTGGCCCCGCAGATCATGGAGACAGCCGAAGGCGATCTCGGCATCCTGGTCGCTCAGGGAGCCGGTGCCTTGGGATTTATCCACCGCGCCGTCGCCGAACAGCTCGCCGCTGAGCACCTGACGACCCTACCCCTGGCCGAGCAGAGGGAAATCGTCCGATCCAGAGTCGGCAGCCGTTCCTGGCGCGATGTGCTCCTTGCTCTACTGGCCGGCCAGGGACGCCCAGGCGAGGTTGCCGATCTGCTGCAGACGGCCACCAGCGCAGGGCCGGAACACTCACCAGAGGAAATGGCTGGCCATGAGCTGGTCGCAGAGGCTCTGGCAGCTGGTGTCCGCATGCCCCCCCGCGATGCCACACGCTTCGCCCGGATCCTCTGCGACCGCGTCGAACGCCACCCCTGGATGCCCCATAGGGCGCGTCTAGTCGCCGCCCTCACCGGTGCCCTAACCGAGACGACCGCGAGTCGAGTCCTGCTGCCATGGTTCGCGCGCAAAGCCATAGTCACCACGGACGACCCTAGCGCGTACTGGGCGCTGCGCCGCCGGGACATCGTCGTACCGGATGCTGAGGCGATCTTGCTGCGGGCTCTGGAACATCCGTCTTCCAGCGTCAAGCACGCCTCGGCTCAGGCTATTGCCCAGCGCTTGGGCGGCTCCGAGGAAGTGGCGCAAGGCTTGGCCCTGGTGATCCGTTCAGGAAGCGAGACCCGCACCCAAGCCGCCGCACTCGAAGCACTGGTCACCGGCTGGCCCGGCCACCCCCGGACGACGGAGCTGATCTCCTGGGGCCTGCGCCAGGGAGCCGTTGGCATCTGGGCCGTCGCCCTGCGCGCGCACCGGGCGCTTCAGGGCGAGACCTCAGCCCCCGCCTGGGATGAGAACGATCGTCAGCGGTTGCTCAGCCTGCTCGAACGGGACTCGGTAGGGGAGTTCTGGGACCTTGTCACGGTGGAGATGGTCAGCGAAGCGGCCCAAGACGATGAGTCCGTGCGAGACCTCTGCCTGGACATCCTGTCGGGTACCCCAGGCCGCCCCGGCACTCCCGGATCGCGGGAACTTGCTTGGTGGGTGCTGCTCACCGCGTTCCCGCATGACCCGAAGACGGTCAGGTGGGTGGCCCGCGAAATCGCCTCCGACGAGTATTTCCCTTATGCCCTGGCCCATGCGCCTGCAGGCTGGGCGGATGAGCTCACAATCCGCGACGCCGCTCAGACCCGACTGTTGCGCGAGGCCGCCCACCTCGGCGACGACGCCTACAACCTGGCTCGGCTGGCCAGGACTGACCAAGTACGCGACCACCTGATCGACGCGCTCGACGCCACCTTCGGCACAGCTTCGTCGGCGCGTGCCCTGCAACACCACTACGGCGATGACCCCACCGCCCGAGAAGCACTGCTACGCAAGATCAACGGACCTGCTGACGACGCGGTGCCCTTTGTGGAAGTCGTCGCTGCAGTCCTCGGGCCCGAGCAAGGAATCGAGCGCCTGGTCCAGCTGATCCAACAGGGCCCCCAGAAGTACATCGACCACGCTATCGCCGCCCTGGGCAGGCTCTGGATCGACTGCAAGAACGCCGCCCGGGGCGAATCCTCCCCCATCCAGCGCACTGAGGCCGAACGCGCCCTGGTACGTCACGATGCACGCGCTCTAGCGAGCCTGTGTCTTGACGCGGTGCCGAGCGAGGACTTCGGCACCGCGCGCGGTTGGATCATCGGGGCGTGGCCAGAAGTCCCCGAAGTCTTGGTCTACGCCCGCCAGTGTCTGGGCGGGCCTTCTCCCGAGGCTGGTGCTGTATTGATCGGCTACGGCCCGCTCGGCAGTCCGGAAGCCGCACAGATCGTCGCCGAGGCGACGTCCCTGCTCAACCCCCTCCCACCCTCCCTGCGGATGCTGATCGCCCAGCAGCTCACACGGCGCGGCATCGACGCGGAGATCGTGATCAAACTGCTGAAGCACTGGCGCCACGACACCTCGGGTTCCGTGCGTCGGGCTGCCGGTACCGCGCTCGCCCGCGGGCTCGCCCCGGCTTCTTCCACGGCGCCGACCGCTGACGGCGCCCAAAACTCCGCCACGATGCGGCAGGCACACCAGCAACAGGCACTCCAGCGCCTGCGTACCGAGTGCCGAATTGAAATGCTCTCCCAAGACCTTGAGACGGGCGATGACCGCCGCCGCACTGCCTGGGCGATCATGCTCCTGCTCAACGATGTCGCCCTCCTGCAGGGCGTCGTGGAACGCTACGACGGCCGGCCCGTCACCGTCGAACTTGGCGATCCCCTGTCCGGCTACGATCCTCAGTTGACCGAACTGATCGCCAGCCACTGGAAGGCGCTGCAAGACGAGAGCGCCAACCGATTGCCCGAGCGCCTTGTTGGACGACTCCGTCGCAACCCGCCAGATCTCACCGGCGTGTGGTCACGGCTGGCGAACGCCGCCATTCGCCACCCAGACCTCGACCGCGCACTGAACAATGCCGTGCGCGACGACCCTAAACTCTTGCGAGAAAAGGGTGTGTTTGCCTGGTACGCCAAAGCCAATCCGGAAGATCCGTGCCTGCTCAAGTATGCAGCCCAGGCAGCCCAAGCCGAGAACGACCCCCAGCCCGTTCTCAGCGTGGTGGACAGGCTCCGCCCTACTGACGTCCACCGAAGCGAATTGCTGGAGCTTCTGGTCCATCCATCGGGTATCAAACCGTCACGGCAACTGATCAGCGATGACGATATCGATGTGACTGTCACCGGCTGGCGCCGCATCGCCCTGGCCCGGCTCCTGCCCGATGACCCACACGCGCACAGCCTCTATCGCAAGTTGCAAGAAGAGCTCGCTAGCGGCTACCGGCTGGGCTGGACCTGGCCCGAGGCCATCGCCGTGACGATTAATCTTGCCCCGGCCGCCCACGTACCTGACCTCATCCTGCGCTTCGCCGAGCGGCTACAGCGCCGCGCCGTCACCTTTGCTGGCCCCCATCTCCTCGACGCCGCTGCCCATCGCATCCGACGTGATCTCGACGCTGAGGAAGCCGTAATTGCCGCCATCATTAGCCCCGATAACATGAGTACCAGTACGGTGGCATGGGGCTCCCGCAGCCGCAGCTACACCGCGGTATCCAGTGAGCCACCTCATCGACAGGTTCTTTTGGCCGGCATTCTGGCCACCGCGACCGGGCTTCCCGCCGACGTAGTCACAGCCCTGGCACCGCTCGCTGACAGCGACTCCGTGCTACATGACAACCCCCTGATGAAACCTCGGCCGATCAGATTTGCCGTTCTGGATCTCCTCGACGCCGCTCGGTGATCCCAGCGCATCCCGCGAATTCTCAAGGGCCTTGCGGTCGACGACGCATTCTGCGCCAATCAGGCCGCCCTGGCCGCAGTGTCTGACGCGGTCGGAATCGTCTCGTCGTCGACGGGTTGATCGAGGTAGTTGTCGGGGGCGTCCGGTGCGCCGTTCAGCCGCCGCAGATGCCGCGCGTCTGCGGCGCGTGGGCCGTGAGCGGGCCCTCGGTCGGAAGCTCCGTACTGAACACAGGATCGGCGTCTCGTTCCGTGCGCCGATGTCGACCGCCTCGACATGGGCGGATGCGGACGCCAGCTGAGTGTGTGACGTGGCGGCGTTGCTGTGGTTGCCTTTGAAGGCGCTCGGGATGGCCAACGATGGCTCGCTGGGGTTCCTGAGGGCGGGTGGTGTCCCGCTACGTGACTCTGGCGGCGGTCGAAGCCGAATGCTGCTCGGTATGAGCGCTGTACCGAGCAGCGGGTCTGGCGCGGCGCTGGGCTCAGGCGGCGTCGCTTGCGACGGACGGATGCCTTCGCGGGCCGAACGCGGTGTTGAAGGCGCGGCAGTGTGTCGTAGGTACGAGTAAGTACGGCGCGCCGGAGCCGGTTCGGACCGAGCGGGGGCCGGTCTGTCCCGCTGTGAGGGCGTCGTACGGGGTGAGGACGTCGAGGTTGTCGAACACGTAGTAGAGGGGCAGCCTGGTCCACGCGACGAGCTGGAGGTGCGCGTCGACCGCGGCGCTCTCGATCGCGTGGCGGTGCGTCGCCCGACTGGTCATGCTGCTCTTGCAGTCGATCATTGCGACATGGCCCTCTTTAGCGGCAAGGAGGTCGGGAGTCCACCGAAGGGAGCTGTCGGTCTTTCGGAGTGCGGCTTGAACGGGCTGGGTGAGGACTCCCTGCCCCCACGGGTTGACCGCCCATCCGCGCGCGGTCAGTTCCTTTGCGATGTGCTGCTCGTGGGCGTCCCCCACGGCTTTCCTCTGCTGAAAGCTCGGCATGGCATGAAGTGTTGCGCAGCACGCTCCCGTCAAAACGAGAGGCGGACGCAGACAGGCCAGGCGGAACGCCGCAGAAGTCGTCTCACTGCGTCCGGCTGTGTCCGCCTGCGTCCAGCTGTGTCTCACTGCGTTCGGACAATAATGGCCGGAAGTCGTCCATGTCTGGCCCTCCTCGCCCGCAGAGCTGTTGGCGCCGGGCAGGGCCCGGTGGCCTGTGTATCCACGTGTTGACCGTTCGAGGGTTTCGGGGAGCTGTCCGGCTCCCCGAAGGCATGGCAGGAGTGGTGATCAGCGAAGGCGGAGTCGGCGCAGGGCCATGACGGTGCCGTCGGGGTGGAGAGAGACGGGACCGCGCCACTTGGCGTCCCAGGGGTCGGTGGGCCAGGAGTCGCGGAGGGCGTGGGCCTCGTGGCGGTACTGGTCGACCCTGCCGTCCCGGAGGTGGTCGAAGAGGTTCTCCGCCAGGCCGGAGAAGGCCTCCACCCGGACGCCGTTGAGGCGGAAGACGTGATCGGTGCCCACGAACTTCCTGCCGTGGATGATGTGGGTGACGTCTTGGACGATGCCGGTGCCGGCGTGGGTGTACGTCTCGAAGTGGCCTTTGCCCTGACGCTTGGTGAGGTAACGGGCGGTGGGTTCGCCACCTCCGGTGAAGGCCATCAGGCCGGCGGCGTCGGCCTGGGCGAGAACCCGGCCGAACCAGCCGCACTCCTCGGGACGCACGTGGTAGCCGACCGGTGGTTCCTCGTTCGGTCCGGTCGGCGCGTCGATGCCGGGGCGGATGCTGCGGTCCTCGACGGGAGGGTCGAGGCGGAGATCCTTCGCATCCGCCAGGGTGCCGTCGCCCGGGGCGTGGAGCAGATAGAGCGTGATGCTCTCGCTCTTCTTGGGGAGCGTGGTGCCGAAGACGAAGGCTGGCGTCTTGTTGTACACGCCGATGTGGATGCCTTCCACGTCGGCGGAGGCGGTGGCCAGCTGCTTGTGGACCTGGGCGGCGTTTCCGTGCGTGCCCTTGCAGGTGACCGGGATGACCCGGGACGGCTCGCCCGGCTTCCACACCTCCAGGAAGAAGCCCGGCCGGCGCGGGGCACTGCTGCGTCCCGCCTCCCTGCCGGTCAGCTCCCAGCCGGCCCGCATGGCTATCTCGGCGTCGATGACCGAGACCGAGTGGTCCGGGTACTGAGCGGCGAGAACGCGCCGGGCGAGCCAGGGCGAAACCGATGCCAAGCTCGCCCGACTGCGTGGCCGCGTAGTGGCGCCTGGGGTTACGGCCCTCGGTGGACAGAGCCATGTAGCGGCCGTCGTTGCCCGTGAGGGCCTGGCAGTACTTCAGGCTGGCCCAGTGCTCGGCAAGTCCTCGCCCCGCGCCCTGGCGGGCGAGGACGTTGGCCCGGCCCAGAGCGTGGAGTACGTCCCAGGGAGTCAGCTGGAGCGACAGACCGAGTGACTTCACGGGCAGCGGCCGAAGCTCTGGTTTGCGGCGCAGAGGGGCCTGGTTCTTCTCCCGCTTGGCCTTGTCGTCCGCGGTCGCAGCCTTGGCAACGCTGCCCGCGAGGTCCGATGTCGAGTGAACGGCCACGTTCCACGGCTGCGCGAGATCCCTCAGCACGTCTGCTCGCTTCAAGCTGCTTCCCCCTACGTTCGTACGGGTGGTACAGGCCGGTGTCGCAAGTTACGTGGGGGAGCAGGGGCGCATGAAGGGCGTAAGCGCGCACATCGTCGGCGTCGGCCCCACCCTGGGTCGGGGCCAGCCAGTCAGGCGTTGACCTCCGCCATGCCGGCGTCCGTGCTGCTGTCGCCCAGGGTCGAGGCAGCGCTCGGCGTGCAGGACCGCTGCGTAGCCTGAGCTGGCTGCGGTGATGGCTTGGCGGTAGGTGTGGTCGACGATGTCGCCGGCGGCGAAGACGCCAGGGATGTCCGTACGGGTGGAGGGGGAGGCAGGCACAGAGACCGGTCCTGCGGGCCCTTACGGTCGGCAGCTGGGGGATCCGACACACCTGCGTGATGTGTCGTCAGGTAAGTCAGCATCTGGTCAGCATCAGTACCCCCAAGTTCCGAACAGGCTGGCCAATGGGAAGCCTGGTCGGCAACGTCACAACGGCCTGGTGCCCGCGGAAGCGCAGGCCAGAAGCCCTCTCGTCCGAGGCAGTGGATTTTCCCTTCGATCTCCGTTCCGATGCCTGCCGGTGTAGAGTGCAGAACGCCCTTGACCTGCAGAAAGCTGGCAGGGAGCCGTCTTCTAGGAGCTCAAATTGCTGCGCAACATGATCAAGTCCAAGATCCATCGGGCCACCGTCACGCAGGCCGATCTGCATTACGTGGGCTCCGTGACCGTCGACGCCGACCTGCTGGACGCCGCCGACCTGTTGCCCGGGGAACTCGTCCACATCGTGGACATCACCAACGGGGCGCGGTTGGAGACGTACGTCATCGAGGGGGAGCGCGGGTCCGGGGTCATCGGGATCAACGGGGCCGCCGCGCACCTCGTGCACCCCGGCGACCTCGTCATCCTCATCAGCTACGCACAGGTCGAGGACGCCGAGGCGCGGGCGTTGAAGCCCCGGGTCGTGCACGTCGACGCCGGCAACCGCATCATCGAACTCGGCGCGGATCCCTCCGCGCCGGTTCCCGGGACGGACCAGGAGCGCAGCCCCCACGCGGTGGCTGTCTGAGGAGAGCGGGGGAGCATGGCCGAGAACCAGGCGATCGAGTTCGAGGACGACCGGAAGGCGGGCCGGCTGCTCGCCGTCGAGGGCGGGGCGGTGGTCGGTTTCATCGCCTACTTCGTGCTCGCCCGGGAGCCCGGCGCGCTGGTCGCCGTGCACACCATCGTCGAGCCGGGCCACGAAGGCCGCGGGATCGGCGGGCAGCTGGTGAGGACCTTCTACGGGATCGCCGCCGCCGAAGGGGTGCCCGTGGTCCCGCTGTGTCCGTACGCGGCGGGCTGGGCCGCCAAGCACCCCGACGAGGCTCCCGCCGCTCCGGCCGAGGCGTTCGAGGCGGCGAAGGCGCAGCTGATCGCGGACTCCGACCGCTGGTGAGCGGCCAGGCCCTGACCCTGCTGCACACCTCCCCGGTCCACGTCCCGGCCTTCGACGCACTGAGGGACCGCGACCACCCCGGGGCGGTGCTGCGGCACCTCGTGGTTCCTGAGCTGCTGGAGCGGGCCCGTACGCACGGGCCCGCCTCGGTGGCTCCCGGACTGCGGGAGGTCCTCGCCGGGGCGGAGGGGCCGGTGCTGGTCACCTGCTCGACGATCGGGGGCGTCGCGGAGTCCCTCGCGCCCGCCGTGGGCAGGCCCGTGCTCCGCCTGGACCGGCCCATGGCCGCCGCGGCCGTGCGCACCGGTCCTCGCATCGTCGTGCTCGCCGCCGTCGGGTCCACCCTCGCCCCGACCCTGGAGCTGCTGGAGCAGGAGGCCGCCGGCCGGGACGTCACCGTACGTACGCACCTGGTCGCGGGGGCGTGGGAGCGTTTCGAAGCGGGGGACACCGACGGGTACCTGGGCCTGGTGGCCCGCGCGGCGGACGAGGCCGCCGACGCGGACGTCATCCTCCTCGCCCAGGCCTCGATGGCCGGCGCCGCGGACCTGGCGCGGACCGCGGTCCCCGTCCTGAGCAGCCCCTCCACCGGTCTGGCCGCGGCCCTGCGCCCGTAGGGCGTCTCCGGGCGCGCCGACGGGCGCCGACGGGCGTACCCGCCCGGTTCCGGGGAAGGTGGTGCGTATGGTGCTCAACCTCGTGGTGCTCGACGAAGACGAAGACCAGACGCAGCCACCCGTCCCGGAGCCCGATCCGGTGCCCGCGCCCCCGCCGGGGCCCGGACCCTTCCCGCAGCCCGACCCGGTGCCGCGGCCCGCGCCCCCGATCCCGGGGCCCGTGCCCGAGCCCGACCCGGTGCCGCCGCCCCCGGGACCGGCCCCGATCCCGCAGCCCGGGCCGCTCGGTCGCGCCACGGCGTAGGCCCTGTCCGGCAGGTCAGCGGGCAAAGCGTCAATTCCCCTTCGGAGACAGCCGGTTGTCGCTATTGTCAGCCTCCACCGGTGCCGTTAGCTTGTGCGGTCCGGCACGTCTTCGAGGGGGGCTCCCATGGGTGTACGGGGCCGGCACCGCCGGTACCAGCCGAGCAGCATCAACCGCGCCTCGCTCGCCGTCACCGCGGGCGGCGCCGGGATCGCGCTGCCGCTCATCGGCGCCGGGGCCGCCCACGCGGCCTCCATCGGCACCTGGGACAAGGTCGCCGCCTGCGAGTCGACCAACAACTGGCACATCAACACCGGCAACGGCTACTACGGCGGCCTCCAGTTCAGCCAGAGCACCTGGCGCGCCTTCGGCGGCACCGCCGTGGCGGCCCGCGCCGACCTGGCCACCAAGGACCAGCAGATCGCGGTGGCCGAGAAGGTGCTCAAGGGGCAGGGGCCCCGCGCCTGGCCCGTGTGCGGACCGGAGGCCGGCCTCAGCCGTAGCGGCCCCGCGCCCGCCACGGCGCCCGCCGCGATCCCGCGCCAGAAGCAGGCGGCCCCCGCGGCCACCCAGGTGCACGCCGAGAGCGCGACCCGCCCGACCGACACCAGGGTCCTGCCGAACCCCTACGTCGTGGCCCCCGGGGACTCCCTCTCGGCGATCGCCACCGGCCAGCACGTCGAAGGCGGCTGGCAGGCGCTGTACGAGACCAACCGGGACACCATCGGCGACAACCCGAACCTGATCTTCCCCGGCCAGCGGCTCACGCTGCGCGTCACCGCCGCACCCGTCGCGCCGCCCTCCCAGAACCCGGAGAAGCCGCCGCGGGTCGCGGAGCCGGTCAAGCCCGTACAGCCGGCCGCTCCCCAACCGGAGAAGACGCAGCCCGCGCAGACCAAGCCCGAGCAGACCAAGCCCGCCGAGTCCGCGTCAGCGAAGCAGGGGACGGCCTCTGCGGGCTTCACCGCGCCGGTCGACGCCGCCCTCGGCACGGCGTACCACGTCGCCGGTTCCTCCTGGTCCAGCGGCTACCACACCGGGGTCGACTTCCCCGTCCCGACCGGTACCAGCATCAAGGCCGTCGGCCCCGGCACCGTCCTGTCCGCCGGCTGGGCCGGGGCGTACGGCTACCAGGTCGTCATCCGGCACGCCGACGGCCGGTACTCCCAGTACGCCCACCTCTCCGCCCTCGGAGTCAAGGCCGGGCAGCAGGTCTCCGGCGGTCAGCGCATCGGCCGCTCTGGCTCGACCGGCAACACCACCGGACCGCACCTCCACTTCGAGATGCGCACCGGGCCCGGGTACGGAACCGACATCGACCCCCTCAAGTACCTCCGGGGCCGGGGCGTCGACATCTGACCCCCGCACGTGCGGCGGCGCGGCCGTGAGCAGGATCAGGCCGGCCGCCGCCACCACGGCGCTCGCCAGGGCCGCCGCCGTCCCCGCGTACCCGTACCGGAAGCCCTCGTCGAACAGCGAGAGGCCGACCGCCGCGGCCACCACCGGGTCCACCACCGTCACCGTCGCCAGCGGCGCCGTCAGTCCGGCACCCCGGTAGGCCGCCTGCGAGAGCAGCAGACCGCCGGACGCCAGGACGGCGATGGCCAGCAGCTCCGGCCAGCGGGAGAACGGCGCGTCCGGCGAGAAGCCGTCGGCCACGGATTTCGTGAACACCGAGGCCATGCCGAAAGCCGTTCCCGCGGCCGCCGCCAGCAGCACACCGCGCGGCACCGCCCGGCGCACCCGGCGCGCCGCCAGTGACAGCGTCGCGATCCCGGCCCCCGTCACGACCACCAGCAGGCCCTGTTCGCCGCCGGCCAGGGTCCGCCCCGGGTCCCGGTCACCGCCCGTCAGGGCCAGCAGCCCGGCCAGACCGGCCGTGGCCAGCAGCGCTCCGCGCCACGCCGCCGCGCCCGCGCGGCGGCGTACGAACACGGCCGCCATCGGGAGCGCGAAGACGATGGTCAGGGCCCCCAGCGGCTGCACCACGCTCAGCGGCCCATAGGCCAGCGCGAGGACGTGCAGTGCCGCGCCGAGGCCGTTCAGAACGACCGCCACCCACCACACGGGCCGGTGGAGCGGGGCGTAGAAGCGGGCCGGCGAGCCGTCCGCGACCCGCTCCTGGACGATCGCGCCCGCGGCGTACGCCACGGCCGACGCGAGGCAGAGCAGGACCGACAGTGCCAAGGCACTCATGTTGTCCACAATGCCCCACCCGGTCGGCCTATTCCTGACCCCTCTGCGCCCTGCATCGACCCAGAGGGTCTTGCGCACCGTGACGGTCGCTCGCGCTCCGTGAGGGGTCCGTCCGCGGGTTTGGTGCCGGGCGCGTGCCCTGTCGTACAGTTGCGGTTTTGGGACCTCCGCAGCAGGCGGATGCGGACGAGTGAGCAAGGAACGGCAGCGGCCATGACGGTGACCGAAGACAACCCCGTGACCGGGGACGACCAGGTGTACGGCCCGGGCATCGACCCCGACCGGCTGGCCCTCTGCCTCAGCGTCCTCGACGAGCTGGACAAGCTCGACGTGGACCACCCCGACGCCGTCACCGTACGCCGCGCCACCGCCGGCCTGTACCGCACGGTCAAGCAGCGCCGCCGCCAGGAACGCCGCGCCGCCAAGACCGCCAACGACAAGGCCGTCACCGAGGCGACCGCGACCGGCTCCGCCGAGCGCATCGACGACGAGACCCAGGGCAACGCCCTGACCGCCGCCGTCAAGGGCCCGATCGCCGGGATACTCCAGCGCCCGCGCTCCTGCTACGTCTGCAAGACGCGCTACGTCGAGGTCGACGCCTTCTACCACCAGCTGTGCCAGGACTGCGCCGCCTTCAACCGGGCGCGCCGCGACGCCCGGACCGACCTGACCGGCCGCCGCGCCCTGCTCACCGGCGGCCGCGCCAAGATCGGCATGTACATCGCGCTGCGGCTGCTGCGCGACGGCGCCCACACCACCATCACCACCCGCTTCCCCAATGACGCGATCCGCCGGTTCAAGGCGATGCCGGACAGCTCCGAGTGGCTGCACCGACTCAAGATCGTCGGCATCGACCTCCGCGACCCCGCGCAGGTCGTCGCGCTCGCCGACTCGGTCGCGGCCGAGGGCCCGCTCGACATCCTGATCAACAACGCCGCCCAGACCGTGCGCCGGTCGCCGGGTGCCTACAGCGAACTGGTCGCCGCCGAGAGCGCCCCGCTCCCGGCCGGTGAGCTGCCCTCCGCCGAGGTGATCGGCACCTTCGGCAGCGGCACCGTCGACCGGGTCGCCGCCCTGCCCACCGGCAAGGGCGAGAAGCTCAGCGCGCAGGACGTCACCGAACTCGCCCTGGTCTCCGGTTCCGCCTCGCTGGAGCGGATCGCGGCCGGTACCGCCATCGACGCGGGCGGCCTGGTCCCGGACCTGCACGACACCAACAGCTGGATCCAGACGGTGTCCGAGGTGGACCCGATCGAGCTCCTCGAAGTGCAGCTGTGCAACTCCACCGCGCCTTTCATCCTGATCAGCAAGCTGCGTCCGGCGATGGCGGCGGCCGAGGCGGGCCGCCGCTACGTCGTCAACGTCTCCGCGATGGAAGGCGTGTTCAGCCGCGGCTACAAGGGCGCCGGGCACCCGCACACCAACATGGCGAAGGCCGCCCTCAACATGCTGACGCGGACCAGTGCCCAGGAGATGTTCCAGAAGGACCAGATCCTGATGACCGCCGTGGACACCGGCTGGATCACCGACGAGCGCCCGCACCCGGACAAGATCCGCCTCGCGGAGGAGGGCTTCCACGCCCCGCTCGACCTGGTGGACGGCGCGGCCCGGGTCTACGACCCGATCGTCCGCGGCGAGGCGGGCGAGGACCTGTACGGCGTCTTCCTCAAGGACTACGCGCCCGCCAACTGGTAGGCGCTGCGGCCCCGCTCGCGCCCCGGTCTCCCCTGCGGAGGCCGGGGCGCGGCCGTATCGGCCCGTACGGCGGGCGCCCCGACGGTCGAACGCCCCGGCCGCGACCAGTGCCCCGCGCACCGAGCGGCTGCCGCACCGCGCCCGCCCCGGACGCGCCGTGCCACGACTTCCTTAACCAGGGAAGAGGGGAAGCAGACAAGAGGGCGCGAGTGAATTTTGCCTTTCCATCGAGCGGGGGCCCGCTCATATGTGTACTCTTGAGCGCATGACAGGGCCCCACCACGGCCCTCCCTCGCTCCATCACGGCGCCACCGCGTCCGGTATCCCTTTATTCCTGCCCGGCGCGGGGTTCGCCCGCCGGGTTACGCGACACAAAGGAGTGCGCGGTGACAGAACTGACGAAGTCCGACCAGGTCCTGCTGGAACGTCCGGGGCGCAAGACCCGCTCCGACGAACTCGGCAGCCTGGAGGTGTGGGCCCGCTCCGCGCCGATCCGGCTGGCGGGCTACGAAGACGACCTGGCGGAGCCGCACATCCTGCCCGGCATCGACTAGAGCGACCAGCCCCGGCAGCCCTGTGACACAGCGCCCCCGCGCCTGCCCGGCGGCGGGGGCGCCGCACGTCCCCTCCTGCTGTCCGGACGGAGTACGCCCAGGGCTTCATCGCTGAAAGCGATCAAGGGTTCCGGCCCGGGTCCGCGGCGGGCAGGCTGACCGGCATGAGACTGCTGATGCTGGGCGGCACCGAATTCGTCGGACGCGCCGTCACCGAAGAGGCCGTGGACCTGGGTTGGGACGTCACCGTCTTCCACCGCGGCCACCACGCGCCCCCGCCCGGAACCTCCGCCCTGCACGGAGACCGCACCGCCCCCGAAGGCCTGGCCGCGCTCGCGGAAGGCGAGTGGGACCTCGTCGTCGACACCTGGAGCGGGGCCCCCACCGCCGTGCGCGACAGCGCTCGGCTGCTCGCGGACCGGGCCGGACGGTACGCGTACGTCTCCAGCCGCTCGGTGTACCGCTTCCCGGCCCCCGCCGGCCTGGCCGAGGACGGCCCCCTCGTCGGGGGCTCGCCCGACGCGGCAGCCACCGCCTACGCCGAGGACAAGCGGGGCGGTGAACTCGCCGCGCTCGACGCCTTCGGCGAGCGCGCCCTGCTGCTGCGCGCCGGGCTGATCCTCGGCCCGTACGAGAACGTCGGCCGTCTGCCGTGGTGGCTGAACCGCGCCGCGCGGGGCGGCCCGATGCTCGCCCCGGGCCCGCGCGACCTTCCGATCCAGTACATCGACGTACGCGACCTGGCCCGCTGGACGCTGGACGCCGCCCGGGCCGGGCTCGGCGGCGCGTACGACCTGGTTTCCCCGCCCGGGCACACCACGATGGCCGGTCTGCTGGAAGCCTGTGTGAGCGTCACCGGAGGCGGGGCGGAGCTCCGCTGGACCGACCCGGCCAGGATCGAGGCGGCCGGCATCGAGCCGTGGACCGACCTGCCGGTCTGGCTGCCGCCGGGCGAACTGCATGCCTTCATGTTCGGCGGCGACGTCACGAAGGCGCTCGCCGCGGGCCTGCACTGCCGCCCGGTCGAGGAGACCGTGGCCGACACCTGGGCTTGGGTCCGCGGACTCGGCGGGATCGCCCCGCAGCGCCCCGACCGGCCGGCGATGGGCGTCACGCCGGAACAGGAGGCGGCGCTACTCGGGCTCTGACCAGGCCGCCTCCGCGAGCCGGGTGGGCGGCAGGTACTCGCGCAGCAGCGTGCGGTGCCACCAGGCACCCGTGGCGCGCAGCTCACGCCAGGTGGTGAACCGGTAGCGGTACAGCCTGGCCCGCACGTACACCGGCGGGGCGTCGGGGAAGGGGTTGTGGCGCAGCAGCCGCAGGGTGTCCCGGTCGCCCGACAGCAGCCGCTCCACGAACGGCCCGAACCAGTCCCGCGCGTAGCCGGGGGAGAGGGCCGCGAACCACATCAGCCAGTCCAGCCGCAGGTGGTAGGGGGCGAACTGGCGGGGCACGCGGCGCGGATCGCCCGGCTTGCCCTTGAAGCCGTACTCGCGCCAGTCGCCGTCCGTGCGCGGCGTCCGTTCGGCCGTGCCCTCCACCACCACCTCGTCGCGGATCCGTCCCACGGTGCCGAAGGCCCCGTAGGTGTTCACCAGGTGCAGGGAATCGAAGGAGCGGTTCATCACCTGGCGCCGGGAGAGCATGTTGGCCACCGGATGCCGGCTGAGGAAGAGCACCAGCGCGGTCACCGCGCACACCAGGACCAGGTACCACAACGGCGCCGGGCGCGAGGCCCCGGCGGGGGGCGGCCCGGCGAGCCCCGTGAAGTCGACGGCGGAAAGGGCCGGCGCGATCGTGATCCAGTTCAGCCAGGCGAAGTTGCCCGACAGCACCAGCCACAGCTGCGTCGCGACGATGATCCCGGCGGCGTACGAGGCCACCGGCTGCGGGGTGAACAGCAGGACCGGCACGACCAGTTGCGTCACGTGGTTCGCGGCGCACTCCACCCGGTGCACCGGCTTCGGCAGGTGGTGGAAGAACCAGCTCAGCGGCCCCGGCATCGGCTGCGTCTCGTGGTGGAAGTAGAGGCAGGTCAACTTGCGCCAGCAGGCGTCGCCCCGCATCTTGATCAGCCCGGCGCCGAACTCCACCCGGAACACGACCCACCGCAGCAGCCACAGCACCAGCACCGGCGGCCCCGTCCGCGCGTTGCCGAGGAAGACGGCGAGGAAGCCCACCTCCAGCAGCAGCGATTCCCAGCCGAAGGAGTACCAGGTCTGTCCCACGTTCACGATGGACAGGTAGAGCAGCCACAGCACGGCCCACATCGCCATCGCCGCCCCCAGCGGCACGGCGTCCCCGGCCCCCGCCGCGAGCGCGGCGGCCAGCGCCGCGCCGGCCCAGGCGCAGCAGGCGAAGAGCGGGTCGGAGTAGCGCAGTTGGAACAGGCTCGGGGCGCGGCGGAACGGGACGTGACGCACGTAGCGCGGCACGGGGAGCATGCCGTGCGCCCCGATCAGGGCGCGGAACTGGAGGGCGGCGGCGGTGAAGGCGCAGAGGTAGACGCCGGCCAGGGCCCGCTGGAAGACCAGCCGGCCCAACCAGTAGCCGGGTGCCGTGAACCAGTCCATCCCCTCCAGTATCAGGCCGCGGGGGCCGCGGCTGCCAGCTTGCGCAGGGTGCGGCCGAGCAGCCGGGCGTATCCGAGCTGGAGGAAGGGGACCACCGGGCCGCCGAGGCGGGTGTACCAGCTGGCGGGGCGGCTGAACGCGGTCACCTCGAACCACACGGTGCCGTCGGGGTCCATGAGCACCATGAAGGACTCCTCGCCCGACTCGGGGTGGCCCGTCAAGGTGCCGTAGGCGAAGCCTGTGCGGGCGCTCTCGTACGCGGTCCGCAGGACCAGGCAGGGGGCGTCGATGCGCAGGGGACCCAAACCGATCCCGACGGTGACCCGCGCGCCGGGACGTACGGCTCCCGTCTCGGCCCGGATCCGCATGCCCGAGGCGCGGTGGGCGTCGAAGGTGGACAGCGCCACCCCGGCCGTCTCGAAGACGGCCCGGCCGGCGCCGATCCGCGTCCGGTGGTGGAGGTGGTTGTAGCCGGCGGGCAGCGGGCGGTGCTCCGTCGCGCCCCGTTCGGGGTAGCTGAGGGTGTCGCGGCCGGTGCTGAGAAGTCGGGTCATCGTGTCATCTCCTGTCGGTCCATGGTGAGCCGGCGCCAGGCCAGCAGCGAGCAGAGGGCGAAGCCGAGGGCGTTGCCGAGGCCGTGGGTCGCGGCCATCCAGGTGAGGGTGGGGTGGGTGATCCCGGTGGCCTCGCCGGTCGCCCACCACAGGGCGAGCAGCATCGTGGCCACCAGGACCCCGGCCGAGGTGGCGAGCAGGGTGCGGGCGGTCCGGTCGCGGGCGCCGGGGCGGATGCCGCGCCAGGTGGTCAGGGCCACCGCCCACATCCCGGCGGTCAGTACGACCGCGCCCACCAGCTCCGCCCAGTCGCCGATGAAGTAGCCGAGCAGGACGAGGAGGGTCCCGATGGGCACGCTGTACGCCGCCCAGCGGGCCAGGGGAGCACCGGGCCGGGCGCCCGCGCCGGGTGCCTCGCCGGCCGCCGCCGCCCGGCACACCAGGCCGGCGACCAGGGCCGCGGTGAATCCGGCGAAGTGGAAGTGCGGCACGGTCAGCGCGAGGACGTCGAGGTCGAAGCCGAAGAGCCGGTACCCGGCGCGTTCCGCGACGAGGGCGCTGCCGGCGACGGCGGGCGAGACGAGCGCGGTGAGGACGGCGGCCTCGGCCGGTGCGGGCACCGGGGTCCCGGTTCGCGGGAGGGCGCGCAGCAGCCGGACCGGCGCCCTGGCCGCCAGGGCCAGGCTGGCCGCCGCGTAGAGTGCGGCGAGCCCCGTGGCGGCGGCGCCGCGCGGCAACCACAGGCACAGCGCCCCGGGGGCGGCGAGCAGGGGCCACAGCCGGGCGGTGCGGCGGAATGCGGTTCCGTCGATCAGGCGCAGGCCGGTGGGGACGACGTAGAGCATGCCCAGCGTGACGACCAGGTTCACGAGTACCGTCACGGCCCCTCCGAGGGTCGGTGCGCCGAACGGTCTTGAACGCGTTCAAGTCGCGATCGCGACCCTACGCCAGGCTTTGAACATGTTCAAGGAGTGGGGGTGGCGCTCCGGTTGCGCTGCGGGCGAGGATGCGGCAGACAAGAGGGAGCAACCGGGGCGAAAAGGGAGAATCTCGTGAGCGACGTGCCCGCACCGACATCCCGTCAGGCGCCGCGCCGTCATGCACCGGCCCGGGCACCCCTCTTCACGGCCCTCGGGCTGCTCGGCCTGCTCGCCACCGCCTGCGGGGGATCCGAGGAACCCGTGAGCACCCCCGGCCCGGAGGCCCAGGAGGTCCACCTCCAGCCCGTCGGCTCGGCGGGACCGGACCCCTTCACCACCTCCACCGCCACCGGGGAATCCGCCCCCGCCCAGCCCCCGCTGCCCAACCGGAGCGGCCAGGGCGTCCGCACCGTCAATGCCGCCACCCCCGGCCTGTACGGCGGCATCCAGCGGCTCGGCAGCTGCGACGTGGAACACCAGTCGAGCCTCATCACCGCCGACAGCGCCAAGACGGGCGCCTTCGCCGAGGCCTCCGGCATCGCCCAGGACAAGATCGGCGACTTTCTGCGCGAGCTCACCCCGGTCGTCCTGCGCGCCGACACCCGGGTCACCAGCCACGGCTTCCAGGAAGGCGGCCGGGCCGCGCCCTTCCAGTCCGTGCTCCAGGCCGGTACGGCCGTTCTCGTCGACGACCACGGCATGCCGCGCGTCCGCTGCGGCTCCGGCAACCCCCTCTCCCCGCCCCGCGCCCCCAAGGGCAACCCGGTGATCAAGGGCGACCCCTGGAACGGCTACCAGGCCAACCAGGTCATCGTCATCGAGCCGACCGTCCAGCAGCTGGACCACCTGGTGCTCGTCAACCTCGCCGACAACACCTGGCTGGAGCGCAAGACCGGCGACGACGGCGCCCAGGACAAGACCCCCGAGGGCCTGCCGCCCTACGACCCGGCCGAAAGCATCCCGAGCGGCCCCCTCACCCCCGAAGGCCCCGCCGCCCCGACCGGCCCCAACGGGCCCACCGAACCGGCGGCGCCCACCGAGCCGGCGCCGCCCACCGGCCAGAGCCGGCCGGTTCAGCCGTCCCGGCCGCTGCCCAAGCCGCCGTCGCCGCCTCGCTCCGACCCTCCCGCCGCGCTGCCCCCGGACCTCCCGGACGGCCCCGCGCCGGGCCTCCCGCAGGACGCGCCGCAGGACCTGCCGCCGTCCGGCGACCCCGGGCTGCCGACGGGGTCCGACGGCGTGGCACCGGAGCAGGCGGACCCGTACGGGTACGACCCCTCGGCGCCCTACGACCCGTACCGTCCCGCGGACCCCCAGCAGCCCTACGACCCCTACCTGCCGCCCGACCTCCAGCAGCCCTACGACCCGGTCCCCTCCATGGAGAGCGCCTGACCGGCCGGTGTGTCATGGTGGACCGGTGCCGACCGCCGTATCGCTGCCGGACGACTGGCCCGCGCACCCGGACCGGTCGCTCTCGCTGAACCGGATGGGCAGTTTTGACTGGGACCTGCTCACCGGTCTCATGCACATGGACGCGGCGGCCCTCGAAGTCTTCGACACGGGCGTCACCGAATACGACGGCCGCCCCGAGACCCTGGCCGCCCACGTGCCGCCCGACGAGGCGGCCCGGCTCGACGGGCTCGTCTCCAGCGCCCTCAAGAGCGGCGTGGACAGTTACGGCGCCTACTTCCGCATCCGCTGCCGGGACGGCACGCTCCGCTGGACCCACACCCAGGGCCGTGTCATGCGCGACCCCGACGGCCGCCCGTACCGGATCATCGGCATCGTCCGGGACGCGACCGAGGAACTCGGCCACTCGGCGGAACGCCTCGGACTGGACGAGGAGCGCCGCCGCCAGACGTCGGTGGTCGAAAGCACCACCGCCGCGCTCGCGCACGCCCGGACCGTCAAGGACGTCATCGACGCCCTCGGGGACGCGCACGGCCTGGAACGGCTCGGCTCGATGGGCATGGTGATGGGACTGGTCGAGGCGGGCCGGATCCACCTGGTGGCGGAAGGACCGGAGGGGACATTCGTCCCCGGCACCCGCTACACCCGCATCGACGAGCAGTACCCCATGAGCGAGGTCGTCCGTTCGCTCCAGCCGCGCTTCCTCGACTCCGCGGAGGAGTTCGCCGAGGGCTACCCCGGGCTCTGGGCCAAGATCTCCTCGATGGACATATCGGCCGCCGCCTACCTGCCCCTGATCGCCCAGGCCCGCCCGATAGGCGCCATCGGACTGCTCTACCAGGACAAGGACGGCTTCACGCAGGAGGAGCGGAACCTGCTGGTCGCCCTCGGCAGCAGCATCGCGCAGAGCCTGCAACGGGCCATGCTGCTGGAGCAGGAACACGATCTCGCCGAGGGCCTCCAGCAGGCGATGCTGCCCCGCCGGATCCCGTCCGTCCCCGGCGCGGACATCGCGGTCCGCTACCGGTCGGCGCGCATGGGCCAGGACATCGGCGGTGACTGGTACGACGTCATCCCCCTGCCGGGCGGCCGGGTCGGGGCCGTCATCGGCGACGTCCAGGGCCACGACACGCACGCGGCCGCCGTGATGGGCCAGCTGCGCATCGTGCTGCGCGCGTACGCCGCCGAAGGGCACTCGCCCGCCACCGTCATGGCGCGGGCGTCGGTGTTCCTGCACGAGCTAGACACCGACCGCTTCGCGACCTGCACCTACGTGGAGGCCGACCTCGCGACCGGCGTGCTCCAGCTGGTGCGGGCCGGGCACCTCGACCCGCTGCTGCGCACCCGCGACGGGGGCTGCCGCCGGCTGACCGTGGAAGGCGGGATGCCGCTCGGGCTCTCGGCGGAGTTCGGCCGGCTGGAGTACGCCGTCACCACGCTGGAGCTGGATCCGGGGGAAACGCTTCTGCTGTGCACGGACGGACTGGTCGAGCAGCCCGGCACGGACCTCGACGACGGGATCGCGCACCTGACGGAGCTGCTGTGCGGCGGTCCGTCGGACCTCCAGAAGCTCGCGGACCAGCTGTGCGGGGTCACCGACGAGCGCGGCGGCGACGACGACATGGCGCTGCTCCTGTTGCGCCGCCAGGTGCCCGACGCGCCGCAGCGCGGCGGCCGGCTCCAGCAGCACGTGGCGCCGGGGGACCCGGAAGCCCTGGTCGCGGCCCGGCACATGATCGGCGCGGCGGTGCGGGCGTGGGGTGCGCGGGAGCGGGCCGACGAGATCGAGCTGGTCGCCGACGAGTTGATCGTCAACGCCCTCATGCACACGGACGGCCCGGCCATCGTGACGCTGCGGGTCCTGCCCGGCGACCGGCGGCGGCTGCGCGTGGAGGTCGAGGACCGCTCCAGCGCGCTGCCGCGGCGCCGCGAGGCGGGGGAGGCGGGCGTCTCGGGGCGCGGCCTGATGCTGGTGGACCGCCTGGCGGACGTGTGGGGCGTGGATCCCCGGGGCGGCGGCAAGTGCGTGTGGTGCGAGTTCGTGCTGGCGTAGCCCGCCGACCGGGGCCCGTGCACGGCTCGCGTTCCGCGCCCGGTGGCGGCAGGCTGGGAGCATGCCGGAGCTGCCCGAAGTCGAGGCCCTGAGGGAATTCCTCGACGAGCACCTGGACGGGCGGGTGGTCGACCGCGTCCTCCCGCTCGCGGTCAGCGTGCTCAAGACGTACGAGCCCCCGCTCACCGCCCTCGAAGGACAGCCGGCCGGGTCCACCACCCGGTACGGGAAGTTCCTCGCGGTGCGGATCGGCGAGCTCCACCTCGTCACCCACCTGGCCCGGGCCGGCTGGCTGCGCTGGCAGGACGCCCTGCCCGACCGGCCACCGCGCCCCGGCAAGGGGCCGCTGGCGCTGCGCGTCGTGCTGGAGGGCGGCGGCGGCTTCGACCTCACCGAGGCGGGCACCCAGAAGCGGCTCGCGGTGTACGTGGTCCGCGATCCCCAGGAGGTGCCCGGCATCGCCCGGCTCGGGCCCGACCCGCTCGCCGACGGCTTCGACCGCGACGCGTTCGCCGCCCTGCTGGCGGGGGAGCGGCGGCAGATCAAGGGCGTGCTCCGCGACCAGAGCGTCATCGCCGGCATCGGGAACGCCTACAGCGACGAGATCCTGCATGCCGCGAAGGTCTCGCCGTTCAAGCTCGCCGCCTCCTTCGAGGACGACCAGGTGACGCACCTGTACGACGCCGTCCAGGAGACCCTGCGCACGGCCGTCGAGCGGGCCCACGGGGTGGCGGCGGGCCGGCTCAAGGCCGAGAAGAAGAGCGGCCTGCGGGTCCACGGCCGCACGGGCGAGCCGTGCCCGGTGTGCGGGGACACCATCCGGTCCGTCTCCTTCGCCGACTCCTCACTGGAGTACTGCCCCACCTGCCAGACCGGCGGCAAACCCCTCGCGGACCGCCGCCTCTCCCGCCTCCTCAAGTAGCCGCCGGCCACTGCCGGAGCGGGCCCGGCTGCGTAGACTTCCGGGGCATGGCCGAGGAGCAGCAGGGGGCGGGGCGGCGGGAGGTCGTGACCGGGGTGGCGCGGGGGACGCGGCGGAGGGTGCCCGCGCACACGCCGGCGCGGTCCGAGATCTCCGAGCAGACCAGTGTCGGGGCGACCTATGTCCGGGCCCTGATGCGCAGTCAGCTCCGTGCGGCGCTCTGCGCGCTGGGTGCACTCGCACTGCTGGTGGGCGTGCTGCCACTGGTGTTCCTGCTGCCCCGGGTCGCTTCGGGGGCGCTGGTCTGGGTGGTGCTGGGGGTGCTCGTGTACCCGGTGATGTGGTTCATCGCCCGCTGGTACGTGACCCGGGCCGAGCGCAACGAGGCAGACTTCACCGGGCTCGTCACCGATCCCGCCGAGGCGCCCGGCTCCCGCGGCGCGGGAGCCTGAGGCCTGCACTCAGAACAGGTGCATCGCCAAGTGGCCCAGTGGCAGCCCCAGTTGCCATGCCGGGGTCCAGACGCGGGCGTTCTCGTCCAGGCCCGCCGGGGTGTCCGCGTGGCCGTGCCGTCCGGGGTCGAGGTTCGTCGCGAACAGCTCCGTGTGGTCCAGCCAGCGCCAGGCCGCCCGGGCCAGCTCCAGGTCCGGGTCCTCCTCGCGCCCGTCCTCCCTGGCCTCCTCGCCGAGCTGGAGGAACCGGGTCTCCACCCAGTCGCGCCAAGGATGCCCGTAGGCCGTCAGTGACAGCCACTCGTCGAGCTGTGAGACCACCCGGATCCCGGAGAGCTCACCGGCCGCGTCCGAGAGGTAGATGGTCAGCGCGAGCGTGTCCCGGCCGGCCCGGAACTCCAGCGTGCTGACGGGGATCAGCCGGCCCGTGCGCAGCAGCTCGTCGGCGATGTACTCCGCGTAGAGCCACGCCATGGGCACCGCCAGCCCACCACCGCCACCGTCACTGGTGCCGTTCGTACCCTCGGGCCGCACCGTTCCACCTTCTCCCGCGTGTCGAGCTTCCCGCCGTCAGCCCCGAGCCTTCACCGAGGGCCTCGCGGAGCGGAGGATGTTTACTCAACTTGACCGGACTGATAACACTTTTGATGCGGCTTGTGTCTGGTCCGTGCCCGTCCGTGGCGTTCTCCGGACCGGCTGCCGATGTGCCGCGCCAGGTCCGCCCGCGCGCCGTCTTGACGGTATCTCAGGCGCCGAGCCCGTACCCCTGGAGGCCCTTGCGCAGGGCGCGCAGGGCGTAATACGTACGGGACTTGACGGTTCCGGCCGGTATGCCGAGTTCCGCGGCGGCCTCGGCCACCGAGCGGTCGCGGAAGTAGACCTGCATCAGCACCTCGCGGTGCTCCGGCCCCAGACTGCCCACCGCCCGCCTGACGTCGATCGCGGTCACCGAACCGGCCACCGCGTCCTGCGGCGCGGGTGCCTGCTCCAGGCCCTCCGGGTCCACCTCCTGCGGCCGGGAGAGCCGGGCCCGCCGGGCGTCGATCGCGAGGCGGCGGGCGACCGTGAACAGCCACGGCCGCATGGAGTCGTGCCCGCTGGCCAGCACCTCCGGGTGCTGCCAGACCCGTACGAGGGTTTCCTGGACGAGGTCCTCGGCCCGCTGGGCGTCCCCCGCCGTCAGGCCGACCAGGAAACCGAACAGCGCCCGCCCGTGTTCGCGCTGGAGTTCGGCCAGCGCCTCGGGATCCGTACGCCGCAGGGTGGAGGAGGGCGGCACGAGTGGCTCCTTCCGCTGTTCGCCGGGTCTGCCGGGGACCGTCCCGGAGCCCGTCTCGGGTCCGACGGATCCACCCTGACCTGCACGGGGCCGCCCGGGAACCGTCCGGGACCGCCGTTGCGCCCAAGCACCCCGCTCCTCCGGTGGGCGGCCACGCCGCACGGTGAACGGTCGAACGGCGCGGCGAACGGCCGCGGGGGTGAACCGGGCCCGCCTGGGCGGCGCCGTTCCTTGACTTGCGGCATCGCCTTCTGTGAATTCAGCTCATCAGACAGTCCTACGAATGATCCGGGGCCAGGTGGCCAGGTGGCCTGGTGGCCTGGTGGCCTGGTGACCGGGTGCCGCAGATGTCCCTCCGAGTGAGAGCCGGTACAGATGACCCAGCGCACCCGCCAGGCCATGGCCCTCCTGTCGGCCCTCCTGCTGTCCGCCACGGCCGCCGCCTGCTCCACCACCGGGAAGTCCGCGCCCGCGCGCCTGGCCGGCGGCCATGCCCCGGGGACCTCCACCGGCGGCTCCACCGCCGCCCCGGGCGGCGCGAAGGGCTTCACGCTGGTCGCGAGCGGCGACGTACTGCCCCACACCTCGATCATCCGGCAGGGCGCCACCGACGCCGGGGGCGACGGCTACGACTTCAAGCCGATGTTCGCCGGCGTCAGACCGGTGGTCTCCGCCGCCGACCTGGCCCTGTGCCACATGGAGACCGTCTACGGTGAGGAGGACGGCCCGTTCAGCGGCTACCCGGCCTTCAAGTCCCCGCCGGAGATCGCCGACGGACTCAAGGCAGCCGGCTACGACGGCTGCTCCACCGCCTCCAACCACACCCTGGACGACGGCGCCGACGGCGTGCGGCGCACGCTGGACAAGTTCGACAAGGCCGGTCTCAAGCACGCCGGCTCGGCCCGCACGGCCGCCGAGGCGGCCACCGTCACCCGCTACCAGGCCGGCTCCGCCAAGGTCGCCCACCTCGCCTACACCTACGACACGAACGGCTACCCGATGCCCGACGGGCAGCCGTGGGCCGTCAACCTGATGAAGCAGGACAAGATCATCGCGGACGCGCGGGCCGCCCGGAAAGCGGGCGCGGACGTGGTCCTCGTCAGCGTGCACTGGGGCACGGAGTGGCAGACCGAGCCCGACGAGACCCAGCTGTCGCTGGGCAAGGCCCTGACCGCCTCACAGACCGCCGGGCGCCCCGACATCGACCTGGTCCTCGGTACGCACGCCCACATCCCCCAGCCGTACGAGAAGGTCAACGGGACCTGGATCATCTACGGCATGGGTGACCAGGTGGCGGGCGAGATGTTCAACTACACCGGCGCCCGGGACCCCCGCGGCAACTACGGTTCGATCGGCCGCTTCACCTTCGCCCCGCCGGCCGCGGCGGGACAGCGCTGGCAGGTCACCAAGGCCGAGTTCATCCCGCAGATGACCGACGAGTCCCCCTGGAGGGTCGTCAACCTCCCCGACGCCCTCGCCAAGCACCCTGGCAACGACGACTGGGAGACCGCCCAGGACGCCATCAGGGAAGCGGTCCTCAGCCGCGGGGCCGCGAAGGACGGCCTCACCCTGGGCAAGTAGCCCCCGCCCCCGCACGGCCCGCCCCTCTGACGGCCGGGCCCGCACGGCCCGCCCCTCTGACGGCCCGGCCCCCTGCGGCTCCGCCCCCGACGGCCCCGGTCGGTTACGGCACCACCGTGACGGGCCACCGGCCCGCCTTGACCAGCCTGACCGCCACCGAGCCGACGATGCGGTGCCCGGCCTGCTCGGACGCCCCGACCACCACCGCGTCCGCCTTCAGCTCATCCGCCGCGTCCACCAGACCGGCGTACGGGTCGCCGCGGAAGGTGTGGAACTCCCAGCGCACCTCGAAGATGCCCTTGAGCCGCTCGGCCGCCGCACGGATCTCCGCGACGAGGCCCTGCGCGATCTCCTCCGTCGTGTCCGACACCGGCGCGCCCAAAGAGGCGCCGGCCGCCATCACCGGCTGCACGTACACCAGCGCCAGGAGCGCGCCCTGCCGCCTCGCCAGTCCCGCCGCGTAGGCCGCTGCCCGCAGCGAGGACTCCGAGCCGTCGACCCCGGCCAGGACCACTTTCGGACCGTCCGTACCGCGTTCGAATCCCGTACCCACGTGCTCCGTCACGTCCCCGAGGTTATCCCGTCGCCGCGCGGACCGGCCCCGCCCTCCCTACAGTGCGAACCATGAGTGCCACCGCGGAGCAGGCCCGGGGGACCCGCAGCCGGTTCCTGAACCGGGTCCCCGACGCGTTCGGTGCGTTCTTCGGAACGCTCGGACTGCTGTGCGCCCTCCTGTCGCTCTCCCCGGGGCTGCGCCGCCTGCTGCGCCCCGTCGTCCGCTTCCTCGACGACTTCGTGATCCCCGTCAGCGCGAACCTCGCCTACGCCGTCTTCCTCTTCCTGCTCGCCGCCGCCCTCGGCGCCCGCAAGAAGGTCGCCTGGTGGATCGTCGTCACCTATCTGGCCCTGCTGATCCTGGTCGACGTCCTGTTCATCGCGGACGACGAGTACTGGGTCGGGGGTGTCTCCCTGGCCCTCGCGGCCGCCGCCCTCGCCCTCCTGATCGCCGCCCGCAAGGAGTTCTACGCCGCCTCCCGGCCCGGCGCGTTCTGGCGGGCCATGGTCGTGCTCGGGCTGGGACTCCTCCTCGCCGTCCTCGCCGGCTGGGGCCTGGTCGCCCTGTTCCCCGGGACCCTGCCCAAGGGCCAATGGCTCGACTGGGCCGCGAAGGAGGTCTTCGGCGGCCTCTTCTCCGACCGCCGGTTCGACGGCCGCCCGCCCCGCCCGCTGTCCTTCGTGCTCGGCCTCTTCGGCGCACTCGCCCTGCTGAACGCGGCCGCGGCCCTCTTCCGGTCCCAGCGGCTGACCGCCGCCCTGCACGGGGACGAGGAACCCCGCATCCGCGCACTCCTCGGCGCCTACGGGCGCAGCGACTCCCTCGGCTACTTCGCGACCCGGCGGGACAAGGCCGTCGTCTTCGCCCCCAACGGCAAGGCCGCCGTCACCTACCGCGTCGAAGCCGGTGTCTGCCTGGCCAGCGGTGACCCGGTCGGCGACCCCGCCGCCTGGACCCCCGCCATCAACGCCTGGCTTGCGGTCGCCCGCCGCTACGGCTGGCAGCCCGCCGTCATGGGCGCCTCCGAGGACGGCGCGACCGCGTACGCCCGCTCCGGGCTCGGCGCCCTCCAGCTCGGCGACGAGGCCATCCTGCACGTCGCCCAGTTCGACCTCGACGGCCGGGACATGCGCGTCACCCGGCAAGCCGTCAACCGGGTCCGGCGCACCGGCGCGACCACCCTCATCCGCCGCCACTCCGCCCTCTCCGAGGAGGAGATGCACACCATCGTGGAGCGGGCCGACACCTGGCGCGACACCGAGACCGAACGCGGCTTCTCCATGGCCCTGGACCGGCTCGGCGACCCCGCCGACGGCGACTGCCTCCTCGTCGAGGCCTTCGACGCCGAGCGCCGGCTGATCGCCCTGCTCTCCTTCGTCCCCTGGGGCAAGGACGGCATCTCCCTCGACCTGATGCGCCGCGACCGCACCGCCCCCAACGGGGTCATGGAGTTCATGGTCGCCGAGCTCTGCGCCGCCGCGCCCGCACTGGGCGTGCGCCGGATCTCCCTCAACTTCGCCGTGTTCCGCTCCGCCTTCGAGGAGGGCGGCCGGATCGGCGCCGGGCCCGTGCTCAGGCTGTGGCGCAGGCTGCTGCTGTTCTTCTCCCGCTGGTGGCAGCTGGAGGCGCTGTACCGCTCCAACGTCAAGTACGGCCCCGAGTGGTACCCGCGGTTCCTGTGCTACCAGGACGCCGGCTCCCTCGCCCGGGTCAGCCTCGCCTCCGGCATCGCCGAGGGGTTCGTCTCCGTACCGAGCATGCGCAAGCTGTGGGGCAACGCCCACCCCAAGGGCCTCACCGCGCCCGCCACCACCGAGGGGCTGCCCTCCATCGACTCCCTCGGCCTGGACCTCGTGGGGGAGGCCGGCGAACGGGCGACGGCCGAGCGGCTGCCCGAGCAGGTCCGGGTGCGGCACGCCAAACTGGACCGGATCCGGGCGTCCGGCACCGACCCCTACCCCGTCGGCATCCCGCAGCGCACCCACACCGTCGCCCGCCTCAAGGAGGCCCACCCCGGCTACCCGCCCGGCACCCGCACCGGGGAACAGGTCACCCTCGCCGGCCGGGTGATGGTCGTACGGGACATGGGCGGGGTCGTGTTCGCCGTACTGCGGGACTGGACCGGCGACACCCAGCTGATGTTCACCCGCGACGAGGCGGGCCCCGGCGTACTGGACTCCTTCACCTCACAAGTCGACTTCGGCGACCACGTCGTGGCGACCGGCGAGGTCGGCGCCAGCCGGACGGGCCGGCTGTCCGTCGTCGTCCACTCCTGGCAGCTCACCGGCAAGTGCCTGCGCCCGCTCCCCGACAAGCGCAAGGGCCTCGCCGACCCCGAGGCCCGCGTCCGGCGCCGCTACCTCGACCTGGTCGCCAGCCCCGACGCGCGCGACGTCGTACGGGCCCGCTCCAACGCCGTACAGGCCCTGCGGCAGGGGCTGCTGGACCGCGGCTACCTGGAGGTCGAGACCCCGATGCTCCAGCAGATCCACGGCGGGGCGAACGCCCGCCCCTTCCGCACCCACATCAACGCCTACGACCTCGACCTGTACCTGCGCATCGCCCCCGAGCTGTACCTGAAACGGCTCTGCGTCGGCGGCATGGAGAAGGTCTTCGAGATGGGCCGCACCTTCCGCAACGAAGGCGTCTCCTACAAGCACAACCCCGAATTCACCATGCTGGAGGCCTACCAGGCGTTCGCGGACTACGACGTGATGCTCGACCTGACGCGTGAACTGATCCAGGGCGCCGCCACCGCCGCCTTCGGCTCGCCCATCGCCCACAAGGCCGACGCCGACGGCAGACTGGCCGTCCACGACATCTCCGGATACTGGCCCGTCAAGACGATGTACGGGGCGATCAGCGAAGCGCTGGGCGAGGAGGTCGACGCCGGCACCGACGAACGGGCGCTGCGCCGCCTGTGCGACCGGGCCGGCGTCCCCCACTCGCCCGACGACACCCGGGGCGACGTGGCGCTGGAGATGTACGAGCGGCTGGTGGAGGAGAAGACCGGGCTGCCCACCTTCTACAAGGACTTCCCGACCGATGTCTCCCCGCTGACCCGGCAGCACCGCAAGGACCCGAGGCTCGCGGAACGCTGGGACCTGGTCGCCTTCGGCACCGAGCTCGGCACCGCCTACTCGGAGCTCACCGACCCCGTCGAGCAGCGCCGCAGGCTGACCGCGCAGTCACTGCTGGCGGCGGGCGGCGACCCCGAGGCGATGGAACTCGACAACGACTTCCTGGACGCACTGGAGTACGCGATGCCGCCGACCGGCGGGCTCGGCATCGGCGTGGACCGGCTCGTCATGTTCCTCACCGGTCTGACGATCCGCGAGACGCTTCCGTTCCCGCTCGTACGGCGCGGCTGACCGGCTTTCCGGCTGCACCGGGCGACTGACCGGCTTTCCGGCTGCGCCCGGCGGCTGACCGGTCCTCCGGCTGCGCCGGGCGGGTGACGGGCAGTCGGCGCCTTCGCGCCTGCGGGCGTCTTCACCGATGTCGTTGATACCAGTTGAGAATGAAAAATGACGAGCCGACAGTCGGGCGACGCGTGCTCCTGCGCACCGCCGCCCTCCTCGGAGCCGCGGCAGCCGTCTCACTCATCACCGGCGGCGAGGGCGACACCCCGGTCCCCGGCGGCGGGACGGGCCCGGCGCCCGGAGCCGCCGGCGCGGCCGGGTCCGGCGCGCCGGGAGCCCCCGCCCTGCGCGCCCGGGGGCTCCCCCCGAACAGCTACCGGCTGACCCCGATGACGGCGCAGGCCCCGGCCCGGCCGCCCGTGGTGAAGCCCGCCGTCCGCACCCGGCCCATCCTGGAACTGCCCGCCGGGACGAGCCGGTCCGGCGAAATGCTCCTCACCTTCGATGACGGACCCGACCCCCGCTACACGCCCGGGATCCTCGACACCCTCGCCCGGTACCGGGTCCGCGCGGTGTTCTTCGTCTGCGGGGAGATGGCCACCGACAACCGCGACCTGCTGCGCCGGATGGCCGCCGAGGGCCACGTCATCGGCAACCACACCTGGACCCACCCGCTCATCCCCACCCTGGGCCGCCCCGACCTGGCCGCGGAGATCGAGCGGACCAGCGAGGTCGTCGAGCAGACGACCGGCACGGCCCCGCAGTGGTTCCGCGCGCCCTACGGGGCCTGGAACCGGGCCGCCTTCGAGATCGGCGCGGAGCTGGGAATGGAGCCACTCGCCTGGACCGTGGACACCCTCGACTGGACGGAACCGGGGACCACCACCATCGTCTCCCGCGTACTGGGAGGCGCCGCGCCCGGCGTGATCGTGCTGTCCCACGACGCCGGCGGCAACCGCTCCCAGAGCGTCGAGGCGCTCGGAACGTACCTGCCCCAGCTGCTCGCCAGGGGCTACCGGATGACGCTCCCCGTCTTCCCTGCGGCGCGGCCGCACTGAGGGCGGGGGCCGGGCCCCCGCCCGGGGGCCCTCAGCGGGCCTCCACCATCCGGGCGAACACCACCACGTTGCCGTCGTAGCCACGGCCCTTGGAGTAGCCGCCGCCACAGGTGATCACGCGCAGCTCCGGGTGGCCGGTGTCCCCGTACACCCGGGCCCCCGGGAAGGTCTCCTTGGAGAACACCTCCACGCCGTACACCTCGAACACCGCCGTGCGCCCGTCGTACCGCTCCACCTCGATGTGCTGGCCCTTGTTCAACGAGCCCAGGCCGTAGAACACCGCCGGGCCCTGCGCGTTGTCCACGTGGCCCACGATCACCGCCGAGCCCTGCTGGCCCGGGGAGATGCCGTTGAGGTACCAGCCGGCCAGGTTCGGGTCCTGCGGGGGCGGCGCGTCGATGAAGCCCTGCGCGTCCAGCCCGACCGTCATCACCGGCGCGTCCACCTTGATCGCCGGGATCCGGATGCGCTGCACCGACGAGTGCTCCAGCACCTCCAGGTCCGGCGGCGGCGCGGGCGGGGTCACGGCCGCCTGGTCGGGCCGTACCGCGACGGCCGCCGCGGCGGCGGGCTGCGGCGGCCCGTCGTTGAGGTTCACGCCGTTGCGCATCATGGCGAGGCCGGTGAGCAGGACCAGTGCGAGTGGTCCCCACGGAGAGCGCCTCCTCCGCCGCTGCTCACCCTCGTCCTCGGTCATGGCTCTCCCTTCCCGACGCGGGGGTCCCGACCCGCGTGCACGTCCCTCCCCTGTACGCCCTTCTCCACGCACGCTAAGGGGGTACGGACGGGACGGCGATCGGGGACGGGCGAACGGGTGGCGGGAGCCGGAAGGGGTGCGCCCATCCAGGTAATCGTCACATAAATGCCTGACGGGGCGTGACCTGCGGATCCGTCAGAAACATTTCTCGCTGTTCGGCGTGTCGCTCAACCGGGCGGCCCAAAGCCGAAATGCGCTGGTTGCGGGCCGCCCCGAGGGTTTGTGATGGGAGGCGTTCTCGTCGATCATCCCGGGCGACCGCTCCGGGGCGCTTCCCGCTGGAGGTTCCACCATGCGTGTTTTGCGCGCAATCACCGTGACCGCGGCTGCCTGCGCCGCCGTCGCCCTCAGCGCACCCCTGGCCTCGGCGAACCCGGCGGGCGGGCCGCCGCTGGGCGGAGGCAACGGTCCCAGCAACGTCACGGTCAACCCGTACTCCGTGCACCAGGGCTCCACGATGCAGGTCAGCGCGGCCGGATGCACCCACGGCGGCACGGTGTGGTCGCACGGCAACTTTCCCGAGACGAGACTGTCGGCCGGATCCATCGGATTCGCGACCGTACGCATCTTCAACCACGCCTCTCCCGGGCACCAGACGCTGTCCGTCAGGTGCAACGACAGCAGCCTCGTCGCCACGCACCGCTTCACCATCCTTGAGGGCAACGGCGCCCAGGGCGGTATCGGCGGCTCCTTCGGCCCGTCCGCCACCGAGACCGCCATCGGTTCCGGTCTCGTCGCCGCGGCGGCCCTCGGCGCGGGCGTCCACGTGATGCGCCGTCGCCGTCCGATCGGCAGCCGGGCCTGACCGGCCGACCTCCCCGGTCCGCCCGGCGCCGCGGTCGCCCCGAGCCCTGACGAGGGCTCGGGGCGCGTGGGTGCCCGCGGCCCGGCAGGGGGTGTCCGCCACCGTCGCCACCGTCAGTGGCCGCGCGAGGAGCGGCGGCGCAGTACGTACCCCGTACCGGCCACGGCGGCCAGCACGAAGCCGGCGCCGACGCCGAACTCCAGGAGGTCCATCCCGGCCACGCTGCCGCCGAGGCCGCCCCGCACGCCGAGGGTGGCGCTGCCCGTGGCGGGTGCGGCGGGGGCCGTGGGGGCCGTGGGGGGCAGGGGGAGGCGGCGCGGGGGACCGACGGTGGAACTCGTGGTGGGCCGGCTCGTGGCTCCGGCGATGGTCAAGTCGGCCGAACCGGTCTCCCCGTTGCAGGTGAAGGTGACGGAGTACAGCGCCCCGGGCCGGGCGTCCCGGTCGACGGTGACCCGGGCCGTCTGGCCGCGCGCGATGCTCACGGTGTCGAAGACGCCGGACGAGGAGGTGGCGAAGGCGGAGTTGCAACCGCTGACGGAGAGCACCACCTGGCCGCCGGGGGCGACCGTCGAGGGGGTGATGGCGAAGGCGAACGAGGTGACGGGCTGGGCCTCGGCCGCGACTGCGGCACTGGTGCCCGCCGGGCCGAGCGCGAGGACGACACCGGTGGCGCCGGCGCTCAGCAGGGCTGTGGCGGAGCTGCGTATCGCACCCATGAGTGATTCTCCGGATCCCCGAGGAGCAGCCGCGGAATGGTTTCCGCACGTGGAGGGACGTGCGCCTCGATGTCCGTCACGCTAGGCCGGGGCCCCGGTGCCCGCGATCAGGAACGGGCGAACGGGTCATATCGGTGGGCCGAACCGGGGACGGGGGCCCCGTCCCCGGTTTACCGGGTGGCCGGCTGAACCGCCCCGCACAGCGGGGGCGCTCAGTCGCTCAGCCCCAGGTGCGGGAACTGTGCGAAGAAGGGCTCGGCGGTGGCGGCGATGCCCCGACCGAAGGGCGCGTCGAAGTCCCAGATGAGGAAGAGCAGGAAGGCGATCAGCGCACTGAACAGCCCCGCCAGCAGCAGTTCGCGGAACGAGCGCCGGATCTGGAGCGTGAAGATCAGGCCGACCGTCACCAGCGCCCCCACGATCAGGCCGAACCACACCACCCCGGGCATGGTGGCCTGGGCACTCTGGCCGCGGGCGTTGCGGGCGTCGTCCACCGCCGCGACCTGGTCGACCAGCGGCTGGTACGCCTGCCCCTCGTGGTCGGTCTTCGGCTCGTAGTCCGTGACGTCCCGGCGGATGCGTTCCAGCAACTGCCCGCTGCGGTCGGTGAGCTTGCCGTGGTCAGCCATCTCCTTCCACTCCGTGTCCACCACGTACGTCACGTACGCGTCGACGTCAGCGCGGATGGTCTTGCGGACATCGGCGGGATATACCTCGGAGCGGACGCTGATCTCGTGCAGGGCCTGGGACTCCTGGCGCACGTACTCCTGGGCGGCCCCGCGGCCCTCCCAGACGCCGGCGATCGCCAGGCCGAGGACGATCGCGTAGATCACCCCGATCATCATCGTCATGTACTCGATGACGTCCGGGGTCTCGTTGGGATCGTCGTCCTCGCTGATCCGGCGGTGGTTGAAGAAGGCGATGGTCAGCACCACGGCGCAGGCCGCGGCCATCGCCAGGGACAGGACGAGCCATTCCGACACGATGACTCCAAACAAGGGGTAGGGGGCCGCCTAGCGGGGGCGCAGCGCGACGATCGCGAGCACCGCGGGGGCCGCGGTCATGAGCGTGAAGGTGACCGGCGAGATGTGGTGTTCGGCCGGTTTGCGGGACGGTGCGTGGTACGAGGGGCGGGCCACCGGCTTGGGGGCGGGCGGGGGCGTCACCGTCGGCGTGGGAGCGGGCTCCGGCTCAGGGGCCGGCGCGGGCGGTGGCGGGGTGGGAAGGCGCTCGGCGACCACGGGGGGTGGCGGTGGTGGCGCGGGCCTCGGCGGTGCGGGTGGCGGTGGCGGGGTGGGCTTCGGCGGCGGCGGGGGTGGTGGCGGCGTGGGTGTGGGGGAGGGGGGAGGCGGTGTGGGAGTCGGCGTGGGGGTGGGTGTCGGGGTCGGCTTCGGGGGACAGGGCGGCGGAGGCGGTGGCGGGCAGTGGTGGCCGCCGTGGTGGCCCCAGCCGTGGCCGTGGTGGCCACTGTGCCCGTCTCCGTTCCCGTCTCCGTGTCCGTCTGCCGGACCGTTTCCGTGGCCGTCCCCGTGATGTCCGCCACCCCGGCCGGCGAGGGCCCAGCCGCTGTGGGCGGCCGCGGACACCCCGGCGGGTGCCGTGCCGTCCCACGGGTCGATCGACGTGTGGGCGCGGCTATCGGCCACCGCCGGCGTGGCGGACATCGCCGCCCACACCAGGACCGGTACCGCCAGCAGGCGCCGGGCACATGCTCTGTTCACCCCGGGAGCATGGGCCCGCGCGCGCCTGCGCACGCGACGGTCGGCGCGGGTTCGCCTGAACGGGCGGAGTTCGGACCATAGTGGTTTGAGCCAGCTTTTGATCGCCTTCCCTGACCGTCCGGTCAATTCCCAAAAGGTATTTGTCGGTTTCTGTCAGATGGGGCGGTACGACCCCTGCCCGGGTTAGGTGTGTGACCAAGAACGGATCGCCAATTTCCGCTTTTGCTCGCTCCGTTGGCCAATGATCAGTACATTCGGCTCGGACAGGAGTCCGGTTCCCGACCGACCCCGGACCGGACCACGGCACGACTACGGCTTGGAGACCCCGATGGAGCGCCCCGCCTGGGCCCCGCCAGGCATCGACATATCGGTGCCGAGCGTGTCCCGCATCTACGATTACTACCTGGGCGGCTCGCACAACTTCGAAGTCGACCGCCAGGCGGCCCGCCGCGCCATGGAATTCCTGCCGGGGCTTCCCAAGATCATGCAGGCCAACCGGGCGTTCATGCGCCGCGCCGTGCGTCACGCCGTCGCCGAGGGCGTCACCCAGTTCCTCGACATCGGCTCCGGCATCCCGACCTTCGGCAACGTCCACGAGGTCGCCCGCCAGGCGACCTCCGAGGCCCGTGTCGTCTACGTCGACCACGACCCGGTCGCCGTCGCCCACAGCCAGGCCGTCCTCGCCGGTGACGACCACACCGGAGTCGTCTCCGCCGACCTGCGCAAGCCGCAGGACATCCTGAGCGCTCCCGAGGTATTCCGGTTGCTGGACCCGAGCCGTCCCGTCGCCCTGCTGCTCGTCGCCGTCCTGCACTTCCTGGAGGACTCCGACGATCCGTACGCCGCCGTCGCCGAGCTGCGCGACGCGCTCGCCCCGGGCAGCATGCTGATCCTCACCCACGCCTCCTACGAGGGCATCCCGCTCTCCGAGGACGTCGCGGTCGGGGCCGTCGGCGTCTACCGGGACATCCGCAACCCCCTCGTCATGCGCACGCGCGAGGAGATCACCCGCTTCTTCGACGGGTTCGAACTGCTCGAACCGGGTCTGGTGTCGATGCCAGACTGGCGCCCGGACCGTACCGAATCCCCGGCGGACGGTGACACGCCGGAGGACCCGTTCGCCTTCTCGGGCTTTGCCGGTGTGGGACGCAAGGCGTGAGACTCCCGGCCCCGACCCCACCGCCCGTCAGCCCGAGCACGGCCCGTCCACCGGAGGCGGGGACAGTGACGCCTAAGGCCACACCGGCCGGCGACACGCCGCCCGGCCCGCACGCGGGCCGGGCGGCCGTGCGGGATCAGCACACCGGGCTGGAGGACCGGATCGCGCGCTTCGCGACCATCTGGGGCCGGGCCATCTTCCCCGTCACGGCGACCTCGCTGACCCGCCCCGAGTTCGAACGGCACCTGGTCCCGCTGACGCGCACGCTCACCGAGGCCCTGCACGCCCGGCCCTTCGACGCCTCGCCCGCCCAGCGGGTCGGCGCCGAACTCGTCGCCGTGCACTGCACCGACCCCGAGGCCCTCGCGGGGACCCTGGGGGTCGTCGAGTCGTACCTCGTGCTGTACTGCGGCCCCGACGGCGCCGGGGCGGAGAGCACCGAGGAGTACCGGTCCCGCTGCGCGCGCCTGCAGCACGGCATCGCGGCCGGCTTCGCCCGCGCCCTGCGCGAGCGCACGCTCAAGGAGCAGGAGGCCATCGCCCGTTCCGCGCTGACCGCCCGCGCCGACGCCCAGCAGGCGCTGCACGCCAGCGAGGAACGCTTCCGGGCCGTCTTCGAAGGGGCGGCCATCGGCATCGGCATCGCCGACCTCGAAGGCAACGTCCTCGAGGTCAACGACACGCTGCTCCAGATGTTCGGCGGCCTCGAAGGGCACGTCCGCAGCCGCAACGTCAGCGAATGGGGACACCCCGACGACACCCCGCACGTCTGGCGGATGTACGGGGAACTCGTACGCGGGGAACGCGAGCACTACCGGGTGGAGAAGCCCTACTACCGCAACGACGGGACCGTCCTGTGGACCAACCTGACGGTGTCGCTCCTGCGGGACGCCGAAGGCCGCCCGCAGTACCAGCTGGCCCTGATGGAGGACACCACCGAACGCCGGCTGCTGAACCTGCGGCTGCGCTACGAGGCCACCCATGACGCCCTGACGGGCCTGCCCAACCGGACGCTGTTCTTCGAGCGGCTGGAGAAGGCCCTGAGCGGGGCCGGCGGCCCCCGCTTCGGCCTCTGCTACCTGGACCTCGACGGGTTCAAGGCGGTCAACGACAGCATGGGCCACTCGGCGGGCGACCGGCTGCTGGTGGAGGTCGCCGACCGGCTCCAGAGCTGCGCGACGGGACCGGGCGAGGTCGTCGCCCGGCTCGGCGGCGACGAGTTCGTGGCGCTGACCACCGGCGACGACACCGAGGAGAACGTCACCGAACTGGCGGTCCGGGTCCTCTCCGCCCTGTCCACCCCGATCCGGCTGGAGGGGCGGGAGCTGACGGTCCGGGGCAGCATCGGCATCGTCGAGGGACCAGCGGGCGAACGGACCCCGGCGGAGGTGCTGCGCAGCGCCGACATCACGATGTACCGGGCCAAGGCGGCGGGCGGCAACCGCTTCGAGTTCGCCGACGAGGAGGCCGACGCCCGAGCCATCACCCGGCACGGCCTGACCAACGCCCTTCCCGCGGCACTGGAACGCGGCGAGTTCTTCATCGAGTACCAGCCGCTGGTGCACATGAACGACGGCAGCGTGCACGGGGCGGAGGCGCTGGTGCGCTGGTCGCACCCGCAGTACGGGGTGCTGGGCCCCGACCGTTTCATCCCTCTCGCCGAGCGGACGGGGCTGATCGTGCCCCTCGGCCGGTGGGTCCTCGAAGAGTCCGTGCGCCAGGCCTGCAACTGGCAGCGCCAGCACGCGGGCTCCTCCCTGCGCATCAACGTCAACCTGTCGCCGACGCAGCTGCACCATCCCGGGCTGGTCGCCGACACCGTCCGCGTGCTGGAGGCCTCCGGCCTGGCCCCGGGCACGCTGTGCCTGGAGGTCACCGAATCGGCGCTGATCGGCGCCGACGACGAACTCCTCGAACCGCTGCGCCGGCTCGCCGCCCTCGGTGTGGACATCGCCCTGGACGACTTCGGCACGGGCTACTCCAACCTGGCCAACCTGCGCCGCCTGCCGGTCAGCGTGCTCAAGCTGGACCGCTCCTTCACGCAGGGGATGCAGCAGCAGCCCGCCAACCCCGTCGACCTCAAGATCGTGGAAGGCATCGTCGCGCTGGCCCACAGCCTCGAACTGGCGGTCACCGTCGAGGGCGTGGAGACCGGCGTCCAGGCGGCCCAGCTCCGCGACCTCGGCTGCGACACCGCCCAGGGCTGGTACTACGCGCGCCCCGGCTCCCCGGACCGGATCTACGCGCTGTCCCTCTCGGACGCGGTTCCCACGCCTTCCTGACGCGGGCTCGGATCCTGGGCCGGTCCGAGCCGCGGCCGCGTCGCAGCGGGGCGAGGGGCGGCCGAGGGGTGGGGGAGCGGGCGGGGTCACTCCCGTCCCACCTCCGTCCCCCGGCCGGGCGTGCGGACGGCGTCCACGACCCTCTCCCACCGCCGCTCGGTGTCGGCCACGACCTCCGCGGCCACCGGCAGCCGCTCCGCCTCGTACGCGTCCGGCACGCCGGGCCGGCCCGGATCGGCGAGCGCGGCGGCCAGCGTCCGGGCGAGGGCGGCCGCATCCTGGATGCCGGTGTTCATGCCCAGTCCGCCCGCTATGGGGTGGACGTGCGCCGCATCCCCGGCGAGGAAGGCCCGCCCTTCCCGCATGCGGGAAGCCACCCGGACATTGACCCGCCAGCTGGACAGCCAGGTCGGATCGGCGAGCCGTATCCCCGGCATCCGGGCGCACCGGTCGAAGATCCGCTGGAAGCCCTCCAGCGAGGGTGGTAGATGGCCGCCCGTGCCGTCCGGCTCGGGTGCGGCCTGGAGCTGGAAGCTGTCCGTCCCCGGCATGGGGCAGAGCAGTATCCCGCCGCCCTCCGAGGTGAACCACTGGTGCCAGAAGTCCCGGCTGAGCCCGGGCGCCCGCACATCGCCGAGCACCATCGCCGGCTCCTCACGGGTACTGCCCTCGAAGGGGATGCCGAGCAGGCGCCGGGTGGTGCTCCGCCCGCCGTCGCATCCCGCGAGGTACCGGGCCGCGACCACCCTCCCGTCGGCCAGCTCCGCCCGGACGCCGTCGGCGTCCTGGGTGAGCGCGGCGAGGGCGGAGCCGTACTCCACCCGCACGCCCAGTCGGGCCAGGCGGTCGCGCAGGGCCTGCTCGATCTGCCACTGCCCGATCAGCACGCCGTCCCCGACGGGGGTGTCGGTGACGTGCTCCCCGTCGAAGTACTTGCGCAGGACCACACCCCGGCTGCCCGCGGCCGTCACGGCATCGGCGACGCCGAGGGTCTCGAAGACCTCCAGGCTGCTCTGCTGCAGTCCCTTGCCGCGGGATTCACGGTGCGGCGCGGTGCGCCGGTCGAGGATCCGGACCGCGACACCGCGCTGGGCGAGGTCGCAGGCCAAGGTCAGTCCGGTGGGGCCGGAGCCCGCGATCAGTACGTCGTTCATGGGAGTCCCTCTCCTCGTCGTTGATCCAAGGAAAGCCGCCCGCGACGGAAAAAGCAACCCGGTTACAAAATTAACCGAGTCAGTTTTTCGTGATACGCTCGGGGGCATGGAAGAGACGACGGGTCCCCGCACGACAGGCGTGACAGGCGCAGGCGCACCGGGGCTGCGCGAGAGCAAGAAGCTGCGCACGCGGCAGCAGCTGGCGGCCACGGCGATAGAGCTGTTCATGGAGCGGGGTTTCGATGCCGTTTCGGTGGCCGATGTCGCCGCCGCGGCGGAGGTCTCCAAGCCCACCCTCTTCCGCTACTTCCCGACCAAGGAGGACCTGGTGCTCGACCGGTTCGCCGACCACCAGGACGAGGCCGCCCGCGTCGTGCGGGACCGCGAGGCGGGCCAGAGTCCGGTCGCGGCCGTGCGGGCGCACTTCCTGGCGGCGCTCGCCGAACGCGATCCCATCACCGGGCTCTGCGACCACCCGAACGTGCTCGCGTTCCAGAACATGCTCTACACCACCGCCGGCCTGGAGTCCCGGCTGAACCACTACACCGCCCGCGAGGTGGAGCTGCTCGCCGCGGTCCTGGAGGCCGAGCAGGTCCCCCCGCTCGCCGCCCGGCTGGCGGCCCGGCACCTGGTGACCACCCGCCAGGAGCTGGGCCGCGAGAACTGGCGCCGCCTCGCCGCCGGGCAGAGCGCCGACGAGGCCTACCCCACCGCCGTCGCCGATGCCGGACAGGCCTTCGCGATGCTGGCCGACGGCCTCGACCGCGCCCTGCCCATACGCCGGTCCTGACCCGCGCCGCCCGGGGAGCCGGCCGCCGACCGGTGCGCGGCGGAGTCAGGACAGCAGCATGCGCTTGAGCTCGCGGGCCGCGCGCGGGGGAGCGACATCCGTGCGGTGGGCCAGGGCGATCGTGCGGCGCAGCGGGGATCCGGCGAGGGGGGTGGCGCGCAGCCCCGGCCCGCCGTGCTCGACGACCATCGCCGGGACCACCGCGACACCGAGCCCCGCGCGGACGAAGCCGAGGACCGCGTCCATCTCGCCGCCCTCCACCGTGAACACCGGCTCGAACCCCGCCGCCCGGCAGGCCGCGACCGTCAGGTCCCGCAGGTCGTAGCCGTGCCGGAACATCACCATCGGCTCCTCGCGCAGCGCCGCGATGGTCAGCGGCCGTCCCCCGCCGGGCGCCGGCCGGTCCGCCGACGAGACCACCACCAGGTCCTCGGTCAGCAGTTCCACCGTCGTCAGCGCCGGCGCCGACGGCGGCAGCGGCAACGCGATCAAGGCCAGGTCGAGGACTCCGCGGGCGAGTTCCCGTACGAGGTCCAGCGAACCGCTCTCCTCGATCAGCAACTCGATCCCCGGGTGCGCGCGGTGGAAGGCGCGCAGCACGTCCGGCAGCAACCCGGTGCACACGCTCGGCGTGGCCCCCAGCCGCACCCGCCCGCGCCGCAGCTGCGCCAGCTCCTGCACCTCCAGGCGCGCCGTATCCGCGTCGGCGAGGATCCGCCGGGCCAGCGGCAGCAGCGCCTCTCCCGCATCCGTGAGGGCGATGTTGCCCCGCGCCCGGCTGAACAGCTCCGCCCCCAGCTCCCGCTCCAGGGCCCTGATCTGCTGCGAGAGCGACGGCTGGGCCACATGGACCCGCTCGGCCGCCCGGGTGAAGTGCCGGGTCTCGGCGACGGCCACGAAATACAGGAGCTGCTGGAACTGCATCGCCCCAGGCTAACCCGATGTATAGGCATTCCCTATCGAATGCAGCTCCATCATGTCTTGGACCTTTCGGGACCTCCGTCCCTACCGTCGTTCCATGGCTCTGGCACCGCGGACGGATCGACGGCCGTCCACCACGCGAACGCTCTGGGACTCCACCGTCGGCAAGAAGTCCGTGATGGCCGCCTCCGGCCTGATCATGCTCGGCTACCTCGTCGTCCACATGCTCGGTAACCTGAAGATCTTCTTCGGCCCGGAGGAGTTCAACGGCTACGCGCACTGGCTGCGCACCCTCGGATCCCCCTTCCTGCACCACGAGTGGGCGCTGTGGATCGTCCGGGTCGTGCTCGTCGCCGCGGTCGTCGCCCACGGGACGTGCGCCTACCAGCTCAGCCGCCGCGACATCAACGCGCGCCCCGTCAAGTACGCCCACAAGAGGCGCCGCGCGAGCTACGCCACCCGCACCATGCGCTGGGGCGGCGTCATCCTCGCCCTGTTCATCGTCTGGCACCTCCTCGACCTCACCACGCTCACCGTCAACGAGCGCGCATGGGCCGGCCATCCCTACCAGAACGTCCTCGCCACCTTCTCCACGTGGTACGGCAACACGATCTACCTCGTCGCCATGGCGGCGCTCGGCCTGCACGTACGGCACGGCTTCTGGAGCGCCGCCCAGACCCTCGGAGCTGGAAACGCCCGGCGCGAGTGGTCCCTCAGGTTCCTGGCCAACGCCCTGGCCCTCGTCCTCTTCGCGGGTTTCGCGTCCGTGCCCGTCGCCGTCATGACCGGAGTGGTGAGCTGAGATGAGCAGCAACGACAGCAACGAAAGTAACGACTACACCGCTTACACCGCCTACACGACCGGCGAGCCCCTCGCCGACACCAAGGCACCCGCCGGCCCCATCGCCGAACGCTGGGACCGCCGCCGCTTCGAGGCCAAGCTGGTCAACCCCGCGAACCGCCGCAAGCACACCGTCATAGTCGTCGGCACCGGCCTGGCCGGCGGCGCGGCCGGCGCGACCCTCGCCGAGCAGGGCTACCACGTGGTCCAGTTCTGCTACTCCGACTCCCCGCGCCGCGCCCACTCCATCGCCGCCCAAGGCGGCATCAACGCCGCGAAGAACTACCGCAACGACGGCGACTCCGTACACCGCCTTTTCTACGACACCGTCAAGGGCGGCGACTTCCGCGCCCGCGAGTCCAACGTCCACCGCCTCGCACAGATCTCCGTGGAGATCATCGACCAGTGCGTCGCCCAGGGGGTCCCCTTCGCCCGCGAGTACGGCGGTCTCCTCGACACCCGCTCCTTCGGCGGCGTCCAGGTCTCGCGCACCTTCTACGCCCGCGGCCAGACGGGCCAGCAGCTGCTCCTCGGCGCCTACCAGGCGCTGTCCCGGCAGATCGCCGCGGGCAACGTCGAGATGCACGCCCGCACCGAGATGCTCGACCTGATCACCGTCGACGGAGTCGCCCGCGGCATCGTCGCCCGCGACCTGATCAGCGGAAGGATCAGTACGTACTACGCCGACGCCGTCGTGCTGGCGAGCGGCGGCTACGGCAACGTCTTCTACCTCTCCACCAACGCCATGAACTCCAACGCGACCGCCATCTGGCGGGCGCACCGCCGCGGCGCCCACTTCGCGAACCCCTGCTTCACCCAGATCCACCCCACCTGCATCCCGCGCACCGGCGACCACCAGTCCAAGCTCACGCTGATGAGCGAGTCCCTGCGCAACGACGGCCGCATCTGGGTCCCCAAGGCCAAGGGCGACACCCGCCCCGCAGCCGAGATCCCCGAAGCCGAGCGCGACTACTACCTGGAGCGCATCTACCCCTCCTTCGGCAACCTGGTGCCGCGCGACATCGCCTCCCGCGCCGCGAAGAACGTCTGCGACGAGGGCCGCGGCGTCGGCCCCGGCGGCCAGGGCGTCTACCTGGACTTCGCCGACGCCATCCGCCGCATGGGCAAGGACAAGGTCGCCGAGAAGTACGGCAACCTCTTCGACATGTACGAGCGGATCACCGCGGAGAACCCGTACGAAGTACCCATGCGGATCTACCCGGCCGTCCACTACACGATGGGCGGACTGTGGGTCGACTACGACCTCCAGACCACCGTCCCCGGCCTGTTCGCGATCGGCGAGGCCAACTTCTCCGACCACGGCGCCAACCGCCTCGGCGCCTCCGCGCTCATGCAGGGCCTCGCCGACGGCTACTTCGTACTGCCCTCCACCATCAACGACTACCTGGCCCGCAATCCGCACCACGACACCGTCGACGACACCCACCCCGAGGCGGCGGCCGCCGTCCGCGAGACCCGCGACACCCTCGCGAAGCTGCTCGCCGTGGACGGCGACCGCACGCCCGACTCCTTCCACCGCGAGATCGGCGAACTCATGTGGGAGTACTGCGGAATGGCGCGCACCGACGCAGGCCTGCGCAAGGCGCTCGCCCGCATCCCCGAGATCCGGGAGGAGTTCTGGCGGCGGATCAAGGTCCCCGGCAGCGGCGAGGAGTTCAACCAGTCGCTGGAGAAGGCCAACCGCATCGTCGACTACCTGGAGCTCGCCGAGCTGATGTGCCTCGACGCGCTCCACCGCGCCGAGTCCTGCGGCGGGCACTTCCGCGAGGAGTCCCAGACCCCGGACGGCGAAGCCGCCCGCCGTGACGAAGAGTTCGGCTACGCGGCGGCCTGGCAGTACCGGGGCACGGGCATCGCGCCCGTCCTGCACAAGGAAGACCTCGTCTTCGAGTACGTCCACCCCACCCAGCGGAGCTACGCATGAGGCTCACCCTGCGCGTCTGGCGCCAGCGCAACCCCGAAACCCCCGGCGCGATGGCCTCGTACGAGGTCGACGGCATCTCGAAGGACATGTCCTTCCTGGAGATGCTCGACACCCTCAACGAGGACCTCATCCTGCGCGGCGAGGACCCGGTCGCCTTCGACCACGACTGCCGCGAAGGCATTTGCGGTGCGTGCAGCCTGGTCATCAACGGTGACGCCCACGGCCCCGAGCGGACGACCACCTGCCAGCTCCACATGCGCGCCTTCGCCGACGGCGACACCATCGACATCGAGCCGTGGCGCGCCTCGGCGTTCCCGGTGGTCAAGGATCTCGTCGTCGACCGGAGCGCCTTCGACCGGATCATCCAGGCCGGCGGGTACATCACCGCCCCGACCGGCTCCGCCCCCGAGGCGCACGCCACCGCCGTGCCCAAGGCGGATGCCGACTACGCCTTCGAACACGCCGAGTGCATAGGCTGCGGTGCCTGCGTGGCGGCCTGTCCCAACGGCTCGGCGATGCTGTTCACCTCCGCCAAGGTCAACCACCTGAACGTGCTGCCGCAGGGTTCGCCCGAGCGGGAGACGAGGGTGCTGGACATGGTGGCCCGGATGGACGACGAGGGCTTCGGCGGCTGCACCCTCACCGGCGAGTGCGCCACGGCCTGCCCCAAGGGGATCCCGCTGCCGTCGATCGCCGCCATGAACAAGGAGTGGCTCCGCGCGGTCCGCAAGGCGTAGCGGAAGGGGGGCGCCATCCGCCGACCGGGGGCTCGTGGGGCCCGTACGCCGCGCCGCGCCCGGGGCCGGGTCCCGGTGTGGGGGAGAGTGGCCCCATGGCACACGCCCCCGCCGGTTCCGGACCGCGCCGCCGAGCCGTGCTGGCCGCCGCCCTCGCACCGCTCGCGGTGGCCGGCTGCACCACGCGGTCCGCGCGCCCGGCCCCGGGCCCCGAGGCCCTCCCCAAGGACGCCCTCGTCATGATCATCCGGAACGGTGAGCAGCCGCCCCCGGGGGACACCGGCGAGGACGACGACGGCACCGAACACCCCGGGTCCCTGGCCGGTCGGGGCGAGCGCCGCGCCGAGGAACTGCTGCGGCTGTTCCCCCCGGGCGCCCGGGCCCCGCTGCCCCGCCCGGCGACGCTCTTCGCGACCGGCGGCCCGGCCGCGCCCGCCCGTTGCAAGCAGACCGTCGAGCCGCTGGCCACCGCCCTGCACCTGCCCGTGCGCACCGAGTTCGCCGTCGGTGCGGAACCGGCCCTCGCGCAGGCGGTGCTGGCGTCGCGGATGCCCGTGCTCGTGTGCTGGGAGCACCCCGGCATCCCGCCCCTGGTCCGCGCCCTCGGCGCCCACCACGTGCTGGGGGTTCCTGCGGAGTGGCCCGACCGCCACGACCTCGTCTGGATGTTCACCCGCCACCAGGGCCGGTGGAGCTTCCGCGAACTGCCCCAGCACCTGCTGCCCGGCGACGCCTGAGGAACCCCCGTTGCGCGGCAGTGCTCGATCCAGCCGTGTTCCGAGCATGCATTGACATGTTCTCGACACTGAGCTGCACTTGTGCACCGTCCCGCTCTGCGGCCACAGCCGGCTGGAGGCAGCCCATGCGCCTGCTCAGATTCCTGATCGCCGCCGCCTGCGCGGTGTTCGCGCTGACCCTGCCCGGCGCCGCCCCGTCCCAGGCGGCCGTCGCGGCCGCGCCGCAGACCGTACCGGCCCTTCGGCAATGGACGGCCGGCACCGGCGCGTACACCTTCACCGGAACCTCCCGCATCGCCGTCGACCCCGCCCACACCGCCCAGCTCGCCGACGAAGCGGCCACCTTCGCGGAAGACCTGCGCGCGCTGACCGGACGCAGCGTCTCCGTCGTCACCGGGAGCGCCGCCCCCGGGGACATCGGGCTCACCCTCGGTGACCCCGCCCTGCCCGCCGAGGGCTACCGGATGACCGTCGGCACGTCCCTCACCGTCCAGGCCGCCACCGACACCGGCGCCTTCAACGGCACCCGCAGCATCCTTCAACTCCTGCGCCAATCCACGACGGTGCCGGCGGGCACGGCGGTCGACTGGCCCGCCAAGGCGGAGCGCGGCCTCATGGTCGACCAGGGGCGCAAGTTCTTCACCGTCGACTGGCTCAAGCAGCACATCAAGGAACTGGCCTACCTCAAGCTCAACACCTTCCACTTCCACCTCTCCGACACCTTCGGCTTCCGCCTCGAAAGCTCCACGCACCCGGAGATCGTCTCCACCGACCACTATACCAAGCAGGACATCACCGACCTCATCGCCCTCGGCCGCAAGTACCACGTCACCATCGTCCCGGAGATAGACACCCCCGGACACATGAACGCGTTGCTGGCCGCGCACCCCGAACTGCGGCTCAAGAGCAGCTCCGGCGCCCTCAGCCCCGACTTCATCGACCTCTCGCTCCCCGCCTCGTACACGCTGATCAAGGATCTGATCACCGAGTACCTGCCCCTGTTCCCGGGGCCGTACTGGCACATCGGCGCCGACGAGTACGTCATCGACTACGCCGCATACCCGCAGCTCCTCGGCTACGCCCGCGCCCACTACGGCGCGAACGCCACCGCCAAGGACACCTTCTACGGGTTCGTCAACTGGGCTGACGCCCTCGTGCGGGCCGGCGGCAAGACCACCCGCATGTGGAACGACGGAATCAAATCCGGCGACGGAACGCTCACCCCGAACCCGGGCATCGTCGTCGAATACTGGTACAGCTACGGCCTCACCCCGCAGCAGCTGGCCGCCGCCGGGCACACCGTCGCCAACGACTCCTGGACGCCCACCTATTACGTCCTCGGCGGCGCCAAACCGGACACGAAGTGGATGTACGAGACCTGGACCGCGGACCGCTTCGAGGGCGGCGCCACCCTCGCGGACCCGGCGAAGAACCCGGGCTCGCTGCTGCACGTCTGGTGCGACAATCCCACCGCCGAGAGCGAGGACCAGATCGCCGCGGGCATCATGTACCCGCTGCGAGCCCTGGCCCAGCAGACCTGGGGCTCACCCAAGCCGGTCGCGGCGTACGCCGGCTTCACCCCGATCGTCGCCGCCGTGGGCCACAACCCCGCCTGGTCCGGCGCCGCCCAGCCGGGCAACCTGGCCCTGGGCCGCCCGACCACCGCCTCCAGCACCGAGACGGCGAACTTCCCCGCGGCCGCCGCCACCGACGGCGATCCCGCAACCCGCTGGTCCAGCGCCTACGCCGACCCGCAATGGCTCCAGGTCGACCTCGGCTCCGCTCGGCGCGTGAACCGCGTGGTGCTGCGCTGGGAGACGGCGTACGGGAAGTCCTTCCAGATCCAGCTCTCCGACGACGGCGCCACCTGGCGCACCGTCTACGCCACCGGCACCGGGGCGGGCGCGGTCCAGGACCTGACGGGCCTGACCGGAACCGGCCGCTACATCCGCGTCTACGGAACCCAGCGCGGCACCGGGTACGGCTACTCCCTCTACGAGTTCGAGGTGTACGGGGACCCCCTGGGCGGCGCCCGCACCCTCACCGCGGCCGGCAAGGCCCTCGACGACCCGGGCAGCTCCACCGCCTCCGGCACCCCGCTGATCACCTGGACACCGCACGGCGGCGCCAACCAGCAGTGGCGGCTGGACCCCGACGGCGCCGGCGGCTACACCCTCGTCAACGGCGCCTCCACCCTCTGCGCGGACGTCCCGGGCAGCGGGACGGGAGCGGCCGTCGTCCAGGCGGCCTGCACCGGCGGCGACAGCCAGCGCTGGCAGCTCACCGCCCTCGCCGCCGGCGGCTACTCGGTGGTCAACAAGAAGAGCGCGCTCCTGCTGACGACCGCCTCGGGTGTGGACGGAGCACCCGTCACCCAGCAGCCGGCCCAGGACTCGCCCTACCAGCAGTGGCAGATCACCTGAGAGCCGGTTACGCCGTCCCCAGCGCCCGGGCGAGGTAGCGGGCGGTCACGCTGCCCGGCGCCCGGGCCACGGACGCCGGGGTTCCGGCCGCCACCACGCGTCCGCCGTCCGCCCCGCCGCCCGGGCCCAGGTCGATGACCCAGTCCGCGCCCGCGACGACCTCCATGTCGTGTTCCACGACCACCACCGAGTGTCCGGCCTCCACCAGCCCGTGCAACTGCCGCAGCAGCACCCGCACATCGGCCGGATGCAGTCCCGTCGTCGGCTCGTCCAGGAGGTACAGCGTGTGGTCGCGGCGCAGCCTCTGGAGCTCCGTCGCCAGCTTGATCCGCTGCGCCTCGCCGCCCGACAACTCCGTCGCGGGCTGCCCCAGCCGCAGGTAGCCCAGTCCGATGTCCTCCAGCGCCCGCAGGCTGCGCGCCGCCGCCGGGACCCCCGCGAAGAACGCCGACGCCGACTCCACCGTCAGGCCCAGCACCTCCGCGATGTTCAGCCCCTCGTACCGCACCTCCAGCGTCTCGGAGTTGTACCGCGCGCCGCCGCACTCGGGGCAGGGGGCGTACGTACTGGGCAGGAACAGCAGCTCCACCGACACGAAGCCCTCGCCCTGGCAGGTCTCGCAGCGGCCGCCCGGCACGTTGAAGGAGAACCGCCCTGCCTTCCAGCCCCGCTCCCGCGCCTGCGGCGACGCGGTGAAGAGCCTGCGCACCACATCGAACAACCCGGTGTACGTCGCCAGGTTGGAGCGCGGGGTACGTCCGATCGGCTTCTGGTCCACCTCCACCAGCCGCCGCACCGGGAACTCCCGGTCCGCGAGCCGCTCCCCGACCTCCCCGGCCAGCGCCTGCCCGACCAGCGTGGACTTCCCCGACCCGGACACTCCGGTGACTGCCGTGAACACGCCCAGCGGGAACTCCGCGTCCACACCCCGCAGATTGTGCCGCTCGATCCCGCTGAGCCGGACCGTGCCCGTCGCGGTGCGCGCCGCCCGGGCCGGGGCCGGTCCACCCGTGCCGAACAGGTGCCGGGCCGTCGCCGACCGCTCCACCGCGGCCAGCGCCTGCGGCGGCCCGCTGTGCAGCACCCGCCCGCCGTGTTCCCCGGCCAGCGGCCCGACGTCCACCAGCCAGTCCGCGTGCCGCACCACCTCCAGGTCGTGCTCCACCACGAACACCGTGTTCCCCGCCGCCTTGAGCCGGTCCAGCACGCCGAGCAGCGCCTCCGTGTCGGCGGGGTGCAGCCCCGCCGACGGCTCGTCCAGCACGTACACCACCCCGAACAGCCCCGACCGCAGCTGCGTCGCCAGCCGCAGCCGCTGCAATTCGCCCGCAGACAGCGACGGCGCGCTCCGGTCCAGGCTCAGGTAGCCAAGACCCAGCTCGGTGACCGGCCCGATCCGCGCCCGCAGGTCCTCGACGAGTACCCGCGCCGCCTCCCCGGCCGCGGGCGTGGACGCCAGCACCTCGTCCAGCTCGGTCAGCGCCAGCGCCGCCAGCTCCGCGATGGTCCGCCCCGCGAAGGTCACGGCGAGGGCCTCGGGACGAAGCCTGCGGCCCTCGCATACCGGGCACGGCGAGTCGGCGAGGAACTTCTCGGCGCGGGCGCGCAGCGAGGCGCTCTTGCTGTCGGCGAAGGTCCGCATCACATAGCGGTGGGCGCTCATGTACGTTCCCTGATAGGGGCGTTGGATGCGGTCGGCGTCCCGTACCGGGTGCACCGTGACCACCGGCTGCTCCTCGGTGAACAGGATCCATTCGCGGTCCTCGGCGGGCAGCTCCCGCCAGGGCGCGTCCACGTCGTGCCCGAGCGCTTCCAGGATGTCCCGCAGGTTCTTGCCCTGCCAGGCACCGGGCCAGGCCGCGATCGCACCCTGCCGGATCGACAGCTCCGGGTCGGGTACGAGGAGTTCCTCGCTCGTGCGGTGGATGCGGCCGATGCCGTGGCAGGAGGGGCAGGCCCCGGCCGCCGTGTTGGGGGAGAAGGAGTCGGAGTCGAGCCGCTCCGCGCCCGGCGGGTAGGTGCCCGCCCGCGAGTACAGCATCCGCAGCGAGTTGGACAGCATCGTCACCGTCCCGACCGAGGACCGGGAACCGGGCGAAGAACGCCGCTGCTCTAGCGAGACCGCGGGCGGCAGCCCCGTGACGGAGTCCACCTTCGGGGCGCCGATCTGGTGGATGAGCCGTCGGGCGTACGGGGCCACGGACTCGAAGTAACGCCGCTGCGCCTCGGCGTAGAGGGTGCCGAAGGCGAGGGAGCTCTTGCCGGAACCGGAGACGCCGGTGAAGACGGTGAGGGCGTCGCGCGGGATGTCCACGTCGACGCCGCGCAGGTTGTGCTCCCGGGCGCCCCGCACCCGTACGTAAGGGTCGCGGGCGTCGGTCTCCGGAGCGGTGTGGGGGTGCATTCGTCCCAGTTTAGGGGGCGTCGTCGTCGGCCCTGGTGGGCAGGCCCGCCAGGGCGGCCAGCCTGCCGAGCGAATCCAGCAGCGCCGTGCGGTCGTACGTGGAGGTCGTCACCAGCAGCTCGTCGGCGCCCAGCGCCCCGGCGATCCCGGTCAGCTCCTCGGCTACCTGCTCCTCGGTGCCGTGGACATGCCCCTGGAGCGCGCCCTCGTACAGCTCGCGCTCCTTGGCGGTCATCTCCAGCGCCTCGATGTCCCCGGCCGGGATCAGGGGCGGGAAACTCCCCCGGGTGCGGGAGTACGCCAGGGCCCACGCCTCCGGGAGCAGGATCCGCCGGGCGGCTTCCTCGGTGGCCGCGACCGCCACCGTTCCCGAGACCACCACGTACGGCCGCGCACCCCAGGGGGAGGGCCGGAATTCCTCGCGGTACGCCGCCACGGCCTGCGCGACCCGGTCGCGGGCCCTCAGGTCGCCCACCACCACCGGCAGCCCGGCCCGGGCGGCGATCCGCGCACCCTCGCCCGTGGCCAGTACGTACGCCGGGATCCGCAGCCCCTCCGCCGGGCGGGCGTGCACCTCGGGGTATGCCTGCTGGGTCCCGTCGAGCCAGCCCAGGAGCTCCGCGAGCTGCTCCTCGAACCGGTCCGCTTCCCCGGTGCCACGGCCCAGGGCCCGCCGGATCCCGTCGGTGAAGCCGACCGAGCGTCCCACGCCCATGTCGATGCGGCCGGGGAACAGCGCCTCCAGCACCCCGAACTGCTCGGCGACGACCATCGGCTGGTGATTGGGCAGCATCACCCCGCCGGTACCGACCCGGATCCGGCGGGTGGAGGCGGCCACGGCCGCGGCCAGCACGGTGGGCGCGGAACCCGCGACGCCCGGCACGCTGTGGTGCTCGGACACCCAGAAGCGGTGGTAGCCGAGCCGCTCCGCCTCGCGCGCGAGGTCCACGGTGTCCCGCAGGGCCTGCGGGTCGGGGTGCCCCTGGCGGGTGCGGGACCGGTCGAGTATCGAGATGCGGGGGATCACACACCTCTCAACGCCGCCGGGCCGCCAGGATTCCCGAAGCCCGTAGGCTTGCGGCCATGTCCCGTGAGAGCGCCCACCGCCGGCCGCTGGCCGTCTTCGACATCGACAACACCCTGTCCGACACCGGCCACCGCCAGCACTTCCTGGAGCGCCGCCCGCGCGACTGGGACGGCTTCTTCGGCGCCGCCCCGGCCGATCCGCCGCTCGCGCGCGGGGTGGCCCTGGCGGTGGAGAGCGCCGCCGACTGCGAGGTGGTGTACCTGACCGGACGGCCCGAGCGCTGCCGGAAGGACACCGTCGAATGGCTGGCGCGGCACGGGCTGCCCGAGGGCCGGCTGTGGATGCGCGGCGACCGGGACCGCCGCCCCGCCCGGACGACCAAGCTGGAGGTGCTCGGCCGGATCGCCCGGGGCCGCGAGGTCCGGATGCTCGTGGACGACGACGAACTCGTCTGCCAGGCCGCCCGCGAGGCCGGCTTCCGGGTGGTACCGGCCGACTGGGCCGCGGACGCCCCGGAACTCACCGCCGCCCAGGAAACCGAGGGCCGCACCTGACGCACCCGACGCAAGAGTGCGGGGCAGTCGAAGCGGACCCGCACGAGTGCGCGGTGATGCGGCTGGCTCCGACGGAGGCAGAAACAGGTGGCAGTTGCTCAGGATTTATTGCGCAACAAATACTGAACATCTACGGTTGCGGTATGGCTGAACACTCGTCACGTCCCGTGACCACCGCGGCCGCATTGCGCGCTCTCGCGCAGCCGTTGCGCCTGCGGATCTTCTACGCCCTCGCGGCGCACCCCATGGCCACCTCCACCTTGTTGGCCAACGAGCTGGACCAGAAGGTGCCCCTGGTCAGCTATCACCTTGCCCAGCTGAACCGGTACGGGCTCATCGAGGAAGCCCCCAACCACGGTGGAGACGGCCGCGAACGCTGGTGGAAGGTCGTCGAGGGCGGCTTGCGCCTCTCAGCCAAGGATCTGGCTGCCGAACCGGGTGCCGAGGTTGCCGCCAAGACGCTCGGCCAGGTCGTCGTCGCACGCCACATCGAGATCCTTGAGAAGCACATGCAATCGGACGGCACGCATGGAGCGGACGGCCAAGAGCATTCCTTCAACAGCGACATGACGCTGCGGCTGAGCCCGGGGCAGCTCGACTCGCTCCACGCGGAGTTCACCGCGCTTCTGGACCGCTACGCCAAGGAACAGGCGGCACCCGGTGAAGGCGAGCGTTTCGTGGTCATCGTCCACGGAATCCCGTATCAACCGTGACAGCGACTGCCGCATTACCCCCGCTGAGCAAAGGACTCAAAGACCCCCGACTCCTCGCCTGGCTCGGCGGCGAAGCTCTCTCGCAATTCGGCGATCAGTTCTTCATCGTCGCACTCGCCGTCGCCGCCGTGCAGTCGGGCGGCGCCACTGGCGCGGGTCTGATCCTCGCGTCAGCGCGCTGCCCAAGGTCGGTCTGCTACTGGCCGGAGGCAGTCTCGTCGACCGGCTAGGGCCCCGCAGACTGATGCTCGGCAGCGACACGGCGCGGCTGCTCCTGATGGCCGGACTCGCCCTGTACGCCACTGCGGTTCACCCAGGCACTCTCACACTCGCCACCGTGGCATGCGTCTTCGGCGTCTTCGATGCCGTGTTCGAACCGGCGGCCAACACCCTGCCCGTCCACCTTGTGGAGGGGAACGAACTGGCCCGCCTCCAAGGTCTGCGTACCAGCCTGTCCAGAGCCGCGACCATCGCAGGAGGCCCGGCCGGCGGACTGACCGCCGGAGCCGGCGGTATCGCACTCTCCCTGGGGATCAACGCCGCCACATTCGGCATATCCGCCATCGCCCTGTGGTTCCTGCACGTGCCCAACCCTCCGACCTCGCCCTCCGCACGCTCCGGGCTGTGGCAGGAAACATTGGGCGGCTTGAGATACGCCCTCTCCCACCCCCTCCTGCGCAGCGCTCTGCTCCTCATGGCCGCCCTGGAGTTCAGCTTGACCGGCGCCGTCAACGTCGGGGTACCACTCATCGCGGAAGAACGCGGCTGGGGAGCGTTCGGCATCGGCCTGATCAACAGCGCGTTCGGAGCGGGCGCCATCCTGGGCCCGTTGTCGATGGTCTTCCTCACGAACTACGTCAACCGTGCCGGACCACTGATCCTGGCCTGTGCGGTGCTCGGTACCTCCTGCTTCGGAACTGTCGGGTCAACGTCCCGGCTCACCGTCGCTGCCGCGGTCGCCGCCGGCCTCGGACTCACCATCGGATTCGTCGCAGCCATGATCATCCCTTTGATCCAGCGGAGCAGCGATCCAAAATTCCTTGGCCGGGTGATGAGCCTCATGGCTCTCGCCCTGACAGGCCTGACACCACTTTCCATGGCCCTCACCGGCCTGACCGTCGGCCGCTTCGGCCCAGCCACTGCAATGGCCGGCTGCGCGATCCTCGCAGGCGCCGCCAGCGTGGGCGCGCTGTTCAGCAGATCACTCCGCCAGGCCAGCCTGTGACAGCCGCTGGTGGTGGTGGGACGGAGGCCCTCCGCCAGGGTGGCCGGCGGAAAGGCTGATCACGAACACATCGCGGGCGACGAGGCCCCGTCACTCCTCGTCGTCGAGTCGGAAGCCGACCTTCAAGCCCACCTGGTAGTGGGCGACCTCACCGTTCTCGATGTGCCCCCGCATCTGCGTGACCTCGAACCAGTCCAGGTTGCGCAGCTTGGCGCCCGCTCGTGCGATGCCGTTGCGGATGGCCTGGTCGATGCCCTCGTGGGAGGTGCCGACGATCTCGGTCACCCGGTACGTGTGGTGGGACATGGGCGTCTCCCGACAGTGGTCGCTATTGCCTGGTACTACGTTGCCCCAGTAAGGCCGCTCCCGCGAACTTTGCGCCGGTGGCCCGGCCAGGAGGCGCCGAAGCCCGGCCGCGCCGCCCGGTGCGCCCGCGGCCCTCCGAGCACCGAGTTCAGCGTCCGCACATCCCGCCGCCGCTGAGCGGTCATGTCGAATCCAGCCGGTCACGGAAGAAGTAAAGGAGCCAGGCCGCCGACCTGCCGGCCTGGCCTTCGTGCCCGGATCAGGAGCAGCCATGACCATCGCCCCCCTGTCCCCGTCCCCCCTCGCATCCCCCGCATCCCCGGCTTCCCCCGCCACCGCCCCCCGCTACGCCGTCCGGCTCGCCCGCGACGAGGACGAGGTGCGTGCCGCCCAGCGGCTGCGCCACCTCGTCTTCGCCGGAGAGTTCGGCGCCCGGCTGGACGGACCCGAGCCGGGGATCGACGCCGACGCCTTCGACGCCTACTGCGACCACCTCCTGGTGGTGGACGAGAACACCGGGCAGGTCGTCGGCACCTACCGGCTGCTGCCCCCCGAACGCGCCGCGGTCGCCGGCCGCCTCTACTCCGAGACCGAATTCGACCTGACGGCGCTCGCCCCCATCCGCCCCGACCTCGTCGAAGTCGGCCGCTCCTGCGTCCACCCCGACCACCGCAACGGCGCCGTCATCGCCCTCATCTGGGCCGGCCTCGCCCGCTACATGGACCGCTCCGGCCACAACTGGCTCGCCGGCTGCTGCTCCGTCCCGCTGGCCGACGGGGGCGTCCTGGCCGCGGCCACGCGCGCGAACGTGCTGACCCGCCACCTGGCCCCCGAGGAATACCGGGTCACCCCCCACCTGCCCTGGAACCCCGAAGGCATCGCCTTCCCCGACCGCACCGAACTGCCCCCGCTGCTGCGCGGCTACCTGCGCCTGGGTGCCTGGGTCTGCGGCGAGCCGGCCCTCGACGCCGGTTTCGGTTGCGCCGACCTGTACGTGCTGCTGTCACTTCGCCGGACCAACCCGCGCTACCTGAACCACTTCCTCTCGCTCGCCCCGGGCGCATGAGCGTCTGGCTGCCCACCGCGCCCTGCACCCCCGAGGCCTGCGCCGGCCACGAGGGGCGGGTGGCGAGCGTCCCGCACGCGGTGGCGAGACTCGTCTGCGCCACCGCCCTGATGCTGCTCGCGGTCCTGGCCGCGCCACCGGTCCGGCTCCTGCCGCAGCGCCCCCGCCACGCCCTGGTCCGGGCCTGGGCGGCCGCACTGGTGGGGGCCCTCGGGGTACGGATCACCGTGCACGGCAGCCCCGGGCCCGACGGCGGCCGCCTCATCGTCGCCAACCACATCTCCTGGCTGGACATCCCCCTCGTCGCCGCCGCCCTGCCCTGCCGGATGCTGGCCAAGAGCGAGATCGGCACCTGGCCCGTACTCGGCCGCCTCGCCGCCCGCGCCGGAACCCTGTTCATCGAACGCGACCGGATCAGGGCCCTGCCCCGCACCGTGGACGCCGTCACCCGGTCCCTGCTCGCCGCAGACCGCGTGACCGTGTTCCCCGAAGGCTCGACCTGGTGCGGGCGCGCCCAGGGGCCCTTCCGGCGGGCCGCGTTCCAGGCGGCGCTGGACGCACGGGTACCCGTACAGCCGGTGCGGCTCGCCTACCGGCTCGGGGCGCAGGGGGGCCTCGCCGCGGCGCCCGCCTTCGTCGGGGACGACCCGCTGACCGCCTCGCTCTGGCGGATCGCCCGGGCCCGCGGGATCCGCGCCGAGGTGCGGCTGCTGCCGCGGATCCCGCCGGGCCGTCACCCGGACCGGCGGGACCTCGCCGCGGCAGCCGAGCAAGCCGTACGCGGCGAGGTGGGGCAGCCGACGCTGCCGGGCGTTCCGGCTCAGCCCTCCCGGGCGCCGGCCACCGACAGGGACACCGCGAAACGGTCCTCCGCGTCCGTCCACCACTGCGTCAGCTCAAGCCCCGCCGCGGCCAGTTCGCGCCGCAGACCCTCCTGACGGAACTTCGCGGAGATCTCCGTCAGGATCTCCTCTCCCTCCTCGAAGGGCACGACCAGATCCAGTGCCCGGATCTTCACCAGCACCTCCGACCGGGCCCGCAACCGCATCTCGATCCATTCCTGCTCCCGGTTCCACACCGCCACGTGCTCGAAGTCGGCGGTGTGGAAATCAGCGCCCAACTCCCGGTCGATCACCGCCAGTACGTTCTTGTTGAACTCGGCCGTCACCCCCTGGGAGTCGTCGTACGCGGCCACCAGCACCGCCTCGTCCTTCACCAGGTCCGTCCCCATCAGCAGCGCGTCACCCGGCGACAGCATCGCCCGCACGGACGCCAGGAACGCGGCGCGCTCCGGCGGCCGCAGGTTACCGACCGTGCCGCCCAGGAACACCACCAGCCGCGGACCGGCCGACTCCGGCAGGCGCAGCGGTTGGGTGAAGTCCGCCAGCAGGGCGTGCACCCGCAGCCCCGGATGCTCCGCCAGCAGCGTCTGCGCCGCACCCCGCAGCGCGCTCTCGCTGACGTCCACCGGGATGTACGTCTCCAGCGCGGGCATCGCCTCGATCAGGTGGCGCGTCTTCTCCGAGGAACCGGAACCCAGCTCCACCAGCGTGCGCGCGCCGCTCTCCGCCGCGATCTCGCGGGCCCGACCCAGCAGGATCTCCCGCTCGGCGCGCGTCGGATAGTACTCGGGCAACCGCGTGATCTCCTCGAACAGTTCACTGCCCCGGGCGTCGTAGAACCACTTGGGCGGCAGCTCCTTCGGCGAGCGGGTCAGGCCGTCGCGCACGTCCGCCCGCAGCGCGGTGTCCGCGGAGTGCTCGTCGAGGGTCCGGGTCAACTGGAAATCATTCACGACAGACTCTCCTTGAGCGGGGTCAGATCGACCCGGGTGGGGGTGGCGGTCAACAACGTGCGGTCGTCCACCTCGGTCCAGCGGCTGTCCTCGTCGTACGGTTCGGACGCCACGACCGTGCGCCCGGCCTCCGGATCGGACAGGTACCACAGGGAGTCGCCCCACGCGGTCGCGGCGATGCCCCTCCCGTCCGTCAGCAGCAGGTTCAGCCGGGAGCCGGGGGAAGCGGCGGCCAGCTCCCGCACCGGCCCCGCGAGGGCCTCGCCGAGAGCGGCCCCCTCCCGCAGCCGGCGCAGCACCAGAGCCCATATCAGCGCCGAATCGGTACGCGCGGACAGCTGGAGCAGCTCGTGCGGCGGCAGAGCAGCCGCCAGCGGGCCCGCCGCGTCCGGCCAGTCGCGTATCGCCCCGTTGTGGCTGAACAGCCAGGGCCCCGACGCGAACGGCGAGGCCGCCGCCTCCCCGTCCGCCCCGGCCAGCGTGGCGTCCCGGACGGCGGCCAGCGCCGCCGTGCTGCGCACCACCCGGGCCAGGTCGGCGAAGGTCAGATCGCCCCAGACGGGGCCGGAACGGCGGTAGCGGGCCGGGACCGGATCGTCCTCGGCGTACCAGCCGACGCCGAAGCCGTCCGCGTTGATCGTGCCGTACCGCTGGCGGCGCGGTGCGTACGACTGCCGGACCAGCGAGTACTCGGGCTCGCTGAGCAGCCGCCCCAGGCACACCGATGGGCCGAGATAAGCGAGATGACGGCACATCAGACACCACCGCCGCGCGCGGTTCGGAAGCCGGCGAAGATCTGCCGGCGGACCGGCAGGTCCCAGTTGCGGAAGGTGCCCCGGCAGGCCACCGGGTCGACGGCGAAGGACCCGCCGCGCAGCACCTTGTGCTCCGGGCCGAAGAACACCTCCGAGTACTCGCGGTACGGGAACGCCCGGAACCCCGGGTAGGGCAGGAAGTCCGAGGCGGTCCACTCCCAGACGTCGCCGATCAGCTGGCGCACCCCGAGCGGGGAAGCGCCGGCCGGGTAGCTGCCCGCCGGGGCAGGGCGCAGGTGGCGCTGGCCCAGGTTGGCGTGCGCGGGCGTCGGGTCGCCGTCGCCCCACGGGTAGCGGGCGGAGCGCCCGGTGCGGGGGTCGTGGCGGGCCGCCTTCTCCCACTCCGCCTCGGTGGGCAGCCGGCGGCCCGCCCAGCGGGCGTAGGCGTCGGCCTCGTACCAGCTGACGTGCAGCACCGGCTCGTCGTCCGGGACGGGCTCGGTGACGCCGAAGCGGCGGCGCAGCCAGATCCCGCCCTCCCGGTGCCAGAACAGCGGGGCCTCGATTCCGTGCGCGCGGATCTGCTCCCAGCCCTCGGCGGCCCACCAGCGGGGCTCCCGGTAGCCGCCGTCCGCCATGAACGCCTGGTAGGCGGCGTTGGTGACCGGCGCCGTGTCGATCCAGAACGGTGCGACGTCGCGGATGTGCGCGGGCCGCTCGTTGTCGAGGGACCACGGCTCCGTGGACGTCCCCATCGTGAAAGGGCCGCCCGGCACGAGGACTTCGGCTGTCGCGGGCGGCGGCCCTTGCGGAGGATCGGGGTCGGGCGCGGCCAGCACGGGCGCTCCGCGCCGCAGCTGATGGGTGATCAGCATCGTCTCGTCGTGCTGCTGTTCGTGCTGGGCGATCATGCCGAAGGCGAACCCGCCGTCCAGGAGCGGGGTGCCCTCGAAGGCAGTGCGATCCAGCAGGTCGAAGACCCGCCCCCGCACCTCCGCCGCGTACCGGCGGGCCTCCCCGGGCCCCAGCAGCGGCAGCTTCGGGCGTTCGGAGCGAGGATGCCGGAACGCGTCGTAGAGCGGGTCGATCTCGGGCCGCAGGGACTCACGCCCGGCCACCCGGCGCAGCAGCCACAGCTCCTCCTGGTTCCCGATGTGCGCGAGGTCCCAGACCAGCGGCGACATCAGCGGGGAGTGCTGCGCCGTCAGGTCTTCGTCGGACACGGCATCGGTGAGCGCGGCGGTACGGGCCCGGGCGGCGGTCAGCGCGGCGGCGGCCCGCTCACGCGAGCCGGTGGGGGTGGATTCGGTGGTCACGGTCGCGTTTCCTTCCCGGCGGGCTGCCGCTGGTCCTGGTCGTCGGCCGGGCAGCGGCCGCGCCGTACGTAGCGCTCGGCGAAGGCGCCGACCGTGTCGCTGACGTGGGTGTTCACCCCGAGCCGGGGCAACGCCTCCGCGGCTGCCGCGAAGCAGGCGACGGCGGCCGCACGCAGATCCGGGTCTGCCAGCCCCGCCCGGGCGGCGGTCCGCCACAGCCGGTTACGGGGTGCGCGCCGGCCCCCGTACGCGTCGGCCAGCGCCTTCACCACCCGGTAGGCGGTCTCCGCGGCCTCGGGGTCGTCGAACAGCGCGTGCGTGACTGCCACCGGAACCAGCCAGCCGTCCTCACCGGGCTGGGCGTCGATCATCCGCAGCTCCAGGTGGCCGCGCGGCCGGACCGGCGGGAACAGCGTCGTCAGGTGGTAGTCCAGATCCGCCCGGGTCGGCGGCCGGGGCCCTCCGGTGCGTAGCCAGTCGCGGAACGTCAGCCCGTCCGGGGCCTGCCAGGACGGCCCGGATGAGCGTACGCACATCACCTCGGTGTCCAGCGCGTGCCGGGTCCAGGCGTCGCGCGGCTCCGCGTCCAGCGGCGGGGCGAGCGCGCGCCGCGCGTCGATGTCGCTCCAGATCCCCTGCCGGGCGCACCGCCAGTCGGCGTACGGCCCCTCGTACGCCGGGGAGTTGGCGAACGCCGCCACCAGCACCGCGCCCAGCAGGTGCGCCAGCCGCCAGCGGCGGCCGTGCCCGAGCGGGCCGGGCTCCTCCAGGCCGGCGTCCACGCAGACCTGTACGGAGGCGGAGGCGCACATCATGGCCCGCCCGGCGGGGCCGGTGCGGTCGAAGTAGCTCTCCATGGCCCGGTACCGCGGGCTGTCGAGGAGGCGGCGGTACGGGCGCCGCGGGTCACGGCCGAGACCGCGCAGGGCCAGGCCCTGCGCGCCGAGGGCGCCACGGACGGCCGTCAGGTCGGCCTGGAGGCCGTCCACGCAGGCGGTGAGGGAGCGGGCGGGGGCGGAGCTGAGCTCCAGCTGGCCGCCGGGCTCGACGGTGAACCGCGACCGCAGCGGCAGGGCCCCCGCGGCGTCGTGCGCCGCGGTCAGCCGGTCGGCGTCCAGCGGTATCCAGGGGCGCTCGGCGTCCACCACCAGCCATTCGAGCTCGGCGCCGACCAGGCGCGGCGGGCCGGTCTTGAAGCAGATGCCGTGGACCAGGTCCTCGGCGGCGGCCTCGGAGAGGGGGACTTCGGGAGGGGGCTGGCAGGGCGGAGCGGTCGAGTCCTGGTGCATGACCGGAACCTCATCTCCTGTCGTCGGCCGTCACCTGTCGACGGCTCGGGTGTCACCCGTGCCTACCCGCCGGCCCGGCACAAATTCCCTTGCCGTCAGCGCGTCCTGCGCCACAGGATCGCGGCGTGAGCAGCAGATTGCGTGAGATCGCGCGCCATAACGCGATCATTTCGGCGGCCGGTGGTTACCGGACGCGCTCCGGGCGGCAGGTCTCCCTGGCCGCCGCCCTGGCGGAGGCCAAGGCAGGAACCAGGATATATGGACCAAACCGGGTCATTCCAAGCGATGAGCCGAAGGGCGGTCCCGGCCGGACCGTCGTGGAGGTCACCGGGGAGAGCAGCACGGCCGCCGCCCGCAGGCTCGCCGGCGACCCCGGCGAAGAGCCCCCGGTCGCGGTCCTGTGCTTCGCCTCGGCCCGCAATCCCGGGGGCGGCTACATCAGGGGGGCCAAGGCCCAGGAGGAGGCGCTGTGCCGCGCCTCGGCGCTCTACGAGACCTTGCTGGAGGCGCCGGAGTACTACGAGGTGCACCGCGCCGGCCGCAGCACCTTCTACACCGACCGGGTGATTCACTCGCCCGGGGTGCCCGTCTTCCGCGACGACCGGGGCGAACTGCTGGAGATCCCGTACCGGGCCGGATTCCTCACCTCCCCGGCGCCGAACGCGGGCACGATCCGCCGCCAGGAGCCGGATCGCGCGCACGAGATACCGGACGTGCTCGCCCGGAGGGCCGAACGGGTGCTGGAGGTCGCCGCACTGCACCGCTACCGGCGGCTGGTGCTCGGCGCGTGGGGCTGCGGGGTGTTCCGCAACGACCCCCACGAGGTCGCCGAGGCCTTCCGGGCGCTGCTCGCCGGGCGCTTCGCCGGCGCCTTCGAGCAGGTGGTGTTCGGCGTCCTGGACCGGGATCCGGGGCCGCGGGAGGCCTTCGAGCAGGCCTTCGCGGGATTCGGCCGCAGGGGAGGGGAACCGGCCGCGCAGGCATCCGAGTAGGGCAAGCGGCGCAGCGGCCACCATTCGTATGAATTTCCGGAGAGTCCGTACGCGGGTGCGGGGACACGCCGGGACGCATCGGCTAACCCTGTCACGTCATGACGGCGCCCCTCACTTCCCTCCCCACTCCACTCCACCACGGCTGGACGCAGGACGACGGCGCGGGGGCCCACCTGGGTACTGAGAGGAACACAAGCGAATGAAGAAGCGTCTCGTGCTCGCCGGATCCGCTGTGGTGGCAAGCCTGGGCCTGGCCGTCGCGGCAGCTCCGGCTGTGGCCGTGGCCCAGCCCCTGAACCTCAACGTGCGGTGCGGTGACGTCGCCGGGCTCATCGCCGCCGTCACACAGGCGAACGCCAATCCCGACGGCGCGACGATCACCCTCGCCCACCGCTGCGTCTACCGCTTCACGACGGGCACCGCCGGCAACGCGCTGCCCCCCATCACCAGCAGGGTCACCATCAAGGGCATGGACTCCAGCCTGATCCGCTCCACGGCGGCGGTCAACTTCTTCCGGCTGCTGAGCGTGGCCCCGACCGGCGAACTGACGCTGAAGGGCCTCGTCGTCAACGGGGGCCGCGCCCTCACGAACGGCGGCGGCATCAACAACCAGGGCACCCTTCTGGTGGAGGACAGCACCCTCTCCGGAAACCAGGCCGCGTTGAACGGCGGCGCCATCTACAACGACAGTGGCCGCGTCACGGTGGTCGACAGCAAGCTCCTGACCAACATCGCCATCGCGGTCGACGGCGGTGCCCTCTTCAACACGACGAGCGGCAGCGTCACGCTGAAGAAGTCGACCGTCGCGGGCAACACGTCCAGCATCAACGGCGGCGGCGTCGCGAACGTCGGCGCGCTCCGCGTACTGGACCACAGCGTGTTCACCCACAACGAGGCGCATGACGGCAACGGCGGTGCCATCAGCAACACCGGCCCCACCGCCCACACCACGCTCAACGACAGCAAGTTCACCGCGAACTGGGCCGGCTTCGACGGCGGCGCCGTCTACAACGGCTTGCGTGCGGTGCTGGAGGCCCGCGAGACCGTCTTCGACCTGAACAAGGCCGGCCGCGACGGCGGCGCCATCGACAACGAAGGCACCGCACTCCTGGACCGGATCAAGGTCGAGAAGAACTCCGCCGGCCGCAACGGCGGCGGCATCAACAACTGGGTGTCCGGCCAGCCCGCCGCGCGGGTCAACCTCGTCCGCAGCCTCGTCGTACAGAACCGGGCGGCCGAGAGCGGTGGCGGCATCAACAACGACGTGAACGGGCTCGTGGAGCTCCGGGACGACAGGATCATCCACAACCTGCCCACCAACTGCGCCGGCAACGTCGCGCAGTGCATCGGCTGACGGGCTGAGCGACCGACCTCTTGAGCGGCCGGCTGACCGGCCGACCTGCTGAGCGGCCGGACGGCCGGCGGCCCCGCCCGAACAACGGGCGGGGCCGCCGTGCCGGTTGGCGCCCCTGCCGGCAGACGCGCCGCACGGCTACTGCCAGCCGTAGCGCTCCCGCAGCCGGTTCACCACCAGCTGGAACCGTCCCCGGTCCAGCGCGCACGCCTCGCGGCGCATGCCCGACTCGTGCACCCGCAGCACCCGGTCCACATCCACCCAGGACTCCCGCCCCGCGCCGTCCCACGGGCCAGTGCCGATCGGCACCCACTCCCGGTCCCGGTCGTGCCGCTTGCTGGACAGCTGCACCGCGAGCAACGTGTTCCGGCCCGCCTCCCGCGCGACCACCAGCACGGGCCGGTCCTTGCCGCGCCCGTCGTTCTCCTCGAAGGGGACCCACGTCCAGACGATCTCCCCGGGGTCGGGATCGCCGTCCTTGTCGGGGGCGTACGAGGTCCGCACGGGTCCGATGGCGTGCGGATCGGCCTCGGTGGTGGCCGTCTCCCCGCCCCGCCCGGGCTGCTCGACGTGGCTGTTGCCCTGCTGCGAAAGTGCCGTCATGCCGGTGAGGTTACTGCCCGCGGGCGGCCCGTCCTACGGCGCCGGGACCAGCCCGTCGGCCACCAGCCCCGCCAGCACCGCCTCACCCAGGGCCATGACCGCGGACTGGGGGCGGACCATCACCGTGATCTCCTCGATGCGCCCGTCCGCATCGAGGTGCAGCAGGTCGATGCCGTGGATCTGCCTGCCGTTCACCGTGGCCCGGAAGACCAGCACTGCGGCGGGCGACTCGGTGTCCTCCCGCCCCGCGCCGGTTTCGGCGGCGCCGTCGAGCCGGCCGACGTAGCGGAAGTCCTCGAAGGTGCGCAGCAGAACGCCGAACAGGCCGAGGACCATCGGCCTGCCTTCGAACGGCGTGAACTTCACCGGGCTGTACAGCCGTACGTCCTCGGTGAACAGCTCCCCGATGGCGGTCAGGTCACGGCTGTCGACGGCGGAGCGGAAGCGGTCGGCGGTGGTCATCGTGGCACACTCCTCAATCTGATTAGTCATTTTCTTGACTATCATGAGTCCGGCACCCCTGACCAGAGGAAGGAGGCGGCCCGATGGCTCTGCGCCACGCCGTCCTGGCGGCCCTGCTCGACGAGGAGCTGAGCGGATACCAGCTGGCCAAGGCGTTCGACATGGGCGTGGCGAACTTCTGGCACGCGCTCCCGCAGCAGCTGTACGCCGAACTGGCCAAACTCGAACACGAAGGCCTGATCGCCGGCCGCGAGGTGGTTCAGGAGACCAGACCGAACAAGCGCCTGTTCAAGGTCACCCGCGCCGGACTCGGCGAACTCGAACGCTTCGCCGCGGCCGCCACCAAGCCCTCCTTCATCCGCGACGACCTGCTGGTGAAGGTCCAGGCAGCCGACCACGTGAACGCCGACGCGCTGGTGGCCCAGCTCACCGAACGCATCACCTTCGCCGAAGCCAAGATCGACCTGTTCGAAGCCCTCCTGCGCACGATGCGCGGGGACCTCGCCGAGGAGGAGTTCCTGCTCCGCGGCGACCGCGTCGGCCCCTACCTGACCTGCCTGCGCGGCCTGTCCTTCGAACGGGCCAACCGGGACTGGTACGAGCGCACGGTGACGGTCCTGAGGGAACGGGCGGGGCGGTAGGCCCTGCGGGCACTACCGCGAGCGCCTACTCCGCCGTCCGCCGCCGCATGAACCGGGCCCCCGCCGCGTCATGCGCGTCCCGCAGGAGCCGTAGCACCGTGCCCGTCGTGCGCTCACCGGGGTTGACGACGCAGATCCAGCCGAGCGCGCCGTACACGGGGTGCGGCAGCAGGCGGTCGGCGGCGGTGAAGTCGTACGGCCCGTCCCCGGTGAGTCCACGGGACGCCGCACGGCCGACATGGACGTTCACACGCCAGCGGCCCGGAGGATCGAGGTCGGAGGCCGTGTCGTCAGGGTAGTCCTTGGTGACGATCGTCCCGTACGGCTGGACGTTCACCGGCATCCGCCCGTCGGGTGCGTGGTAGAAGAACGCGTCCCCCCATGCCACCTCGGGGAAAGCGCCGCCCGGCTCCGGGACGACGACCAGCGCACCGGCGAAGCCCCGCACGGTCGTGATGATCTGTTCCATACTCATGGTTCAAGCATCACCTTCAAGTGCTTATGTGGGGTTGGGATGGGCGAGGGCCTGCGGACCGTCGATGTCGCCAGGGATTCGGGCTACTCGGTGCAACAGGTCCGGGACCTGGAGCGGCTCGGCGTCCTTCCCCCCGCCACCCGGTCGGACAACGGCTACCGGTCCTACACGCCGCTCCACGTGCAGGCGCTGCGGGCCTACCGCGGGCTCGCGAGGGCGGTGGGCGCAGTGGAGGCCCGACGGCTGCTCCAGGATTTGAGGACGGCGCCCGTCGCCGAGGCCGCGGCGGCCATCGGCGCGGTACACGTACGGCTCGCCCGCGAACGGGACGAGGCGCTCCGCGCGCAGCAGGCGTTGCGTGCGATCGAGGGCGAGACCGGGGCGGAGGGGGCGGACAGCGAGCGGGAGGGCGACGCGATGACGATCACCGAGCTGGCCGGCGCCCTGAACCTGCGCACCTCGACCCTCCGGTTCTGGGAGGAGGAAGGGCTCGTCACGCCAGAGCGCGTGACGTCGCTGCGGGCGCGTCGCTACGGACTTGCGGCCATCCGGGCGGCCCGGATCGTCGCGGCCCTGCGCGGGGCCGGCTACGGGGTTCCGGCCGTCCGGGAGGTCATGGACTCCCTGCACCGGCTCGGTGGCCCGGAGGAAACGCGGCGCATCCTGAGCCGGCGGCTCGACGGGATCGCTGCGCGGAGCGTTGCGTTGTTGCGGGCCGGTGCGGATCTGGCGGCCGTCGTGACGTCCGCCGAAGGGCCGCCGGCGACCACGTAGCCGCTGGGCCGCCGTCCACGTAGCCGCTGGGCCGCCCCATGTGGCGCGCGCCCGCCGGCCCACCGGCCCAACGCCCTCCCCAGAGCGGCGCGTTCTGCGGCGCCTGCCGGCGGCCCGTGCCCGGCCGATGCGCCAGACGCCCCGCTGGGGAACCTGCGGAGCGATCGGCGGCCCCGGTGGGTGGGCCCCCTCGCTGCGCTCGGGGCTTTCTGGGGCTCCGCCCCAGGCCCCGCGCCTCAAACGCCGGCGAGGCCGGATTTTGGCGGCGTCAAGTCCCCGGGGAAGCCCAAGCACCTGCCCAACACTGCTCAGGCGAACGCCCCGCAGCCGACCGGCCTGCCCACCCACAGCATGTAACGCCAGGCCGGGATTTGTTTCAGGCCAACCGCCAACACCCCGTGCGCACGCGGTCTGCAAAGATTCCAGGGCAATGCCTCAGACACCGAACACCCAAACCGCCGACACCACATCCGCCGTACCCACCAGTGCCGACGTCGCCCGCCTCGCCGGGGTGTCGCGCGCGACGGTCTCGTACGTGCTGAACAACGCCGAAGCCGTACGCATCAGCGAGCCGACCCGCCGCAAGGTGCGGGAAGCCGCAGAGGAGCTGGGTTACGTACCGCACGCCGCCGCGCGCAGCCTGCGGGCCGGGCACACCCGGATCGTGCTGCTGCCCACCTCCCAGGTACCCGTCGGCCCGCTCTACAGCGCCTTCCTCGACGAACTCCAGCGGGCCCTGCGCCGCCTCGACTACACCGTCGTGCAGTACGGCAGCCTCGGCCTCACCGGGGACGAGGCCGCTCGCTCCTGGGCCGAGCTGCGCCCCGTCGCGGTGATCTCGCTCGGGGAGGTCGACCTCTGCGCGCGCGACGTCGACACGCTCAAACGGGCCGGTGCCCGCGCGGTGATAACGCTGGGGCCCGGACGGGTGCCGGGGGCGCACGCGCTGGTCATGGACCAGGCGGAGGTGGGCGCCCGGGCGGCCGCCCACCTGGTCGAGCGGGGCCGGCGGCGGATCGGGGTCGTGGTCCCGCGGGAGGAGGGGCTGGGTCTCTTCTCCGGGCCGCGGCTCGCGGGAGCCCGTTCGGTGGCGTCCGCCGAGGTGGAGCCGTTGCCGCTCGCCTACACCGAGGCGTCGGCCGCCGCCCTCGCGGCCCGCTGGCCGTCACTGGGGCTGGATGGTGTCTTCGCGTACAACGACGACTACGCGGCGCTGCTGATGCGGGCCCTCCAGGACGCCGGTCTGCGCGTCCCCGAGGACGTGGCCGTCATCGGCGCCGACGACCTCCTGATCGGGAGGCTGCTGCGCCCCCGGCTCAGTACGGTGCAGATCGCGATGCCCACCGGGGAGCACCTGGCCGCCCTCGTGGACCGCGCTGTGCGGGAACCGTCCCACCTCACCGAGCGGCGCGACCTGCTGACGGCCGTGGCGGTGGGGCGCGAGTCCACCTGAGCCCGGCCCGAGCCGCTCCACCCTGGCCGAGGCCGCTCCGGCGGCCCAGGCAGGCCGTTGACAGGCGGTGATCGGCGGACGGAGACTGCGGGCGCGCCCCATCCGGGCGTGCCCGGCGCCATACGCCGGCGCCGACACCGGCGCCGGCCCGGCTCCGCCCGTACGGATCCGCCCAGGAGAGACCCCATGAGCATCCGCACCGTCCGCGACGTCTACGTCGTCGACGCCGTCCGCACCCCGATCGGCAAGTTCGGCGGGGCGCTCGCCGGCGTCCGCCCGGACGACCTGGCCGCCCACGTGGTGCGCGCGCTGGTGGACCGTACGCCCGACCTCGACCCGGCCCGCATCGACGACGTCGTCTTCGGCGACGCCAACGGGGCGGGCGAGGACAACCGGGACGTCGCGCGCATGGCGGTGCTGCTGGCGGGGCTGCCCGTGTCCGTCCCCGGCGTCACCGTCAACCGGCTCTGCGGGTCCGGCCTGGAGGCCGTGATCCAGGCCGCCCGCGCCGTCGCGCTCGGCGACGCCTCGGTGGCCATCGCGGGCGGGGTGGAGTCGATGTCCCGTGCGCCGTGGGTGGTGCAGAAGCCGGAGCGCGCCTTCCCGGCCGGGCACCAGCAGATGTGGTCCACCACCCTGGGGTGGCGGATGACCAATCCCCGGATGCCCGCGGAGTGGACCGGCTCGCTCGGCGAGGGCGCCGAACTCGTCGCGGACAAGTACGCCGTCACGCGCGAGGCGCAGGACCTGTTCGCCCTGGAGAGCCACCGCAAGGCCGCGGCCGCCTGGGCCGACGGGCTCTACGACACCGAGGTCGTCCCGTACCCGGGCGCGGAGCTCGTACGGGACGAGTCGATCCGGGAGGGTTCCACGCCCGAGGCGATGGCGCGGCTCAAGCCCGCGTTCCGTACGGACGGCTCCGGCACGGTCACCGCGGGCAACTCCTCCCCGCTGAACGACGGGGCGGCGGCGCTGCTGCTGACGGACGAGGCGGGGCTCGCCGCCACCGGCCGCGATCCGCTGGCCCGCATCAGTGCGAGCGCCGTCACGGGGATCGAGCCGCAGCTGTTCGGGCTCGGGCCGGTGGAGGCCGTCCAGCGGGCGCTCGCCAAGGCCGGCCGGGGGATGGGCGAGCTGTCCGTGCTGGAGCTCAACGAGGCTTTCGCGGCGCAGGCGTTGGGCTGTCTGGCGGCCTGGCCGGAGCTGGACCCGGCGGTGGTCAACCCGCGCGGCGGTGCGATCGCGATCGGGCACCCGCTCGGCGCCTCGGGCGCCCGGCTGGCGGGGTCGGTCGCCCACCAGCTCGCGGCGGCCGGCTCCGGTACGGGCATGGCGGCGCTGTGCATCGGTGTCGGGCAGGGCATCGCGCTGGTCCTGGAACGCTGACCGGGCCGGGCCCCGCCCCCCCCGCAACCCGCACCCCTGCCCCGCACCCCGCACCCCGCCCACCCCTGTCGATCATTTCCGGTCAAAGCAGCGCCTCAACTGCCCAATAACTGAACAGAAGTGCCGCCCCGGGTCTGGCACGATGGCGCGTGCCGCCGCACCCCGCCCCACCCAGACCCGGAGGCCCCGCGCCATGCCGCTCCTCGACCCGACGCTCTGGCAGGACGGACCCACCCTGACCGGCGGCACCGCCCCGGTCGTCGAACCCGCGACCGGGCGTACCCTCGCCACCCTCGACCTCGCCGGTCCCGTGGACGTGGCCGAGGCCGCCGTACGGGCCCGGGCCGCGCAGCACGACTGGGCCCGGGCCACCCACCTGGAGCGGGCGGCCGTGCTGCGCCGCGCCGGCGACCTGTTCGCCGAGCACGCCGAGGAGCTGCGGGACTGGCTGGTGCGGGAATCCGGGTCCATACCCGGCAAGGCGGACTTCGAGCTGCACGTCGCCGCACAGGAGTGCTACGAGGCGGCCGCGCTGGCCTCGCGTCCGGCCGGGCAGGTCCTGCCCAGCGAGGCGCCCCGGCTCTCCTTCACCCGGCGGGTGCCGGCCGGGGTGGTCGGGGTCATCGCCCCGTTCAACGCGCCGCTGATCCTGTCGATCCGCTCGGTGGCCCCGGCCCTCGCCCTGGGCAACGCGGTCCTGCTCAAGCCCGACCCGCGCACCGCCGTCTGCGGCGGCATCGCCCTGGCCGCCGTGTTCGCCGCGGCGGGGCTTCCCGCGGGGGTACTGCACGTACTGCCCGGCGGAGCCGCGACGGGCTCGGCGGTCGTCGCCGATCCCCGCGTACGGGTGGTGTCGTTCACCGGCTCGACCGCTGCCGGGCGCAAGGTCGGTGAACTGGCGGGACGTCATCTGACCCGTGCGCACCTGGAGTTGGGCGGCAACTCGGCGCTCGTCGTGCTGGAGGACGCCGACGTGGAAGCCGCCGTCGCGCAGGCCTCCTGGGGTTCCTTCTTCCACCAGGGCCAGATCTGCATGACCGCCGGGCGCCACCTGGTGCACGCCTCCCTGTACGACGAGTACGTGGAGCGGCTCGCCGCGCGTGCGGAGGCGCTGGCGGTGGGTGATCCGTACCGCGAGCGGGTGCACCTGGGGCCGCTGATCGACCGGGACCAGGTGGAGCGGGTCCACGCCCTGGTCGAGGCGAGCGCCGAACAGGGTGCCAAGCTGGTTGTGGGCGGCACCCACCGGGACCTGTTCTACCGGCCGACGGTGCTGGCGGGCGTGTCCGACGACTGCCCGGCCTACACGGAGGAGGTCTTCGGCCCCGTGGCGCCCGTACGGTCCTTCGCGACGGAGGACGAGGCGGTCGCGCTGGCCTCGGCGGGCCCGTACGGCCTCTCCCTCGGCATCGTCACGCGCGACGCGATGCACGGTCTCGACCTGGCGGCCCGCATCCCGACCGGCATCGCACACGTGAACGACCAGACCGTCAACGACGAGGCCGTGGCCCCCTTCGGAGGCGTCGGCGCGTCGGGCACGGGAGCCCGCTTCGGCGGCGAAGCGAACCTAAAGGCCTTCACCGAACTCCGCTGGACCACGGTCCGCACGACCCCGCCCGCTCATCCGTTCTAGGGAACGCCACCGTGTTCCGGAATGCCCAGGGCCCATCGTTCGTTCACGCAGGACAACCGGCTACCTCAGGAGGTTCGGACACCGTGGCGACAGTCGAGCTCACCAAGGAGAATTTCGACCGGACGGTCAGCGACAACCCCTTCGTGCTGATCGATTTCTGGGCCGGCTGGTGCCGTCCCTGCCTGCAGTTCGCGCCGGTCTACGAGAAGGCCTCCGAGGCCAATCCGGACCTGCTCTTCGCCAAGGTGGACACCGAGGCGCAGCAGGAGCTGGCCGGCGCCTTCCAGATCAGCTCGATCCCGACCCTGATGATCGTCCGGGACCAGGTGGCGATCTTCGCGCAGCCCGGCGCGCTCCCCGAGGCGGCGCTGACCGACCTCATCGCGCAGGCTCGCGCCCTGGACATGGACGAGGTCCGGGCGAAGATCGCCTCGGACCGGCCCGGGGGAGCGGGCACGGAGCAGGGCGGCTCCGGCACGCCGGAGGCCTGAAATTGCCCGCCGGCGCCCCGGGCCCCCGGCGACACTGGCCGCATGACCGAAGCGGTGGAATACGACGTGGTGGTGCTCGGCGGCGGACCGGCCGGCGAGAACCTCGTGGACCGGACCCGGGCGGCCGGGCTGAGCACGGCGCTGGTGGAGAGCGAGCTCGTGGGCGGGGAGTGCTCGTACTGGGCCTGCATCCCGAGCAAGGCACTGCTGCGCCCGGTGCTGGCCCGGGCCGATGCGCGCAGGGTCCCCGGCCTGGCGGGCGCCGTCGGGGGCGCCCTGGACGCGGAGGCGGTGTACGCGCACCGCGACTACTGGACCGGCAACTGGAAGGACGACGGCCAGCTCGACTGGCTCGACTCCATCGGAGCCCATCTCTACCGGGGTCACGGCCGGCTCTACGGGATCCGCAAGGTAGCCGTCACCAGCCCCGAGGGCGAGCACCACGTCCTCACCGCCCGCCACGCCGTGGTGATCGCGACGGGCACCCGGGCCGTGATCCCGCAACTCCCCGGGATCGCCGGGGCCCGCCCGTGGACCAGCCGGGAGGCGACCTCCGCCCGTCAGGCACCGGAGCGGCTGCTGATCGTCGGAGGGTCCGTGGTCGCCGCCGAAATGGCGACGGCCTGGCAGGCCCTCGGCTCCCGCGTCACGGTGCTCGTACGCGGCTCGGGGCTGCTGCCGAGGATGGAACCGTTCGCCGGGGAACTGGTCGCCGGGGCGCTGCGCGAGGCCGGCGCGCAGATCCGTACGGACGTCGCGGTGGAGGCGGTCGTACGGGACGGGGCGACCGGGCCCGTCACCGTCGTGCTGGAAGGCGGCGAGACCGTCGAGGGCGACGAACTGCTGATGGCGACCGGCCGCGCCCCGCGCACCGACGACATCGGGCTCGACACCGTGGGCCTGACCCCCGGCGACTGGATCGGTGTCGACGACAGCTGCCGGGTCCACGGCCACGACTGGCTCTACGCCGTCGGCGACGTCAATCACCGCGCGCTGCTCACTCACCAGGGCAAGTACCAGGCCCGGATCGCGGGCGCCGTCATCGCGGCCCGCGCGGCAGGCGGGGAACCGGCCGACACCGGCCGCTGGGGCGCTCACACCGCGACCGCCGACACCGCGGCCCTGCCGCAGGCGGTGTTCACCGACCCCGAGGCCGCGGCCGTGGGCCTGACCCTGGCCGAGGCGCAGAAGGCGGGCCACCGGGTCCGCGCGGTCGACTACGACCTCGGCAAGGTCTCGGGCGCCGGACTGTACGCGGACCCGTACCCGGGCCGGGCCCGGATGGTCGTCGACCTGGACCGGGAGGTGCTGCTCGGCGCCACCTTCGTCGGGCCGGGCGCGGCGGAACTCCTGCACGCGGCCACCATCGCCGTCGCCGGGGAGGTGCCGATCAGCCGGCTGTGGCACGCGGTCCCGGCGTTCCCGACCGTCAGCGAGATCTGGCTCAGGCTGCTGGAGACGTATCGCGGGTAGGGGGCCGCCGCCTCGGCTGCGGCGTCGGAGGCCGCCGATGATCAATTGGCCCTGGAACGCGGGCGGCAGGGCCGGTTGGATGGGCGGCACCGACGTAACGAAGGAGCCACCGCCCGTGATAGTGATCGCCCACCTCAGCGATGTCCACTTCGACGGCGACGCACGTGCCGCCGACCGCGCCCGCGCCGTCATGGAGTACCTCGACGGCCTGCCCTACGACCTCGACGCGGTGCTCGTGAGCGGTGACATCGCCGATCACGGCACCCCCGAGGAGTACGACGAGGCCCGCAAGGTGCTGCGCTCGCGCCACCCGGCGGTCATCTGTCCGGGCAACCACGACGAGCGGCTCGCGTTCCGGCAGGGCCTGCTCGGGGAGGCGGAGCCGACCGCGGAGCCGGTGAACCAGGTGGTGCGGGGCGACGGCTTCGTACTCGCGGTGTGCGACTCCTCCGTGCCCGGCGAACACCAGGGCTTCCTGGAGGAGTCGACGCTGGAGTGGCTGGAGGGGGTCCTCGCCGGCACCCCGCGCGAGGTGCCCGTCCTGGTGGCCTTCCACCACCCGCCCGTCACCCTGCACATCCCGTACGTGGACGGCATCCGGCAGTTCGGCGAGGAGCGGCTCGCGGCGCTCGCCGCACGGCACCCGCACCTCAAGGCGTTCCTCTGCGGCCACGCCCACACCGGGGCCGCCACGACGTTCGCGGGACGGCCGCTGCTGGTGGCGCCGGGCGTGGTGTCCACGACGCGGCTGCCGTGGGAGGCGCAGAGCGGCCCCGACGAGCACGTCCACCTCGACGAGCCGCCGGTCGTCGCGTTCCATGTACTGGGGGAGGACGGGCGGCTGACGACCCATTACCGGGTGGTCGTGGACCGCCGGTAGCTACTGCCGTCGCGGGTACGGACGAGGTGGCCCGAGGTGACCAGGTAGCGGCGCAGCGCCGAGCAGTCCTCGTGGACGGTGCGCAGGGCGTCGTTCACCTCGGGCTCCGTGTACTCGCGCCCGGGGACGAAGAGGGTTTCGCCGAGGTGGGCCAGCAACTGCTCGCGCCGGGCCGCCTTGCGCGGAACGGCGGTGAGGCGGCCGTGGGAGAAGAGGTCCTCGACACCTCGCGGGCGGCGGGGCTCCGGGCCCCGGTCCTCGGGCCGGGCGGGCTGTGACGTTTCGGTGTTCTCTGACATGCCGTGCAGCTTCGCCCGGCCGGCACGGGTCGCGCAACGCAATTGACGGCGCCCGCCGTTCGGCCCGGGCGTATGGCCGCCTCGGCCGGCGCGGATGTGTGGCCCGGGCGCCCGGCCCGGATGTGTGGCCCGGGCGCCCGGCCTGGATGTGGCCCGCCGGTCCCGGAGGTCATCCGGGGCCGGCGGACCCGCTCGTGGTGCGCGGGGCTCAGGGGGCGACGGTGATCTGCTGCGCCGGGTTGGTGGTGTCGGTGACGTTGTAGAGGGCGTTGAAGGTGGACGACGTCGCGCTCGTCGGGCAGCCGAACGTGCCGGTTACGGTGACCGGCACCGAGGCGTTGGTGAAGGTCAGGCTGGACGGGGCGCCGTTGACCCAGGCTCCGCCGACGTTCGCCGGCCCCGTCGGGGCGGCCGTGACGGTACAGGTGGCCAGGCCGGTGGTGTGGACGACCAGTCCGCCGGTCGGCACCGTCATGGTGGCGGTGGCGGGCGAGCCGTTCTGCATCGACACCGACCAGGCGCCGCTGGTGGTCACCGTCGGGGTGACGCCCGGCATGCTCGACGTGCAGGAGCTGTACGTGGGCGGGGAGATCGGCGAGGAGACCGGCCCGGCCGCGTTGTGGTTGCCGGGGGCGGCCGGCACCGTACCGGTGGAGACGGAGACCGTGCAGGTCACGGTCACCGAACCGGCCTTGAGGGTGGCCTTGCCGCTGAGCGTGGCCCGGAAGGCGTGTCCGGCCGGGGTGACGGTGGTCGACCCGGCCAGCGGTAAGGGCGTGGCGGTCGCGGAGGTGGAGGCCACGGTCAGGGCCGCTGCGGCGGCCATCCCGAGGGCGAGCGCGGTGCGCGTACGGCTCATGGCTGTACTCCTTGGGAATCGTGGAGCGGGGTGGGGGAGCGGGTGGGGTCCGCTGCCGCGTCCCGGCCGGGGATGGGGCCCGGGGAAGCGGTGGGTTCCGCGGCCTCGGTGGCGTCCGGGGCGCGCGGGGTGGCGTACGGCTGCCAGGCGAAGATCAGGCCGCCGCCGAGAATGCCGAGGAGGGTGCCGATCAGGAAGCCGCCGAGGTTCGACAGGACCAGGGCGGCGGTCGCGATCAGGGTGGTGAGGATTCCGGCGAGGGTGCGCTGGTGCGGGGCCCACCACGCCGTGAGCCCGAGGACGATCATGACGATCCCCATCAGGACGGACGGGATCCCTGCCACCCCCTGCTGGAGCATGATCTTCAACGGGGCCAGCGGCAGCACGCAGATCCAGGCCCCGGCCGCGATGGCGGCCAGCCCGCCCCAGAAGGGCCTGCCGCGCCGCCAGCGCCGCCACGACGGCCGGCGCCCGTCCATGCGACCGTTGCGGCGACCGCTCAGAAGCATTCCTTCTTCCCCTTGCTGATTCCCATGCTCAGCCCGGAGAGTTTGAAGGTGCCCGCGTTGGTGGCCCACGCGGTCTGGTGCAGATTGCTGATGGCGACCGTGTCCGCTTGCTGGGCGAACAGGTCCTGCATGCCCACCGCCTCGGTCGGTCCCTTGTCGAGCGTCGACGCGTCGCGGCCGATCTCGATGTTGCTGAACACGGCGTCACCGGAGAGCTGGGTGGCGTCGACGAACAGGTTGCTCGCCTCCACGGGGTCCTTCCCGCCCGCCGTGAGGTTGAGCGAGATGTCCCCGATGAGCGGGAGGGTCGTCACCACCGACTGGCACAGGCTGTGGAGCTTGGCCTCCTTGATGGCGGTGACGGCCACGGGAATGAGGTCCTCGCGGGCGTTGACGTCGACACTGCCGTACTGCGCGAAGCCCTCGCCCTCCAGGCTCTTCGCCGACACCTTGAACTGCTGTCCGGAGACGGCGAATGAGGCGGCGAGCGCGCCCTGCGCGAGGGCGATCCCGAGGCCTGCGGTCACGGCCACGGCGGGCACGGTCAGGAGGGCGAAACGCCGCCACCGGACCCGTCCGGTGCCCCTTCGGTCGTCCCCGCCGGTGGTGTCCCCGGTACCGGGTGGTTCGGATAAGTTCGGTGAGCTTGCCATGAGATCGTCCCTGTATCTCGGCTGTGCACCTTTGTTACCGACGAGTTGAATGTAAGAGTGCCAATGGGGGTTGGCAAGGTTGCTCGAACGTACCTTTTCGGCCGAGTCCTACTGCCCCGTAGGCCGTTACTCGGCCTCCGCACGCAGCAGTTCGGCTATCTCCGCCTCCACCCGCCGGGCCATCGCGCGGGCGAACTCGGCGGCCACGACCTCGCCCGCCACCGGCCGCAGCGCCGCGGCCGCCCCAGAGATGTGATCCAGCTGGGTGGCCGAAAGTCGCTCCGTGCCGTCCGCGCCGACGAGCCCGTCCGGACCTATGACGTGCCGCCGGAACAGCCCGACGAACCGGTCGGCGAGGGCCGCCGCCTGATCCTGTACGAAGTCCCCCGCGTCCAGGATCTCCGCGAGCGGCACGCCCTGGCGCACCAGCGCCAGCGTCGCCTCCAGCAGCCGCCGGCTGCGGTGCGTGACCCGGTCGCCCTCGACCCGTACGTAACCCAGCTCCACCGCCCGCCGGGTGTCCTCGGCCGTCCCCGCCGGACCGAACAGCTCACCCAGCTCGGCCGTGGTCATGGTGACCGGCTCCTCCTGCTCCCAGCCGTCGGCCATCGCCCGCTCCAGACCCAGGAGTTGGGACAGACCGCCGCCCTGCTCCCACGCGTCCAGCAGCTCGGCGATGCCGTTGACGGAGTAGCCGCGCCCCAGCAGGTCGCTGATCAGCCGCAGCCGCACCAGGTGCTCGTCCGAGTACCAGGCGAGCCGGCCCTCCCGGCGGGGCGGGGGCAGCAGCCCGCGCTCCTGGTAGTAGCGAAGGTTGCGCACCTTGACGCCCGCCGCCCGTGCCACGTCCTCGCGGCGGTAACGGCTGCCGCCGCTCCGGCCGTCGTCCGGTTCGTCCTGATTCACCTGGCTGCCCACGCGGCCGAGTGTAGGACGTACCGGCAGGTCACTTGGGCCCTACGGGCGCTGTTCCCGTTCCATCCGCTTGACCGCCCGCAGCACCACGAACTTGGGCTCGCTCGCCGTGACTTCGCTGTTGCCGAAGAGCCGCTTGAGGTGGGTGTGGTAGCCCATGTGGCGGTTGGCGACCACCCACAGCTCGCCGCCCGGCCGCAGCACCTTGCGGGACTGCGCGAACATCCGCAGCGCGGTCGCGTCCGTGGTGGCCTGGTGGGAGTGGAACGGCGGGTTGCACAGGACGAGGTCCACGGAACCGGGGTCGAGCATGGCCACGCCGTCGCCGACGAGGAAGTCGGCCCGGTCGCGGTCGCGCGTGACGTTGGCACGGAACGTGGCCTTCGCCGAGGCGATCGCCTGGTAGGACTCGTCGGTGAACACGACCTCCGCCCGGGGGTCGGCGACCGCCACCGCCGTGCCGATGACGCCGTTGCCGCAGCCGAGGTCCACGACGCGGGCGCCGTCGGTGTTGGTGGGGATGGACTGCAGGAAGAAGCGGGTCCCGACGTCGAGCCGGTCCGCGCAGAAGATGCCCGCGTGGTTGACCACGGTCAGCCCGGCGCCGGAGCCGCCGTCCTCGTCGATCGTGTACGTCACCGGCCACGGGGCGGACGCGCCGCCCGTCTTCGCCCCTGGGGTGCTCGCCGCGTGCGCGGGCGCGGCGAAGATCAGGCGCGCCTTCTTCTCGGCGAGCGAGGTCTTGGTCGGCCCCAGGATCCGCTCGAAGAGGCGCAGCGTGGAGGTGTGGATCTCCTTGACCATGCCGGTGCCGACCACGACGCTGTCCGCGTGCAGCCTGGGCGCCAGCCGGTGGAGCTGGTCCTCCAGCAGCGCGAGGCTCTTGGGGACCCGCACCAGGAGCACGTCGATCCGCGCGGGCGGCTCGTCCTGCGTCGTCAGCAGGGTCACCGTGTCCTTGGCGGTGCCGATCCCGGCCCGGTCCAGGTTGGCCATGGTGGCCGAGCGGGTCAGGGAGGAGTCGGTGATCTGCGTCGGGTGGTAGGCGGCCAGGGCGGTCGTCAACGCCCCCCAGCGGTCGCCGAGCACGGTGATCTGCCGGCCGCCGCCGAGGTCGACCGGTCCGCGGTCCCCGGTCCCGGACGCGAGGTGCTGCAGGAGGTACTCGTCGGCGGCGTCCCAGGCGCGGAGCCGGTCGCGCGGGTCCTGGGGGAAGCGGGTGAGCTCGTAGGAGCCGAAAGGCGTGGTCAGACGGTTCATATTGGCCCCAGGCTATCCGAGACGGCCGCCCGGCCCCGCACGGACGGGGCCGGGCGGCCGCGGGCCCGGTGTCGCGGACGGCCCTCAGGCAGGCAGCTCGCCCGCCATGGCGGCCGCGATGCGCAGGTACGGGGCCGCCTCGGCGGAGCGGCCCTGGCGCTCCAGGGTGCGGCCGAGCATCAGCTGCGCGTAGTCCTCCACCGGCCAGCGCTCCAGGATGGCGCGCAGCTCCTGCTCGGCGCGCGAGAGCTGGGCGGAGTGGTAGTAGGCGCGGGCCAGCAGCAACCGGGGCGCGAGCTGCTCGGGGGCCTCGGCGGTCAGCGTGGCCAGGACGCGGGCCGCCGTCGCGTACTCCTTCGCGTCGAAGAACAGGCTGCCCCGCGCCCAGCGCTCGGCGGCCGTCCCGTGCCCGTAGTACGCCGCCTGCGCGTCGCGCGCGGTGTCCTGGGCCTCCCGGGCCTCCTTGGCGTCCATGACCGTTCCTTCCGCCGTTCAGGTGGTGCGTCCGGTCCCTCCAACACGGTGGCTTCCCCGCACATTCCATGGAACGCGGCGGCCCCGGCGGTACTAAGTTGTGCGGTATGAGCAATCTCGATCGCCAGCCCGCCCTCTCCGTCTGCGGGGGCCGCGGTTTCGTCGTCGCCGAGCCGGTACGTGAGCTCCTCAGCCCGCGGACGGTCAAGCTCGGGGAGTCCACCGAGGTGCGCCGGCTTCTGCCCAACCTGGGCCGCAGGATGGTGGGGGCCTGGTGCTTCGTCGACCACTACGGTCCCGACGACATCGCCGACGAGCCGGGCATGCAGGTGGCGCCCCACCCGCACTCCGGTCTGCAGACCGTGAGCTGGCTGCACGAGGGGGAGGTCCTGCACCGCGACAGCGAGGGCAGCCTCGCGACGATCCGCCCGCGCGAGCTGGGCCTGATGACCTCGGGCCGCGGCATCAGCCACTCCGAGGAGAGCCCGCGCCCGCACGCCCGGTTCCTGCACGGCGCCCAACTGTGGGTGGCCCTGCCGGACGCCCACCGCGACGTGGCCCCGCACTTCCAGCACCACGCGGACCTGCCGCGCGTCACGGCCCCGGGCCTGACGGCGACGGTCATCCTGGGCACCTTGGACGAGGCGACCTCGCCCGGCACCGCCTACACCCCCATCGTGGGGGCCGACCTCGCCCTGACGGCGGGCACCGAAACCCGGCTGCCGCTGGACCCGGACTTCGAGTACGCGGTCCTGTCGATGTCGGGCGAGACCCACGTCGACGGCGTCCCCCTCATGCCGGGCTCGATGCTCTACCTCGGCTGCGGCCGCACGGAACTCCCCCTGCGCGCCTCCTCGGACGCGAGCGTGATGCTCCTGGGCGGCGAACCGTTCGAGGAGGAGATCGTCATGTTCTGGAACTGGATCGGCCGCTCCCAGGAGGACATCGAACAGTTCCGCCAGGACTGGACGAACGGCACCCGCTACGGCGAGGTCAAGGGCTACGACGGCCCTCCGATCCCGGCGCCGCCCCTCCCGGCGACCCGCCTCAAGCCGCGTGGCCGCGTGCGCTGAACTGCCCGCCGCGGTCTCGGGTGCCCTGGAGACCGGGCGAGGCTACGAGCCGGTCACCGCAGGCCGGAGACCTTGAAGACCGTGTGGGCCGTCTCGCGGTCGATGCGCTGCGCCAGCTGTCGCAGTGCGGTCACGCCGCGCAGCAGGGTGCCGGACCGGATGGACGTGCGGGTGTCCGTGTCGAGGCGGTGCCACATGGCCGGGTTGCGGATCATGATCGTCGGATCGATCTCGACCTGGCTCCCCTCCGTGTCCCGGAGGACCATCCGCTGGGCCACCCCGTCGGACCACCGGACCGAGACGAGGGAGTCGGTTCGGACGGTGTCCGTGACGAGCAGTCCACGGGTGATCAGCAGACCGGGCCGTACGGAGACCCGAGGCGGGTGCAAGACCACGAGGAGAAGGCCGGCCAGCCCCGTCCAGAGGGCGCCGCGGGCCACGTTGAGCTCTCCGAAGCCCGCGTCCATGGCGAACAGGACCGTGAGCAGGATGAACGCGACACCGATCGCCGAGCGCCTCTCACCGGCCCAGTGGACGTCCTGTGCGAAGGGTCCGGGCGGCGCCGCTTCGGAGCCCTGTGCGCGGGTCGGGGCGTGAGTGAAACGTCTTCCCATGAGAGCGACGTTAGGGCTGGCGGAAGCCTCTGGGGCGGACCCTGACGCACCGCTGACGTGCCGGCTACGCCGTCTTGATTCCGACGGCCTTTTCGTCAGTGCCGCGTCAAAGATCGACTCATCGGTCGTCACGACGGCGGCCTTGTCGGGCCGCGGGGCGGCAGCCGGCTCCTGCCTGCGGGCGGCCGCCCCGCAGCCGGGCCGCCGTCGCAGGCCTCCACGACGTCGAACTTGCGCGCCTGGAAATTGATCTTCAGCGCGCGGACGAGCTGAGGGTCGTCCTCCGCCACCAGCACCCGGGTCATCGGTGTGCAGCCTTTCCTTCGTCGCGGGCACGGTGAGCGGCCGGCGGGACGCCGGGGAACCCTCCCGGCGTGAGCCGGGGGAGTTCCGCGCCCCGCCCGCCACCGGTCCGTGCGAGGGGGAACATCAGCTCTTGGTCAGTGCCTTGAGGGCGATGTTGAGTTCGAGGACGTTGACGCGGGGTTCGCCCATGAAGCCGAGGGTGCGGCCGGTGGTGTGGTCGGCGACGAGCTTTTCGACCTGCTCGACGTCGAGCTTGTTCTGCTCGGCGACCCGGTGGACCTGCAGCTCGGCGTAGGCGGGGGAGATGTCCGGGTCGAGGCCGGAGCCGGAGGAGGTGACGGCCTCCGCGGGTACGTCTTCCGGCTTGACCGTGTACGAGGCCGTCGTGTTGGCGGCGACGACCGCGGCCTTGGCGTCCTCGACCAGCTTGACCAGGTCCGGGTTGTCGCCCGCCTTGTTGGTGGCGCCGGAGAGGAGCAGCGAGTACCGGGTGTTGACGCTGTTGGAACCGAGGCCGTTGGAGGGACGCGGCTGGAACCATTTGAGGTCCGGCCTGGCGGCTTCCTCCGGGTCGTCGGGGTTCTGCTTGGGGAGGTCGTAGGTCTGGCCGATGAGGGAGGATCCCACGACCCGGCCGCTCCCGTCCTTGATCTCGGAGCCGTTGGCCGTGTCACCGAAGGCGACCTGGGCGAAGCCGGTGACGGCCAGCGGGTACAGGACGCCGCAGACGACCGTCAGAACCAGCAGGGCGCGCAGACCGGCCCACAGCAGACGAGCGGTGTTTCCTACGGAGTTGTTCATGGCTCAGCCGATTCCGGGGATGAGGGAGATGAGCAGGTCGATGATCTTGATTCCGATGAACGGGGCGATCAGACCGCCCATGCCGTAGAGGCCGAGGTTGCGGCGGAGCATCTTGTCGGCGCTCGTCGGCTTGTACCGGACGCCCTTGAGGGCGAGCGGGACCAGGGCGACGATGATCAGCGCGTTGAAGATGACGGCGGAGAGGATCGCCGACTCGGGCGAGTGCAGGCCCATGATGTTGAGCTTGTCCAGGCCGGGGTAGACCACGGCGAACATCGCGGGGATGATCGCGAAGTACTTCGCGACGTCGTTGGCGATGGAGAACGTGGTCAGGGCACCACGCGTGATCAGCAACTGCTTGCCGATCTCCACGATCTCGATGAGCTTGGTGGGGTTGGAGTCCAGGTCCACCATGTTCCCGGCCTCCTTCGCGGCCGAGGTGCCCGTGTTCATCGCGACGCCGACGTCGGCCTGGGCGAGCGCCGGGGCGTCGTTCGTACCGTCGCCGGTCATGGCGACGAGCTTGCCGTCGGCCTGCTCCCGCTTGATGAGGGCCATCTTGTCCTCGGGCGTGGCCTCGGCGAGGAAGTCGTCGACACCCGCTTCTTCGGCGATGGCCTTGGCGGTGAGCGGGTTGTCCCCGGTGATCATGACGGTCTTGATGCCCATGCGGCGCAGCTCGTCGAACCGCTCCCGCATGCCCTCCTTGACGACGTCCTTGAGGTGGATGACACCGAGGACGCGGGCGCCCTGCTCGTCCCGAACGGCGACGAGGAGCGGGGTTCCGCCGGCTTCGGAGATCGTGCCGGCGAGGAGTCCTGCGTCGTCGCAGACCTCGCCGCCCTGCTCCTCCACCCAGCTGATGACGGAGCCGGCAGCGCCCTTGCGGGTCTGCTTGCCGTCCACGTCCCCACCCGACATACGGGTCTGGGCGGTGAAGGCGATCCACTCGGCCTGCGACAGCTCGCCCTGGTGGCGCTCGCGCAGCCCGTACTTCTCCTTCGCCAGGACGACGATGGAACGGCCCTCGGGCGTCTCGTCCGCGAGGGACGACAGCTGGGCGGCGTCCGCGAGTTCGGCCTCCGTCGCGCCCTTGACCGGGACGAACTCCGAGGCCTGGCGGTTGCCGAGGGTGATGGTGCCGGTCTTGTCGAGGAGCAGCGTCGACACGTCGCCCGCGGCCTCGACCGCACGCCCCGACATGGCCAGGACGTTGCGCTGGACGAGGCGGTCCATCCCCGCGATGCCGATCGCGGAGAGCAGCGCGCCGATGGTGGTCGGGATCAGGCATACGAGCAGGGCCGTCAGCACGATCATCGACTGTTCGGCGCCCGCGTAGATCGCGAACGGCTGGAGGGTGACCACCGCCAGCAGGAAGACGATCGTGAGGGAGGCGAGAAGGATGTTGAGCGCGATCTCGTTGGGCGTCTTCTGTCGTGCCGCGCCCTCGACCAGGGCGATCATGCGGTCGATGAAGGTCTCACCGGGCTTCGTCGTGATCTTGATGACGATCCGGTCGGAGAGGACCTTCGTGCCGCCGGTGACCGCGCTGCGGTCGCCGCCGGATTCCCGGATGACGGGGGCGGATTCGCCCGTGATGGCGGACTCGTCCACGGACGCGACGCCCTCGACGACGTCACCGTCGCCCGGGATGATGTCGCCCGCCTCGCAGACCACCAGGTCACCGATGCGCAGGTCGGTGCCCGGGACCTGCTCCTCGCCCTTGCCGTCATCGGCCAGCCGGCGGGCGACGGAGTCGGTTTTGGCCTTGCGCAGCGTGTCGGCCTGGGCCTTGCCCCGGCCCTCGGCCACCGCCTCCGCCAGGTTGGCGAAGATCGTGGTCAGCCACAGCCAGGCCGTGATGGCCCAGCCGAACCAGTCCGTCGGGTCCAGACAAGCCAGCACGGTCGTGACGACCGAGCCGATCAGGACGACGAACATGACCGGCGACTTGATCACGACTCGGGGGTCGAGCTTGCGGACGGCGTCCGGGAAGGACCTCAGCAGCTGCTGCGGATCGAACAGGCCGCCGTCCACGCGTCCGGTGCCCGGCTTGTGTCCGGTGGGCACGTCCTGGTGCGGAGCCCTGGTGGGTGTGGCGGTGCTCATGATGCGAGTCCTTCGGCGAGCGGACCCAGCGCCAGGGCCAGGAAGTAGGTCAGACCGGTGACGATGAGGATCGTGCCGACGAGCAGGCCGGTGTAGAGCGGCTTGTCGGTACGGAGGGTGCCCGCCGTCTCGGGGACGGGCTTCTGCTCGGCGAGCGAGCCGGCCAGCGCGAGGACGAAGACCATCGGGAGGAAGCGGCCCAGCAGCATGGCGATGCCGATCGTGGAGTTGTACCACTGGGTGTCGGCGTTCAGTCCCGCGAAGGCGGAGCCGTTGTTGTTGGCGCCCGAGGTGTAGGCGTAGAGGACCTCGGAGAACCCGTGCGCGCCGGAGTTCAGCATGGAGTGGGGCGGGGTGGGCAGGGCCATGGCCGCGGCGGTGAAGCAGAGCACCAGGGCCGGGGTGATGAGGATGTAGCAGGCCGCGAGCTTGATCTCGCGGGTGCCGATCTTCTTCCCCAGGTACTCGGGCGTCCGCCCGACCATCAGACCCGCGAGGAACACGGCGATGACCGCCATGATCAGCATGCCGTACAGGCCGGAACCGACACCACCGGGCGCGATCTCGCCGAGCTGCATGCCCAACAGCTGGATGCCGCCGCCGAGTCCGGTGAAGGAGGAGTGGAAGGAGTTGACCGCGCCGGTCGAGGTGAGCGTGGTGGCGACGGAGAAGATGGCGGAGGCGCCGATGCCGAAGCGGGTCTCCTTGCCCTCCATCGCCCCGCCGGCGGCCTCGAAGGCCGGGCCGTGGTGCGCGAACTCGGTCCACATCATCAGCGCGGTGAAGGCGAGCCAGATCGTCGCCATCGTGGCGAGGATCGCGTAGCCCTGGCGCAGGCTGGCGACCATGCGGCCGAAGGTGCGCGTCAGCGCGAACGGGATGACCAGGATCAGGAAGACCTCGAACAGGTTCGAGAAGGGGGTGGGGTTCTCGAAGGGATGGGCCGAGTTGGCGTTGAAGTAGCCGCCGCCGTTCGTGCCCAGCTCCTTGATGACCTCCTGCGAGGCGACCGCCCCGCCGTTCCACTGCTGCGTGCCGCCCGGGAACTGGCCGACCCCGTGGATGCCCGCGAAGTTCTGGATCGCGCCGCAGGCGACCAGCACGATCGCGCCGATCACCGAGACGGGCAGCAGGATCCGGACGGTGCCGCGGACCAGGTCGGCCCAGAAGTTGCCGAGTTCGCCGGTGCGGGAGCGCGCGAAGCCCCGTACGAGGGCCACGGCCACGGCCATGCCGACCGCGGCGGAGACGAAGTTCTGCACCGCCAGGCCGCCGGTCTGCACGACGTGGCCCATGGCCTGCTCGCCGGCGTACGACTGCCAGTTGGTGTTCGCCACGAACGAGGCAGCGGTGTTGAAGGCCTGGTCGGGGTCGATGGCCCGGAAGCCGAGCGAGCCGGGCAGGATCCCCTGGGCGCGCTGGAGGGCGTAGAGGAACAGGACGCCGACCGCGGAGAAGGCGAGGACGCCGCGCAGGTACGCGGGCCAGCGCATCTCGGCCGTCGGGTCGGCGCCGATCGCCTTGTAGATCCACTTCTCCGGGCGGTAGTGCTTCCCGGAGGAGTAGACGCGGGCCATGTGGTCGCCCAGGGGCCGGTAGGCCAGCGCGAGCGCGGCCGTCAGCGCGAGGAGCTGGAGCACACCAGCGAGAACGGGACTCATCGGTGGCTAGAACCTCTCCGGGTACACGAGGGCGAGGACGAGGTATCCGAGCAGGGAGACGGCCACGACGAGGCCGACGATGTGTTCGGCGGTCACAGCTTGGTCACCCCCCGGGCGATGAGGGCCACCAGCGCGAACACCGCGATCGTGGTGACGACGAAGGCCAGATCGGCCACCGTGAGCTCCTGGATGATGTGGATGAGATGAAATCGGCCAGATGGCCGATGACGAGACAATCGCGTCCCCAGCCCGGAGTTAAGCCGCCTTGACGGAGTCCATACGGCCGCGGGGGATCTCTTGACGGCACCCTGACGGGAAGCGCCGGCCGGCTGCCCCGCCGCGGCGTCAAAGGCGCGTGAATACCGCAGCGGCGGTCGTATGGACGGCGCCAAGAGCACGGGCGATCCGCCCGCGGCATTGCGACGCTGTCCTCACGTGGTCCAACGGAGGAACAGCGAAAGATGTCCATAGACATGGGAAAGCCGGGCACGGCAGGACAGACCCCGGGCACGGAGGAGCCTCCTGATACCGGCGTACGGGCGCCCGCGGGAGGCGACCGTCACCGGCTGACCGCCCTCCAAGGACTGGCCGCGCTGTCGCTGGACGCGATGGCGTCCGTGGCGTACGGCCCGGAGTCGATCGTGCTCGTCCTGGCCGCGGCCGGTGCCCACGGCGTGGGCTTCACCCTCCCCGTCACCCTCGCGATCGCCGCGCTGCTGGCGGTGCTGGTGGCCTCGTACCGGCAGGTCATCGCCGCCTTCCCGGAGGGCGGGGGCGCGTACGCCGTGGCCAGGAAGCACCCGGGCCGGCGTACGAGCCTGATCGCCGCGGCCTCGCTGATCCTGGACTACGTCCTGAACGTGGCCGTGTCCGTCACGGCCGGCGTGGCCGCCCTGACGTCGGCGTTCCCGGAGCTCTACGGGGAGCGGGTGTGGATCTGCCTGGGCATCCTCGTCCTGGTCACCGCCGTGAACCTGCGCGGGGTCGCGGAATCCGCCAGGGCCTTCCTCGTACCCACCGCCGTGTTCGTCGCCTCGATCCTCGCGATGGTCGTCGTGGGATTCTTCCGCGACGGTCCCGTCAGCACCGCGTCCGCCGCCGGGCACGCCTCCGCCCTCGGTGAGGGCGCGACCACCGTCGGCGCGCTCCTGCTGCTGAAGGCCTTCGCCGCCGGCTGTTCGGCGCTGACGGGCGTCGAGGCGGTTGCCAACGCCGTGCCGTCGTTCCGGGCTCCGGCGGCCCGCCGGGCCCAGCGCACCGAGGTCGCTCTCGCCGCGCTCCTGGGCGTGATGCTGATCGGCCTGTCGGTCCTCATCGGCCGCTTCCACCTCCAGCCGGTCGAGGGCGTGACCGTACTGGCCCAGCTCGCGGACGCCTCCTTCGGCCACGACCTCGCCTTCTACGTGGTCCAGTTCGCCACGATGGTGCTGCTCGCGCTCGCCGCGAACACCTCCTTCGGCGGGCTGCCCGTCCTGATGGGCCTCCTGGCCCGCGACCACCACCTGCCGCACGTCTTCGCCCTCAAGGCGGACCGCCAGGTCCACCGCCACGGCGTGGTCTGGCTGGCGTCCGTCTCCGCTCTCCTGCTCGTCTTCTCGGGTGGCGACACCAACACCCTCGTCCCGCTCTTCGCCATCGGTGTCTTCGTCGGCTTCACCATCTGCCAGGTCGGCATGGTCCGTCACTGGTACAGGGAGCGGCCGCGGGGCTGGCAGGCGAAGGCGGCCCTCAACGGCTTCGGTGCCCTGCTGACCGGTGCCTCGGCCGTCGTCGTCACCGCCACGAAGTTCACCGAGGGCGCCTGGCTGATCGTCGTCGCACTGCCGTTGCTCGTTGTCGGCTTCGAGAAGATCCACCGCGCGTACACGGAGATCGGTGAACGCCTGGAGCTCGGCCGGGTCCCGCAGGCTCCGCGGCGCTCGCGCTCCCTGGTCGTGGTGCCCGTCTCCGGTCTGTCCCGCCTGACCAGCCAGGCGCTCACGGCCGCCCGCTCACTCGGCGATGACGTCTTCGCCGTGACGGTCACCCACCCGTCCCCCGAGGACCATGAGGCAGCCGAAGCCCTCAGGCGGGACTGGGAGTTGTGGAAGGCCGGCGTCGAGCTGATCGAGATTTCCTCGGAAACCCGCTCGCTCGGCCGCCCCCTGTCGTCGTACGTGCGCAAGCTGGCCCAGTCCCATCCGGACGCCCAGGTGACCGTCCTGATCCCGGAGACCGAGCCGGCCCGCGTGTGGCAGCGGCTGCTCCAGAACCAGCGCGGCTCCGTCGTCGCCCACGCGGTCCGCCGCGACACCGACGCCGTGATCTGCCGGCTCCGCTTCCGCATCACCGCCGACGCTCGCTGACCGGCCTGCGATGCCGGCCCCGCCCCCGGCCCCGCCCCTCCTGGCGGCCCGGGTCACGTCGCGTGGCCGCGAGCGCTGACCTGCGCCTTCGCGGGGCGGGTCGAGGAGCGTGCGGGGGGTCGGGCGAGGCGGAGGAGAGGGGTGTGCGTGGTGAGGACGGTTCGGAGGGCGGGGATGTCCGTCCAGGCGAGGCCGAGGGTGCGGGCGGCGTAGCGGAGGGTGACGTGGTCGGCTCCGTGCGCTGCTTCGCGGAGTGTCTTCATGGCCTCATCCCGGTCGAGGAAGGTGATTCCGCCGGCGGGCGGGTCCTGCCGGGGGGTTCGGGTGCGCTCGCTCTCCAGCCCGGGAATGCCGGTGAGCCGGTGGGATATCCCGGCGGCGGCGTCCAGGGTCGCCGGGTGCTCGTCGACGAGGGCCCGGGCGACCGGGTTGTGGCCGATGGCATCCCGGAGCGGCAGCGGGTACAGCCCCGGGGAGACCTCGGTGAGGTGGATGACGCTGTTGACGGTGCGGACGGCGCCGCGGGCGCCGTGGATCGCGGCGGCCCACAGCGCGGACGCCTCGGAGGGGTGCCAGGCCAGTGCGCGGTCGGCCGCTGCCGCCGCGTCCCGGTCGGGGACGAGGGGGCGGCTCGCGGCGAGGCGTTCGAGGAGGGGCCGCTCACCGATCTCTCCGTCGAGGCCGGGCCCCGCGACGTGGACGGTGGTGGGGATACCGGTGAGGTGGCACGCGGCGAGGGTGAGGGCGTCCCCGAACGGGCTGCACAGGCCGGGCTCGTCGCCGTGGGTCAGGATGTCGCCGCCGATGTCGACGATGCGGATCCGGAGGCTGCCCGCGGCTTCGGCCATGGATTCGATCTGCCGTGACAGACAGGGGAGCCCTCGGGCGGGGTCGAGGAGGAGCAGCCGGGCGGGCAGGTCCCGGGCGAGGCCGGGCATGGTGGATCCGGCCGGCCGGCGGGCGCGGGTGGCCGGTGTGAAGGCCGCGAAGCGGCGGCGCCCGCTGCCGTCGCCTTCGCGCAGGAGCCTGTCGAAGTCGCGCTCTCCGAGGGGGCGGGAGGTCGGGTCGACCTCGGGGCGCTCCCACGCGTAGGTGGCGATCAGCGGTGGACCGGCCGGACCGGCCGGACCGTCCGGGTCGGCCGGGTCGGCCGGGTCTGCCGTATTCGCCAGGCCGGCGGTGAGGGTGCGGGCGGCGATGAGCGTCCCCACGGGATCGCCACCGCCGCCCGCCGCGATGTACAGATCGCTCACGCGGCTCCCTCGCGCCCGCGCTCGTGCAGATCGATGCCGGTGATCCGTACGGGCGTCGCCCCCATGTTCCGCCGTGCCCGCTCGTTCGCCGCGTGGAGGTCCTCGTAGTACTCGCGGTCGAGGTCCTTGACCATTCGGGAGTAGAACATCCAGGACAGCACGTCGCGGTACTTGAAGCCCTTGGGGGTCAGCTGGACGCGGCGGCCGAGGCGGTGGACGAGCCCGTTGGACTCGGCAGCTTCGAGGACGGCCTCGAACTCGGCGGCGTGCTTCTGGTATCCGAAGCGGTCGAGCTCCGTGAGGTCGAGGTCGAACGTGTCGAGGACCAGGCGCTTGCGGACGATCTCCTCGCCGGTCAGTTCGAAGCCGGTCACGGGCGCGAGCTCGTGGTTCTTGGCCTTCTTGATGTAGTCGGCGGCCTCGGCCGTCGAGGGCTTCACGCTGCCGCACATGTAGTCGAGCACGCTGGTGTACGAGCGGGCGCCGACGCCGAGCCCGAGCAGGGGCACGCCGTGGAAGGTGAGCACCTTCTGGACGTACCCGCCGCGGCCGGGCTTCTTGTAGCGGACGGAGCCCTCCTGGACGTAGCCGTGGTCCAGGAAGGTCCGGCGGGCGTAGTCGTAGCGCTCGTACAACTCGGGCTGCCACATGTACTGGTAGGCGCCGGTCTTGGAGAACCAGGCGTCCGGCCGCACCGTGAGGAAGTAGGTGCTGATGGTCGTCGGCTGGAGTGCGGCCAGCTCGTCCACGCTCTGGCGCCAGGTTTCGGGGGTCTGCCCCGCGAAGCCCATGATCAGGTCGGTGGACAGGTCCGGCAGGCCGAGTTCGTGTGCGGTGCGGACGGCGCGGCGGATGACGTCCTCGTCCTCGCCGCCGCGGCCGGCTTCGCGGATCTCGCGCGGGACGAGGGACTGGATGCCGACGTTGGCGCGGGTGAGGCCCATGTCGATGAGGGCTTTGAACTCGTCGGGCGCGTCGGCGATCGACGACGGGGTGGCTTCCACGGCGACTTCCTCCGCCGTGGAACGCCAGTTGGGGTAGATCTCCCCGATGGTGTTGAAGATCTGCTCGAAGTGGCGGGGCTTGAGCAGGGCGGGGGTGCCGCCGCCGATGTAGATGGTCCGTAAGCGCCGGGCCTGGATGATCTCCGCATGATCGCGGATCTGGGTACAGAGGGCGTCGGTGTAGGCGTCGTAGACGTCCTCGTCGGTGCTGATGATCGTGTAGAGGTTGCAGAAACCGCACTTGCGGTCACAGAAGGGGACGTGCAGGTACAGGTTGAGCTCGGGGACCTGGTAGTTGGCGAGATCCCTCGCCCACACGTCGGGGATGCTCCACTTGCCCTCCGGGAGGGGGCGGTACGTGGAGCGGGGCGGGTACGAGTACTGGTAGGGCGGGATGACGCCCTGGTCGATGTGGTCGGCGAGCTGCTGGTGCAGGCTGCTGGTCACGATGTTGCCTTCCCGGACGGTTGCGGCCGCGAGTTTTCCCGGCCTGGCGATCCGATCACGGGACGCTTGTCCGATTCCATCGGGTGGGCCCACCAAATACCCCATGTCTACTGGTCAGTTCGTTGGTGATTGCTCCAAAGGCCGCCCCGATCAGGCGAGTTGTTTTCGTTCGTCAGGCCCATAGCCGCCACACCCGCCCCACGGCTTTGCTGGAGGAATGACAATCGGGGCGGGCCCGCGCGGGCCGGGAGTGCTGGTGGTCGAGCCGATGGGGAACGCGGGGCGTTTCCTCGTCGAGGCGGCCGGCCGGCTGGGTGTGCGCCTCTTCGCGGCCACCCACAAGGACATCCACGACGGCTATCCGGACTGGCTGCGGGCCGCGCTCGCGGGGGTGTGCGCGACGGACCTGACCGACATCCCGAGGGCCCTGGGGGACATGGAGGAGTTCTGCCGCCGTCACGGCATCGCCGCCGTGGCCCCCTGCTTCGAGCTGTTCACCCCGCTCGCCGCGCTGCTCGCCGAGCGGACCGGCCTGCCCGGCAACGATCCCCGGCTCGCCCGGGCGGCCAGGAACAAGATCCTGATGGGTGAGGTGTTCGCGGCCGCCGGGGTCCCGGCCCCCCGCTGGGCCGTCGCGCACGACGGCGCCGAGGCACACCGGGTGGCAGGAGCGCACGGGCTGGGATGGCCGCTGGTGGTGAAGCCCGCGGAACAGGGCGGCTCGTGGGGCGTGTCCGTGGTGGACGGCCCCGACCGCCTCGCCGAGGCGGTCGGCGCGGCCCGGCAGTACACGCACGCCCACCCGCACGGCCTGGAGCTCGACAGCCGGGCCCTGCTCCAGGAGTACGTCGCGGGGGACGAGTACTCCTGCGACACCGTGGTCGCGGACGGGGTGGCCTACCCCTTGCCCGTCGTCGCGAAGGACACCACCGAGGGCCGGTACCGCATCGAGACCGGACACACCTGCCCCTCCGGTCTGCCCGCCCCGCTGGTCAGGAAGGTGCAGCACACCGCGGCGCGGGCGGCGCTCGCCGTCGGCGTCCGCAACGGGATCGCGCACACGGAGCTGAAGATCCCTCCGGGTACGCAGACGCCGTACGTGATCGAGACCGGTGCCCGCCTGCCGGGGGACAACCTGTGCGAGGTCGTCGAGGCCGCGACGGGTGTGAGCGAAGCCGTCGCCCACCTCCAGGCCGTGCTCGGCCTGGTGCCCGACACCGCCGCCTCCCGTACGGACGCGGCGTCGATCCGGTTCCTGCTCCCGGAGCACGGCGGGGTGCTGCGGCAGGTGGTCATCCCGGACCTGCCCGGCACGCACAGCGAGGTGCACCTCCGGCCCGGTGAGGTGGTGCCGGAGCCGGTGGATTCGACCTGCCGGATCGGGCACGTGGTGGCCCGTGCGGAAACGGCTGACCGCGCGCGTGGACTGGCCGACCGGGTGGCTGCCCGGTCCCGAGTGGAAGTGGGCTGAGACCGGTGCGGAAGATCGCGTTCTTACGGTCGGTACACATCCGGCGCGCCGACCCCTACATCCAGCAGGCCGTACGCGCCCTCGCGGCCGACGGGATCGAGGCCGGGCTGTTCCACACCGGCGCAGCCGTCGGCGACGAGGACTTCCCCGGCTACACGGAACGACTCGATCGGGGGGTGACCCCGCGGGAGCTCGCGGCCGCGGTCGCCGCCTGGGGGGCGGATGCGGCGGTGTCGATCTCGCTGCCGTGCGAGAACGCGCTGCGTGACGCCGCGGCCAAGGCCTTCCTGGACGCCTCGGGCATCCCGACGGTGATGACACCGCTCGCGGCCACGATGCGGCTGGTGGACAAGTGGGAGACCAAGCAACTGTGCCGGCAGGCGGGGTTGTCGGTGCCGGAGGGCTTCCGCGTCGACTCCGATCTGCTGGCGGGGCGGGGCCTCGCGGTGCCCGGCTACCGCGACGCACTGCGCGTGGAGGCCGAACGGATCGGCTATCCGCTGATGTCGAAGCCCGTATGGGACTCGACCAGCATGGGCATCCGGCCCCTGCGCTCACCAGCCGATCTCGACGCCTACCTCGACGGCTACCTCGCACCCGGCTCGGAGGCTGCCCCGGCGGCGGTGCCGGCAGCGGCCTCTGCGGCGGTGCCGGCAGCGGCCTCTACGGCGGTGTCGGCCGTGGTGGAACAGGTCGTCGAAGGTGACCTGTGCAGCGTGGACATCGTGGGGCGCCCCGGCTCCTACCAGGTCCTTCCCCTGTGCTGGACCGGCCGGGCAGGGGCGGAGCCCGTGTTCACCTTCGCCGACCTGCGCTGGTGCGGCCCGCGCGCGGAGGCGGACGCCGCTTTCGCCGAAGTGGCCGACACACTGGCCGCGTTCTGCGGAAGCCTGGGAGTGCACGGGTCGGTCAACGTCGACATGATCTACACCGGCGGCCGGTTCGTGGTCCTGGAGGTCAACCCGCGCATCGGCGGCGCCACCACCCTCTCGTGCGCCGCGTCCGGCACCAACACCTTCACCTCCCTCGCCCGCTTGGCCCGCGGCCTCCCCTTCACCGGAGGCCCGGCACAACGGACCGGATGGGCGATCGAGTTCCTCGCCGGGGACGGCATCCCGCCGGCGGTGGCCGAAGAACTCCGCCGACGCGTCCGGGTGGTCACCGCGCACGAGCTGGTCATCGACGGCGCCTCCCACGGAGACATCGTGGTGATCACCCTCGCGGAAGGCGAGGAGGACCGGACCGTGAAGTCCCTGACGCAGCTGCACGAGGCGACCGGCTTCCCCGCGGCCGGTGTCATGGCCAAGATCAGCTCCCTGCTGAACCGGTGAGCGCGGCCACCGAAACCCGCCGCCCGCGCACCGCGGCGGATCGCCTCGGCCTGCCCGTGCTGCGCGGGCACGGACTGTTCATCACCGGCAACCTGATCGACTCCGTCGGCAACGGAATGCTCCTGCCGCTGGGACTGCTGTACTTCACCGACGTGCAAGGCCTGCCCCTGGCCCAGGTGGGCGCGGCGATGACGGCGGGACAGGCCCTCGCGCTCCCCGTCACGTTCCTCGCCGGACGGCTCATGGACCGCTTCGGGCCGAAACGCGTCGTCGTATGGGCGAACATCCTCTCCGCCGCCGGGTTCGCCCTGTTCCTGCTCGCCGGCCGGCCGTGGCACATCACCGGTGCGTACGTGCTCGTGCAGGCCGGCATCAACATGTACTTCACCGCGCAGCGCACCCTGATCACGCACGTCACACGGGCGGGCGAACGCCGTTCCTGGTTCGCGTTCACCGGCTCGCTGCGCAACATCGGGCTCGCCGCCGGGTCCGCCGCCGCGGCGGGCGCCCTGACCGTGTTCGGTAACGGCTCGCTGCGCTGGATGATCGCGGCCGATGCCGCCACCTACCTCCTGGCCGCCGCCTGCTTCGCCGCCCTCGCCACCGAGCCGCCGGAACCGGACGGCGCGTCGCCCACTGCCCTCGTGACCCGCACCGACGACACCCGCCGGTACCTGCTGCTCGTGGCCGTCAACATCCCCTACGTCCTCGCGCAGGCCGTCCTCGCCGTCCTCGTCGCCGTCTACACCACCCGCGCCCTCGGGCTCCCCGCCTCCGCGGCGAGCACGCTGTTCGTCGTCAACACCGTCATCGTCTCCGCGTGTTCGACGGCCGTCACCGCACACCTGGCGCCCAAGGTGCCCCGCCGCGCCGTGGCCGCCGGATACCTGGTCATGACCGCGGGGATGGGGGTGTTCGCGCTGCCCGCACTGCCCGGCGCCGCCTCCGCCGCCTGGGCGGCCCTCATCGTGGCGATCACCCTGTTCAGCGTGGCGGAGATCCTCCTCGGCCCGGCCCTGAGCGAACTGTCCGTCAGCCTCACCCCCCAGGCGGCCGGGGGCTTCACCCAGGGCCTCTACCAGTTCTCTTGGGCCGTCGGCATGGTCGCCGCCCCCGCCCTGTTCACCGGGCTGCTGGAGGCGGGCCCCCTCCTCCCGTGGGGTGTCGAAGCCGCCGCCTGCCTGGTCGGCGCACTCGCCGCGCCCGCCCTCAGAGCGCCCAACCGCCACCGCCGGAGGAATCCCCGTTGATCACGAGCATCATCGAGTCCATCCACGAGGTGCCCGCCGCCGAGTGGGAGCACCTCGCCCGGCCGGCCGGCCTCTACCTCTCCCACCGCTGGCTCGCCGGCGAAGAGGAGGACCCCACCGCCACCTGCGCGTACGCGCTCGTACGGGACCGCGCGGGCACCCTGCTCGCCGCCACCCCCCTCTACCTGGTGCGCGACGAACCCAACGACAGCTACCAGCCCGAGACCGTGCTGCCCCCGCACCTGCGGCCCCGCGTGATCGCCGGAGCGAGGCGCGGCTACCACAACACCCCGCTCACCGCCCCCGGCCTCGGCCCGGAGCGGCGCGACGCCTGCCTGGCCCTCCTGCGGGACGCCGTACGCCGCTTCGCCGACCACCACGGCACGACGCACTGGTGGCCCTACCTCACCACCCCGGCGGCCGCCCGGCTCGCCCCCCTCTACCCGGCTCCCGCCCTCCACCTGGAGGACGACGCACTCATCCCCCTCCCCGGCACGGGCATCGACGACTACATCTCCTCCCTGCCCTCACAGCGCCGCCCCGGCGTACGCCGCGAGCGCCGCGACTTCGCCTCGGCCGCCCTGGACGTGCGCCGGCAGCCGCTCGCGGACTGCTTCGAGGACGCCGGCGTCCTCCTCGCCGGCCACCAGCAGGACCACGGGCACGACCGGGACGGGATCGACGCGATGACGGCCCTGCTGAAACGGCAGGCCACGGCGATGGGCAGTGAAGCGCGCGTGGTGGCGGCCTACGACGGACACCGGATGACCGGCTTTTGCCTCTACTACCACTACGGGACCACGACGTGGATCCGCGCGGTCGCCTTCGACCGCAGCCACCCCGCACCCCACCTGTACTTCAACCTCATGTACTACCTGCCCGTCGAGGACGCCTACGCCCACGGCACGACCGCCCTGCACGCGGGCATGACGGCCATCGAGGCCAAACGCCGCCGCGGCGCCCGGGTGTCCGCCCTGTACGCCCTGGTCGACCGGCCCTCCGCCGAGCCGGAGCCTTCGCTCCGGAGGGGCTGACGGCCCTGCGCGCGGCCCGGGCCCCGCGTGGTGGATCTGGCCGCCGGGCGCGGGGAGCGGTCAGCAGCCGCCCGGTACGGGCGCGGTCCGGGCCTGCTCCCACACCGCCAGGAAGGCCAGCCTCAGGCAGTCCGCCAGCGCCGGGTGTTCGATGTACAGGGCGGTGGTGGCGCGCGTCCCGGCCACCGGGTCGGGCATGTCGCACAGCACCAGCGAGGCGTCCGCGACGATCAGTTTGAGCGGCAGGCTCGGAGCGAAGCGGGACTCCTCGCCCGCCGCGGCGAACCGGCGCACGTTCTCCAGTACTTCGCCGTCGCCGAGCGCGTCGTGGGTGTAGACCGCGCGGGCCGTTCCCCCGGCCCGACGCAGGCGGCGGACCGCCTTGATGCCCTCGTTGTTGGCCGGGGGAGCGACGAACGGCGGCTTGCAGAAGCTGAGCAGCTCCCGGGAGGCCTGCTCCTGGATGCTGTCGAACCGCTCGGCTATCGCCCGGGGGTCGCGCAGTACCTCGATGTAGTCGAGCGGATCGGTGTGGGTCCGCCCGTCCGTCCAGACCGGGAGCAGCGCCGTGGTGAGCGCGGCCGACACGGCGTTCAGCCGCTCCAGGGACTCCCGTTGGAGGGCCATCAGCCGGGCGAGGGCCAGTTCGGGAGCCACCGCGGAGAAGGCCGCGACCCGTCCGGGGCGCAGGACGGCGAGGCGTCGTCGTACGAGGGCGTCGAGTACGTCGTAGACGCGCTGGCGCGGTACGTCCGCTGCGCGGGCGGCCTCGGCGGCGGTGTACGACTCCCGCCGGACCAGGGCCAGGTAGACCCGGGCCTCGTACCGCGAGAGACCCAGGGACACCAGGTCGTTGACCGCGCCGTCGTCCAACTCCATGGCACGAAACGGTATACGCGGACATCACCGACCGAAAGCAAGCCTTTGCATTCGCCGGGTAGTCCCTTGGCCCGGCTTGAAATACCTTCATCGGTGGCCACCACTGCACGTGGTGGCAGTCCGCACTGATGAACTCGTGCCACTCACAAACCGCGTCGACCCTCCGTCCGGCATGCCCTGAAGCAGAAGCGTCAAGGCCGGGTGCCACGCATCCGGGATGTCATGCATCTGGGCCGCCCTATTGATATGTCATGCACCTGACATATCCCGACGGGGATCCCCCGGCGCGGCAAAACAACCCCCCATGGAGGGCAGTTCATTGCGCAACGCCCTGTCCCACCGCGCCGCCCGGCTGAGCCGCCGCGGCACGACCGCCTTACTCTCGGCGGTGGCCCTGATATCCGGCGGGATGATCGCCTTCGCCGCCCCGTCGGTCGCCTCGGCCGGACCCCACGCGACGGCGGGCACCGCCTCCGCCGCCGTGCACACCCAGCGGCTCTGCTCGGAGCCCGTCAAGGCCGGCTACATGGCCTGCCACGCGCTGGCCCGCACCGACGTACAGCAGCACATCGGCCTGGCCCCCGGCATCCTGCCCTCCGGCTACGGCCCCACGGACCTCCAGGGCGCGTACGCCCTGCCGGCCTCCGCGGGCGCCGGCGCGACCGTCGCCATCATCGACGCCTACGACGACCCGAAGGCCGAATCCGACCTGGCGGCCTACCGCTCCCAGTACGGCCTGCCGGCCTGCACCACGGCCAACGGCTGCTTCCGCAAGGTCGACCAGAACGGCGGCACCAGCTACCCGACCGCCGACGCCGGCTGGGCCGGCGAGATCTCCCTCGACGTGGACATGGTCAGCGCGGTCTGCCCGCAGTGCCACATCCTGCTCGTCGAGGCGAACCAGCCCAGCATGGAGGACCTCGGCGCAGCGGTGAACCGCGCCGTCGCCATGGGCGCCAAGTACGTCTCCAACAGCTACGGCGGCGGCGAGGACTCCACCGACCCGGCCTCCGACGCCTCGTACTTCAACCACCCCGGCGTCGCCATCACCGTCAGCTCCGGTGACAGCGGTTACGGCGTCGAGTACCCGGCGGCCTCGCAGTACGTCACCGCCGTCGGCGGCACCTCGCTCAGCCGCGCCGCCGGCACCCCCCGCGGCTGGTCCGAAAGCGTCTGGGGCACCAGCTCCGGCGGCAACGGCGCCGGTTCCGGCTGCTCCGGCTTCACCACCAAACCGTCCTGGCAGAGCGACAGCGGCTGCGCCAAGCGCACCGTCGCCGACGTCTCCGCCGTCGCCGACCCGGCCACCGGCCTCGCGGTCTACGACAGCTACCAGGCCAGCGGCTGGAACGTCTACGGCGGGACCAGCGCCTCGGCGCCGATCATCGCCTCCGTCTACGCCCTCGCCGGCACCCCGGCCGCCGGCTCGTACCCGTCCTCCTACCCCTACGCCCACACCGCGTCGCTCAACGACGTGACCAGCGGCGCGAACGGCTCCTGCTCCGGCAGCTACCTCTGCACCGCCAAGGCCGGCTACGACGGCCCCACCGGACTCGGCACGCCGAAGGGCACCGCCGCCTTCACCGGCGGCTCCACCGGCGGGAACACCGTGACCGTCACCAACCCCGGCAACCGCTCCACCACCGTCAACACGGCCGCCTCCCTCCAGATCCAGGCCACCGACTCCGCCAGCGGACAGACCCTCACCTACAGCGCCACCGGACTCCCGCCCGGCCTCGCGATCAACGCCTCCACCGGCCTGATCAGCGGTACGCCGACCACCACGGGCAGTTACAACGTCACGGTCACCGCCAAGGACACCACCAACGCCGGCGGCAGCGCCTCCTTCACCTGGACCGTCACCCCGACCGGCGGCAACTGCACCCCCGCCCAGCTCCTCGGCAACCAGGGGTTCGAGAGCGGCACCGCCCCCTGGACCGCCAGCAGCGGAGTGATCGACAACAGCAGCGGTGAGGCCGCGCACTCCGGATCCTGGAAGGCCTGGCTCAACGGCTACGGCTCCAGCCACACCGACACGCTCTCCCAGTCGGTGACCGTACCGGCCGGCTGCCACGCCACCCTCAGCTTCTACCTCCACGTCGACACCGCGGAGACGACCACCACCACCGCCTACGACAAGCTGACGGTGACGGCCAACTCCACCACCCTGGCCGGCTACTCCAACCTCGACAAGAACACCGGCTACGCGCAGAAGACCTTCGACCTGTCCTCCTTCGCGGGACAGACCGTCACGGTCAAGTTCAGCGGCACCGAGGACTCCAGCCTGCAGACCTCGTTCGTGATCGACGACACCGCGCTCAACGTCGGCTGACGCCGAGGGCGCAAGAAGGACCGGCGGGTCACCGTATCTCCACGGTGGCCCGCCGGCCCGTCGGCGGCGGACACACACCGGCCTGCGGCTGCCGGCGGCCGTGACGCTCGTCCGCGGGTCAGCCGCCGGAAGGGGCGAGGAGGACGAAGTCGGCGTTCGACGGGTCCAGGCAGACGGCGAGCCGGCCGACGCCCTCCGCGTCCTGCGGTCCCCTCTGCACGCTGCCGCCGTTCCCCGTGACCTCGGCGACCGCCGCGTCGCAGTCCGCGACGGCGAACACGGGGTGCCAGTACGGCCGTCCGCCCGTGAGGGTGAGGTGCTCCGCGGGCAGCTCCATGAGTCCGCCGTGCATGCGCTCCTCGGCAAGCCCGGCAGGGGTGATGAGGGTGTACGTCCCCCCGCCGCCGGGCAGCTCGGTGTCGCTGAACCGCCAGCCGAGGACGCCGCCGTAGAACTCCTTGGCGGCCCCGGCGTCGGTCGTGCACAGCTCGGTCCAGGACAGCGAGCCCGGCTCGTCCACCAGCTCGACGCCCGAGTCCTTCCCCGGCTGCCAGACGGCGAACTCTGCGCCCAGGGGGTCGCTGTACTGCGCCATCCGGCCCCACTCGCCGAGATCCCCCGGGGCCACCCGCACCGTGCCGCCGGCGCGCTCCACCGCCCGGGTCGTGGCGTCCGCGTCGGTGACCCCGTAGTAGATCATCCAGGCCGGGCGGGCACCCTCCTCGGTCCGGTACCGGCCCAGCCTGGCACCGGAGGCCGGCGCCCGCCCGCCGATATGACCTGAATGGCTCCTCGGGCCGCTGCCGCGCGGATACAGTCCGGCCAGTGGCGGTACGGGGACCAGGGGAGGGGCCGGCATGCTGGAGGTCGTGGCGCTCAGCGCGCTCACCGCATTTCTCACCGCGGTGGGCAACGGAGCCGCCGGGGAGATGGGCAAGCAGCTGCTGCTCTCGACCGGCTCGCTGGCCAGACGGACCATGGGCCGTCAGACGCCGCTGCCCACGGACCCCGAGGGCTGGCAGACACTGGCGGGCCACATCCACGCCCGCCTGGGCGACGACCGGCGGCAGGCCGGCGAGTGGTCGCTCCTCGTAGGAGGCCTCCCGGAGCACCCGGCGGGGTTGCCCGCCGCGAGCGCGATGCCCCCGGCATCACGGGACTTCACCGACCGCCAGAACGTCGTCAAGCAGCTGAAACGCGAGGCGACCCGCCCCGCGGCAGGGCGGCCGCGCGTCGCGCTGCTCCACGGGCCTGCGGGGATCGGCACCACCGCCGTGGCCCTGCACCTCGGCGCCCTGTGCCACGCACAGTTCCCCGATGGACGGTTTTACGTCGATCTTCGCGACACTCCCGGAGAGCTCGGACCGGCACCGGCCGCCGTCCTGCTGCGCCTGCTGCGGCAGATGGGCGTTCCACCGGAACGGATTCCGCCCACGGAATCGGGCCGGCAGCAGCTGTACCGGCAGCTGATCGACGGTCGCAGGATGATGGTGGTGGTCGACCACGCCTCGTCGGTCGCGCAGGTCCGCAGCCTCGTCCCGGCCACGCCCGACGTCTTCCTGCTGGTGGTCGTGTCCGGGCCGGCCTTCGCGTTCGAGGCGGAGCGGATCGAAGTGCCTGCCCTGAGCGACCGGTACGCAGTGCAGCTGATGCGGAAGGTCGCCGGAAAGGAACGGATCGCGCGTGCCACATCCCAGTTGCCGGACATGCTCGACCGTTGCGCGGGCAACGCCTTCGCCCTCAAGGCTGCGGCGGTGCGCCTCCGGGCCGAGGACGCGCGTCCCGGCCCGCCCGACCCGGCCGCCGAGGCGTGGTCGGGCCGCCATCCGGTGCACGACGCGGCCCGGAGCGCCTGCCGCCGGGTCCGGCCGGAGACGGCTCGGCTCTGCCGGTTGACGGCCCTGGGCGGCTGGCCCTCCGTCAGCGCGCGGATCGCCGCGGCCGCCGCCGGCGTCGCCGAAGGGGAGGCCGCCCGCATGCTGGACGAAGCGGCGGACGTCCAGCTGCTGGAACCCCTGCCCGACGGCCGCTACCGGTTCCGCCCCGAGGTGCGCCGCCACCTGGCGGACACGGCCGGCCCGGAACACGGGATCCCGGAGTGCTCGGCGGCGGTGACCCGGACCCTCGACGCCCTGCTGGACCAAGCGCTGCACGCCGCCCACGCCGCCCTGCCGCGGAGCTGGCGGACCGAGCCTGCGCCCGCGCGGGGAGAGGCGTACCGCGACGAAGCGGAGGGCGTGGCCGTACTCGTGGCCGAGGCCGGCAATCTGGTGCGTGCCGTGTCCGTGGCCCGCCGGTACCAGCACCTCACCACCGCCATGCGCCTGGGGCGGGCCCTGTGGCCGCTGCAGTTGAAGGCCGGGCACTGGGACGAGGTGCTGCCGGCGCTCCGGGCCGCGGCCCGGAGCGCGGACGAACACCGGCCGAACTCCCGCATGGCCGGCGCCCTGCACTTCCAGCTCGGCCACTGCCTGGGCGAACTGGGCCGGTGGGAGGAGGCGGACGAGGAGGCGCAGGCCGCTGTCGCATGTGAACGCGCGGCGGGACACCTGCGGGGCGAGGCCTCGGCCGTGGAGCTGCTGGGCCTGCTGAACCTGCACCGGTGGCTCTACGGGCCGGCCTACGAGCGGTTCGTCGAGGCGGAGCGGATCTACCGGCGGATCGCCCCCGGCCAGGAGGGTGCGCAGGACGTGCCCCGCGCCCTCGCACTCGCAGGGCGCCACCAAGGGCGCGCCCTGCGCGGCATGGGACGGCTCGACGAGTCACGCCGCCTGCTGGAGGAGGCGACGGAGTTCTTCGCGCGTCAGGCGGAGGCGTACAACCAGGCCCGCGCGCTCACCGATCTGGCCGAGACGCTCCACGACGCGGGCCGCAACACCGAGGCGCTCAAGAAGATCGACGACGCCGAACGGCTGCTCGACCCGGCCGCGGCTCCCCATCGGGGGTACCTGGCCGCCCTACGGCTGCGCTGCGAAGTCGCCGGGTAGCCGCGGACCCACGACCACCCGGTGCACGCCGCCCGCGGCGTGGATCCGCAGGACGCCGCCTCCTTCGGGCACGCATCCGCCGGCGGCCAGCCAGGCGTGCAGGGAAGAGGCGTACGCCGCCGGGTCCAGGTCCGTTCCCGGACCGGCGAGCAGCCGGAACACGCCGTGCGCCCGGGCGCGGACGGTGCAGGTGTGCGGTCCCGTCACATAGGCGGCGAGCGCGCTGCGCGGATGCCGCCGCAGCACCTCCGCCGTCCAGGCCTCGGGACCGCCCAGGCGGGGGTCGTCGGGCGGCCCGTCGCGGGTGATCACGTCGGCGAGCTCCAGGCTGCCGGGGTCGAGGGTGTCCTCGTGCACCGCGAGGTGTGTGGTGCCGCCGGCCCCGTAGGGGTGCTCCGTGGAGCGCTCGATCGTTATGTCCGTGCCGTGGACGCGGGTGCGTACGTGCAGGGGCGAGGTACGGCTCGGGGGATCGTACGGGGGCAAGGGCAGCGGCTCCAGCAGCGCCGGGCGCTCGGGCTCGGGAAGATCCATCAGCGTGTAGAAGTGCCGCCGCAGCAGGGCGGCCGAGGCGCCGGGAGCGGAGGTCGTGAACTCGGCCGGACCGGCGAGCGGACGGTGTCCGGCCGTCAGCTTCTCCACCTGCTCGCGCAGCGGGCCGTACGGGTCGAGCCGGGGCGCGTCCCGCACGAACGCGGCGAGCGGGGCTTCGGGGTCGAGCCTGTCCTGCGCGGCGGCCGCCAGGAGCACGGGGGTGCCGAGGGCCGCCGCGTAGTAGGTGACGGCCCCGAAGTCCCCGAGGACCACGTCCGCCGCCAGCAGGGCCTGCCGCCAGGCGTGCAGGGGATCGATCAGGGTCAGCCCGCTGCGGAGGGCCCCGTCCAGCCAGGCGCGGACCTGACCGGGACCGTGCCCGTACCAGATGTTGGGGTGCCAGGATCGCCGCGAGGCGGTAGTCGTCGGCCGGCAGCTCGGCGGCGAGCCGTGGGAGCAGGCTGGGCAGGACGTCCTGACCGCCGCCGCTGCCGAAGAACCCCTCCGCGTTCCAGGTGGAGTTGAGTACCACCAGCCGCTGGCCGCGCCGCACGCCCAGGGCCCGGCGGAACCGCTCACGGTAGGGGCGGGCGGCCAGCATGCGGTCGAAGCACGGATCGCCCGCGAGTACGGCCGCACCCACCGCTTCGGGGCATGCGCGGCGCAACCGCTCCAGCTGCTCCGGGTGGGACAGTACGAGGCCGTCCACGAACGGCTCGCTGTCCGCCAGGAGCCACTCGGGTGACAGACCGAACGTCGGCTCCCGGCTCCCGGCTCCCGGCTCCCGGCTCCCGGCTCCCGGCTCCCGGCTCCCGGCTCCCGGCTCCCGGCTCCCGGCTCGGCCAGCGTCTTAGTGTATCCGACCCCATGTGACAGCACGCTCAACTTCCCGTCTAACAAAGGTAGTTGACCGCCGAAGCTGGCGGAGACCGCGAGGTCGACCGGCGTCGCCAGTGCTTGCTCCCACGGCAGCACGGGCAGGCCCAACTCGGCGAACAACTCGCGGATCCCGCCCTGGAACGCGGAGGATCCGGTGGAGGTGACCAGCAGCTGTACGCGGAAGTCGTCGTGGAACAGCGGGAGCACGTCCAGCAGGCGTCCGGCGGAGGTGGTGTTGTGCACCACCAGCAGCACCCGGCGCAGTGCCGTCCGGCTGACCCACCGGTCGGATCCGTCCCCGACCGGTACGCGAATCGGCGGCGGTTCGACCGACCCCACTCTTCCCCCCTGAGCCTGCACAACGTGCACATTCTTGTGATCACCTTAGTCATCCGGGCGTGCGCGCGGCAGACGCGCGGCCCGACGGCCGGGTGTGGAGCCGCGCACGGGCGGGCGGAGCAGTAACGTCGGCGATGAGCAGGACCAGAAGGGCCCTGCCGTCCCACCGAGTTCTGTGAGGCGTTCCCGCATGAGCCTGAGCATCCGCAACCAGATCCCCGGCACCGTCACCTCCGTTACGGCCGGCGAAGCCATGGCGACCGTGAAGGTTCGTCTGGCCGGTGGCCAGGACATCACGGCCGCCATCACCGCGGACGCCGTCAAGGAGCTCGGCTTCACCGAGGGTTCCGCCGTCAACGCGCTCGTGAAGTCCACCGAGGTCGCCCTCTCGACCGGCCCGGTCGAGGGCATCTCCATCCGCAACCAGCTCCCGGGCACCGTCACCGACGTCGCCACCGGTGGCGCCATGGGATCGGTCAAGGTGTCCGTGGAGGGCGGCGAGCTGACCGCCGCGATCACCAAGGACGCCGTCGAGGCGCTGGGCCTGGCCGCCGGCTCCTCCGTGGTCGCCCTGATCAAGTCGACCGAGATCTCCCTCGCGTCCGCCTGATCCCGCTGGAGCCGCCGTTGAGGGCCCCCATCAGCCGGTGCGGGCCCTCGGGCATCACGGTCCAGCACGGCATCACGGTCCAGCACGGCGTCACGGTCCAGCGCGGCGTCACGATCCTCCACGGCGGCGGGGGCAGCGAACGCGGCCCGCCAGGCGTTTTCCCTGCCCCGGCTCCCCGGGCGCCCGACGCAGGACGGGCGTTCAATGGACGTATGCGACGCGACAACAAGCGCAGGGGGCTGACCGTGGCCGCCGGGCTCGCCCTGGCGGCCGGGACTTTCGCCGCCGCACCGTCGCCGAGCCCCGGCGGCCTCGACGTGACCAAGGCCCTGGACACGCTGGACTCGCAGGTGCGGGACGGCATGCGGCGCACCGGGGTGCCCGGCGTATCGGTGGCCGTGGTCCACGACGACAAGGTCGTCTACCTCAAGGGTTTCGGTGTCCGCAGCACTGCCTCCCCGGGGCGGAAGGTCGATCCGGACACCGTCTTCCAGCTCGCCTCGGTCTCCAAACCGGTGGCCTCCACCGTGCTGGCACAGGCCCTCGGCGCCGACGGCTTCGACGCCCCGCTGGCGGGCATCACCCTCAAGGACCCGTGGGTCAGCTCCCACGTCACCGCGGCCGACCTGCTCTCGCACCGCTCCGGCCTGCCCGACCACTCGGGCGACCTCCTGGAGGACCTGGGCTACGACCGGTCGTACATCCTGTCCCACCTGCGCTACGAGCCCCTCAGCCCGTTCCGCACCAGCTACGCGTACACCAACTTCGGCTTCACCGCGGCCGCCGAGGCCGTCGCCAAGGCCAAGGGCGTTCCCTGGGACAAGCTCTCCGAGGACCTGCTGTACAAGCCCGCCGGGATGACGCACACCAGCTCGCGCTTCAGCGACTACGAGAAGGCGGCCGACCGCGCCCTGACCCACGTCAAGACGGCCGACAGCACCTGGAAGCCGCGCTACGTCCGCGACGCCGACGCGCAGACCGCGGCGGGCGGCGTCAGCTCCAACGCCCGCGACATGGCCCGTTGGCTGCGCCTCCAGCTGGGCGGCGGAAAGATCGACGGCCGGCAGGTCATCGACGGCGCGGGTCTGGCCGAGACCCACGTCCCGCACATCATCAGTCAGCCCTCCGCCCAACCGAACGCCCAGCCCGGGTTCTACGGCCTGGGCTGGAACGTGCGCTACGACGACCACGGCCGGTTGCGGCTGAGCCACGCCGGCGCCTTCGCGCTCGGCGCCAACACCAACGTCACCCTGGTCCCCGCCGAGAAGCTCGCCATCGTGGTGCTCACCAACGGCGCCCCCACCGGCCTCCCCGACACCGTCGCCCTCGACTTCTTCGACACCGCCGAGTTCGGCAAGCCCAGCCGGGACTGGCTGCCCGTGGTGGCCGAGGCATACAAGCAGCAGCTCGGCGAGGGCCGCTCGAAGACCGACTTCGCCAAGCCGCCCGCCAACCCGAAGCCGGCCGGCGAGGACAGCGCGTACACCGGCACGTACACCAACCCGTTCTACGGGCGGGCCACCGTCACGGCCGGCCCGGGCGGCGGTCTGGTCCTGCACCTGGGGCCGAAGCCGCAGGTCTACCCGCTCACCCACTACGACGGGAACACCTTCAGCTTCGAGACCACCGGAGAGAACGCCATCGGCCGCACCGCGGTGACCTTCACCGACGGCAGGATGCGGGTGGAGTACCTGGACGCCAACGGCCTCGGCACCTTCCAGAAGGGCGGCCAGGTGTATTGATCCGCAGCGTTGTTCACGCGGCTGGCCTTGGCGAAGCCGGCGGTGCTCAGCCGCGGTGCGCCAGGCCGGACGTGTCCAGTGCCGCGCCGGCCTGTGCGGCGAGGGCGACGGCCACGACACGGGCCTGTCGGGACGGCAGGGGGCCGGGGACCGGGTCGAGGACGAAGCGGCCGTAGTAGTGCCCGCCGCCGACGGCGCGGAGCTCGGTCTCACCCTCCGGCCACCGCTCGGGCCAGTAGGCGGCTTCGCCGTCGCCCGACTCCAGGCCGAGCCACAGGCCGCCGTCGTGTTCCAGCCGGGGCAGGTGGCCCATGAGCGACCCGTACTCGAATCGGCAGGCGCGCAGTCCGAGCACGTCGATCAGGTCCCGGCGCACGTGCTCGACCACGACTTCGGGGGAGCCGCCGTCCTCGGCGAGGCGGCCGGTGGCCGCGAGCCGGGACAGGTGGGTGCCGTCGGTGACCACCACGCCTTCCAGACGGCGCACGCGCACCGCCGACTGCGAGACGATCAGGCCGACGATCAGGAGCAGGACAGCGGTCTGGACGTCGTCCCCGCCGGCGATGGAGAAGTGTCCGTACGGCCGGGTGAGGAAGAAGTCGAACCAGGCCGCCGCCGAGAGCGCCCCGAGGGCCCCGGCCGACCGGGTGCCGAAGGCGGCCACCGCGACCACCGCGACGACGAGGACGAGGGCGGCGTTCGTCGCTGAGAGGCCGGTGCGGAAAGGCACGAGTGCGAGGGCCACGAGGAAGGGGACGGCGACGGCCGCCGCCATCGCGGCCACGTCGTGGAGCCGGTACCCGGACATGGGACGCCTCCCGTCCGGAGGTGGTGGTCTTGGGGGCCCGAGGGGCCGGACCCGGTGCGGGCCGGGATCCCGTCCGGAGGGTCCCGCCCACCTCCACAGTGCCCGCGTCCGTCGCCGCGACGGCGTGATCGCGCGGCCTTTTGACGCACTCCATACGGCGACACGGCCATACGGCTACCCGGCTACCCGGCCATACGGCGTTACGGCGACGGACAGCGGTGACGACCCGTGGGGCGGGGCTTCAGCCGCCGATGTCCCGGCTGCGGAAGTCGGCCAGGGTCTCGCGCCGCACGAGCAGACGGGCCGTGCCGGCGTCGACCGCGACGACCGGGGGACGGCCGACCATGTTGTAGCCGGAGGCCATGGACAGCTGGTACGCGCCCGCCACCGGTACGGCGAGCAGGTCGCCGGGGTGGACGTCCCCGGGAAGCTCCACGTCGGCGGCGAGGACGTCACCCGCTTCGCAGTGCCTGCCCACCACCGTTGCGACGCACGGCCCGGCGGTGGAGCGGCGGCCGATGAGGCGGGGCGCGTAGCGCACCCCGTACAGGGCGGGCCGGGGGTTGTCGCTCATGCCGCCGTCCACGGCGACGAACACCCGCTCTCCGGTGCGCTTCACGGCGAGGACCCGGTAGAGCGCCACCCCGGCCGGTCCGACGACCGCCCGGCCGGGCTCGATGGCGAGCCGGGGCACGGCCAGCCCTGCCGCGGCGCAGCTCCCGATGAGTTCGGCGCGCAGCCGGCGGGCCAGCGCGGTGAGGTCCAGCACGGGGTCCCCGGGCCGGTAGGCGATGCCGTGCCCGCCGCCCATGTCCAGCTCGGGCAGCACGACACCGTGGGCGTCGCGGATCCGGGCCATCAGACCCACCATGCGGCGCACGGCGGCGAGGTACGGCTTGATCTCGGTGATCTGCGAGCCGATGTGGCAGTGCAGCCCCACCAGTTCGAGCCGCGGCTGGCCGAGGATCCGGGCGATGGCGTGCTGGGCGGAGCCGTCGGTGAGGGCGAGGCCGAACTTCTGGCCGTCGGTGCCCGTACGGATCTTCTCGTGGCCGCCGGCCGTGATGCCCGGCACGACCCGGACCATCACCTTCTGCGAGCCGCGGGTACCCACGGCGGCGGCCAGCCGGGCGATCTCGGACGGACTGTCGATGACGATCCGGCCCACGCCCAGCCGGAGCGCGGCCTCGATGTCGTGCGGCGACTTCGCGTTGCCGTGCAAGGTGATGCGGTCCGCCGGGAACCCCGCGGTGACGGCGAGTTCGAGCTCGCCCGCCGAGCACACGTCCAGCCCGAGGCCCTCCTCGTCGACCCAGCGGACCATCGCCCGGGACAGGAACGCCTTGGCGGCGTACAGCACTTCGGCGTCCGGGAACGCGCCTCGGTACACGCGGCAGCGGGCCCGAACCTCGCCCTCGTCCAGGACGTACACGGGAGTGTCGAAACGGTCGGCGATCTCGGTGAGTGACACCCCGCCGACGGCGAGCCCGCCGTGCGGCAGGCGACTGGTGGAGGCCGGCCAGACGCAGTGGTCGTCCGCGCCCGCGGTGACCTCGGAGGGAGCGGCTGTGGTCATGGAGTCCCCCTCAGGCGGTGCGGGCCGTGAGCCGGTCCGGCCGGTGGGTCGTGGCGGCGGCCGCGGGAGCCGACAGCGTCGGGTCCACCGTGATCAGCTCCGCGCCGAGCGGGCCGCACAGTTCCCTCAGCAAGGACTCGGACAGCCGGATGCACGCCTGGCCCTCGCCGAGGGTCGCGGCCAGCCGCACCGGACAGGTGAAGCCGACGGCCGTCCGCAGGCCCAGCGGGGTGCGGAACAGCCGGATCACCGCCCCGGCGCCGTCTCCCGGCCGGACGGGCACGTACAGGAGCCCGGCCGGGGTGCGTTCCTCGGGCTCGGGGTCTTCTTCGTACTGGAACAGGCACATGGGCTTCTCCCTGGGGAACCGCGGACGATGGGCGGCCCCGGTGCGGGGAGGCGGTCCGGGGCACGTGAGTGAAAGCTATCCCCGCTCCCGCGCCCCGCGGCCGGCCCCCTGACGCCTCCTTGACGGGCACCGGCCGACTCCATACACATCACTGACGTCGGCCGGGCAGCGGGGCCAGGAGGGAGCCGAGGACGCGGGCGAGCCCGCCCCACGAGGGACTACATCCGCGTGGGCGGGGCCCAGCTAGCGGCAGTTGCGGAACGTGTCGGAGCCGAAGGCGCTCCGCGCGGCCGGCAGCCCGGACGAGACGGCCCACAACAGCGGTGGCAGCAGCGCGCGTCGACGCCGGGCGGGGGAGACGGGACGGGCGCTGGTGGTGGTCGTCGCCGCCGTCCCGGTGACGGCCTGGCCGGGGTCGTGCCCGATCCCCCATGCCGAAACCCCCGCTCGTGGATCTCCGTGCACACGGGCGAGTCTGCCGTGTGCACGGGCGAGTAATCCGGGCGCCGCCGGCCTCCCCTGCTGCGGTACCCCGCCCTGTGGCCGATACTGCGAGTGACGGGCCTTGCGGGGGCAGTGCCGCCCGCCGAGCACGGGAGGCGGTGGGCGAATGCGTCCGGATGACGGTGAGGTGCCCGCGCGCTCCCCGGCCTCCGGCCGGTACGGGAGGGCGGTGTTCCAGCCCGGGCGGGCCGGGGAGGACGAGCGCATCGACCTCGGGGCGCTCACCTACGACGACATCACCATCGCCCGCCTGCGGGAGCTGGGCGCGGGGCCCGGGTGGAGCTGCCTCGATGTGGGGGCGGGCACCGGGAGCGTGGCCCGACGGCTGCTGGGGGAGCTCGGCGTCACGCGGGTGCTGGCCATGGACCGCGACACCCGGTTCCTCGCCGCCCGCCCCGAGCCCGGTCTCGACCTCCTGGAGGCGGACCTCACCGACCCCGGCTTCGATCCCGGGCGGTTCCACCTGGTCCACGCCCGCTTCGTCCTGATGCACCTGCCCGCCCGGCAGCGCCTGATGGCGGCCCTCGCCGATCTGCTCGTCCCCGGCGGAGTGCTGGTCCTCAGCGACGCGTTCGACCCGGCCTCCGACACCGCCCCGCCGAGCCCGTACACCCGGGCCGTGCAGGCCATGTGGCAGGGCCTGCACGACACGATCGGCACCGACGTCTCCTGGACGCCGCGCTACCCGCAGCTGCTGCGCGGGGTGGGGCTGGAGGCCGTGGCCGCCGAGGTCCACGTCCCGCCGCTGGTGCCGGGCTCCGCCATCAGCCGCTTCTGGGCGGGAACGTGGGACCGGGCGAGGGAGGCGATGACGGCGACGGGCCTGGTGGACGACGCGGACATCGACGCGGCGATCCGCTACCTCGACTCTCCCGACTGCGCCGACCTGTCCCCCGGCATGATCACGGCCTGGGGCCACCGCCCGGAACCCCGGACCCCCACCGGCTGAGCCCCACCCCAAGCCTCCACGAGCGCACGCACGGAGGGCCACCGGCTCTCCGGCTCCGGCGCGGTGGCCCGCCCGACGACGGCCAGCCGACCGGGGCTGCCCCGCCACCGCGCCTCCTCGTCGCCGGCGTCGAGAAGCAGCCGAAGCGCCCGGCCGAGGTTGAACACGGTGGTCCGGGCGTCGATCACCGCGCCCCGCACGAACTCCTCGGGCGCCATGTACCGCCGTGACCCGGGCAGCCGTTCGCCTTCGACGGTGAACGGCCCCGGCCGGTACTCGTCCAGGTCGCACAGCATCATGCGGTGCGAGTCGAAGTCGTACAGCAGACAGCCGTCATAGAAGTCGACCGCCACGAATCCGGCCTGCTCGACGGCAAGGTGCGCATCGAGGACGGACGCGAGCGCCGCCTCAACCCGCGACAGTGCCAGCCCCCTGAACCGGGCCATCGGACTCCCGGCCACCGTCCGGCCACCGTGGCGGGACCTCGTCGGGTGGTAGAGCACCTCGCCGCTCATCCACGGGTAGACGAGTGCCAGGCCGGTATCCGTCGTGAAGGTGTGCACCAGCGGCACGATGGCCGGATGGGACACGGCATGGTGGACCGCCACCGCCCTGCGCAGTGAGGAGACGGTGTCCGGTGTCGAAGCGGTCTTCACGAACCAGCGGCCACTGCCGGCCGCGAGCCCGTAGGAGGTGCAGCCCGAGTCCTGGTCGTCGAACGTCCGGAAGACCTTCCCCAGCGTGTCGAGTAGCGGCCTGGTGGACGCGGTGTGCGTGACGTGCTGGAACGGGTGGGTCATCACTCCTCGATGGTGTCACGTCCGTCTCGTGGCGACGCAGTGCGCGGAACAACGCGGCCGGTCGCGTCGGTTTCCCCGTACCTGACCACGAGGGGGCTTGATTTGGCAACCGCTTGGCAAGAAATTGACAAGCTTGTCAGGGTCTTCCTATGCTCCGGGCCAACGCACACAGGGGGCTGCCATGCAGATGAACTTCGCCGGTCAGGCGCAGATCCGCCGAGCCATTCACGGGGCGCGCAGTGAGGTGCTGCTGGCGGTGCCGGGGGAGGGGCCGCTGGAGGACCAGGTCGATGTCACGGCCGCGCACGGTATGACCGGAAGCGCGGGTGTGAGCGTGAAGATGTACGTCCCGGCAGCCGCACGCGGGACCGACAGGCTGCCGGAGCGCCAGCTGGCCGCGCTGGCGAGGCGAGGGGTCGAAATCCACTCCACACCCGGCCGCAGCCCGCGCATGGTGATCATCGACCGGTCCGTGGTCGTCCTGGCGCGGAACGAGGAGGACTACAGCGAGGGCGCTCTCATCGGTCACAGCCTGCCCTTCACGCCGATGCTGGTGCACTCGCTGACGGCATCCGCCCCCAACGGCCCCGAGGACAGGCCGGTGCCCGAAGAAGCGCTGACCGCGCTGGACCGGGAGGTGCTGCGACAGCTGGCACTCGGCACCAAGGACGAGACCGCCGCCCGGGAGATGGGCCTGGCCCTGCGTACATACCGGCGGATGGTGGCCCGGCTCATGGACTCCCTCGACGCCCGCAGCCGCTTCCAGGCCGGGTACCTGGCGGGCCAGCGCGGCCTGCTCCAGTAGCCGCGACGCGAACGGCGCCCGCCGGTCAGAGGATCAGGCCCACCACGAGGAAGCCGCCCACCAGCGCGACCAGCGGGGCCACCACCGGCTTGCACCCACCTTCCTCGCGGCGCCCCGGCCACGCGCCGGCCACGGCGGCGGCGACCAGCCACGGACCGCAGAGCAGCGCGACGTATGGGATCCCCAAGTGCGGGGGCCGTCCCGCCACGACCTGCCCGCCGCCGAAACCGGCGATGACGGCGGCGAAGACGTGGGCCGGCAACGCGCAACGCAGCCGGGGGAGGCCGGGCAGGACGTCGCCGGCTGCCCACCACAGCGTCACCAGCGCGGCGGCGAGGAGGGTCACCGCACCCGCGCAACCCCACACGCCCCCCATCACGTGGTCCGCGCCCCGGCCCGGGACCCGGCACCAGCGTCGGCGGCCGGGCCGATTCCGCGCGCGTGCAGCGCGACACACGTACCGCAGCACAGCAGCCCGGCCAGTCGCCTCCGCAGCCTCCGCACCAGCCTCGACGGCATCACGGAGCCACCTCCGCCGGTACGCCTTCCGGCTGCCGGGACCGGGCCGCCTCGGTCATCGCCCGCGCGACCTTGCGGTTCGAGGTCATCGTCAGGCTGATCAGCGTGCTGGACGCCAGGAACACCGCACCCACCAGGTACGGGGCACGCAGCCCCGCCACGCTCGCCAGCCAGCCGCCCAACAGCGCACCGACCGGCGCGGCGCCCAACGACATCAGCCGCCCGGCGGCGGCGACCCGGCCCATGAGTGCGTCCGGCACGATCGACTGCCTCACCGTCGCGGACAGCACGATGGTGGCGCCGAGGGCGCCGGCCCGCGCGGCCATGGCGAAGCCCACCAGCCAGGGCCCGCCGGAAAGGCCGATCGCGGCCTGCGCCGCGGTCAGGACGGCCGCGGTGAGGATCAGGGCGCGTCCGGTGCCCAGGCGGTCGCTCAGCCAGCCGCACGCCATGCTGCCCAGGAATCCCCCGATGGCCTCGGAGGTGAGGAGGATGCCGTACCCCGTCGCTCCCAAGTGGAGCTTCTCCTGCGCGAACAGGACGAAGACCGCAGCGCCCGCGCTGAAGGCGAAGTTGCCGAGCGCCGGACGCAGCGAGAGACCGAGCAGCAGCGGGTCCCGCAGCAGGTACACCGCCCCCTCGCGCGCGTCCTTGAGGAGGGAGCGCTCGGGCGCCGGGGGCTTGGGCGGGGCCGCCGGGAGCGAGCGGATCACCAGCGAGCTGAGGAGGAACGACAGCGCGTCGATGAGCAGTGGCACGGTGCGGCCCAGGTTGAACAGGGCGGCTCCGGCCGGGGGGCCGGCGAAGCCGTCGAGTACGTCCATGGTGCCGCGCAGCCGGGCATTGGCGCGCTTGAGCAGAGCGGGGTCCCGGTCCAGAACCTCGGGCAGGAACGCGGAGGCAGCGCTGTCGAAGAGGATCTGGCCGATCCCGAGCAGGAACGCGAGCGCGATCAGCAGTGGCACCCCGAGCCAGCCCGCCGCCGCTCCCGCCACCGCCGCCACGAGGAGCGTGCCCCGGGCCGCGTCCGTGAGGTACATGATGCGCCGCCGGTCCCAGCGGTCGACCAGCGCGCCGCCGATCAGGCCGAACAGGAGCCACGGGAGCAGGGCGGCCGCGGTGACGACGGAGAGCAGGACGGGATCCTGGGTCAGGGTCGCGGCGAGAAGCGGCAGCGCGGTCAGGTAGACCCCGTCGCCGAAGGACGACACGCCTGAGGCGAGCCACAGCCGGCGGAACGCCTTCGGCATGGGCGACGTGCTGGGCAAGCTGCACTCCATTCATGTGGGTCTTCCGGGCAGAGACGCGGGTCGGCCGGGTCGACGCGCGTCGAGCAGGGATCAGGCGGTGGCCGGTCGGGCGGACGGCAGCAGCCGCACGCCCGTGTCCGCGGAGAAGAGGGCTCCCGGCGCCGGCCGGCCCGTACCCGCGGCCGCCAGACGGGCGGCGCCGACCGCGACGGCGCCCCCGCTGACGATGACCGGTGCGATGTCCTGCGCACGCATCCGTACGACGTCATCGGCGAGCGCGGCGCACGCGGCCCCGTCGAGCCGCCCCCCTGGGCCAGGGTGGAGGTCCCTACGCCGATGACGACGCAATCCGGGCCGCTGCCGGGCGACATGGGGTTCCCCTCTCTTGCCGGGTGCTCACAGGGTGTGCGGCGGGCGCCGCCGGACCGACGGCCGTACGGGCGGTCACGGCAGGTCCCCGAGGTGCCGGGCGACCACGCGGCCGATCTCCGGGAGAGGGCCCTGCACCGTCATCGCGCCATGGGCGCAGTCGACCTCGTGGACTTCGCTGCCGCCGGCGACGTGCGGCGTCCACACGGGCGCCGGATCGTCCGGTGGCGTCGACCGGGGCCCGGAAGAAGACCATCGAGCCGTCGAACACGCCGGATTCGAAGGTTCCGGACAGGTCCGTCCACGCATTCCCGTGCCAGGGCGGCGAACCCCTCCACGGTGAACAGCGGGCGCCGCTCACCACCCGTACGCAGCGGCAGGAGCACCGCGAGTGAATCCCCGGAGCCCTCCCGGCCCGGCCGAGCGGGCCGGCATGGCCACGATCGGTGCCTCGAACAGCGCCCGGACCGGCAGCTCGCAGTCGAACGCCGTACGGGTACGGTTGATCAGCCCGGGTCGCGAGCAGCGAATGACCGCCCAGCCTGTCCGGCACCACGACGGCAGCCGAGGTCATGTACTCGGGCAGCCGGCGGGCCGCCGGGCCAAGGCGTCGACGTCCGCCTCGCCGTCGCCGGCCAGGCAGACCGCCAGTCGCTCGTCACCGGGCCGGTCCTCTCGGGCGATGACCGCGCCCTGCCGGATGCCGGGGTCCCCGGCCAGGACGGACTCGACCTCCGGCAGTTCGATGCGGAACCCGTGGGTCTTCACCCGGGTGTCGGCGCGGCCGACGAAATCGAGCAGACCGTCCGCGGCCCGGCGGACCCGGTCGCCCGTCCGGTACATCCGTGCACCGGGCGGCCTGTGGCCGGTCAGTGCGGATCGCGGGATCCTGCGGACAGCGGGATGCAGCGGCAGGCAGCCCGCCCCCGTCTTGAGGACGGCGAGGAGTGCGACGACCAGTTCGGCCCTGCGGTCCATCAGGACCAGCACAAGCGCCGCCTGTTCCCGGAGGGCGCCGGCACCGAGCCCACGATCATCGTCTCTGACTCCTGCAGCAGACGATTGCCGTCGCTGCGACGGGCGTACAGAGGGGGATCAGGCGGTTCGGTCCAGCTGGGCCGCCAGGCTGCGCGGTCGCATGTCGGTCCAGGTGGCGTTGATGTGCTCCACGCAGGACGCCCGGTCCGATACGCCGAAGGTCACCGTCCAGCCCTGCGGAACCTCCGCGAACTCGGGCCACAGGGAATGCTGGCCCTCATCGTTGACCAGAACGCGGAAACGGCCGTCGGGGTCGTCGAAAGGATTCGCCACGGTTGAGATCTCCTCGGGATAGTGAAGGGCGGAGAGCGGTCACTTCACGCCGAGCGTGAGGCCATGCTCGTAGGGCAGTCCGCCGATGGTCTGCACGCCGGTGAAGCCGACCTGGCTCAGCCACGCCTCGTAATCCCGAGCCGGGTAGGCCATGCCCTGGCCGCTGGCAAGGACGTTGAAGTAGAGGCCGAGACGGGCACCGAAGATGCCGGTGGTCTCGTCGTCGGAGACGTTGTATCCGTAGACGAATACCTTTCCGCCCTCGGGGAGGGCGTCGTACGCCTTCTTCATCAGGCCGAGGATCTGGTCCTCGGAGAAGATCTCCAGGACGTGGCTGAAGAGAACCGCGTCGCTGCCGAGCGGGAACTCGTCGTTGAAGATGTCACCGGGGTGGAGTTCCACCCGGTCCGCGAGGACGGCGGTGGCCTTCTCCTCGCCGAGCTTGGAGACGCTCGGCATGTCGAAGACGGTGGAGCTGAGGTCCTGGTGGCGGGCGACCAGACGGGCGGAGGTGGTCCCGTCTCCACCGCCGATGTCGAGCAGCCTGCGCACCGACTCGAACTCGGGGCGTTCCACGAGCGCGTCGAGGGACTGCAGGGTGAACGCGCTCATCGCGCGGTGGAAGACCGCCTCCAGCTCCGGATTGCGCGAAAGGCGCTGGTAGAGGGTCGGCTCGTCACCGGGGTAGGCGTCGAGGGCCGTGTTCGTACCGGCCTTGAGTGCCTTGGTCATGTGGGCGAAGGCCGGGTAGTAGACCTCCTTCCAGCCCACGATGATGTGGCCCCAGCTGTCCTCCGCGTCCGAGGCGAGCAGGTCCTGCGCCACGGCGGAGTTGAAGTAGTTCCCGTTCTCACGGCGCAGCAGGCCGGTCGTGCACACCGCCTGCAGCAGGACGCGCAGCTGGTGCTGCGGCATGTCGGTGAACTCACGGATGTCCTTGGGGGTGGAACCGGGATTGTCCGCGAGGAAGTGGAAGATCCTCAGCTCGACCGCCGTGGCGACCGCGTTGAACAGCGCCGGGGCATTCACCAGGAACTGAAAACGCTCGAAAACCGGGTCGCCGTGGTGCAAGGTGTCCATTTTGCCTGTCACTTTCCGTTGCGTCTGCCGGGCTCTGGCTGGGTCGAGTCCCTGGCCGACGACGAACCTAGCCGGGGAGGCGAGGCGTTGCCGGATGAGTGGCAAATAATTGCCATCCGTCGTGGAGGGTGTCCGGTCACCCAGTAGCGTTCCGGCGGGAGCGGCCGGAGAGCCGGGATACAGGAAATGAGGGACCGTGCAACTGAACAGCTTTGACGAGTGGTCACCCTTGAAGGAGGTGATCGTCGGCTCTGCCAGGAACTACGTGTCGCACGAACGGGAGCTGTCGTTCGACCTCTTCTTCCACGACAACCTGGCCCTGGACAACTCGTCCCGCTCCGAGTGGTATTACCCGCGGCTGTCCGCGCGCGGGGACGAGCCGCGCGGGCCGGGCGACGGGCGGGTGCCGATCAAGGAACGCTACGTCGACGAACTGAACGAGGACCTGGAGGAGCTCGCCGGCGTGCTCCGCTCGCTGTCGGTGAAGGTCCTGCGGCCGTGCGACCTCGAGGCGCAGACCAACGAGGTCCGCACGCCCGGCTGGTCCGCCTCGGTGGTCCCGCCGCTGAACGTGCGTGACAACACCCTGATCGTGGGTGACGAGATCATCGAGACCCCGCCGATGATCCGCTCACGGTACTTCGAGACGCAGTTCCTCAAGCCCGTCTTCCAGGACTACTTCCGGCAGGGGGCCCGCTGGACGGTCATGCCCCGCCCGATGATGACCGACGCGTCCTTCGACCTGTCGTACGTACGGACCAGCACAGCGGGAGGACCCACCGAGCCCATCACCGACCCGCAGCCGTCGCCGTACGACGTGGGTCTGGAGATGATGTTCGACGGGGCGCAGTGCCTGCGGCTCGGCCGGGACATCGTGGCCAACATCGCGACGGCCAACCACGCTCTGGCCGTCGACTGGCTGGAACGGCACTTGGAGGGCCGGTTCCGGATCCACCGGGTGCACCAGCTCAGCGACAGCCACATCGACAGCATGGTGCTCGCGCTGCGGCCCGGGACCCTGCTGGTCCGCTCGAAGGAGGTGGCCGAGAAGCTGCCGGAGCTGCTGCGCAAGTGGGACCTGATCGTGGCGCCCCGGCCGACGGTCGACAACTTCCCCCGCTACGAGGACGACGACCTCATCCTGACCAGCCCCTTCATCGACCTGAACGTACTCTCCGTCGGCCCCGACACGGTGCTGGTGAACGAGGCGTGCCCCGAGCTGATCCGGCTGCTGGAGTCGCACAAGTTCACCGTCGTGCCCGTCCGGCACCGGCATCGCCGGCTGTTCGGCGGCGGGTTCCACTGCTTCACCCTCGACACCGTGCGCGAGGGCGGAGCCGAGGACTACCTCGGCTGAGGAGGGAGCGCCGCAGGGGCGGCGCCACTCGCCGACGAGTACGTCGGCGAGCCGCCCGCGCCCGGCAGTTCCTCAGCGGGCCTCCCATCGCGGAGCGCGCTTCTCGGCGAAGGCCGCCGGTCCCTCGACCGCGTCCCTGCTGTGCATCCGCCGCTCCTCCCACGGGTAGCGGGTCGCGAACGCCTGCTCCAGCGGCATCGTCGCGGACTTCGTGGCCGCCTCCTTCATCGCCCGGACCGAGAGCGGAGCGCAGCGTACGAGGTCGGCCACCCAGCCTTCGACGCACGCCTCGAAACCGTCGGCGGAGGCGACCTCGTTGACCAGACCGAGTTCGTAGGCCCGGCGGGCATCCATCGGGCGACCCGTGAGGAGGTGTCCCATCGCCGTCTTCCAAGGCAGCTGCCGGGTCAGCCGGAACACCCCTCCGGCGCCCGCCATGAGGCCGAGCTTGGCCTCGGGCAGGGCGAAGGAGGCGTCCTCGCAAGCGATGACGATGTCGCAGGCCAGGGCCAGTTCGAAGCCACCTCCCAGTGCGTATCCCCGCACGGCGGCGACGACCGGCTTGGCCAGGTCGAACCGTTCGGTCAACCGGGGCCAGCCCGGCTTGCCGCGGCTGCCGAAGGTGGCGGGGGCGGCGGTGCCCGCGCGGTCCCGGCCGGCCAGTTCCTTCAAGTCCTGACCGACGGAGAATGCCCGCTCGCCGGCGCCGGTGAGTACCGCCACCCGCATGTCGTCGTCACCCTCGAAATCGTCCCAGATTTCAGCGAGCTCCGCGTGCATCGACAGGTTCATCGCATTGAGGACCTCGGGCCTGTCGAGCGTGATCCGGGCAACGTGGTCATTCTTCTCGTACCGCACCGCTGAATGTTTTGGCATGGAAGTATTGTAACCTCAGGGAGCAAGTGTGAAATTGACAGCAAATCCGCCGAGGATAACGGGAATCGGGACTGCTGTACCCAAGACTTCCTACACGCAGCAGGAGATGCTCGACGAGTTCGGAATCACCGATCCGCGCGTGCGCTCGATATTCCTGAACAGTGCCATCGAGCGCCGCGGTCTGACCCTGCCGCCACTGCTGCCGGACGGTTCCCGGGCCATGGAGACACAGGGCGAACTCCTGCAGAAGCACCGGGTCAACGGCCTCGCCATGGGCCGGGAGGCGATCGAGGCGTGCCTCAAGGACGCGGGCGCCTCCCTGGAGGACATCCGCTACCTGTGCTGCACGACGACCACGGGCCTGCTCACACCCGGTTTCTCCGCGCTCCTCATCAAGGAGCTGGGTCTGGACGTGCACACCTCCCGCCTCGACGTCGTGGGAATGGGCTGCAACGCGGGACTCAACGCCCTCACCGCCGTGGCCTCCTGGGCCAACTCGCACCCGGGTGAACTCGCGGTGCTGGTGTGCATCGAGGCCTGCTCGGCGGCGTACGTCTTCGACGGCACGATGCGTTCATCCGTGGTCAACAGCCTCTTCGGGGACGGCTCCGGCGCGGTCGCGGTCATGGCGCCCGCGGTGGCCGAGGCGGACTCGCGGCCCCTCGCGGCCGTGGCACCCGCCGCCTCCCCGGCACCCACCGAGGACGCCGCACCCGTCGAACGGGCCGCGCCCGCCGGCTCGGATCCCGCCCTGCTGAGGTTCTCCAGCTGCATCATTCCCGAGGCCGTGGGCGCCATGCGCTACGACTGGGACGACGCCCACGGAAAATTCAGCTTCTATCTCGATCCGGAAGTCCCTTACGTGGTCGGAGCCCACGCGGAAATCGCACTTGACCGGCTCCTCGAGGGCACGGGCCTCGGCCGGTCCGACATCGCCCACTGGGTCATCCACTCGGGCGGAAAGAAAGTGATCGACGCGGTCCGGGCCAACCTCGGGCTCAGCCGGCACGACGTACGGCACACGACCGGGGTCCTGCGCGACCACGGAAACGTATCCAGCGGATCGTTCCTCTTCTCCTACGAACGGCTGCGTGCCGAGGGCGTCACCGCCCCCGGTGAATTCGGTGTCTTTATGACCATGGGGCCGGGATCGACCATCGAAATGGCCCTGGTCTCCTGGTGACGGAAGGAATTACTGCACTCATGAACAGCAATATCGCGGAGATCGACGCGGCCCGCCCCCTGGACGAGCTGACCGCCACCGTCCAGGCCCTGTGCGACGAGGTCGAGTCCTCCCGCGCGAAGACCGCCGTGGTCCTGCGGCTCGTCGGCGCAGGCGAGAACCGGCAGTGGCCCGGGGACGTCAGCGTTTCGGCCGTCAACCGCTGGGAGCGGGCCGTCCGCCGCCTGGAGAAGCTCGACGCGATCACCGTCGCCGTGGCTGCGGAGAGTTGCGCCGGCCCGGCCCTGGACCTGCTCCTCGCCACCGACTTCCGGATCGGCGCCACCGGGCTGCGACTCGTGCTGCCGGTCAACGACGGCCACTTCTGGCCCGGCATGGCGCTGTACCGGCTCGTCCGTCACCTGGGCGCGCAGCGGGCCCGGCAGATCGTTATGTGGGGCGCGGACATCACGCTGGGCAGGGCGGTGGGCCTGGGCCTGATCGACGAGGTCGGCGACGGCATCGAGGAGGCCCTCGCCACCGCGACCGCCCTCACCGGCCGTCTGTCGAACCGCGAGACCGCGCTGCGCCGCCAGTTGATCGCCGAAGCCGTCTCCGCCGAGTACGACGAGGCCCTCGGTCTCCACCTCGCCGCCTGCGACCGCGAACTGCGCCGACTTCGGGCGGCGGCGGGAGCCGGGCGCACCGAGAGCCCCGAGCCCACGGACGAGGCGTCGGCCGCGGTCGTCGCGGACACTGCACCGCAGCTGACCGGAGCCGTCGCATGACCACCGCCGTCGCACCCGGGACCGCACCCCTGTGGTCCGCCCCCGCCCCCCGCTTCGGCGGCGTCCTCGCGGACGACGCACAGACCCTTGCGGCGTTCGCCGCCGCCGGGGAGGAACTGCTCGCCGCCCTGCCGTCCAGACCCCTTCGCGACGAGGGGCAGGACGCGCTCGCGCAGAGCGTGTTCACCGCGTGCCGTGCGGCCCGCCGCTCCTTCCTGACCCTGCACGTCGAGGCCGTGTACGACGATCTGACCGAGGGGCGCAAGCGCCACGAGCGCCTGACCGGGCTGCTCGACGCGGCGGCCCTGCGCTTCCCCGGACTGGTACCCAGCGGTGATCAGATGGCGGCCGAAGGCGCCTGCATCCAGGCCGAGAAGGAGGGCCGGGAGATCGACCAGGCGATCTTCTGCGCCGCGGTGCTGCGCTCGCAGACCGCGGGACCGCATCTCATCGACGCCATGCTCATGCCCAGCCCCCGGGCCCTGGAGCTCCTCGACGGGTTCCGTGCCACGGGACGGGCCGAGCTGGAACGGGTGCTGGTCGAACGGGTCGGCGAGGCGGCCCACGTGACGTTCCGCAACGCCCACTGCCTCAACGCCGAGGACAACAGCCTGATCGCCGACCTGGAGACGGCGGTGGACCTGGTGCTGCTCGACGACCGGGTACGTGTCGGCGTCCTGCGCGGCGGAGAGGTGGACCACCCCCGCTACGAGGGCCGCCGGGTCTTCAGCGCCGGCATCAACCTCAAGGACCTGCGCAACGGGGACATCTCGTTCACCGGCTTCCTGCTGGGCCGGGAGCTGGGCTACATCAACAAGATGTACCGCGGTCTGCTGACCGACCCCGGGGCAGCCGCCTGGGCGGAGCGGACCGTGCAGAAGCCCTGGATCGGCGCCGTGGACACCTTCGCCATCGGCGGCGGCATGCAGTTGCTGCTCGTCCTCGACCGGGTCATCGCCGAGGAGGGCGCCTATCTCAGCCTGCCCGCCGCCGAGGAAGGGATCGTGCCGGGCCTCGGGAACCTGCGGCTGAGCCGGCTGACCGGCGCCCGCACGGCCCGCCAGGTCATCCTCGGCGGCCGTCGCATCACCACGGACGACCCCGACGTACACCTGGTCTGCGACCGGGTCGTGCCCGCACAGGAGATGGACGCGGCCGTCGAGAGCGCCGTACGGGAACTCAGCGGTCCCGCCGTCGCGGCCAACCGGCGCATGCTGGGACTCACGGAGGAGCCGCTGGACCTGTACCGCACCTACCTGGCCGAGTTCGCGGTGGTCCAGGCCGCCCGCTCGTACAGCGAGGACGTCCTCGCCAAGGTCGAGCGGCGCTGGCAGCGTTCACAGGAGCGGGGCTGAGCCGCATGGTGGAAATCGACCCCTCCCGGCTGCACGGATCGCTGCGCGCGCCCGTGCTGGGATCGCTCAGCTTCCTCAACGAGGTGATGGGGCGCTTCCCCGAAGCGATCTCCTTCGCGCCGGGCGCTCCGCACCCCGAGACCCTCCCCGGAGCGGACCTCCAGCGCTACACGGACCGCTACCTCGCCCACCTGCGGGAGCGGGGGACCAGCCCCGAGCGGGCCCGCCGCACCCTCTACGAATACGGGCCCAGCCGCGGCCTCGTCAACGACGTGGTCAGCGAGGCGCTGTGGCGGGACCACCGCATCGGCTGCGCACCCGAGGAACTCGTCATCACGGTGGGCGCCCAGGAGGCGATGCTCCTGGTCCTGCGTGCGCTCTTCGCCTCGGCCGACGACCTGCTGGCCGTCGCCAACCCGTGCTTCGTGGGCATCACGGGGGCGGCCCGGCTGCTGGACATCGACGTCGTCCCGGTCGACGAGACCGAGCAGGGCATCGATCTCGACCGCCTCGCACAGGAGTGCCGGGCGGCGCGACGGCAAGGACGCGCCATCCGCGCCCTGTACGTCGCTCCGGACTTCTCCAACCCGGGGGGCACCAGGATGTCCCTCGAATGCCGCCGGGGGCTCCTCGACCTGGCGGAACGGGAGGACTTCCACGTCCTGGAGGACAACGCCTACGGGTTCACGGCCGGGGCGGGCACCGAACTCCCGCCGCTCAAGGCACTCGACACCCGCCGCCGGGTGATCCACATCGGGACGTTCGCCAAGGTCGCCTTCCCGGGCGCCCGCGTCGGCTACGTCGTGGCCGACCAGCGCGTGGGGTCCGGGTCGGGCGGCACGCGGCCGCTCGCCGCCGAGCTCGCAGCCCTCAAGACGATGGTCACCGTCAACACCTCCCCCCTCGCGCAGGCGGTCATCGCCGGGATGCTGCTCGAACACGGCGGTTCCCTGGTCGAACTCAGCCGCCGCAAGGCCGTGCTGTACCAGCGCAACCTGACGGCACTGACGGAGGCCCTCGAGCACGAGCTCGGCGGCGGCCGGGTGCCGCCCGGGATCCGGTGGAACCGGCCGGAAGGCGGGTTCTTCATCCGCGTCCACCTGCCGGTGCGCGCCGACACCCGGCTGCTGGAGGTGTCGGCGGCGAAGTACGGCGTGCTGTGGACGCCGATGGACCAGTTCTACCTCGACGGCGCGGGCGACACCCAGATGCGGCTCTCATGCAGCTATCTCGACCGCGGGCAGATCGAGGAAGGCGTGCGGCGACTCGCCGCTTTTCTGACGAAGGAGATCCGGGGATGATCCAGACCGATTCGCACCCGACCGTGCGGCACAACGCCTTCGACCCGCCGTCCGAACTCGCCAAGTACCGCGAGAACGAACCCGTCCGGCGGATGCGCTACCCCGACGGCCACATCGGCTGGCTGGTCACCAGCCACGCCCTGGGCCGCAAGCTCCTGGCCGACCAGCGTTTCAGCGCCCGCTCGGAATTCAAGCGCGCCCCCGTGTCGCGGCCGGGGGCCGACCCTTTCTACGGGGCCCCCGCCCTGCCGGGCTGGCTGGTCGACATGGACCCCCCTGAGCACACCAGGCTCCGTCAGCAGCTGGCCGGCAAGTTCACCGCCCGTCGCATGCGGGAGATGCGCCCGCAGATCGAGCGCATCGTCGAAGAGCTGCTGGACGCCATGGCCGAGCGCGGTGGCCCCCTCGACCTCGTCGAGGCGTTCGCCCTGCCGGTGCCCTCCCTGATGATCTGCGAGCTGCTGGGTGTCCCGTACAGCGAGCGCGCCGAGTTCCAGCGCAACAGCGAGATCCTCTTCAGCCTCAACGCGACGGCCGCCGAGGCGTCCGAGGCGATGGACCGTTTGTACGGGTTCCTGCGCGGGCTCGCGGCGAGCGACGGCGCCCGTACGGCTGACGGGCTGCTGGCCATGCTGGCCGCGGACGGCACGCTCGACGCCGAGGAGATCGCCGGGGTCGGCGTCCTGCTTCTGACGGCCGGACATGAATCCACCTCCAGTTCACTGAGCCTGAGCACCCTGGCCCTGCTGGCCCACCCGGACCAGCTCGCGGTGTTCCGTGACGACCCCGCCCTCACCGACAACGCCGTCGAGGAACTGCTGCGCTACCTCTCGGTCTTCCACTTCGGTGTGCCGCGCACGCCGCTGGAGGACGTGGAGTTCGAGGGCCACCTCTTCCGGCGGGGTGAGTCGATCACCGTGTCGATCCCGGCGGCCAACCGCGATCCGGCCTGGTTCGAGGACCCGGACCGGCTGGACTTCACCCGCAAGACGGCCGGCCACATGGCTTTCGGCTACGGCATCCACCAGTGCCTCGGCCAGAACCTGGTCCGCATGGAGATGCGCACCGCCCTGCCCGCGCTGTTCCGGCGCTTCCCCACCCTCGCCCTGGCCGTTCCGCCCGATGAGGTCCCGCTCGCCGCGGACATGAGCGTCTACGGCGTCCACCGCCTTCCGGTCACCTGGTAAGGACCCACCCACCCATGCACATCACCATCGAGCACGACGCCTGCGTCGGATCCGGGCAGTGCGCCCTGGCCGTACCCGAGGTCTTCGACCAGGACGACGAGGACGGCACCGTCGTCCTCCTCGACGACCGGCCGCCCCACGACCTGCACGAAGCCGTGCACGAGGCCGCGGGACTCTGCCCCGTCCAGGCCATCCTCACCGCCGCCGCGGCCGACACCACGCCCTGATCACCGCCCGCCCCACCGAAGGACCCCCCATGAAGCTCAACAGCTACGACGAATGGTCTTCGCTCAAGGAGGTCATCGTCGGCTCCGCCGACAACTACGCCCAGCGCGTGCGCGACCTCACCTTCGACATGTTCATCAGCGACAACCTCACCGGCGCCCGGGGCTACTACCCGAGCATCCGGGTCTCCGAGGACGGCGCGACCACGGAGTCACCGGAGCGCGTTGCCTTCCGCCAGCGCCTGGCCGACGAACTCGTCGAGGACGTCGAAGGGATGGCCGACACCCTGCGGTCGCTCGGCATCACGGTGCACCGGCCGCTCGCGCCGGAGAAGTTCGACCGGGGCGTGACCACCCCGTTCTGGTCCGCGCCCGTCACGCCGCCGCTCAACGTCCGCGACAACACGCTGATCCTCGGCGACGAGATCATCGAGACCCCTCCGATGCTCCGGGCACGCTACTTCGAGACGAAGTTCCTCTCCCAGATCTTCCAGGACTACTTCCTCCGGGGCGCGCGCTGGACCACCATGCCCCGCCCCGTCATGACCGACAACTCCTTCGACCCCGGGAACGTGGCCACCGCCGCCCCCAACGTGGAAGTGCCGCTCGAACCCCGGCCCTCCCCGTACGACGTCGGCCTGGAGATGCTGATCGACGGGGCGAACGCCCTGCGCTTCGGACGCGACGTGATCGTCAACATCTCCAACGCCAACCACGCGCTGGCCGTCGACTGGCTGGAACGGCACCTCGAAGGCCGCTTCCGCATCCACCGCATGCACAAGCTCACACAGAGCCACATCGACAGCGTCATCGTCGCCCTGCGACCGGGCACCTTGCTGCTGCGCTCGGAGGGGGTCCGCGACTACCTCCCCGAGGGGCTGCGCAACTGGGACGTCATCGTGGCGCCCACGCCGGCGCTGGAGGACTACCCGCAGTACGAGGGCGGCGACCCCATTCCGCCGAGCCCCTACATCGACCTGAACCTGCTGTCGGTCGACGAGTCGACCGTCATGGTCAACGACGCGTGCAAGACGCTCATCCGCACGTTGGAAGACCACAAGTTCACGGTCGTCCCGGTCCGCCACCGGCACCGCAGGCTCTTCGGCGGCGGCTTCCACTGCTTCACCCTCGACACGGTCCGCGCCGGCGGCGCCGAGGACTACCTCGGCTGACGCCCAGGCTGCCCGTCCGCGGCCTCGCCCCCGCACCGGTGGCTCCGCACGGCCGCCCGCAGCACCCGTACAGCGAAAAGAAGAACGAGGAGCATGTTCATGTCTACGTCCACCGTCATAGGCGGGACCCGGTCCGAGCTGATATCCGCCTACGAGCGGGACGGTTCCTGCGCCCTGCCCTACCGGTTCGACGGCGAGTCGGTCGAGCTGCTGCGCCGGCGGGTGGCGGACATCAGCGCCCGGCGCCGGCCCGAGGTGGTGCACGAGAAGGACAGCGACGTCGTCCGGGCCATCCACGGCTGCCACGAGTTCGACGACGTGTGCGCGGCGCTCGTGCGCCACCCGGTGCTCGTGGAACTGGCCGAGACGCTGATCGGCGGCCCGGTCTACGTGTACCAGTTCAAGGTCAACCTCAAGCAGGCCCGTGAGGGAGCGGCCTGGCCGTGGCACCAGGACTACGCGTTCTGGAGCGAGGAGGACGCGATGCCGCGTCCCGACGCGGTGAACTTCGCGATCCCGCTGGACGACGTGCACGAGGAGAACGGCCCCCTGGTCGTGATCCCCGGTTCGCACACCATGGGCCTGTTCGACCTGCCCGACAAGTCGGCGGACTCCGCCTCGGACTGGCGCCGGCACGTGTCCAACGACCTCGCCTACACGGTCGGCGCCGACCGGGCGGACCGGCTGATCGCCCAGAACGGCACGTCGACGATCCTGGGCGCGGCGGGCTCACTGCACGCCTTCCACCCGAGCATCGTGCACTCCTCGTCGAACAACCGCTCCGCCGACCGGCGAGCCCTCCTGCTGATCACCTACAACGCGGTCGCCAACGCCCCCGCCAACCCCACCCGGCCGGCCTTCCTCGTCGGCCGGGACACCACGCCGATCACCGCCCTCCACGACGAGCGGCTGGGCTTGCTGCCCGCATCCGAACCGGTCTGAACCGGCCGCGCCGCACACCGCAGAACGCCTCCAGGGCCCGGCGAGGAGCCGGGCCCTGGAGGCGTTCTGCGGTGTGCTCCCGGAGGGAGGCTTCCTACCGCCCGCTGTTCTCGGCGACCGTCCGCCAGACCTCGGCGGCGAGGTCCGGCATGTTGGCCGTCTGCACCTTCGCCGCGAGGTCGGTGAGGCGGCGCCGGGCGTCGGGGTCGCCGGCGTACATGGCGAGGAGGCCTTCCAGCACTTCGTAGCGGACCTGGTCCCGGTACGACAGGAGGGAGGCGCCCTCCTTGGCCCGGGCGGCCAGTTCGGTGGCCCGATCGATGTCGCCCTGGTGGAACGCCAGCTTGGCTTTCAGGAACAGCAGCTCCTGGAGGTGGCGGGCCGTTCCGGTGAGTTCCAGCGCGGGCTCGACGCTGTCCAGGTAGGACTGGGCGTCGTCGAGCCGGGCCGGCATGGCCTGGATGGACAGGGACGCGGCGGCCAGCCGCAGCCTGATCCACAGCATGAGGTCGTCGCGGCTGTCGATGGCGGCCAGGGCCTCCATCAGGCGTGCGAGCGCCCGCGGATGGTTCCCCTGGCGCGTGCTGACGGTGGCCGCCGTCCAGTACGCCTCGGCCGCCAGCGTCCCGCGCGTGGATTCCAGCGCCTCGCAGACCTCGTCGCTGAGCCGGGCCGCTTCGGCCAGGTCGCCCAGTTCGGCTTCGGCCGAGACGAGGACGAGCTTGCTGCGGACGCGGTCGGAGGCGGAGATGCGCAAGTGGTGCTGCTCGCTCAGGGCGAGTGCTTCGCGCACCGCTTGCCGGGCGGCGCCCGCGTCACCGACGTCACGGGCGCAGCGGGCCATCCAGATCCGGGCGCGGACCTGGAGCGCGGGGCGGCCCAGCTCCTCGCCGAGCGCGGTGAGCTCGGTCAGGGCGTCGCGCTGCGCCGGGGAATCGCCCACGACCTCGTACACGCGCCCGAGCTGGGTCAGTCCGTGCCAGCGGGTCATGGGGTCCGAGCCCGGGTCGCTGCGCAGGGCTTCGGAGAGGATCCGACCGGTCTCGGCGTCGAGTTCGCGCTCGGAGAGGGAGGCGATGGTGGCCACCACGTCCGCCAGGCTGTCCTCGGGCTGCTCCGCGAGGGTGCGCAGCGGGACGCCGAGCTTTTCCGAGAGGTAGGCGACGGCCCGGTCGGTGGGCCTGCGTGCGCCGGACTCAAGACGCGAGAGGTACGTCGCGGACATGCCCGGGCCTGTCAGATCGGCTTGCGATTTGCCCTGCTGCTGCCGCAGTTGCCGCAAGCGACGGCCGAATCCTGGCTGCTCCAGCAAAGTCCGCTCCTGTGTGGAGATCAACCGAGTGTCCAACACCTGGCGTCCAGCGCCAGGAGGGGGTGGACCAAAACGGCCCACCCCCTCATGATTCCACCTCGGGCCAAGGTTGGTCAAGCCTTGCCCAAATTTGGCAACTCACTGCCGACGTGAGTCGGAGTCAGCAGCTCCTGCCCCGCGCTACGGCCAGTCGATGACCGGTGAAGCCTCGGTCGAGGAGCCTGCGGAAGCCGCGGGCCAGTCTATGGCAGCCGTGACGACCACCTTCTCGGTCGGCGCCGGCGCCTGGGCCGCCGCGGCCGTGCCGCCACCGAGCAGCAGCAGGGCCGAGGCGGCGGCTGCGGCGAGTCCGGCTGTTCCGGCGGCGGCGATCTGGGTGATCTTCACAGTGTATTTCCTTCGCGTATGCGGACAGTCCACCTCGATGGACATGGCTGCATCCATCGGAAGGTCGCGCACGGTCGAACCTTGTGGGCGCAGGACGACCATAGAATCCCGTCATCTTCTTTGGCAATAGCTAGACAAGGTCCGGCAATATCGGCAGGGTCCCTGTGGACCCCTCCGAGCTGGGGTTTTGCTGCGGAGTGGACGATGAGGCGAGGTCGGACCGCGACCCCTGCGAGCCCGCTATAGGCCGGATCTTGCCAACTTGGGCGGCGGGATGCGGAAGCTGTTTCAGCCGCGCCGCGCGGGCTCCCGGACGAGCTGACGTACATGGACCGACCAGACCAGCGCCGCGGCCACGGCGACCGAGGCGACCGCCGTCGACATCCCGGCGTGGATCCCGAAGCGCACGGTCACCGCGCTGGCCACCAGCGCTCCCAGCGGGACCCCCAGGCCCGAGGAGAGCATCCGGCGCGTGGTGTTCACCCGGCCCTGCAGCTCCGTCGGCGTGACCTCCTGGGAGTAGGTCATCGTGTTGACGAGCACCACCAGGTAGGCCGATCCCCATACCGCGAGGGCCACCACGGCGACCCGCCAGTCGTGGGAGAACACCACCACCAGACCGAGCAGCGAACCCGCCGGCAGCGCCAGCAGGAGGATCCGGAAGGCGTCGAGCCGTCGCCGGATCCGGGGCAGGAGCAGCGACCCGCCGATCCCGCCGGCGCTCCACGCCGCGTAGAGGAATCCGATCCGCGCGTCCGAGCCGTGGATCCCGAGCCCGCGGTCGGCGTAGACGACCATCTGGCCGACGATCGCCCCGCCGGCGAAGGACTGCAGCGTGCCGACCACGGTCATGGTGCGCAGCACCGGGTGCCCCCACAGGAACCGCAACCCCTCACTGACGGACTCCTTGAAACCGGGGCGGCGCGCGGCCGGAGCGCCACTGCGGGGCTTGCGGGCGACGGCCCGGACGAGGATCGCGGAGGCGATGAAGGAGACGGCGTCGACCACGACGGAATCCGCCGGGCTCAACAAGACCATCAGGCCGCCGGCGACCGCGGTGCCGGTGATCCGCACGATGGACTCCGCGCCGTAGATCAGGCCGTTGGCCTGGGCGAGGTTCTCCTTGCCCACCGTCTCCGGGACGAACCCGTACACCCCCGCGTCGAAGAACAGCGCCAGGCTGGACGACAGCAGCGCCACGACGATCACCTGGGCGCCCGTCAGCACCCCGAGGGCGGCGGCCACCGGGATGGTCGCCAGACAGAGGGCGTTCAGAGTGTCGGCGGCCACCATGAGCCGGCGGCGGTCGACCCGGTCGGCCACGACCCCGGCCACCAGCCCGAACAGCAGGTACGGCAGGGTTCCCGCGGCCGCGACCAGAGACACCAGCAGCGGGGACCGCGTCTGCTGGTACGTGAGGACGGGGAGCACGACCGTGGTGACGGCCGAGCCCAGTCCGGAGATCGTCCGGGAAAGGAAGAAGAAGCGGAAACCCCTCAGTTTCCTGAGGGGTTGTGGGGTCGAATTCGCGGGATCGTCGATGGTCTGCTGCTCTGCACTCGAAGACATAGTGGTTTATAGGCAGACCTCGACAGACGGGTCAACCCACGCCCGGAACGGATTCTGATTTCCTTTCGGGCAGCCGCGCGAGGACGGCGGGGATTGCACCGGGATGCACCACGCACAGCCGCCGGGTCGCCCTCGTGAGCGCCACGTACAAGTCGCCCGGACCGCGTGCCGACGCGTCCAGCATTCCCTGCGGATCGACCAGCAGGACCGAATCGAACTCCAGCCCCTTGGCCTGACGCGGGCCGAGCACCACCGTCCGCCGGTCCAGGTCCGGCTCGGGCCCCCAGGAGGCGTCGGGAACGGTCTTGCACACCGCCGCCGCCAGCCGCTCCAGGTCCCCGGCCGGCACGATCACCGCGAACCGCCCCGAGCCGACGGCCGAAGCCTCCCGGCCGGCGAGTTCGGCCACGCGGGCCGCCAGGGCACCGGGGGACACCTGCTCGCGCCACGGTTCCTCGCCGGCCGTGCGCACCGCCCGCGCGCCCTCCAGCTCGGGGTGGATCGCCGCCAGGACGTCATCGGCTGCGGACACGATCTCGGCAGGAGTACGGTAGTTGACGCTCAGCCGCTCGAACCGCCATCGGTCGCCGAAGTGCGGCTGGAGGGCCTCGCGCCACGACACCGAACCGGCGGCGTCCCCGGTCTGCGCCACATCGCCGACCACGGTGAACGAACGTGACGGACACCGGCGCACCAGCAACCGCCACGCCATCGCCGACAGTTCCTGCGCCTCGTCGACGATCACGTGGCCGAAGGCCCAGGAACGGTCACCCGCCGCCCGCTCCGCGACCGTCGTGACCGCCGCCTCCCGATAGCCCGCGGCCAGCCGCCCGGCGTCCACCAGGTCCGCCACCGTGAGCCTCTCCGCGCCGTCCCCCGCCTCGTCCTCCACGGCCCGGGAACCGCGTGCGATGTCGATCACCCCTTGCGCGTACTCGACCTCCTCGGCCCGTTCGCCGGCCAGCCGGTCCAGTGCGGCGCCGTGGTCGAAGCCGAGCAGTTCCGCGGCCTCGTCCAGCAGCGGCACGTCGGCAGGTGTCCACGGGCTCGCGGGCCGGCGCGACAGCAGCGCCCGCTCCTCGGGCCGCAGCCACGGCGCCGCCGCGCCCAGTGCCTCCTCGTCCGCGTAGAGCTCCTCCAGCAACCGCTCCGGCGTGATCACCGGCCACAGCCGCTCCAGCAGGCGCAGCATGCCGGGATCCCCCGGCAGCTCGGCCAGCCAGTGCTGCTCCGCATCGGCCAGCTCGTCCAGCGCCTGCTGCGCGAGGTCCACTTGTGGCGCGTGCGGGCCGAAGACGGAGGCCAGGTCGCCGGCCACGGCACGATCGAGCCCGGCGGAGTCGATCCGGTCGGACAGGTCCTCCTCGAAGCGCTCCTCGATGTCGGCGATGACCTTCGCCAGCCGCCGGGCCACCTCGGCGATCACCGCTCGGCAGAAGGCGGGCCTGGCCAGGTTGTGCGGCAGCCGCGTGCTGCGTGCGGCGTCGGCCGTTTCCCGGAGCCAGCGCCGCCCGAGCGTCAGGACTTCCCCGCCCAGCCGGGCCCGTACCGGGGCTGCCACCTCGGCCTGCCGGGCGCGGACCGCGGCCTCCAGCATCCGCGCCATCTCCGGCCGGCCCTTGAGCTCGGCCGCGGCTTCGCACTCGACCGCGGTGGCGGTCACACCTGGATACAGCTCGCCCACCGCGCGCAGCAGCACGCTGGTCTCGCCGAGACCCGGCAGCACCTGGCTGATGTAGCTGCGGAAGACCGTGCTGGGGCCGACCACCAGGACACCGCGGTCGTTCAGGCGCGGGGCCGTGTACAGCAGGTACGCCGCCCGGTGCAGGGCGACCACGGTCTTGCCGGTTCCGGGACCGCCCTGCACCACCAGCACGCCGGAGTGCGGGGAGCGGATGATCCGGTCCTGTTCGGCCTGCAAGGTCGCCACGATGTCGCGCATCCGGCCGGTGCGGTCCGCGGCCAGCACCGCCAGCAGGGCCGCCTCACCAGTCAGTTCGACGCCCGCGGCACCCGGGGCGGAGGCGTCCAGCAGCTCGTCGTCGAGCCGGGTCACGGTGCGGTCCTTGGTGTGCAGGTGCCGCCGTCGCAGCACCCCCTGCGGGGCGGCCGGGGTAGCGGTGTAGAACGGCCGGGAGGCGGGGGCGCGCCAGTCGATGAGCAGCGGGTCGTCCTCCGGCCGCTCTCCGCGCACGCCGATGCGGCCCAAGTAGCGGCGTTCCCCGTCGCTCAGGTCGAGCCGGCCGAAGCAGAGCCGGTTCTCCGCCGCGTCGAGTGAGGTCAGCTGCCGGTTCAGCTGCTCCACCGTGCTCTGCCGCTCGATCCGGGACTGGGCCGTCCCCGCGCCCCCCTGGGCGAGCGTCTCGGCGAGCCGGTCCCCCAGCTCCGCCCGGCGGGCGTCGACCCGGGCGTGGAGCACGTCCAGGAACGACTGTTCGCGATCGAGTTCGCAGCCGTCGGACTCCACTGGCGGTACGGCGGTCACATCTGCTCCACATCCTGGGTACCGGGGACTGCGGAGGGACGGGTTCCTCCGGTCTTGATTCTCCTCGCGCACGTCGCCGCGATGGTCGCCTGGCAACAAATGGCCACTTCCTTTCTGGTCCGTGGGACGCCGGATAGCGTCCCTCCTGCTCCGGTGCGGACTTCCGCCGGAAATGTGGACACCGGATATGCGGACGGTTCACTCGGCGCCGGTAGAAGATGAATCGAAGGGGATGGAACGTGATTCTGGAAAGCGCCCTTGTCACCTACTACGAGGAGATCCGCGCCGCGCTGAGGGACCTGCTCGGCCGCGGGGAAAACACCGGGAGCGGTGATTTCACCCCGGGCGTCGAACTTCCCGAACTGACTCCGGCGATGCGGGAGTACCTTTCGGTGTCCGGTGTGAGGCACGCGCCGATGGGGGACTACCGCGGCAAGAGCCTGTCGCTGCTCGACCTGACGGGGAACCCGGCGACCCTGACGACGAAGACCTTCGCGTCGCTCATCATCGTCGCACGAGCCGTCAGATACATCCAGGACACCGGTGAACGCATCACCATAGTCACACCGTCGTCGGCCAACAAGGCCACGGCCATGCGCGACGCCGTACTGCGCGCCGTCAACACCGGTCTGGTCACCGCCGAACAGCTCAACGTCGTCGTGGTCGTCCCCGAGCGCTCGGTCGCCAAGCTGCGCAGCTCGGAGCTGTTCACCGACCCGCTGCTGCGCGACCGCAACCCCGTCTGCGTGTACCGGGGCGAGCAGCCCGGCACGGTGAAGACCATCGCCCGCGGCCTGGTGGACAACGACCGCGAGTTGATGGAGACGGAGCGCAAGACCCACCTCTGGTACACGCTGCAACTGGAGAACTACCTCGCTGCGGACGTGGTCCGGGCCTTCGCCGAGGCCGAGCACTTCCCCCCGGCCGCCGACCGCCCCCGCCTGCACGCCCACGCCGTGTCGAGCGCCTACGGCCTCCTCGGGCACGCCTACGGGCGGAGCATCCTCCCCGAGGCCGACCGCGCGCGCTCACTGCCCTCGCGCTACTTCCTGGTGCAGCACCTCGGGGCGCCCGACATGGTGCTGAGCCTGTACAACGACGGAACCGTCGACGAGGCCCATCGGCCCGCGTACGTCCACCGCCCGCAGGACGGCATGTACGTACAGGAGCAGGACCCGCACTTCCCGGCCGTCACCTTCGACCCGTACGAGACGCTCGACCCGACCTTCTACACGCGCAACCCGCCCACCTCGGCCCGGATGAACGAACTGATCGGCCGGCAGGGCGGCGGCGGCATCGTCGTCTCCCTCGCCGAGTGCCTCCAGCGCTACGGACAGGCCCGGACCCTGCTCGGCGCGGCGGGCGTCCAACTGCCCGCCAACCCGACCGCGGTGCGGGAATGGTCCCTCACCATGGCCGTCGTCGGCGTCCTCAACGCGGTCGACCGCGGACTGGTCACGGAGGACGACATACTCGTCCACGGCTCCGGGAGCTACTCCGCAGGCGACTTCGACCCCCTCACCCTGCGCGATCTGCACGCGGTCCAGGACGCCGAGTCGCTGCGACACGTGGTGCTCGACGCGACGGTCCTGTGACCCGCCCGGACGCCGCCGCGCGCTCCCCACTGCCCCGGAGGCTCTGGATGCACGCGGCCTACCACTGGCGCAACAGCGGGAACCGCCTGCTCACCTCCGCGCGCACCGCCTGGGACACCCGGGACGCCGCCGTCTTCCCGAGCGTCAGCTCGGACCTCGGCGGGATGTCCGTCAGCTACTCCGGTCTGGCCGAAGGCATCGCCTACACGCTGGAGTTCACCGAACTGCGCCGGGAGGGCGAGGGCCGGTCCGCGCAGCGCACCACGACCACGGTCCGGGGCTCGCAGCTGCGCGAACCCTCGCGGTTCGCGGACGCGGACATCGCCATCGTCGGCACCAGCGCCGCCAGGGCGCGCAAGCTGCCCGCCACGGCGTCGTTGATCGTCCCCATGCGGGTGCACTTCGTCATCGACTTCGACCACCACGACGGCTCCGGCGCCCCTGCGGCGGCCCCGCAGATCTCCAAGCGCGAGCGCGCGCAGTTCCGCAGTGGCCTGCGCCGGCACGCCTGGACCTGGGCCGAGGAGCGCAGCCCCGAGTGGTTCGACGTCTTCTACGACCGTGTCTACCGCGCCACCATGCAAAAGCGCCATGGCACGCGCGAGCGCACCGAGAGCAAGGAGGTCTCCTACGAGGCCCTCTTCCGGCGCGGCCGCATGTTCGTCCTCTCCCAGGACGCGGAACGCGTCGGCGGAGCGCTGTGCCACTGGGACAGGCGCTCGGGAACCCTGACCCTGCGCCTGCTCGGCGTACTGGACGGAGCGCAGCAGCACCTCGACAGCGGCGCCTTCAAGGCCATCTACCACTTCCTGATCGGCTGGTGCGCCGAAAACGGGGTGCGGCGGCTCGACTTCCAGGGCACGGAACCCTTCCTCAGCAAGGGCACCTACCAGTGGAAGCGGCGGTTCGGCACGCGCGTCGTCCTTCCCCCGAACCACTTCGGCAGCAAGCGGCTCTGGTTCCACGTACGCCGCGACACCCCCGAGGTCCGCGACTACCTGGTGGCCAACCCGATGCTCGCCGAGAGCGGCGACGGCCGCCTGGAGGCCGTCTACTTCCACGACGCCGAGCGTCCCGCGCGTCTGGACTACTCGGCGAACTCCCCGGGGGTGAGCGGGATCAGGCACATCGACCTGGACTCCTTCCTCGCCTCCGTCCCCAGCACCTCCGACCGGAAGGCACGCGTATGAGCGCCCCGTGGTACGGAGCCGAGGCCCCGCCCCTCGGCACGCGGCTCGACCTGACGACGGTGCGCCGGGAACTGCTCCGGCTGGACGAGGGGGAGTACGCCCACGTCGTCCCGTCGGGCGTCTCGATGCGCCCGGTCTTCCTGCCCGCTTCCTCCTACGACGAACTGTTCACGGCGGGCCGGTCCCTGCTGCGGCTGCTGCGCCGGGCGCTCCTGGAGTCCGCGCCCACCGCGGCCGGCCGCATCGCGGCGCTCGGCGCCGACGAGGCGATGTACCCGCTCTTCATGGACGACCCGGCGGAGGAGGCGTACGCCACCTGCATCGCGCGGCCCGACGTCATGGTGGGTGCGACCGGCCCGAAGTTCGTCGAGTTCAACATCGGCTCGGGGATCGGTGGCGTGGTGGACACCTCGCTGCACTCGGCAGCATGGACGGCGGCGTTCGGCGGAGCCGACCGTGCGCCCTTCAAGGCCGTCGACCCGCTCACCGTCCGCGACGACCTCTTCCTGCGCGCCGTCCGCGACCTGGAGGTGAAGCCGGCCGTCGCGATCGTCGGCACCCTGCGGGACCTCGGAGGGCGGCCCAGCCGCTACTTCGAACTCCAAGCGGAGTCGCTGCGCCGCCGCGGCGTGGACGCCGAGTTCTTCGAGCCCGAGGAACTGGCCGACGGGCTCGGGCTGCCGGGCAACCCCCGCTTCCAGCTGGGTCTGCGTCACTTCACCGTACTGGAGTGGCGCGAGCACGGCATCGACTTCGCCCCGGTGCGCGCCGCCCTCGACGCCGGCTGCAAGCTGATCGCCAGCCAGACGGCCTACCTGATCGCCAACAAGAAGGTGCTCGGCTGGATCTCGGAGGGCCTGCCGTGGATGACCGCCCAGGACCGGGACGACGTCGAACGCTACCTGCCCTGGACGCGGGTGACCGGTGAGCGCGGCGTCTCATGGCGCGGAACCACGTGGCCGCTCCCCGAACTCCTGCTCTCCTCGCCCGAGGAGTTCGTACTCAAGCCGGCCATCGGCATGAGCGGCCAGCAGGTCCTCGTCGGACGCCACTGCCCGCAGGAGGAGTGGCGCCGTGCGGTGGCGGCGGCGGTGGCCGCCGAAGACCACATCGTGCAGGAGTACGTGGAACCCGCGCCGTACCTGATGGAGTTCACCGGCTCCGCTTCCGGCGACGGATCCGGCGCCGACACCTACGAGGCCGAGATCATCCCCGTGTTCAGCCCCTTCCTCTTCGACGGGCAGGACGCCGGCTGCATGGTGCGCTACCTCCCTCCCCAGGACCGGGGAATCGTCAGCGTCCACGGCACCGGCGCCCTTTCGAACGTCGCCTTCGCGGTGCGTTGACCGCCGCCACCCCCCACCCCGACATCCCAAGGAGACACCCCGTGCACCGCACCATGATGAAGTCCAAGATCCACCGTGCCACCGTCACCCAGGCTGACCTGCACTACGTCGGCTCGGTGACCGTCAGCGCCGACCTGCTGGAGGCGGCGGACCTGCTGCCGGGGGAGAGGGTCGACATCGTCGACATCGACAACGGCGCCCGCCTCTCCACCTACGTCATCGAAGGCCCCCGCGACTCGGGCGTCATAGGCATCAACGGCGCCGCGGCCCGTCTCATCAGCCCCGGCGACCTCGTCATCCTCATCGCCTACGCCTCCGTCACCGACGACGAGGCCCGCGAGCTCAAGCCGCGCGTCGTCTTCGTCGACCACGACAACAAGGTGCTCACCGAGGGAACCGACCCCGCGGACGTCCCGGCCGGTTACGGCCTGGAGCGCGGCGACCAGCTCACCCGCTGACGACGACCAGGAAGCGTGAACAGGATGAGCGAGAACCAGCTGATCACCTGGATCTACCACTCGGAGGACTACGACCCGGGAGAGGTGGACGCGTTCGAGGAGAGCATCACCCGCAGGTACTCGGCGCTGGGAGCCCCCCGCGGCTTCGACTTCCGGGTGATCAGTGCGACGGAACTGATCCCGTCCTGCGTCGGGAAGCCCGCGCTGCGCCACCGCGGCAAAGACCTGCTGGAACAGCGGCAGTGCTACATCGTCGAGGACATGAGCACGGACGCCCAGGGCACGCACGCGCTGCGGGCCATCTACCGCACCATCGCGGCCAGCGATTCGGTGCTGCTGAACCGGTCCTTCACGGGCCCGGACTACCTTGAGCGGGACAAGCTCGCGCTGATCCAGCACGCGGCCGCCCTCGGCGTCCCGACCATCGCCACGGTGGGCGTGCCCCCCGGCAAGTACGCGAGGCGCGCCATAGGCGAAGCCCGGGAGGCCCTCGGGACGGAGCGGTTCGTGGTCAAGCCCCGTGAACTGTCCGGCGGTACCGGCGTCCTGCGCGCGGACTCCGACCAACAGCTCGCGGCGGCCATCGACATCGTCGCCCAGAGCGACGCCGGATACGTCATCCAGCCCTACCTCGCCCACCACGGCGACATGCGGGTCTACGTGGCGGATGGCAAGGTCGTCTGCTCGCTCACCAGGAGGCCGCGCAAGGACGGCTACCTCGCCAGCGTCAGCCAGGGCGGCTCCATCGAGGTGAACGAGGACCACGAGCTGGTCGCCGGGCACTGCGAACGCATAGCCGGCAGCCTGTCGGCCGAGTGGATGTGCGTCGACTGGCTGATGACCGACGAGGGCCCGGTGCTGAACGAGTGGAGCACCGCGCACGGCGGCTTCACGATGATGCCGGAACCCGAGCGGACCCAGGTCGCGGACGCCTTCTTCGGCTGGATCGCCCGCAAGGCGGCCGCGGCCGCCTGAGCCCGCGCCCCGGGCGGAGCCGTCCGGCAGGGGGCGCGTGCGCCGTGACACCGGCCCGCGAGGGGCGCCGGCGCCCCCGGTCGGGACCTCGCGGGCGGCAGGCCGCATACTCGGTGATCGTCGTCGCGGGCATGGCCGCGGCGGAGGGCATGCCCGGCGCTCCGGGCCGGAAGGTTGATGGGGGACATGAAGGACACGAACGAACTGGCCGTACCGGAAGAGGTGGACAGCCCTGCTCTGCGTCCGCAGCCGAGCGGAGGCCTGGCGCAGTGGCTGCTGCGGCACCGGGTACAGCCGGTCGGGCCGGCGTCCGGCGAGGGGCACAACGAGCCGCACGCCTGGTGGAAGGTGATGTGCCTGACCGGCGTCGACTACTTCTCCAGCCTGGCCTACGTACCGGCGATCGCCGCGCTCGCGGCCGGTGCCGTCTCCCCGCTGGCCACGCTGGTGATCGTCGTGCTGACCCTCCTCGGCATGCTGCCGATGTACCGGCGCGTGACCCGCGAGAGCCCTCACGGCGCGGGCTCGGTGGCCATGCTGGAGGACCTGCTGCCCTTCTGGCGGGGCAAGTTGTTCGTGCTGGTCCTGCTCGGCTTCGTCGCGACCTCGTGGGTCATCACCATCACCCTGTCGGCGGCCGACGCCTCCGTGCACGTCGTCGAGAACCCGTTCTTCCCGCAAGCCCTGCACGGCCACGAGGTGGCCATCACGGTCGCAATGCTGCTGCTGCTCGGCGGCGTGTTCCTGCTCGGGTTCAGCGAAGCCGTCAGCGTGGCCATCCCCTTGGTCGCCGTCTTCCTGCTCCTCAACGCGGTGACCATCGGCGTCGGTGCGTTCGACGTGTTCACCACCCCCGGAGCCTGGTCGTCCTGGACGGACGCCCTCGTCGCGGGCGGAGGCGGCTTCGGCGACCTGGTCGGCCCGGCACTGCTGGCCTTCCCCCTGCTCGTCCTCGGCCTGTCCGGGTTCGAGACCGGGGTGAGCATGATGCCGCTCGTCGCCGCCGAGGGCGCGGAGCCCGAGGAGCGCCTGCAGTCCCGGATCCGCAACACCCGCAAGCTCCTGACCACCGCCGCGCTCGTGATGAGCGTCTACCTGCTGGCCGCCAGCTTCGTCACCACGGTCCTCATCCCGCACAAGGAGTTCGAGGCCGGCGGCGCGGCGAACGGCCGTGCGCTGGCCTGGCTCGCCCACGAACACGTCGGAGAGGCCTTCGGCACCGTCTACGACATCAGCACCATCCTGATCCTGTGGTTCGCGGGTGCCTCGGCCATGGCGGGGCTGATCAACATCGTGCCCCGCTACCTGCCCGACTACGGGATGGCCCCCGAATGGGGACGCGCGGTGCGGCCGGTGGTACTCGTCTACACCGTCCTGTGCGTCGGCATCACCATCGCCTTCGACGCCGACGTCAACGCCCAGGCCGGTGCTTACGCCACCGGCATCCTCGCCATGATGGTCTCCGGCGCCTTCGCCGTCACCGTCTCGGCGCTGCGCCGCCGCCAGCGCGCCACGACCGCGGGCTTCGCGGTCCTGACCGCCGTCCTGCTCTACGCACTGGTCGCCAACATCGTCGACAAGCCCGACGGCATCACCATCTCGGGGATGTTCATCGCCGGCATCGTCGTCGTGTCCCTGATCTCCCGCGTCTCGCGCACCACCGAACTGCGGGCCGACCGGATCGTCTTCGACGAAGCCGCCCGCCGGTTCATCACCGACACCCTCGCCCACGACAACGCCATCAACATCATCGCCAACCGCCGGGAGGCGGGGGACGGGGCGGAGTACGCGGGCAAGGAACGCGAACAGCGCGGCACCAACCCGGTCCCCGGACCGGCCGACGTCATCTTCCTGGAGATCGACGTCGTGGACCCCTCCGACTTCAGCGAGACCCTCACCGTCCGCGGTGTCGAGGTCGACGGGTACCGGATCCTGCGAGCCGAGGCGCCCGCCGCGCCGAACGCCATCGCGGCGATCCTCCTCGCCCTGCGCGACACGACGGGAGTCAGGCCGCACTGCTACTTCGCCTGGGCGGAGGGCAGCCCGCTGCGGCACATGTTCCGTTACTTCCTGCTCGGCAGGGGCGACACCGCCCCCGTCACCCGCGAGATCATCCGCAAGCACGAGCCGCGTCCGGAACGGCGCCCGGGCATCCACGTCGGCGACTGAGGAACCGGCCCGGCCGGCCGGGGGGCCGCACGGGTGCACGCCGGGGGCCACTCGGCGCTTGCGGACGCCGTCGCGGGGGCATGTCCCTTACGTCCGGGGGCGGGAGGCCGATCCACGGACGGGATGTGAGAGGAAGGGATCGTGACCGATTTCAACTCGCTGGAACCCGTGGCGACGTTCTGCGGCAAGTGCGACTGCGGCTGCCCGCAGTTGTTCGTCGACGAGTCGGCGCCCGCGGAGCGGCGCATCGTCATCACCGACGACTTCGGTCAGCGCGTGGAGATGAGCGCGGACCAGTTCGGCTCCCTGATCGAGGACGCGAAGGCGGGCAGGCTCGACGCCGCTGCCCTCGCCTGACGACCGTCAAGGGCCGTGCCGCCCCGCCCGGGGCGGCACGGCTCCCCTCTGCGGCGACGGAGACGGGGACGGACCGCCGGGAACACGGATCCGGCCCGGGGCCGGCACCGGAGCCGGGCGGGTGACCCGACCGGCGGCATGCGGGTGCTTGCGCACCCCGGGGTGGAATGGATCCGGCGGCGGGCGGCCGGGCCGACCGCCAGTGGCGTCCTGACCCCGGGAGGAACCCCTCATGTACGCATTCGCCGTCGAAGCCTTCGGTGAGCCGCCCGCCCTGCGGGAGGTACCCGCGCCGGAGCCGGGCCCCGGCGAGGTGCTGATCAAGGTGCGGGCCGCTTCGGTCAACCCCATCGACTGGAAGATCGCCGACGGTCAACTCGCCCGCCCGGGCGTCACCTTCGCCTTCCCCCTGGTCCTCGGCTTCGACGTGGCCGGCCAGGTGACCGCCGCCGGGGACGGCGCCGGGTTCCAGGTCGGCGCGGAGGTCTTCGGCATGCGCCGCCCCGCGACCATCGCGCAGCACCCGTACGGCTCGTACGCCCCGTACATGACCGCGTCCATCGAGACCGCCGCCCTGGCGGAGCGCCCCGAGGACCTGGACGTCCTCTCGGCGGCGGCCCTCCCCATGACCGGCGGGACCGCGCTCGCGCTCACCCGTTGGCTGGACCCCCGGGAGGGTGAATCCCTGCTCGTGGTCGGGGCGGCCGGCGGTGTCGGCTCCTACGTCGTGCAGCTGGCCGCGGCCCGCGGGGCGCGGGTGGTCGCGGTCGCCGCCGGCCGGGACCACGACTACGTCCGCGGCCTCGGCGCCGCCGAGGTCGTCGACTACCGCACCGCCGACGTCGCCGACGCCGTCCGCGCGGGTCATCCCGGCGGTGTCGACGCCGCACTCGACCTGGTGGACGGCCGGGACCTGGTGGCCGGCCGGATCGCGCCACTGCTGCGCGACGGCGGGCGGCTGGCCAGCACGCTCTTCGCCGCCGACCCCGACGCCCTGGCGGCCCGGGGCGTGCGCGGCGTCAACTTCAACTACGACGCCACCGTCTCGGACATGGAGGAACTCGCCCGGCTCGTGACCTCCGGCCGGCTCCGGGTCCCCGAGACGACCACGTACCCGTTCTCCGCCATGGGCGAGGTCTACGCCGCCTCCACCGCCGGTCACGTACGGGGCAAGATCACCGTCACCACCGAGGAGTGAGGCGGCGTCCGGCCGCCGCCGGCCCGGCCTGTGCTCACACCCGCCGCCAGCGGGGGCGGCCGTCCGCGGCGGCGGGCCCGGGCGCCGGTTCGGGGCCGCGCAGGTGCAGGTCGCGCACCGTGGCCGCGGTCTCCCGCTGGAAGTGCTCCCAGGACACCAGCCGCAGCCACGTCGGATCCGGCCGGTTGGGCACGGTGGCCCCGCGGGCCGCCCACTCCCGGGCCAGTTCGTCGAACAGCGGTGCGGACCCGGCGGCGTGCGACGGCTGGCGGGGCACGAACAAACTGCGGACGCCGTCGTCCGCAGCCCGGTGCCGCGCCGAGGTGGTGGGCGTGGAGTGCGTCGTCGTCATGCCTGCGAAAACGATTCACCGGCCCACCGGACACGCCCGCCCCGGGATCGCCGGGCCGACGCGACCACACCGGCCGACGCGACCACGCCGAACGGCACGCGACCACGCCGGGCCGACGCCGCTTCGCCGGACCGCTCAGCGGCAGAGGGCCTCGACGTCCCGGACGTACCCCGGGAACTCGGCCCTCGCGCCGAGCACGATCTCGCGGGCCAGCCGGCGCGGCGTGGTCGCGTGCCGCTCGGCGAGTTCGGCGAGGACCGGGTCCGGACGGCCCGCGAGGTCGTCGTACTCCACCGCCTCCATCGGCCCGATGCCGTCCGCCGGCACCCACGGGAAGTCGGACAGGCTCCCGGCCACGACACCGCAGGCCCCCTCCGACCCCATGAACACCACGGGCTGCTCGACGAGGGGGTGCCCGGGGCGCACGCACCACAGGGCCGGCCCGCCCGTGCCGTCCTGGCCGAAGACGCGGTACGCGCCGCCGTCCAGGCCGGGGTTGCCCGTCCGGCTCCGCAGCCAGTCGGTGGTCTCTTCCGCGGAGTCGAAGGCGGCGTAGGGCTCGAAGTCGATCCCGTTGCCCTCGTCGTGGCCGAACTCCGTCGCCGCCACCTCGGCGAGGGCGGGCGGGAGACCGCGGTCGTCGTCAGGCGTCGTCGTCCGTGCAGGGTAACCACCGCCCCGACAGGGACGGTGGCCCTCACGGGTCGCGCAGGGCCACCGCCGCGCAGTGGCCCTCCGGGACCAGGGCGTCGGTCAGGGACCACCCCGGCATGCGGGCCGGGACGGGGCCCGTGCCCACGTAGTCCGCCGCCGGGTTCTCCGACAGGCCCACCCCGAGCCCCTTGAGGTAGGCCTCCTTGCGGGTCCACACCCGGGTGAAGGCCAGCGAGCGGTCCCCCGCCGGGAGGGCGGCCAGCTCGGCCGCCTCCCTGGGGTGCAGGACGTCGGCCGTCTCCGCGATCGACTGCGGCAGGACCAGCTCCTCCACGTCCACCCCGACCGGGGCGGTCGCGAAGGCCAGCAGGCTGATCCCGGTGCAGTGCGAGAGGGAGAAGTGCAGGGCCCCGCCCGGCAGCACGGGCCGCCCGTGCGGCTCGTCGCAGTGCGTGCAGGGCGCCCTTTCCACGACCACCTCGCGCGCCGGCATGCCCAGGTAGGCGCCGAGCAGCCGGCGCAGCGCCACATGGGCGCACACGTAGCTGTCGCGGTCCGCGGCCCGGACGAACTCCGCCGCGCGGGCCAGTTCCTGCGCGTCCAGGGTGCCGGGTGCGTGCCGGGCCGCGTGCACCCGGTAGGCGGTGGTGTCCACGAGCCACAGCTGCGGACTCGCCGCCACCAGGACGGCCTGGGCCGCCCCCGGCCCGGGACCCGACAGCGGCGTCGGTACGAGAAGTCGAGCAGTGCCCGATTGCAGCTCACTCATCGCAGCCACCTCCCTATACGGCCGCGGGGACGGGGAGCTCCACCGGGGCGGGCTCCTCCTCCTTCGCGGGGTGCCGCAGCGCCATGACGGCCGCGAGCGGCGAGACGAACGCGATGGCCCCGCACAGCAGCCAGGTGGTCTGCACGCCGAGGGCCAGGGACAGCGAGCTGAACACGGCGATGGAGATCGGGGCAGTGCCGATCCCGGAGAGGGAGAGCGTCGACATCGCGGCGCCCATCCGTTCCTCGGGGGCCGACTGCTGGTACAGCGTGACGATGGCCGGCCCGTTCAGGCCGGACAGCAGGCCGACCCCGGCGGCGACCGCGGTGAGGGAGGCCACGGACGGCATGAGGGCCATCACCAGGATCCCGGCGGCCAGTCCCGCACCGGTGACGACGAGCCGCACGAACATCGGGATCCGGTGTGCCATGGCCGCGCCCACCGCGCTGGAGCCGAGGGCGCCCACGCTGAACGCCGCCAGGACCACACCCACCGCGCCGACCCCCCAGCCGCGTTCGGAGACCAGCAGCGGCAGCGCGACCTCGGCCGGCCAGCTGAACGCCATGTCCAGGCACAGAGCGGCCACGAACATCCAGCGCAGCCTGGGGTGCCGGGCCAGCAGCCGGAAGCCGTCCCCGGAGCGCTTGACCAGGGACACCCCGGGCTCGGGCGCGGGCCGGACGAAGCCGTGCGTGACGTGCAGCAGGCAGCCGAGCCAGATCGCGCCGGTGACGGCCCCGACGAGCATCGCCAGCCACAGTTCCCCGACGGTGATCAGGAACGCGCCGGCCGGGGCCCCGAGGATCGGCGCGACCCGCAGCACCATGGAGTAGAGGGAGTTGGCCCGGGCGAGCTGCTCACCCCGGGCGAACATCGGCAGCAGCACCCCGGAGGCCGGACCGGCGAGGCCCAGCAGGATCCCCTCGACGAGGGCGATCACCACCAGCGGCCACAGCTGGTGGGTCGTCGCGGTGACCACCGCCCCGGCGCCGAGCACCGCGACTCGGGCGGAGGTGGTCCGCAACAGGACGAAGCGCGGGCCGAGGGTGTCGGCCACCGCCCCGCCGAAGATCAGCATCAGCGCCCGGGGGACGGTGGCGGCCAGGGTCAGCAGGGTGACCGCACCGGTGCCGCCCAGCTGGACGGCGGTCCAGTTCATGGCGATGAGCAGGGCGAAGCTGCCGAGTTGGACGGCGGCCTGGCCACCGACCAGGGAGCTCACACGGCCCCACTGGACCGTGGGGGCCGCGGTGGGCGTCTGTACGGGGGTTTCCATGGTGAACCTGTTCTGGGTGAGGGGCGGGTGAGCGGTACGGGACGGAGGGACTGCGGTACGGGACTGCGTGCGCGGGCGGCCCGGTCAGCGGGCGCGCCGCAGGGCGGCCGCTACGGCGCGTTCCGCCGCCCGCGCCAGATCCCCCGCGCGGACCCCGGCAGGGCCGCGCAGGGCGAGGTGGCCGCCGAGGTGGCCGAGTCCCGCCCGGGCCAGGGCCCGCGAAGCGGCGGCGGCGCCGGCGGCGCAGGCGGGGGCGGCCGTGACCCCGGGGAGCTCGGAGAGCCGGAACCGCGCCCGCACCGGGCGCGGCCGCCGCCCGTAGGGCCGTCCGCTCCCGGCCCGCAGCGGCCCGGGCCGCAGCCGCCCGGGCCGACGGGCGGACCCGGAGCGGGCCGTCACGACCGCTCCCCGGCCGGCACGGACCGCGAGGTTCGCGGTGCGGGGGTCTCCGGTCCGGCGGCGCCGGGCGACCACAGGTCCTCCGGGTCCAGGTCGACGACCCGGTACTTGCCGACGGCGCTCACCAGCAGGCGGGTCTCCAGCGCCAGTGCCCGCACCAGCCGGACCAGGCCTTCCCGCGGATCCTCGTCCACCGCGAGCAGCGCCGCCCGGCCCAGGCCCACGGCCGTCGCCCCGAGCGCCAGTGCCCGCACCGCGCGACCGCCTTCCCAGATCCGGCCCGTGGCGAGCAGGTCCCCGGCCGGGGTGCCGATCCGGCGCAGGCACTCCCCGAGCGGCAGGCCGACCTGGTCGAGGAAGACGCGGGGCGCCCAGCCGGTGCCGCCCTCGGCGCCGTCCACCGTCACCGCGTCGGCGCCCGCCGCCCACGCGGTGGCCGCGGCCCGCGCGATGTCCCGGCCGGGATGGAACTTCACCCAGGTGCGGGCCAGCGGGAAGTTGTTCCGCATGAACCGCAGCTGCTGGCGGACGATCTCCTCGGTGAAGGTGCCCGGGGTCGCGCACCGCAGCAGCCGGCCGCGCTCGCCCAGCAGGTCCCGGACGGTGAACTGCCCGGCCAGCCGCTCGCCTTCGCCGGCGCCGACCACCGTCATCCCGCCCAGTCCCGGCTTCGCCCCCTGGCCCACCTTCAGCTCGAAGCCGAGGCGGCCGGAGTCCCGCAGTGCCCGTGTGCCCGGGTCGCTGTAGAGGAGGTTCCACACCTCCGAGTCGGCGTCCTCGGTCGACTGCTGCACCACCACGCCGCCGACGCCGTCCGCGACGCTCTCCGCGTACGCCGTGATCCGCTCCAGCAGCGCCGACCGCATGCCGTCGCCGCCACGGGAGTACCCGTGCACCGGCACCATGTTCTCGCCGATCACCATCGGGATGCCGAGCCGCGCCGCCTGCCGGCCCGCCGCCACCCCGAGGTCCCCGCTGCCCGCCCGGGTGGACCCGAACGCCGACAGGTAGAGCGGCAGCTCAGCGACGAAGCCGCCGACGGTCGTGCGCAGGTCCACGTCCTCGTACGAGGGCTCCCGCCCCAGCTCGATCAGCTTCTCCAGCCGCCGCGGCATGAACACCGGCGGTACGAGCCGCAGTTCGTCCAGCGGGTCCGGCGGGTCCGGTGCCCCCTGGGCCGCGGCCCCGTACAGCTGCGCGCCGTAGGAATCCGCGGCCGGGAACACCTCGGCCGTGCCCGCGCGGGCCCGGGACCGTACCGCCTGCTCGGGGAAGCCCGCCGCGCCCAGTGCCCCGCTCACGGCGCGATCACCCCCGGCAGCTTCGGGTAGGCGCTGACCTGCCACAGTGCGTCCAGCCCGGTCAGGAACCGGACCAGGCGCTGCAGGCCCATGCCGAAGCCGGCGCTGGCCTCGATGCCCTCACGGGCGAGCTCCAGGTACCAGGCGTACTTCGCCGGGTTCTCCCCGCTCTCCCGCATCCGCGTGACGATCGCCGCGTAGTCGGACTCGCGCTCGCTGCCGCTGACCAGCTCCCCGTAACCGCCGTGGGCGATCAGGTCGAAGTTGCGCAGTACGCCCGGGCGTTCGGGGTCCTCGCGGTCGTAGAAGCCGCGCGAGCCCTTGGGGTAGTCGTTGATGAAGAACGGCCGGTCGGCCTCCAGCGAGAGCACCTTCTCGCCCTCCCAGTCGATCTCCGCGTCAGGGCTCTGCGGGTGGCCCCGGCCCAGCAGGCGGGCCACCGCCTCCTCGTGGGTGCAGGAGTCGAACTTGCCCTGCCGGAGCTCGGTGAAGTCCAGTTCCTCCCGGCCCAGTTCGCGCAGCACGTCCGGTACCGCCGTCCACACGTGGTCCACCACGTGCGTCAGCAGCCCCGCCGCGATCTCCTGCACCTGGTGGCGCGTGGCGCCGGCCATCTCCACGTCGATCTGGTGGAACTCCACCAGGTGCCGCCCGGTGGACGCCGTCTCCGGCGGCTCCACGCGGACGTTCGGCGCGATGTAGAACAGGCGGGGGAACCCCTCCAGCGAGGCCTGCTTGTAAAGGATCGCGCTGGTCATCAGCTTGTACGGCGCGCCGTAGTAGTCGACGTCCAGGGCCTTGGCGCCCCGGCCGCCCGGGTCCGTGACCGGGCCGACCAGCGGCGGCAGCAGTTCCACGAAGCCCTCGCCGCGCAGGAACGCGCGCGCCGCGTACAGGGCTTCCTGCTGCACCAGCATCGCGGAGCGCAGCCGCGGCGAGCGCAGGTGTTCACCGAGCGGGGGAGGGGTCTGGATCTCCATGTCGACTCCTGTCGAGATCGGGTGGGTCGGTATGCCGAGGGGTGGGAAGGGGCCCTGCGCGGGCCGGTTCACGTGGCGGTCTCGCCCTCGTCGAAGCGCCGGGCCAGGCCGTGGAGGGCCGCGAGCAGCCCGTCCGATGTCATCGGTGTGCGCCCGCCGGACCCGGAGTACGGTGCGACCGGCATCGCGCCGACCTCCGACCACCGCAGCCGCCCGTCGGGGCCGACGAAGCTGCGCGAACGGCCCGCGTTGTCCGGGTGCAGGCAGTACGGGACGTCCAGCACGCCGCGCGCGAAGGCCGTCCGCAGCGAGCGCCCGAGGTCGCCGCCGAACTCCAGCACGGCCTCCACGAAGGCCCGCGCCTCCCGGTAGACCTCGCTGTCCGCGGGGTCCCCGGTCAGGGCCGGGCGCTCGGTCAGCGCGGCGGTCGCCGCCGCCGTCTCCAGCGCCCGTACGTTCTCCTGCACGGTCGGGATCCGGTGGGCCTCCGCGGCGGTCTTCACGATCAGGCGCTGCGCCCCGGCGCGCACGGCCAGCCGCGCGGAGGCCTCCAGCAGCCGGGTGGCACCGCGGGCGGTGCAGGGGAACACCCCCATGTAGGTGTAGAGGACCACGTGCCGGTCCACCGCCGCGGGCAGGAACTCCTCGGCCAGCCGGCCCAGGGCGCGCACCGCCTCGGTGTCCTGGGCGGGGTCGGTCTGCTGCGCGTAGCTGAGGGAGACGGACCGGATGCCGTGCTGCACGAAGAACATGCCCTCCAGCAGGCTCAGTGCCACCAGCAGCCCGGGCGGGCAGAGCTGCCCGAGCATGCAGCCGCCGAAACTCTCCACGTGTGGCGTCCGCGGAGCCGCCGTCAGTGCCGCGAGCAGTTCGCAGCAGCGGGCCCAGTTGTCCACGGACTCGGCGAGCGGGGTCCGGCCGTAGGGCAGGCAGTAGGAGACCGGGCCGCCCTCGGTGGCGTCCAGCCCGGCGGCGGCGAGCGCGCGGACGATGGCCTCGGGGCGAGAGGAGCCGTGGCGGACCTGGACGGGGAACCCGGCGTCCCGGACCCCGTCGAGGAGCGACCGGGTCCGTGCGGTGGGGTGGGTGGCGATCGGGTAGCCGTTGAGCGGTGTGCCCTCGGCCAGGGCGGCGCGGGCGGCGGCGTGGGCGCCGACCCGGGTGTAGCTGTCGATGGTGAGCGTGCCGACGGTGGTGGCGAACGCCGACTTGGTCCGCTCCAGCCCGTCGCGCATCCGGTGCGGATCGCTGAAACCCATCCGGGGCTGGACGACGAGCTGCCCGGCGGCCGCGCAGGCGCCGACGAAGGCACCGAATCCCGCGGCGGCGGCGAAGGAGGGGGCGGCCACGTCCGGTGCGGCGAGCGTGGCGGCGGTCATGCGACGGCCCGCCCACGGGCACCGGCCATGACACCGGCCTCGGCACCGGCCAGGGCGTCGGCGCCGGCAGCGAAACCGGCCGTGGCACCGGCACCGGCCCGGACGCGCGCCCGCGGCAAGCTGCCCAGATAGCTGCGCAGTCGTCCGACGTCGCCGTCGTCGAAGACGGCGTCGAAGCCCGCGTCGAGCAGCCGGCCCCGCTGCCGCGGGTCGGCCTCGCCCGCCACGCCGAGCTTTCCGCCGATGACGACGGGCCCCGTCAGTCCGCGGGCCCGCAGCGCCCTGACGGCGCCGAGCCCGTCCCGGTAGCCGTGCCCGTTGACGCTGCTGACCACGACGAGGTCCGGGTCGCGGTCCGCGCAGACGCCGGCCAGCAGGTCGTCCGGCACGCAGGGCCCCAGGTTGTGGACCCGGTGCCCGAGCTCCTCCAGGAAGAGCTGGAGGTAGACGAGGTTCCAGGTATGGGAATCGGACGCCGTACCCGTCAGCAGGATGTTCACATTCCTTCGTCGCATACCGAGAAATATAGAAAGCGATCGACCGGTCGAGGGGAAGTTCCTGCGGCAGTATGGAGGAATTCCGAAATGGATTTCGAAGAGGGGTACGCGAGAAGCCGCGCCCCGCAACGCGGGACACGGCTCCTCGATCGGCGCAGACCGTCTACGAGTATTGTGCGACCAGGCTCTTCGGGCGGATGTCCGTCCAGTTCTCCTCCACGTACGCGAGCGCGTCGGCCCGCGTCCCCTCGCCCCACACCACGTCCCAGCCTGCGGGAACGTCGGCGAAGACGGGCCACAGGGCGTGCTGGCCCTCGGCGTTCACCACGACGTTGAAGGTGCCCTCGTTGTCGTCGAACGGGTTGGTCATGACAGACTCCTCAATTTCTCGGAAAGAATACGGCCGATCAAAGCGAGCGGTTCCGGTTCACCCATTCTGGTGTGCGGAACGCCGATGACGTGATTTTCCACGCGGCCCTCGATATAAGGGATCCAGTGCTGCGCGAGGGTGTTTTCCGTTTCCCCGTCCTCGATGGCCGCCAGGAAGAGCAGGTCCGTGGCGACCGGGCGCGGGGCGTACAGGTTCATGATTTCGGCGTGGTTCACGGAGGCGCCGATCACGGAGCGGATCTCCGCGTCGGAGAAGGCCCCGAGCACCGGGTCCTTCAACCGGACCAGGCCGATCAGGGCGTCGACGTCGAACGGCGCGTCCGCCGGCTCGTCCGTGGCGTCCCCGACGAGCATGTCCCGCTTCTGCGCGGGCGTCATCCGGCGCCGCACCGGTTCGGTGGGCAGCAGATGGACGTCCATCATGGCCAGCAGGTCGGTGCGTTCGCCCAGCTCCGCCAGCCGGACGGCGAGCGCGTGCGCGACCGTCCCGCCGAAGGACCAGCCGAGGAAGCGGTACGGGCCGTGCGGCTGGACCTCCCGGATCAGCGGCAGGTAGTCCTCGACCATCTCCTCCACCGACTCGGGGGAGTGGCCCAGTTCGCTCAGCGCCCGCGCCTGGATCGCGTACAGCGGCTGGTCGGGCCCCAGGTGCCGGGTGAGCCCGGCGTAGGGCCAGCCGACGCCCGTACCGGGATGGATGCAGAACAACGGGGCCTGCGAACCGCGGGTGTTGAGGGGCAGGAGCACCCCCATCGGGTCGAACCCGGTGGGTTCGTCGCCCAGCAGTCCGGCCACGGTCGGGGTCCGGAACAGGTCGCGGACCCCGCGCTCCAGTCCCAGGACGGTCCGCATCCGGCTGACCAGGCGGACCCCGAGCAGCGAATGTCCGCCCATGCCGAAGAAGTTGTCGTCGATGCCGACGCCTTCGACGCCCAGGACCTCGGCGAACAGCCCGCACAGGATCTCCTCGCGCGGCGTGCGCGGGGCCCGTCCGTGGGGCCGCGCGGCCGGGGCGGGCGCGGGCAGGGCCTTGCGGTCGGGTTTGCCGTTGACGGTCAGCGGGATGGCGTCGAGCAGGACGGCCGCCGAGGGCACCATGTGCTCGGGGAGTTCGTCCGCCGCCCAGCGCAGCAGCCCGGCCTCGGTGAGGGTGTGACCGGTGCGCGGGACCGCGTACGCGACGAGCCGCTTGCCGCCGGGACCGTCCTCGAAGACGACCACGGTGACCTGCCCGATCCCCGGGTGCCGGGCCAGGGTCTCCTCGATCTCGCCGGGTTCGATCCGGAAGCCGCGCAGCTTGATCTGTCCGTCGGCCCGCCCGATGAACCGCAGTTCACCGTCCGGGGTCCAGTGCACCAGGTCTCCCGTGCGGTACATCCGGCCGCCGTCGGCGCCGAAGGGGTCGGCGACGAACCGTTCCGCCGTCAGACCGGGCCGGCCGATGTAACCGCGGGCCACCTGGGTTCCGGCGAGGTACATCTCCCCGGCGACCCCGGGCGGCACGGGCCGCAGCCGCTCGTCCAGGACGTGGACGCGGGTGTTGTCGAGCGCCGACCCGAGGTACACGCCGTGCAGGGTGCGCTGCGCGAGCGGGAAGCGCTGCTGGTGGGAGGCGAAGGTCGTCTCCGTGGGACCGTAGGAGTGGACGAGCACGGTCTCGGGGCAGTGCGTCAGGACCCGCTGGAGGGCGCTGGGCGAGGCCACGTCACCGCCGGTCCAGACCTCGCGCAGGAGCTTGAGGGTGTCCAGGCCCTCGTCGGCCATGATGTGGAACAGGCCCATCGTGAAGTAGGCGGCGGTGACGCCGTAGGTGCGGATGGTGTGGTCGAGTTCGGCGACGTCGGTCCCGTCGCCCGGGGCGATGACGAGCTGCCCGCCGCCCAGCAGCGGCACCCACAGCTCGTAGGTGGAGGCGTCGAACCCGATCGCCGAATGGACCAGCATCCGACGGTGGTTGGCGAGGTTCCAGCACCGGTCGGTGACGAGCTCGACCACGTTGCGGTGGGTGACGCCGACGCCCTTGGGCCGGCCGGTGGAGCCGGAGGTGAACATCACGTACATCAGGGCGTCCTCACCGACCGCGACCCCCGGATCGGTGGTGTCCCCGTCGGGCACGAAGGTGTCGACGGCGAGGACCCGCAGACCGGCGGCGCGTTCCTGCACGACCGCCGGCTTGTCCAGGTACGCCTCCTGCGTCAGCAGGACCGTCGCCGCCACGTCCTGGGTGATCATGCGGACGCGGGCCTCGGGCAGCCGCGGGTCCAGCGGTACGTACGCGGCGCCGCACTTGAGCACCGCCAGCGCCGCCACCAGCAGGTGCGGCGTGCGGTCCATCAGGACGGCGACCGTCCCGTCCCGCGGCACGCCCGCCCCGATCAGCCGGTGGGCCAGCGCGTTGGCGCGCCGGTCCAGCTCCGCGAAGGTGAGGGTCTCCTCCCCGTACGAGAGCGCGATGCGGTCGGGGGTCCGCCGGGCCTGCGCCGCGAACCGCTCGTGCACCAGCCCGCACGGTGCCTGCGGGGTCGCCGTGTCGTTGTACTCGGTGACCAGCCGGAACTCCTCCTCGGCGGTCATGAGCCGTACGTCGCCGATCCGCTGCCCGGGGTCCTCGGCCACCGCCCGCAGGATGCGGGCCAGATGCGTCGCCAGCAGGGCCGCGGTGTCCGCGTCGTAGAGGTCCGTCGCGTACTCCAGTACGCCGGCCAGCCCGAGCGGAGCCCCCTCGGCGCTCCGGACCTCCCGCAGGGACACCGTGAGGTCGAACTTGGTGAACCCGGAGGCGGTGCCCAGCGGGGTCCCGGCCAGCGCCGCCCCGGGCGGGGTCTGCGGTTCGGCCGGATGGACCTGGACGATCGCCTGCACCAGCGGGTGGTGGGCCGTGGAGCGCACCGGGTTCAGCCGCTCCACCACCAGGTCGAAGGGCACGTCCTGGTGGGCGTAGGCCGCGAGGTCGGTGTCCTTCACCCGGCGCAGCAGCTCCGAGAAGCGCGGGTCGCCGGAGGTGTCGCAGCGCAGGACCAGGGTGTTGACGAAGAAGCCGACCAGGTCGCTGAGCGCCTCGTCGTCCCGGCCTGCGGTCACCGTGCCCAGCGGCAGGTCGGTGCCCCCGCCGTGCCGGGTCAGCAGGGCCGCGAAGGCCGACTGCACCACCGTGAACAGCGTCGTCCCGTGCTCCAGGGCGAGCTCCTCCAGCCGGGCGTGCGTCGCGGCGTCCAGTTCGAGGGGGACGGCCGCGCCTCGGTGCGAGGCGTCGGCCGGCCGGGTACGGGTGGAGGTCAGCTCCAGCACGGGCGGCGCGTCGCCGAGGGTCTGCTGCCAGTAGGCGAGGTGTCCGGCGGCGGCCTCCCCGTCGAGGGCGGCCCGCTCCCACAGCGTGTAGTCGGCGTACTGCACCGGCAGCGGCTGCCAGGCCGGCGCCGCCCCGGCCAGCCGGGCCTCGTAGGCGGCGGCCAGGTCGGCCAGCAGGGGGCCGGTGGACCAGCCGTCGGCCGCGATGTGGTGGACGAGCAGCACCAGCACCCGGGCGGGACCCGCGCTGATCAGCGAGGCGCGGAAGGGGAGTTCGGCGGCGAGGTCGAACACGTGGCCGGCGGCTTCGTCCACGGCGGCGTCGAGCCCGTCCGGTCCCGCGGTGACCAGGTCCAGCACGGGCCGGGCCGCGTCCACCACCCGCTGGTACGGCTGACCGTCCACGGCCGGGTACACGGTGCGTAGCACCTCGTGCCGCCCGGCGACATCCGCGAGGGCCTCGGCCAGCACCGCCGGGTCCAGCGGCCGGTCCAGCCGCAGCGCGAACGGGATGGTGTAGGAGCGGCTCGGCCCCTCCAGCTGGTCCACGAACCACAGCCGGCGCTGCGCGTACGACAACGGCAGCAGCTCGGGCCGCTCCTGCGGCGGTACGGGGACCAGTGCGGGCCGTCCGGCGGGCGCGGCCTCGCGCAGCAGGCGCACGGCCAGCTCCGCGGGGGTCGGGGCGAGGAACAGGTCGCGGATCCGGGCCTCGACGCCGAGCGTGGCCCGGATCCGGTTGACCAGGCGCACGCCCATCATGGAGTGCCCGCCCACGGAGAAGAAGTTCTCGTCGGGAGCCACCCGGCCCAGACCGATCACCTCCGCGAACAGCGTGCACAGCACCTCCGTCACGGCGGGGTCCCCGGCCGTGGCCGCGGGCACCGGCTCAAGCGCGCGGGCCCGTACGAGCCGCTCCCGGCGCTCCGCCAGACCCGCGGCCTCCTCCTCGGTGAGCAGCGCGGGCGCGGCGTCGCCGGTCGGGGCGTGCGGGTCCTGCGCCGCCCGGGACAGGGCCCGCAGGAAGACGTCCAGCAGCAGCTGCGCCGTCGGGGCGTCGAAGAGGTCCGCGGCGTACTGCCACCACACCTCCAGGCCGCCGTCCGGGAGCTCCACGCAGGAGGCGCTGAGGTCGAACTTGGCCGCTTCCAGGCCGGGTTCCACGAAGCGGCCCTCCAGGCCGCCGCCCAGGGACAGGGCCGTGTCGCCCTCCTCCTGCACGGTCAGCATCACCTGGAAGAACGGGTTCACGGCCAGGCCGCGTTCCGGGTTGAGGTGCTCCACCAGCAGGTCGAAGGGGAGTTCCTGGTGGGCGTAGGCCGCCAGGTCCGCCTCGCGCGCCCGGTCCACGAGTTCCGCGTAGCAGGCTCCGCCGCTGACGTCGGTGCGCAGGACGAGGGTGTTGACGAAGAAGCCGACCAGATCGGAGAGGGCCTCGTCGCCCCGCCCGGCCACCGGGGTGCCGATCGCGAGGTCCGTACCGGCACCGGCGGCGGCCAGGGCCAGGGCGAGCGCCGGCTGGAGGGCCATCAGCACGCTCGCCCCGCGTTCCTGCGCGAGCGCCGCCAGCCGGCGGTGCGCGCCCGCGTCCAGCCGGGCGACCAGGGTGGCGCCCTCTCCGGTCGGCTCGGCGGGCCGGGGCCGGTCGGCGGGCAAGTCCAGGACGGCCGGCATCCCGTCGAGCGCGTCCCGCCAGTGGGCCAGCAACGGGGCCGGATCGGTCAGGAGTTCCTGCTGCCACAGGGTGTAGTCGGCGTACTGCACCGGAAGCGGCTCCCACTGCGGAGCGCCGCCGTCCAGCCGGGCCTCGTAGGCCTGCCCGAGGTCGCGCAGCAGCGGCGGGACCGACCAGCCGTCGGTGGCGATGTGGTGGGTCAGCAGCGCGAGGGTCGCCGAGCCGTCGCCGGGCAGGAACAGCCGGGCCCGCAGCGGGAGGTGGGCGCCGAGGTCGAAGGTGCCGGCGGTGAAGCGGGCGACCAGGGGGGCCAGTTCCTCCGGCGTGCAGTCCCGTACCGTCAGCGGCACCTCGGGCGCCGGGAGGACGTGCTGGTAGGGCTCGCCGTCCACGGCCGGGTACACGGTGCGCAGCACCTCGTGCCGCTCCACGACGTCGGCGAGGGCCGCCGCCAGCGCCCGCCGGTCGGGGACGGCGTCCAGCCGCAGCACGAGCGGCAGGTTGTAGGTGGCCGACGGCCCCTCCAGACCGGCCAGGAACCACAGGCGGCGCTGGGCGAAGGAGAGCGGCACCCGGTCCTCGGCGGGCAGGACCGCCCCGTCGAAGACGCGGTCGGCGCCGCTGTCGTCCACCGGTGCTTTGAGCTGCTTGCGGTCTATCTTGCCGGAGGAGGTCCGGGGCAGGGCCTCGACCAGGTTCACCGCGCTCGGCACGGCTGCGGCGGGGAGCGCGGCCCGTACGGCGGAGCGCAGCGCGGCGGCGCTCACCCCGGCGTCGGCGACCACGAACGCCACGAGCCGCTTGACTCCGTCGGGCGTCTCCCGGGGGACGACGGCCGCCTCGCGCACGCCGGGATGGCCGGTGAGGACCGACTCCACGGACCCCGGGTCCACCCGGTGCCCGTTGATCTTCACCTCGTCGTCGGCGCGGCCCTGGAAGCCGAGCTGCCCGTCCTCCTCGCGTACGTGGACCAGGTCGCCGGTCCGGTAGGCCCGCTGCCCCTCCAGCGAAGCGAAGCGGGCGGCGGTCAGCTCGGCCCGGCCCAGGTAGCCGTGTGCCAGCCCGCCGCCCAGCAGCCACAGTTCGCCGTCGACCACGGCCGCCCGGACCCCGGGCAGGGGCAGTCCGATCGGCACCGGTCCGCCCGGGTGCCGGGACAGGTCGGCCACGGTGGCCACCACCGTCGCCTCGGTCGGGCCGTAGGTGTTCAGCAGCCGCACCCGGTCCGGGTCCACCGTCCGGCACCACTGCGCGACCCGCTCGGGCAGCGCGGCCTCTCCGCCGATGACCACCGTCCGCAGCGTCGGCGGGAGTTCGGCGGCTCCGGTGGCGAGGGCGTGCGCCAGCTCGTGCCAGTAGGCGGTGGGCAGGTCGAGGACGGTGATGCCGTGCGCCGCGCAGCCGGCCAGCAGCCCGGGGACGTCGAGCATGTCCTCGTCGCGCAGGACGAGCGTGCCGCCGGCGCCGAGGGTCAGGAAGACCTCCTCGACGCTCGCGTCGAAGTGCAGCGGCGCGAACTGCAGGACCCGGTCCTCGGAGGTGATGCCGTACCGGGCGGTGGCCCCGGCCACGAAGTGGGCCAGCGCCTCGCGGCCGACGACGACGCCGTTGGGCGTGCCGGTGGAACCGGAGGTGTAGATCAGGTAGGCGGCGTCCTCGGCGACCCCCGGGCCGGGCAGCACCACGTCGCCCTCGCTGAGCGTTACGTCGGCTCCGGCGCAGTCGGCGAGGATCGAGGCGTTGCGCGCGGCCGGTGCTCCCGGGTCAAGGGGGAGGTACGCGGCCCCGGTCCGCAGGGCCGCCAGCAGTCCCACCACGGCGTCGACGCCCCGGGGCCGGTGCACGGCGACCAGCCGCCCGGGACCCGCCCCCGCAGCCGCCAGCTCGTCGGCGCGGAAGGCCACCGCGAGGGCGAGCTGCCCGTAGGTCAGCCGGCGCCCGCCGTCCACCAGCGCGACGCGCTCGGCGTCCTGGGCGGCGATCCGGTCGAGCACACCGGGTGCGGGGGTGATCGCCGGTCCGCCGTCCAGGACGGCGGAGGCGGTGGGGGCGGTCGAGGGCATCGCGGGGCCTCCAGGCGAGGGGAAGGGTGCGGAGAGGACTCCGTGGCCTCCACGCTAGGTACCCCGCGGGCCCCCGGCGGGCAGTCCCCGCGGCAGCTCCCGCTCCGCTCCTGCCGCCCGCAACTGCCGCCGGTCCGGGGCCCGTGCGCGGACCGCCCGTCAGGAGCCGCCGGGCCCGGCCGGGGCGGAGGAACGCTCACCGGGCCGGGCCGGTCTTGGCACGGCGGCGCGGTGTACGGGTTCCGGGGCCAGCACGATGACCGAGTCCGCGGCGTCGAAGCGCACGGGGTCCCGCTTGTCGGGGTTGAGCCGCACACCGTAGGAGGGGCCGAGCGCGCTGTCCCCGTGGAGCCGGTACCCGATGACGCAGAGCCCGCGCCGCCGCCCGGACTCCACCACCGTGGCGAACGGGACGGACCGCCCGAGCCGCACGAAGTGCGCGGCGGGAGCGAGGTGGAGGCCGGGGCCGTCAGCCGCGAACAGGAGCTCGAAGACCTCGGCGAGGTGGCGGTTCTCGGCGATCTGTGTCATCAGCAGACTGACGAGCCGGCCGCCGACGATGAAGTCGGCCCCGGCCCGGGCCGGGGCGAGCAGCCTGTTGCGGTCGTCCCTCATCTCGGTGACCACGGCCAGTTCGCGGCCCGAGGCCTCCTCCAGGGCCCGCAGGTGCAGCAGCGTCACCAGCGTCCGGTCGTCCCCCGCGAGCGCGCCGGCCGTCCGGTCCGTGGCGTCGTACCCGAGGACGATCACCCGGTCGAACGACAGGACGTCCAGGTGCTCCAGCACCCGCGGGTCGGTGATGTCCCCGTCGTGGACCCGGACCCGCATCCGGCGCGCCGAACGCCCCGTGCGGCCGGCTTCCCGCAGTGCTTCGCCGCCCTGCGCGACGACCGTCAGGGCGGTGCCCGGGGGCACGCTCAGGTCCAGCTGCTCCAGGATCAGCGGGGCCTGCCGGTTCCACCCCAGCAGCAGGACGCGCTCGGGCGACGCGCTCACCGGCCCGGGCGCAACGATCGCGTCCTCGTCGACGGCGAGCGGCCGCTCCACCGGCACGGCGGTGTCGTCGTCCTCGGTGATGACGATGACGCGGTCCTCACCGGCCAGTACCGTGCCTGATGCGGGACCGAGTTCGACCGCGCCGCCGGCCCGCAGGATGCCGACGACGCTCGACGTGGCGTACGCGAGGAGCAGCTCGCCGAAGGTGCGTCCGGCGAGGGCCGGTGCGCCGACCGTGTAGAACTCGTCCCCGGCGAAGTCCAGCAGCTCCTGGTGGACGAGGGAGAGCCCGGGCTGCCGGGACGTCTGCGCGATCAGCCGGGCGGTGACCTCCTCGATGTTCAGCACCCGCCCGTGGCGTCCGGCGGCCAGCTGCGCCGCGCGGTGGTGGCGGCCGTCGCGGACCGCGGCCACGACCGTGGGGCGGCCCCGCCCGCGCACGGCCGCCTCCAAGGAGAGCAGCGTCTTGACCACGTGCGCGTCGCCGTCCTCGCCGTCGTGGGAGAGGACCAGGACGGAGCGCGCGGTGTGCGGGCTGACGAGGGCGATCACCGCGGGATCGGTGGTCACCCCGGTCCGGCAGATCAGCCGGGTGCGGCCGAGCCGGCCGATCGCGGTGGCGATCTCGTCCTCCATCTCCGCCTTGTCCTTCGGGCCGAGGACGGCGACGACGGCCCGGCGCTGGTTGGAGTTGGCGGCCACCAGCTCGGAGACGATGGGGAAGACCTGCTCCGACCAGCCGAGCAGTACCGAGTGCCCCTGTTCCAGCACGGTCGAACGGCCGCGCCGCAGCGCCAAGACCTTGTCGTTGAGGCCGGTGGTGATCAGGCTGACCAGGGTGGAGACGAACAGCAGGGCGACGAGGGCCAGCACGACCGAGAGCAGCACGTAGAGCGGGCTGCCGACGGCGCCGCCGATCTTCAAGGTCTGGCCGACGCTGACCCAGACCGCGACGAGCCGCCCGGGCCAGGTGCGGGGGGCGCCGGGGTCGGCCCAGACCAGAGCGGCACTGGCGGGGACGACGATGGCCAGGCAGACCAGCGTGAGCCAGCCGATCAGGACCGACGTCCCGCGGGCCATGACGGTGTCGAACCGGTAGCGGGTACGGGGCCACCTGGAGCCGCCGCGCTGTCGTGCCGTCCTGCGATCCGTCAACCGGGGTCCTTCGGGCAGCTCGCGATGTCCGCCCGGGCGGGCGCCGGGTTCCGGTCATCGGTGGTGTCTACCTGCGCCACGCTAGTCGGCCCGGGGACGCGGCGAAGGCGTTGGTTGTGCCGGTTCCGTCCTTCGCGTGAGCATTCGGCACTTTTTGCGAGTGTCCCGGCGGGTGTGAACGTCCGTGACGCGCCGCAGGGCCCGGCACCGGAGGCGCCGGGCCCTGCGGAACGTCTCAGTGGACGCGTGCCCCCGACCGGGTGCGGCGGCGCAGGGCCGGGGCGGGGGCGGCGGCCGGCGCGGCTGCCGCCAGCAGGGCCGCCAGTTTCGCCGGGGTCGGGTGGCGGAAGACCTCCCGGATGGTGAGCTCCCGGCCCAGCTCCGCCCGTACCCGGTTGACCAGCCGGACCGCGAGAAGCGAATGCCCGCCCGACTTGAAGAAGTTGGCGTCCGCCGTGACCCGGCCGTTCTCCAGCACCTCCGCGAACAGCCGCAGCAGGGCCGTCGTGAGGCCTTCGTCCGCCGGGGCCTGCGGCTGTGGTGCGGCCGCGGGGAGGTGGACCACCGAAGGCACCGCGTACTCCGGCAGCCGCTCCGCCGCCCAGGCCTGGAGTTCCGCCTCGGTGACCGCCCCCTCGGCGTGGGCGACCAGCCGGCCGTCCGCCGCCTCGGCCCGCGCCCGGGTCACCGCAGGGTGCTCCGCGAGCACCGCCGCGACGTGGCCCGGATCGATGCGGTAGCCGCCGACCAGGGGCCGGTCGGCCGGACGTCGGTCCGCCGGTGCGGGGAGGTCCCCGACCCGCAGCGAGGGGTCCGCCGCGAACAGGTCCAGCGCCGCCACCAGCAGGCCGGCCAGGCGCCGGGCGCCCGAGGGGCCGTACAGGTCGGTCGCGTACTCCAGGACTCCGGACATCCCGCCGCCCGTGTTCTCCGTCAGGGCGAACGTGAGGTCCGACTTGGCCGATCCGGAGCGGTGGTTGAGTTCCTCGCCCGCCAGCGGACCGGCTGCGCAGTGCGGGGCCGCGGCCGCCGGGCCTACCTGGAGCATCACCTGCACCAGCGCCTCGTGGGCGGCCGACCGGTGCGGGTTGAGGTGCTCCACCAGCCGGTCGAAGGGCAGGTCCTGGTGCTCGTAGGCGGCCAGGTCAGCGTCCCGCACCCGGCCCAGCAGCTCGCCGAAGGACGGGTCCCCGGAGGTGTCGGTGCGCAGCACCAGCGTGTTCACGAAGAACCCGACCAGCCCCGACAGCGCCTCGTCGGAGCGGCCCGCGACCGCCGTGCCCACCGCGAGGTCGGTTCCCGCCCCGAGCCGGGTCAGCGCCGCGGCGAGCGCCGCCTGCACCACCATGAACAGGGTGGCGCCGTGCGCGTGCGCGACCCGGGCCAGCCGCCGGTGCGTGTCCGGGGTCACCGAGAACCCGGTGACCGCGCCCCGGCCCGACGGCTCGGCCGGCCGCTGCCGCTCCGTGGGCAGGTCGATCAGCGGCGGCAGCCCTGCCAAAACCCGCTCCCAGTAGGCGAGTTCATCCTCCGTGGGAAGCTCGCGCTGCCACAGCGCGTAGTCGGCGTACTGGACGGGCAACGGTTCCCAGCGCGGCGCGTTCCCGGCCAGCCGCGCCTCGTAGGCCGCCGCCAGGTCCGCGAGCAGCGGCTCCGTCGACCAGCCGTCCGCCGCGATGTGATGCAGCAGCAGGACCAGCGTCTGCGGGCCGTCCCCCTCGGGCAGGAGGAGCCACGCCCGGAAGGGGAGTTCGCGCGCCAGGTCGAAGACGTACGCGGCCGCCTCGTCGACCGCGGCCTGCACGTCCGCGGGCCGGGCCAGCTCCAGCTGGGGGCGGGCGCCCACCAGCACCTTCTGGTACGGCTCCCCTCCCTCGGCCCCGTACACGGTGCGCAGCACCTCGTGCCGGGCAGCCACGTCCGCCAGTGCCCCGGCCAGCGCCGCCGGGTCGAGCGGCCGCTCCAGCCGCCGCACGAGCGCGATGTTGTAGGTCGGGGAGGGGCCCTCCAGCTGGTCGGTGAACCACAGCCGGCGCTGTGCGTACGACAGCGGGATCCGCTCGGGACGCCGCTCCGGCGGTACGGGCGCGGGCGCGGGCCGCGAGGTCCCCGACGCGGAGCCGAGGCGGTGGTGCAGGGCGGCCGGCGTGGGGGCCAGGAACAGGTCCCGGATCCCCGTCTCGACGCCCAGTACGGACCGGATGCGGTTCACGAGCTTGCTGGCGAGCAGCGAATGCCCGCCCGCCTTGAAGAAGTTTTCCGCCGGGCCGACCCGGTCCCGGCCGAGGACCTCGGCGAAGAGGCCGCACAGGATTTCCTCGCGAGGGGAGGGGCTCGCCGTCCCGTGCGCCGGTACGGGCGCTGCCGGGGTGGCCGCAGCGGCCGCGAGCCGTGCCCGGCGCTCGGCGATCCCCCGCCGCTCCGGCTCCGTGAGCAGCCCCAGTTCGCCCAGCCGGGCGTCCGGCGAGGCGGCGAAGGCGCCGAGCGCCCGCACGAACACCTCCAGCAACAGCCGCGCGGTGGGCTCGTCGAACAGGTCCTGCGCGTACTGGACGTACACGTCGAGCCCGTCCGGGCCGCCGTCCGCCGAGCGGCGTTCGGCGCAGTGGAAGGAGAGGTCGAACTTCGCGGCGCCGAGGTCGGTGCTCGTGGCGCGCCCGGTGAGCGGGCCGAGCCGCACCGTGTCCTGCGCCGCCTCCTGCACGGTCAGCATCACCTGGAAGAAGGGGTGCTCGCCCAGGGTGCGGCCGCCTTCCTCGGACAGGTGCTCCACCAGCAGGCCGAAGGGCAGGTCCTGGTGGTCGAAGGCCGCGAGGTCGGCGTCGCGGACCCGCTCGACCAGTTCGCCGACCGCCGGGTCCCCGGACAGATCGGCGCGCAGGACGAGGGAGTTGACGAAGCAGCCGACCATCTCGTGCAGGTCCTGGTCGGGGCGGCCGGCCACGGGTGTGCCGATCGCCAGGTCCGGGCCGGCGCCGGTGGCGGACAGGGCCGCCGCCAGGGCGGAGCGGGCCACCATGAACAGGCTGGCCCGCCGGGTGCGGGCCAGCGCCGCCAGCCCGCGGTGCGCCTGCGCGTCGAGCCGCGCCGTCAGGGTGGCTCCGCGGCCCGAGGGCTCGGCGGGGCGCGGCCGGTCGGCGGGCAGCCGGGTCCGGGCGGGCATCCCGTCCAGGGCCGTCTTCCAGTGGTCGAGCAGCGCGGCCGGGTCGGCCAGCAGGTCCGCCTGCCAGAGCGCGTAGTCGGCGTACTGCACCGGTAGCGGGCGCCACCGGGGCGCCCGGCCCGCGCACCGGGCCTCGTACGCCTCGCCCAGGTCCCGCAGCAGGGGGGACAGGGACCAGCCGTCGGTGGCGATGTGGTGGACGAGCAGGACCAGCACGCAGGTGCCGTCGCCCGGCAGGAAGAGCCGGACGCGCAAGGGGGGCCGGGCCGCCAGGTCGAACGTTTCCCGGCCGAAGCGCGCCACCCGCTCCTCCAGGTCGCCCGGAGTGCACTCGACGCTCTCCATCAGCTCCGCCGGGGTGTCCAGGACCCGCTGGTACGGTTCCCCGCCCTCGGCCCCGTACACGGTGCGCAGCACCTCGTGCCGCTCCACGACGTCGGCCAGCGCGGCCGAGAGGGCCTCCCGGCCGGGCACCCCGTCCAGGCGCAGCACCAGCGGGGCGTTGTACGTGGCGGAGGGGCCCTCGATCCGGCCGACCAGCCACAGCGCGCGCTGCGCGGCGGACAGCGGGATCCGCTCCGGCCGGCCGGCTGCGGCGGTCAGAGCGGGCCTGGCCCCGGCCACCGCGCCCCGCTCGGCCAGGCGCCGGTGCAGGGCGGACGGGGTGGGGGCGAGGAACAGGTCGCGGATGCCGAGTTCCAGGCCGAGTGCCCCCCGGATCCGGTTGACCAGTTTGCCCGCCAGCAGCGAATGCCCGCCGTTGCGGAAGAAGTTGGCGTCGGCGGCCAGTTCCTCCCGGCCCAGTACCTCCGCGAACAGCCCGCACAGGATCTCCTCGCGGGGGGACAGGACGTCCCGCCGTGCCGGCGCCGGGGCGCCGCCCTGCGGGCGGGACACGGCGGCCGTCCGCGCGGGCCTCCGGTCCAGGGCCGCCGACTCCTGCGCCCCCAGCAGGCCCGCGTCGGCGGGTCGGCGCAGCGGGTCGGCGGCGAAGACCTCCAGGGTCCGTACGTAGACCTCCAGCAGCAGCCGGGCCGTGGCCTCGTCGAAGAGGTCGCAGGCGTACTGCAGGCAGACCTCGACCCCGTCCGGACGCCCGTCCGCGGTGTGCCGCTCGGCGCAGTACCAGGTGAGGTCGAACTTCGCGGAGTCCAGGCCCACATCCGTGAGCCGGGCGCCGACACCGCCGCCGAGCGCCACCCCCGGGTGCGCCTCGCCGCCCGCCTCCACCGTCAGCATCACCTGGAAGAACGGGTGGTGGCCCAGAGCCCGTTCGGGCGCCAGGTGCTCCACCAGCAGGTCGAAGGGCAGCTCCTGGTGCTCGAACGCCGCCAGGTCCGCGTCCCGGACCCGGCCCACCAGCTCACCGACGGTCGGATTGCCCGACAGATCGGTACGCAGCGCGAGGGAGTTGACGAAGAAGCCGACCAGGTCGTACAGGTCCTCGTCCGGGCGCCCCGCCACGGGCGCGCCGATCACCACGTCCTCACCGGCCCCGCAGGCGGACAGCGCGGCCGCGAGTGCCGCGCGGGCCACCATGGTCAGGCTCGCCCGCTGTCCGCGCGCCAGGGCGAGCAGCCCGCCGTGCGCCGCCGCGTCGAGCCGTCCGGCCACCAGGGCGCCCCGGCCCGAGGGCTCGACGGGCCGAGGCCGGTCGGAGGGCAGGTCGATCACCGCGGGAGCGCCGTCGAGGGCGGCCCGCCAGTGGTCCAGCTGCTCCCGGGCCAGACTGTCCGGGTCGGCGGGGTCCCCGAGCAGCTCGTGCTGCCAGAGGCTGTAGTCCGTGTACTGCACGGGCAGCGGCTCCCAGGCCGGTGCCCGCCCGGCGAGCCGGGCTTCGTACGCCCGGGCGAGGTCGCGCAGCAGCGGGCGTACGGACAGCCCGTCGGTGGCCACGTGGTGGATCAGCAGGGCCAGGACCGGCGTCCCGTCACCGAAGGTGAACAGCCGCGCCCGGAGCGGCGGTTCGGCGGTGATGTCGATCGTCTCGCGGACGAACGCGGCCACGGCCGTGTCCCGTTCGGCCGCCGCGCACCGTACCTCCGCGAGCGGCGGCACGGCGGCCGCGTCCAGCACCCGCTGGCAGGGCTCCGCGTCCGCTCCCGCCGGCAGGACGGTGCGCAGCACCTCGTGCCGCTCCACCACGTCGGCGAGTGCCGCTCCGAGGGCGTCGACGTCGGGTTCCGCGTCGAGGCGCAGGACGACGGGGGCGTTGTAGGCGGCGGACGGGCCGTGCAGCCGGCCCAGGAACCACAGCCGCCGCTGGGCGAACGACAACGGGATCACGGTCATGTCCTCATCCGTCCTGGCGCTCGGCGGCCGCCGCGGCGGTCGCCTCCACGAGGGTGTCGATGTGTGCGGCGAGGTCCCGCAGCCGGGGGTTGGCGTACACGGCCTTCACCGGGAGCGCCACCCGCAGTTCGGCGCGGACCCGCGACACCAGCTTGATCGCGAGCAGGGAATGGCCGCCCAGCTTGAAGAAGTTGTCGTCCGGCCCGATGTGCGAGGCGCCCAGGACGCTCGCCCACACCCCGGCGATCAGCTCCTGCGAGCGGGTCATCCCGCCGGCCGCCGCGCTGGGCGCTGCTACCGGGTCCGTGGACGGGGCGGGCAGCGCGGCCCGGTCCAGCTTGCCGTTGGTGGTGGTGGGGAAGCGGTCCAGCGCGACGAAGGCCGCCGGGAGCATGTAGGCCGGAAGCACGGCGGCCAGCCGGGAGCGCAGCTCGGACCCGCTGACGGAGCCGCGGTGGTAGGCGACCAGACCGGGCGCGCCGTGGACCTCGTCCCGCAGCACGACGGCCGCTTCGGCGATCTCCGGCATCGCGGTCAACGCCGCCTCGATTTCGGGGAGTTCGATCCGGTGACCGCGGAGCTTGACCTGCCCGTCGGCCCGGCCCAGGTAGGCCAGCCGGCCGCCCGGCAGGAGCCGTACGAGGTCACCGGTGCGGTACATCCGGCCGCCGTACCCGGCCGCCTCCCCGCAGTCCGCCACGAACCGTTCCGCCGTGAGGCCCGGGCGGCGCCGGTAGCCGCGGCCCACGCGCGGGCCCGCCAGGTACAGCTCGCCGCTGTCACCCTCCGCCACCGGGTTCAGCTTCTCGTCCAGCACCCGCATCCGCAGGCCCGGCAGCACGCTCCCGATGTGCGGCGCGTCGGCCGGGTCCACCCAGCCCGCCGTGGCGTCGACGGTGCACTCGGTGGGCCCGTACAGGTTGACCGTCCGCAGCACCCCCTGCGCGCCGCGCTCGCCCAGACGCCGCCACAGCGCGGGGCTGATCGCCTCACCGCCGACCAGCAGCGTCAGCGGACGCGGACCGCCGTCGGCACCGAGCAGGTCCAGCAGCGGATCGGCGTGCGAGGGCGTGATGTCGAGGTCGGTCAGCGCCTGCTCGTCGATCAGTGCGGCCAGCAGCGCCGGGTCCGCGCGGGTCTCGTCGTCGATCATCACCAGGGTGTCACCCCGGCACACCCGGACCCACTGCTGCACGGAGGCGTCGAAGGACGGCGAGGCGTTCCAGCCGACCCGGCCGCCCTCGGTGGCGGCGATGCCCGCGCCCTCCAGCTCGGCCAGCAGTGCGGAGGCGGCTCCCCGGCCGATCTCCACGCCCTTGGGGCGGCCCGTCGAGCCGGAGGTGTAGATGACGTAGGCGAGGGTGTCACCGTTCACCGGCACGGGGGCGAACACGGCCTCCTCCCCGTCGGGCGCGCTCAGTTCGGCCACGGCAACCGCCGCCACGCCGGGCGCCGGCGGTACGGCCGCGGCGTCGGCCACGACCACCAGGTCGGCGCCCGAGTCCTCCACCAGGTAGCGGCGCCGCTCGGCGGGCAGCTTCGGGTCGACGGGCAGGTAGGCAGCCCCCGCGGTCAGGGTGCCGATCAGGGCGGCGACCAGCGAGGCACCGCGGGGCAGGCACAGCGCGACCACGCTCTCCGGCCCGATGCCGCGGGCGGCGAGCCGCCCGGCGATGCGCATCGCCTCCGCGCGCAGTGCGGCGAAGGTCAGCTCGTGGTCCCCGGCGACGACGGCGGTGCGTGCGGCGGGGGCGAGCGCGAGGCGGGCCAGCAGATCGGCGGGGGCGTCCGTGCCCTCGTGGGTACGGGGACGCTCGGGAAGCAGGGCGGTCATGGTGGTCACTCCCCGGCGAAAACGGTGGTGGACGGCTGGGTCTCGGGGGAGCAGTCGGCCAGCGCGACCGGCTCGCCCATGGCGACGAGGATCTTCCGGTCGCCCATGTACGCCTCACGGCCGTGCGCGCACAGGATGTTGTCCACGATCATCAGGTCGCCCTGCTGCCAGGTCTCCCGTACGGTGACCCGGTCGTAGACGGCGTTGATCGCGTCGACCTCGGCGTCGGTGAGCCGGGAGCCGTCACCCAGGTAGGTGTTGAACGGCAGGCCGTCCTCCCCGTACGTCTCCACGAGCACCTCGCGGACGTCCGGGTCCAGGGTGCGGCTGTTCCAGAAGGCGAAGTGGTTGAACCAGGTCTTCTCCCCGGTCACCGGGTGCGTGACGATTGCGGAGCGGCGCTGCCGGGTGATCATCGAGTCGTCCTCGTCGACCCACTCGTAGCCGACCGTGTTCTCCTCGCAGTACGCCTCGGCGACGGCCTTGTCCTGGGTCGCGAAGGTCTTGTACCAGGGCAGCCCGGCCAGCTCCGAGTAGTTGCGCACGAGCAGCCAGCCGGCCCGGGCGAAGCGCTCCACCAGCTCCGGCGGCAGCAGGCGCAGGGCCTCGCGCATGTCGCCGACGGTGGTCGCGCCGCCCTCCTCGGGGGCGGTCACGCAGCCGAAGAGGAGCACGCCCGGGAAGTCCAGGGTGTAGCTGTTCTCGTTGTGCAGCCGGATCGGCTGCACGGCCGGCAGGTCGGTGGACGAGAACACCCCCTCGCCGAAGTCGGTCCGCGGCGTGGCCTTCTCCTTGTAGCCGGCGCGCCGCTCGATCAGCGCGTCCCGGGCCGCGGCGAAGGACGCGGCGTCATCGACCGGCAGCCCCCGCAGCAGTACCGCACCGCTTCGGTGCAACTCGGCCTGGATGTCGGCGCGGTGGGCGGTGAGCCAGGCGACGGCCGACGCGAGGTCGGCGCCGGCCGGGGTGTGGACGACGACGGGCTTGCCGGGCTCGCGGACCGGGGTGATGCCGGTCGTGGTGGGTGCGTCGGCGAACGTGGTCATGGGAGTTCCTTAGAACGGCGCGGGAGTCGGGAAGTGTGCGGTGCGGGTCAGGCGGCGGCGGTGGCGGGCGCGCCGACCACCGGGGCCAGTACGGCGAAGAAGTCCGGCAGCTGCTGCTGGAAGTAGAAGTGCCCGCCGGGCAGGACGTACGAGGCGAACGCGTGGTCGGTGATCTGCGCCCAGCGGCCCAGCGAGGCGGCCGGCGCGACCGGGTCGGCGTCCCCGCCGACCACCGTCACCGGGCAGTCCACCCGGGCGGCCGACTCCTCGCAGCGGTAGACGTCGTCAATGGCGAAGTCCGCGCGGATGGAGGGCAGGATGATCTCGCGCAGCTCCGGCTCGTCGAGGATGCCGTCGTCGGTGCCGCCGCGCTCCTTGATGGCGGCGACCAGCTCGTCGTCGTCCAGCCGCTCGGGGTACACGGCGCACGGGTTGGCCAGGTAGGGGGCCCGGCAGGCCGAGGCGACGAGCGCCCGGGGGGTGCGGCCGGACGCCTGGAGGGCGCGGACGACCTCGAACGCCACCAGCGAGCCCATGCTGTGTCCCAGGACCACGAGGTCGTCGGTGGTCCCGGCGGGCAGGGCGGCCACGACGGGCCCGGCCAGGTCGCTGATGTCGCGCGGCAGGTCCTCGGCGAAGCGGGCTCCGCGGCCGGGGTACTGGCCGATGAGCAGCCGTACGTCCGCCGGGAGGTACGCGCGCCACTCGGCGTAGGCGTGGGCGTTGCCGCCCGCGTGCGGCAGGACGAGCAGCGAGGTGCGCTGGGGGCCCTCGCCGGGCAGGTCCCAGACCACGTCGTCGGGTGCGGGGGTGGCGTCGTACTGGTCGTGGCTCATGAGGAGATCCGTTCCGTGTCGGGGGTGCGGCGGCGCAGCGCCGGCCTGGGCCGCCCGGGCGCCCGGGGCGCCGACTGCCGCAGGGTCTCGATGCGCTGGGCGAGGGTGGCGGGGGTGGGGTGCTGGAAGACGTCGCGGAGGGTGAGGGTGACGCCGAGGGTGGTGGAGATGCGGTTGGTGAGGCGGGCGGCGAGCAGCGAGTGGCCGCCGTGGTCGAAGAAGCTGTCGTCGATCGAGAGCGGGGCCGAGGTGTTCAGCACGTCCGCGAAGTACGTGTGCACCTGCTGTTCCAGCGGGGTGCGAGGGGTGCGGCCGCCGGCCTTCAGCACCGCCTGCGGGGCGGGGAGGGCACGCTTGTCGATCTTCCCGTTGGGTGTGAGCGGCAGCCGGTCGAGCAGGACGACGAACGCGGGGACCATGTGGTCCGGCAGCAGGGTGCGCAGCCACAGGCGCACGTCCTGCGGGGCGAGCTCGGGGTCCGTGGCGACCACGTACGCGCTGAGCTGCGGGGTGTTGTGGTGGTCGAGGTGGGTCGACAGGGTGGCTTGGGTGATGTGGGGGTGGGTGGTGAGGACGGTTTCGATTTCGGTGGGTTCGATGCGGAAGCCGCGGATTTTGATTTGGGTGTCGG
>NZ_JBITDH010000006.1:0-201141 GCF_044454045.1 Streptomyces sp. NPDC051578
AGCGTTAGGGAAACGCCCGGTTACATTCCGAACCCGGAAGCTAAGCCTTTCAGCGCCGATGGTACTGCAGGGGGGACCCTGTGGGAGAGTAGGACACCGCCGAACAATCTTTCAAAGGACCCTTGGTCCAGCGTTCAACGCTGGACCAAGGGTCCTTTTGTTTTTTCTACCTCTTTACGCCGAAGCGCGGCCATGGGTTGGTTGCGCGAGAATGACTAGCGGTACCCCGAAGACAGGAGTCACACCCATGTCCAACTCTCCCGACGATCGTCCGGAGCGCGAGCCTCGTCGCAACGACGGCGGTGACAGGGGCGGCTACCGCGGGGGCCGTGACGACCGTGGCGGTGACCGTGGTGGTTTCCGTCGCGATGACCGCGGTGGCCGTCCGACCGGTGGTGGCGGCGGCTTCCGCCGTGACGACCGTGGTGGGCGTCCCGCCGGCGGCGGTGACCGTCCGACCGGTGGTGGCTTCCAGCGCCGTGACGACCGTGGTGGCGACCGTCCCTCGTTCCGCCGTGATGACCGGGGTGAGCGTCCCAGCTTCCCGCGTCGTGACGACCGTGGCGACCGTCCGACCGGTGGTGGCTTCCAGCGCCGCGACGACCGTGGTGGCGAGCGTCCCAGCTACCCCCGTCGTGATGACCGTGGTGACCGCCCGACCGGTGGTGGCTTCCAGCGCCGCGACGACCGTGGTGGCGACCGTCCCTCGTTCCGCCGTGATGACCGGGGTGAGCGTCCCAGCTTCCCGCGTCGTGATGACCGTGGTGACCGTCCGACCGGTGGTGGCTTCCAGCGCCGCGACGACCGTGGTGGCGAGCGTCCCAGCTACCCCCGTCGTGATGACCGTGGTGACCGCCCGAGCTACCCGCGCCGTGACGATGACCGTGGTGGGTTCCGCGGTGGCCGTGACGACCGTGGCGGGGACCGCCCCAGCTACCCCCGTCGTGACGACCGTGGCGACCGCCCCACCGGTGGTGGCTTCCAGCGCCGCGACGACCGTGGCGGCGACCGCCCCAGCTACCCCCGCCGCGACGACCGCGGTGGCGAGCGTCCCAGCTACCCGCGCCGTGACGACCGTGGTGACCGCCCGAGCTACCCGCGCCGTGATGACGACCGTGGTGGGTTCCGCGGTGGCCGTGACGACCGCGGCGGCGACCGCCCCAGCTACCCCCGTCGTGACGACCGTGGTGGCGAGCGTCCCAGCTACCCCCGTCGTGACGACCGTGGCGACCGCCCCACCGGTGGTGGCTTCCAGCGCCGTGACGACCGCGGCGGCGACCGCCCCAGCTACCCCCGCCGCGACGACCGCGGTGACCGCGGCGGCGACCGTGGTGGGTTCCGTGGTGGCCGCGATGACCGCGGTGGCTACCGCGGCCGTGACGACCGTGGTGGCGACCGCGACTTCCGCGCCGACCGCGACCGCGACCCGGTCAAGCGGCTCCCGATCGACGAGGACATCACCGGTCACGAGATCGATGCCGATGTGCGTCAGGAACTCCTGAGCCTGCCCAAGGGCCTGGCCGAGGAGGTCTCGCGCAACCTGGTCATGGTGGCCCGGCTGATCGACGAGGACCCCGAGCAGGCGTACGCGTACGCCCGTATCGCCCTGCGGCTCGCCTCCCGCGTCGCCGCCGTCCGTGAGGCCGCCGGCTTCGCCGCGTACGCCACGCAGAAGTACAGCGAGGCGCTCGCGGAGTTCCGCGCAGCCAAGCGGATGACCGGTTCCGTCGAGCTGTGGCCCGTCATGGCCGACTGCGAGCGCGGCCTGGGCCGTCCGGAGCGGGCACTCGCCATGGCCGGCGAGCCCGAGGTGCAGAAGCTGGACAAGGCCGGTCAGGTCGAGATGCGGCTCGTCGCCGCCGGTGCCCGCCGGGACATGGGCGAGCTGGACGCCGCCATCGTGACCCTGCAGAGCCCGGAGCTCGCTTCGAACTCCGTGCAGCCGTGGACCGCGCGTCTGCGGTACGCCTACGCCGACGCCCTGCTGGCGGCCGGCCGTGAGGACGAGGCTCGCGAGTGGTTCGCCAAGACGGCCGAGGCCGACAAGGACCAGGCGACCGACGCCTCCGACCGGCTCGCCGAACTGGACGGGGTCGAGTTCGTGGACGCGTCCCTGCCGGACGACGAGGATGACGTCGAGGGCCTCGACGCCGCCGACGACCTCGACCTCGACGAGGACGAGGACGAGGACGAGGAAGAGGACGACGCCGAGGTGGCGGCCGCCGAGCGCGCCGCCGACCAGGCCGAGTACTACGACGAGGACGACGAGGAGTACGAACCCCTCGACGAGGCCGACGCCGCCGACGCCGCGAAGCGGACCGAGGGCCGCGACAAGGCCTGACGGCTGAACTGAAAGGGCGGTACCCCCTTCCCGGGGGTACCGCCCTTTCGCATGTCCGCAGCCGCCTCGACCGGGTCAGTCCAGGCTGCGCAGGACCAGGCCCGTCGCCGGCTTGGGACCGAAGGACGTGGACTTGCGGGGCATCGTGACCCCCTGGCGGGCCAGGTCCCGGACCACGTCCTCCCGTACGGGGTGCAGCAGCACCGCCGTGCCGCCGTGGCGTTCGGCCATCTCCACGGTGGCTGCGGCGTCGTGGATGTAGGAGATGTGCTCCGGCTCGTCGGGGATCCGCCACAGGTCGTCGAGGAGGGCAGCGTGCAGGACCGTCGCGTCCAGCCGGCGCCAGGCCTCGGGGCGGTCGTGGCGGACGGTGCGCTCGATGAGGCCCGGGTCCGGGTCGGTGACCAGGTGGAAGGTGCCGTCGCCGGCGAGCAGGAAGGCGTTGCCGCGTTCCGACGCGTCGGTCAGGACCTCCAGGGCGAGCGGGAGCGGGCCTTCCACCGGGCGGATCCGGAACGATCCGCCGAGCGCGGCCATCGCCTGCGGCTTCGGCAGCCGGCGCAGCATCCGGTGGATGGCGCGGACCTGGAGCGGGTAGCGGGCGGTGTCCACGAGCAGGACGAGGCCGAAGTCCCAGGCGGTGGGCGAGGGGTGCTCCTGCTGGAGGCGCAGGTACGTCGCCCAGCGGTGGTGCCCGTCGGCGATGAGGGCCTGGCGGTGGCCGAGGTCGGCGGTGACGGCGGCCAGGTCGGCGGGGTCGGTGATGGCCCACAGGCTGTGCCGGAACCCGTCCTCGGTGACGGTGGAGAGCAGCGGCTCCCGCTGGGCGGTGCGTTCGATGACGGCGGCCGCGCCCGTGGCGGGGTCGCCGCCGCGGTAGGTCAGGAGGAGGGGTTCGAGGTTGGCCGAGGTGGCGCGCATCAGGCCGGCGCGGTCGGTGACCACGTGCGGCATGACGTCCTCGTGGGGCAGGACGATCCCGTCGTCGGCGGTGGTCAGGGCCAGGGCGCCGATGACGCCGCGCTGGAGCACTCCGGGCTTTCGCTGCTCGTAGACGTACAGGGCGGGCTCGGGGTCGGCGCTGAGGACGCCTTCGGCGAGCCAGTGGCGCATGGTGCGCGCGGCCTGTTCGTTGCGGGCGGCGGGGGTGTCGGCCTGGGGAAGGATCAGGCGGACGATGTTGTGCGGGTCGGCGGATTCGAGGTAGTCGACTCCGTCGGGTCGTACGACCACGTCGTAGGGCGGTGAGGTGACGGCGGCCAGGCTGCCGACGCGCTCGGGGTCATAGCGCAGTCCGTGGAAGGGGATCAGGCGCAGCCCTCGGTCCGCGATACCAGGTGTGGTCATTGGTGCATGGTAAGACGCGTCTCACGGTGCGGGATGATCGGGGGAGTGACTGAGCAGGGCAGTGCAGGGCAGGTACGGACAGAATCGATCGAAGATCGAGTGGACGAGGGAGCGGACACGATGACCCGGCAGAGCAGGACCAGTCCGGCGGGCAGTGAGCGGAGTCTGCACCAGGCGTACGACACCGCCCTGCTGGACCTGGACGGGGTGGTGTACGCGGGCGGGCGCGCCATCGCGCACGCGGTGGAGTCGCTGGGGACGGCCCGGGCGAAGGGCATGCACCTCGCGTACGTCACCAACAACGCGCTGCGGACCCCGGACGCGGTCGCGGAGCACCTGTGCGAGCTGGGTATTCCGACCGAGGCGGGCGAGGTGATCACCTCGGCGCAGGCGGTGGCCCGGCTGATCGCCGATCAGGTGGCGCCGGGGTCGAAGGTGCTGGTGATCGGCGGGGAGGGGCTGCGGGTCGCGCTGCGGGAGCGCGGGCTGGTGCCGGTGGAGTCGGCCGACGAGGAGGACCTGGCGGCGGTCGTGCAGGGGTACGGGGGCCCGGACCTGGCGTGGGGGCGGTTCGCGGAGGCTTCGTACGCGGTCAACCGGGGGGTGCCCTGGTACGCGTCGAACACGGACCTGACGATCCCGGGGGCGCGCGGGATCGCACCGGGCAATGGGGCCGCCGTGGAGGTGGTACGGATCGCCACGGGCGCGGAGCCGCAGGTGGCGGGCAAGCCGCTGCCGCCGATGCACCGGGAGACGGTGCTGCGGACCGGGGCGGAGCGGCCGCTGGTGGTGGGGGACCGGCTGGACACCGACATCGAGGGCGCGTTCAACGGGGACGTGGACTCGCTGCTGGTGCTGACCGGGGTGACGGACGCGGCGCAGCTGTTGCGGGCCGAGCCCAAGCACCGGCCGACGTACGTGGACCGGGACCTGCGGGGGCTGTTGACCGGGCAGCCGGAGGTCGTGGCGGCGGGGGAAGGGTTCCGCTGCGGCGCGTGGACGGCGGTCGCGCTGGACGGCGTACTCACTCTGCGCGGGGAGGACGGTGACCCGCTGGACGGGCTGCGGGCGCTGTGCGCGGCGGCTTGGACGGCGGCCGGGGAGGGTTCTTCGGCGCTGGACGCGCAGAAGGCGCTGGCGCGGCTGGGGTTGTAGCGCCCCGGGGCCCGACCGGCGGGCTCGCGCTCGTGCTCGTGCAGGATAGGCTAACCTAACCTGCGTGTTGGTCGAGAGTCCCCCCGAAGTGGGCGCCGCGCCCGTCGCCGCCGCCCGCGCCCGCCGAGGCGTCCGTGCCGCCGGTCTGCTGGCCGCGCTCGCCGTGCTGGCCGCGGTCGCGGTGGCGAGCGTCGCCGTAGGCGCCAAGCAGATGCCCCTCGACCAGGTCTGGCACGGCCTGTTCCACTACGCGGGCACCCCGGGCGATGTGGTGGTGCGCGACCTGCGGGTCCCGCGGACCCTCCTGGGCGTGCTGGTGGGCCTCGGCCTCGGGCTGTCGGGCGCGGTGATGCAGGCGCTGACCCGCAACCCGCTCGCCGAGCCCGGCATCCTCGGCGTCAACGCGGGAGCCGCGGCCGCCGTCGTCTCGGCGATCAGCTTCCTCGGGGCCTCCTCGCTCGGTGAGTTCGTGTGGTGGGCCTTCCTCGGAGCGGGGGTCGTCTCGGTCGTCGTGTACGTGCTCGGAGGCAGTCGCAGCGCGACGCCCGTCCGCCTCGCACTCGCCGGGACGGCGGCCAGCGCAGCCCTGGTCGGCTACATCAACGCCGTGCAGCTGATGGACAGCAAGGCCCTGGACAAGCTCCGCTTCTGGACGGTCGGTTCGCTGGCGTCGGCCAACATGGACACCGTCCGGCAGGTCGCCCCCTTCCTGCTGGCAGGGGCGGTGATGGCGCTCGCGCTCGGCCGGCCGCTCAACGCCATGGCCATGGGAGACGACACCGCCCGGGCGCTCGGCGCGAACCTGACGGGGACCCGGATCGCGGCGATGGCCGCCATCACCCTGCTGTGCGGGGCGGCGACCGCCGCCTGCGGGCCGATCACCTTCGTCGGGCTGATGATCCCGCACCTGGTGCGGCTCATCACAGGCCCCGACATGCGCTGGGTCCTCGCCTACTCCGCAGTGCTCTCCCCCGTACTGCTGCTGGGCGCCGACGTCATCGGACGGGTCGTCACCCGCCCCGCCGAGCTGCAGGCCGGCATCGTCACCGCGCTCGTCGGCGGCCCGGTCTTCATCTATCTCGTCCGGCGCAAGAGGATGGCCCAGCTGTGACGCAGACGACCGGACCGAAGCCGGGCGGGGCCCTGAAGAGCCGGTCGCGGGTGCTGCGCGGCCCCGGTGGGACGGCGCTGCGGCTGGAGCCGCGCGCCCTGGCCGCGGGGGTGCTGCTGGCGGCCGTCGTGCTGGTCATGGCGATCGTGCTGATCGGCACCGGCGACTTCGAGATCGCGCCCTGGGACGTGGTGCGGACCCTGCTGGGGGAGGGCAGCCCCGCCGACGACTTCATCGTCAACGACCTGCGGCTGCCGCGGGTGCTGGTCGCGGTGCTCGTCGGGGCGGCGCTCGGGATGGCCGGCGCCGTCTTCCAGTCCGTCTCCCGCAACCCGCTGGGCTCCCCGGACCTGCTGGGCTTCAGCTACGGGTCGGCGGTCGGCGCGCTCGCCGTCATCACCCTCTTCCAGGGCGGCTCCGCCGCCGTGGCGGCGGGGGCGGTGGTCGGCGGCCTGCTGACGGGCGCCGGCGTGTACCTCGTCGCGTACAAACAGGGCGTCCACGGCTACCGGCTCGTGCTCGTCGGCATCGGCGCCAGCGCGATGCTCCTCGCCCTCATCCAGTACCTGCTGACCAAGGCGAAACTCGTGGACGCCACCCGGGCGACGGTGTGGCTGACCGGCTCGCTGGCGGGCCGGGACTGGTCGCAGGTGTGGCCGCTGCTGGCGACCTGCGCGGTGGTGTTCCCGCTCGCCCTCGGGCAGGGCAGGGCGCTGCGGATGATGGAGATGGGCGACGACGCCGCGTACGCACTGGGCGTCAGGGTGGAGCGGACCCGGATGCTGCTGATGGCGGCGGCGATCGTCCTGACCACGGCGGCCTCCGCCGCGGCCGGCCCGATCAGCTTCGTCGCGCTGGCCGCGCCCCAGCTGGCCCGTCGCCTGACCCGCTCCTGCGGCCCCAACCTGCTCGCGGGAGCTCTGATGGGCTCCGTGTTGCTGCTGGTGTCGGACTGGGCCTCGCAGCGGGCCTTCGGGGCGGATCAGTTGCCGGTGGGTGTGGTGACCGGGCTGGTCGGCGGGGTGTACCTGCTCTGGCTGCTCGTCAGCGAACGCAAGGCGGGACGTATATGAGCGACTCAAGGAGTGGGCAAGTGCAGCAGCGGCTGACCGCGCGGAACGTGACCCTCGGCTACGACCAGCGGGTCATCGCCGAGGACCTCTCGGTGGAGATCCCCGACAACTCCTTCACGGTGATCGTCGGCCCCAACGCCTGCGGCAAGTCCACACTGCTGCGCGCCCTGTCGCGGATGCTGAAACCGTCGGCCGGGCAGGTCCTGCTGGACGGCCAGGCCATCGCCTCGATGCCGGCGAAGAAGGTGGCCAAGACCTTGGGGCTGCTCCCGCAGTCCTCGATCGCGCCCGACGGGATCACCGTCGCCGACCTCGTCTCGCGCGGCCGCCACCCGCACCAGGGGCTGCTGCGGCAGTGGTCGAAGCAGGACGAACAGGTCGTCGCCGAGTCGATGGCCGCGACCGGTGTCGCGGAGCTGGCCGGGCGGGCGGTGGACGAGCTGTCGGGCGGGCAGCGCCAGCGCGTGTGGATCGCGATGGCGCTGGCCCAGCAGACCCCCCTGCTGCTGCTGGACGAGCCGACCACCTACCTGGACATCCAGCACCAGCTGGACGTCCTGGACCTGTGCGCCGAGCTGCACGAGAACCAGGGCCGGACGCTGGTCGCGGTGCTGCACGACCTCAATCACGCCGCCCGCTACGCCACGCACCTGATCGCGCTGCGCGGCGGGGTCGTCGTGGCCGAGGGACCGCCCTCGCAGGTGGTCACCGCCGAGCTGGTGGAGGAGGTGTTCGGGCTGCGCTGCCAGATCATCGAAGACCCGGAGACCGGCACGCCCCTGGTGATCCCGGCCGCCCGGAAGGCCCGTACGCGGCTGGCCGCCTGAGCCGGGTGCCGGGGCTGCCTCAGCCGGGTGCCGGACTGCCCGAGCCGGGTGCCGGGGCTCAGAGCAGGCTTTTGAGACGGAGCAGGTCGCGGAAGCCGGCCTCCAGCCTGACCCGGCCCGAGGCCCAGGCCCGGGCGAAGCGCAGCTCGCCGGCGACCAGCGCGAGCAGGTCGTCGCCCGTCATCGCGAGCCGGATGTCCGCCTTGGCGGCGGGCGGCCCCGCGGTGAGGGCGTCGACCCGGATCCGGCCTCCGTCGAGGCGGCCGGTGAAGGTCTGGTCCAGGTCGGTGATGTGGCAGCTGAGCGAGCGGTCGAGCGCGACCGCGCCGCGCACGTCGCCCCCGGCGCGGGCCAGGTTGTCTGAGAGTCGGTCGAGTGCCTCGCGGCACTCCTCGGTGGTAGCCATCGTGACCACGACCGTACCGCAGAGCCATACGTGGTCGCGGCGCGCTTCGCGGTAGCGTCGGACCATGACCGACCACGCACCGGAACCCGCCGCGGAGGTACCCGAGGGCCCCGCCGAGCCCGCCGGGCCCGCGCCGCTGGGCGTCGTACGCACCCCCACCGGCCACTCGGGGGTGGACGGTCTCCTGGAGCGGCTGGAGGCCGTCGACCACCTCACGGCGGACGGACACGCCGGGGTGTACGAGGATGTGCACAGGGGGTTGCGCGACGCGCTGACCGCGCTGGACGCACCGCCCGTCCCCGGACCGTACGAAAACAGGAGCTGAACCGAACGTGGCAGGAGTGGCACGCCGCCGCCTGGACGCCGAACTGGTACGCCGCAGCATGGCCCGCTCGCGCGAGCACGCGGCCCAGCTGATCGCCGCGGGCCGGGTGACCGTCGGCGGCACCACCGCCACCAAGGCGGCCACCCAGGTCGAGACCAGCGCGGCCCTCGTCGTCCTCAAGGACGACAGCGACCCCGACTACGTCTCCCGCGGCGGCCACAAACTGGCCGGCGCCCTCGCGGCCTTCCAGCCGCTGGGCCTGGTCGTCGAGGGCCGTCGGGCGCTGGACGCCGGCGCCTCCACCGGCGGGTTCACCGACGTGCTGCTGCGCGCCGGAGTCGCCCACGTCATGGCCGTGGACGTCGGCTACGGGCAGCTCGCCTGGTCCCTGCAGAGCGACGACCGGGTCACCGTCAAGGACCGCACCAACGTCCGCGAGCTGACCGTCGAGCTGCTCGACGGGTCTCCCGTGGACCTGGTCGTCGGGGACCTGTCCTTCATCTCCATCGGCCTGGTGCTGCCCGCGCTCGTACGGTGCTGCGCGCCCGGAGCGGACCTGGTGCTGATGGTCAAGCCGCAGTTCGAGGTGGGCAAGGACCGCCTCGGCAGCGGCGGAGTGGTGCGCAGCCCCGAGCTGCGCGCCGAGGCCGTGCGGGACGTCGCGGCGCAGGCCTGGAAGCTGGGGCTGGGGGTGCTCGGGGTCACCGCGAGCCCGCTGCCCGGGCCGTCGGGCAACGTCGAGTACTTTCTGTGGCTGCGGGCGGGGGCACCGGCACTCGACCCGGGGGATGTCGATCGTGCAGTGGCGGAGGGGCCGCAGTGACCGAGGCAGCGGGAACAGCAGAAGCGGGAACGCCGGAAGCGGGCGGGGCGCTGGGCGCGGCGGATTCGACGGCGGGGCGGACCGTCTTCCTCGTCGCGCACACCGGGCGGCCGGCGGCCATCCGCAGCGCCGAACTCGTCGTGCAGGGGCTGCTCAAGTCGGGGCTGGGGGTACGCGTCCTCGCCGACGAGGCGGTGGACCTGCCGCTGGCGCCCGGGGTGGAGCTGGTCGCCGAGGCCACGCCCGAGGCCCTGGAGGGGTGCGAGCTGCTCATCGTGCTGGGCGGCGACGGGACCCTGCTGCGCGGCGCGGAGTTCGCCCGCGGCTCGGGGGTGCCGATGCTGGGCGTCAACCTGGGCCGGGTGGGGTTCCTCGCCGAGGCCGAGCGGGACGACCTGGACAAGGTCGTGGACCGGGTGGTGACGCGCGCGTACGAGGTCGAGGAGCGGATGACCCTCGACGTCCTGGTGCGGACCAACGGCGACGTGGTCCACCGCGACTGGGCGCTGAACGAGGCCGCCGTCCAGAAGGTGTCCCCGGAGCGGATGCTGGAGGTGGTCCTGGAGATCGACGGGCGCCCGGTGTCCGGCTTCGGCTGCGACGGGATCGTCTGCGCGACGCCGACGGGCTCGACCGCGTACGCCTTCTCCGCCGGCGGGCCGGTGGTCTGGCCGGAGGTGGAGGCGCTGCTGATGGTGCCGATCAGCGCGCACGCGCTGTTCGCCAAGCCGCTGGTGACCTCGCCGGACTCGGTGCTGGCGGTGGAGGTGCAGACCGGGACCCCGCACGGGGTCCTGTGGTGTGACGGACGGCGCACGCTGGAGCTGCCGTCCGGGGCGCGGGTGGAGGTCCGGCGCGGGACGGTGCCCGTGCGGCTCGCCCGGCTGCACCACGCTTCCTTCACCGACCGGCTCGTGGCGAAGTTCGCCCTGCCCGTTTCGGGCTGGCGCGGTGCGCCGCATTAGTGCCGCTATTAGCACATCCGTTCGGGAAACTCTCGAAGGGTGACGTCGCATGGCACCGCTGAAACCTCGGTATCGTCGTCCCGTGCTTGAGGAGATGCGGATACGGTCGCTCGGGGTCATCGACGACGCGGTGGTCGAGCTGTCGCCCGGTTTCACCGCGGTGACCGGCGAGACCGGCGCGGGCAAGACGATGGTCGTCACCAGCCTCGGGCTGCTGCTCGGCGGTCGCGCCGACCCGGCCCTGGTGCGGATCGGGTCCAAGGCGGCCGTGGTCGAGGGCCGCGTCGTGCTGCCGCCCGGCGCCTCCGCCGCCCTGCGGGCCGAGGAGGCCGGTGCCGAGCTCGACGACGGCGCCCTGCTGATCAGTCGGACCATCTCCGCCGAGGGACGCTCGCGCGCCCACGTCGGCGGGCGCTCCGTACCCGTCGGGCTGCTCGCCGAACTCGCCGACGACCTCGTCGCCGTCCACGGACAGACCGACCAGCAAGGGCTGCTGCGCCCGGCCCGCCAGCGCCAGGCGCTCGACCGGTACGCCGGGGACGCCGTCGCCGTCCCCCTGGAGAAGTACACCGGCGCCTACCGGCGGCTGCGCGCGGTCGCCGCCGAACTGGAGGAGATCACCACCCGGGCCCGGGAACGCGCCCAGGAGGCGGACCTGCTGCGGTTCGGGCTGGACGAGATCGCGGCCGTCGAACCGCTGCCCGGTGAGGACGCCGAACTGGCGGCCGAGGCCGAGCGGCTCGGCCACGCCGAATCCCTCGCCTCGGCTGCGCAGGCCGCGCACGCCGCCCTCGCGGGCAACCCCGAGGACCCGGAGGGCATCGACGCCAACACGCTCGTCGCGGGCGCGCACCGGGCGCTGGAGTCCGTACGGGCCCACGACCCGGCGCTGGGCGCGCTCGCGGAGCGCATCGGGGAGCTGGGCATCCTGCTGGCCGACGTGGCCGGGGAACTCGCCGGGTACGCCGACGACCTCGACGCCGACCCGCTGCGGCTGGCCGCCGTGGAGGAACGCCGGGCGGCCCTCACCCAGCTCACCCGCAAGTACGGGGACTCCATCGACTCCGTCCTCCAGTGGGCCCAGCAGGGCTCCGCGCGGCTGCTGGAACTGGACGGCGACGACGAGCGGATCGCGGAGCTGACCGCCGAGCGGGACGGACTGCGGTCCGAACTCTCCCAGCTCGCCCAGGCGCTGACGGACGCCCGGGTGGAGGCGGCCTCGCGGTTCGCGTCCGACGTCACGGCCGAGCTGGCCTCGCTGGCGATGCCGCACGCCCGGGTCACCTTCGACATCCGCCAGACCGAGGACCCCGAAGGGGTCGAGGTCGACGGCCGGCCCGTCGCGTACGGGCCCGCGGGCGCGGACGAGGTGGAACTGCTGCTGGCCCCGCACCCCGGCGCCCAGCCCAGGCCGATCGCCAAGGGCGCCTCGGGCGGTGAGCTGTCGCGGGTCATGCTGGCGGTGGAGGTCGTCTTCGCCGGGTCCGACCCGGTGCCGACGTACCTCTTCGACGAGGTCGACGCGGGCGTCGGCGGCAAGGCGGCCGTGGAGGTCGGGCGGCGGCTCGCGAAGCTGGCCCGCTCGGCGCAGGTCGTCGTCGTCACCCACCTGCCGCAGGTGGCGGCCTTCGCGGACCGGCAACTGCTGGTGGAGAAGACGGTCGACGGATCGGTGACGCGCAGCGGGGTGACCGTGCTGGAGGGCGAGGACCGGGTCCGCGAACTGTCGCGGATGCTGGCCGGCCAGGAGGACTCCGAGACGGCGCGCGCACACGCCGAGGAACTGCTGGCGGCGGCCCGCGCGGACGGCTGACGGCCGCGGGGTGTAGCCCGTGTGGGTGAGGCCGGAGGGTGTCCGGCCCCCTCTCACGCGGGATACGCGCTCGTATGGGCACGGAACGCGCGTGCGGACTGGCATCCTGGGCGACGTCTCTGACTCCCTCATCCTGGAGCTTCGGCCCGTGAGCAGCTCCCCGGTCCCGCCGCCCGTGCCCGCGCAGCCGTACGGGCGCGAACCGCTGCGTACCGTCCAGGTCCTCGGCGGTTCCGGGGCGGGGAGCTGTGCGCACGTGCGCTCCCTCGCGACGGGGCTCGCCGCGCGGGGCGTACGGGTCACGGTGTGCGCCCCCGTCGAGGCGGAAGGCGCGTACGACTTCACCGGCGCCGGGGCCGAGTTCACACCCGACGCGGCGGCCGCGCTGCGGGCCGCCTGCGCGGGGGCCGACCTGGTGCACGCGCACGGCGTACGGGCCGGGATGCGGGCCGCGCTGGCGCTGCGCGGGGACCGGCGCGGGCGGCGGGCACCGCTGGTGGTGACCTGGCACGGCGGCGCCCCCGAAACGGCGGGCGCGCTCGGGCAGATGAGCCGGCTGCTGGAACGGCACGTGGCGCGGGCGGCCTCGGTGGTGCTGGGCGCCTCCTCCGACCAGGTCGACCTGGCACGGCTGCGCGGGGCGCGGGACGCACGGCTGGCGGCGGTGGCCTTACCGCTGGCGGCGGGGCCGGAGCCGGCGGTGGAGCCGGAAAAGGTGCGGGCGGAACTGGGCGCGGTGGAAAGGCCGTTGCTGGTCGCGGTCGGCAGTCTGGTGGCGCGGCGGGGGTACGGGCTGCTGCTGGAGGCGGCGCGGGAGTGGCGGGCGCTGGACCCCGTGCCGCTGCTGGTGATCGCGGGGGAGGGGCCGTTACGGGCGGAGCTGACCCGGCGCATCGAGGCGGAGGGCCTGCCGGTACGGCTGCTGGGGCGGCGCCGGGACGCGGACCGGCTGCTGGCGGCGGCGGACGTGGCGGTGCTGCCGAGCCGCTGGGAGGGCCGGTCACTGCTGGCGCAGGAGGCCCTGCGGGCCGGGGTGGCGCTGGTGGCCACGCGGGTGGGGGGCGTGCCGGAACTGGTCGGGGACGCGGCGGTGCTGGTGCCGTACGGGGACGCGGGGGCCCTGGCGGCCGCGGTGACGGGCCTGCTCGCGGACCCGGCCCGCCGGGTGGCGCTCGCCGCGGCGGGGCGGGCGCAGGCGGCGACGTGGCCGTCGGAGGACGACACGGTGGCGCAGGTCCTGTCCGTCTACGACGAACTGACGGCCCGCCGCCGCCCCTGACCAGCCGCCGGCCCTGTCCCCCGCACCGGTGCTCGCCCCGCCGCCGCCCGGACGCCCCCCTGCGAGCCCCGCCCGCCCCCGCGCCTCAATCGCCGGCGGGGCTGGATGGGCCTCGGGTTCTGCCCGGTCCTGCGCCTCAATCGCCGGCGGGGCTGGAAGTGCTCCGGGGCTTGCCCAGTCCTGCGGCTCAATTCCCGGCGGGGGCCGGAGGAAGTTGCAGGCCTCGGGGCGGGGGGATTCAGCCTCGCCGGCGATTGAGGCGCGGGGTCTGGGGCGGAGCCCCAGGACGACGGCGCGGGCGTACCCGTCGGCCGCACCCCCGCCCCGGCTTCGCCGGACGGAGTTCGGCGCAGCGACGCGAAGCCGGCAAGGCGCCCCGGCGCCGAGCCGTGCGAGCGGCGCGTCAAGGAGGAGAGCGGCGCGTCAAGGAGGAGGGCGGCCCGTCAATGAGGAGGGCGGCGCGTCAAGAAGGAGTGGCGTGGCGGCGGGCGCGGAGGGCGAGGCTGAGGGAGAGGACCGTCTCCGGGTCGTCCAGGTCCGTGCCCAGGAGCTCCGAGATGCGGGCCAGGCGGTTGTACAGCGTCTGGCGGTTCAGGTGGAGCTCGCGGGCCGTTTCCGCCTTGCGGCCCGCATGGGCCAGGTACGTCTCCAGCGTCGGCAGCAGAGGCGGCCGGGACGTGGCGTCGTGTACGCGCAGTGCCCCGATCGCGCGGTCCACGAACGCCGCCAGGTCGGGGTGTTCCCGCAGCCGCCACAGCAGCAGGTCGATGTCCAGGCGGCGCGCGTCGTACCAGGGCCGGGCCGGCAGGCCATGGGCCGCCGTCGCCGTCTCCGCCGCGTGCCGAAGGCCCGCCGAGGCCGCCGCCCAGCTGCCGGAGACGCCGACCACCACCGCCGGCGGCGCCCCCGCCCGGTCCAGGCCCGCGCGTTCCACCCCCGCCCGCAGCGCGGCCGCGACCCGGTCCGCCACCGTCGTGCGCTCCGCTTCCGAGCGCAGGGAGACCAGCAGCGGAACCCTTCCCTCCACCGGGCGGACCCCGAGGAGCACGGGTACGCCGACCGCCGACAGTTCCTCCAGCACCGCCCGGGCCAGCACCGCCCAGTTCCCCGCCGGCCCCAGGTCCGAGGACAGCCGCATGACCACCGGCAGCAGCGGCCCCGCCCCGGGCTTGAAACCGAGCACGCGCGCCTGCGCCGGGGCGTCCTCCGCCGAGATGCGCCCCTCGGCCAGGTCCGTGAGGAAGTCGCCCCGGCCGCGCGCTGCCAGCTCGTCCTCCTGGCGGGCCTGCATCAGCACCACCGCCAGCACGCCCGCCGTCCGCTCCGCCGCCATCCGGTGCACCGGCAGCAGCGGTGACGAGACGCCCAGCAGGACGACCCGGGCGCGGACCGACCCCGTGCCGTGACCGCCGCCCGGGACGTCGATGACCACGGTGTTGGCGGACGGCTCTGCCTCACGCTGGCCCCGCAGGCCCTCCCACACCTGGAGCGGGTCCGCCGCGGCGTCGCCGCCCGCGGGACCGGCCGCGTACAGCAGCTGCCCGTCGGGGGTCTCCAGGAAGACCGGGTTCGCCGTGAAGTCGGCCACGATGCGCAGCACCTGCGGGATCCCGCCACCGCCCAGCAGCGCCTCCGTACACCGCCGGTGGACTTCCTCGGCGCGCTGGAGCAGCGCGTAGTGCCCGTTGACGATCTCGGTGTGGACTTCCTCCGTCACCGTGACGAAGGGGACTTCCCGGTGCAGCTGGACGAGCGGCAGGCCGGCCGCGCGGGCGGTCTCGACGATGGTCGCGGGCAGCCGGGTGAAGCGGGGCCCCAGCTCGACGACGAGCGCGGCGATCCCGCGGTCGGCGAGGCGCCGTACGAAGGCCCGTTGCTCGGCGGGCCGGGTGCCCAGACCCAGCCCGGTGGTCAGCAGCAGCTCCCCGCCCTTGAGCAGCGACGCGATGTTGGGGACCTCACCCGCATGCACCCAGCGCACCGTGCGGCCCAGGCGGTCGGCGCAGGCCACCACCTCCGGCAGCCCGCTGCGCAGTCCCGGCAGTTCCAGCGCCCGCTGAACAGTGATGCCGCCCTGATTGTCCATATCGCGGGACGGTACCGCCCGCCGTGTTCCCCACACATCACCGGGCGGTTGCGAAGCCCGAACTGTCCACTTCCGGCCCGACAACTCGTATGACACGCAAGGAGATTATCGGACCGCTTGCCGATTGTGGCGTGCGTCACGCACCGACAGAGTGGCGCCTCACCCGACAGGAACGAGGACGGCATGAGCACAGACGTCACCGGCACCCCGCCCACGGCGACCGGAGGACCCCGGGTCCAGCGACTCAAGGCCAATTCCGTAGGCCTGGTCGGGGTGGTCTTCATGGCGGTCGCCACCGCCGCGCCGATCACCGCGATGACCGGCAACCTCCCGATCGCGGTCGGCTTCGGCAACGGCGTCGGAGCCCCCGCCGGCTACCTGTTCGCGACCGCCGTGCTCACCGTCTTCGCCGTCGGCTACGTCGCCATGGCCAAGCGGATCACCGCCGCCGGCGCGTTCTACGGGTACATCTCGCACGGCCTCGGCCGGATCGCCGGCATGGCCTCCGGGATGCTCGCCGTGCTCGCCTACATCGTCTTCGAGGCCTCGATCGTCGGCGTGTTCTCCTACTTCGCCAAGACCACCGTCCAGGACCAGCTCGGCGTCGACCTGCCCTGGGTCCTCTACGCCGCCGCGATGCTCGCCGTCACCGCGGTCCTCGCCCACTTCGACATCAACCTGACCGCCAAGGCCCTCGGGGTGATGCTGGTCGCCGAGATCGCCGTGCTCTTCGCCGTCGCCACCGCCGTCCTGATCGCGGGCGGCGGCCCCGACGGCATCCCCGTCGAGCCGGTCAACCCGAAGAACGCCTTCACCGGCGCCTCCGCCGGGCTCGGTCTCTTCTTCGCCTTCTGGTCGTGGGTGGGCTTCGAATCCACCGCGATGTACGGCGAGGAGTCCCGCGACCCGAAGCGGGTGATCCCCAAGGCGACCTTGATCTCCGTCGTCGGCGTCGGCCTCTTCTACATCTACGTCTCCTGGATGACCATCAGCGGCAACGGCCTGGCCAAGTCGGTGGAACTCTCGGCCTCCGCGCATCCGCTCGACCTGTTCTTCGCCCCCACCGAGACCTTCATCGGCGGCTGGGCCGTGAACGCCTTCCAGTGGCTGCTGCTGACCGGCTCGTTCGCCTGCGGCATGGCCTTCCACCAGTGCGCCGCCCGCTATCTCTACGCCATCGGCCGTGAGGGCTTCCTGCACCCCGCCCTCGGCCGCACGCACGCCGAGCACGGTTCCCCGTACGTCTCCTCGGTCGTGCAGACCGCCATCGCGACCGCCCTGGTCGCCCTGTTCTGGCTCACCGGCCAGGACCCGTACATCCACCTCTACACGCTGCTCGCGATCCTCGGCACGATGGCGATCCTCATCGTCCAGACTTTGTGCTCCTTCGCGGTGATCGGTTACTTCCGCAAGAACCACCCCGAGGACCGGCACTGGTTCAAGACGTTCACGGCCCCCCTGATCGGCGGGATCGCGATGGCCGCCGTGGTCGTCCTGCTGGTCGTCAACATGGAGACCGCCGCCGGTCTCGCCGCCGACTCCTTCTTCTTCACCCTCATCCCGTGGATCGTCGGCGTCGTCTTCTTCGGCGGCCTGGGCCTGGGCCTGTGGCTCAAGCTCAAGGCCCCCGAGCGCTACGAGATCATCGGCCGCGTCGTGCTGGAGGACGCCTCCGAACGCGCCGAAGACCCCGCGCCGTCCGCCGCGACCACCCTGCGCTGACCGCACGAGCCGTCCACCGACAAGGAGCCCCCGCCATGGCCCGTACCCCCCAGATGCACGCGCTCCGCCGGCTCGCCGCCGAACACGCCGCCGCCCGCCGCCTCGGACTGCCCGTCGACGAGGTCCGCGGCCTCGGCCGCCGCGAACTGCTCGGCCGGGCCGCCGCCCTCGGTCTCGGGACCGTCCTCACCTCCGCCGCCGGCGCGTCCGCCGCCGAGTCCGCCCCCGCCCCCAAGCCGCCCGTCGCCCCCGCCCGCGTCGCCGTCGTCGGAGCCGGGATATCGGGACTGACCGCCGCGCTCACCCTCAAGGACGCGGGCGTCGGCTGCACGCTCTACGAGGCCAACCCCGCCCGGGTCGGCGGTCGCATGTACAGCCAGCGCACGCACTGGGCGTACGGCCAGACCTCCGAGATAGGCGGCGAACTGATCGACACCAGCCACAAGAAGATCCTGGAGCTGTGCCGGCGCTTCGGCCTCCCCGTCGAGGACTTCCTCGGCGGCGGGCCGAACGGTGCCGAGGAGATCCTCTGGTTCAAAGGCGCCTACTACCCCCGCAGCCAGGCGGACGAGGACTTCAAGGCCGTCTACCAGGCGCTGCACCGCGATCTCCAGGACGCCGGCGAGGTCTCCTGGAACTCCACCACCCCCGCCGGCACCGCCCTCGACAACATGACCCTGTACGAGTGGATCGAGACCCGTGTCCCCGGCGGCCACGGCTCGCGGCTCGGCAGCTTCATCGACGTCGCCTACACCGTCGAGTACGGGGCGGACACCGACCAGCAGTCCGCCCTCGCCCTGGTCCTGCTGATGGGCTACCAGCCCAACCCCGGCAACTTCAACGTCTGGGGCCTGTCCAACGAGCGCTACCACATCGTCGGCGGCAACGACCGGCTCCCCAACGCCATCGCCCAGGCCCTGCCGGCCGGTTCACTGGTGATGGGCCGCGAACTGACCGCCGTGCGCGTCTCGGCCGACGGCACCCAGACCCTGACCTTCAACGACTCGGGATCGGTGCGCACCGTCGTCGCCGACCACACCGTCCTGTGCCTGCCCCTGCCGATCCTCCAGCGGATCGACCTGTCGGGCGCCGGCTTCGACCCGCTGATGAAGAACCTGCTGCGCGACGCCCGCATGGGGTACTGCACCAAGCTCAACATGCAGTTCACCGCCCGGCCCTGGCGCGGCACCGGCCCCTGGCCGGGGGTATCGGCCGGCGACTGCTTCACCGACTCGCCCGTCCAGCAGGTCTGGGACACCACCAAGGTCCAGCCGGGCACGGGCGGCATCCTGCTCCAGTACGGCGGCGGGAGCCTCGCCGGGGCGCTCACCCCCGGCTCGCCCTTCGCCACCGAGGCCGACCCCTACGTGGGCGACCTCGCGGGCCGGGTCCTGACCGGCGTAGACGCCTTCTTCCCCGGCACCAAGGCCGCGTGGAACGGGCGGGCCCAGCTCTCGGCCTGGCACAAGAACCCGTACTCGCTGGGCGCGTACTCGTACTGGCCCACCGGCTACCTGCACCGGTACGCCAAGTACGAGGGAACCGCCCAGGGCCGGATCCACATCGGCGGCGAGCACTGCAGCTACGACTTCCAGGGGTTCATGGAAGGCGGCGCGACCGAGGGCGAGCGGGCGGCGCGGGAGGTGATCGCCGCACTGACGTGACCCCTACAGCGGCTTGACGTTGTGGTTGAAGCGGAAGACGTTGTCCGGGTCGTACTGACGCTTCACACTGCCCAGCCGCGCCAGGTTCTCGGCGCCGAGCCCGGCGGCCACCCGCTCGGCCCCCTCGTCCCCGGTGAAGTTCAGGTACACCGCGCCGGTGCTCCACGGCCGGGCGTCGGCGCGGACGTCCTTGACCCACTGCCGGCAGCGCTCGTCGTCGGCCGGGTCCTCCCAGATGCCGAAGGGGTGCACGGCCCAGGGCGCGTCGCGGTACGGCACCGGCCACTTCCGGGGGCCGGCCGCGATCGCGCCGCCCTGCGGCATGAGCAGGTGCTGGGTGCCCGTGGGGACCGGCATGGTCTCGCCCCGGGCGCAGAAGGCGTTCACGAACTCGTCCGGCAGCCCGGTCAGGTACTCGGCGGACCAGTAGTTCCGCATGTCGGGCGGATCGTCGAGCATGCACTGGAGATCGGCGTAGGGGATGCCCGTCACCATCTCCACCTCGTGGGGGATCGCCAGGAGCGGCCCGGCGAGCTTGCGGACCTCCTCCTCGGGGCCGGTGTAGGTCACCAGCGCGCCCGCCATCAGCTTCCCCACCAGGTGCGGCGGTACGAACTCCTCGGGCGGCCCGGTCAGGTAGAGCGCGGCGCCGCTCAGCTCGGGCGGCCCGGCCTCCACGACCTCCCGGAAGGCACGGATCACGTCGGGCCCGTGCTCGGGGAGGTAGAGCAGCAACGCGATGGACATGGCCGGCAGGTCGTGCAGGCGCAGGGTCAGCGAGGTCGCGACGCCGAAGTTCCCGCCGCCGCCGTGCAGCGCCCAGAACAGTTCCGGGTTCTCGTCGGCGGTGGCCTCCACCACGCTGCCGTCCGCGGTGACCAGTTCCGCGCCCAGCAGGTTGTCCACGGCCAGCCCGAACTTCCGGTCCAGCCAGCCGCTTCCGCCGCCGAGGACGAAGCCGCCCACACCCGTCGTGGAGGCCCGGCCGCCGGTGGTGGCCAGATCGTACGGCTGGCAGGCCCGGTCAAGGTGGCTCATCGTGGCTCCGCCCTCGACCCGTACGGCCTTGGCCGCCGGGTGGACGGTCACCTCGTGCATCCGGCGCAGGTCGATGACGACACCGCCGTCGTTGACGGCCATCCCGGCGACGCTGTGACCGCCACCGCGCACCGCGACGTGCAGGTCCAGGTCCCGCGCGAAACGCACGGCGGTGACGACGTCGCCGACGCTCTCGCACTGGGCGATGACGGCCGGCCTTCGGTCGATCATCGCGTTGAAGACGGTCCGGGCCCCGTCGTAGCCGGGGTCACCGGGAGCGAAGACCTCCCCGGCCAGATCCTCACGGAGCGCCGCGAGCGCCGTGGCCGCCTTGGAGAAGGGTGCCATGACCCACCCCTCCTTCCCTGGAGGGCGAAGAACCCTTCCAGCCTAGGCGGGAGCCACCCTCCCGGCGCGGCGGAGCGCGCCGGGAGCGGCGTCAGCCTCCGTAGGCCCCACTGGCCGTCAGCCGCAGCGCGGTGTCGATCAGCGGGACGTGGCTGAACGCCTGGGGGAAGTTGCCCACCTGCCGCTGGAGCTTGGGGTCCCACTCCTCGGCCAGCAGGCCCAGGTCGTTGCGCAGCGACAGCAGCTTCTCGAAGAGCCGGCGGGCCTCGTCGACGCGGCCGATCATCGCGAGGTCGTCGGCCATCCAGAACGAGCAGGCCAGGAAGGCCCCCTCGTCGCCCTCGAGGCCGTCGACGCCGGCGTCCTCACCGGCCGTCGGGTACCGCAGGATGAACCCGTCGGGGGTGGACAGCTCGCGCTGGATCGCCTCGATGGTGCCGATGACCCGCTTGTCGTCCGGCGGCAGGAAACCCATCTGCGGGATCAGCAGCAGGGAGGCGTCCAGTTCCTTCGACCCGTAGGACTGGGTGAAGGTGTTGCGTTCCTTGTCGTAGCCCTTCTCGCAGACGTCGGCGTGGATCTCGTCGCGCAGCTCGCGCCAGCGCTCCAGGGGGCCGTCCACGTCCCCGCTCTCGATCAGCTTGACCGTGCGGTCCACGGCGACCCACGCCATCACCTTCGAGTGCACGAAGTGGCGGCGCGGCCCGCGCACCTCCCAGATGCCCTCGTCCGGCTCGTTCCAGTGCGTCTCCAGGTAGCGGATCAGCTTGAGCTGGAGCACCGACGCGTAGTCGTTGCGGGCCAGTCCCGTCATGTGGCCCAGGTGCAGGGCCTCGGTGACCTCGCCGTACACGTCGAGCTGGAGCTGGTGGGCGGCGCCGTTGCCGACGCGGACCGGGCGCGAGTTCTCGTAGCCCGGCAGCCAGTCCAGCTCCGTCTCGCCCAGCTCCCGCTCGCCCGCGATCCCGTACATGATCTGGAGGTTCTCCGGGTCGCCGGCGACCGCCCGCAGCAGCCAGTCCCGCCAGGCGGAGGCCTCGTCGCGGTAGCCGGTGCGCAGCAGCGAGGACAGGGTGATCGCCGCGTCGCGCAGCCAGGTGTAGCGGTAGTCCCAGTTCCGTACGCCGCCGATCTCCTCCGGCAGGGAGGTGGTCGGCGCGGCGACGATCCCGCCCGTGGGGCCGTACGTCAGCGCCTTGAGGGTGATCAGGGAGCGGACCACCGCCTCCCGGTAGGGGCCGTGGTACGTGCAGTGCTCGACCCAGTTCCGCCAGAAGTCGGTGGTGGCCTCCAGCGCCGCCTCGGCGTCCGGGTTGTCCGGGGCGCCCTTGTGGGAGGGCTGCCAGCTGATGGCGAAGGTCACCCGGTCGCCGGGCCGGACGGTGAAGTCGGAGTACGTCGTCAGGTCCTTGCCGTAGGTCTGCGCGTCGGTGTCCAGCCAGACCGAGTCCGGACCGGCGACGGCGACGGTGCGCCCGTCCACCTTGTGGACCCAGGGCACGATCCGCCCGTAGGAGAAGCGCATGCGCAGGGCGGAGCGCATGGGGACGCGGCCGCTGACCCCCTCGACGATGCGGATCAGCTGCGGGGCGTGGTCCTCACGAGGAGGCATGAAGTCGATGACGCGCACCGTCCCCCGCGGTGTGTCCCACTCCGATTCCAGCACCAGGGAGTCACCGCGATAGCGCCGGCGGTCGGCCCGGGGGGCCGGGGTGCCGGACGGGACCGCGGGGCCGACCCGCCAGAACCCGTGTTCCTCGGTGCCGAGAATGCTCGCGAAGACAGCATGGGAGTCGAAGCGTGGAAGGCATGCCCAATCCACGGATCCGTCCCGGCAGACCAGAGCCGCGGTCTGCATGTCGCCGATCAGTGCGTAATCCTCGATGCGCCCGGACACGTTGCATCTCCAGTCGAACAGCCACGTCCGCCCCTGAGGGCGCTTGCAATGCGCGGATGCGCGGTCTCTTGTGTGTAGGGATCCCCGCGTCGAGCCTAGATTGCCGGACGTGGCGTGGTTACACCGTAGGCCGGTCTGCTCGGCGCGGTCGTGCAGCGATATTCGAGCAGGATATGACGGCACACTAGTGATCTCCTTAAGCCCCGGGACAATGCGACTCGTCCGAACGGGTGACCAGGACGGATACCCCGCGCGGACGGCCGCCAACCTGGTCCCCGCGAGGTTGGGGAGCGTGGCCGGAGGCGGACGGGTCCGGGCGCTGATAGGCTGGTACCCCGTGGACCGGTGGCCCGCCTGTGCGAATCAGGAGCCCCGAAACCGCAGCTTCGGCGCCCCCTGAGAGCCTCCGGTTCGACGGTGGCCGCGCCGGACGCACCTCACTTCGCGACCACGGGAGCCCCCTCTTGGCGATGCCGCCCGCTGCTTTTCGAAACAGCACAGCCATGACGACCAAGCACATCTTCGTCACCGGGGGTGTCGCTTCGTCCCTCGGCAAGGGCCTGACGGCCTCCAGCCTGGGTGCGCTGCTCAAGGCGCGCGGTCTGCGGGTCACGATGCAGAAGCTCGACCCGTACCTGAACGTCGACCCGGGCACGATGAACCCCTTCCAGCACGGCGAGGTGTTCGTCACCAACGACGGCGCCGAGACCGACCTGGACATCGGTCACTACGAGCGTTTCCTCGACGTCGACCTCGACGGCTCGGCCAACGTCACCACCGGCCAGGTCTACTCGCAGGTCATCGCCAAGGAGCGGCGCGGCGAGTACCTCGGTGACACCGTGCAGGTCATCCCGCACATCACCAACGAGATCAAGCACCGCATCCGGCGGATGGCGACCGATGACGTCGACGTCGTCATCACCGAGGTCGGCGGCACCGTCGGCGACATCGAGTCGCTGCCGTTCCTGGAGACCGTCCGCCAGGTCCGCCACGAGGTCGGCCGCGACAACGTCTTCGTCGTCCACATCTCGCTGCTCCCCTACATCGGCCCGTCCGGTGAGCTCAAGACCAAGCCGACCCAGCACTCGGTCGCGGCGCTGCGCAACATCGGCATCCAGCCCGACGCGATCGTGCTGCGCGCCGACCGCGAGGTGCCGACCTCGATCAAGCGCAAGATCTCGCTGATGTGCGACGTCGACGAGGCCGCGGTCGTCGCCGCGATCGACGCCAAGTCGATCTACGACATCCCCAAGGTGCTGCACACCGAGGGCCTGGACGCCTACGTCGTCCGCAAGCTCGACCTGCCCTTCCGCGACGTCGACTGGACGGTGTGGGAAGACCTGCTGGACCGGGTCCACAACCCCGACCACGAGGTCAAGGTCGCGCTCGTCGGCAAGTACATCGACCTGCCCGACGCCTACCTCTCGGTGACGGAGGCGCTGCGCGCCGGCGGCTTCGCCAACAGGGCCCGCGTCCAGATCAAGTGGGTCACCTCCGACGACTGCAAGACGCCGGAGGACGCCGCCGCGCAGCTGGGCGACGTCGACGCGATCTGCGTGCCCGGCGGTTTCGGTGACCGCGGCGTCAACGGCAAGGTCGGCGCGATCACCTACGCCCGCGAGAACAAGGTCCCGCTGCTGGGCCTGTGCCTGGGTCTGCAGTGCGTGGTCATCGAGGCCGCGCGCAACCTGGCGGGCATCGAGGACGCGAACTCCACCGAGTTCGACGCCTCCACCCCGCACCCGGTCATCTCGACCATGGAGGAGCAGCTGGCCTTCGTCGAGGGCGCGGGCGACCTGGGCGGCACCATGCGCCTGGGCATGTACCCGGCCAAGCTCGCCGAGGGTTCGATCGTCCGCGAGGTCTACGGCGACCAGGCGTACGTGGACGAGCGCCACCGCCACCGCTACGAGGTGAACAACGCCTACCGCGGCGAGCTGGAGAAGAAGGCCGGCCTGGTCTTCTCGGGCACCTCCCCGGACAACAAGCTCGTCGAGTACGTCGAGTACCCGCGCGAGGTCCACCCCTACCTGGTGGCCACCCAGGCCCACCCGGAGCTCCGCTCCCGCCCGACCCGGCCGCACCCGCTCTTCGCGGGCCTGGTCAAGGCCGCCGTGGAGCGCCAGCAGTCGGCGAAGTGATCGCGTAAGCGCATAACGTAGGCAGCCGGGGCACGGATCGTGCCCCGGCTGCCTACGTTTCTCGGGAAGGTATGGGCATGGGCAAGGACGAGGCCACCGACATCGCGACGGACATCGCCGCAGACATCGCGGACACCCCGGAGAGCTGGGAGGTCGTCGCCTCCCGCACCCCCTTCCAGGGCGCGAAGACGGCGGTCCGCTCGGATCAGGTGCGCATGCCCGACCGGGCCGTGGTGCGCCGCGACTACCAGGTGCACCCCGGCTCCGTGTGCGTGCTCGCGCTCGACGAGGAGCAGCGCGTCCTGGTCGTCAACCAGTACCGGCACCCCGTGCGGCACAAGCTGTGGGAGCTGCCCGCCGGCCTGCTGGACGTGCCCGGCGAGAACCCGCTGCACGCCGCCCAGCGGGAGCTGTTCGAGGAGGCGCACGTCGTGGCCAGCGACTGGCGGGTGCTGGTCGACTTCTTCTCCACCCCCGGCGGCTCGGACGAAGCGATCCGGATCTTCCTCGCCCGGGACCTCGCACCGGCGCCCGGGGAGCGCTTCGCGGTGTCCGAGGAGGAGGCCGACATGCTGGTGGCCCGGGTACCGCTCCAGGAGCTGGTGCGCGGGGTGCTCGCGGGTGAACTCGGCAACCCCGGCCTGGTCACCGGGGTCCTCGCACTGTCCGCGGCCCTCGCCGGCGAAGGCGGCACGGACTCCCTGCGCCCGGCCCTCGCGCCGTGGCCGGCCCGCCCGTTCGAGGCGTAGGGGCCGGCGGGGAGCGGCCGCTGGGCCGGATGGGCTGGTGATGTGACGATCGGCTGATCCGATCGGGCGATCCACCAGCCGCGCTCCACACGGACCGTCGCTCTGCGTGAACTACGCTCGGCAACCCTAAGGCAGGGAGAGGAGCGGATCCGTGACGGATTTCGTCGGGCGGCGGCGTGAGCTCAAGGAGCTGCGCGAGGACATCGCGCGGACCGGACTCGACACCCTCTCGGGCCGCAAGGCCAAGGCCCCCCGCGCGCGGGTGCTCCTGATCGCCGGACGTCCGGGCTCGGGGCGCACAGCGCTGGCCGAGGAACTCGTACGGGAAGTACGCGGCGACTACCCCGACGCGCTGCTGCGCGTACGGCTCACCCTGCCCGGCGGCGGGGCCGTCGCCACCGAGCGGGCGGTGCGGACATTGCTGGAAGGGCTGGGGCGGCCCACCCCGCCCGGGGCCGGGGAGGACGACCTCAGTTCGGCCCTGCGCGCCGCCCTCAAGGGGAAGCGGGCCGTCCTGCTCGTGGACGACGCCGCCGATCCGCACCAGGTCGACGCGCTGCTGCCGGACACCCCCGAATGCCTGGTCGTCGTCACCGCCGAGGGGCCCCTCACCGGGATTCCGGATGTGCGCCCGTGCACCCTCGGAGGGCTCGACACCCCTTCCGCGGTCAAGATGCTCGCCGGTGGCATCCGGGACACCCGGATCACGGTCGACCCGCTCGCCGCCGAAGCCCTCGCCCAGGAGTGCGGGGGGCAGCCTGCCGCGCTCTGCCTGGCCGGGGGCTGGCTCGCCGCCCACCCCCAGGCCTCCGTCGCCGACCTGGCCAAGCAGCTCCACGACATGCCGCCCGGCGCCGACGGACCGCTCGGGCGCGCCTTCAGGCTCGTGTACGAGTCCCTGCCGCAGCCCGCCCAGCGCACCCTGCGGCTGCTTCCGCTCGCGCCCGCCGGGATCGTCGACTCGCACACCGCGTCCGCCCTCGCCGGCTGCTCCGTCGCCGCCGCCCAGTCCGTCCTGGAGGACTTCGCCGGGCTGGGCCTCGTACGGCACGCGCAGGACGGGCTCTTCCTGTTGCCCGGCTGTCTCGCGCCGTTGCTGCGGGCGCTGCTGGAGACCAAGGAGCGGCCGGCCGAGGTGCAGCTGGCCCGGGCCCGGATGCTGGAGCGGACCGTACGCCTGCTGGGCTCCTGCCGGGCCATGGCCGCGGACGACGAGGAACACGTACGGGAGCGGCTGGACGGGCTGCCGCGGGCGCTGCGCTTCCCCGACCGGCGGGCGGCGGCGACCTGGCTGGACACCCGGCTGCCCGCCCTGACGGCCTCGGCCTCCCTCGCCGTGGCCGACGGGGAGCTGGACACCCTCGCCCGGCGGCTGGTCGCCGCCCTCGTACGGGCCCTGGCCGAGCACCGCGGCACCACCGCCGCCGCGCCCGAGCTGTACGGGCTGCACCGGCTGGTCCTGGACGTCGCCGAGCGCCGCGGCCTGCACCGGGAGCGGGCCGCGGCGCTGCTGAACCTGGCCGACCTGGACGCCGAGACGGGCCGTACGCACGAGGCACTGGAGCGCTACCGGGCCGCCTTGGACGCCGGAAAGGCGGCGAACGACCCGTACGCGACGGGCCGTGCGATGGAATCCGTAGGCGGTGCGTACCAGGAGCTGGCCGACTGGCACCGGGCCTGCGACTGGTTCGGCCGGGCCCTGTCCCAGGCCCTCGCGCGGGGGGAGCGGGCGGACGAGGCGCGGCTGTACGGACGGCTGGGCAACGTGCACACGTACGCGGGCCGGTACGGGGACGCCCTGCGCAGCTGGCGCGCGGCCGCCGCGGGGTACCGGAAACTGGCCGATGTCCCGGGTCAGGCAAAGGCGTTGAGCGAGATGGCGCGCATTCAGGAGTACGCCGGAAGGCCCACGGAATCCCTGCACACCTGCCGCCAGGCCGTCGAGCTGGCGCGCAAGGCCGGGGACCTGCGGCTCCAGGCCGCCCTCCAGGTGCGACTGGCCGACACGCTCGACCGGCTGGGAGACCCGGCGGCGGCCCGACTGCACAGGTCGGCGGCGGACAGATTGCTGGGAGACGACCCCGCAGCCTGCGAAATCCGCAGTGATTCCGACTGAGATTATTTGTTTGCAAGGCTAGACAGCGCCTCATCCTTCATTAGACTGGCTTCACCACGTCATCTCGTGGTGCATCCCGTTGCGCGTTCTTGTGGGCGGGTATGTATGGAAGTGCCCCGTAATATCCCCTGAGCCAAGGACCGTGATCGACGATGAAGGTCGGCATCCCCCGCGAGGTCAAGAACAACGAGTTCCGGGTCGCCATCACGCCCGCCGGCGTGCATGAGCTGGTCCGTAACGGCCACCAGGTCTTCATCGAGCAGAACGCCGGTGTCGGCTCCTCGATCACGGACGCCGAGTACGTCGCCGCGGGCGGCGAGATCCTCGGTACCGCCGACGAGGTCTGGCAGACCGCCGACCTGCTGCTGAAGGTCAAGGAGCCGATCGCGGAGGAGTACCACCGTCTCCGCAAGGACCAGACCCTCTTCACCTACCTGCACCTCGCGGCCTCCCGCGAGTGCACGGACGCCCTGCTGGAGTCCGGCACCACCGCCATCGCGTACGAGACGGTCGAGCTCGCGGGCCGCGCGCTCCCGCTGCTCGCCCCGATGTCCGAGGTCGCGGGCCGCCTGGCTCCCCAGGTCGGCGCCTACCACCTGATGCGCTCGGCCGGCGGCCGCGGCGTGCTCCCCGGCGGTGTCCCCGGCACCCACGCCGGCGAGTGCGTGGTCATCGGCGGTGGCGTGTCCGGCTGGAACGCCGCGCAGATCGCCATCGGCATGGGCTTCCACGTGACCCTGCTCGACAAGGACATCAACAAGCTCCGCGAGGCCGACAAGATCTTCGGCACGAAGATCAAGACGATCGTCTCCAACGCCTACGAGCTGGAGAAGGCCGTCATCGAGGCCGACCTGGTCATCGGCGCGGTCCTCATCCCGGGTGCGAAGGCCCCCAAGCTGGTCACCAACGAGCTCGTCGCCAAGATGAAGCCCGGAAGTGTCCTTGTCGACATTGCGATCGACCAGGGCGGCTGCTTCGAGGACTCCCGTCCGACCACCCACGCCGAGCCGACCTTCCAGGTCCACAACTCGGTCTTCTACTGCGTCGCCAACATGCCGGGCGCCGTGCCGAACACCTCCACCTACGCCCTCACGAACGCGACCCTGCCGTACATCGTGCAGCTCGCGAACCTCGGCTGGGTCGAGGCGCTGCGCCGTGACCCGGCGCTCGCGCTGGGCCTCAACACCCATGACGGCAAGGTCGTTTACGGCCCGGTCGCCGAGGCCCACGGCCTCGAGGTCCTGCCGCTGAACACGCTGCTGGGCTGAACCGTCAACGACTGACGTCAATCTCACGTCTCCGGCCGGACCTTGCCCGCAAGGTCCGGCCGGACGCGTTTGCGCGGCGCGCGGGGACCCCGCTCAACTCGCCTCGAACGTAACCCTTTAACCCTTTCGCACACCCGCGAAACTTCGTAGTGACAGCTCGTACGCCCTTGACAGAGTGGTGTTCGCTTGCCGACACAACGCGGCGGGTCCGGTGGATTGTGTTGCCGCTGAGTGGTGACACGCCATAGAGTCGCCAACCGTCGGCATGGTGCCACGCTGACCTATCGATAAGTGTCCTGGTCACGTCCGAGGAGGTAAGACGACTTGTGAATGAGTCGACATTTGCTCCTGGGGGTGGTCGAGCAGGAACGCCAGAGCGGGGCCGAGGTCCCGCCGGGGCCGAGGCTGTCGGCTCCGTCGCAGTCCGCACCTTCGCAAACCACCAGCACATGACGACGCCCCAAAAGAGCATGGACGGCCTAGACGTGAACTCCAGGGCCGGCGACCCGAGCGGCGAACAGCCCGTGGGATTCGCCGACTACGACCAGGTGCCCGAAGGGCACTTCTACGACCCCGACGCGGAGTACGAGCCCGACCCCGAGTACGCGGCCACTCTCGCCCCCGACGCTGCCCGCCAGCGCCGCGAGCGGATCGGCCCGACCGGACGGCCGCTGCCGTACTTCCCGATCCCGGGCCCGCTGACCGACCACGGTCCCGCGACGATCATCGCGATGTGCAACCAGAAGGGCGGCGTCGGCAAGACCACGTCGACCATCAACCTGGGTGCCGCGCTCGCCGAGTACGGGCGGCGCGTGCTGCTCGTGGACTTCGACCCGCAGGGCGCGCTGTCCGTGGGCCTCGGCGTCAACCCGATGGAACTCGACCTGACGGTCTACAACCTGCTCATGGAGCGGGGCATGTCGGCCGACGAGGTGCTGCTCAAGACGGCCGTTCCCAACATGGACCTGCTGCCGAGCAACATCGACCTGTCCGCCGCCGAAGTGCAGTTGGTCAGCGAGGTCGCGCGCGAGTCCACGCTCCAGCGGGCGCTCAAGCCCCTGATGCAGGACTACGACTACATCGTGATCGACTGTCAGCCCTCGCTCGGCCTGCTGACGGTGAACGCCCTGACGGCGGCTCACAAGGTCATCGTCCCCCTGGAGTGCGAGTTCTTCGCGCTGCGCGGGGTGGCGCTGCTGACCGAGACGATCGAGAAGGTGCAGGAGCGGCTCAACCCCGAGCTGGAACTCGACGGCATCCTCGCGACGATGTACGACTCCCGTACGGTGCACAGCCGTGAAGTGCTGGCGCGCGTCGTCGAGGCGTTCGACGACCACGTGTACCACACGGTCATCGGCCGTACGGTGCGCTTCCCGGAGACCACGGTCGCCGGTGAGCCGATCACCACGTACGCCTCCAACTCCGTCGGTGCCGCCGCCTATCGCCAGCTGGCCAGGGAGGTGCTCGCCCGGTGTCCCGCCGAGTGAGTCTGCCCGGAGCCGACGAACTGTTCCGTACGACCGGGGGGATGGCGCTGCAGTCGTCCTCGCCGAGGCGGGGCGCGGAGGAGCCGGCTCCCCCCTCCGCTCCGGCCGTGCCCTCGTCCTCGCCGGAGCCGCCGGTGGGCGGGCAGCGGCGGCCGCAGGAAGGTTCTGCCAGCGCCGCCGGGGCGTCCTCGCCCCGGTCCGGCAAGGGGCAGGGCCGGGGCGCGAACCGACGCCCCAGCGGGCGTGAGCGGCACGACGAGAAGATCACGGTCTACGTCTCCGCGGAGGAGCTGATGGACCTGGAGCACGCGCGGCTGGTGCTGCGCGGGGAGCACGGGCTCGCGGTCGACCGCGGCCGCATCGTCCGCGAGGCGGTGGCGGTGGTCCTGGCCGACCTTGAATCCCGCGGCGACGCCAGCATCCTGGTCCGCCGCCTCCGCGGCCGCTGACCCCCCTGCGGGCCTTTGCCCGGGCCCGTTCCCGGCCCCGCGGGGCCGCCGGGAGCCACCCGACCCGCCCGGAACCCGGGCTCTGAGACCCTGCCCGCCCGGCGGTGCGGCCCGGCCCAGGAGGCAGCGCCCGTCCTTGGCCCGTCCCGCCCACTGCCCACGCCCGGCACCAGCGGCTGCCTGCTCAACCCGCACGATCCCGGGCGCCCCGCCGCCGCGCGGCCGTCGGCCGTCCCCGCCGACCGGCGCGGGCCCGGCGCCCTCGGCGCCACGGGTGGCCTGAGCGGCCGCCTGCGGAGACCGCACGAGCACGGGCCGTCCGGCGCCGCGTCACCCTCGGCCGCTCCGGCCGTCCGTCTTGCGGCGCGGCCCGGCTGCCCCCACGGGCAGGTCGCGGGCCCGGCGCCCCGCCGCCATTGAGGGCCTCAGCGGCCGCCTGCGGAGTCCACGATCCCAGGCGGTCCGCCGGCCCGGTCGTCCGTCTTGAAGGTGGAGGGGCGCGCGGCTGCGGTGACCAGGCGGGCGTCCAGTGGGCGGGTACCGGCCGGCCGGCCGCGAGCCGGGTGGGGGATTGGCCACTCGGTCGGGGCTGTGTCGGTGGGGCGGGGTCGGCGGGAGCGGGCGGGGCGGTGGTTAGGCTGCTGACACGGTCGCCTCCGTACCACCACGAACCTGGATCCCGATGCCCTCTCCCGCCGAATCCGGCCGCCCGACCCGCCGCCACCTCGGGCGCGGCCCGGGCTCCGCTGCACCGGCGGCCCCGCAGGAGGACGGCGCGGAGGGCCGGGGCCCCGGGCCGGGCGGCCGTGAGGCAACGGATCCGGCCGCCGGGGCCTGCGGCCCGGAGCGCGGGGCTCCGGGGGCAGGCGCCTTCGTCCCGACGGTACCGGCGGTGGACCCCCCGGGTGACTCCGCCGTCCCCGCGGCCCCGCGGGCGGCCGGCACTGAGGACAAGGGGCCCGGGCGGGGCGGCCGTGAGGGTGCTGGTCCGGGGTCCGCGCCGCCGGTGGCCCGGGCCGCCGAGCCTCAGGCCGGCCGGCCGGGCGGCGGGCGGTTCACCCTGAGGCTGTCGAACTTCGAGGGGCCCTTCGACCTGCTGCTCCAGCTGATCTCCCGGCACCGGCTCGACGTCACCGAGGTCGCCCTCTCCCAGGTCACCGACGAGTTCATGGCGTACATCCGCGCCATGGGCCCCGACTGGGACCTCGACCAGACCAGCGAGTTCCTCGTCGTCGCCGCGACCCTCCTCGACCTCAAGGCCGCCCGCCTCCTGCCCGCCGCCGAGGTCGAGGACGAGGCCGACCTCGCCCTCCTCGAAGCCCGCGACCTGCTCTTCGCACGGCTGCTCCAGTACCGCGCGTACAAGCAGGTCGCCGCGCTCTTCCAGGACTGGGCCCGGGACGAGGGCCGGCGGTACCCCCGTACCGTGGGGCTGGAGCCCCATCACGCCGAGCTGCTGCCCGAGGTCGTCATCAGCATCGGCACCGAGGGGTTCGCCCGGCTCGCCGTCCAGGCCATGCGCCCCCGCGCCGAGCCGCAGGTGTACGTCGACCACATCCACGCCCCGCTCGTCAGCGTGCGCGAGCAGGCGGGGCTGCTGGTCGCCCTGCTCAAGGCCCGGGGCGAGGCGACCTTCCAGGAGCTCACCGAGGACGCACCCGACACCCTCACCGTCGTCGCGCGCTTCCTGGCCCTCCTGGAGCTCTACCGCGAGAAGGCGGTGGTCCTCGACCAGGAGCTGGCCCTCGGGTCGCTCACGGTGCGCTGGAGCGGCGGGGACGGCGACGGCATGCCGACGGTGACCGACGAGTTCGACCAGATCGTGGAGGCGAAGGAATGACCGAGGTGGCCGATCGGGCCGGGACGGCCGGGCTCGCGCTCAAGGGCGCCCTGGAGGCCGTCCTCATGGTCGTGGACGAGCCCGCGACCGAGGAGCACCTGGCGAAGGTGCTGGAGCGCAGCCCGCGGGAGGTGGCGGACGCCCTGCGCGAGCTCGCCGACGAGTACACCGTGCAGCGGCGTGGATTCGAGCTGCGCCCCGTCGCCGGCGGCTGGCGGTTCTACAGCCGCGCCGAGTACGCCCCGGCGGTCGAGGCCTTCGTGCTGGACGGCCAGCAGGCCCGTATCACCCAGGCGGCCCTGGAGACGCTGGCGATCGTCGCGTACCGCCAGCCGGTGAGCCGCTCGCGGGTCTCGGCGGTGCGCGGAGTCAACTGCGACGGGGTCATGCGGACCCTCCTCCAGCGCGGTCTGGTGGCCGAGGCGGGCACGGAACCCGAAACAGGTGCGATCCTGTACAGGACGACGAACTACTTTCTGGAGCGGATGGGCCTGCGCGGCCTGGACGAGCTCCCGGAGCTCGCGCCCTTCCTCCCCGAGGCGGACGCGATCGAAGCCGAGACGCAAGAGGGTGTTCCGTCGTTCGATCCGGATGCACCGGATACCGATGAAGACGACAAGACGACGGAACTTTGATGCGAAGCAGCGGTAACGGCAACGGCGGCGGCAACAGGAACAGCGGCGGCGGTGGTGGCGGCCGCGGGAACTCCCGCGGCGGCGGCTCCGGCTCCGGCGGGGGCTACCGCGGCGGCGGCTCCGGCGGCAGCGGCGGCGGTGGCTACCGCGGCGGCGGCTCGGGAGCGGGATCGGGCGGCTTCCGCGACCGCGACCGTGACCGCGATCAGGCGCCCCAGCGTCCGCGCAACCCCCGCCCCGAGGAGCGGCGCTACGACGTCGGCCCCGAGGGCGAGCGGTCGGGCCGCAGCGGCCCCAAGGCGGGCGGCGGCGGTGCCCGCGGCGCCTCCGACGGCGGCCGGGGCGGTTCGGGCGGTGCCCGTGGCGCTTCCGCGCGCGGTGGCGCCAAGGGCGGACCGAAGACCTCCAAGACGCCCGGCATCGGCGGGGCCGGCGGCCCGCGCCGCGGTCCCGGCAGCCGCAGCGGCCAGTCGCGCCCCCGCGAGCTGGACGCGCGGATCGAGGAGCGCGTGCGCGACCGGTACGCCGACAAGCCCGTGATCAAGACCCCGAAGACCTTCCCGGGCGCCGAGGAGGAGGGGGAGCGCCTGCAGAAGGTGCTCGCCCGCGCCGGCATGGGCTCGCGCCGCGCCTGCGAGGAGCTGATCGAGCAGGCCCGCGTCGAGGTCAACGGCGAGATCGTGCTGGAGCAGGGCAAGCGCGTCCAGCCGAAGGACGAGATCAAGGTGGACGGCCTGACCGTCGCCACCCAGTCGTACCTGTTCTTCGCGCTGAACAAGCCCGCCGGCGTCGTCTCCACCATGGAGGACCCGGACGGCCGCCAGTGCCTCGGCGACTACGTCACCAACCGCGAGACGCGGCTGTTCCACGTCGGCCGGCTCGACACCGAGACCGAGGGCATCATCCTGCTCACCAACCACGGTGAGCTCGCCCACCGCCTCACGCACCCCAAGTACGGCGTGCAGAAGACGTACGTCGCGTCCATCACGGGCTCCCTGCCCCGGGACATCGGCAAGCGCCTCAAGGACGGCATCGAGCTGGAGGACGGCTACGCCCGCGCCGACAACTTCCGCGTCCTCGACCAGGTCGGCAAGAACTACCTCGTCGAGGTGACGCTGCACGAGGGCCGCAAGCACATCGTCCGCCGCATGCTGGCGGAGGCCGGGTTCCCGGTCGACAAGCTCGTGCGCACGTCCTTCGGGCCGATCGAGCTGGGCGACCAGAAGTCGGGCTGGCTGCGCCGCCTGACCAACACCGAGGTCGGCATGCTGATGCGCGAGGTCGGTCTGTAGTCCGTCCCGTTCCGCGGATCCTCGCAGGAGGGTCGCCGAGAGAGAACCCGCGGTGCCTTCGGGCGCCGCGGGTTCTTCCGTTGGCGGCCCCCGTTGTTTATAGTCATCATGACTATAAAGAGAGCGGGGCCGTCATGGGCTGGAACACGAGCTGGACCGAGATCCTCGGGTCGGCCACGGGTGCGTTGTGCGTCTGGCTGGTGGCCCGGCAGCACATCGCCAACTGGCCGATCGGCATCGCCAACAACGTCTTCTTCATCGTGCTGTTCGCCCGGACCGGCCTCTACGCCGACGCCGGCCTGCAGATCGTCTTCATCGCCCTCGCCGCGTACGGCTGGTGGTCCTGGACCCACGGGGGTGGACCAGGAACCGCAGGGGCCCTGCCGGTGCGCCGCACCACGCGCGCCGAATGGGCCGGGCTCGCCGCGGCGGGGGCGGTGGGGATGCTCGCACTGACGCTGCTGCTCGGCAGGGTCACCGACTCCACCGTCCCGTTCTGGGACGCGCTGACCACCGCGCTGTCCCTCATGGCCACCTACGGACAGTGCCGCAAGCTCCTGGAGTCCTGGTGGCTGTGGATCGCCGCCGACCTCGTTTACATCCCGCTGTACGTCTACAAGGGGCTGTACCTGACCTCGGTCCTCTACGGCGGCTTCCTCCTGCTGTGCGTGGCCGGGCTGGCGGGCTGGCGCCGCGAACTGCCGGGCCGCGCCGCCCGTGAGGCCGTGGAGGCCACGGCATGAGCGGCGCGCGCGGCGCGAGCGGGGGGAAGCGGTACGGGCACGGGCTGGTGCTGGGCAAGTTCTACCCGCCGCACGCCGGACACCACCATCTGGTGCGCACCGCCCAGGACCAGTGCGAGCGGCTGACCGTCCTGGTCTGCGCGGCCTCCGTCGAATCGGTTCCGCTGGCGGACCGGGTCGCCTGGATGCGCGAGGAGCACCCGGGTGCCCACGTGGTCGGCGCGGTGGACGACATCCCGGTCGACCTGCACGACCCGGCCGTCTGGGAGGCCCACATGGCGATCTTCCGGGCCGCGGTGCCCCGGCGCGTGGACGCCGTCTTCACCTCGGAGGAGTACGGGGGCGAACTCGCGCGCCGGTTCGGCGCGCACGAGGTCCTCGTGGACCGGCGGCGGTCCCTGTTCCCGGTGTCGGGTACGGCCGTACGGGCCGACCCGGCCGCCTGCTGGGAGTTCCTCGGCCCGGGCGTACGGGCCTCCCTGACCCGGCGGGTCGTCGTCCTGGGCGCCGAGTCCACGGGCACCACGACCCTGTCCCGCGACCTCGCCGCCCACTACCGGCGGCGCGGCGGGGTGTGGTCGAAGACCGGCTGGGTCGCCGAGTACGGGCGCCGGTACAGCGAGGAGAAGCTCGCGGCGGCGCGGGCCGCCGACCCGGACGCCTCCTGGGCGGACGTGACCTTCGCCTCCCGGGAGTTCCCGGTGATCGCCCGCCGCCAGGACGCGGAGGAGGAACGCGCCGCCCGGCTGGGTTCGCCGGTGCTGTTCTGCGACACCGACTCCTTCGCCACCGGGATCTGGCACGAGCGGTACCTGGGGGCCCGCAGCGAGGAGACGGAGAAGATCGCGGCCCTGACGCGGCGCGACCTGTACCTGCTGACCGACGACGCGGACGTGCCGTTCGAGGACGACGGCCTGCGCGACGGAGAGCACCTGCGGCCCTGGATGACCGGCCGGTTCCGTGAGGAGCTGGAGCGGACCGGCAGGCGCTTCCTCGTCATGCGCGGCGACCGCGGGGCACGGCTGGCGGCGGCCGTGACGGCGGTCGACGAACTCCTCGCAGAGGGCTGGTACTTCGCCGACCCGCTGCCCGAGAACGTCCGGCAGCCGGGCACGGGGGAGCGGTGAACACGGCCTACGACCCCCGCGCCTTCGAGCCGTTCGCCGTGACGGTCGACCTCGCCGTGTTCACCGTACGGGCCGGCGCCCTGCACGTCCTGCTGATCCGGCGCGGCCGGGAACCGTACGCCGGTGCCTGGGCGCTCCCCGGCGGTTTCATACTGCCCCGCGAGTCGGCGGAGACGGCCGCCCGCCGGGAACTCGCCGAGGAGACGGGCCTGTCACCCGGCCTGGTGGCAGACCTGCACCTCGAACAGCTGCGCACCTACAGCGAACCCGACCGGGACCCCCGGATGCGGGTGGTGTCGGTGGCCTTCACCGCGCTGGTCCCCGACATGCCCGAGCCCGCGGCGGAGGGCGGCGGTGACGCCGACCGGGCCCGGTGGGTACCGGTCGACCGGGCGGCCGGCCTGGCCTTCGACCACGCGGTGATCCTCGCGGACGCCCGCTCCCGGGTCGGCTCGAAGCTGGAGTACACCTGCCTGGCCACCGCGTTCTGCCCGCCCGAGTTCACCCTCGGAGAGCTCCAGGCCGTCTACGAGACCGTCTGGGACACCGCCCTGGACCGTCCCAACTTCCGCCGCAAGGTCCTTGCCACGCCCGGCTTCGTCGAGGCCGTTCCCGGAGCCGCCCGGCTGACCGGTGGCCGCGGCAAACCGGCCGCGCTCTACCGCCCCGGGCCGGCGACGGCCCTGCACCCGCCCCTGCTCCGCCCCACGGAAGGACCCCCGCGATGACGCAGACGACGACCGCGGCGCCGCCCAAGGCCCCCGCGACGAAGCGCGCCGCGACCGGCGCCATGATCGGCCTCGCCCTGGGCGACGCCCTGGGGTTCCCGACGGAGTTCAACGACGTGCCGTCGATCCTCGCGAAGGCCGGCCCCTGGCGGGAGATGCGGCTGCCCAGCCCGGCCTACATCACGGACGACACCCAGATGACGCTGGCGCTGGCGCGCGGCATCCGGACGGCGACCGGCCGCGGCCGGGTCGGCCCGCTGCGGCTGACGGGGCCGGTCCGGGAGGAGTTCGTGGACTGGTACCACTCCCCGGAGAACGACCGGGCCCCCGGCAACACCTGCCTGCGGGCCTGCAGGCTGCTGGACGAGCCGCAGCGGGACTGGCGCGAGGCCAGTCAGACGGGCTCCAAGGGCTGCGGGGCGAACATGAGGGTGGCCCCGGTGGGACTGGTCCCCGGCTGGACGGAGGAGGAACGGGCGGGTGCGGCCCAGCTCCAGTCGGCCCTCACGCACGGCCACCCGACGGCGCTCGCCGCCGGCGACCTGACCGCGCACGCCGTCCGTCTGCTGGCGCGGGGCACCGAGCCCACGGGACTGGTCGGCCTGCTCCGCTCCTACGCCCTGGACAACCGCACCCGCTACCACGAGCGCTGGCTCGGCGACCTGTGGATGCGCACGGGGGAGGACGCCACCCCGCAGTCCTTCATCGCGCGGGGCTGGGACGAATGCCTCGACGCCCTCGACCGCCTCGCCGCGGCCCTGCGCGACCCGTCCCCGGAGACGGACCCCTGCCTGACCACGGGCGACGGCTGGATCGCGGAGGAGGCCCTCGCCACCGCCCTCCAGTGCTTCCTCCTCTTCCCGGAGGCCCCCCTGACGGTCCTGCGCCGAGCCGCCTGCACGAAGGGCGACTCCGACTCGATCGCCTGCCTGGCCGGCGCCTTCGCGGGCGCCCACCTCGGCGCCCGCGCCTGGCCCGCCGCCTGGCAGGAGCGGATCGAGCACCGCGACGAGTTGCTGGAGTTCGGCGCGCTCTGGGACGCCTGAGCCCCGGCGGCCCGAGCCGGCCCGGGCGCGGCTACGCCGCCGACGCGCGGCGGGCGCGGTGGAGGAAGTCCGCCACGCGGGCGGTGTCCGGCTCCGCCGGAAGCGGGCCGGTGGTGAGGGCGAGGTCGCAGTCCTCGGTGAGGCGGGACATCCAGGTGTCCGTCTGCGCCCAGGTCAGTTCACCGCGCCTGACCGCGAGGAGGCGCTCGCGGTGCCGCGTCATGTCGATCGTCAGGCGGCCCGTGCGCAGCAGGTCGCGGCAGGACAGGAGCAGGCGCAGCAGGTGCATGGCGTGCTTCCAGCGCGGGGCGCCGTGGACGCGGACGTCCGCGAGGAGTTTGCGGTGCTGGCTCGCGGCGTAGCGGGTGAAGCTGGCGTGGGCCCGGCGGGAGAGGAAGGCCGGGCGCAGGGACAGGAGTTCCTCGCCCGTCGGGGTGAGTTGTTCCACCAGCGGGGAGTGCAGGCACTCCAGGATGTTCGGATTGGCGCGCAGCGCGAGTTCGCAGAAACGTTCCAGCTCCCAGGAGAACTCCTCCTCCCGGGGCCCTTCCACATGCGTCGGCGGGTTCTCGAAACGCCAGAACAGCGGCGTCGGGGCGAGGTAGACACCGCGCCGGTCGGTGTCGCTCGCCTCCGTCGCCAGGCCGAACGCCCGGGAGCCCGTCACGCACGCGTAGACGGTGTGGTCGCGTACGAGGGCGAGACGGGTCTCCTCGGGCGTGGTCGGCTCGTTCATCCCCGGAGCGTAGGCGGGGGCGCGCCGCTCACGCGAGCGAGATATTGCCGTCCGGGGCGACGGTGATCTGCTGCTCCGGCAGCGGGCGGGTCGCCGGGCCGTGGGCCACCGCACCGTCGGCGACCTTGAACTTGCTGCCGTGGCAGGGGCAGTCGATGGTGCCGTTCGCCACGGTGCCCACGAGGCAGCCCTGGTGCGTGCACACCGCGGAGAAGCAGCGGAAGGAGCCCGCCGTGGGCTGGGTGACCACCAGCTTCTCGGCCTTGAGGATCGTCCCGCCGCCGACGGGGACGTCCGAGGACTTCAGCAGCGGCTTGGCGCCGCCTCCGGCGGAGGGCGTGGCGGCGGCGCCGTCCGTGGCCGGGGCGCTGGCGGTCCCCTTCGCGGGCTTGTCCTCGCTGCCGCAGGCGGCCAGTGCGCCGCCGGCCAGGGCCACTGCCCCGGCCGCCAGTACGGTGCGCCGGGCGGTGGGGTTGGGGTCGCTCATGAACGTTCTCCTCGCTTCGTGGCCGCTGGGCGAGCAGCATCCTGGCGCGCAACGGGCCCCCGGGGAAAGCCCGCCGCGCCATGCTGTCCGACCTCGTCTCAGGTTCCCGGCCGCCATGGGGCCAGGGAGACGGGACGGCCTGGTGTGCGTACGACCTCCCACACGTGACTGACCGCGTCCCGGTTCAGCGGACCGTGGACGTGCGGGTAACGGCCGCCGGATTCACCCGCACGGCGGACCTCCGGGAGCAGCGCGCCCTCGTCGAGTTCCACGGCCAGCAGGGTGCCGGGCGCCTCGCGGTAGTGGGACTCGACGATCGCGAGCGCGGTCGCACGGTCCGCCGAACAGTGCACGAACCCCTCCGACGCGAGCGAGGCCGGGGCGTACGGGAGGTCGGGCTCGGCGGTCCAGTCGGCGAGCGGGACGATGTGGAAGATCATGCGCCTGTTCTACCGCAGCGGGCGACGGGGCCCCGCCCGCCGGGGCTGGCTACCCTGAGTCAGGCCCGCAGTCACGCGATCACCCTGGAGCGCCCCGTGAGAACCGCCGTCGTCATCGGAACCGGACTGATCGGCACCTCCGCGGCGCTCGCCCTGACCGCCCGGGGCATCACCGTCCACCTGGTCGACCACGACCCCGCGCAGGCGCGTACGGCCGCCGCCCTCGGCGCGGGCACCGACGAGCCCCTCGAAGGCACGGTCGACCTCGCCGTCGTGGCCGTACCCCCCGCCCACGTGGCGGCGGCGCTGGCCGACGCGATCGGGCGCGGCCTCGCCCGGGCCTACGTGGACGTCGCGAGCGTCAAGGGCGGACCCCGGCGGGAGCTGGCCGCGCTCGGCGCGGACGTGTCGGCGTACATCGGCACGCACCCGATGGCCGGCAAGGAGCGGTCGGGTCCCCTCGCGGCGACGGCGGACCTGTTCGAGGGCCGGCCGTGGGTGCTCACGCCCACCCGCGACACCGACCACGAGGTGCTGAACCTGGCCCTGGAACTGGTGGCCCTGTGCCGGGCCGTCCCGGTGGTGATGGACGCGGACGCGCACGACCGGGCGGTGGCCCTGGTCTCGCACACCCCGCAGTTGGTGTCGAGCATGGTGGCGGCCCGGCTGGAGGAGGCGGACGAGACGGCGGTCCGGCTGTGCGGGCAGGGCATCCGGGACGTGACGCGCATCGCGGCCTCCGACCCGCGGATGTGGGTGGAGATCCTGTCCGCCAACCCCGGGCCGGTGGCCGACGTACTGGCCGGGATCGCCGCCGATCTGGAGGAGACGGTGGAGGCGCTGCGCGGACTCCAGTCCGGCGACGAGGCCAAGCGGCGCGGCGGGGCCGCCGGCATCGAGGACGTACTGAGGCGGGGCAACGCCGGCCGGGTCCGGGTCCCGGGCAAGCACGGCGCGGCGCCCATGGCGTACGAGACGGTCGGGGTGTTCATCAGCGACCGCCCCGGCGAGCTGGCACGGATCTTCGCGGACGCCGGCCGGGCCGGGGTCAACATCGAGGACGTACGGATCGAGCACGCGACCGGCCAGCAGGCGGGCCTCGTACAGCTGATGGTGGAGCCGCGGGCCGTGGCCGTTTTGGAGGCAGAGCTGCGCGAGCGCGGCTGGGCGCTGCGCCAGCAGTAGCGCACGGGCCGCCCGGGGCCCGTGGGGCGCCGCCCGGGAGGCCGGGCTCCGGCCGGGGCGGTGGGGGCGCTGGAAATGCCCGGTAACCTGGGGGAGGGGCGCTCTTGGCGCGCCCGGACACGCACGCGCAACCAGGAAGGTGCCCGCACCGTGGAAACCGCAGCTCCGGCCGCTGTGATCGTCGCCATCGACGGTCCCTCCGGCACGGGCAAGTCCAGCACGTCCAAGGCCGTGGCCGCCAAGCTCGGGCTGCGCTACCTGGACACCGGTGCCCAGTACCGGGCCATCACCTGGTGGATGATCACCAACGGCGTCGACACCGACGACCCGCAGGCGATCGCGCTCGCCGCCGGCAAGCCCGCGATAGTCTCCGGCACCGACCCGGGCGCGCCCACCATCACCGTCGACGGCCTCGACGCCTCCGGCCCGATCCGCAGCCAGGAGGTCACCTCCAAGGTCAGCGCGGTCAGTGCCGTACCCGAGGTGCGCGCCCTGATCACCGACCTCCAGCGCTCCATCGCGGCCGAGGCCGCCCAGGAGGCCGACGGCATCGTCGTCGAGGGCCGGGACATCGGCACCACCGTCCTGCCCGACGCCGACCTCAAGGTGTTCCTCACCGCCTCCGCCGAGGCCCGCGCCGCCCGCCGCAACGGCGAGCTGCGCGGCAAGGAGGCCACCGACCTCGCGGCGACCAGGGAAGCCCTGATCAAGCGGGACGCGGCCGACTCCGGGCGCAAGACCTCCCCGCTGGCCAAGGCCGCCGACGCCGTCGAGGTGGACACCACCGAGCTGACGCTGGAGCAGGTCATCGAGTGCGTGGTCACCCTGGTGGAAGAGAAGCGGACGGTACGCAGGTGAGCGATACGCCCTCCCTCAAGGGTGCGGCGATCGGGCGGCGGATCGGCATCGGCCTGATGTACGGGCTGTGGAAGCCGCGCGTACTGGGCGCCTGGCGGGTCCCCGCCACGGGTCCCGTGATCCTCGCCGTGAATCACTCCCACAACATAGACGGGCCCATGGTCATGGGCACCGCGCCGCGGCCGCTGCACTTCCTGATCAAGAAGGAAGCGTACGTGGGCCCCCTCGGCCCCTTCCTGGAAGGGATCGGGCAGGTGAAGGTGGACCGCAGCGGAACCGACCGGACCGCCGTCGGCCGCGCGCTCGGGGTCCTGGAGAACGGCGGCGCCCTCGGGATCTTCCCCGAGGGCACCCGCGGAGACGGCGACTTCGCCTCGCTGCGCGCCGGCCTCGCGTACTTCGCCGTGCGCAGCGGCGCGCCCATCGTGCCCGTCGCCGTGCTCGGCAGCACCGAGAGCCGCGGCAGGCTGGTGAAGGGGCTGCCGGCGTTCAAGAGCCGGGTGGACGTCGTCTTCGGCTCCCCCTTCGACGCCGGGGACGGCACCGGCCGCCGCACGCGCACCGCGCTGGACGGGGCCACCGTACGCATCCAGGACCGGCTGACCGCCCACCTGGCCGACGCCAAGCGCCTGACCGGGCGCTGAGCGAGACTTGACCTAGTAGTGGAACCGCGCTGCGCGGTTGCCACCGATCACCACGGACGACGAGGAACGGACTTCATGAACGACCAGCACGACCACGGAGCACTTGGCGACGCCGAGTACGCGGAGTTCATGGAGCTCGCCGCGGAGGAAGGCTTCGACCTCGAAGACGTCGAAGGCGCGATCGAGGAGGCGGGCCACGGCCCGCTTCCCGTCCTCGCCGTCGTCGGCCGTCCCAACGTCGGCAAGTCGACCCTGGTGAACCGCATCATCGGCCGCCGCGAGGCGGTCGTCGAGGACAAGCCCGGCGTGACCCGCGACCGCGTCACCTACGAGGCCGAATGGGCCGGCCGCCGGTTCAAGGTCGTCGACACCGGCGGCTGGGAGCAGGACGTCCTCGGCATCGACGCGGCCGTCGCCGCCCAGGCCGAGTACGCCATCGAGGCCGCCGACGCGGTCGTGTTCGTCGTGGACGCCAAGGTCGGCGCCACCGACAGCGACGAGGCCGTCGTCAAGCTGCTGCGCCGGGCCGGCAAGCCCGTCGTGCTGTGCGCCAACAAGGTCGACGGCCTCAGCGGCGAATCCGACGCCGCGTCCCTGTGGTCCCTCGGCCTCGGCCTGCCGCACCCGGTGTCCTCGCTCCACGGCCGCGGCACCGGCGACATGCTCGACGCCGTGCTTGACGCGCTGCCCGAGGCGCCGGCCCAGACCTTCGGCAACGCGCCCCTCGGCGGGCCGCGCCGCATCGCGCTGATCGGCCGCCCCAACGTCGGCAAGTCCTCGCTCCTGAACAAGGTCGCGAAGGAGGACCGCGTCGTCGTCAACGAGCTGGCCGGCACCACCCGCGACCCGGTCGACGAGCTGATCCAGCTCGGCGGAGTCACCTGGAAGTTCGTCGACACCGCCGGCATCCGCAAGAAGGTCCACCTCCAGCAGGGCGCCGACTACTACGCCTCCCTGCGCACGGCCGCCGCCGTCGAGAAGGCGGAGGTCGCGGTCATCCTCATCGACTCGACCGAGACCATCAGCGTCCAGGACCAGCGCATCATCACCATGGCCGTCGAGGCGGGCCGTGCCATCGTGATCGCGTACAACAAGTGGGACGAGCTCGACGAGGAGCGTCGCTACTACCTCGAACGCGAGATCGAGACCGAGATGCAGCAGGTCTCCTGGGCGCCCCGGGTGAACGTCTCCGCGCTCACCGGCCGCCACATGGAGAAGCTCGTCCCGGCGATCGAGACCGCCCTCGCGGGCTGGGAGACGCGCGTCCCCACCGGGCGGCTGAACGCCTTCCTCGGCGAGGTCGTCGCCGCGCACCCGCACCCGATCCGGGGCGGAAAGCAGCCCCGCATCCTGTTCGGCACCCAGGCGGGCAGCAAGCCGCCGCGGTTCGTCCTCTTCGCCTCCGGCTTCCTGGAGCACGGCTACCGGCGCTTCATCGAGCGCCGCCTGCGCGAGGAGTTCGGCTTCGAGGGCACCCCGATCCACATCTCGGTCCGGGTCCGCGAGAAGCGCGGCGCGCAGTACAAGAAGAAGAAGTAGGCGTACGCGGTGACGTGCCGCCGGGGTCAGTAGCCCCGGCGCGGAGCGGGCGGCAGGGCCGCCGGGATGTGCTGCATCCCGGTCTGGTGCTGCCGCCCGCTGCCGTTGGCCTCGTAGCCCCCACCGCCCGTGCTCCCCGCGTACGCGAACGCGTGCTGGGGCTGCTGCTGGGGGGCCGGGACGTACGCGGGCTGCCAGGTGTCCGCCGGCTGCCAGGAGGAACGGGCCCAGCCGCTGCCGTACGAGCCGCTGCTGCCGCCGGGGTTGGGGACGCCGGTGTACGAGGGGCCGGGGGCGGCGACGCCGGTGGAGGTGGCGCCGTAGGAGAACGAGGTGAAGCCCAGGTGCTCCTCGCCCGTACGGTCGCCGGGGAGGGCGCGGAACGCGCGCAGGTACTCGGTGTACAGCAGGTCGTAGATCGGGGTGTGCGAGGCGGCCGGAGCGGTGTCCCGGTCCCGGGAGGTGCGCATCGGGGGGACGCTGCTCGGGTAGGACGGGGCGCGGGAGGGGTCGTATGAATGCACGTATCAGCCAACGAACCCGAAGCCCTGCGGATGCGGCCTGACCGGGGAGAAAACGCAGCTCGCCGGTGGGGTGCCGGTACGGCGCACGGCTGCCCGGCCCCTCCGCCGAGGGGCCGGGCAGCCGTGGCGACCGGGAGGGACGCGGGCGTCAGGCGCCCGGCGTACCCGCCAGCGGCATCGACGCGGCGACCAGCTGGCCGTCGGCCGCGGCTTTGTCCAGGGCGTCGCGGAGCAGGTCCTCGCGGGGCTGCTGACCGATGGAGCCGACCGGGGCGGCGTAGACGAGGACGCGCTGGGTCTTGTTGACGGCGGCCCTCCAGCCGTCGGTGACGGAGAGCGCCTGGTGCGCCTGCCACCAGTGGATGGGGCTGCCGCCCTGGGGGCCCGGCTGGAGCACCGCGTGGAGCTGACCGGCGGCGAGCAGCACCGACCAGCCGTGCAGCGGTGAGGGCAGCTCACTGGTGTCGGTGACGGGGATGAAGCCCTGCTCGATGAGGAGCGGCAGGAAGTCGTCGCCGGGGCCGGTCGAGCCGGGCCGGGCGATCGGCGCGGTCGGCTCGACCACCAGCGCGGGGTGCAGCTCGCCGCCGATCAGGACCAGGCCGCTGGTGATGCCGAGGACGGCCTGGCCGCCGGGCACGGTCTGCGGCGCCCCGCCGGGTGCGGGCACGGAGGGGGAGGGCGCCGGGCTGTCGCCGGTGATCGAGCGGACGGCGCCCTGGAGCTGCTCCTCGGAGACGGAAACCACCTGTGAGGGGATGCAGTTGGCGTGCGCGAAGGCGAGCACGGCGGTCTCCTCGCCGACGAACAGCACCGTGCTGGTGGGTTCGCGCTCGGGGTCCCCGGGGGTGCGGCAGGAGGTGCAGTCGTAACTGCCCGGCGCGTCGTCGCCGACGAGCAGCCTGTCGGCTTCTTCGTCACCGATCTCGGCACGTACCTCATCACTGACGTCGAGCATGCGCGGCACGGGGTGGCTCCTCGGACTAGGCGAGCGGGCGCCGGGTGGTTCCCGGCTCGCCGGGCACAACGCCGGAGCGGTGTGCGGGGTCACGCCGTTTGAGGGAACGGAATCGAACCGGCCACCCGGGAGGGTGAACGTCCTCACGGGTGCTTCTGATGTGTGGCAACTCTGGGCCGGTTGGGTCCAGTTGATGGCCGAAGCTGGCCGTTTGGCGGGGCGGGTGGCGGTCGGCCGTCCGGGTGGGGTGCACAGGTGCGCCGCGCGGCGGGGCGGGGTGGTGCGGGGCCGTGCGTAGCGTGATCCGATGCCCGACCTCCGGAACCGGTGGGCCGCGTCGGCGGCCGTGACCGCCGCAGCGCTGGTGTTCGTACTCCCCTCCGGCGGGGCCGCGGCCCCGCCGCCGGCGCCCGGAGCCGCGGGGGCGGCCGCGCGTCCCGGTGCGCCCGCGGTGACCGGGCGGGGGCCGGGGGACTGCGGGCCGGGCGGGACGTTTCCCTGGGACTGCATGGCCGACTGCGAGAGCAGCGGGCGGTGGTCGGTCAACACGGGCAACGGGTTCTTCGGGGGGCTGCAGTTCCGGCAGTCGACCTGGGAGGCGTACGGGGGGCTCGTCTTCGCGCCGCGGGCCGATCTGGCGCGGCGGGAGCAGCAGATCAGGGTGGCGGAGGAAGTGCTGGGCACGCAGGGGTGGGAGGCGTGGCCGGTGTGCGCGAAGCGGTACGGGCTGGCGGGGCGGATGCACGTGGTGCGGGAGGGGGAGTCGCTGGACTCGATCGCTCGGCGGCGGGGGGTGGCGGGGGGCTGGAGGGCGTTGTACGAGGCGAACCGGGGGGTGATCGGGGAGAGGCCGGAGGTGGTGGGGGTGGGGGTGATGCTGGTGTTGCCGGGTGCTCCGGCGGTGGCTCCGCCGGCGGCTTCGCCGGCGCCGGGGGCTTCGCCGGTGCCGGGGGCTTCGCCGAGCGGGGCGGCTCCGGCGGGACCGGCCCCGCGCTGACGCCCGACCCGGCTCCGCGCTGACGCCCTGCCCGGGCCCGGCCCGGGCTCGGACTCCCCCGGCTACCGGTGGGAGGTGCCCCCCACGGGGCCGGGGCGGGCCGGCGGGGTGGGGGAGGAGCGGGGGGTGGAGGGGTTGGCCGGGGTGGGAGGGGGTCGGGAGAATGCGGGGATGTTGGATACCTCCGCGCGGTTGTTGCGCTTGTTGTCGCTGTTGCAGGCCCATCGGGAGTGGACCGGGCCGGCGCTGGCCGAGCGGCTCGGGGTGACGCCGAGGACCGTGCGGCGGGACGTGGAGCGGTTGCGGGAGCTCGGGTACCCCGTCAACGCGAGCCCCGGCACCGGTGGCGGGTACCAGCTCGGGGCCGGGGCGGAGCTGCCGCCGCTGCTGCTCGACGACGAGGAGGCGGTCGCGGTGGCCGTCGGCCTGCGCACGGCCGCCGGGAACGGCGTCGAGGGCATCGGGGAGGCCTCCGTACGGGCCCTGGCCAAGCTGGAGCAGGTGCTGCCGTCCCGGCTGCGCCGAAGGGTCTCCGCGCTCCACGAGTTCACCGTCCCCATGCTGAGGGGGCCCCAGGGCCCCACCATCGATCCGGCCGTGCTCACCGGGCTCGCCGCCGTCTGCCGCGACAGCGAGCGGCTGCGCTTCGGCTACCGCGACCACGACGGCACCGTCACCCGTCGCACCGTGGAACCGCACCGGCTGGTCTGCACCGAGCGGCGCTGGTACCTCGTCGCCTGGGACCTCGACCGGGAGGACTGGCGGACCTTCCGGGCCGACCGGATCGAACCCAGGCCGCCGCACGGCCCCCGCTTCACCCCCCGCCCGCCCCCGGCCGAGGACCTCGCCGCGTACGTCGCCCAGGGCGTGTCCCAGCGCGTGTACGCCGCCCGGGCGCTGGTACGGCTCAAGGTGTCCGCGGAGGAAGCCGCCCTGACCGTCGGGCCGAGCGACGGGACCCTGGAGCCGGTCGACGCGGGGAACTGCCTGCTGCGCACCGGGGCGGTGAACCTGGACGCCGTGGTCGTCCACCTCATGATGCTCGGCTGTGAGTTCGAGGTGGTCGAGCCCGTGGAGCTGACCGAACGCATCCGGGGCCTGCGGGACCTTCTCGACCGGTCGGTGAAGGAGAAGTGATGAGAGGAGAGGAGAAGTGAGGAAACTGAGGGGGGTTCAGTCCGGTGGCCGATCGAGGCGCGCGGTGGAATTGCCGCGGTAATTCGGAAGTCCTCGGCCGGACATGCGGGAATCGCTTTTTCCCCGCGGGAACTGTCGACAATCCGTGACACAAGCGTGACCGCGTACGGAGGAACGTCCTGGCGCCGGGGTGACGGGTTGGGCATATCAACGGCGACGGCGGGCCGGTTCGGTGAACCGGCCCGCCGTCGCGGTGCAGTGGTGCGGGGGTGGTCGTGCGTACCGTCCCGCGGGGTCCGGCGGCTCAGCCGCCCGCGACCGGGCGGGCCGCGGTGCCCCGGGCACCCGCCCGTTCGGTGTGCGCCGGACGGCGGCTGCCGACCGGGGTGACCGGGGTGCGCTCGGAGCGGATGACGTGCGGCCGGGCGGCGCCGTGGGCGACGGCCCGCGGCGCGGGGGCGTGGCCGCCGGACGCACCGGTCGCGGCCGGCGCCTCGGCGGTGCGCCGCAGCTGCCACTTGCCGCCCGCGGAGACCAGAGGGACGAGCGCGGCGGCGACCGGCTCGGAGACCTGCCCCTCCTCCAGGCGGCTGCGCAGCCGCTCCCGCACCTCGAAGACGTAGGCCTCGGACCGGGCGATCAGCGGCTCGAACCACGGGAGGGCGAGCAGCACCAGCAGGCCGGCGGACCAGCCGAGCAGTACGTCGCTGACCCAGTGCGTACCGAGGTAGACGGTGGTGGCGCCGACGCTCAGCGAGACGACGGCCGACACCAGGGACAGCACCCGCCGGGTGACCACGGTGGAGGCCAGGTAGGCCAGGATCCCCCAGGTGACGACGGCGTTGGCGGTGTGGCCCGAAGGAAATATATCGCCGCCCGCGAAGAGCTCGGCGGAGCCGATCTGGGTGGCGTAGTGCGGACCGAGCCGCCCGAGGCCGAGCTTCACGGAGCCCACGGTGATGTTCAGCAGCAGCAGTGCCACGCCCAGCGTGATCAGCGGACGGAGCGTGTGCTGGCGCCAGGAGCGCCAGCCGAGCCAGGCCGCGACCATGACGGCGGTGGGTCCGCGCTGGCCCAGGACCACGAGGTAGTCGAGGAAGGCGTGCAGCTGCGGCCACTGCTCGTAGGGCCGGAAGAACATGATCTGCCAGTCCAGCCGGACCAGCCAGGACGTGGTGAGTACCGCCACCACGATCGCGATGTAGAAGGCGAGGGTCGATGCCAGGAGCACGACGCGGTGCCGGCTCATCCGCGGGGTTTGCAGATGGGCCGGTCGCTCTGGTTCCCGGTCCAGCCGGGCGAAGACCCGCTCCAGACGGGTAAGGATTTGGTCGGTACGCACTCAATCGACGTTACCGCGCGGCGAAGGGCGGCCCGGGCGAATCGCGGGCTTTGTGATGACCATGTGATGTGGAGTTGGTCTCACGCGGGACTTAATTCCCGTTATTCCGACACCGGTTGGAACTCCCGCGCGGCAATTATCCGCACACTTACTCGTCGTTTATCGCCGCCGCTCAATCACTTTGCTCAAACATGGAACGGAATGATCCATTCCGTGATCACCCCCGGTCGGCGGCTCTCACGGGGGTCCCGACCCGTTCAGCCAGAAGGCGCCGTACACCGCCGACCCCATGACCAGCACCCCCAGCGCGGCCGCCGCCCGGCCCGTCCGCCACTTCGCGAGCGCCGCCGCCACCGGAAGCAGCAGGGGGAAGGCGGGCAGCAGCAGCCGCGGCTTGGAGCCGAAGTACCCGGACGCGCACAGCGCCAGCGCCACCACGATCCCGCAGTACACCAGCAGGACCGCGGGCTGGCGCTGCCGCACGCACAGCCGGTACAGCCACAGCACCAGCAGGACCCCGGCGATCAGCCCCACCCCGGCGGGGAACGCCGGCGACGCCAGGCGGGCGCCGATGAACCGGGCGAAGGCCCAGCCGCCGTCGAAGCCGTTGCCCCAGCCGGCCTGCACGTCCAGGTAGCCGAGCAGCCCGGTCCCCGTGCGCGCGCCGACCCACAGGACGTACGCCGCCGCGCCCATCGGGGCCAGCAGCCCCCCGGCCGCCATCCGCCAGGACCACTCGCCGCGCCGCCCGGCCAGTACGGCGCCCACCCACACCGCCGCGACCACCGCGGCTCCGACCGGCCGGGTCAGTCCCGCCCCGGCGGCCAGCAGCCCCGCCGTCAGCCACCGCCCGCGCAGCACTCCGTACAGCGCCCAGGCTGCCAGCGCGGTGAACAGCGACTCGCTGTACGCCATGGACTGCACCACGGCGACGGGCAGGGCCGCCCAGAGCGCCACCGCCGCCACCCCGGCCCGGCGGCCGTAGAGGAGGCAGGCGACGGCGAAGATCCCCCAGGCCGCCGCGAACCCCGCCACCGCCGACACCACGAGGCCCGCGGAGCCGTAGGACAGGCCGGTGGGCGCGGCGACGAGGCGCTCCAGCCAGGGCAGCAGCGGGAAGAACGCCAGGTTGGAATGGACGGCGCCGTTCGGCAGGACCACCTCGTACCCGTAGCCCTCGGCGGCGATGCGCGCGTACCAGAGCGAATCCCAGCGCGCCGAGAGCAAGGTGTGCGGGCTGCTGCCGGCCGCCGCGCACCACACGGCGAGCACGGCCAGCCCGAGCAGCCGTATCGCCGCGAACGCGGTGAGCGCGGGCGCGGCCCGGCGCAATACGAGATCTTCCACGGGGACGATTATCGACGCCGCCGCCCGGTCGTCACCGACCGCGACCACCGGCGGCCGCCGTGCGTACAGGGAAAGAGGGGAAGAGGAGTGGCACACGCCACACGGAGGCCGTCGGGGCGATGAGAGCTTGACCACGTGTCGGACGGACGAACTCGCGTACGCTGACCCTTCACTCGCGCGAGTCGATGCCGGACCCCGCAGGACGCCGCAACCGCACCACCCCCGCGGCTCCACAAGACGCTGGTCCGCCGAGTGCGAGGGATCATCTGGGAGGTACATGCATGTCGGGGACGAACACGACCGGCGACGGTGAGCGCCCTCCGGTTTTCCCCGCGTCTCCCTGGCAGCGGATCAGCGCCGCCTCCGGCGGGACCAACCGCTGGCTGGTGCTGGGCGTGCTGTGCGTGAGCCTCGTGCTGGTCGCCCTCGACGCGACGATCCTGCACGTCGCCGTCCCCTCCGTCACCGAGGACCTGCGCCCCGGTGCCATGGAACTCCTGTGGATCGTCGACGCCTACCCGCTGGTGTGCGCGGCGCTGCTGATCCTCTTCGGCACCCTCGGCGACCGCGTCGGGCGCCGGCGCATACTCCTGTTCGGCTACGGGCTCTTCGGCGTCGCCTCCGCGATCGCCGCCCTCGCCGGCACCGCGCAGGTCCTGATCGCCGCGCGCGCCCTCCTCGGCGTCGGCGGAGCGATGATCATGCCGGCCACCCTGTCGATCCTGCGCCAGGTCTTCCCCGACCGGCGCGAGCGGGCGCTCGCCATCGGGATATGGACCGCCGTCGCCGCGATCGGTGCGGCGAGCGGACCGGTGCTCGGCGGGTTCCTCGTCCAGCACTTCTGGTGGGGTTCGGTCTTCCTGATCAACATCCCGCTGATGGCGCTGATCCTCCCCGTGGGCCGCTGGCTGCTGCCTGAGTCGAAGGGCTCCGCCGACGGGCCGTGGGACGTGCTCGGCGCCCTGATGGCGGCGGCCGGCGTGCTCGGTGCGGTGCTCGGGGTCAAGCGGATCGGCGCGGAGCGGGAGCTCGGCGACCCGCAGGCGCTGCTGCCGCTGGCGCTCGGAGCGGCGCTGCTCGTCCTGTTCGTACGGCGCCAGAGGCGACGGCCCCACCCGCTGATCGACATGCGGATGTTCTCCCGCGCGGCCTTCTCCACCTCCGTCGGCTGCATCGTGCTGGCCATGCTCGCGCTGGTGGGCCTGGAGCTGATCGCCGTCCAGTACCTCCAGCTGGTACTGCACCTGAGCCCGCTCGGGACGGGCCTGCGTCTGCTGCCGCTGACGTTCGCGGCCATGGCCGCGGGCGCGACCGGCTCGTACACCCTCCAGCGGATCGGGCCGCGCACGATGGTCTCGCTGGGCTTCGTGCTGACCGCCTGCGCGGTGCTGCTGCTGACGCTGATGGGGCAGCAGGACCGGCCGGTGCTGCTGACCGTCGGGTTCGTGCTGCTCGGCTTCGGCCTCCAGACGACGCTGTTCGCGGCGTACGAATCCATGCTGAGCGAGGTACCGGCGGCCAAAGCGGGCGGCGCGGCCTCCATAGGGGAGACCTCGTACCAGCTCGGCGCGGGCATGGGCATCGCGCTGCTGGGGAGCGTGATGAACGCGGCGTACGCGCCGGGGCTGGCACACGTACCCGGAGTGCCGGCCGCGGACTCGGGCAACGCCGCACACTCCCTGGGCGAGGCCTACCAGATCGCGGCGCGGCTGGGCGGGGCGGCGGGGGAGTCGCTGTACGAGGCGGCGCGGCACTCGTTCGTGCACGGGCTGCACGTGACGCTGGTAGTGAGCGCGGGCCTGCTGTTCGCGGGGGCGGTGATGGCGTTGAAGCTGCCGAAGGTCATGGAGTGCGGTGAGCCGTCGGACGAGGCGCTGCGGGTTCCGGCGCAGGGCCGGTCGGCCGGAGCGCAGGCCGAGTGCGACGCGGCGGGGCGCCGGGCCTAAGGGCGGCTGGGACGACGCTGCCGGGGGGAGGGGCTGGACCGGCGGGGCGCGCGGGGAGAAACTTGCGGCGCTAGGTTTCCGTTCCACGGCCGCCGGGAGGCCACGTGTCCTTCGTACCCACCGATCCGCTCGGACTCGACGAGTTGCTGAGCCCCGAGGACCTCGCCATCCGCGACACCGTGCGCGGCTGGGCCGCCGACCGGGTGCTGCCGCAGATCGCCGACTGGTACGAGCGCGGGGAGCTGCCCGGGATCCGCGAGCTGGCCCGGGAACTCGGCGGCATCGGGGCGCTCGGGATGTCCCTCCAGGGCTACGGGTGCGCCGGGGCCAGCGCCGTGCAGTACGGGCTGGCCTGTCTGGAGCTGGAGGCCGCCGACTCCGGGATCCGGTCCCTGGTCTCCGTACAGGGCTCGCTCGCGATGTACGCCATCCACCGCTACGGCTCCGAGGAGCAGAAGCAGCGCTGGCTCCCCGGCATGGCGGCCGGCGAGCTGATCGGCTGCTTCGGGCTGACCGAGCCCGACGTCGGCTCCGACCCGGCCGCGATGCGCACCTACGCCAAGCGCGACGGCACCGACTGGGTGCTGAACGGCCGCAAGATGTGGATCACCAACGGCAGCGTCGCGGCCGTCGCCGTGGTGTGGGCGCAGACCGACGAGGGGATCCGCGGCTTCGCCGTCCCCACCGAAAGCGCCGGCTTCTCCGCGCCGGAGATCAAGCACAAGTGGTCGCTGCGCGCCTCGGTGACCAGCGAACTGGTGATGGACGACGTACGGCTGCCCGCGGACGCGGTCCTCCCCGGCGTCACCGGGCTCAAGGGACCGCTGGGCTGCCTCAGCCACGCGCGGTACGGGATCATCTGGGGTTCCATGGGCGCGGCGCGCGCCAGTTTCGAGGCCGCGCTCGACTACGCGAGGACGCGGGAGCAGTTCGGCAAGCCGATCGGGGGCTTCCAGCTCACCCAGGCCAAGCTCGCGGACATGGCACTGGAACTGCACAAGGGCATCCTGCTCGCCCACCACCTGGGCCGCCGCATGGACGCGGGCACCCTGCGCCCGGAGCAGATCAGTTTCGGAAAGCTCAACAACGTCCGCGAGGCCATCGACATCTGCCGCACCGCGCGGACCATCCTGGGTGCCAACGGGATCTCCCTCGAATATCCCGTCATGCGGCACGCCACCAACCTCGAATCGGTCCTCACCTACGAGGGAACCGTCGAAATGCACCAGTTGGTGCTGGGCAAGGCGCTCACCGGGCTCGACGCCTTCCGGTAAGGGCCCTACTCAGCTCTGGTTGAAGAAGTCCCGGGCGCGGCCGCCCGCTTCGCCGCTGACGATCTGGGTGTCGGCCGGGGTCAGCAGGAAGACCCTGGTCGCCACCCGCTCGATGGAGCCGCGGAGCCCGAAGGTCAGGCCGGCGGCGAAGTCGACCACGCGCTTCGCGTCGGCCGGCTCCATCGACGACAGGTTGACGATCACCGGGACGCCCTCGCGGAACAGCTCGCCGATTCCACGCGCGTCACGGAAGCCGTCGGGGGTGACGGTCGCGATCCGCCGGCCCTGCTCGACCGCGGACTCCGACGCCACCTTGACGCGCGGGTCGGTGACCCACTGGTCCCCGGGGCCGGACACCGAACCGCCGTGCTGACGCTCCACGGCCTCCGCGTAGTCGTCGTCGTAGTACCGCTCGTCGTCGTTGTCCTCCACGAGACCCAACCAGGCACTCGCCTTGCGCACCGAACCCATGGACGCCTCCTTTCACCGCGGTCAGTTGTCTTCTCTTCCGCTGCCCCTATGGTCGTCCATGATGCTGACAACGCGCCAAGTGGATAGTCGGCGCGCACGGTTTTCGTGACGGTACTGGTGCAGAACATCCGTTGCACCGTCAAGGCCGCGAGCGCCTGCCGCTGCTGACTGAGTGAAAATACGACTGCGGACGCCGTCCGGGTGAGGCCTGCGGGCGTACGGGTGAACGGCCGGGCCCGATACCATGCCCGCCGGGCACACGTATGACACACGGGGGAAGCGCAATTGTTCGGCATCGTCAGACCTTGCACGCACCGGCTGGGTGAGCGGTTCAAGGCGGATTGGATCGCCCATCTCTGCGGACTGTGCCTGGCACTTCGCGGGGACCACGGCCAGTTCGCGCGCGTCGTCACCAACTACGACGGGCTGCTGGTCTCCGTTCTGACGGAGGCTCAGTCGGCTCCGTCCGCCGGTTCCCGGCGCACCGCCGGGCCGTGTCCGCTGCGCGGGATGCGCAGGGCTCCGGTCGCCGACGGGGAGGGCGCCCGCCTCGCCGCCGCCGTCTCCCTGGTGCTGGCCTCCGCGAAGGTGCGCGACCACGTGGCCGACCGGGACGGGCTGTTGGCGCGGGCCCCGATCGCGGCCGCCGCGCGCCAGGTCGCCCGGGGCTGGGACCGGGCCGGCGCCCGTACGGGGGCCTCCCTCGGCTTCGACACGGCGCTGCTCGTCGACGCCGTCGACCGGCAGGGCGGCATCGAGACCCTGGCCGGGCCCGGTACGCAGGTGCTGGTGGTCACCGAGCCGACGGAGACCGCGACCGCGGCCGCCTTCGCGCATACCGCGGTCCTCGCCGGACGGCCAGGCAACGCGGCCGCGCTCGCCGAGGCGGGCCGCTACTTCGGGCGGCTCGCGCACCTGCTGGACGCCGTGGAGGACCAGGCCGCCGACGCCGCGACGGGCGCCTGGAACCCCCTCACGGCCACCGGCACCTCCCGCGTTGAGGCGCGCCGCCTGTGCGACGACGCCCTGCACGGCATCCGGCTCGCCCTGCGCGAGGCGGAGTTCACCGACGCGGGCCTCGCCCACCGGCTGCTGGTGCACGAACTGCGCACCTCCGTGGACCGCGCCTTCGGGGCCGGCTGCGGGCACACCGGCGCGCACCCCGGGGCCCCCGCGGGCCCCGGCTGGGGCGGTGGCGCCGGGCTGCCGCCGCAGAAGCCGCGCCGCGGGCTGCTGGCGGGCTGCGCGGTCGCCGTGGGGCTGTTCTGCACGTGCCAACTGTGCTGCACCGAACACGAGGGCCCCTGGTCGCGCCGCAAGCGGGACGCGTGGTGCGACGACTGCGACTGCGGAAACTGCGACTGCGGCGGCTGCGACGGCTGTGACGGCTGTGACGGATGCGAGTGCTGCTGCTGTCCCTGCGACGGCTGCTGACCACCTGTCAGGTGACCCGGACAGGCCCGGACGGAGTACCCGGCGGTTCCCCTCCCGTCCCGTGTGGAAGGGCTGAGGGCCATGAGCGATCACGAAGCGGGCGGTCCCGCGGAGGGCGACCCGGACACCGCCTGGAAGCAATGGCACGAACGCCGCCTGGCCGCCGTCTCCGCCCCCTACGGACCACTCGCCCTGACCGGTACGCACTGGCTGGCCGACTACCCGGAGGGTCGAATTCCGGCCGTTCCGGGCCGCTGGCGCGCCACCGCGGGCGCAGTGGCCCTCAGCGCCGGACCCGGGGACGGCCTCCGTCTCGACGGTGAGCCCTTCACCGGGGACGCCGTACTCGCCGCCGACGAGGGCCCGGCGTCCGAGGCGCGGGTCTCGGCCGGGGACGTACGGCTCGTCGTGATCCTGCGGGAGGGGGAGTGGGCGGTCCGCGTCTACGACCCGGCCGCCGGGGCCCGGCGCACCTTCGGCGGCATCGAGGCGAGCCCCTACGATCCCGCCTTCGTGCTCGCGGGCCACTTCCGGCCCTACGGCGAGGACCAGACCGTCCAGGTCGAGAACGTCGACGGACGGACCCGGGGGCTCGGCCTCGGCGGTGAGCTGAGCTTCGTGCACGGGGGCGTGGAGCACACCCTCCAGGTCGCGGTGGGCCACGAGGACGGCAGTCTCTGGGCGGTCTTCGCCGACGCCACCAGCGGCACGTCCAGTTACCGCTTCCGTTTCCTGAGGCCCGGCATCCCCGCGGCGGACCGCTCGGTGACCGTCGACTTCAACCGGGCGCTGCTGCCGCCCTGCGCCTTCGCCGACCACTTCATCTGCCCCTTCCCGCCGCCGGGCAACACCTTGCCGTTCGCGGTCGAGGCGGGTGAGCGGAGGCCGAAACGCGCCCTTGCCGCAGCAATCTGACGCCAGGACACTCCCGTCAGCGTCTCTCTAGGGACTTGTCAGGGGCACGGCGAACGCGGAGGCGTTCCCTGTGCCCCCGGCCGCTCCCTCACAGGCACCGGCACCCCCACAGCCGCCGGGCCCCGATCCCTTACCGGGAGGACGAAGTGAGGACCAAGATCACCCGTACCAGGCTGCTCGCGGCCGCCGTCGGCGCGGCTGCCGTCGCCGCGCTCGCGCTGCCCACCGCCGCCAGCGCGGACACCAAGGACAGCGGCTTCAGTGCCGCCCGGCTGGCCTCGGCCGAAGCCTCGGTCCTGCGTGCCGACGTCGCCGGCACCGCCTGGAACACCGACCCCGCCACCGGCACCCTGGTGGTCACCGCCGACTCCACCGTCACGGCAGCCGACATCGCCAGGATCCGCCGCGAGGCCGGGCCCGACGCCGCGGCCCTGCGGATCGAGCGCACCTCCGGCAAGCTGCGCAAGCTGCTCTCCGGCGGCGACGCCATCTACGCGTCGAGCTGGCGCTGCTCGCTCGGCTTCAACGTCAAGAGCGGAAGCAACTACTACATCCTCACCGCCGGGCACTGCACCGACGGCGCCGGCACCTGGTGGACCAGCACCTCCCACACCACCACCATCGGGACCACCGTCGGTTCCAGTTTCCCCACCAATGACTACGGCCTGATCAAATACGCCAGCAACTCGCCGGTCCCGCCCGGCACGGTCGGCAGCCAGGACATCACCAGCGCCGTCGACGCCACCACCGGCATGTCCGTCACCCGCCGCGGCTCCACCACCGGCGTCCACGGCGGCACGGTGACCGGCCTCAACGCCACCGTGAACTACGGCAACGGCGACATCGTCTACGGCATGATCAAGACCAACGTCTGCGCCGAGCCCGGCGACAGCGGCGGCCCGCTGTACTCCGGAAGCCGTGCGGTCGGCCTCACCTCCGGCGGCAGCGGCAACTGCTCCTCGGGCGGAACCACCTTCTTCCAGCCCGTCGTCGAAGCCCTCAACGCCTACGGCGTCAGCGTGTACTGAGCCACCCGCCCCGGTACCCCTGGACGTCCTCCCGCCTTCTGGGAGGATGTCCAGGGCGTCCGTGTCCCCGGGGGGAGGCAGGTTTCCGTATGAAACGCATCGGGGTGACCGGACACCGGTCGATTCCCGTCGAGGCGCTCGCCCACGTCAGGCAGAGCCTGAGAAGCGTACTGTGCGGCCGGCAGGGGCCGTTGGAGGTGCTCTCCAGCCTCGCGGAGGGCGCGGACCAGCTGTTCGCCGGCATCGCCCTGGAATGCGGCGCCGACCTCACCGTGGTGATCCCCAGCGAGGACTACGAGGGCGACTTCGCGGACGCGGAAGCCCTGGCCCGCTACCGGCAGCTCAGGCACCGGGCCGCCCAGGAAGTACGGATGGGCTTCGCCCGCTCCACCGACGAGGCGTACTACGCCGCCGGGACCTACATCGCCGAGACCTGCGACCGCCTGGTCGCCGTCTGGGACGGCCTGCCGGCCCGCGGGCACGGCGGCACCGCCGAGATCGTCGCCTACGCCCGGACGCTCGGCAAACCCGTTACCGTCATCTGGCGCGAGGGCGTGACCCGGCAGTGAGCCACACCCCCCACCCGTCCGGGCTCAACTGCTGTGCCTGGCCAGCCAGTCCGTGTGCTGGGGAGAGACGTACCGCTCCGTCTCGTACACGGCGGACGGCCACTGCGACTCGGTGATCGTCGTCTGCATCACCACCATCATCGCCGACAGGTCCTGCTCGATCAGCGTGTGCGCCTCGATCAGCGGATGGTGGCGCCGGACCTCGTTCCAGGCGATCGCCGCCGCCGCGGCCGCGCTCAGCAGCGCCGTCAGCGACGGGCCCGGCCCCGAACCGAACGCGCCGAACAGCGCGAACAGCAGGGCCAGGCACGTCAGCAGTACGATCGTCCACGACCACAGCGCCGTCGCCCGCCGGGACACCTCCGTCTTGCGCTGGTACCAGTTGCGCTGCTCGATCAGCCGGTCCCGTACGTACGTCTCCCGGCGCACCTGGTACCCCAGACCGCGCAGCCGCTGCATCGCCCCGGTGATCTCCCCGCCCTCCGGCACCAGGCCCGCGGCCCGGGGATCCTCCCAGCCCATCTTGCGCAGCTCGTCCAGCCCGGCCTCCAGCCGGGTCCGGTACGTCGCCTCCGGGGCGCCGACGTCACTGCCGAACGGCGCCCCGTGCACCGCGTACCGCCAGGCCAGGGACTTGATGAACTCCGCCGCGCTCCGGTTGAGCTGCCACTGCGGACGGGCCCGGCGCCGGGTCGCCCGTATGCCCACCGCCAGCACCCCGGCGTAGGCCAGCGCGCTCAGGGCGCCGAACAGGTGCAGCGGGCCCACGGCGGGCCCGGACGGCAGGGCGGCGGCCGCCGCGGCCGCGACCAGCAGGGCCAGCTGCCTGCGCGTGGCCCGGGTGGACTCCCGCTGCCGGGAGATCGCCGCCTGGTCGGTGTGGTGGAAGAGGGCCGGCAGGTCCTCGTTCCGGAAAGTCATGCTGTCGCTCACAGCGACCCCCCAGGTCTGCTGTAGGGGCGGAGCGCGGCCCGTGCGGGGGCCGCCCTCCGCCGGATCACACGACGTCGGATCGCACGCGGCCGCCGCGCCGGGTTCGGGACGGGGCCGGATCACACGGCGAGCGGCTCCAGGTCGCGGTGGACCCGGCGCTCGTCGCGGGCGTAGCGGGTCAGGCCGTGGTCCTCGCCGAGCAGTCTCGTCAGCTCGGCCACCGCCTCCGCCCGCACCCGGGCCGCTTCCTCCTTGCGGCCCATCATGTCCAGGCTGACCGCCATGTTGGCGGCGGACGCCAGGGTCTCCGGGTGGTGCGCCCCCAGCGCCTCGCGCAGCCGCAGCACCACCAGCCGCTCCAGCTCCAGCGCGCCCTCCGGGTCCCCGAGGTCGGCGAGGGCGTTGGCGAGGTTCAGGTTCCCGAAGATGGTGTGCGGGTGGCCGTCGCCCAGCACCTCGCGCATGTGCCGGACCGTCTGGCGCAGCATCGGCTCCGCCGTGTCCGCGGCGCCCGTGCCCCAGTGGAACACCGCCAGGTTGTTCACCGCGGCCAGCGTGTACGGGTGCCGCTCGCCCGGCACCTTCACGTACTCGTCCACCACCTCCTGCGCCAGGTCCCGCGCCGCGCTCGGGTCCCCGGTCGCGAACAGGTCGGCCGCCAGGTTCAGTTCGCAGGCCAGCAGGTCCGGGTTGACCGAGGTGTACTTGGCGCGGTAGCGGTTGCGGGTCGCCGTCGTCAGGCGCAGCGCGTCCTCCAGGTCGCCCGCGCGGCGCAGCGACACCGCCAGGTTCTTCGCCGCCGACAGGGTGCCCGGGAAGGCCCGGCCGAGCGTCCGCTTGTAGATGTCGTACGTCCGGCTCAGCAACTGCACCGAATCGTCGTACCGGCCCACCTCGCGCAGGTCCCGGGCCAGGTTCTGCGCCGACGACAGCGTGTACGGGTGGTCCGGGCCCAGCACCTCGGTGCGCCGGTCGAACACCTCCTGGTCGATCTCCCGGGCCCGGGAGTACTGCCCGACCATGCGCAGGTTCAGGGCCAGGTTGTTCGCGGCGGCCAGGGTGCGCGGGTGCGCCTCGTGGAATATCTGCCCGAAGCCCTCGTGCGCGGCCGTCGCCAGCTCCATCGCCTCGCCGTAGCGGCCGAGCGCCCCCAGGTCCATCGCCAGGCCGCTGGTGGTCATGTACGTGTGCGGATGCGACGCCCCGAGCGCGGTCCGCTGCCGCTCCAGCGTGACCTCGTCCAGCTCCTTCGCCTCCACGAACCGGCCCTGGGAGCGCAGGATGTTCGAGAGGTGGAACCGCAGGTACAGGTACTGGAGGTCGCTGTCCCCCAGCATCTCCTTCCACACCTCGCGCAGCTCCTCGCCGAGCTGGTACGCGGCCTTGAAGTCGCCGCGCTTCCACAGGTAGCGCACCCGGTCGATCAGCAGCCTGCGGGTCTCCGGCTCCTTGCAGAACCGGGCCTCGGAGGGCGTCAGGTGCGGCCAGATGGTGTTGAAGCGCGGCCAGGTGGCCGGATTGTCTATGGGCTCGTCGTCATCGGGCCGGGCACCCGCGAGGATCCGGTGCACGGCGTGCCGGGCCTCGCGCTGCTCCTCCTGCGACAACTGCGCCCGGATCACGGCCTGGACGAGGCGGTGCACCTGGATGCTGTTGCCGACCTGGTCGACCTTGGCCATCGCGAACCGGCCGATCTCCCGGATCACCCGGCCCAGCATCAGCTTCTCCTGGAGGGAGGAGTCGTACGGCTTGAGGGCGTTGATCATCTCCTTGCTGTAGAGGAGGTTCGCGGATATCGGCTCCGGCGCGAAGAAGGCGCACAGCTGTAGCAGCCGCACGGCCGCGGGGGAGCGTGACTGGAGCCGCTCGATGGACACGTTCCAAGTCGCGGCGACGGGCTCCGGGTAGCCGGCCGGCTGGTTCAGTCCCAGCACACTGGCGGCCTGCTGAGCCAGCTGCTCCAGGTACGCGGACACGGGCGTGGCGGTCTCCGCGATCCAGGCACCCGCCTGCTCGACGGCCAGCGGCAGGTCGCCCACGGCCACGGCGACCTGCTCGGCGTCCTCGTGGGAGAGACCGGGGGCCCGCCGCTGGAGGTGCTCGATGGACTCCTCGCGCAGGAACACGTCCACCGGCAGCGCGTCCCCGTACTGCGACCAGGACTGGTTGCGGGAGGTGACCAGCACGTGCCCCGGACCGCCCGGCGGGAAGAACCGCCTGAGCGCCTCGGGGTCGTCGGCGTTGTCGAAGACCAGCAGCCAGCGCGAGGTGGGCACGCCCCGCCGCAGCAGGTCGATCGCCTCCTGGGACGCGGCCGCCATGTCCTCGCCCGTCTGGGCGCCCAGCCGTACCGCCAGCTCCGCGAGGGCCGCGACCACGTCGTCGGTCTGCTCCGAGGAGATCCACCAGACCAGGTCGTAGTCCGCCATGAACCGGTGGACGTACTCCAGGGCCACCTGCGTCTTGCCGACGCCGCCGAGCCCGTACAGGGTCTGCGGCTGCGGCAGCACCACCGCCATGCCGCCGCCGAGCTGGTTGCGCATCCGCTCCAGCACGATGCTGCGCCCGGTGAAACCGGTGTTGCGGGGCGGCGCGTTCCAGATCTTCGGCACGGTCCCCGGGAAGCGGGGCCCGGGCTGGGAGGCGCTGTTGACCGTGTCGTTCAGGGCCATGGGCCGCTCCACCGCGCGCAGCAGGGCCGTCGTCGCGTGCACCTCGTCCAGGCGGAAGAGGTCCACCGGATTGCGGTCGATGTACGGAGTCGCGAGCCGTACGTCGCCCACCCGCAGCGGCACCAGCTGGCGCCTGCCGCCCGTCGGGTCCTCGGCGGCGGCCCGGTTCCACACGTCGACGGCGCGGGCGGACTTGAGGAAGGCGGTGGACAGCAGCACGACCGTACGGGCGGCGCCGTCGACGCTGATGCCCGATCCGCCGAGGGTGTCCCCGGACGGCGGGGCGGGGGCCACCTCCGCCGAGACGTCCTTGGGGACCACGCGGAAGCCGGCCCGGGTGAGCACCGACTCGATCCAGTCGGCCCACATCCGGTTCTCCGCGACGTAGCAGAGGAACAGGTCGGCCGGGAGGGCCGGGCGGCGCCGGGTGAAGGCGTCCCGGATCCGCATCCGGACGTCCTCGGCGATGGCCGGCATGGAGGTGATCTCGCCTTCGGTGACCACGGCGGTGAGTCGCTCGAACGCCGAGAGCAGGGAGTTGGTGAGCCCGGCCTCGTCGCCGAAGGTGGCCAGGGTCTCCTCGTAGGCGTAGTAGGGCCGGTACGGGATCTCCACCGCGCCCCAGTAGGAGGTCAGGTCGTCCCCTACGAGGCCGCCCGGGAAGCGGTCGAACTTGATCCGGGCCAGTGCCCTGCCCGCGTCGGCCTTCTCCTTCTCGCCCTCGTCGATGCGCATCGGCACGGGGTAGATCTTGATGCCGCGGTCGTTGAACCGCTCGTCGATCTGCCGGGCCACGGAGGCGGCGCCGTCGATGGACTGGTCGGAGAGGGTGAAGCAGTCGACCAGGACGTCCGGCAGGTGCACGGTGCAGATGTCGGCGATGTCGGAGAGGCCGGTGCGGCTGTCGATCAGCACGTAGTCGTAGTTCTTCTTCATGTCGGCGCGTAACGCGTCGAAGAAGAGGCCGCCGCCGAGGCGGTCGTAGAAGTTGTCCCAGTCGAAGGTGGACACGGTCGCCGAGTACTCGCGGTTCTGCCGGCCCGCCGAGACGAAGTCGAGCGTGCCGCCGTCGGGGAACTCCCAGCCCAGCGTCTCCGGGGTGAGGGAGACCGCGTGCGGCTGTATCCGCGCGTAGTCCTTGTGCCAGTCGTCGGCGCGCTGCACCGGGCTGGTCGCGGCCCAGGCGTACTCGCTGATCAGGTCGATGACCCCGGTCGTGGCCCCGAGCGTGGAGGGGTCCAGGAAGGGGTGGAAGAAGCGGTGCAGACCCGGCGCCTCCAGGTCCCAGTCGACGGCCAGCACCCGCTTGCCGTTGGCCGCCAGGATCCAGGCGGTGTTCGCGAGCGCCATGGTGCGGCCCGTGCCGCCCTTGTAGGAATAGAAGGTGACGATGCGTCCGCCACGGCTGTCACGACCGGCTGTCATCCGTGTCCCCCCGCTCTGTGTCGCTGACGTCGTTGGTGTCGCTCCGGCGCGGCGGATCGCCGCCCGCTTCGGTGTCGGGCGGGAAGGGCGCGCGCGGCGGGAGCGGCGAGGGCGGCTCGTCCATCCCCATCGGCCCGACCAGCCGCGGCCGTTCGGTGTGGGTGCCGCCTGCCGGCGGGTACACCTGGGCGTGTCTGAGGAACTGCTGGGCGGCGGCCTCGACCACCTGCGGCAGGATCTGCCCGAGCATCTCCATGTTGGCCACGCCGTTCGCGGCGGCCCGGCAGGCGGCCCGGCCCTGGCTCATCTTGACGGGCATCGTCCCCTCCAGCCGGTCCGCGAGCTCGCTCTCCTTCGCCCGGCCCTGGTGGTCGTAGCGGTTCCAGGGCACGACCACGTTGATCCACGGCCGGTGTTCCTGGTCGAAGGCGGCCAGGCGCTGGCGGCGCTGCTCGTCCTCCACCGCCCAGCGGTCGACGATCAGGATCTCCGGCCGCGTCGGCGGCTGCTTGCTGTCGAAGTGCCCCGCCTCGTCGTCGAACGAGCCGAGGCTGGTCTGGTAGTTGAGGTTGCGGATCACGTCCTCGGCCACGTAGGCGATGGGCCGCTGCGCCACCGGGTGGTACGGGTTCCACTCCAGGGCGTTGTCCCCGTAGTACTCGGGGCTGCGGCCCTCCGGGAGGTCGTGCCGGGAGGCGGCCGCGACCGTGATGTGCAGGGTGCGGGCGGGGTTGTGGCCGTTGCTGCCGAAGGCGCTCGGCACCACCCGGTAGTCCAGCGGCTTGATCGGGTCGATGCGCACGGTCTCGGCGACGTGCACGATCCGTTTGGCGAGTTCGTACACGGCCGCCTCGTACTGCTCGGCGTAGCTGCGCAGTTTGATCAGCCCGTACAGGCCGTCGGTGACGTAGCGCTCGCCGAAGGTGTTGTGGTTGAACTGCAACCGCGAGGCGGGGCCCGGCATGTGGCTCGCCGGCACCGGCACCCACAGGGCCGGCACGATCGCCTCGGGAGGCGGCTCGTTGTGGCGCGCGCCGTGCTGGATGGCGCGCTGCGCGAAGGCGAACCACTCCTTCCCGCACATCTCACTGGCGAAGTAGCGCGGCGAGAACAGGGGGACGAAGACCCGGCAGGTGGCGAGCGCCGCCGCGAGCCGTTCCGACCAGCCCTCGCCGCTGCGTATCTCGCGGTCCATGAAGCCGGCCTCCGAACCGGCGGGCAGGTCCGTCAGCGCCATGACGTGGTTGCAGAGATCACGGAAGAGCCGCTCGACCCACATGTCGGGGTCGGGCCCCCCGGCCCCGAATCTCGGCGTATGCGCATAACTGAGAAAGAAGTACGGCTGCACTGATGCGGGCACACGACCCCCGTCCCGAAGATGCGAGCGAAGAAACATCATTCCGGAGCTGCTTCGCCACATCCCCTCATCGTTCAGTCAATCAGCGTCTGTTTTCGGTCATCCAGTCGAGAGCGTGACCAACGGCATCGGGAATCGAGAAGAGCACCGCCCCGGCCCCTCCCAGCGGGCCCCTGCGCAACCGCGAATCAGGGAACGCGTCGCCGATCTGTGCGAAATCACTGTCGTCCAGCGCGACGTCCTCGTACGTCGTCCACCCCTCCCCCCGCCGTCCCCCCGGAAGGTTCACCTTCACCACACAGTCGTACATGCGCAAGGGGGGCTCGGGAATTCGGTACTCCGCCAGATGGAAAGCGGTGCAGGAGGAAAATCCCACATTGATCATGAGTACCTGCCCGCCCTCCCCGCACATTCTTCCCAGGGGTGACTCCTCGCCCAGGTGGCATTCGAGGCGGTGACCGGCGCAGAGCCGCCGCGCGTCCTTTCCCAGCGCCGCGAAGGAAGTCTGCGGATGGGCGCTGCGCGCGGCGCCGGGGGAGGTGCGGACGGTCTCGGCGAAACGCCCCACGCCCTGGCTCGGGGTCCGCCGCGGGTCGAACGCGGGCATCCGCGCCCGGAACTCCCGTACCTGCGGTTCCGAAAGACCCGCGATCCGCTCCAGGTGCGCCGTGGAGGTGCGGGAGTTCTCCGAGGTGAACGCGGGCACCACCAAGGTGCCGTGCGGCCCCAGCACGTCCGTCAGGGCGTCGCGCAGCACCTCGGCCCGCAGACCGGTGCCGCGGAGCGCGGCGTGCACCAGCAGCCGGGCCCCCGGGCGCACCCCGAGCCGGCGTAACTCCCCGGCCGGCGTGAGCGCGCCCGCGGCCTCGGGGGACCTCATGCGTCGACCGCCTTCGACTCCCAGCGCAGCTCCGCCACCAGCCGCTTGCCGGTGGTGGTCAGCTCGGCGGCGCCGGCCAGCCGGTCCAGGGCCCGCTGGATCCGGTCCGCCGCCCCCGGTTCGGCAGCCGCCGTCGCACGCCGGTACGCCTCCACCGCCACCCGCTCGTGCACGTCCGCCAGCAGCCGGGACACCGGGACCGGGCGCTCCCGCCACGGCGAGGGGTGCTGCCACTGCCCGTCGAGCGCGTACAGGTCGGCCACCTCGGTCAGCGCCCGCAGCCGGGCCCGGCGCCGCCCGGTCAGCAGCGCGAGGGCCGTCTCGCGGACCCCGGCGCCGTACGGGACCCCGAGCGCCCCGGGGCCGTGCCGCCCCGCCTCGCCCCAGCCGTGGGCCCGCGGACCGCCCGCGAGCGGCGTCAGCGTCGTCAGCCCGGCCGCGGCCGCCCGGGCGAACTCCGGGACGGCGGTGTGCAGCAGCGTCCAGGCCGCGTCGAGGCGGACCCGCCACTGCCCGGCCTCCCCGGCCCCCAGCCGGAGCCTCGGCGGGCGGGCGAAGCAGTTGCGGTACGGGTCGAGGTCCTCCAGCGCCACCGGGGCGGTGTCCGGCCCGGGCGGCGACCAGCTCCGTACGGGCAGCCAGCGCGCGTCCCCCGCCGCCGGGCCGAAGCGGTGCTCGGCCCGGCCGTCGCGGACCGCGTACCCCGTCCCGGTGGACCGCAGCGCGGCCCGGCCCCGCGTGCCCGGCTCCCCCAGGCGCAGCAGCCCCAGCGTCGGGAGGTACACCTCGCCGTCCCGGTAGGGGACCTCGGCCGGCAGGTCGAGCCCGCCGCGCAGCACGGCGGCGGCGGCGAGCGCGGCCAGCCTGCGCGCCGCCTCGGGGCCGTGGGGGCGCCCGTCCCGCCCGGCGTCCAGGGCCTCCAGGACCCAGGTGCGGGTGAAGGGGTGGTCCAGTACGGCTTCCAGGGCCTTCGCGCCCGCGTCCCCGGCCCGTTCCACGCGGGCCAGCAGCTCCCACGACCGCGCCCATTCGGGATCACCCGTACGGTCGGCGTTCAGCCGGGCGAGCAGGACCCGGGTCAGCTGCTCCTGCGAGCGGGCCAGTTCGGCCGGGTCGGTGAGCTCCGGCGCGGTCTGCCGGGACGCGGTGCGGCCCTCGACCCCGTCCACCAGCTCGCGCAGGTCCGTGCAGTACACCGAAGGGTGGTCGAAGCTGCCGCCGTCCGGGTCGGCCCGGTAGCGGTGGGTGTAGAGACCGCCGCCGCACGAACGTACGACGGGGCAACGGCGGCACGTGTCACTGACGCCGTCCAGGCCCAGCTGCCGCGCCCGTACCCCGGGGTGGGCGGCGACCTCGTCGAAGGAGTGGGCGAAGACGTCGAAGCCGGTGGCGGCGGCGCCCTCGTAGGCGCTCTTGAGGGAGTCGACCTGCTCCAGGGTCCCGTCCGTCTCCACGACGACGAGGTCGGTCGGCGCGAGACCCAGGGACTCGGTCAGGCTCGGACCGCCGCGCAGGGTGGACAGCAGGGACTCGAAGAGCCGTACGGAGACCGGCCGCCCGAGCCGCTCCCAGTGGTCGAAGACCCGCAGCAGCCAGCGCGCGTACGCGTCGGGGGCGCCGTCGGGGCGGACCGGCGGGGCCTCCCAGGTGGCATGCGGGAGCAGGAAGTCCACCCGGGGCGGCTGCAGCTCGACGAGCGCGTCCAGCACGGCGACGGGGTCGTTGGCGACGTCTACGGTGCAGAGCAGGCCCTGGTAGAGGTGGCGGTAGGGCTCCGAACGGAGCAACGCGACGGCGGCCAGCACCAGGGGGTGGCTGCTGCGCCCGTCGGCGAACCGGCGGTGGCGGTCGTTCGCGGCGCGGTCCCCGTCGAGGGAGATGCCCACGCGGACGCCGAACTCGGCGAACAGGTCAAGGTAACGGCGGTCGAGCTGGAGCCCGTTGGTGTGGATCCGCAGGTCGAGGCCGGCGGTCCCGGCGAGGGCGCGGGTGAACTCCTCGCACACGAGGCGTAGTCGGGCGGTGCCCGCCAACAGGGGTTCCCCTCCGTGAAGAATCACCGTGACGGAGGGGAGTGCATGGTCACGGGCATGTTCGGCGAGCCGCGACGCGGTATGCGAAATGACCTCGGGGGAGATCACTTTCGGCCGGGCTCGCCAGCTCTGATCAGCGTGTTCATAGACATAGCAATGATCACAAGCGAGATCGCATCTGCTGTGAACCTTGAGGACGATCTCGCGAAAAGCGATCAGGCCGGTCATTCCACCAGTCTAGAGCCGGGCTCCGGTGTCAGAGCGCCGAGTTGAAGATCGGTGCCTGAACGTGACGGCCGTTTTCCGAAGGCAGGACGCGTCCGAGCGTCTCGGCCGCCGAGGCGCTGTGGACGTCGATCCGGTCGAGCGGGACCAGGGGGGTCTTGACCGTGCTGGTCGCGGGGGTTGCGGAAGTGTTCACGACACCGTCCTCGGGGAGGCCATGCGAAATGGGCGGGGGAGGGACACCGGCGGTCCCGCTGGTGTCAAGCGTGGACTTTACCCGTCCACACCTTATTGGCAACCGAGACATGACGCCTGGTCAAGCGTTCTACGGAAAGGCTCCGGCAATTCTCCGGGTGCGGTAATCGGCCGTTTGCCGTACATCAAGATCCTTGCTCCCTGACACCGGGTCACCGCGGAAGTCGATCACCCGACGGGCCAGGGTTTAGCATGTTCACGCCATCCCTCTGACCTGCCGTTCGGCCGAAAGCACCCTCATGCGCCTCCAGCGGACCCTCGCCGCGACCGCCGTCCTCACCGCCCTGCCCGCCCTCGCCGCCTGCCAGGGCGACCCGGCGCCGTCCGCCGGCCGCGCGGGCGCGAGCCCCTCCCCGTCCGCCGGACGGCCGTCCGCCGGCGGTTCGATCCTCGACGCGCAGCAGTACGTACGGCAGTTCACCTCCTGCGAGGACATCAGCAGCGAACCGGACGACCCCCGGCTGCCGTCGACCGAGTTCACCCGCGTCGGACAGTGGTCCGTGACCCAGCGGGGGGTGTGCAGCGACCGGCCCGCGCACGGTGAGCTCGTCTTCTACGTCGCCTCCGACATGAAGGAGTTCCAGGAGCGCTACAAGCAGAAGGTCATGGACGCGATCAAGGGCGGCGACGGGGCCTCCGGCCTCAACAGCCGTGTCTTCGTCGGCAAGGGGTACGTGGTCACCCCCACGCAGACGAAGTCGGCCCTCGCGCTCGCCCGGTCGGACCTCCGGATACTGACCTGCAACCCGACCTTCGCCGTACCCAAGGGATACAAGAAGGAGCAGGCGCTGGTCGAGGGCTGCGTCCTCAGCGACTTCGTCAACAGCCCGGACGGCACCGGCAGTCCGAACCTGGAGACCCCGCAGGACCCGGGCGGCGAGAAGCCGGGGCAGCCGGCCCAGGGCAGCCTCGGGCTGCCGCGCGCCGGAAGCATGGCCGAGCTCAAGAACCTCGTGGGCGCCGGCATGGACTGCTCGCACTTCACCACCGCGCCCGGCGACGTGGCCATCGAGTCGATCGACTACCAGCCGGTGGTCAAGGGCGACCCGCTCGCCTGGGGCGTCACCGGGCGGGGGCTGTGCGGGGTGCCGGCGGGTGCGCAGCGCGCCCACGACCTCAACTGGCTCGACACCGTCGGGAACATGAAGAAGCTCCAGACCAAGACGAAGGCCGCGCAACTGGCCGACCTCAAGGACGACGGGAAGCTCAACGCCACCGCGAGCCGGCTGCTCGTCGGCGAGAACATAGCGGTGGAGTCCAACGACCCCGCCGTCCGCGACGGCCTCTACCAGGCGCAGTTCCTCGCCCTGAACTGCGTCCCCGGCTTCTCCGCCCCGGCCGGCTACCGCCTGGAGCGCTCACAGGTCGACGGATGCGTCCTGACCAACTACGAGCCGGAGCACCCGGGCGGCTGAGCCGCAAGCCCCCTCACGCCGGCTGCTGTGCGCCGGGGAGCGGCACCGGCAGGTCGCGCAGCAGCCACGTCAGTACGCCGGGCAGCGCGCGCAGCGCCGCGAAGTGGGCCGCGGCCGGATCGAAGGTGGCGGCGGCGCCCGGGATGCGGCGGGCCAGCCAGCGGGAGTGGCCCACCGGCGAGAACACGTCCAGCTCGCCGTGCCAGATCAGCACCGGGCAGCGGATGTCGGCGGGGTCGAAGCCCCACGGGCCGCTGAACGCGATCGCGTCGTCGATCCACCCGTACGCCGAAATGCGCACCCCTTCCCGGTAGTTGCGCAGCAGCATCGCCCGCAGGCCCGCGTCGGCGACGATCATCCGGTCGTTCTCCGTCAGCTCCTTGCGCAGCTCCTCCAGCAGCCGGCGCGGGTCCTGGCGGATGCCTTCGGCGCGCGGGATCAGCCGGGCGGCGAACTCCTCGGGGTCGTCGTAGGCCCTGGTGTACTCCTCGACGTTCGAGGCGGCCATGCCGTCGAACCAGTCGAGGTCCTGCGCGTCCCGGGGCGCGAGCGGGACCAGGGCCGCCGTGCGCGTGACCCGGTCGGGCAGCAGGGCGGCGCACGCCAGCGCGCCCGGTCCGCCGCCGGAGCGGCCGGCGACGGCGAAGCTGTCCAGGCCCAGGGCGTCGGCGATCGTGGCCACCTCCTGGGCCACATCGGCGACGGTGCGGCCCGGGTGGCGGTCGGAGCCGCCGTAGCCGGGACGGTCGTAGGCGATGAGCTGGACCCGCCGCTGGTAGAGGACCATGCCGCGCGGGGCCGGTCCCAGCCGGCTGCCCGGGGTGCCGTGGAGCAGGAAGACGGGCTTGCCGTCCGGGTCCCCCCAGCGCTCCACCATCAGAGCGCGGCCGTCGGCGGTGCGCACCTGATCGCGCACGCGCTCCCTCCCTCACGTTCGACGCGGGCAGTCAGGGTGATTGTGCGCTTCGGGGCAGGGGTGCGGTAGAGCGCGCCCACCGGTAATTTCCCGGCGCGCCCGGGGGCACCGTCCCCGCCCCTGGCGCCTCCACCCCTGCGGGAGGCGCTCACGGCACAGTGGGCACATGAACGCAGACGACGACAACGTGTTGGCCCGGGGACGCGTGGCGACCAGGCTGCCGGCCGGGGACCTGGACCGCGCGCGGCGCTTCTACTCCGAGCGGCTGGGCCTCGAACCCGTGGACGAACGGCCCGGCGGGCTGCTGTACCGCTGCGGCAGTACGGAGTTCGCGGTGTTCCGGTCGACGGGGTCCTCGCCCGGCACCTTCACTCAGATGGGGTGGGAGGTCGACGACCTGGAGACGGCCGTGGCGCAGCTCAAGGCGCGCGGAGTGGTGTTCGAGGACGTCGACGTGCCGGGGCTGCGCACGAGGAACGGGATCGCCGAGATCGAGGGCAACTACCCGAGCAAGGGCGCCCGGGGCGAACGCGGTGCCTGGTTCCGCGACAGCGAGGGCAACCTGCTGGGTATCGGCGAGCCGGTCGCCTGAGGCCCGGCCGCGCCCCGCTCACGGCCCCGTGGTCCGGGCGGCGGGGTCCGGGGAGCCGCTGCCCACCGCCGGGCCGCCCCTGCCGCGGTGCAGGACCGCGCAGACCACGGTGACGGCCGCGCCGAGGACCGCCCAGGCCGCCAGCACCAGCATCGCCGGGCCCGCGTCGTTGCCCCGGAAGTACGTGATCGAGCGGGCGGCGTAGGTACCGGCGCCCGGCGGCAGGGCCGGTCCGATGGCCCTCCAGAACGGCGGGAGCAGCGGGTACGGGTAGGCGCCGCCCGCGCTCGGGTTGCCGAAGACCACCACCAGCAGGATGGCCAGCCCGATGCCGACCACCCCGGCCACGCCCTGGAAGGCCAGCGTGATCGCGCCGACGGCGAAGACGACCAGCGTGCCCAGTCCCCACAGGGCCATGACGTTGCCCGGCAGCGCGCCCAGGACCGGCCCCGCGATGACCGTGCCGAGCAGCCCGGCGGCGATCGCGTACAACAGCAGCGAGCCGAGCCGGATGACGGCGCGGGCGGAGTTCGCGGGCCGTGCGCCGGCGCTGATCGCGAGGATCGCGGCGCACAGGTAGCCGCCGACGCACCAGCCGACGACCAGGTAGAAGGAACTCAGGCCGCGGGCGTCCCCGGCGGCGGCCGGGGCCACGTCGACGATCCGCACGTCGCGCCCCTGGGCCGCCTCGGCGCGGCCGACGATCCCTTCGAGCGCCTGGGAGAGCGAGGCTCCGGCGCCGCTCGCGACCAGCAGCCGGTCGGTCTTGCCGGCCGGGTCGACGAGCAGCGCCCCGGCCACGCTCCGGTCCTCGATCCGTGCTCGCGCAGCCGCCTCGTCCGCGACGGTGCGGGTGTCGAGCGGGTCGCCGGGCAGGGCGCCGAGGCCCTGGGCGGCGCGCGCGGCGACCGCTTCGGCGGGAGCGGCCACCGCGAGGGGGATCCGGCTCGGCGCGGGGTGGTGGAAGGCCCCGATGTAGGAGGTGATGAAGGCGAGCTGGAGCGCCAGTACCCCCAGGACCAGCAGGAAGGCCCGGGTGCTGACGGCGTCCTTGATCTCGGCGAGGAAACCGCCGGACGGGCCCGCGGATGCGTCGGTGGTGGGCTGGGTCATGTCTCACACGCTCGGCGGAGCGGGGGCCGGGCGCAGCAGGGGTGGTCCGAACGGGGGGCCGGGACCGGCGGGCGGGGCCGCGAATGGATGATCGAACTGTTGTTTCGCACGGGTATTCGAATTGCTCTATGGTGGAGACGGGGGAGGCCGAAGGAGTGTGGCGAGGACCAAGGGAAGCAGGAGGCCGCGGGTGCCCGGTTTTACGCATCTGCACACCGTTTCGGGGTTCTCCATGCGTTATGGAGGCTCCCACCCGGAACGGCTGGCGGAACGCGCCGCCGAGCGGGGCATGGACGCCCTCGCCCTCACCGACCGCGACACCCTCGCAGGCACGGTCCGCTTCGCCCGGGCGGCGGCGGAAGCCGGGATCCGGCCCCTGTTCGGGGTCGACCTGGGGGTGGCCGGGAGCCCCGCGGCCACCGTCCGCGCCGACTCCGCCGAAGCCTCTTCCCGGCGGCGCAACCCCGTCAGGGGCGGCGCCTTCGTCGACGAGTCCGCGGCCCGGGCCGTTTTCCTCGCCCGCGACGGCGCCACCGGCTGGGCCGAGCTGTGCCGCATGATCACCGCCGCCCACGCGGGCGCCCCCGACGTCCCGCTCCTGCCCTGGGAGGAGCTGCGCGGCGCGAGCGGCGTGTACGTCCTGCTCGGCCCCGGCTCCGAAGTGGGCCGGGCCCTCGCCGCGGGCCGGCCGGACCGGGCCGCGCGCCTGCTCGCGCCCTGGCGGGAGGTCTACGGCGACGACCTGCGCCTGGAGGCCGTCCACCACGGCCGCACCGGCACCGGGCCCGGCTCGCTGCGCCTGGCCGCCCGTACGGTCGGCTTCGCCGCCGAGCAGGGCGTCCCGGCCGTGCTGACCAACGCCGTCCGGTACGCCGACCCCGGCCAGGGGCCCGTCGCCGACGTCCTCGACGCGGCCCGCCGCCTGGTCCCCGTCGACCCCCGCAAACCCCTCGACAGCGGCGAACGCTGGATCAAGGACCCCGCCGCCATGGCCGAGAACGCCGACCTGATCGCCCGGGCGGCCGGGCTGGGCCCCGCCGACGCGCGCCGGCTGCTCGCGGAGACCCGGAGGACGGCCGAGGCCTGTGTCGTGGACCCCGAGGACGACCTGGGGATCGGGTCCGTCCACTTCCCCGAGGCCCGGCTCGTCGGCGCCGCCCACCGCACCGCCCAACGGGTCCTCGCCTCCCGGGCGGCCGCGGGCATGGTGCTGCGCGGATACGCCGGCGAGCGCCGGTACTGGGAGCGGATGCACGAGGAACTCGACGTCATCGCCTACCACGGCTTCGCCTCGTACTTCCTGACGGTCGCCCAAGTGGTGGATGACGTCAAGGAGATGGGTATCCGGGTGGCGGCCCGCGGCTCCGGCGCGGGTTCCCTCGTCAACCACCTCCTCGGCATCGCGCACGCCGACCCCCTCGCCAACGGCCTGCTGATGGAGCGCTTCCTGTCCAAGCGCCGCCGGGTCCTGCCCGACATCGACATCGACGTGGAGTCCGCCCGCCGGCTGGAGGTCTACCGGCGGATCATCGACCGGTTCGGCGCCGAACGCGTCGCCACCGTCTCCATGCCCGAGACCTACCGGGTCCGGCACGCCGTCCGTGACGTGGGCGCCGCCCTGTCCATGGACCCGGCCACCGTCGACCGGCTCGCCAAGGCCTTCCCGCACATTCGGGCCCGCGACGCCCGCGCGGCCCTCGCCGAACTGCCCGAACTCCAGGGCGTGCGGGGGGAGTCGCACGGGCGGCTGTGGGAGCTGGTCGAGGCGCTGGACGGGCTGCCGAGGGGCATCGCCATGCACCCGTGCGGGGTGCTGCTCTCCGACGCCTCGCTCCTCGCCCGCACCCCGGTCGTGCCGAGCAGCGGCGAGGGCTTCCCCATGTCCCAGTTCGACAAGGACGACGTGGAGGAACTCGGCCTGCTCAAACTCGACGTGCTGGGCGTACGGATGCAGTCCGCGATGGCGCACGCCGTCGCCGAGCTGCGGCGCGCCACGGGGCAGGAGCTCGACCTGGACGACCCGGCGCAGGTGCCGCCGGGCGACGGGGCCACGTACGAGCTGATCCGCTCGGCCGAGACGCTGGGCTGCTTCCAGATCGAGTCCCCGGGCCAGCGCGACCTGGTGGGGCGGCTCCAGCCCGCCACCTTCCACGACCTGGTCGTGGACATCTCCCTGTTCCGGCCCGGCCCGGTGGCCGCCGACATGGTGCGCCCGTTCATCGAGGCCCGGCACGGGCGGGCCCCGGCCCGGTTCCCGCACCCGGACCTGGCGGACGCGCTGCGGGAGACGTACGGGGTGGTGGTCTTCCACGAGCAGATCATCGAGATCGTGCACGTCATGACCGGCTGCGGCCGCGACGAGGCGGACCGGGTGCGGCGCGGGCTGTCCGACCCCGACTCGCAGGGCCGGATCAAGGTCTGGTTCGCGGCGACGGCGCGGGCGCGCGGCTACTCGCCCGAAGTGATCGCCCGGACCTGGGAGATCGTGGAGGCCTTCGGCTCGTACGGGTTCTGCAAGGCGCACGCGGTGGCCTTCGCCGTCCCCACCTACCAGTCCGCCTGGCTCAAGGCGCACCACCCGGCCGCCTTCTACGCCGGTCTGCTCACCCACGACCCCGGCATGTACCCGAAGCGGCTGCTGCTGGCGGACGCGCGGCGCCGGGGCGTCCCCGTGCTGCCGCTGGACGTGAACCGGTCCTCGGTCCGCCACCGCATCGAACTGGTGTCCGAGGTGCCGCCGCTGTGGGGGCTCCGGCTCGCGCTGGCCGACGTCCACGGCATCAGCGAGGCGGAGGCCTCCAGGATCGAGGCCGGCCAGCCCTACGCCTCCCTGCGCGACTTCTGGGACCGGGCCCACCCGGGCCGACCCGTGGCCGAACGGCTGGCCCAGGTAGGGGCGTTGGACGCCTTCGGCGCCAATCGGCGCGACCTGCTGCTGCACCTGAGCGAACTGCACGGCGCCCAGCGCGCGGCCGACGCCCGGGGCAGTGCCCAGCTGCCCCTCGGCGGCGGGCGGTCCACCGCCGCCGTCGGGCTGCCCGACCTCAGCGAGGCCGAGCGGCTCAGCGCCGAACTCGGCGTCCTCGGCATGGACACCTCGCGCCACCTGATGGCGGACCACCACGCCTTCCTCGCCGAACTGGGCGTGGTCCCGGCCCGGCGGCTGCGCGACACCGAACACGGCCGGACCGTACTGGTCGCCGGAGCCAAGGCGGCCACCCAGACCCCGCCCATCCGCTCCGGCCGGCGGGTCATCTTCACCACCCTCGACGACGGGACCGGCCTGGTCGACCTGGCCTTCTTCGACGACAGCCACGAGGCCTGCGCCCACACCGTCTTCCACTCCTTCCTGCTGCTGGTGCGCGGAGTGGTGCAGCGGCGCGGACCGCAGAGCCTGAGCATCGTCGGAGCGGCGGCCTGGAACCTCGCCGAACTGGTCGAACTGCGCGCGCAGAGCGGCCTGGAGGCGGTCACCGCCCGGCTGTCCGAACCGGTGCGCGCAGGCACCGAGCCCCCCGCCCCCGGCCGCCGGATCCACCTGTCGACCGGCTACGAGATGAACCCGTGGGCCGACCTCCAGCCGCCCGGGACGGGCCCGGCGACCGGACGCAAGCTGTGGCACTCCAGCCCGGGGAGCGCGGGATGAACAGCGCGATCCTGCACGTGAGGTGCGCCCCGGCGCTGACCGGCGAGGGCTACCGGGAGGTCCTGGAGCTGCTGCGGGAGTTCTCCCCGGTGGTGCAGGCCCTGCCGCCGCGCGCCGCGCTGGTCCAAGTCGGTGGTGCGCAGCGCTACTTCGGCGTGGACGCGGCCCGCATCGCCGAGGTGGTCCGGCTGCGCGCGGTGGCCCGGCTGGGCACCGACGTCCGGATCGGGGTCGCCGCCACCTGGGCCGTGGCCGCGACGGCCTCCGCGCGGGTGCCCGGACCCGGTGGGATCCTGGCCGTCCCCGAGGAGGCGGTGTCCGACTTCCTCGCGCCGCTGCCGGTGGAGGCGCTGTACGGGCTCGGCTCCCGCCAGGCGGAGGCGCTGCGCGGCTACGGACTGCATACGATCGGGGCCCTCACCGAGGTGTCCCCCGGGGTCGTCGAGCGGATCCTCGGCAAGCGGGCGGGCCGGCTGGTCGTGGAGCGCGCCCACGGGGCCGACCCGCGGCCGGTCACCCCGAGGGACCTGCCCTCCTCGGCCGCCGTCCGCGCCGGGTTCCCCCGGGAGGAGCTGGACGGCCCGCACGCCCGGGCCGCGCTGCTCGCCCTGGTCGTCCGGCTCGGCGCGACCCTGCGCGGGCGCCGCCAGGCCGCGCGGGCGCTGACCCTGACCCTCCAGTTCGCCGGCGGCACCCGCTGGGAGAAGACCCGGCGGCTGGTGGAACCCTCCGCCCACGACGAGGACCTGCGGGCCATGGCGTACCGCCTGATGGACGCGGCCGGCCTGCAACGGGCCCGGCTGACCGGCGTGGTGCTCCGGGCCGAGGACCTCACCGGCGCCGAGGGCGTGGCCCGCCAGCTGACCCTGGACCCCGTCCGCGAGTCCCGTCTGACGGTCGAAGCTGCCATCGACCGCGCCAACGCCCGCTTCGGCCCGGGCACGGTCCGCCCGGCGGCCACCTTCGGCAAGGCCTCGTAGGCAGGAGGCCGCAGGCCCGTCTCCTTGGTGAACCCCAGGCCAAGCCCGTTGCCTGAGCCCGTCCTTCGTGCGTCCGCCGGCCCCGCGTGGGTGCTTCGGCATCGCGCGGGACCTGAGGGCAGCTCGACACACGAGTTTTTACCGACGCGTAACTTCCAAGTCTTGCTACTCGCCCGTAATTTATCGGCAGCAGCTCCCCTTGTGATCCGGATCACGGGACAAACCCCCCGCACCATCCCCATGACGCAAGGAGATCACTCGATGCTGCCCTGGCGCCGCCTGCTCCGCCCGCTGGCCGTCCTGACCCTCGCAGCCGCCGCGCTCGTCGCCCCCACCGGCACCGCGCAAGCCGCCTCCGCCCCCAGCAGCGGCTGGAACGACTGGACCTGCAAGCCGTCCGCCGCGCATCCGCGCCCCGTCGTGCTCGTACACGGCACCCTCGGGAACTCCGTCGACAACTGGCTCGGCTTCGCGCCCTACCTCGTCCACCGCGGCTACTGCGTCTACTCCCTCGACTACGGCCAGATCCCCGGCCAGTCCTTCTTCAACGGCCTCGGGCCCATCGACAAGTCCGCCGTGCAGCTCGGCACGTTCGTCGACCGGGTGCTGACCTCCACCGGAGCCGCCAAGACCGACATCGTGGGCCACTCCCAGGGCGGCATGATGCCCCGCCAGTACCTCAAGTTCCTCGGCGGCGCCGCCAAGGTGAACGCCCTCGTCGGACTCGCCCCCGACAACCACGGAACCACCCTGTCCGGCCTGACCCAGCTGCTGCCGTACTTCCCCGGAGCCGAGGACCTGATCAGCTCCGCGACCCCGGGCCTGGCCGACCAGATCGTCGGATCCTCGTTCGTCACCAACCTCAACGCGGGCGGGGACACCGTCCCGGGCGTCGCGTACACGGTGATCACCACCAAGTACGACGAGGTGGTGACCCCGTACACCAGCGGCTTCCTCAGCGGGCCGAACGTACGCAACGTCGTGGTCCAGGACCTGTGCGCCCTCGACTTCTCCGAGCACGTCGCCATCGGCCTGACCGACCGCATCGCCTGGCACGAGGCGGCCAACGCCCTCGACCCGGCCCACGCCGAACGGACCACCTGCGCCTCGGTCTTCCAGTGACGGGCCTCGCCCGGCGACGCCCGGGCAGGTCCTAGCGGCCGTGCAGGCCCGTCGTCGCACGGCGGCGGGCGACGGCGAAGAGCACGGCCGAGCCGACGGCCAGGGTGCCCGCCCCGGCGATCGCGATCACCGGGGCGGAGCCGTCGCCGCCGGTCTGGGCGAGGTCCCCGGTCCTGGCCACCGCCGTGGACGGCGAGGCGAGCGGGGACTCGGCGGTCGTGCCGTTCGTGTTCGGGTCGTTGTCGCCGTGGCCGCCGTGCTCCACGGTCGATTTGGCCGCGCCCTCGGAGATCTGCTCGTCCGTCGGCGGCTTGGCGACGGGTCCGTCCGACGGTTTGGTGCCGGGGGCGGTGGCGGTGCTGCTCGGCTTCGAGCCGGGCTTGCCGCCGGTGGATCCGGTGCCCGCCCCCGTCCCGGTGCCCGCCCCGCTGCCGGTGTCCTTGCCGAAGACCACGTCCGAGCAGCTGTAGAAGGCCTCCGGGCTGTCCGAGCGCTGCCAGATGCCGTAGATCAGGTGACGGCCGCTCTTCTTCGGGACCGTGCCGGAGAAGACGTAGTCACCGCCGCGCATCCGTGGGTCGGTGACCTTCACGAACGGTTCCGGCTCCAGGTCGGACCACCTCAGCGGCTTCGACGGGTCGTAGCCGTCCTTCGTCACGTACAGCTCGAACGTGCCCTTGTGCGGGGCCGTGCCCTTGTAGCGGAAGGTGTGCGCACCGGAGGTCATCGCGCCGGCCGGCCAGTCCGCGCGGGCGAGGTCGAGCCCCCGGTACTTGTCGTTCCCCGCGGAACACAGCTGCCCGTTCGGGATCAGCGCCCGGTGGTTGCCGGCCGCGTTGGCGATGTTCACCGCGTTCCAGTCGTAGAACGGCTGCGCGCCGCCCGCCGCGACCGCCGCCTTGCACGCCGCCGACCGCGGGGACTCGGGACCCTCCGCGTAGCAGGCGGCCACCCGGCTGACCGGGTCCGTCATCGAACCGTGCGCGGCCGCGGGTGCGGCGGCGTACGCGGCCACCACCAGCGGGGCGATACCGGCGGCGGCGACGCGGCCGACGGAGCGGGTGACGGTACGCATGGTGGATCTCCTCCGGGCGGTGGCGTCATGGGGTACGCCAGGGGGACCGGGCGGCGCGTCCCCGGACACGAGGTGTCTCCGACGCCGTCCCCGGCCCTCCCTGGCCCCGCCAACCTAACCGCCCCGACCTGCGCTTCCGCGCGGATCGGGGCCGTCGGGGCGATCCTTAGGCCCCCCTTAAGGCAGGGGTAAGCAGCCCCTGAGGAAGGGGGTTCACTTCACGTTGACCGCGGTCCAGGCCGCGGCGACCGCCTGGTACTCGGTGCCACCCGTTCCGTACAGGTCCGCGGCGGCCTTGAGGGTCGCCGTCCGCGCTCCCGCGTAGTCCGTCGAGGAGGTCATGTACACCGACAGCGCCTTGTACCAGATCTTGTACGCCTTGGTCCGGCCGATGCCGGCCACGGTCGAGCCGTTGGCGGTCGGCGAGTCGTAGCTGACGCCGTTGACCGTCTTGGCGCCGCTCCCCTCGGACAGCAGGTAGAAGAAGTGGTTCGCGACACCGGAGGAGTTGTGGACGTCGAGGCGGCCGACGTTCTTGTCCCAGTAGTCCGCGGAGGCGCCGTCGCGGCTCGGCTTGTCCATGTACCGCAGCGGCGTGCCGTTTCCGCGGATGTCGATCTTCTCGCCGATCAGGTAGTCACCGGGGTCGGAGGGGTTGGCGGCGTAGAACTCCACCGAGGTGCCGAAGATGTCGGAGGTGGCCTCGTTGAGACCGCCGGACTCCCGGGTGTAGCGCAGCCCGGCCGTCGAGGCGGTCAGGCCGTGCGACATCTCGTGGCCGGCGACGTCGAGCGCGGTGAGCGGCTTGGTGTTGTTCGTGCCGTCGCCGTAGGTCATGCAGAAGCAGCCGTCGTCCCAGAACGCGTTGACGTAGGCGTTGCCGTAGTGGACGCGGGAGTAGGCCGCGACGCCGTCCCCGCGGATGCCCAGCCGGCCCAGTTCGTTCTTGTAGAAGTCCCACGTCACGGCGGCGCCGTAGTGGGCGTCGACGGCGGCGGTCTGCCGGTTGGCCGGGGTGCCGTCCCCCCAGGTGTCGTCGGCGTCGGTGAACAGCGAACCGGTCCCGTTGGTGCCGCCGGCCAGGTCGTAGGTCTTGTGGCCGCCGCGGGCGGCGTCGTTCAGCTCGAACTGCGAGCCGTTGGCCTTGGTGCCGAGGGTGACCGAGCCGCTGTACTCGCTGGCGCCGATGCCCGTCTCGACGGCGTCGTAGGAGTAGAGCACCTTGCCGCTGCGGGCGTCGGTGATGGTGTGCAGCCTGCTCGGCGTACCGTCGTGCCCGACGCCTTCGGTGACGCTCTCCCAGGCCAGGACCGGTGCTCCGCCGACGGCCCAGACGACCTTGCGGGCGCCCTTGGGGGCCGCGAGGGAAGCGGCCTTGGTGTCCACGGATATGGGGGCCCCGTAGGCCTTGGTGGTGGAGCGCGCACCGTTCTTGGCGTGCACGACCAGGTCGCCGCCGAGAACAGGCAGACCGGCGTAGGTGCGCTCGTAGCGGGTGTGGACGGTGCCGTCCGCGTCCTTGACGACGTCCCGGGCCACGAGCCCCTCCTGGTCGCCGAGACCGATGGCCTTGGCGGTGGACGGGGCGTCGGACTGGGCCTGGGCGATCGCGGAGGCGCGCGCCGTCCCGGTCAGCGAGACGGCCGTGGCGCCGGCCTCGCGCTCGGCGGCGGCGCTGGCGGGACCGCTCTGCACGGCGAGGGCGACCATCGCGGCGGAGGCGACGAGGGCGGCGGCACGGAGGGCGTGGACACGGCTGCGGGAGAGGGGGGTTGAGGACGGCGTGGGGTGAGTCACTCGTTGCTCCTTGTTGCCGGTGGGGAGGCAGTGGTGGAGACCTTGCCAGGAAGTCACCCCGGATTGGCAGGTGCGCAACAAGAATTTGACCTTCCCGTTGTCCGGAGAACGCACAACGGTGTCCGCTCGGCGGTGAATGCGCCCGATATCGGAGGGACTTGCTCCGCTACCGCCCCGGGACCGACGGCCCGGGGCGGCGGCGGGTGCGCGCGCTGCGCCGGTCAGCCGAGCCCGGGAATCTGCCGCGCGGCGAAGGCTGCGCGGACCGCGTCCGCCGCGGACTTGCCGTACATGCGCTGCGCCGTCGAGACGGTCGTCCGCGCGGCGTCCGCGAAGTCGGTGTCGGCGCGGAAGCCGAACTGCGCGTCGACGATGATCCGGTCGGCCGTCCGGGCGCCCAACGCGGCCCGGATGTCGAAGAGCGCGCGCGACCAGATCTCCCCGTCCGCGTGCACCTCCCCGACCCGGTCGGCGTACACCTTCGAGCCGTCGATCCGCCGCAGGCAGTGCGGCGCCGCGCTGTAGCCGGTCGAGTCCCAGTCGCCGACGCACGCCAGGTCCGTCTTGCGCGGCCACCCGTACGCCTCGTCCGCGTGCGCCCCGACCTCGACCGCGAGGTAGTCGCCGAACGCCTCGCCGATCGCACCCGCCTCCGGGGAGGTGCCGAAGCCCGGGACCTGCGCGTTGTGCACCGCGTGGCCGTACTCGTGCACGATCACCTCGGCGTCCTCGGCGTCGTCCACCCCGCCCTTGCCGAAACGGATCTCGGCCTTCTTGTCGGAGAAGAAGGAGTTGTCGGCGCCCCACTGGTTGATCCGCACCGGCTGGGCGCGGTCGTTCGCCCCCGGCAGCTCGCTGCCGAAGCCCAGACCCTGGAGGTACTCCTGTGCCTCGTTCACCCAGAAGTACGCCATGACCTGCTCGAACCGGTCGTCGGCACGGGTGTACCCGGCGGCGTCCGAGGTCTTCGCGGAGGGGCCGGTGTCCGAACGGACGTAAGCCCACTTCCCGGACAGCGATCCGCTGCCGTCCAGATTGCGCAGCGCGGCGACGGCGTAGGCGGAGGCGGGCACGGCGTCGGCGCCGTCCTTGCCGTCGGTCAGCGTCTGGTCGCCCGAGGACTGGACGGGGTTGACCATGAAGACACGGGCCTGGGGGAGCTGCGTCGCTGCCGGCTCCGCCGAGGGCAGGGCCGAGACCGGACCGGGCTGGGCGAACAGCGCCGCGGTGGCGGCGGCAGCGCAGACGAGTCCGCGGGATGTGCGGCGGATCATGGTCGTCCTCCTGCAAGGAAGTGGTGGTGGGTGAGGCCGTGATCCTCACCCACCCGAACTCCCCTGCGCCAGGGGCGGGACGGACCTGTCGGTGCCGGTGTCGGCCTACACGAGCAGTGCGGGCAGGCCGGCAGGCGTCCTGGCCTGCGCTTCGAGGGCGTCGAGGGCCGATGCGGCCCGGGCGGCGGCCTCCGGGTCGCGCTCGGCGAGGCCGCTCGCCGCGAACTCGTCCTCGTCCAGGCGCAGGACGCTCGACCCGTCCCCCGACACCCACAGGTCGAGGTCCAGGTCCTCCACCACCACCTCGCCGTCCCGGACCACGGCCGGCCGGGTCACGTCGCAGTACCACCCCTTGAGCCGGCCGTCGCCCGTCCGCACCTCCTTGACCGCGTACCAGCGGCTGCGCCAGAAGTGCTCGGTGAACACGTCGCCCGGCTCGAAGCGCACGAAGCCGAAGTCCCGTACCCCCTCCGCCGCCCAGGGAGCGCGCACGGAGAGCCGGTCGCCCGTGTCGGCGAGCAGCTCGGCCGGATAGCGGATCTTGGTGCGGCCGGCCTTGACGAGGGCGACGGTGAGCATGCCGGTCACGCGGTCACTTCCTCAGGGCCGGGACCGCAGGGGGCGAGCCGCTTCGCGAAGCGGGTCTCGGTGGCGCGGATCTCGTACCCGAACCACTCGTTGACGGCGAGCATCGGTGCGTTGCGCGCGTCGTTGCCGGTCAGTGCCTCGGTGCAGCCTGCCGCGAGGGCCCGGTGCAGGGAGGCGGTCTTGGCCAGCTTGGCCAGCCCGCGGCCGCGGTGGGCGCGGCGCGTGCCGGTCATCGCCGAGCCGTAGCGGCCCGCCCCGTCGGTCCGGGCGGCGCAGAAGGCGGCCACGACGCCGTCGACGAGGACGACCGTGGTCAGGTCGTGGTCGAGCGAGGGCTCGTGCCACACCCCGGCGAGCCAGTCGTCGTAGTCGTCCAGCTCCACCGGCACGTCGCCCGGCTCGTCGGAGGAGACCTCGGCGTCGGCCTCGTACAGCGGGCGCGGATCGTCCGCGAACGCGGAGGCGGGCCGCAGTTCGACGCCCGGAGGCAGCACGGCCGGGTACGGCGGCAGGGTCCGCTCCGACAGCTCCAGGCGCAGGAAGTGCGCCGAGCGGCCGGGGCGGTAGCCGTGCCGTGCGGCGAAGGCCTGGTCGCCCTGCCCGTCCAGGACCCAGGCGTAGGAGTCCACGGCCCCGGCGGCGTGCAGGTGTTCCTCGGCCGCCCGCAGCAGGGTGCTTCCCACGCCGAGGCCGCGGTGGGCGGGGTGCACCTGGAGGTTGACGAAGCCGAGGCCGGGCTCGGGACTGTCGTGCGCGATGCCGACCTGGGCGGTGGCGACGGCCAGGCCGTCCGCGCGCTCGGCGAGGAGGACCCGGTACCGCTTGGCCGGGTGGGCGGAGGTGACTTCGTGGACCACCCCGGCCGGGGTGCTGATCATGAACGGGAGGACGGTCCGGCGCAGGTCTGCGACGGCCCCCGCGTCCCCGGGGTCGGCGGGGCGCAGGTCGCGGATCGAAACGGTCATGGGGGCGACGCTAGGTGCCGGCCGCCGTCGGCGCCTGCGAATTACCGGGCGGTGGGGGACAATCGGCGCCGTGACCTCGACTTCGCCCAACCTCAAGATCAAGATCGACGCCTCGGCCGGCTCCGCCGCCCCCTACGAGCAGCTGCGCGCGCAGATCGCGGACGCGGCCCGGTCCGGGAGGCTGCCCGTGGGGTTCAAACTGCCGACCGTGCGAGGGCTGGCGGAGGACCTGGGGCTCGCGGCGAACACGGTCGCCAAGGCGTACCGGGCCCTGGAGGGCGACGGAGTGATCGAGACGCGGGGGCGGGCCGGGACGTTCGTCGCCGCCGCCGGTGACTCCGCCGCGCGCCAGGCGGCCGCCGCGGCGCAGGCGTTCGCCGAGCGCGTCCACCGGCTGGGCCTGACCCGGGAGGAGGCCACGGCCGCGGCGGGGGAAGCCCTGCGGGCGCGGTACGGGGCGTGAGTTCCAGCTCCCGCCCGCGTCCTCGCGCGGGCTGGGCCGGGCCGGCGGTACGGGGCGTGAGGCTCAGCTCCCGCCCGCGTGCTCGCGACGGCTGAGCCGGGCCATGAGGTGGTGCTGCATCGGCTGGCCCACCGCCTCCATCTCCTGGACCACGACCAACTCCCCGCCCTCCAGGGTGTACCTCCGGCGCATCGCGGTCACCTCCTTGGCCCGGGGCGTCACCGACACGCTCGTGGTGGCCATCTCGATCCGGGTCCCGGACACCTGTCCGACGTACGTCTCGACGATCCCGGTCGGGTGGGCCAGCACCACCTCCAGCGAGGCGTCCGGCATCACCCGCCACCAGCCGACCTCCCGCCCCGAGGGGCGCAGGGCGGCGCCCGATCCGTCGATCAGCCAGGCGCGCGACTCGTAGCGCAGGAACGGCCTCCCGTCATGGCTGAAGGTGACCTCCTGCTCGTAGCGGAACCCGTGCTCCAGGGTCGGGTACTCGCCGCTGCCCCGGCCGTGCCAGCGCCCGATGAGGGGCAGCACCGGCCGCAGCTGCGGGTGCGGCTCGGGGCCCTCGCCGAGGACGAGGCTGTCGGGATAGGGGTTCTCCTGCGCCGGTTCGAGCATCTGGACTCCTGTTCGGTGTGCCCGGGGGCGGCGGGGACGACGGGGCGTGGCCTTCGGGGCCATTGTGGTCGCACCCGGCCCGCCGGGACGGGACCTACAGGTAGAGCCCCGGCTCGGCGCCGTGCCCCTGGGGCGGGAGGAGGGCCGCCGTCGGGCCCGCGCCGCGGCGCAGGGCGAAGAGCTCGGCCAGGGTGGCGCCCTCGCGGGAGACGCCCCCGTCGCTGCCGAGCCACTCCGTCGCCTCACGGTGCGTCAGCCGGCCGACCTCGATCCGGGCCAGGCAGCGGCCCGGCCGGACCACCGCCGGGTGCAGGCGCTCCAGGTCCTCGTTGGTCGTCACCCCGACCAGCACGTTGCGGCCCTGCCCCAGCAGTCCGTCCGTCAGGTTCAGCAGCCGGGACAGCGCCTGCCCGGCCTGGTGGCGGGCCTCGCCGCGGATCAGCTCGTCGCAGTCCTCCAGCAGCAGCAGCCGCCAGCGGCCCTTGGCCGTGCCCTCGTCCTCGCCGATGGCGATGTCCATCAGGTAGCCCACGTCGTTGAACAGCCGTTCCGGGTCCAGGACGCAGTCCACCTGGCACCAGTCCCGCCACGACCGGGCCAGCGTCCGCAGCGCGGAGGTCTTGCCCGTCCCGGGCGGCCCGTGCAGCAGGAGCAGCCGGCCCGCGATGTCGTCCGGGGTCACCTTCATCAGCCGGTCCATGGCCTCGGCCACCGGCGCCGTGTAGTTGGGCCGCACCTCCGGCCAGGTGCCCGCGGCGATCTGCCGGGTCGTGCGGTAGGGGCCGCGGCGCGGGGAGACGTACCAGAACCCCATCGTGACGTTCTCCGGTTGCGGTTCGGGCTCGTCCCGCGCCCCTTGCGTGGCCTCGCCGAGCACACCGGCGGCGAGTTCGTCGCTGACGGCCGTGACCGTCACGTCGGCGCCCCGGCTCCAGCGCGACACGAGCATCGTCCAGCCCTCGCCCTCGGCGAGCGTCGCACTGCGGTCGGTGTCGCGCGCCGCGCGCAGCACGGTCGCGCCGGGCGGCAGCAAGGTGGCCTCCGCCTTGACCCGTTCGATGGAGACGCTGTGCGAGTACGGCTGCTCGCCGGACGCGAACCGGCCGAGGAACAGGGCGTCGACGACATCCGACGGCGAGTCGCTGTCGTCGAGGGTGAGCCGGATCGGCAGCGCGTCGTGCGGGTTGGCTGACATGGCGCCCATGATCCGGCACGAACTGCCCTCCCGCACCCGTGTTTCGCCGGATCGGGTGTCGGGGTCCCCTCTTCAAACCCCTCGTGGGTGAAGATTCGAAGCCGGTTCCGCTCCGAACATTCTTGGCATGAACACTTCCAGCCAGGCCGTGCTCCCTGTACCAACGACTCAGGAGTAACCCCCACTAGGAGCCGCACACATGAGCATGAGACTGTCGCGCTTCGCCACCCTCACCTCCGCCCTCTTACTCGCCGCGGGCGCCACCCTGTTCGGCGCGGGCCAGGCGGCCGCCTCCGCCCAGGCCGACTTCGGCTACGCAGCCCTCGGAGACTCGTACTCCTCCGGCGTGGGCTCCGGCAACTACGACAGCGCGAGCGGGAACTGCAAGCGCAGCTCCCGGGCCTATCCGGCCCTGTGGGCCGCCGCCCACTCCCCGCAGACCTTCTCCTTCACCGCCTGCTCGGGCGCCCGGACGGGTGACGTCCTGTCCGGCCAGCTCGGCCCGCTGAACTCCGGCACCGACCTCGTCAGCATCACCATCGGCGGCAACGACGCCGGTTTCTCCGACGTCATGACGACCTGTGTCCTCCAGTCGGAGTCCACCTGCGTCAACCGCGTCAACCAGGCCAAGGCGTACGTGGACTCCACCCTCCCCGGTCAGCTCGACCAGGTCTACAACGCCATCTCCTCCCGCGCCCCGGCCGCCCACGTGGTGGTCCTCGGCTATCCCCGCTTCTACCAGCTGAACGGTTCCTGCATCGCCGGACTGTCCGAGGGCGAACGCAGCGCCATCAACGGAGCGGCCGACTACCTCAACGCCGCCATCGCCAAACGCGCCGCCAACCACGGCTTCACCTTCGCCTCGGTCACCGGCGCCTTCACCGGCCACGAGATCTGCTCCGGCAGCGCGTGGCTGCACAGCCTCAACTGGGCGGACATCGGCGAGTCCTACCACCCGACCGCCACCGGGCAGTCGAGCGGCTACCTGCCCGTCTTCGCCGGCAAGGCATAGGCCCGCCCGGTTCTCACGGCGTTTCCCCCGGGCCCGGCGCCGGGCCCGGGGAGCCGGAGGGGGCCGGTGGAGCGGAGGAGGAGGCCCCGGCCGTCGGGGTCTCCTCCTCGCACGTCACGGAGAAGTCCATCCACGCCGAGTCCACCCGGGCGGGCGTGCGCACCTCCAGCCGTACCGCGTCCTCAAGGCTTCCGCCGGTGCCGGGCTCCGTGTGGTTCAGTTGCCGGGTCTTCGCGCCGCCCGCCTCGTACGTGACGCTCTGCCAGGGCGCTTCCGGGGCCGTCGCCCCACCGCGCGTCACCCAGCGGTACTCCACCACGGCGGGGAGGGTGTCCACCGCGATCGTGCCGGTGAAGGCGGGCGCGGCGGCCGGGGGCGGCGGACAGGTGCCGCGGTAGGCGCCGTACACGGTGTGGACGTACAGCGTCACCTGCTGCCCGGGCGTCGGGCTGCCGCCGGCCGAAGGGGAGGCGGCCGGGGTCGGCGGCGGGCTCGTGGACACGGCCGCCGGCCCCGTCGGGCCGCTCCCGGCGCCGCCGGTGCCGTCGTCCGGCGTCCCGCGCGGGTCGAGCAGGAGCAGGCCGAGGGCCACGGCCGCCAGGAGCAGCACCACGATCCCGGCAGTCAGCACCAGTGCGGCCCTCCTGCGCCCGGGCTCCGGGGCGGCGTCGCGCGCGGAGAGGGGTGCGGTGGGCGCCGGGCCGTAGGGGCTGAGCCCGTGCGGCGGGGCCGCCGCCGCGTCCGGCCCCGACGCCGTACCGGCCGGGGCCCGCAGGGCACCCACCGCACCGGGGGCCCGCGTGGTCCCTCCCGCGCCCTGAGGGTCCCGTACGGTTCCTCCCGCGCCGATGACGCGGAGCATCCGGGCCGCCTCCGCCGCGGACAGCCGCACGTCCGGGTCCTTGCGCAGCAGCCCCTCCAGTACGGGCGCCAGCGGCCCGGCCCGGCGCGGCGGCGGCAGTTCACCCTCCACGACCGCCCGCAGCGTGGCCGGCGGGGTGTCCCGGCGGAACGGCGAGACCCCCTCGACGGCCGCGTACAGCAGCACCCCGAGCGACCACAGGTCCGACGTGGGTCCCGGCTCGCGGCCCAGCGCCCGCTCCGGCGCGAGGAATTCGGGGGACCCGACCACCTCTCCGGTCATCGTGATCGCGGAGGAGCCCTCCAGGCTCGCGATCCCGAAGTCCCCGAGGAGGACCCGGCCGTCGTTGGCGACCAGCACGTTGGCGGGCTTGACGTCCCGGTGCACCACCCCCGCCGCGTGCGCGGAGCGCAGCGCCGCCAGCACCTGTTCGCCGATGTGCGCGGCCCGTTGCGGGGTCATGGGCCCCTCGCCCTCCAGCACCTCCGCCAGCGAGAGCCCGCGCACCAGCTCCATCACGATCCAGGGGCGTCCGTCCTCGGTGGCCACGTCGTAGACGGTGACCACTGCGCGGTGCGAGACCCGCGCCGCCGCCCGGGCCTCCCGCTCCAGCCGCCGGTACATCCGTTCCACTTCGGCCCGGTCCAGTCCGGCGGGGGCCCGGACCTCCTTCACCGCGACCTCGCGGCCCAGAACTTCGTCGCGGGCCCGCCACACGGTGCCCATGCCGCCGCGGCCCAGTGGACCGAGCAGTCGGTAGCGGCCGGCGATGACACGCCCGTCCCCGTCCATGTTCCCGCTCACACGAGCCCCCGTCTCCGTCACCGGACGATCACTCCACGTTAGCGCGGCGGGGGTGTCTTGACCCCTGTCGTGACGGGACTGCCGCAATGGAGCCCCCGATGCGGTCCGGAAGGCATCCGCCCTGTGCGGAGAGTGATCGCCGAATGCGCTGAGTAATCGTCAACTCCCCGTAGGTATAGGGGTAATTCACACCACCGGGATACCCGGGGGCGACGTCGGGGCGATAGGGTTAACCTGCCCGGGCCGGGTGCCCTCGTACGGGTGGGGAGAGACATGGAACAGATAGCAATGCGCAGCAGGCCGCCTCGCGTGCCTGCCATCACCTGCGGCAGCGGTGCGACCAGCTCGCGCCTCGACCGCCACCTCGCCGTGCTGGGCGGTCCCGCCGTCCCGCACCACCAGGCCGCGGAGGCGACGCTGCTCATGCGCGAACTCACCTCCCGCGACCACACGCACGTCCAGCGGAGCCGGAGCGCGCGCGTCGCGCTGTTCGCGCCGCTGCGTCGGCTGCGGCGCACGCTCTTCGGCAGCCGCCGCTCGTAACTGCCCCTGCGAGGCGGCCGGTCGGTCCGGCCGCACCCCCGGCCCCGTCTTGTCCACGGCGTACTCCGGCAGTGCCCCGGCCTACCCGGGTGTGCCCCGCCCCCTCCCGGCGGTCCCCGGTGTCCCGGCAACCCGGCGCCTTCGCGCCGGGAGGCCGGGCCCCGCCGTCACTCCTCAGGCGACCACACCGTCCCGGCGCAGCGCCGCGATCCGCACGTCCGTCATCCCCAGGCCGCGCAGCAGCGCCTCGGTGTGCTCGCCGAGCGCGGGCACCGCCCCCATCCGCGGCGGCGGGCCGTCCGGCAGCCCGATCGGCGGCAGCAGTGCCCGCAGCGGGCCCACCGGGGACCCCACCTCCCGCCAGCGGTCCCGGGCCGCCAGCTGGGGGTGCCCCGCCAGCCGCGCCACCGAGTTCAGCCGCGCGCAGGCGATGCCGGCCGCCTCCAGACGCCCGATCGCCTCCTGCGCGTCCAGCGCCGCGAGCGCCTTGGCCACGACGGCGTCGGTCGCCTCCCGGCCGCGGGTGCGTGCGGCGTTCGTCGCGTACGCCGGGTCGTCGGCCAACTCCGGCCGCTCCAGCACCTGTTCCGCGAGGCGACGCCACTCGCGGTCGTTCTGCACGGACAGCAGTACGCGGTCCCCGTCGGCCGTCGGGTAGGCGTCGTAGGGCGCGATGACGGCGTGTGCGAGGCCGGTGCGCACCGGCTGCCGTCCGTCGTGCATCGTGTGGTGCAGGGGGTGGCCCATCCACTCGGCGAGGGCGTCCAGCATCGACACCTCCACCCTGCCCCCGCGTCCGGTGGTCCCGCGGCGCAGGAGGGCGGCGAGCACCCCCGAGAACGTGTACATGGCGGCCGCGATGTCGGCCGCGGGAATCCCCGCTTTGACGGGCTGCTCCGGGGTGCCGGTCACCGACACCAGCCCCGCCTCGCACTGGACGAGCATGTCGTAGGCGCGCTTGTGGGCGTACGGGCCCTCGGGGCCGTAGCCGGAGATGTCCACGGCGATCAGCCGCGGGTAACGGGCGCACAGTGCCGCCGAGTCGAGGCCGAGCCGGGCGGCGGCGCCGTGGGCGAGATTCTGGACGAAGACGTCGGCGCCGTCCAGCAGGCCGTGCAGGACCTCCCTGCCGCGCGGGTCCTTGAGGTCCAGCGCGATGGACTCCTTGCCGCGGTTGGCCCAGACGAAGTGCGAGGCGAGGCCGTGGGCGGTGGCGTCGTAGGCGCGCGCGAAATCGCCGCCGTCGGGCCGCTCGACCTTGACCACCCGCGCTCCCAGATCGGCGAGCTGGCGGGTGGCGAAGGGGGCCGAGACGGCCTGTTCGACGGCGACGACGGTGATGCCTTCGAGGGGCAGCGGATCGGCGGCGGGCGGAGCGGGTCGCGGCGCGGCGGGCGGGACGGGTCGCGGGGCGGGGTGCGGGTCAGGAGCCATGACAGCCTGCCTACCTGCTCGGACCCGGGGCTGTCATCCCGCACAGTGCCGAGAACTCCGTGGCTTTCCGCGCGGGGTGCCGCAGCCGGACGGCTTTCCGCGCGGCGTGCTCGGAGCCGGACGGCACCCGGCCCGGCTTGCTCGGAGCCCGCTTGCGCGGAGCCCGGCGTCTTCGGAGGGGGGCTGCTTGCTGCCCGGCGTGCTCCCGGCCCGGCGTGCTTCGGGCCCGGCCCGGCGTGCTTCGGGCCCGGCCCGGTCTCAGCCCAGGCCGCGGGTGAACCGGCGCGCGGCCGCCGGGGCGAACAGCGCCAGCAGGACCAGGGACCAGGCCACCGCTCCCGCCACCGGGTGCGCCGCCGGCCAGGCGGCTCCCGCCGCGGCCTCGCCGCCCGCGTTCCCGCAGAGCACGCGCACCGCGCTCGCGACCGCGCTGATCGGGTTCCACTCGGCCACCGCCCGCAGCCACCCGGGCAGTCCGGCGGTCGGCAGGTACGCGCTGGAGAGCATCGGCAGCACGAAGGTGGCGCTGCCCAACTGGCCGGCCGCCTCCTCGCTCTTGCTCAGCAGCCCGAGGTACGTGCCCGTCCAGGCCGTGGCGAAGCGGAACAGCAGCAGCACCCCCAGGGCGCCGAGCGCGCCCGGCAGGCCGTGCTCGATCCGCCAACCCATCGCCAGTCCCACCAGCATCAGCGGCACCATCGACAGCGCCGTCGTCAGGAGGTCGGCGGCGGTCTGCCCGAGCGGCACGGCGGCCCGGCTCATCGGCAGCGTGCGGAAGCGGTCCATCACCCCCCGGTGGGCGTCCTGCGCGGCCGTGAACATGCCGGTCATCAGGCCGTTGGCGGCGGTGGCGGCGAGCAGCCCCGGCACCAGGAACTCCCGGTACTGCGAACCCGGCATGGCGAGCGCGCTGCCGAAGACGTAGCCGAAGAAGAGCAGCATGGTGATCGGCATCGTCTGGGTGAGGATCAGCAGCGCGGGTGCGTGGCGGGCCTTTTGCAACTGCCGGGTGAAGACGGCGCCGCCGTCGGACAGCAGGGTGCTCATGCCGCGTCCTCCTTGATGTGGGCTGTGTGGTCGATGTGATCGATCCGGCCGGTGGTGGCGCTGCGGACCCGGGTCAGGCGCAGGAACACCTCGTCGAGGGTGGGGGGCCGCAGCGTTGCGTCGGTGACCGGGATCCCGGCGGCGTCGAGGGCGCGGATGATCCGGGGCAGCGTCAGGGCGCCGTCCAGGACCGTCGCGCCGGCCGTGAGGTGCTCCTCGTCCAGTACGGGCACGGCGCCGGTGAGCTGGTCCAGTACGACCGCCGCTCCCGCGAGGGCCGTGCGGTCGGCGACGGTGACCTCTGCGTGGGCGCCGATGCGGGCCTTGAGTTCGGCGGGCGTGCCGCCGGCCACGACCCGGCCGCCGTCGACCACCACGATGTCGTCGGCGAGCCGGTCGGCCTCCTCCAGGTACTGGGTGGTGAGCAGCACTCCGGCACCCTCGACGGCGAGTTCCCGTACGGCCGCCCAGATCTGCTCGCGGGCCGCCGGGTCCAGGCCGGTCGTCGGTTCGTCCAGGAACAGCACCCGGGGGCGGTTGATCAGCCCGGCGGCCAGGTCCAGCCGCCGCTTCATCCCGCCCGACCAGGTGGAGGCCACCCGGTCGGCCGCCTCGCCCAGGTCGAAGCGGTCCAGCAGCTCGTCGGCGCGGGTCCGGGCCGCCGCACCGCGCAGCCCCGCCAGGCGGGCGAAGAGCCGCAGGTTCTCGCGGCCCGTCAAGTCCCCGTCGACCGTGGCGTACTGGCCGGTGACCCCGATGGAGCGGCGGACGGCGGCCGGGTCGCGGGTGACGTCGTGACCGGCGACCAGCGCGCGGCCGCCGGTGGGTGCGGTGAGGGTGGTGAAGGTGCGGACGGCGGTGGTCTTGCCCGCGCCGTTGGGGCCGAGGAGGCCGCACACCGTGCCGTACGGCACCGACAGGTCCAGGCCGCGCAGGGCGTGGACCTCTCCGTAGCTCTTCTCCAGACCCTCACTAAGTACAGCGTACGTAGTTGTCATGTTCGGCACCCTACCGCACTACGTACGGTGTACGTAACTACGATGGGGCGATGGAAGAAGTGACGAGGTGATGGGCCGATGACGCCCGGCGACCGCACTGCCGAAGCCGAAGTGATCTGGGCCCGCCCGCAACGGGCCGGCCGGGGCCCCCGCCCCGCGCACAGCCGTGACTCGATCGCGGCCGAGGCGGTACGGATCGCCGACGCGGAGGGGATCGACGCCGTCTCCATGCGCCGGGTGGCGGCGGGGATCGGCGCCGGGACGATGTCCTTGTACAACTACGTCCCGCGCAAGGAGGACCTGTACGAGCTGATGGTCGACGCGGTCGGCGGGGAGTACTCCTACGCCCCGCCGACCGGCGACTGGCACGCGGACCTGCTGGCCCTGGCCCGCCAGACACGGGCGCTCATGCACCGCCACCCCTGGCTGCCCCGGCTGCTGAGCCCGGCCCACGGGTTCAGCCCCAACGCCCTGCGCTACCTGGAGCACGGCCTGGCCTGCCTGGAGCCCCTGGAGGTGCCGGACGGTGAGAAGCTGGAACTCATCGCCGCCGTCAACGGGGCGGTGGCCACGTTCGTGGCGAGCGAGCTGGCCCTGGCCGAGCGGGCGCGCACGCTCCCCTGGAGCGAAGCCGAGGAGCAGGGCGCGCGGACGGCGTGGCTGGGTTCCCGGCTGGCGACGGGGGAGTACCCCAGGCTGGCCGCCGCCCTCGCGGGGTGGACGGGCATCCCCGCCGACCTGGGCGAGGCGTTCGACCGCTCGGTGTCGCGGCTGCTGGGGGCGTGGGGGGCGTAGGGCGGGCCGAGCCGGGCGCTACAACAGGGCGAACTGACCGCCGGGGCCCTCCTCCCGGTGGTCCAGGACCGAGGCCGGGCGCCGGGCCCAGCGCGGCGCGGGCAGCACCCCGGCGGCTTCGAGACCGGCGGCCGGCAGCGGCGGACCCGGCTCGAACGCCGCCCGCCGCGGTGCGAGGTCGGCGAGCAGGGCCAGGGTCGTCACCAGGGACAGCAGCTCCGACGTCCAGGCCTGCGGCCACTCGGCCGGGCCCAGCGCCTCCAGCGCCTCCAGCCCCTGCGCGCGGGCCACCCGGTGCGCGGCGCGGGCGGCGAACCAGGCCTCCAGCACCCGGGCGCCCTGCGCCTCGTACCGCCACGCTCCTTCGGGGACGGGGGAGATGCTCCCGTCACCGAGGTTCAGCGTCTCGGTCTCCGGGTCGTACGCGAGCCCGCCCGGCCAGGCCGTGACCGCCGAGCGGACGTACGGCCGCCGCCCGCCCGGCAGCCGGGGCGCGTCCCCGCCCGGCGCTCCGCGCAGCTGCACCGTGAGCAGCCGGTGGCCCAGTTCCAGCCCGGCGCGCCAGCACTCCGGGTCGGTGGTGAGCGGGACCTCGTACGCGCCCCGGGGCCCGGGGCGGGCCGCCGCCAGGGCCCAGCACAGCACGTCCTGCGCGCTGACCGGGCCGCCGTACCGCTCACCCAGCAGGGCCACCAGCCCCGGCGCGAGGTTGGGCTCCGCGCCGCCGGGGCGCCGGTACAGGGGGCGCACGAGGCCGACGCGGCCGACCGGCAGGTGCGCGGTGACCGACGGCTGCTCCGGGGTCTCCACCAGGAACAGCTGGTGGCCGTCGAGGACCCGCCATAGCTCGGGGCGGGCGGCGTCGATGAGTCGCTGGTCCGGTAGGAGCCACTGTTCGTCGAAGGGGGCGCACAGGACGCGTACGGGCTGCGGGCAGGGACCGGGCGCGACCGCGAAGGGGGCGGTGGCGGAGCGCTGCCCGGGCAGGGCGGCGGCCCCGGTGGCGGGCGTACGGCCCCGTGCGGGACGGAACAGCCGCTCCTGCTCCGCGCCTTCGGCGGCGGCGAGCGCCGTCCAGCGGGCCCGCAGGGTGGCGGGGTCGGGGGCCGCGACCCACTCCCGTCCCAGGCGCGGCGGGCGCACGGCCCAGGGCATCAGATCGTCCAGCAGCGGGGTCTGCGGCGGTACGTCGGTGCTCACGCGGCCGATGGTATCGACGGGGAGAGATGGCCGGGCCCGGTCCCGGACGAAGCGTTACGCTCCTTGTGTAGGCCTATGTATGCATTTCCGGCAGGAGGCGGTCATGAGTCAGTACGACGAATACTCGACCCCGTCGCAGGCCGAGGGCGAGCGCCTCGACGAGGACATGGACGAGAAGGAGAAGGGGCAGCGCCACCCGCAGACCATGCGCGGCACGCCGTCCCAGGCGGAGGGCGAGCGGGGCACGGAGGACGAGGAGAAGAAGGGCTGACCTTGTCCGGCGGGAGGCCCTTTCTCCGGTCGGCCGCCCTTCCGTTCCCCGGCCGGCCGCCCTTTCATTCCCGGGCCGGCTGGCCTTCGTTCCCGGGCCGGCTGGCCCTTGCGGCGGCTTTCTCTCAGGTGGCGTCGACGGTCACGGTGAAGGAGAACCTGTCGCCGCGGTAGCGGATCCGTGCGACGTCCACCACCCGGCCTTCCTCGTCGTACGTCACCCCCGTGTAGTGCAGGATCGGGCTGAGCAGCGGGACGCGCAGCAGTTCGGCGGTCTCCGGATCGGCGAGGCGGGCCTCGACCGTGTCCGTGATCCGGCTGATCCGCACGCCCACGATGTCCCGGATCACCTTCGTCATCGGCCAGCGCTCCAGATCCGCCGGGTCGATCGCGGAGGCCAGCTCCGGGAGGACCGCGTTCTCCGCCCAGTTGCTCGGCTCCCCGGTCTGGCTGTCGTGGCGCAGCCGGCGGTACGTGACCACCTCCGCGGTGCCGGGAAAGTGCTCCAGCAGGTCCCCGGCCACCACCTCGCGGGAGTGGCCGAGGACCGTCGTACGTTCGCCCGACTGCTGGGCCACGATCGCGTCCACCGAACCCAACAGCCGGACGGGTGCACCGCGCCGGGCGCCCGGTTCGATGAAGGTGCCCCGCCGGCGGTGCCGGCTGATCAGCCCCTCGCCCTCCAGTTCCTTGAGCGCCTGGCGCATCGTCAGCACGCTCACCCCGTAGTGCTCCGCCAGTTGCTCCTCGGTGGGCAGCCGCAGCGAGGCGTCCGGGGTGCGCCCCAGTATCGAGGCGCGCAACGACTGGGAGACCTGGTACCAGAGCGGAAGCTTCCGGTTCAGCACCAGGGAGTCGGGGGCGAAGGCGGTCACGGGGTTTCTCCGTACGGGCGGGACGTGTGGGGACTTTGCCGGCCGGCCGGGGCGGGCGGCGGGCCGCCCGGCCGGTTCAGGCCCGGAAGTGGCGCTCCAGACCCTGCCACACGTCGTCGTAACCGCGCTGGAGGTGTCCGGCGCCGACCGCCTGGGCGGTGGCGGTGACGGGCCATCGGGTCTCGAACATGAAGGCCAGCCCGTCGTCGATCTTCTGCGGCTTGAGCTCCGCGGCGCTCGCCCGGTCGAAGGTCTCGCGGTCCGGTCCGTGCGCGGACATCATGTTGTGCAGCGAGCCGCCGCCGGGCACGAAGCCCTCGGCCTTGGCGTCGTAGGCGCCTTCGATCAGGCCCATGTACTCGCTCATCACGTTCCGGTGGAAGTACGGCGGGCGGAAGGTGTCCTCCCCGACGAGCCAGCGGGGCGCGAAGACGACGAAGTCCACCCCCGCGAGGCCCGGGGTGTCGGAGGGCGAGGTCAGGACGGTGAAGATCGACGGGTCCGGGTGGTCGAAGCTGATGGAGCCGATGACGTTGAAGCGGCGCATGTCGTACACGTACGGGGTGTGCGTGCCGTGCCAGGCGACCACGTCGAGTGGGGAGTGGTCGTAGGTGGCGGACCAGAGGTTGCCGCAGAACTTGTTGACCACCTCCGTCGGACGCTCGACGTCCTCGTACGCGGCCACGGGCGCCCGGAAGTCCCGGGCGGCGGCGAGGCCGTTGGCGCCGATCGGACCGAGGTTCGGAAGCTCGAAGGGCTGCCCGTAGTTCTCGCAGACGTAGCCGCGGGCGTCCTCGTCCAGCAGCTCGACGCGGAAGCGGACGCCGCGGGGGATCAGCGCCATCTCGCCCGGGCGCGCGCTGAGCAGGCCGAGTTCGGTGCGCAGCAGCAGGCCGCCCCGCTCGGGGACGATGAGCAGTTCGCCGTCGGAGTCGCTGAACACCCGGTCCGTCATGGGGGCGTTGGCGGCGTAGAGGTGGATGGCCATGCCGGTGCGCTGGGCGGCGTCGCCGTTGCCGCCGAGGGTCCAGAGGCCGGCGAGGAAGTCGGTGCCGGGGGCGGGGTCGGGGAGCGGGTTCCAGCGCAGGCGGTTGGGGTCGGGGACGGTCTCGGTGAACGGCGCGCTGCGCAGGGCGCCGTTATCGACCCGGGTGAAGGGCGGATGCGCGGCCGAGGGGCGGATCCGGTAGAGCCAGGAGCGGCGGTTGTGGGTGCGGGGCTCGGTGAACGCGCTGCCGCTGAGCTGCTCGGCGTAGAGCCCGAGGGGTGAGCGCTGGGGCGAGTTCCGGCCATGCGGAAGCGCCCCGGGAACGGCCTCGGAGCTGTGCTCGTTCCCGAAGCCGGTGAGGTACGCCAGCCCCTCCGCGATCTTCCTGGCCTGCTCGCTGCTGCTACCGCCGTCACTCATGCAACGCTCCCGGGTCTGCCGTAGGAATCCTATGCCCGACAGTAGGATTCCCCGGGTCCCCCCGTCAACGCCCAACGGCCCGTCCCGCCCGCCCGCGCCGCCCCGACCGGGGGCGCGGCTTGCCCGGGGCCGGGGCCGTGGCGGAGCCGCCTGTGTGGCCGCCGCCCCAGCCGGCCGGGGCGCGGACTGCCCCGAGGTCGGTCGCGGCCCGTCCTTACTGCCCCGGCGGGACTGCCCCGTGGCAGGGGCCGTGGCGGAGCCGCCTGTGCGGCAGCCACCCGCAGCCGGCCGGGTCGCCCGCCTGCCCCGGCGGTCGCTGCCCGTCCTTACTGCCCCCGGGCAGGGGCCGTGGCGGAGCCGCTGTGCGGCAGCCGCCCGCACCCCACCGCGCCGCCGCCTGCCCGAGGTCGGTCGCTGCCCGTCCTTACTGCCCCGGCGGGACTGCCCCGTGGCAGGGGCCGTGGCGGAGCCGCCTGTGCGGCCGCCGCCCCCAGCCGGCCGGGTCGCCCGCCTGCCCCGGCGGTCGCTGCCCGTCCTTGCTGCCCCGGGAGGACTGCCCCGGGGCAGGGGCCGTGGCGGAGCCGCCTGTGCGGCCGCCGCCCGTAGCCGGCCGGGGCGCCGACTGCCCCGAGGTCGGTCGCGGCCCGTCTATGCTGCCCCGGCGGGCCCCGGGGGAGTCCGGGGGCGTCGGGGGCTGTGTGTGCCGCAAACCGCCCGCGGACGGGCCCGGTTTGCCCCCGGGGGCCGAGTTCGTCCGGGGCGTCGTCTGCCCCCGGGCCGGGGTGCTAGTGGACCCGCCCGCTGGAGAACGCCCGCAGCACTCGGACGGGGCCCGCGCTGTGCAGGATCTCCGGACTCCACGCCTGAGCCGCCCCTTCCCCCGTCCTCAAGTCACCCGAGGCCCGGTACGGGAGACCCGCTGGAGAAATCCCGGACCGTCGGCGGCGCACGGGCCTTGCGCCTTCCGGCCTCGCCGGCGACTGAGGCACTGGCGGGACGGAGCGCCGTGCCCGGCGGAGCGGGGTCTTCGCCGGGCCCGCGTTCGGCCCGGGTGCCGGTCCGCCTATGCGGGGACTGTGCCCCGGCTCCGCCGTCTGGTCGCTGCTCCCGCCTGACCGAGGCGCCCACGCTGTCCTCGCTGACACGGTCTCCCCCCATCCAGCCCCGCCGGCGATTGAGGCGCGGGCCCGGGCGGTGCGGGGGTCCTGCGGTGTTGGCCCGAGCCCCGGATGCAGGTCTGGCGCCCCGCCTCGTCGCGTCGGGTGCCGGGTGGCCCCGGTCAGTTCCGGCCTCCGGCCGGGGCGCTGTAGCGGCGGTCTCCGCCGGGCCCGTCCGGCGGGCGCGGGTGCGCGTGCCTCCCGCCCGACGGCCTCGGCGAACGCCATGCCCTCAGGGGGCTTCGGCCCGACGGCATCAACCCCGGTGGGGGGCGCGGCGCGGCTTCCGGTCCGGCGAAGCCGGCGATCGGCGCGGGGCCGTCTCCGGTGGGGCGCGCACGCGATGGCGGCGGAGTTCGGGCTATTCGTGCCCGAGGGGATCCAAAAAGATGAACATTGCTCTACTCTCTCGCGCATGCCGTGGACCCGCAGGATTCCTGCCGTGCCGGCGGTGCTCCTCGCCGCCCTCCTCGCTCTCCTGTCCCTCCTCGCCGCCGCGCCCACCGCCGCTGCGCACGAGGAGCGCCCCGTCACCCTCCCCGACGGAACCGGATCCGTTCCCGAGTACCGCAACGCCGAGCCCGACCTGCTGGTCTGCAAGACGGACCGCCCCGACTTCGAGCGCCGGATATCCGCCTTTCCCGAAGCCCTCAAGCAGCGCAACCTCGCCCTCTACGCCCGCTGCGAGAAGAGCGGCTACCGCCATCTCCAGGACGCCGTCGACGCCGTCGACCGGGCCGGGATGAACATCGCGATCCTGCCGGGCCTCTACGAGGAGGACCCCTCCCTCCCCAAGCCGAGCGGAGAATGCGCCCACCTCAAGGCCCCGAACTCCGCGCTCGGCTACCAGATCCTGTCGTACGAACAGCAGGAGCAGTGCCGCCACAACCAGAACCTGGTCGCCATCCTCGGCAAGACGAACCTCCAGATCGAGGGCACCGGCGCCTCCCGGCTCGACGTGGTCATCGACGCCAAGTACCAGAAGCTCAACGCCATCCGCGCCGACAAGTCCAACGGCATCTACTTCCGCAACTTCACCGCCCAGCGCACCACCTTCAACTCCCTCTACGTCCTCGCGGGCGACGGCTTCGTCATCGACGACGTCCTCACCCGCTGGAACGACGAATACGGGTTCCTGACCTTCGCCAGTGACCACGGCCTGTACAAGAACTGCGAGTCGTACGGGAACGGCGACTCCGGCATCTACCCCGGCAGCGCCTCCAACATCAACGACGGCCGCGGCTACGACGTCCCCCGCTACTCCATCGAGATCACCGGCTGCCACAGCCACCACAACATGGTGGGTTACTCCGGCACCGCCGGAGACTCGGTCTGGGTGCACGACAACGAGTTCGACCAGAACATGGGCGGCGCCTCCATGGACAGCGCCTTCCCCGGGCACCCCGGACTCCCGCAGAACCACGCCAAGTTCGAGCGGAACCTGATCCACGACAACAACGCGGACTACTACCCCAACGTCGCCGACGGCACCTGCGCCAAGCCGCCCATCGAGCGCGGCTACGAACAGGGCGTGGTCTGCCCCCAGATCTCCATGCCCCCCGGCACCGGCATCATCACCGCGGGCGGCAACTGGAACCTGTACGAGAACAACTGGGTGTACGGGCACAAGCGCGCGGGCTTCTTCCTCAGCGCCGTGCCCGCTTTCATCCGCGGCGAGGAGGCGTGGTCGAAGCAGACGGACACCTCCCACCACAACCGCTACGCCGGCAACATCCTCGGCACGGACAAGTCGGGCGCCTCCCGCCCCAACGGCATGGACGTGTGGTGGGACGGCCAGGGCAGCGGCAACTGCTGGCAGGCGGGACCGGACGGCTCGACGCCCGGCACCCTGCCCGAGTGCGGCGACCGCCGCGGATCGGTCTCCGGCGGCTCCGCGCGCCTGGCCGGCGAACCGGTCAAGCTGGTACAGCTGCTCGTCTGCGCCGACTACAACGTCCAGGCACGCAAACTCCCCGCGGGCTGCGACTGGTACGGCGCCCGCGGTCTGGAGCGGGTCGAGACCCAGATCGCGCTCGCCGTGGCCGCCGTACTGCTGCTGGTCGGCGGGGTGCTGTGGTGGCGCCGCCTGCGGCACTCGCGGCTCGGGACCGCCGCTTCACTGCTGGGCCTGGCCGGGCTGGCGCTGGACGTCGCCGGCTCCACCATGACGCTCAACCCGACCTTCGTCCCCGCGCTCGCCCTGTTGCTCCTGGGCCTGTGGTGGACGGGAGCCGGCCTGGCGCTGCGCCCGTACCGGCCCTGGCTGGCCCGGCTGACCCTGCTGCTGGGCGCACTCACCCTGCTCGACGCCTTCGACAAGGCCGTCCTGATGATCCCCTGGATACCACTCGGCCCAGCCTGGATACGAGGCGTCGTGGCAGTGCTGTGGACCCTGTGGGCGGTCGTCGCCTCCGCCCGCCCGGGCACCGCGCCCGCCCGCCCCGCCGGCCCCGGCGGAGACCGCGCCCCGGCCCCGGCGGGCCCGGCCCCCGTCCTGAGCGCCACGGCCGCCCCGGACGTGCCGGACACCACCGGAGGCACCCCGTGACCCACCCCTCCGCCGGCCGCCCGGCCGCCCGCGTCACCTGTGACGCCTGCGCCCCCTTGCCCCGCACCGCGTCGCGCGCGCCCCGCACGACAGCCCTGGTCGTCGTCCTCCTCCTGCTCGCGGGCGGTGCGGCGACGGGCTGCGGGGGCAGGGCGACCACCCACCACAAACCCGGCACCAGCCACGAGCAGGCCTCCGGCAGCGTCGGCACCCTGCTCCCCGTCCAGGACGGCGCCGGCCACCACCTGCGCGAGGTCCCGGCCCAGGGCGCGCCACAAGTAGCCCTCACCGCGCACCCCGACTCCGAGGACGGCTGGAACCTCCAACTGACGGTGACCGACTTCCGCTTCACCCCCGACAGCACGGGCGGCGCCGCCCTCCCCGGCACCGGTCACGCCCACCTGGAGCTCGACGGCCGCAAGCTGGCCCGGGTGTACGGCCCGTGGTTCCACCTGCCCGCGGCACAGGTGCCCGAGGGCGCGCACACGCTGACCGTCCGCCTCTACGCCGACGACCACACCGCCTGGGCCGTCGGCGGCAAGGCGGTGGAGGCCTCCATCCCGCTGACCGGCGCAGCCCCGGGCGAAGCGGGCCGCACCCACGCCGCACCCACCCCACCGTCCACAAGCCCACCGTCGGAAGCCCCACCGTCGGCGACCCCGGCCGCCGACCGGACGATCACCCTCACCGTCCGGGCCGGCAAGGTCACCCCGGCCCCGGGCCGGATCGAGGTGACGCGCGGCGAACGCGTGGCCCTGCGGGTCACCAGCGACCGCGCGGACACCCTGCACGTCCACGGATACGACAAGGAACTCGCCCTGCCGGCAGGCCAGGAGGCCGCCCTGGTCCTGACGGCCGACCGCACCGGCCTGTTCGAGGTCGAGACCCACGAGTCCGACCTGGTCCTGACCCAGCTCCTCGTCCGATGACCCCGCTACCGCTCCTGATCCCCGCCCTGTGCGCGGGAGGTGACCGCGGTGGCCGGGACGTGGTCCCGCACCCGGCCGATCCGGCCGTCACCTACCTCGCGCACGGGATCGGATCCCAGCACGATCTGCCCATATCTCCCTTCTACGCGTTCGCCGGTGCCTTCGCCGCACTGTTCGTCTCCTTCCTCGCCCTCGGCCTGCTCTGGTCCACCTCACGCTTCCGCGGCGCCCGCTCCGGCCTCGGCCTGCCCGCCGGGCTCCAGCGGGTGGCCGACGCGCCGGCCACCCGCACCACCCTGCGCGGACTCGGCCTCGCCGGAGCCCTCGCCCTGCTCCTCCACCTCCTCCTCGGTCCTGACGGCCCGGCCCGCAACCCCGCTCCGGGCGCCGTCTACGTCCTCCTCTGGGTCGGACTCGTGCCCGCCTCCCTCCTCTTCGGCCCGGTCTGGCGCCTCCTCAACCCGCTGCGCACCCTGCACCGGCTGCTCGCCCGGGCCCTGCCCCGCCAGGGTCCCAGCCGGCCGCTGCCCACCAGGCTCGGCCAATGGCCCGCCGCGGCCGCACTGTTCGGCTTCACCTGGCTTGAGCTCGTCTCCCCGGATCCCGCATCAACCACCACCCTTCTGATCGCCCTCGGCGGCTACGCCGCCCTCCACCTCGCCCTCGCCGCCCGCTTCGGCGAGAACTGGTTCGCCGACGGGGACGCCTTCGAGGCGTACTCCACCCTCCTGGCCCGCCTCTCCCCCCTCGGCCGCCGAGACGACGGCCGCCTCGTCCTCCGCAACCCCTTCCACGGACTCGACGCGACGCCCGAGCGGCCCGGACTCGTCGCCACCGTCTGCGTCCTGCTCGGCTCCACCGCCTACGACGGCTTCTCCGACAACCCCTCCTGGATCAACGCGATACAGACCTCCCCCCTCGGCCGCACCCCCACGGCCACACTCGGACTCCTCGGTTCCATCGCCCTCGTCGCCACCCTGTACTGCCTGTGCGCGGCGGCCACCCGCCTCGTCAGCGGCCCGCACCCCGGCCCGCTGACCGCCTTCGCACACTCACTCGTGCCGATCTCCCTCGGCTATCTCACCGCTCACTACTTCTCCCTCCTCGTCACCGAAGGACCACGCACAGTAATCATGGCACTGGGCACTGACAACGCCCCAGGACCCTTGCCGCCACTGGGTCCGGGCGCCCTCGCGGCCCTCCAGGTCATCGCCGTCGTCACCGGCCACGTCCTCGGGGTCGTCGCCGCGCACGACCGCTCCGTGCGCCTCTTCCCGCCGGCGAAGGCCGTCGCCGGCCAACTGCCGCTGCTCGCGCTGATGATCACGTACACCATCGGCGGACTCAGCCTCCTGCTGAACTGAGACCGCCCGACCCGAGCACCCGCCAGGAGCGGCATGATGGACCCCGTGCCCCCCGCCCAGCCCATGCGCCGGACCCCGGTCCAGCAGCGCAGCGCCGACCGCCTCGCCCGCATCCTCGACGCCTGCGCCGAACTGCTCGACGAGACCGGGTACGAGAACCTCAGCACCCGCGCCGTGGCCCAGCGCGCCGGCGTGCCCATCGGGTCCGTCTACCGCTTCTTCGGGAACAAGCGCGCCATGGCCATCGCCCTCGCGCACCGCAACCTCGACCGCTACGCCGAGGGGATCCAGGAGCGGCTCGCCACCCTCCCGCGCACCCACTGGCGGCCCGTCGTGGACGCGGTGCTGGACGAGTACCTGGCCATGAAGCGCAGCGTCCCCGGCTTCGCCCTCGTGGACTTCGGAGTGCCCGCGCCGCCCCCCGAGGGCCCCGCGGCCGACCCGAACCACCTGGTCGCCGTCCGGCTGACCGCACTGCTCTCGCACCACCTCGGGCTCGTTCCCGACGCCGTCCTCGAACGGGCGGTCCTGGTCGCCGTCGAAGCCACCGACGCACTCGTCCAACTCGCCTTCCGGACCGACCCGGCGGGGGACCCGGGCATCGTCGCCGAAACCCGCGCCATGATGCAGGCGTACCTCGCACGGGTCCTGGACTGACCCCGTATCGACTGCGACCCGGGCCCCGTGGCGCCCGTCTCCCGCGTGACCGGCGGATTTCCCGCCCGGCACCCTCCCCAACCTCCCTACCGGTCGGTATGCTCGGTCCGCCGTCGGCCAGCGCCGCAGCCTGCCGCCCCAGGAGGGTCCATGTCCCGCACCGCCCTGCGCATCTGCCCCCTCTGCGAAGCCACGTGCGGCCTCACCCTCACCATCGAGGGCACCACCGTCACCGGCGCCCGGGGCGACCGCGACGACGTGTTCAGCCGCGGCTTCATCTGCCCCAAGGGCGCCTCCTTCGGTGCCCTCGACGCCGACCCCGACCGGCTGCGCACCCCCCTCGTCCGCCGTGACGGGCGGCTGCGGGAAGCCACCTGGGAAGAGGCGTACGACGCCATCGCCGAAGCGGTGCCCGCCCTGGTGCGGCAGTACGGAGCCCAGTCGGTCGGCGTGGTCCTCGGCAACCCCAACGTCCACACCATGGCCGGCGCCCTCTACCCGCCGCTCCTCCTCAAGGCCCTCGGCACCCGCAACCTCTTCACCGCCAGCACACTGGACCAGATGCCCAAGCACGTCTCCAGCGGCCTGCTCTTCGGCGACCCCTTCGCGATCCCGGTGCCCGACCTGGACCGCACCGACTTCCTCCTGCTGCTCGGCGCCAACCCCGTCGAATCGAACGGCTCCCTGTGCACCGCTCCCGACTTCCCGGGGTTGCTCAAGGCCCTGCGCGCCCGCGGCGGCAAGCTGGTCGTCGTCGATCCCCGCCGCACGCGCACGGCCCGGCTCGCCGACCGGCACCTCGCCCCGCGGCCCGGCAGCGACGCCCTGCTGCTGGCCGCCCTCGCGCAGACCCTGCTCGCCGAGGGGCTGACGACCCCCGGGGCACTCGCGGAACACACCGACGGCCTCGGGGAACTCGGAGCGGCGCTCGCGAGTTTCACCCCTGAGGCCGTAGCCCCCGCCTGCGACCTCCCGGCCACCGAGATCCGCGCCCTCGCCCGCGAGCTCGCGGCCGCGCCCACCGCCGCCGTGTACGGGCGGATCGGGAGCTGCACCGTGGAGTACGGCACCCTCGCCAGCTGGCTGGTCGACGTACTGAACATCCTCACCGGCAACCTCGACCGACCGGGCGGAGCCCTCTTCCCGCTCCCTGCGGCCGGCCCGAGGCCCCGTCCCGCCGGCTCCGGCAAGGGGTTCGTCACGGGCCGTTGGCACAGCCGGGTCAGCGGTCACCCGGAGGTCAAGAGCGAACTGCCCACCGCCGCACTGGCGGAGGAGATCGAGACGCCGGGTGAGGGGCGCATACGGGCACTGATCGCCATCGCGGCCAACCCGGTGCTGTCCGCCCCCGACGGCCGCCGCCTCGACGGGGCCCTGGCCGGACTCGACTTCATGGTGAGTGTGGACCCGTACCTCAACGAGACCTCCCGCCACGCCCATGTCGTCCTGCCCCCGCCGCCGCCCGCCCAGAGTGCGCACCACGACTTCGCCTTCAACGGCTTCGCCATCCGCAACCAGGTGCGCTACACCCGGCCTGCCGTGCCCCTTGAAGCGGACCGGCTCGACGAGTGCGAGATCCACGCCCGTCTCGTCCTCGCCGTCTCCGGCATGCACGGAGCCGCCCCGTCCGAGGTCGACGAGTCGGTCATCCGGGCCACCCTCGCCAAGGAGACCGCCGACCCGCATTCCCCCCTGCACGGCGAGGAACCGACGCGCCTGGCAGGCCTGCTCCACGGCGAGAGCGGCCCCGAGCGGCGCCTCGACCTGATGCTGCGACTCGGTCCGTACGGAGACCGGTTCGCCACCGAGCTGCACACGGACGCCGACGCGCCGGCGGGTACGGGCGCGCCCGAAACCGGGGCCTGGGGCGTGCCCGAGGGCAGCCTGAGCCTGGACCGGCTGCTCGCGCACCCGCACGGCATCGACCTGGGGCCGCTGCGCCCCCGGCTCCCGGGCGTGCTGAGGACCCGCAGCGGCAGGATCGAGCTGCTGCCCGACCCGATCGCGGCCGAGCTCCCCAGGCTGCGCGCGGCGCTCGCCCAACGCCCCGCCGCACTGGTGCTCGTGGGCCGCCGCCATCTGCGGTCCAACAACAGCTGGCTGCACAACGTCCCGGCCCTGGTCGGAGGTTCCAACCGCTGCACCCTCCAGGTGCACCCGTACGACGCGGACCGGCTCGGCCTCACCGACGGCGGCCGGGCCCGGATCACCGCCGACGGCGGCGCCCTCGACGTTCCTGTCGAGGTCACCGACACCGTGCGGACCGGAGTCGTCAGCCTCCCGCACGGCTGGGGCCACGACCGCGCCGGCTCCCGGCTGTCGGTGGCCGCCACCGATCCGGGAGTCAACGTGAACCAGCTGCTGGACGGCAGCCGGCTCGACCCGCTGTCCGGCACCGCCGTGCTCAACGGGTTCCCCGTCGAGTTGGCACCCCTGCCCTGAGCTGGGGTTTTGCTCGTATTGCTCACACGTGCACGTCTTGTTGGCCCCCGGAGGGGGCGCCTACGTTCCCTGCATGCTGACTCTCCTCGGCTTCGCCATGATCGGGACGTTCCTCGTCCTGATCATGATGAAGAAAATGTCGCCCATCGCGGCCCTCGTCCTCATCCCCGCGCTCTTCTGCGTGTTCGCCGGGAAGGGCGCCCACCTCGGCGACTACGTCATCGACGGCGTCGGCAAACTGGCGCCGACCGCCGCCATGCTGATGTTCGCCATCGTCTACTTCGGCGTGATGATCGACGTCGGCCTCTTCGACCCGGTCGTGCGGGGGATCCTGCGGTTCTGCAAGGCCGACCCGATGCGCGTCGTGGTCGGCACCGCGGTGCTCGCCGCGGTCGTCTCGCTCGACGGCGACGGCTCGACCACCTTCATGATCACCGTTTCGGCCATGTACCCGCTCTACAAGCGGCTCGGGCTCAGCCTGGTGGTCATGACCGGCGTCGCGGCCACCGCCAACGGCGTCATGAACACGCTGCCCTGGGGCGGCCCCACCGCCCGTGCGGCCACCGCCCTCAAGCTCGACGCCGCCGACATCTTCGTGCCCATGATCCCGGCCCTCGCGATGGGGCTGGTGTGCGTGCTCATCCTCGCCTACGTGCTGGGCGTGAAGGAGCGCCGCCGCGTCGGCACCCTGGTGCTACCCGGCGAAGACGCGCACGAGGACGCGCACGAGGCGGTGCTCGTGGCGGAGGCCGCCGAGGCGCAGCCCGTCACGGTCACAGCCGGAGCCGGAGCCGGTGTCGGCTCAGCCCCGGCGGCGCACGCCGGTACGGGCGAGCACACGTCCCCCCACCCCGCCCCCGCACCCGCCGCGCTGTCGCCCGCCGGGGAAGCGAACGCTGACGGGATGCAGGGCCTCGACCCGAACCGGTCGACCCTGCGTCCCCGCCTCTACTGGTTCAACGCCGCCCTGACCGTCGCCCTCCTCACCGCGATGATCATGGAGTTGCTCCCGATCCCGGTGCTCTTCCTGCTCGGCGCAGCCCTCGCCCTCACCGTCAACTTCCCCCACATGCCGGACCAGAAGGCCCGGATCGCCGCCCACGCCGACAACGTCCTGAACGTCGCCGGAATGGTCTTCGCGGCAGCCGTCTTCACCGGCGTCCTCACCGGCACCGGCATGGTCAAGCACATGGCCGACTGGCTGGTCGGCACGATCCCCGACGGCATGGGCCCGCACATGGCCCTCGTCACCGGACTGCTCAGCCTGCCCCTGACGTACTTCATGTCGAACGACGGTTTCTACTTCGGCGTGCTGCCGGTGCTGGCCGAAGCCGGCGCCGCCCACGGCGTCTCACCGCTGGAGATCGCGCGCGCCTCGCTCGTCGGGCAGGCCCTGCACATGTCCAGCCCACTGGTTCCGGCCGTCTACGTACTCGTCGGCATGGCCAAGGTCGAATTCGGCGACCATACCCGCTTCACCGTGAAATGGGCGGCCCTGACCTCCCTCGTGGTCCTCGCGGCAGGGATGGTTTTCGGCATCATCTGATCCCGGTGGACCCTGGCGCCGGTAAAACTACCGTTGCTAGTTTGTAGGCTGTCCGCGAGGTCAAGCGTCTACACGCTCGTGCGTGCTCGGGAGGAAAGCCATGAAGGCCCACGACGGGATGTACATCGGCGGCGCCTGGCGGCCGTCCTCCGGACGCGACCGGATCGAGGTCGTCAATCCGGCCGACGAGCAGGTCATCGGCGGGGTCCCGGCCGGCACCGCCGACGACGTGGACGCCGCGGTACGGGCGGCCCGCGCGGCCCTGCCCGGCTGGGCGTCGACGGCCCCGGCCGAACGGGCCGCCCTGATCGGCGCCCTGCGCGACGTACTGGCCACCCGCAAGACCGAGTTCGCCGAGACGATCACCGCCGAACTCGGTACCACGCTCGGCTTCGCGGAGGCCGTCCACGTCGGCGCTCCGATCGGGGTCGCCGCCTCCTACGCCGAACTCGCCGCCTCCTACGCCTTCGAGGAGCGCCTGGGCAACTCCACGGTGCTGCTGGAACCGGTCGGTGTGGTCGGGGCCATCACGCCCTGGAACTACCCGCTGCACCAGATCGTTGCAAAGGTGGCGCCCGCTCTCGCCGCCGGCTGCACCCTCGTCCTCAAGCCGGCGGAGGACACCCCGCTGACCGCACAGCTCTTCGCCGAAGCCGTGCACGAGGCGGGCATCCCGGCCGGGGTCTTCAACCTGGTGACCGGTACCGGCCCGGTCGCCGGGCAGGCGCTGGCCGCGCACGAGGGAGTCGACCTCGTCTCCTTCACCGGCTCGACCGCCGTCGGCCGGCAGATCGGCGCCACCGCCGGCGCCGCAATCAAGCGCGTCGCCCTCGAACTGGGCGGCAAGTCGGCCAACGTCATCCTGCCCGGAGCCGACCTCGCCAAGGCCGTCTCCACGGGCGTGGCCGACGTCATGCGCAACACCGGCCAGAGCTGCAACGCCCTCACCCGCATGCTCGTCCACCGGGACCAGTACGAGGAAGCCGTCGCCCTCGCGGCCTCCGCCGTCGCCAAGTACACCACCGGTGACCCCACCCAGCCGGGCACCCGTGTCGGCCCGGTCGTCAACGCCAGGCAGCGCGACCGCGTCCGCGCGTACATCGTCAAGGGCGTCGAGGAAGGCGCGCGCCTCGTCGCGGGTGGCCCCGAGGCGCCGCACGAGCACGGGTACTTCGTCGCCCCGACCGTGTTCGCCGACGTCACGCCCGAGATGACCATCGCCCAGGAGGAGATCTTCGGCCCCGTGCTGTCGATCCTGCGCTACGAGGACGAGGAGGACGCCCTGCGCATCGCCAACGGCACCGTGTACGGGCTCAGCGGGGCCGTCTGGGCCGCGGACGAGGAGACCGCGGTCGCCTTCGCCCGCCGTATGGACACCGGCCAGGTGGACATCAACGGCGGCCGCTTCAACGTGCTCGCGCCCTTCGGCGGCTACAAGCAGTCGGGAGTCGGCCGCGAGCTGGGTCCGCACGGCCTGGCCGAGTACCTCCAGACCAAGTCCCTGCAGTTCTGAGCCCCGCCGAACCCCTCCCCGGCCGGCCCCGACCCGACCGGCCCCTCCCCGGCCGGCCCCGGCCCCCGACCCCGCCCGGGCCGACACCCCGGGCCGGCCCCCAACCCGCCCCGACCCCACACCCCGCCCCGCTCAACACCGCCCCGAGAGACGGAAACGACCATGGTCCGCGCCGCCATCCTGCCCGCCGTCGGAGCCCCGCTGGAGATCCGGGACATCGTGCTGCCCGCACCCGCCCCCGGGCAGGTCCGGGTGCGCCTCGCCGCAGCCGGTGTCTGCCACTCCGACCTCTCCCTCACCAACGGCACCATGCGGGTTCCCGTCCCCGCCGTCCTCGGCCACGAGGGCGCCGGGACGGTCATCGCCGTGGGGGAGGGGGTCACCCACGTCGCCCCGGGAGACGGAGTGGTGCTCAACTGGGCGCCGTCCTGCGGTGAATGCCACCACTGCCGGATCGGCGAGGTGTGGCTCTGCGCCAATGCCCTCACCGGGGTCGGCGCGGTCTACGCCCACGACGCCGACGGCACCGAGCTGCACCCCGGGCTCAATGTCGCCGCCTTCGCCGAGGAGACGGTGGTCGCGGCCAACTGCGTGCTCCCCGCGCCCGAGGGGATCCCGCTCACCGAAGCCGCCCTGCTCGGCTGCGCCGTCCTCACCGGCTACGGCGCCGTCCACCACAGCGCCCAGGTCCGCCCAGGCGAGTCGGTCGCCGTCTTCGGCGTCGGCGGGGTCGGGCTGGCCGCCCTCCAGGCGGCGAGGATCGCGCAGGCGGGTCCGATCGTCGCCGTCGACGTCTCCCCGGCCAAGGAGGGGCTGGCGCGCGCGGCCGGAGCCACCGAGTTCGTCCTCGCGTCCGACACCACGGCCAAGCAAGTCCGCGCACTCACGGGCGGGCAGGGTGCGGACGTCGCCATCGAATGCGTCGGCCGGGCCGAGACCATCCGGGGGGCGTGGGAGTCCACGCGCCGCGGGGGCCGTACCACCGTCGTCGGTATCGGCGGCAAGGAGCAGCAGGTCACCTTCCACGCCCTGGAGATCTTCCACTTCGCCCGCACCCTCACCGGTTGCGTCTACGGCAACAGCGACCCGGCCCGCGACCTGCCGGTGATCGCCGACCACATCAGGGCCGGCCGCCTGGTCCTCAAGGACCTCGTCACCGACCACATCACCCTCGACGGCATCCCGGGAGCCTTCGACGACATGCTGGCCGGCAAGGGCGGCCGTTCCCTGGTCGTCTTCTAGCGCCCGCCGCGCCCGCCGCGCCCGCCGCGCCCGCCGCCCCCGCCGCGCCCGCCGCGCCCGCCGCGGTCGCCCCACCCCGCCCCGCCCCGGCGGTTGGGGCGGCCGCCCGCGGCGGTCGGCCGTCCCTCACCGCTAACGCCCCCGGTACCGGGCACCCGGCAGGCGTCACGACGTCTGCCGCAGCGCCTCGTACTGGAGTGCCAGGCCGTCCAGCAGGGCCGACAGGCCCGTCTCGAACGCACCCTCGTCCACCTCCTGCTGCCGCTCCGCCAGCAGGTGGGCCTGGCCCAGGTGGGGGTAATCGCCCGGGTCGTATGCCGTCCGGTCGTCCACGAAACCCCGGGCGAAGGAAGCGACCGCCGAGCCCAGGATGAAGTACCGCATCAGCGCGCCGATCCTGGTCGCCTGGGCCGGTGGCCACCCGGCCTCCGTCATCGCGCCGAACACGGCGTCCGCGACCCGCAGCCCCGCCGGGCGCCGGCCCGGCCCGCGCGCCAGCACCGGCACGATGTTCGGATGGTCGGCCAGGGCGGCCCGGTAGGAGTGCGCCCAGTCGTGCAAGGCCTCCCGCCACCCGAGGCCGCCGTCGAACATCGACAAGTCGACCCGGCCGCTCACCGAGTCGGCCACCGCCTCCAGGATCTCGTCCTTCGTCCGGAAGTGGTTGTACAGCGAGGGCCCGCTGACCCCGAGCGCTGCCGCCAGCCGCCGGGTCGACACCGCCTCCAGTCCCTCCGCGTCCACGAGCGCGCCCGCCGCCTCGACGATGAGGTCTCTGCTCAGGAGGGGCTTGCGCGGTCTGGCCATGCGGCACATAGTAAGGCCCGGTCCCGTTAAACTAGCGCTGCTAATTAATGCCCCGGCCGCACGCGACCACCCCCGCCCCCACCACGCCCGGAGGTCCCCCGTGAATCTGGAGCTCAGCGAGGAGCAGACCGCCGTACGCAGGCTCGCCCGCGCATTCACCGAGCGCGAGATCACCCCGTACGCCGCCGAATGGGACCGCGCCGAAAGCGTCGACCGGTCCATCGTCAAGAAACTCGGCGACCTCGGCTTCCTCGGCCTGACCATCCCGGAGCAGTACGGCGGCTCCGGCGGCGACCACCTCGCCTACGCGCTCGTCACCGAGGAGCTCGGCCGCGGGGACTCCGCCGTCCGCGGCATCGTCTCGGTCTCCCTCGGGCTCGTCGCCAAGACCATCACCGCCTGGGGCACCGAGGAGCAGAAGCGGGCCTGGCTGCCCCGCCTGTGCTCCGGTGACGCGCTCGGCTGCTTCGGTCTGACCGAACCCGGCACCGGCTCCGACGCGGGCAACCTCGCCACCCGCGCCACGCGCGAGGGAGACGCGTACGTCATCAGCGGCAGCAAGATGTTCATCACCAACGGCACCTGGGCCGACGTGGTGCTCCTCTTCGCCCGCACCAACGAGGAACCGGGCCACCGCGGCGTGTCCGCCTTCCTCGTCCCGGCCGACAGCCCGGGCCTGACCCGCCGCGAGATCCATGGCAAGCTCGGCCTGCGCGGCCAGGCCACCGCCGAACTCGCCCTCGACGGCGTCCGCGTGCCCGCCTCCGCGATGCTCGGCCCCGAGGGCAAGGGCTTCTCCGTCGCGATGTCGGCGCTGGCCAAGGGCCGGATGTCCGTCGCCGCCGGCTGTGTCGGCATCGCTCAGGCGGCGCTCGACGCCGCCGTCGGATACGCCGCCCAGCGCGAGCAGTTCGGCAAGCCCATCGCCCAGCACCAGCTGGTCCAGGAGCTGATCGCCGACATCTCCGTCGACGTCGACGCGGCGCGACTGCTGACCTGGCGGGCCGCCGACCTGATCGACCGGGGGCAGCCCTTCGCCACCGAGGCCTCCACCGCCAAACTCTTCGCCTCCGAGGCCGCCGTGCGCGCCGCGAGCAACGCCCTCCAGGTGCACGGCGGCTACGGGTACATCGACGAGTACCCGGCCGGGAAACTGCTGCGCGATGCCCGCGTCATGACCCTGTACGAGGGCACCAGCCAGATCCAGAAGCTCCTCATCGGCCGTGCGCGCACCGGGGTTTCGGCGTTCTAGCGGGCGGCAAGGGCGTCGGCGCGCCCGTCTGAGTACGTACGTGAGTACGCGCGCGGATGTGCCGCCGGCCGTCCCGCCGCGAAGCTGGGGCCATGAACGAGACACCGGTCAAGCAGCAGAACACGGGGGCGTACTACGGCCAGGCCGTCGCCTCCTTCGCCACCGCCCTCGCCGCTGTCGGGCTGGGCATCTACAACATGGACGCCGACGGCTGGGTCCGCGCCTTCCTCGGCATCGCGGTCCTCTACCTCACCACCTCCGCCTTCACCCTCGCCAAGGTCATCCGCGACCGCCAGGAGGTCACGCAGATCGTCAGCCGGGTCGACCAGGCCCGAATGGAGAAGATCATGACGGAGTACGACCCCTTCTCCCCGAAGCAGCCCCCGGGACGCCCGGCCGCCTAGCCACCGCAGCCCCCGCCGCCTGGCCACCGCAGCGCCCGGCCCCTCAGCCCCCGGCCGCCTGGCCACTGCAGCCTCCGGCCACCGGCCGCTCAGCCCCCCCCGCCGCTCAGCCCCGGCCTCAGTGCCGAGCCCAGGCGCGCTATGCCCTAAGCGCTTGCTCACCCTCCGGTAAGGTGTTGGTTCCTACAAGCCGAAGAGGGTGAGCGAGCGATGGACAGTGCCGGCGCGGCCGAGACCGACGGCTACCAGCCGTGGTCGGAGGTCACCCCCGACGCCGCCCGGCGGCTGCTGGTCGCCGCCGTCGAGACCTTCGCGGCGCGCGGCTACCACGCCACCACCACCCGCGACATCGCGGCCCGCGCCGGTATGAGCCCGGCCGCGCTCTACATCCACTACAAGACCAAGGAAGAGCTCCTCCACCGGATCAGCCGGATCGGCCACGACAAGGCGCTGGAGATCCTGGAGACGGCCGCCGACGGCCCCGGCACCCCCGCCGAGCGGCTCGACGAGGCCGTACGGTCCTTCGTGCTGTGGCACGCCGCGCACCACACCACCGCCCGGGTGGTCCAGTACGAGCTCGACGCCCTGGCCCCGGAGCACCGCTCCGAGATCGTGGCGCTGCGCCGGCAGAGCGACGCCGCCGTGCGCCGGATCCTCGCCGACGGCGTGCGGTCGGGGGAGTTCGACGTCCCCGACGTCCCGGGCACCACGCTCGCCGTGCTGTCCCTGTGCATCGACGTGGCCCGCTGGTTCAACGTCGGCGGGCAGCGCACGCCCGACGAGGTCGGCGCGCTCTACGCCGACCTCGTGCTGCGCATGGTGGCGGCCAAGCCCTGACGAGGGCCGCCGCGCCCCGGGAGCAGTCGGGTCTCAGGAGCAGTCTTAGGAGCAGTCTCAGAAGTAGTACCGGGACACCGACTCCGCCACGCACACCGGCTTATCGCCGCCCTCCCGCTCCACGGTCACCGTCGCGGTGACCTGCACCCCGCCGCCCGTCTCCGTGACATCGGTGATCACCGCGGTGGCCTGCAACCGGGACCCGACCGGCACCGGAGCCGGGAACCGCACCTTGTTCGTCCCGTAGTTGATGCCCATCCGCATGCCCTCGACCCGCATGATCTGCGGTACCAGGCTCGGCAGCAGCGACAGCGTGAGGTAGCCGTGCGCGATGGTGGAGCCGAAGGGTCCGGTGGCTGCCCGTTCCGGGTCCACGTGGATCCACTGGTGGTCGCCCGTGGCGTCCGCGAAGAGGTCGATCCGCTTCTGGTCCACCTCCAGCCAGCCGCTCGGGCCCAGCTGTTCGCCGATTGCGGCGCGCAGCTCCTCGGCGGACGTGAAGATCCTCGGTTCGGCCATGCCTGCCCCTGCCTCTCGCTGATCAAGCTAATAAGCGCTTGCTCAGCATGCGTGGACCGCCCGCCCCTGTCAACGCACTCCAGCCCCCGTCGACGCACCCGCGCCCCGTTCCCAGGCCGGGCCGACTACCCTCGGTCAGGTGCCGCAGATTCCCGGAAAAGTCCACGAACTCACGGTCGGCCAGCTGTCCGCGCGCAGCGGCGCGGCCGTCTCCGCGCTCCACTTCTACGAGGCCAAGGGCCTGATCAGCAGCCGCCGCACCTCCGGCAACCAACGCCGCTTCACCCGTGACGCGCTGCGCCGGGTGGCCTTCGTACGCGCCGCGCAGCGGGTCGGCATCCCGCTCGCCAGCATCCGCGAAGCCCTGGCCCGGCTCCCCGAGGAACGCACGCCCACGCGCGAGGACTGGGCGGCCCTGTCAGAGGCCTGGCGCAGCGAACTCGACGAGCGGATCAAGCAACTGACCCGGCTGCGCGAGAACCTCTCCGACTGCATCGGCTGCGGCTGCCTGTCGCTCAAGACCTGCGCGCTGTCCAACCCGGACGACGTCTTCGGCGAACGCCTCACCGGCTCGCGGCTGTCGCTGTAGCGGCGCGCGCCCACTCCCGGACGGCGGCCGCCACCAACTCGGCGTTAGAACGCGCCGGCCGCCCGTCCGGCAGCGACAGCACCTCACCCACGCCGATACGGGTGCCCGCACCGTACCGCGCGGCCAGCCGCAGCACGGGCCAGGCGGCGGCCTCCCGCCCGAACAGCAGCCACGGCACCGACCACGGCCTACCCGGCGCCGGCAACGGCCCCGGCCCCGGCCCCACATCCGGCTCCCGCCCCAGCCCCGCGACCGGTGCCGAGATCAGCCCCGCCACCAGCGCCGGATCCGCCTCCGCGAGCTCGCCGACCAGCCGAACCCGCCCCGCCCGGCCCGCCACCCAGGCCCCCGCACCCTCCGCGTGCCCCGCACCCTCCGCGTGCCCCGAAGCGCCCAGCGGAACGACCATGTCCACCGCCACGCCGCGCGCCAGCAGTGCCGACGCCAACTCGCGCGCCCCCGTCTCCGCCCAGCGCACCACCGCCCGCTCCGGCAGCACCACCCAGGACCGCACCCGCTCCAGCCGCCCCGCCGGATCCGGCTCGGCCGCCGCGTCCACCGGCACGCCAAGCGGTACGGAGACCCCCGCGCCCCGCATCGCCTCCAGCACCGGCCCCATCACCCGGGGCGAGAGGCTCTCGCGCCCGCACGGGGTCCTCGGGTGGACCAGCACCTCCCGGGCCCCCGCCGCGACCGCCCCCAGCGCCGACTGCGCCAACGCCTGCGGGGACATCGGCACGGCCGCCCCCTCGGCCGCGCCCCGCGCACCGTTCAGCGCGACCTGGATCCACGCCCCGGCCCCACCCGGACCTGCCGCCCCGAGCCCCCTCCCGCTCACGCCGCCGACGCCGGATACGTCAGCGCGTCCGCCAACGCCGGTCTCGGCACCACGATCCCGCAGCCCCCGCACACCGGCCCGTCCCACGCCCACGCCCCGGCCCACGCCCCGTGATCCGCGCCCATCGAAGGCCAGCGCAGCTCCTGCTCCCCGCAGACCGGGCACGACGTCCCCGGCTCCGACTCCAGCGCCTTCACCAGCCGCCGCAGCACCTCGCCGAGCGTCCCGTCCGGCCGGACCCCCGGGTCCGCACACCGCACCACCGCGTCCCCGCTGCCGCCCCACGCCCACTCCGGCCTGCGCAGCCCGTGGTGCTTCTCGCGCCTTCTGCGCTCCGCGAACTGGCGCTCGTACTCCAGCCAGACCGCCCGCGCGTCCTCCAACTCCTCCAACGCCGCGACCAGCCGCCGCGGATCGGCCGCCCGGTCCTCCGGGGCGATCCCGTGCCGGTCGCACAGGTGCCACCACGTCGCGCGGTGCCCGTAGGGGGCGAACCGCTCCAGACAGCGGCGCAGCGAATGGCGCCGCAACGCCCGGTCGTTGCGCCCGTCCCGCACCTGGTAGGCCAGACTCCGGAATCCCGCCATGACACCCTCACCTCCGCCGCGCCCACGCCCACACCGACGTCGAGACGCCGTACGAGGTGAACGTCGTCCTACGTTCCGACGTGCCCAACATGCCCGGAGGTGTGTGGGCGCATGCGGGGCGGTCGAGGCGTGCGGGTGGCACATGGCCGGAAGTCAGCGCCCCATGCGCCCCGCCGCCACCACGATCCGGGCCAGTTCCTCGTGGCAGATGTCGCTGTGCGCCCCCGTCGGTGCTCCGCCCCTGCGGACCACGGCGCCCGCGTCCACGCTGACGCAACCGGACGTCGGCAGCCCGTCCCGCAGCGCCGCCGCCAGGGTGATCCGGGGGGCGCCCGCCACCGCCTGCACGCCGTCGTGTCCGAGCGCGCCCCACCGTTCGTCCAGGCCCAGCACACCGGCCGAATCCCCTGCCATCCGCGAGGCCAGCGGGTAGAACACCTTGAGTGCGGTGTCGTAAGGGGAGTGGCAGGCGACCACCGGGCCGTCCACGGAGTGCTGGAGCCCGTGCAGGGCGCCGCCGCGGCTCTTGTCGTGCGGCAGGCGGTCGGTGAAGGCGTAGTGGGAGAAGGCTCCCTGGAGCAGGGTCAGCGACTTCACGTACCGGGCGCCGCCGGGCACCGCCCGCAGGGAGAAGGACACCACCCGGCCGCCGAAGCTGTGCCCGATCAGGTGGACGCGCAGGTCCGGTCTGTGCGCGGCCAGCCGGGCGAGTACCGGCCCCAGCCCCCGTTCGCCGATCACTCCGGCCCGCTTCTTCATCTCGTAGTACGTGGCCTGGCGCAGCACCTCCTTGGCGCCGCTCCACAAGGCGCGCAGCCCACCGCCGATCGAGAGCCCCGCCACGTCAGTCGAGAGCCCCGCCACGTCAGTCGAGGGCGCCCCGTTCGTCGAGAGCCCCGCCCCGTTCGTCGAGGGCTCCGCCCCGTTCGTCGAGAGCTCCGCCCCGCCCGCGTGCCCGCCCGCTTCGACGACCGCCTCGGTGAAGCTACGGCACACCTCCAGGACGTCCTCGGTGAACATCGCCGGCACGTCCTCGCCGGTGGCGGTGGACACCGCCGCCACCCCGGCCAGCTCCCGCACCAGCGCCCCGAACTCCACGAACGCGGCCTGCGACTGCGGCCGTTCCTCCAGCAGTTCGGCGACCCGGTCGAGCTCGGTCTCCCGCCCGGGCCAGAACTCCCCGAGCGCCCGCCTGGTGTCCGGGTCCAGCGCCGTCCCGAACTGCGGCTCGGCGAGCGCCCCCGCGAGGCCGCGGGGGTCGAAGTCCGGTATCGGCTCGTCCGCGAAGCGGATCGAGGGCCACAGGACCCCCGCGTATCCCAGCCGCACCGCCGGCCCCACGAGGTAGGGGAACGGCTCGAAGAACCGGTCGTAGAGCAGCGTCGAGGTGCGCGGTTCGCTGTTCCAGCCGTGCGCGAAGACCAGCAGGTCGGTGGCCTCCATCCCGTCGAGCGCGGTCCCGGTGCCCGGGGCCGGATCCCCGTCGGCGTCGAAGACCAGCTCCGCGTACGGAGCCACCCCGACGCCCGTTCCCCACGCCGCTCCACCCGACATGACGCCCCCCTCCGGGTCCTGTCACCGCCGCGTTCAGCATCCTGCGGCCGGGCCCGCCCGGCCAGCCCCTCGACGGCTCCCGCTCCGCGAAGGTCCCGCCCGGCACCGGAACCCGTACCGCACCGCCGGAACCCGTACCGCACCAACGGAACCCGAACCACATCACCGGTACAGCAGGTACCCCTCCCGCACCGCCGCGAACCCGGCGAGCTCCGCCGCCCAGTCGCCGGCGATCTCCTCCACCCCCGCCCCGGCGTCCACCATGGTCCGCACCCGGTCGGAGCCGGTCAGCCGGTCGATCCAGTGGTCGGGCCGCCAGGCGAACCCGCTCCAGGTCCGGCGCGCGGTGACGAGCAGTCCGATCCCCGCCAGCACCGGGTCGAAGGCCGCGCGGTCGTGCACGATCAGCCGGACCCCGCCGCACACCTTCCCGGAGTGCTTGGAGAAGACCGGCGTGAAATAGGCCTCCCGGAACCAGACCCCGGGCAGGTCCAGGGCGTTCGCCGCCTCCGCCCACCGCCGGTCGACGCCCTCCGCGCCCACCACCTCGAACGGCGTCGTCGTACCCCGCCCCTCGGACAGGTTGGTCCCCTCGAACAGGCAGGTCCCCGGGTAGACCAGGGCCGTGTCCGGAGTCGGCATGTTCGGGCTCGGCGGCACCCAGGGCAGCCCCGTCTCCCCGAAGAAGGCCCCCCGGCGCCACCCCGACATCCGTACGGTGCTCAGCGCGAGGGGGCGCTCGGCCGGGAACTCCCCCTGGAACAGCAGCGCCAGTTCGGCCACCGTCATGCCGTGCGCGAGTGCGAGCGGCTCGCGTCCCACGCCGCTGGCGTACGGCCGCCGCAGCACCGGCCCGGCCGCCCGCAGCCCGCCGATCGGGTTGGGGCGGTCCAGCACGACCACCGCCTTGCCGGCCAGCGCGGCCGCCCGCATGCAGTCGTACAGGGTCCAGATGTAGGTGTAGAACCGGGCGCCGACGTCCTGGACGTCGAAGACGACCGTGTCGACGCCCGCCGCCGTGAAGACGTCGGCGAGCTGCCGGCCGCTCTTGCCGTACGTGTCGTACACGGGCAGTGCGGTGGCCGGGTCCCGTGCCGAGCCCTCGGAGCCGCCCGCCTGCGCCGTCCCGCGGAAGCCGTGCTCGGGCCCGAACACCGCGACCAGGTCGACCCGTTCGTCGGCGTGCAGGACGTCGACCAGGTGGCGGGCGTCGGCGGTGAGGCCCGTCGGGTTGGTGACCACCCCGATCCGCCGTCCGGCGAGCGGCCCGTACCCGTCCGCGGCGAGCTGCTCGAACCCGGTGCGGACCCTTCCCGGCGCGGCGGCCGCGCTGTCCGGTCCGCCCACGGCCCCCGCCGCCCCCACGGCCCCCGCCAGTCCCAGCACCCCGCGTCGTGACAGCGTCATCCGCACACGCTAGGGCCCGGACCCCTTCCGATCGGACATACCGACTGGTTAGTCTGCCCCCGGATACCGCCTTCCGGATCCGTCCGTCAGCGTCGAAAGGCATCCCTGTGCGCACGTACCAGGACCAGCGAGTCGTCGTCACCGGAGCGGGCGGCGGCATCGGCGCGGCCCTCGCCCGCCGCTTCGCCGACGAGGGGGCCACGGTCGTGGTCAACGACCTCGACCCGGCCAAGGCCGCCTCCGTGGCGGACGGCATCGGCGCCCGGGCCGTTGCGGTCCCCGGAGACGCCTCGGCCGTCATCGAGCAGGCCCGCGAAGCCCTCGGCGGGAGCGTCGACGTCTACTGCGCCAACGCCGGACTCGCCTCGGGCGGTGACGCCTTCGCCGACGAGGGCGTCTGGGAGGCCGCCTGGGACGTCAACGTCATGGCGCACGTCCGCGCCGCCCGCGCCCTGCTGCCGCACTGGCTGGAGCGCGGGAGCGGCCGCTTCGTGTCCACCGTCTCCGCCGCAGGGCTGCTGACCATGATCGGGGCTGCCCCGTACAGTGTCACCAAGCACGGCGCCCTCGCCTTCGCGGAATGGCTCTCGCTGACCTACCGCCACCGGGGCGTCGAGGTCCACGCGATCTGCCCGCAGGGGGTGCGCACGGACATGCTGACCGCCGCGGGATCGGCGGGCGAGCTGGTCCTGGCGCCGACCGCGATCGAGCCGGAAGCGGTCGCGGACGCCCTGTTCGACGGCATGGAGAAGGGCCGGTTCTTGATCCTCCCGCACCCGGAGGTGGCCGACTACTACGCGGCCCGCGCCACCGGCCCCGACCGCTGGCTGACCGGCATGAACCACCTCCAGCAGAAGTGGGAGGCACGGTGACCGCGCCCCTCCGCTACGCCGACCGGCCCTGGCTGGGCCGTCTCACCGCCGCCCAGCGGGCGCCCGTCACACCCCCGCCCAGCGTGCTGCACGCCTTCCGGGCGGCCGTCGCCCGCGCCCCCCACCACCCGGCGATCGCCTACTTCGACGGCCGGCTCTCCTACGCCGAGACCGACGCCCTCTCCGACGCCGTCGCCGGACACCTCGCCGCGCGGGGCGTCCGCCGCGGGGACCGGGTCGCGGTCATGCTCCAGAACACCCCCCACTTCGTGCTGGCGGTACTGGCCGCCTGGAAGGCCGGGGCGGTCGTCGTCCCCCTCAACCCCATGTACAAGTCGGGGGAGGTCGGGCACATCCTGTGCGACTCCGGGGCCACGGCCCTCGTCTGCGACGCCCGCGCCTGGCCGGCGTACCTGTGCGAGGCCGCCCGGGACAGCGCCGTACACACCACCCTGACCGCGCGCGACACCGACTTCCAGACCCGCGACGACGTACGGGTCCTCGGACCCGGCCGGGCCCCGGGGGCGGCCGCCGCGACGGCGGGCTCGTCCGCCGCCCGCCCCGCGATCCCGCGCCAGGGCCACCCGGACCGCCCCGCCCTCCCCGCGATCCCGCGCCAGGGCCACCCGGACCGCCCCGCCCTCGCCGAAGCCCTCCGCGGACCCGGCGCCGATGAGGTGCCCCGAGGCGCCGCGCCCGAGGTCGCCGACCTCACCACCGTCGCCCGCCAGGGTCACCCGGCGCCGCCCGAGCCCGGCCCCGCCGCCGCCGACACCGCCCTCATCAGCTACACCTCCGGGACCTCCGGCACCCCCAAGGGCGCCATGAACCCGCACGGCGCCCTCAGCTACAACGCCGTCCGCCAGGTCACCGGCCACCCCGTCCCCGAAGGCGCCGTCTACTTCGCCCTCGCCCCGCTCTTCCACATCACCGGCATCGTCTGCGAGCTCGCCGCCTGCTTCACCAACGCCGGCACCCTCGCCCTCGCCCACCGCTTCGACGCGGGCGCCGTCCTCGACGCCTTCCTCGAACACCGCCCCGCCTACACCGTCGGCCCGGCCACCGCCTTCATGGCCCTCGCCGCCCACCCCGACGCCACCCCGGACCACTTCGCGTCCTTCCGGGTGATCTCCTCCGGCGGCGCCCCCCTCCCTCCCGCCCTCGTCGAACGCCTGCGCGCCGACTTCGGTTTCTACCTGCGCAACGGCTACGGGCTCACCGAGTGCACCGCCCCGTGCGCCTCCGTACCGCCCCACCTCGAAGCCCCCGTCGACCCCGTCTCCGGCACCCTGTCGGTCGGCGTCCCCGGCGCCGACACGGTGGTCCGCATCCTCGACGAGCACGGGGCCGAAGTCCCCTTCGGCGAGAGCGGCGAGATAGCCGTCCGCGGCCCCCAGGTCGTGCCCGGCTACTGGGGTCTGCCCGACGACACCGCCAAGGCGTTCCCGGACGGCGAACTGCGCACCGGAGACGTCGGCTTCATGGACCGCGACGGCTGGCTCTACGTGGTCGACCGCAAGAAGGACATGATCAACGCGTCCGGCTTCAAGGTCTGGCCGCGCGAGGTCGAGGACGTGCTCTACACGCACCCCGCCGTCCGGGAGGCGGCCGTGGTCGGCGTCCCCGACCCCTACCGCGGCGAGAGCGTCAAGGCGTACGTCAGCCTGCGGCCCGGCACCTCGGCCGAGCCGGCGGAGCTGTCCGCGTACTGCGCCGAACGTATCGCCGCGTACAAGTACCCGCGCCAGGTGGAGATCCTGCCTGTCCTTCCGAAGACGACCAGTGGCAAGATCCTGCGACGGGAACTGCGCGAGCGCGGCTGAAAACAGTCGGACGGTCGTACGACGCCCTGACAGGCGAGGGAACAGAGAGGAAGGCGAGCGCCATGGCCGCCAGAACCACCACGGAGCCGGAGGGTGCCACCCGGGAGACCCCCGTGCCGCAGCGGCTGCTGGCCGTCGCCACCCGGCTGTTCGCCGAACGCGGCTACGACCGCACCTCCGTCCAGGAGATCGTCGAGGCTGCCGGGGTCACCAAGGGCGCGCTCTACCACTACTTCGGCTCGAAGGACGACCTGCTGCACGAGGTGTACGCGCGCATGCTGCGCCTCCAGCAGCAGCGCCTCGACGCGATCGCCGATTCCGGCGCTCCGGTCGAGGAGCGGCTGCGCGCCGCGGCCGCCGACGTGGTCGTCACCACCATCGAGAACCTCGACGACGCGGCCATCTTCTTCCGCTCGATGCACCAGCTCAGCCCCGAGAAGTCCAAGCAGGTGCGCGCCGAGCGCCGGCGCTACCACGAGCGCTTCCGCGCGCTGGTCGAAGAGGGCCAGCGCGCGGGCGTGTTCTCCGCCGCCACACCCGCCGACCTGGTGGTGGACTACCACTTCGGGTCCGTGCACCACCTGTCCACCTGGTACCGCGCCGACGGCCCGCTCACGCCGCAGCAGGTCGCCGACCACCTGGCGGACCTGCTGCTGCGGGCGCTGCGCCCCTGACCCGGAGGTTCACCGTGGGCCCGGCGGGACCGCGCTCAGCGGTACCGCCGCAGCTCCCGGTGCGCCAGCGAGCGCTGGTGCACCTCGTCCGGGCCGTCCGCGAGCCGCAGGGTCCGCGCCGCCGCCCACAGTTCGGCCAGCGGGAAGTCCTGGCTCACCCCGCCCGCGCCGTGCAGCTGCACCGCGTCGTCGAGGATCCGCACCACCGCGCGCGGGGTCGCGATCTTGATGGCCTGGATCTCCGTGTGCGCCCCCCGGTTGCCGACCGTGTCCATCAGCCAGGCCGTCTTGAGGACCAGCAGGCGCAGCTGCTCGACGGTGACCCGGGCGTCCGCGATCCAGTTCTGCACCACGCCCTGCGCGGCCAGCTCCTTGCCGAAGGCGGTGCGGCCGAGCGCCCGCCGGCACATCAGCTCGATGGCCCGCTCGGCCATGCCGATCAGCCGCATGCAGTGGTGGATCCGGCCCGGCCCGAGCCGGGCCTGGGCGATGGCGAAGCCGGAGCCCTCCTCGCCGATCAGGTTCGCCGCCGGGACCCGGGCCCCGTCGAAGACCACCTCGGCGTGACCACCGTGGTCGTGGTCCTCGTACCCGTACACGCGCATCGCGCGCCGGACCTCCACGCCCGGCGTGTGCCGCGGCACCAGGATCATCGACTGCTGGCGACGCGGGTCCGCGCCGTCCGGGTCGGTCTTGCCCATGACGATGAAGACCTTGCAGTCGGGGTTCATGGCGCCCGAGATGTACCACTTGCGGCCGGTGACGACGTACTCGTCACCCTGCGCGGAGCGCTCGATGCGGGTCTCCACGTTGGTCGCGTCCGAGGAGGCCACCTCGGGCTCGGTCATCGCGAAGGCCGACCGGATCTCCCCGTCGAGCAGCGGTTCCAGCCACTGCTTCTTCTGTTCCCCGCTCGCGAACTGGGCGAGCAGCTCCATGTTCCCGGTGTCCGGGGCAGCGCAGTTGGTCGCCATCGGCGCCAGGTGCGGGCTGCGGCCGGTGATCTCCGCCAGCGGGGCGTACTGGAGGTTGGTCAGCCCGGCTCCGTGCTCGCTGCCGGGCAGGAAGAGGTTCCACAGGCCCTGACGGCGCGCCTCGGCCTTCAGTTCACCGAAGACGGCCGGCGTGTCCCAGGGCGAGGCCAGCCGTGCGCGCTGCTCGGCGGCGACGGGTTCCGCCGGGTAGACGTACTCCTCCATGAACGTCGTGAGCCGTTCGCGGAGTTCCTCGGTGCGGGCGTCGAATGCGAAGTCCATGGCTGCCTCAGCCTTCCTGGAGGGTGTTCAGGCCGTGTTCGATGAAGACCGGGACCAGTTCGCCGATCCGGTCGAAGCCCGCGCCCACGGTCTGGCCGAGCGTGAAGCGGTAGTGGATGCCTTCGAGGATCACCGCGAGCTTGAACCAGGCGAACGCCGTGTACCAGGCGATCGCCGCGGTGTCCCGGCCCGAGCGGGCCGCGTAGCGCTCGATCAGTTCGGCGGGCGAGGGATGGCCGGGCGCGCCGCTCGTCGTGCTGACGGGGGAGTCGGTCGTGCCGAGGTCGGCGCTGTACATGGCGAGCAGCCCGAGGTCGGTCAGCGGATCGCCGAGGGTGGACATCTCCCAGTCCAGCACCGCCCGGATGGTGTCGTCCGGGCCGCCGATGAGCACGTTGTCGAGGCGGAAGTCCCCGTGGACCACGGTGGGTGCGGGGGAGTCGGGCAGGGCCCGGCCGAGCGCGCCGTGCAGTTCGTCGATACCGGGGAGGTCCCGTCCCCGGGAGGCCGCGAGCTGCTTGCCCCAGCGGCGCAACTGCCGGTCGAGGAAGCCCTCCGGGCGGCCGAAGTCGCCCAGGCCGACCGCCGCCGGATCGACCGCGTGCAGGTCGACCAGGGTGTCCACCAGGCCGAGGACGGCCCGCCGGGTGCGCTCCGGCCCGAGGGGGGCGAGCTGGTCGGCCGTCCGGTACGGGACCCCCTCCACGTACTCCATGACGTAGAACGGCGCGCCGAGCACCGATTCGTCCTCGCAGAGCAGCAGCGGCTCGGGCACCGGCACGGCCGTGCCGTGCAGGGCCCGGATCACCCGGTGCTCGCGCCGCATGTCGTGCGCGGTGGCCAGCACGTGGCCCAGGGGCGGACGCCGCACGACCCAGCGGGCGGACCCGTCGGTGATCACGTACGTCAGGTTCGAGCGGCCGCCCTCGATCAGCCGGCCGCTCAGCTCCCCGGCCACGAGCCCGGGCCGGGCCGCGTCGAGGTGGCCGCGCAGCCGGTCCAGGTCGAGGCCCCTCGGGCCGGACTGCGGCGAGGCTGGTGCTGGGGTCATGCGGCGCACCTCCATGCGGAGCGGACGGCGTCCGGGCGGACCGCGTCCGTAGCGGACGGCGTCCGGAGTGGACGGGGTAGGGCGAACGGAAGCCATCATGCCGACCAGTCGGTATGCCGTCCAGTGCCCCGGCCCGGGAAATCCTCCGAGAAGGGTCCCCGGCCCGGCAGCCTCAGGCGTGGCAGAGTATCGGCGTCCCGCCGTTCATCACCGTCATGTCCTTGAGCACGGCCAGGATGTCCAGCGGCGCCCCTTCCGGCTCCCCGGCCAGCTCCGCGTAGGCCCGGTGCAGGTTCGCCACCAGCCGCTCGCTCTCCCGCCAGGCCGCGAACTCGCCCAGGTCCGCCTCGCGGGCGACCTCCAGTGGCGTCAACCCCTTCGCCACGCCCTCCCGGGCGAGTTCGGCGACGTGGCGCAGGTACCGCTCGGTGGCGTCGTACGCCGACGGGTCGGTCAGCGGCCCGTGGCCCGGTACGACGGTCTCCGCGCCGAGCGAGCGCAGCAGTTCCAGCGCCCGCAGCGACCCGGCCAGGGAGCCCATCGCCAGGAACGGCGTGCCCTCGGCGAAGACCAGGTCCCCCGTGAACACGACCCGCTGACGGGGCAGCCAGACGACGGAGTCACCGGTCGTGTGCGCGACGCCCGGGTGGATGACCTGGACCTCGGTCTCCCCGACGTGCAGGGTCATCCGGTCGCTGTAGGTGAGGGAGGGGGCGGTGATCTCTATGGCGCCGAAGTCCGTCGCGGGCCAGATCATCTCCAGCTGGTGCCCGGCGGCGAGCTGTTCGGAGCGGGCGTTGTCGTGGCCGAGGACCAGCGCCTCGGGCGTGAACACGCCGTTGCCGTAGGTGTGGTCGCCGTGGTGGTGGGTGTTCACCACCGTGCGGGGCAGCGGAACCCCGGCCGCCACGACCGCGTCCCGCAGGGCCAGCGCCCGGCGCTCGGTGGCGGCGGTGTCGACGAGCAGCGTCCCGCCGCCGTCGCTGACGAAGCCGGCGTTGTTCAGGCACCACCCGCCGTCGGGCTGTACGTAGGCGTACACCCCGGTCGCGGGCTGGACGAGGTACGGCTCGTCGACGGGCATCGGCGCTCTCCCCGGGTCGCTTGACAGGCGGTCAGCATCCTGCCAGTCGTGGCGGCGCCGGGGGAGGGCGGGGTCTGCCGGGACGTCAGTGGTCGTCGTAATGACCGTCGTGCTCGGCGTGCCGGTGGCCGTCGTGCACGTAGTCCATGTGGTCGCCGTGCGGGACGGCCTCGTGGCCGCAGGCCGGTCCGTGCGCGTGGTCGTGGTCCTCGTGCGCGGTGTGCCCCTGCGTCTCGCACTCGTCCCAGTGCCCGGCGTGCTCCCGGTGCAGGTGGCCGTCGTGCGCGTAGTCGACGTGGTCGCCGTGGGGCACCTGCGGGTGGCCGCAGCCGGGGGCGTGAGCGTGCTCGTGCAGGAGGTGTTCCTGGTGGAGGGTCGTCATGGCGCCGAGGCTAGTCCCGATCCTCCCCTTATCGGCGTTATGTTCCCGGTGGCGCGGAGAAGGCGGATCATCCGGCCGTCCGATCAGGTGATCACCGTCATGGCGAACGCCGCCAGCGCCACCGTGCACAGCACCGCACCCAACGCCACCCGCGGTGCCAGCACGGGCGGACGGTAGGCCTCCAGCTCCCGGATCCGCCGGTGCGCCACACCCAGGAACGCCAGCCAGGTCAGCGCGATCAGGGCCGCCCCACCGACCTCCAGCGCCGAACCCGAGCCGCGCAGGGCCTGCCTCAGCGCGAGGACCGCCGTCACCGCACAGGCCAGCGTCGTGCGCCGCCACGCCAGCCGGGTCCGCTCCGGCTGGAGCCCCGCGTCACGCCTCTCGTCCGGCCCCGGCACCGCCCTCACCCCCGGTTCGTCAAGCCCAGCAGGACGACCACCACCATCGCCAAGGCGACCAGCCCCACCCCCAGCCCCAGCACCACCGGGAACCGGGACACCGGCAGGTCCTCACCCCGCCGCATCGCCCGCTCGCACCGCATCCAGTGGTTCACCGCCCGCAGCGCGCAGGCCGCCCCGACCGCGAGCAGCGCGAAGGACATCCCGACCCGCACCCCCCACCGCAGGTCGGGCAGGAACTGGTCGACCGCGAACCCGCCGCCCACCAGGGCCAGCGCGGTCCGGATCCAGGCCAGGAACGTCCGCTCGTTGGCCAGCGAGAACCGGTAGTCCGGTGTCTCGCCCTCCTCCTTCAAGCGCCGGGGGGCGAACCAGAGACGTACGTCCTTGACCAAGTCGATCACCCGGTCAATCTACTGGCGCCGTCCCTCGTGCGCGCGCAGCCGCCGGTACGCCTCCAGCCCGTCCGGCACCCACGCCCAAGAGCCCTCCGCCACCCGCCGCGCCAGCTCCTCCTCGGAGAGCCACGCGTGCCAGGCCACCTCCGACTCCTGCGGACGCACCGGCAGCTCGCACCGCACCTCGTGCACGTACGACCACCAGGAGCCGCCCGGCCCCTCGTAGAGGAACTTGAACAGCGGCCGCGGCTGCTCCAGCCCGCTCACCCCCAGCTCCTCCTCGGCCTCCCGCAGCGCCGCCTGCGCGTAGTCCTCCCCGGCGCCCAGCACCCCGCCCACGAACATGTCGTAGTGCGAGGGGAAGACCAGCTTCGAGGCGGTCCTGCGGTGTACGAAGACCCGCCCCGCCGCGTCCCGGGCCCGCACGAACACGCACCGGTGGATCAGCCCGCGCGCGTACACCTCGCCGCGCGGCGCCCGCCCCGTCACCCGGTCGTCCCGGTCCACCACGTCCAGTACCTCGTCTGCAGCGCTCACGGGATTCATCCAACACCCCTGTTGACGGGTTACCGATCCGTAGCAAAGGATCTGCCCCACCACCGACGGAGGACGGCAGCGCATGACGTACGACGCAGACGTGATCGTGATCGGAGCCGGGCTCGCGGGTCTCGTGGCCACCGCCGAGCTCGTCGACGCGGGCCGCAAGGTCATCCTGCTCGACCAGGAACCCGAGCAGTCGATCGGCGGACAGGCGCACTGGTCCTTCGGCGGCCTCTTCTTCGTGGACTCGCCCGAACAGCGCCGGATGCGGATCAAGGACGGCCACGACCTCGCCCTCCAGGACTGGCTCGGCACCGCCGGCTTCGACCGCACGGAGGACGCCTGGCCGCGCCGCTGGGCCGAGGCCTACGTCGACTTCGCGGCCGGGGAGAAACGGCCCTGGCTGCACGCCCGGGGCGTCCGCTTCTTCCCCGTCGTCGGCTGGGCCGAACGCGGCGGTTACGACGCGGGCGGACACGGCAACTCCGTACCCCGCTTCCACATCACCTGGGGCACCGGCCCCGGCCTCGTGGCCCCCTTCGAACGCCGGGTGCGCGCCGGAGCCGCCCGCGGCCTGGTCGAGCTGCGGTTCCGGCACCGGGTCACCGGCCTCTCCCGTACGGCCGGCGCGGTGGACACCGTCAGCGGCGAGGTCCTGGAGCCCTCCGACGCCGTACGGGGCTCCGCGAGCGGCCGCGAGAGCACCGGTGCCTTCTCCCTGCGGGCCCAGGCGGTGATCGTCACCAGTGGCGGCATCGGCGGCAACCACGACCTCGTCCGCGCCCAGTGGCCGGCCCGGCTCGGCACCCCGCCCGAGCGGATGCTGTCCGGGGTCCCGGCCCACGTCGACGGCCTCATGCTCGGCATCGCCGAGGAGGCGGGCGCCAGCCACATCAACAAGGACCGGATGTGGCACTACACCGAGGGCATCGAGAACTGGGACCCGATCTGGGCCCGGCACGGCATCCGCATCCTGCCCGGCCCGTCCTCGCTCTGGCTCGACGCCACCGGCAAGCGGCTGCCCGTACCGCTCTTCCCCGGCTTCGACACGCTGGGCACCCTCGACCACATCATGCGGACCGGCCACGACCACACCTGGTTCGTGCTCAACCAGCGCATCATCGGCAAGGAGTTCGGCCTCTCCGGCTCGGAGCAGAACCCCGACCTGACGGGCAAGTCGGTACGCGACGTCATCGACCGCGCCCGCCAGGCGGTACCGGGGCCGGTCAAGGCCTTCATGGACCGCGGTGCCGACTTCGTCGTGGAACGGGACCTCGCCTCCCTGGTGCGCGGCATGAACGCCGTCACCAAGGAGAACCTGCTCGACGAGGCGACCGTCCGTGAGGCGGTCGTGGCCCGGGACCGGGAGATGGCGAACCCGTTCTCCAAGGACTCCCAGGTCACCGCGATCCACGGAGCCCGCAAGTACCTGGGGGACCGGCTGATCCGCACCGCCGCGCCGCACCGGATCCTGGACCCGAAGGCCGGCCCGCTGATCGCCGTCCGGCTGTCCGTCCTGACCCGAAAGTCCCTCGGCGGCCTGGAGACCGACCTCTCCTCACGGGTGCTGACCGGCGACGGCGAGCCGCTCCCGGGCGTGTACGCGGCCGGCGAGGCGGCCGGCTTCGGGGGCGGCGGCGTGCACGGGTACCGCGCCCTCGAAGGCACCTTCCTCGGCGGCTGCATCTTCTCGGGTCGCGCGGCGGGCCGGGCCGCGGCCAAGGCGGTGGGCTGAGCAAGGAGCCCGGGCCCGGGCCGGTGCAGCGGGCCGAGCGGGGCCGTGGACCGTGCGGGTCCGTGGGCCGTGCGGGTCCGGGGCGGCGGACCGGCTGCCGGACCGCACGGGCCGGTAGCGCCATCCGGCCACTGACGCCCGGCTCCCACAACCGCCCGGACCCCGCCCGGATCCCCCGCCCCCCGGCCCCGGCCCTTGCGCGCCCGTCACCTCACGGACAGCCGGCAGACAGCCGCAGGAGCCCGCGTCCACCCTCCGCACCCCCGCGCCGGGCGGCGCGCACACCCCGGAACGGCACCGGCGCCGCGTCCCCGCCGCAGCACTGTCCGCGCAGGTCGGTGCCGCTGCCGGGACCCCCTCGCGGTGCCCCGCCGGGAGGCCGGACCGGGGCGGGGGAGGGTGGTCGCCGCCCGTCACGGGGACACCGCCGAGGGTTCCCGGTCGCCGCCGACGTGGTACGGCCAAACCGGCACAACAGCCTCAACTCGCCCTTCCGTCGGAGCAGTTGAAACCCGCCACGCGCCGGTCTGGACCTTGACGCGGACCTGTGCTCACCGGTTTGCTGTGTGTGATCATCCGGTCCTCGACCGGCGTGATCCGGCCGCGGTGCCCGCACCACGAGCACCACCCGCACCGCAACGCACCACCCGCACGACCCACACCATCCGCAACGCACGACCCACAACGCACCACCCGCACCGTCCCCGCGCGTGCTGCCCGCACGCCGTCCACCCGCGACCGTGTCCAGGAGGGAAACCGCGGATGTCCCCGCCTCCGCCGCCCCTCGGCCGCGCCCGCAAGCGGGACGCCCAGCTCTTCGACCCCGCCCTCTGCGATGCGGAACTCGTGGACGTCCGCACCCAGTTCACCCAGGGCCGCTGGTCCAAGGCCCGCTCCCTCCTCGTCGGCACCGGCGACGACTGGGACCGCCGCGGCCACCGCGTCGTCGTCCTCGCCCAGACCCCGGCCGCCACCGCCTGGGCCCGCGAATGGCTGCTCGCCGAACCCGAGAGCGCCGACGCCGCCACCCTCCTCGCCTGCGCCGCCGTGTTCACCGCACTGCGCCGCAAGGGCACGCCCGAGGCCGCCGACGAGGCCTGCCGCCGGGCCGCCGCACTGCTCCCCGCCGACCCCACCCCCTGGCTCGGCCTGCTCATGCTCTCGCGCACCTTCGGCACCGAGGAGGAGTTCAGCCGCCACTTCGACCAGGTACGGGCCCGCCACCGCGAGCACCACCACGCCCACCACCTCATGGTCGCCAAGCTGGCCGAACGCAACCCCGCCGTCGGGTACGACCCGCTGCACGAGGTCTACGACTTCGCCGCCTGGGCCGCCGAGGAGTCCCCGGCCGACTCACCGCTCGCCGTGCTGCCCGTGATCGCCCACGCCGAGCGCTACCGCGTCCTCGCAGCCGTCCACGGCCGCAGCCCCGACGCGGCCGCCGCGCACTGGTCCGGGCGCCGGGCCCGCCAAGTGCTCCGCTCGGCCTTCGACTGGTGGCTCGAATGGGAGCGCGAGGACCACCCCCGCAACCGGGTCGACCTCAACTTCCTGGCCCACGCCAAACTCTGCGAGGGCCGCCCCGCCGAGGCCGCCGCCCTCTTCCACCGCATCGGCAGCCACGCCACCCGCGCCCCCTGGTCCTACCCCGACCTCGACCCGCACAAGGCGTTCCTCGCCGCGCGCAGCGCCGCGCTCGGCACCGCTTGACGCACCGGCTTCGACGCACCCGCTCCCCGCACGCCGCCCGACCGCACCGCCCCGCGCCCCCGCCCTTCCCCCGAAAGGACACCCCGCCATGCCGACGGGCAGATCCACCACGCTCACCGACCCGGCCGAGATACGGACCTACAAGGGTCAGGACCGGGCCCTGCGCGCCGACCGCCTCGGCACCGCCGGACTGCTGCTCTCCGTACTCGCCGCCAGCGCGCCCCTGATGGTCGTGGCCGGCGTCATGCCCACGATCTTCGGCGTCATGGGCATCGTCGGCCAGCCCCTGCTGTACGTCGTCCTCGGCGCCGTCCTCGCCCTGTTCAGCGTCGGCTACGCCGAGATGAGCCGCCACGTCCACAACGCCGGCGCGTTCTACGCCTACATCGCCCGCGGCCTCGGCCCCACCGCCGGCTCGGCGGCCTCCTTCGTCGCCCTCGTCGCCTACAGCGCCATGCAGGTCGGCGTCTACGGCATCCTCGGCTTCGAGATCTCCGGCCTCTTCGCCACCTACCTCGACGTCGAGCTCGCCTGGTGGATCCCGGCCCTGATCGCGGTCGCGGCGACCGGCGCACTCGGCTGGCTCAAGATCGACCTCAACGCCAAGGTGCTGGGCGTCCTGCTCCTGATCGAATGCGCCCTCGTCGTCGTCTTCGACCTCGCCGCCCTCGGCAAGCCGGGCGCCGAAGGCCTCTCGCTGCACGCCTTCGACCCCTCGACGCTCGGCGGGGCCGGTCTCGGCACCGCCCTGTGCTTCTGCATCGCCGCCTTCGTCGGCTTCGAGCAGTCGCCGGTCTACGCCGAGGAGACCAGCAAGCCGCACATCGTCGTCTCCCGCGTCATGTTCCTCGCCGTCGGCTTCGTCGCCCTCTTCTTCGCCCTCAGCGCCTGGGCCCTCACCGTCGCCACCGGACCCGGCCAGGTGGTCAAGGCCGCCGCCGACGCCGGTCCCGGCCTGCTCTTCCAGCTCACCGAGAGCCGCCTGGGCACCGCCTTCACCGACGTCCTGCACGTCCTGTTCGTCACCGGCATGTTCGCGGCCATGCTCAGCTTCCACAACGTGGTCGCCCGCTACGCCTTCGCCATGGGCCGCGAGGGCCTGCTCCCGGCGCCCTTCGGCCGCACCAACGCCGGTACCGGCGCCCCCGCCACCGGCTCGCTCCTGCAGACCGGCATCGCCGCCGCCGTCGTCATCGCCTTCGCCGCGACCGACGACATGCCGGCCGGCGACCCCACCGCGCCCGTCCTGCACCTGTTCACCTGGATGGGCAGCGTCGGCGCCCTCGGCGTGACCCTTCTCATGGCCGCCGCCTCCTTCGCCGTGATCGCCTTCTTCGTCCGCCGGGGCACCGCCGCCGCCCAGGTGTGGCGGCTCGTCGCGGCCGGCGCCGCGGGCCTCGCGCTGCTGTTCATCGCCGTCTACACCGTCAAGGACTTCGCCGTCCTGGTCGGCGCCGAGGAAGGCTCCGCGCTCAGCTGGGTGCTGCCCGCCATCATCGCCGTCGCCGCGCTCGCCGGCCTCGTGCACGGCCTGGTGCTCCGCTCCCGCCGCCCCGCGACACACGCCCGGATCGGCCTCGGCAACGAGGCGTTCCGCCTCGACCAGGCGGCGGAATCCGCCCCGCGCGACTGACCCCCTCACCCTGCTTCCAAGCCCTCACGAGGCCCCCGGCGCCCCTTTCCAAGGTCGCCGGGGGCTTCCGTGCTCATGAACGCGATTTTGGCGGGCAGCGGAGCCTCATGGTCTCCTGGGGCCACCAACCCTCCGGACCGCGGCACAGGTGAGACCACCCAGCTCCCCTGCGTGGCGGCCGGGGACCTGCCTGTCCCACCCACGAAGGCGAAGTCATCACATGAGTGACAGCACCTTGGCCAAGGCCCCCAGCCCGCCGTCCTCCCCGCACGTCGACGCCGGCGACGAGGGCTACAGCAAGGACCTCAAGTCCCGCCACATCAACATGATCGCCATCGGCGGGGCGATAGGCACCGGCCTGTTCCTCGGCGCCGGAGGCCGCCTCGCCGGCGCCGGTCCCTCCCTCGCGATCGCCTACGCGGTGTGCGGGATCTTCGCGTTCTTCGTGGTGCGGGCCCTCGGCGAGCTCGTCCTCTACCGCCCCTCCTCCGGCGCCTTCGTCAGCTACGCGCGCGAGTTCATGGGGGAGAAGGGCGCCTACGCGGCCGGCTGGCTGTACTTCCTGAACTGGTCGACCACCACCGTCGCCGACATCACCGCCGCCGCGACCTACGCCCACTTCTGGGCGATGTTCACCGACGTCCCCCAGTGGGTCCTCGCCTTCATTGCCCTCGCCGTCGTCCTCACCGCGAACCTGATCTCGGTGAAGTACTTCGGCGAGATGGAATTCTGGTTCTCCCTCGTCAAGGTCGCCGCCCTGGTGGTCTTCCTGGCCGTCGGCATCTACCTCGTCGCCACCAGCCACCCGATCGACGGCCACACCCCGGGCCTCTCCTCGATCACCGACAACGGCGGGATCTTCCCCGTCGGCATGGTCCCGATGCTCCTGGTCATCCAGGGCGTCGTCTTCGCGTACGCCTCCGTCGAGCTGTGCGGGGTCGCCGCCGGCGAGACCGAGAACCCCGAGAAGATCATGCCGAAGGCGATCAACTCGATCATGTGGCGCGTGGGCCTGTTCTACGTCGGCTCCGTCGTCCTGCTCGCGCTGCTGCTCCCGTACACCTCGTACTCGGCCGACCAGAGCCCCTTCGTCACCGTCTTCGACAAGCTGGGCGTCCCCGGCGCCGCCGGCGTCATGAACCTGGTCGTCCTGACCGCCGCCCTCTCCAGCCTGAACTCCGGCCTCTACTCCACCGGCCGCATCCTGCGCTCGATGGCCATGTCCGGCTCGGCGCCCAAGTTCACCGGCGTGATGAACAAGGGCAAGGTCCCCTACGGCGGCGTCCTGTTCACCGCGGCGTTCGGCGTCGCCGGCGTCGCCCTGAACGCCTACATGCCCAAGGACGCCTTCGAGATCGTCCTGAACTTCGCCTCGCTCGGCATCCTCGGCACCTGGGCGATGGTCATGCTCTGCTCGCTGCACTTCTGGCGCCGGGCGAAGCAGGGCCGCGTGGAACGCCCGTCCTACAAGTTGCCCTGGGCCCCGTACACGCAGATCGTCACGCTGGCGTTCCTGCTCACGGTGCTGGTCCTGATGTGGTGCGACGGCGGAGTAGGCCGCACCACGGTCCTGTTCGTCCCGGTCATCGCCGCCGCCCTCGTCGGCGGCTGGTTCCTGGTGCGCGGCCGCGTCGCCGCCATCGCCGCCGCCCGCGACTGACACCCTGCCGCTACGACGGAGGACCCCGCCTCGGCGGGGTCCTCCGTCGTAGCGGGTCGTGGCGGGCGGCGCAGCGCAACCCTGTCCGCACGAACCGGCCGGGAACGCAGAAAACCCCACATGAAGTGGGGTTCTCTCGCTGGTGTCCGAGGGGGGACTTGAACCCCCACGCCCGATAAAGGGCACTAGCACCTCAAGCTAGCGCGTCTGCCATTCCGCCACCCGGACAAGGTGTCTGTCTCGCGTCCCTCGCGGGCCGTTCCGACGTGGAAAACATTACCAAACATTCCGGGGCCCTCGATCACACCCCCCGGTCACCTCCGGGACCCCCGCCGGGTGACCGGGCTCGGCCCTTGGGCAGAGCGCCCGGGAGCGGGAGGATGGGACAGCAGCCGGTACTGATCAGTGGGAGGAACACGTGAGCGAGTCGAGCGCGGGCAGGACCGTCACCGGTGAGGACGAGGTCGTGGACCTCTGCCGGGACCTCATCCGGATCGACACCAGCAACTACGGGGACCACTCGGGCCCCGGCGAGCGCAAGGCGGCCGAGTGGGTCGCGGAGAAGCTGGCCGAGGTCGGGCTGGAGCCGCAGATCTTCGAGTCGCACAGGGGACGGGCCTCCACCGTGGCGCGCATCGAGGGCGAGGACCCCTCGCGCCCGGCGCTGCTGATCCACGGGCACACCGACGTGGTCCCCGCCAACGCGGCCGACTGGACGTACGACCCCTTCGCCGGGGAGATCGCCGACGGGTGCCTGTGGGGGCGCGGCGCGGTCGACATGAAGGACATGGACGCGATGACGCTGGCCGTCGTGCGCGACCGCATGCGCAGCGGCCGCAAGCCCCCGCGCGACATCGTCCTCGCCTTCCTCGCCGACGAGGAGGCGGGCGGCGTCTACGGGGCCCGGCACCTGGTGGACAAGCACCCCGGTCTCTTCGAGGGAGTCACCGAGGCGATCGGCGAGGTGGGCGGCTTCTCGTTCACCGTCAACGAGAACCTGCGCCTCTACCTGGTGGAGACCGCCCAGAAGGGCATGCACTGGATGCGCCTCACCGTGGACGGCACCGCCGGCCACGGTTCCATGACCAACAACGACAACGCGATCACCGAGCTCTGCGAGGCCGTGGGACGGCTCGGACGCCACCAGTGGCCGGTGCGCGTGACCAAGACCGTGCGGTCGTTCCTCGACGAACTCTCGGACGCCCTCGGAACCCCGCTCGACCCCGACAACATGGACGCCACGCTCGCCAAGCTCGGCGGCATCGCCAAGATGGTCGGCGCGACGCTGCGCAACTCTGCAGCCCCGACGATGCTCGGCGCCGGCTACAAGGTCAACGTCATCCCCGGCCAGGCCACCGCGCACGTCGACGGCCGTTTCCTGCCGGGCTACGAGGACGAGTTCTTCGCCGACCTCGACCGGATCCTCGGCCCGCGCGTGAAGCGCGAGGACGTGCACGCCGACAAGGCGCTGGAAACGGACTTCGACGGCAAGCTCGTCGACGCCATGCAGAGCGCCCTCAAGGCGGAGGACCCGATCGCCCGCGCCGTCCCGTACATGCTCTCGGGCGGCACGGACGCCAAGTCCTTCGACGACCTCGGCATCCGCTGCTTCGGCTTCGCCCCGCTCCGGCTCCCGCCCGAGCTGGACTTCGCTGGCATGTTCCACGGAGTGGACGAGCGGGTCCCGGTGGACGGGCTGAAGTTCGGTGTTCGCGTGTTGGACCGATTCATCGACAACGCCTAACGCGCGGGAATCGGGAAGGTGTGCGGATTCCACTGAGAAGAGTGAATGCACTCATACGCTCGTAGCCCCGGTGATCCCTCCTCGTTACAGGTGGTGCGGTCCGCGGCTGGGACCGCACTTGCCTACTAGGAGGAACAATGCTCAAGAAGGTTGTCGCCGCTGCGGCTGCCACCGGTGGTCTGGTTCTCGCGGGTGCGGGCATGGCTGCCGCCGACGCGGGCGCCCAGGGTGCGGCCATCGGCTCCCCCGGCGTTCTGTCGGGCAACGTCGTCCAGGTCCCGATCCACATCCCGGTCAACGTCTGCGGCAACACTGTGAACGTGATCGGCCTGCTGAACCCGGCCTTCGGCAACACCTGCGTCAACGCCTGACGCGTCTGAAGTCCTTGGCCCCGGAGCGCATTCCAGCGCTCCGGGGCTGCCGGGCTTTCGGGCCCGCATCTCTTTCTATTCGGCGTAGCAGGCGGGGGAGCGTGTACGGCCTGTACGCCGACCGAACGTACACAGCATGGGGACGAGTACAGATGCGACGACCCGTAGTACAGGTCACCAGGAAGACCCTGATCACCATGGCGGCCGCCGGCGGTGCGCTGGCGCTGGGCGGTGGTTACGCGCATGCGGACGCCGGGGCGGTCGGACACGCGGTGAATTCGCCGGGCGTGCTGTCCGGCAACAACGTGCAGGCGCCGGTGGACGTGCCGGTGAACGCCTGCGGCAACACGGTCACCGTGATCGGAGGCCTGAACCCGGCCTTCGGCAACCGCTGCGTCAACGCGGGCGGCCCCGCCACGCCGGACCACCCGGGCCACCCGGGAACGCCGGGCCACCCCGGCAACCCGGGAACCCCCGGTCACCCGGGCCACCCCGGCCACCCGGACGAGCCGTGCGACGACCACCCGGGTCACCCCGGTCACCCGGGCAATCCGGGCACGCCCGGCAACCCTGGTAACCCGGGCACTCCGGGCAACCCCGGGACCCCCGGCAACCCGGGCACGCCCGGCAACCCTGGTAACCCGGGCAACCCTGGGACGCCTGGTAACCCAGGGACCCCCGGCAACCCGGGCACTCCGGGTAACCCGGGCACCCCTGGTAACCCCGGCACGCCCGGCAACCCGGGCACCCCTGGTAACCCCGGCACGCCCGGCAACCCCGGCACTCCCACGGCTCCCGGCCAGGGAACCGGCAAGCCCGCCCCCGTCGCGCCCGGCCAGGGCCACGGCAACCTGGCCGCCACCGGCTCGGGGGACGTGCTGACGGCCGGACTGCCGCTCGCGGGCGGCCTGCTGCTGGCCGGCAGCGTGCTCTACCGCCGCGCCCGCAACGCCGTCTGACGGACGGGAACGGGCACACGCGTACGCCCTGCGCGGGCCCCCTCACCGGGGGCCCGCGTCACCAAGTGGCGCGGACCTGACGGATGATCCGGCGGCGCAACCGCACGCGGCGACTGCCGTCCCGGAGCAGCGTCAGCCGGTCGAGCTCCCAGTGCCCGTACTCGGCATGGTCGGTCAACATGCGGGTCGTCTCCTGGCGGGGCACCCCACGGGGCACGTACAGGTCGACAAATTCGTATTCCGGCATCGCATCTATTGTGCGGGCAGAGGCCTCCTACGGATAGCGTCTGCACTATGTCTGATGCCGCTCTGCCCACTGTTGCCGAGGTACGCGCCGCCGCCGAGGCGGTCAAGGCCGCGCTCGACCGTCACCTCGCCGCGGTCGAGAGCAGGATCGGGGACGACGACCCGGCCGTCTACGCCGCGTTCAACGAGCTCGCCGCCGCCGCCGACGAGTACGACGAACTGCTCTACGACCGCTACGACGAGGTCACCCCCTTCGAGATCCCCACCCCCGAGGACGGGGTCCCGTACACCGGCCCCGCCGAGCCCGCCGCGTTCAGCGTGCTCATCCGCCGCGACTACGCCGTGGTCGAACCGCAGCGCCTGATCGCCCAGGCCGACCGCGTCGCCGCGCACGACCCGGACGCCGAGTCCGTCGAGGACGGCGGCACCGCCGGGGCGCTGGGCGTCCTCTTCGGTGAGTACGAGCCCGACGAGATCCACTCCCGCTACCGCGAGTTCGGCCTGGAGGAGGGCGACTCCACGCTGTGGATCGCCGCCGCGGAGGAGGTGACGGAGCCGGGCGAGTGGCTCGACTCGCCCTTCGAGCACGCCGACGCGCAGAACGTGCTGCACCGGTTCGACGTGAGTTCCGTCTTCGACGAGGAGCCGGACGACTTCGAGGACGACGACGTGCCGGACGGGGCCGCGGAAGCGGGCCTCACCCCCGCCTGACCACCGCATGACGGCGTGGGCCCCCGTCCGGCACCGGACGGGGGCCCACGCGTCACGGTGGACGCCGTTACTCGGGCTGTTCCCGGGCGGCCGCCGCGAGGGCCCGCAGCAGGTCCGCCAGCCGGGTCGTGCGCGGCTTGGGCGCTACGTCGGCCACCGCGCGCGCCAGTGCCTGGTCGACGCCGTGCACCACGGACAGGTGCCGCTCGGCGCGCCCGAAGGCCGTGTACACCCAGTCCCGGGACAGCGCGTCCGCCGCGTCCCCGGGCAGCACCACGACCACCGCCGGCCAGCGCGCGCCCACGGCCTGGTGCCCGGTCACGGCCCAGCCGTGCCGCACCGCCGACTCCACCCGCTCCTTCGGGACGACGATCCGCGCCCCCGCGGCCTCCAGGTGCAGCCCCTGTGCGTCGGCGGACACCACGCGGGCCGGCAGGGCCCGCCCGGGCGCGGGCACGTACACCACCCGGTCGCCGGGGTCGAAGCCGCCGAACCGGCCCGGGCCGGGGTTCAGCCGCTCCTTGAGGGCAGCGTTCAGCGCCCGCGTCCCCGCCGAACCGCCGTGGCCCGGGGTGATCACCTGTACGTCGTCCGCCGGGATCCCGAGGGCGCGCGGCACCGACTCGGCCACCAGCTGGACCGTACGGTGGACGGCCTCACCCGCGTCCCGCACCGGGACGATGACGACCTCCTTGCCGGGGGCGTCGACCTGGTTCAGCTCCCCGATGCCGATGCCGGACACCAGCTCGCCCAGCGGGCCGGGATCCGGGACGCGGGAGACGACCTGGGGGCAGGTCCGGGCCGCCAGCACATCGGCGAACACCCGCCCGGGCCCTGCCGAACCGAGCACGCCGGGGTCCCCGGACAGCACCAGGCGGGCTCCGTCGGGTACCGACTCGACCAGCGCGGCCGCGCTCTCGACGTCCAGCTGGGGCGCGTCCAGGACGATGAGCAGGTCCAGCGCGAACTGCCCGTCGGCGTCCCGGCCGGGCCCCTCCGTCCCGTCGAGCAGGCCCGCCACGGTGACGGCGCCTTCGGCCGGGGTGTGCGCGGCCAGAGTGGCGCGCAGCCCGAGCCGGCGCGCGGCCGCCAGCAGGGCCGCCGGTTCGGCGCGGGCGGCCTCGCCGCCGGTGTGGGTGACCAGGCCGTGGCCGGAGACGGCCCGGATCAGCTCGGCGCCCGGACCGCCGGCGGCGGCCTCCTCCCAGTCCGCGGGGCCCGCGAAGGTGCTGGCCACCCGGGCCAGGCCGTCGGCGAGGCTTTCCTCGGCCAGGGCGTAGCCCTCCAGCCCCACGAGGACCGTGCCGGGCCGCTCGTCCTGCTCGCCCTGTTCGTCCTGCCGGTCTTCCGGGGACCCGGCGGACTCCGCCTCGGCCGACGGTTCGTGGAACACCAGTACCGCGCCTTCGCCGATGGCCTGTTCGAGGGCCCCGGCCGGGTCCGGTACGCCGTACTGGGCCAGCGCCTTCTCCAGGACCGGCGCCTCCAGGGCGGTGTGCCCCTTGAGCGCGGCCTGGGCCAGCAGCCAGCCCACCAGCGCGCCGCCCCGGCGCTCGTCGCCGGGCCCCGCCTCGTCGCCCAGCAGGGCGCGGGCGAAACCGTCGGTCTGGGTGGGGCGCACCCCGGCCACCGCCAGCAGCCGCCACGGGTTCTCGGTGAGCTGCTCGGCGGCGCCTTCGCCGAGCGCGGTGGCCGCCGGCCCGGCGAGCGCCTCGGGGGCACCGCCCCGGGCCAGCACGGCCCGTACGCCCTCGACGTCCCCGGCCGCCGCGATGGGCGCGGTGGGGCGGGGCGACGGGGGAGCGGGGGCGGCGGCCTTGCGCGGCGCGGCGGGAGCGTCGTCGAAGTAGGCGGCCGGCTTGGCCCCGCTCTCCACCGCCCGTACGGCGGCCAGCAGATCGGCGGCCGTGCCGCTGAGCTTGGCGCCCGCCTCGACCGGGGCCTGCCGCTCCGCCTTGCGCCGGGCGATCCGCTCCCGCTCGATCTTCTGCGCGGCCAGCTCCGCCTGCGCCTCGGTGAGCTCGGGCTTGGCGCCCTCGGCCGCCGCGGCCCCGTCCGTCGTCAACCCGGCATCCCCTTCGGCCGCGCCCGCGCCCTCCTCCGGGCCCGCCCCCGGGTCCTCGTCGGGCGTAGGGTCCTCCTCGGGCGCCGGGTCCACGGCTGCCGCCGGGTCCTGGGCCGGCGCCGGTTCCGGCGTCTCCCGCGGGCCCAAGCCGGCTTCGCCGGCAGCGTCCGACGCCCGGGGCGCGGGTTCCCCGCCGGGGGGTTCCGGGGTACACGCGCCCTCGACCGCCCCGGCCTCCGGTCCGGGGGCGTCCGGTTCGTCCGCGGCGGTGGCGGCGGGGTCGGTACTCACAGCGTGCTCCAGTCCTGATCGGGGTAGCGGTGCACGGGCGCCGACACGTCGTCCAGCGCCCGGCAGATCTCCTCCGGAAGACTAAGGGCCTCCACTGACAGCGCCGCCCCGAGCTGCGCCGGCGTACGCGCGCCGACGATCGGCGCGACCACGCCCGGCCGGTCCCGCACCCACGCCAGCGCCACCTGGAGCGGGGTCACCGCCAGCCCGTGCGCGGCCGTCGCCACCGCGTCCACGATCCGGCCCGACGCCTCGTCCAGGTACGGATCCACGAAGGCGGCCAGGGTCTGCGACGCGCCCCGTGAGTCCGTCGGGGTTCCCGCCCGGTACTTCCCCGTCAGCACGCCGCGCCCGAGGGGGGAGGAGGGGAGCAGGCCGACGCCGAGGTCCAGCGCGGCCGGCAGCACCTCCCGCTCCACGCCCCGCTGGAGCAGCGAGTACTCCATCTGCGTGGAGGCGAGCCGGGTCCGCATGCCGGGTGCGGCGAGCTGCCAGGTCGCCGCTTTCGCCAGCTGCCAGCCGCTGAACCCCGCCACCCCGGCGTACCTGGCCCGGCCGCTGCTGACGGCGAGGTCCAGCGCCTGGAGGGTCTCCTCCAGCGGGGTGCCCGGGTCGAAGGCGTGCACCTGCCACAGGTCCACGTAATCGGTCTCCAGCCGGGCCAGGGAGTCGTCCAGCGCCGCCAGGAGGTGCCCGCGCGAGCCGTCGCACCGCCGGTCCGGATCCCGCACGGAGCCCGCCTTCGTGGCGATCACGAGCTCCCGGCGCGGCACCAGCTTTCCGACGAGCTGCCCGAGGAGGTACTCCGCCTCCCCGCCCCCGTACACGTCGGCGGTGTCGACGAGCGTGCCGCCCGCCTCCCAGAAGGTCTTCAACTGCTCTGCGGCGCCCGCCTCGTCCGGTCCCTCCGCGGACCGGCCCCAGGTGAGGGTGCCGAGGCCGATCCGGGACACGCGCAGGCCGGTGCGGCCGAGATGCCTCTGCTCCATGAGCGCTGAGACTACTGGGGCACTGCCGCGGACGACCGGGGCGCGCTACAGTCCCCGCAGACCTACGTTACTGATCGGTAAACCGGTAAGGGGACGACTCATGCGGCTCGGCATCAATCTCGGTTACTGGGGTGCGGGCATGGACGGGGACAACCTGTCCGTCGCCCAGGAGGCCGACCGCCTCGGCTACGACGTCTGCTGGGCCGCCGAGGCCTACGGCTCCGACGCCGCCACGGTCCTGGCCTGGGTCGCGGCCCAGACCGAGCGGATCGACGTCGGCTCGGCGATCTTCCAGATCCCGGCGCGCCAGCCCGCGATGACGGCCATGACCGCCGCCACCCTCGACTCCCTGACCAAGGGCCGCTTCCGGCTCGGCCTCGGCGTCTCCGGACCGCAGGTCTCCGAGGGCTGGTACGGCATGAAGTTCGACAAGCCGCTCGCCCGGACCCGGGAGTACGTGGAGATCGTCCGCAAGGCCATGAGCCGCGAGCGCCTCTCCTACGAAGGACAGCACTGGACCCTCCCGCTGCCCGGCGGCCCCGGCAAGCCGATCAAGCTGACCGTGCACCCCGAGCGCGAACACATCCCGCTCTACATCGCCGCCATCGGACCGAAGAACCTGGAGCAGACCGGCGAGATCGCCGACGGCGCCCTGCTGATCTTCCCCGCCGCCGAGCACCTGGAGGAGACGGCGCTGCGCCACATCCGCGCGGGCCGTGAGAAGGCCGGGCTGACGATGGACGGCTTCGACGTCTGCCCCACCGTTCCCCTCGCCGTGGGCGACGACGTGAACACCCTCGCCGACATGTTCCGCCCGTACACCGCCCTGTACGTCGGCGGCATGGGCAGCCCCAAGCAGAACTTCTACAACCAGCTCGCGCAGCGCATGGGCTACGGGAAGGAAGCCGCCGAGATCCAGGAGAAGTACCTGGGCGGCGACAAGGCGGGCGCCGCCGCGGCGGTCCCGCACTCGTTGATCGACTCGACCACCCTGCTCGGCTCGGTGGAGCGGATCGCGGACGGGATGCGCGCCTACGCCGACGCCGGGGTCACCACCCTGACGCTCGCCCCGGCCGGGTTCACCCTGGACGAGCGGATCACCGCCCTGCGGGCCGGCGTCCAGGCCCTGGAGCACGCCGGTCTGGCCTGAGTCCGGAAGGCGGTCGAACGCCCTGCGGCCGTGGTGGGGGCTCGGGGGGTCTTCCCCGCCACGGCCGACACCGCAACAACGCGCGCGGCGGCCCCGGGGTTACGCCCCGGCGCCCCCGCCTTCGTTTCGTTCATTCGGCCGAGTCCCGCCACGCATCGGTTGCCCGCCCGCCGTATCCGTCTTTGACTCGGAGCATGCTCTCTGCCCGCAGCCTGTTCCAGGAGATCGTCGAGAACGACGACTCCTTCCAGCTGTTCTGTTCCATCGCCGCCAGCGGGGAGTCCCAGGGCGGCTGGGAGAACGGCCGCATCGCCGCGCTGGTCCCCGACCGCATGCGCCACCTCGCGCCCAAGATCGCCCGGCACGGCGCGGACGAGGACAAGCACGGCCGCATCTTCCACGCCCTGCTGCGCAAGCGCGGTCTGCCCGCCGTGCCCGTGCCGCCCGAGACGGACTACACGATGCTGCTGGAACGGCGGGAGATCGGGCTCGCGCACGAGAAGCTGCGCCGCGAGGAGCCGCTGACCGAGGAGGACATCGTCGTCTACCTCGCGCACAGCCGCGTCACCGAACAGCGGGCCGCCGACCAGATGGACATGCTGGTCAAGCACTTCGGGGACCACCCGGAGGTCGGCAGGGCCATCCGCATGATCAGCGACGACGAGGCCAACCACCTCGCCTACTGCCACGAGGAACTCCTCGCCCTCGTCCGCGCCGGCCACGGCCGGACCATCCAGCGGGTGCTGCGCGACAGCGCCCTCGCCGAGATCGGCATCTACCGGGACGTGAGCCTCGCCGTCATGGCCCACATGGGCAGGCTGCTGAGGTGGCCCGCGCCCAAGGCCGCCGCCCTCGCCGCCGGGATCCGCGGCATGTACGCCTACGAGCGGTTCAGCGGCTGGCACCGCATGGTCGGCCTGAGCATGCCCCGGCGCCGCGACGCGCTCGGCGGCGTACCGACCGGCGCGCCGGGCTACGCCTGACGGGCCTGCACGCCGGCCTACAGCCAGCCGCGGCGCTTGAAGAGCCGGTGCAGGCCCAGGCAGGCGGCCACCATGACCACCAGGACCGCCGGATAGCCCCAGCCCTGCCTGAGCTCCGGCATGTGGTCGAAGTTCATCCCGTAGATCCCCGCCACCATCGTCGGGACGGCCGCCATCGCCGCCCACGCGGAGATCTTGCGCATGTCGTCGTTCTGCCGGACGCCCATCTGCGCCAGGTGCGCCGACAGCGCGTCCGACAGCAGCCGGTCCAGCCCCTCGATGTACTCGTTCGCCTTCGTCAGGTGGTCGGCGACGTCGCGGAAGAAGGGCTGGGAGTGCTCGTGCACGAACGGCACCTCCCCGAAGGCGAGCCGGTCCATCGGCTGGAGCAGCGGGCTCGTCGCCCGGCGGAACTCCAGCACCTGCCGCTTGAAACCGTAGATCCGCGCGGCCGTGCTCTTGGTGGTGCGGCTGTCCGAGGCGTTCGGGGCGAACACCTCGGCCTCCAGTTCCTCCAGGTCCGCCTGGAGCTCCGCCGCGACCTCGATGTAGTGGTCCACCACCGCGTCCGACACCGCGTAGAGCACCGCCGTCGGCCCGTGCCGCAGCACGTCCGGATCCTGCTCCAGGCGGTGGCGCACGGCGGCCAGCGCGGCGCCCTCGCCGTGCCGGACCGTGACCACGAAGGAGTCGCCGATGAAGACCATCAACTCGCCCGTCGTCACCGTATCGGTGTCGTCGTCGTACATGACCGGCTTGAGGACCACGAACAGCGAGTCGTCGTAGACCTCCAGCTTCGGACGCTGGTGCGCGGTCAGCGCGTCCTCGACCGCCAGCTTGTGGAGCCCGAACTCCTGACTGACGTGCTCGAATTCCTCCTCCGTGGGCTCGTGCATCCCCACCCACAGGAAGGCGTCACCCGTCGCCCGCGCCTGGTCGAGGGCGTCCGAGAAATCCTCGGGTGCCTCGGAGCGGCGGCCGTCCCGGTACATCGCGCAGTCGACTATCACGCAGCGCATTCTCCCCCGTCCCGGCCCCCGCCCGCACACCGCCGCCATTAGGGTGGCCCCATGGCCACGCTGATCCTCGTACGGCACGGGCGGTCCACCGCCAACACCGCGGGCTTGCTCGCCGGATGGACCCCGGGCGTGAGCCTGGACGAACGCGGCGCCGAGCAGGCCGCCGCACTGCCCGCACGCCTCGACGGGGTACCGCTGGCCGCCGCCGTCAGCAGCCCGCTGCAACGCTGCCAGGAGACCCTCGCCCCGCTGCTGGCGGCCCGCCCCGGGCTGAACCTGCACACCGACGAGCGGATCGGCGAATGCCACTACGGCGACTGGTCCGGCCGCAAACTCTCCGAACTCGCCGACGAGCCCCTGATGAAGATCGTCCAGCAGCACCCCTCCGCCGCGGCCTTCCCCGGCGGCGAGACCATGCGCGCCATGCAGGCCCGCGCCGTGGACGCCGTCCGGGAGTGGAACGCACGGATCGAGGAGGAGCACGGCGCCGACGCCGTCTACCTCATGTGCTCGCACGGGGACATCATCAAGTCCCTTGTAGCGGACGCCCTCGGCATGCACCTCGACCTCTTCCAGCGGATCCACGTCGACCCCTGCTCCGTCACCGCCATCCGCTACACCGAGACCCGCCCGTTCCTGTTCCGCCTGGGCGACACCGGTGACTTCGCCGCCCTCGTGCCGCGCAAATCACCCGAAGACGGCGGGGACGCCGTCGTGGGCGGCGGAGCGGGCGCGGCCTGATCGAACGGCGCAGTAGGGTGGACGGGCCGACACAGGCAGCCCGCCCACGCCCCGCCCCTGCCACCGACACTTGGAGACTGGACGTGCCCCGTCAGGTGTTCCTTTACGACCCGCCGGACCGCTTCGTGGCCGGCACGGTCGGTCTGCCTGGACGCCGTACGTTCTTCCTCCAGGCCTCCTCCGGAACCCGCGTCACCAGCGTCTCCCTGGAGAAGACGCAGGTCGCCGCGCTCGCCGAGCGGATGGACGAACTGCTGGACGAGGTCGTACGGCGCACCGGCGGCAACGCCCCCGTCCCGGCCGTCGCCTCCACCGAGGCGGCCGACACCGCCCCCCTCGACGTTCCCGTCGAGGAGGAGTTCCGCGTCGGCACGATGGCCCTGGCCTGGGACGGCGAGGAACAGCGGATGATCGTCGAAGCGCAGGCGCTCGTCGAACTCGACGCCGACTCCGACGAGGACCTCGCCGAAGCCGAGGAGCGCCTCCTGCAGGACGAGGAGAACGGCCCGCCGATGCTGCGCGTGCGCCTCTCCGGCGCCCAGGCCCGCGCCTTCGCCAAACGCGCCCTCGACGTGGTCAACGCCGGCCGGCCGCCGTGCCCGCTGTGCAGCCTGCCGCTCGACCCCGAAGGGCACGTGTGTCCCCGCCAGAACGGCTACCGGCGCCAGGCGTGAGCGCCGTGAACCCGACCGAGGAACTGCTCGCCAGAGGTGAGCTCACCGTCCGGGGCCGCATCGCCGAGGCCTCCAACGCCGTCCTGTTGTGCACCGTGACGTACGAGGGCGTCAGCGCCGAATGCGTCTACAAGCCCGTCAAGGGCGAGCGGCCGCTGTGGGACTTCCCCGACGGCAGCCTCGCCCAGCGCGAGCGCGCCGCCTACCTGGTCTCCGAGGCCACCGGGTGGGGCCTCGTCCCGGAGACGGTGCTGCGCGAGGGCCCGTACGGCGAAGGCATGGTCCAGCGGTGGATCGACGCCGGTGACGCGCCGGAGCCGGAGCTGCTGGCGCTCGTCGAGGGCGAGGAGGCCGGGGAAGGCTGGAAGCCGGTCGCCCTCGCCGAAGTGGGGCAGGGGCGCACCGCGCTGCTCGTGCACGCCGACGACCCGAGGCTGCGCCGCCTCGCCGTCCTGGACGCCGTCATCAACAACGCCGACCGCAAGGGCGGCCACCTGCTGCCCGCCCCCGACGGCCGGCTCTACGGCATCGACCACGGCGTGACCTTCCACGCCGAGGACAAGCTGCGCACCCTGCTGTGGGGCTGGGCGGGGGAGCCCCTGACGGACGAGGCCCGCACGGTCTTGACCTCCCTCGCCTCCCAGCTGGCCGACGGGGGCCCCCTCGCCACCCGGCTGGCGGAACTGATCACCACCGCCGAGCTGGCGGCCGTACGGGCCCGTGTGGCCCTCCTGCTGCGCGAGGGAACGCATCCCCTGCCCTCGGGGCAGTGGCCCGCCATCCCCTGGCCACCGGTCTGAGCCGGCAGGGAACGGCCGGCTCGCACCAGGCACATACCCGGCCGGACCGCAAGAGTGGTGATCAAGCCAACAGTGCTGGTCCGGTTCGATGACGGAACATCCGTCCGGTTAGGCTCGAAGCATGCATGCCTGGCCCGCTTCTGAGGTCCCCGCCCTGCCCGGCAAGGGCCGCGACCTCCAGATCCACGACACCGCGACCCAGGGGACGATCACCCTCGCCCCCGGTCCCGTCGCCCGTATCTACGTCTGCGGCATCACGCCGTACGACGCCACCCACATCGGTCACGCGGCCACCTACAACGCGTTCGACCTGGTGCAGCGCGTGTGGCTCGACACCAAGCGGCAGGTCCACTACGTCCAGAACGTCACGGACGTCGACGATCCGCTGCTGGAGCGGGCGCAGCGCGACGGCCACGACTGGACCGAGCTCGCCGAACGCGAGACGGCCCTCTTCCGCGAGGACATGACTGCCCTGCGGATCCTGCCGCCGCGGCAGTACATCGGCGCGGTCGAGGCCATACCCGGCATCGTGCCGCTCGTCGAGCGGCTGAGGGACGCGGGCGCCGCCTACGAGCTCGAAGGCGACGTCTACTTCTCGGTGGAGTCCGACCCGCACTTCGGCGGTGTCTCCCACCTCGACGCCGAGGCCATGCGGCTGCTCTCCGCGGAGCGCGGCGGCGACCCCGAGCGCCCGGGGAAGAAGAACCCGCTCGACCCGATGCTGTGGATGGCCGCGCGGCCGGGCGAGCCGAGCTGGGACGGCGGCTCCCTGGGCCGAGGCCGGCCGGGCTGGCACATCGAGTGCGTGGCCATCGCCCTGGACCACCTGGGCATGGGCTTCGACGTCCAGGGCGGCGGCTCCGACCTGGCCTTCCCGCACCACGAGATGGGCGCCTCGCACGCCCAGGCGCTGACGGGCGAGTTCCCGATGGCCAAGGCCTACGTGCACGCGGGGATGGTCGGGCTGAACGGCCAGAAGATGTCGAAGTCCAAGGGCAACCTGGTCTTCGTCTCCGCGCTGCGCCGGGCGGGCGTCGACCCGGCCGCGATCCGGCTCGCGCTGCTGTCCCACCACTACCGCGCCGACTGGGAGTGGACGGACGCCGTCCTGGAGGAGGCGGTGGCCCGCCTGGAGCGCTGGCGCGCGGCCGTGTCCCGCCCGGACGGCATCCCGGCGGACGCCCTGGTCGAGGAGGTCCGCGAGGCCCTGGCGAACGACCTGGACGCCCCCGCCGCGCTGGCGGCCGTGGACCGCTGGGCCGAGGCCCAGAACGCCTCGGACGGCTCCGACGAGTCGGCCCCGGGCCTGGTCTCCCGCACGGTGGACGCCCTGCTGGGCGTGGCGCTCTGAGGACCGGCCCCGCCGGCGCTTGAGCGCGGGCGGGGCCGCGCCCCACAAGGCCGGGCGCAGCCCGGTCCGCTCGCGCGAAGGCGGGGCCGGATCCCGAGGATCCGGCCCCGCCTTCGTCACGCCTCCGGAGGCGCGTCCTCGCCCGGCGCCGCAGCCGGCGGTTCCTCCGGCGGCTCCGGGTCGGGCCGCAGCCGCGGCTTCGTACGGCCGCTCGACGTGTCCCGCAGGTACGACCCGTCACCCGGCTCCGCGGCTGCGGAAGGGTCCCGCCGCCGCAGGTACCGCTCGAACTCGCGGGCGATCGCGTCCCCCGACGCCTCCGGGAGGTCCGCGGTGTCCCGCGCCTCCTCCAGCGTCTGCACGTACTCCGCCACCTCGCTGTCCTCGGCGGCCAGTTGGTCCACGCCCAGCTGCCACGCCCGCGCGTCCTCCGGCAGTTCGCCGAGCGGGATGCGGATGTCGAGAAGGTCTTCCAGCCGGTTCAGCAGCGCCAGCGTCGCCTTCGGGTTCGGCGGCTGCGACACGTAGTGCGGCACCGCCGCCCACAGCGACACCGCCGGGACGCCCGCGTGCGTACAGGCCTCCTGGAGGACGCCGACGATCCCCGTCGGGCCCTCGTACTTCGTCTCCTCCAGGTCCATCGTCCGCGCCAGGTCGGCGTCGGACGTCACCCCGCTGACCGGGACCGGCCGGGTGTGCGGGGTGTCCCCCAGCAGCGCGCCCAGGATGACCACCATCTCCACGCCCAGCTCGTGCGCGAAGGCGAGGATCTCGTTGCAGAACGAACGCCAGCGCATCGAGGGTTCGATCCCGCGCACCAGCACCAGGTCACGCGGCTTCGCACCGCCGATCCGGACCACCGAGAGCCGGGTCGTCGGCCAGGTGATCTTGCGAACCCCGTTCTCCAGCCACACCGTCGGCCGGTTGACCTGGAAGTCGTAGTAGTCCTCGGCGTCCAGAGCCGCGAAGACCTCGCCCTTCCACTCCCGGTCCAGGTGTGTGACAGCACCGGAGGCGGCGTCACCCGCGTCGTTCCAGCCCTCGAACGCGGCCACCATGACCGGGTCGATCAGCTCGGGCACGCCCTCAAGCTCGATCACCCAGGTCTCCTTCCGAAGTTCCCCTTGTGTACGTGGGCCAGCCTAAGCCTTGAGGGGACCCCGGCCACAGCCCACGACGGAGGGGCGGTTCCCCCCGGAACCGCCCCTCTTCCCCCTGCCGTGACGGCTACGCCCTGCCGCCCAGCATCTCCTCGACCCTGCCCCGTACCTCGGTGCTGTCCAGGCCGCGCACGGTCACCGTCGTACGGCGGCGCAGCACGTCGTCGACCGTCTCGGCCCACTCGTTGTCCCGGGCGTACGCGACCTGCGCCCAGATCTCCGGCCCGTCGGGGTGGATCCGCTCGGCCAGCGCGGGGTCCTCGTTCGCCAGGCGGGCGATGTCGAAGGCCAGCGAGCCGTAGTGCGAGGCCAGGTGCCGGGCGGTGAGCGGGTCCATCCGCGAGCCGGGCTCCCGGTCCACCAGCAGCCGGTGCGCCACCGCGTTGGGGTTGGCGACACCGGGCAGCGGGACGCGGCGCACCAGCGACTTCACCGGCTCCATGTCCTCGGTCAGCGGGCTGCCGGGCAGCTTCGCCAGCTTGTCCATGACCACGCGGCCGATGTGGCGGTACGTGGTCCACTTGCCGCCGGCCACCGACAGCATGCCGCCGGCGCCCTCGGAGACGACCGTCTCCCGCTTGGCCTTCTCCACGCCGCCGGGGCCGCCGGGCAGCACCCGCAGGCCCGCGAAGGCGTACGTCATCAGCGAGCGGTCCAGGTCCGCGTCCTTCACCGAGAAGGCCGCCTCGTCCAGGATCTGCTGGATGTCGGCCTCGGTGGCGCGCACGTCCGCGGGGTCGCCCTCGTAGACCTCGTCGGTCGTGCCGAGCAGCAGCTGGTCCTCCCACGGCAGGGCGAAGGTGATGCGGTACTTGTCGATCGGGGTGGCCATGGCGGCCTTCCACGGCGACTTGCGCTTCATCACGATGTGGGCGCCCTTGGACAGGCGGATCGACGGCATCGCGTGCTTGTCTTCCATGCGCCGCAGGTGGTCCACCCACGGGCCGGTGGCGTTGAGCACGACGCGCGCGTCGACCCCGAACTCGGTGCCGTCCAGGCGGTCCTTGAGCTCGGCGCCGCTGACCCGGCCGCGCGTCATGCGCAGACCGGTGACCTCGGCGTGGTTCAGGACGACCGCGCCCGACTCGACGGCCGCGCGCACCGTCATCACGGCGACGCGGGAGTCGTTCATCTGGTGGTCGTAGTAGACCGCGACGGCCTTGAGGTTGTCGGTCTTGAGACCGGGGTTGTCGGCGACGGCGCGGGCCGGCGATATGACCTTGCCGATGCCGTCACCGAAGGCCGACAGGGCCGAGTACGCGAACACGCCCGCGCCCAGCTTCGCGGCGCCGACCGGGCCGCCCTTGTAGACCGGCAGGTAGAAGGTGAGCGGGTTGACCAGGTGCGGGGCCACGTCCTTGGCCAGGACCCGGCGCTCGTGGTGGTTCTCCGCGACCAGCTTGACCGCGCCGGTCTGGAGGTAGCGCAGGCCGCCGTGGACCAGCTTGGAGGAGGCCGAGGAGGTGGCGCCGGCGAAGTCGCCGGCGTCCACCATGGCAACCCGCAGACCCGACTGCGCGGCGTGCCAGGCCACGGACGTGCCCAGGATTCCACCGCCGATGACCAGCAGGTCGTACGTGGCCTTCGCCAGCTGCTCACGGGTCTCGGCGCGGCTCGCGTTGGAGCCGGCGGTCGGGTGCGAACCCAGTGCGGGAACGCTCTGCAGGGTGCTCATATCTTTTAGCTCCTCGTCGATTGACTCAGCTGAACGGGGTCAGCTGGCGTCTTCGTCGTCGATCCAGCCCATGGACCGCTCGACGGCCTTGAGCCAGTTCTTGTACTCGCGGTCCCGCTGCTCGGCGGGCATCCGCGGGGTCCACTCCGCCGCGCGGCGCCAGTTGGCGCGCAGGGCGTCGGTGTCGGGCCAGAAGCCGACGGCCAGGCCGGCGGCGTAGGCGGCGCCGAGGCAGGTGGTCTCGGCGACCATCGGGCGCACCACGGGGGCGTCCAGGAAGTCCGAGAGGGTCTGCATCAGCAGGTTGTTGGAGGTCATGCCGCCGTCGACCTTGAGGGCGGCGAGCTCGACGCCCGAGTCCTTGGTCATGGCGTCGGTGATCTCGCGGGTCTGCCAGGCGGTGGCCTCCAGCACGGCGCGGGCGATGTGCGCCTTGGTGACGTACCGGGTCAGGCCGGCGATCACACCGCGGGCGTCGGAGCGCCAGTACGGGGCGAACAGGCCGGAGAAGGCGGGCACGAAGTAGGCGCCGCCGTTGTCCTCGACGGAGGAGGCCAGCGTCTCGATCTCGGCGGCCGACTTGATCAGGCCCATCTGGTCGCGCATCCACTGGACGAGCGAGCCGGTGACGGCGATGGAGCCCTCCAGGGCGTAGACCGGCTTCTCCTCGCCGATCTGGTAGCCGACCGTGGTCAGCAGGCCGCTGTAAGAGTTGATGATCTTGTCGCCGGTGTTCATCAGCATGAACGTGCCGGTGCCGTACGTGGACTTCGCCTCGCCCTCGGAGAAGCAGGTCTGGCCGAAGAGGGCGGCCTGCTGGTCGCCGAGCGCCGAGGCGACCGGGACGCCGGCGAGCACGCCTTCCTTGACGTGGCCGTAGACCTCGGCGGAGGACCGGATCTCGGGGAGGACGTTGAGGGGGACCTCCATGGACTCGGCGATGCGCTCGTCCCACTCCAGCGTGTGGAGGTTCATCAGCATGGTGCGCGAGGCGTTGGTGACGTCGGTGACGTGCACGCCGCCCTGGGCGCCGCCGGTCAGGTTCCAGATGACCCAGGAGTCCATGGTGCCGAAGAGGATGTCGCCGGCCTCGGCGCGCTCGCGCAGGCCCTCGACGTTGTCGAGCAGCCAGCGGACCTTGGGACCGGCGAAGTACGAGGCGAGCGGCAGGCCCGTCTCGCGGCGGAAGCGGTCCTGGCCGACGTTGCGGCCGAGCTCCTTGCACAGGACGTCGGTGCGGGTGTCCTGCCAGACCAGCGCGTTGTGCACCGGCTCGCCGGTGTTCTTGTCCCACAGGAGCGTGGTCTCGCGCTGGTTGGTGATGCCGACGGCCTTGACGTCGGACGCCGTGATCTCGGCCTTGGCGATGGCCCCGGCGACGACCTCCTGGACGTTGGTCCAGATCTCGGCGGCGTCGTGCTCGACCCAGCCCGGCTTCGGGAAGATCTGCTCGTGCTCCTTCTGGTCGACGGCGACGATGCGGCCGTCGCGGTCGAAGACGATGCAGCGGGAGGAGGTGGTGCCCTGGTCGATCGCGGCGATGAAGGGGCCGGTGCTGCTGGTCATGGTGGCTGCTCCTGGCGGCTCTGGTTGGCGGAATCAGGGGGCGGTGCGGATCTTGCGATACGTGCCGATGCTGATCAGACGAACGCGATGTTGTACAGACCACCGGCGACGGCGGCACCGACGAGCGGGCCGACGACCGGGATCCAGGAGTATCCCCAGTCCGAGCCGCCCTTGTTGGGCAGCGGCAGCAGGGCGTGGACGATGCGGGGACCGAGGTCGCGCACCGGGTTGATGGCGTAGCCGGTCGGGCCGCCGAGGGAGAGGCCGATCCCGACGACCACGAAGGAGGTGATCAGGACGCCGATGACGCCGAGGCCCTTGCCGTCGTCCTGGAGGCCCTGGGTCAAGATCGCCAGGACCAGGACGGCGGTGCCGATGATCTCGGTGACCAGGTTCTGGACGACGTTGCGGATCTCGGGGCCGGTGGAGAAGATCCCGAGCACCGGGCCGGCCACGTCGTGCGGGTGCGGGTCCTCCGGGCCGAGCTTGGCGTCACGGATGTGCTCCGGGTCCGCCAGGTGCGCCCGGAACTGCCCGTAGTAGGTGGCCCACATGAGGACCGCGCCGATCATGGCGCCGAGCAGCTGGCCCGCGAGGTAGACCGGCACGTCGCCCCACTCGCCGGTCTTGACGGCTATGCCGACGGTCACCGCGGGGTTGAGGTGCGCGCCGGACAGGGGCGCGGACACGTACGCGGCGATCAGGACGGCGAAACCCCAGCCGAAGGTGATCGCGAGCCATCCCGCGTTGCGGGCCTTGGAGCTCTTGAGCGTGACGGCGGCGCAGACGCCACCGCCGAGCAGGGTGAGCAGGGCGGTACCGATGGTCTCGCCGATGAAGATGTCGGAGCTGGACACCCGCGACTCCTTTGTCTTACGTCCAGGGGTGGGCGGACACCGGGTCCCTCCGGTGGTCCACCGCACTCGGTGAGTGCTGCACCGGTCCTTGGCCTCGCCATAGCCTAACGCGTATTGCCGGTAGGTGTTCGACAATGCCGACCGATGAACGGCAGTTTTCCGCCCGAGTGAAGAATGCGTCAAGGGTCCGGCAGGTCACGGATCAGGATCGTTACCGGTCGGTGTGATCGACCAAATCCCGCCAACTAGTGGCTGAAAAACGACAGAAGCCCCCAGATGACGGCCGAAGCGGTCCCGGGGGCATTCAAAGCAAGGTCAGAAGCGGCCCGCGCCGAGGTCCCGCGAAACCGAGCGGGCGCAGTCCCGCACCGAGGCGACCAGGCTCGCCCGGGGCTCCCCGGACTCCCCGCAGACCCGCTCCACGGCGCCCGCCACCGCCACCGCTCCGACCGGCATCCTGCGCCGGTCGTGGATGGGGGCCGCCACCGAGGCGATGCCCTCCCAGGTCTCCTCGACATCGCTGGCCCAGCCGCGCGCCCGGGTCAGGTCCAGGATCTGCTCGAAGCCGGCCGCGTCGGTGACCGTGCGCGGTGTGAACGCCTCCCGCTCCACCTCGACCGCCTCCGTGTGCGCCACCGGGTCGTAGGCGGACAGCACCTTGCCCAGGGCGGTGGAGTGCAGCGGCTGCATGGCGCCCACCTCCAGCACCTGCCGGCTGTCGTCCGGGCGGAACACGTGGTGCATGATCAGCACGCCGCTCTTGTGGAGCACCCCCACGTACACGCTCTCGCCGCTCGCCCGCGCCAGGTCGTCCGTCCACACCAGCGCCCGGGCCCGCAGCTCGTGCACGTCCAGGTAGCTGTTGCCCAGGCGCAGCAGCTCCGCGCCGAGCTGGTAGCGGCCGGAGGCCGGGTCCTGCTCCACGAAGCCCTCGGCCTGGAGCGTGCGCAGGATGCCGTGCGCCGTCCCCTTGGCCAGCCCGAGCGCACCGGCCACGTCCGACAGGCCCAGCCGGCGCTCTCCGCCCGCCAGGAGCCGCAGCATCGCAGCGGCTCGTTCGAGCGACTGGATGTTTCGTGCCATCGTGCAGCCTCCTGCTGACGTAGTTCGACAATGCTGAACACTATCGGCCGATGTCGACCTTGTGCATGCCCGGGGAACGCTTGATGACACCCGCATGCCGGACAGCCCACTGGAGCGGCAGTGGAGTCAGGCCAAAGAATGCAGTCCGCCACGTGGGACACACCCACCGGGTCCCGGTGCGCACGGTTACCCTGACCGCGTGCGCCCTTGACACAGCGAGGGCGCAAAGCCGACAGCCGTCGCATCCCAGGGAGCTTGACCATGGCCTCGTTGCCGAACCCGCCCGCAGACACCCAGACACGGGCCGATGCCCTCCGAGAGGCGCTCGCGACCCGCGTGGTCGTCGCCGACGGAGCCATGGGGACCATGCTCCAGGCGCAGGACCCCTCGATGGAGGACTTCCAGCAGCTGGAAGGCTGCAACGAGGTCCTGAACGTGACGCGCCCCGACATCGTGCGCTCCGTCCACGAGGCGTACTTCTCCGTCGGTGTGGACTGCGTGGAGACCAACACGTTCGGCGCGAACTTCGCGGCGCTGGCCGAGTACGACATCCCCGGCCGCAACTTCGAGCTGTCGGAGTCGGGCGCCCGTATCGCCCGCGAGGTGGCGGACGAGTACACGGCCTCGACGGGGCAGCAGCGCTGGGTGCTGGGCTCCATGGGACCGGGCACCAAGCTGCCGACGCTGGGCCACATCGACTACGCGACGATCCGCGACGCCTACCAGGTCAACGCCGAGGGCCTGCTCACCGGAGGCGCCGACGCCCTGCTGGTGGAGACCACCCAGGACCTCCTGCAGACCAAGTCCTCGATCATCGGCGCGCGGCGCGCGATGGAGGCGCTCGGCGTGTCCGTGCCCGTGATCTGTTCCGTCACCGTCGAGACGACCGGCACGATGCTGCTGGGTTCGGAGATCGGTGCGGCGCTGACGGCGCTGGAGCCGCTCGGCATCGACATGATCGGTCTGAACTGCGCGACCGGCCCCGCCGAGATGAGCGAGCACCTGCGCTACCTGGCCCGCAACGCCCGGATCCCGCTGTCCTGCATGCCCAACGCGGGCCTGCCGGTGCTGGGCAAGAACGGCGCGCACTACCCGCTGTCGGCCCCCGAGCTCGCCGACGCGCAGGAGACCTTCGTGCGCGAGTACGGCCTGTCCCTGGTCGGCGGCTGCTGCGGCACCACCCCCGAGCACCTGCGCCAGGTCGTGGAGCGGGTGCGCGGCCTGGCCCCGGCCGAGCGGCGGCCGCAGCCCGAGCCGGGTGCGTCGTCGCTGTACCAGACGGTGCCGTTCCGCCAGGACACCTCGTACATGGCGATCGGGGAGCGGACCAACGCGAACGGGTCGAAGAAGTTCCGCGAGGCGATGCTGGAGGGCCGCTGGGACGACTGCGTGGAGATGGCCCGCGACCAGATCCGTGAAGGCGCGCACATGCTCGACCTGTGCGTGGACTACGTGGGCCGTGACGGCGTCGCCGACATGCAGGAGCTGGCCGGCCGCTTCGCGACGGCCTCGACGCTGCCGATCGTGCTGGACTCCACCGAGGTCCCGGTGATCCAGGCGGGCCTGGAGAAGCTGGGCGGCCGCGCGGTCATCAACTCGGTGAACTACGAGGACGGCGACGGCCCCGAGTCCCGCTTCGCGAAGGTGACCGCTCTGGCGCGCGAGCACGGCGCGGCGCTGATCGCGCTGACCATCGACGAGGAGGGCCAGGCCCGTACCGTCGAGCACAAGGTGGCGATCGCCGAGCGGCTGATCGAGGACCTGACCGGCAACTGGGGCATCCACGAGTCGGACATCCTCATCGACACCCTCACCTTCACCATCTGCACGGGTCAGGAGGAGTCCCGCAAGGACGGCATCGCCACCATCGAGGCGATCCGCGAGCTCAAGCGGCGCCACCCCGAGGTGCAGACCACGCTGGGCCTGTCCAACATCTCCTTCGGCCTCAACCCGGCCGCCCGCGTCCTGCTGAACTCCGTCTTCCTCGACGAGTGCGTCAAGGCGGGCCTGGATTCGGCGATCGTGCACGCCTCGAAGATCCTGCCGATCGCCCGCTTCGACGACGAGCAGGTCCAGACGGCCCTGGACCTGATCTACGACCGGCGCGCGGAGGAGTACGACCCGCTGCAGAAGCTGATGGCGCTCTTCGAGGGCGTCAACACCAAGTCGATGAAGGACGGCCGCGCCGAGGAACTCCTCGCGCTGCCCCTGGACGAGCGGCTCCAGCGCCGCATCATCGACGGGGAGAAGAACGGGCTGGAGGACGACCTCGCCGAGGCCCTGCAGACCCGCCCGGCCCTGGACATCGTCAACGACACCCTGCTGGAGGGCATGAAGGTCGTCGGCGAGCTGTTCGGCTCCGGCCAGATGCAGCTGCCGTTCGTGCTGCAGTCGGCCGAGGTGATGAAGACGGCGGTCGCCTACCTGGAACCGCACATGGAGAAGACCGACGACGAGGGCAAGGGCACCATCGTGCTGGCCACCGTCCGCGGCGACGTCCACGACATCGGCAAGAACCTCGTCGACATCATCTTGACCAACAACGGCTACAACGTCGTCAACATCGGCATCAAACAGCCCGTCTCCGCGATCCTGGAAGCCGCGCAGGAACACAACGCCGACGTCATCGGCATGTCCGGCCTGCTGGTGAAGTCCACCGTGATCATGAAGGAGAACCTGGAGGAGCTCAACCAGCGCAAGCTGGCCGCCGACTACCCGGTCATCCTCGGCGGCGCGGCCCTGACCCGCGCCTACGTCGAACAGGACCTCCACGAGATCTACGAGGGCGAAGTCCGCTACGCCCGCGACGCCTTCGAGGGCCTGCGCCTGATGGACGCCCTCATCGCCGTCAAGCGCGGCGTCCCCGGCGCGGAGCTGCCCCCGCTCAAGCAGCGCCGCGTCCCCAAGAGGGACACCCCGCTGATCCAGGTGGAGGAGCCCGAGGAGCCGGGCGGCCGCTCCGACGTGGCCGTCGACAACCCGGTCCCCACCCCGCCGTTCTGGGGCACCCGCGTCGTCAAGGGCATCCCGCTCAAGGACTACGCCTCCTGGCTGGACGAGGGCGCCTTGTTCAAGGGCCAGTGGGGCCTCAAGCAGGCCCGCGCCGGCGGGGCGACGTACGAGGAACTCGTCGAGTCCGAGGGCCGGCCGCGGCTGCGCGGCCTCCTGGAGAAGCTGCACACGGAGAACCTGCTCGAAGCGGCCGTCGTCTACGGCTACTTCCCCTGCGTGTCCAAGGGCGACGACCTGATCATCCTGGACGAGCAGGGCAACGAGCGGACGCGCTTCAGCTTCCCGCGCCAGCGCCGCGGACGGCGCCTGTGCCTCGCCGACTTCTTCCGCCCGGAGGAGTCGGGCGAGACCGACGTCGTCGGCCTCCAGGTGGTCACCGTGGGCTCGAAGATCGGCGAGGCCACCGCCAAGCTGTTCGAGTCCGACTCCTACCGCGAGTACCTGGAGCTGCACGGCCTGTCCGTCCAGCTCGCCGAGGCCCTCGCCGAGTACTGGCACGCCCGCGTCCGCGCCGAACTCGGCTTCGGCGCCGAGGACCCGGACCAGGTCGAGGACATGTTCGACCTCAAGTACCGCGGCGCACGCTTCTCGCTGGGCTACGGCGCCTGCCCCGACCTGGAGGACCGGGCCAAGATCGCCGACATGCTCCGGCCGGAGCGCATCGGCGTCCACCTCTCGGAGGAGTTCCAGCTCCACCCGGAGCAGTCCACCGACGCCATCGTCATCCACCACCCCGAAGCGAAGTATTTCAACGCACGCTGACGCAGACCGGCGTACACTGGTCGGTCCCATACAGGCCGGTCACCTGTTCCCCCGGGCATGTCCCGAGGTGCGAGGTGACCGGCCTTCTCGTCCCCTGTGAGAGGTGTGCGCATGACCAGCACCGTTCCGGCCGCCGTCACCCGTACGACCGACGGCTCGGCCCTGCAGGCGGTGCTGCTGGACATGGACGGCACCCTCGTGGACACCGAGGGGTTCTGGTGGGAGATCGAGGAGGAGATCTTCCGCGAGCTGGGCCACCGGCTGGAGGAGACCTGGCGCGACGTCGTCGTCGGCGGCCCCATGAGCCGCAGCGCCGCCTTCCTCATCGAGTCCACCGGAGCCGCCATCGGCCTCGCCGAGCTCAGCGTGCTCCTCAACGAGCGGTTCGAGGCGCGCATCGCCGACCAGGTGCCCCTGATGCCCGGCGCCGAGCGGCTGCTGGCCGAGCTCGCCCGGCACAACGTACCCACCGCGCTCGTTTCCGCCTCCCACCGCCGGGTCATCGACCAGGTCCTGCTCACCCTGGGCCGCGACCGCTTCACCATGACGGTCGCCGGCGACGAGGTGCCCCGGACCAAGCCGCACCCCGACCCCTACCTCCTGGCCGCCCAAGCCCTCGGCGCGCACCCCTCGCGCTGCGCCGTGATCGAGGACACCGCCACCGGGGTCGCCGCCGCCGAGGCCGCCGGCTGCCGGGTCGTCGCCGTGCCCTCCGTGGGCCTGATCCCCGCCGCCCCCGGCCGCACCATCGTGCGCTCCCTGGAAGAAGTGGACCTGGCGTTCCTGCGCTCGCTCATCACTCCGATGAACTGAGCGCGCACGCTGCGTACCGAACAGAACCAGGCATCAGCGGGGGAGCGGCGAGAGGATCTTCCGCCCAGCACGGCGGAGGCCGAAATTCCATCCTCAGGCAGGCAGTTGCCGGGGGGTGAGCTTGGTCACCCGGCGGAACCGCGGCGGGCCCTGCGACCCACCCTGAACCGTTCCCTTGTGTCCGGATTGATCAGCTCCTGACCCCCTCTGCGCCCAGTCTGGGATAAACGGTCAGTCCGCGCCCATAACCGTCCGGTTACGCCCCAACTCCTGCCAGTTCCAGCCATCCCGTCCCAGGCCACTAATGTCGACGCCGGGCACTGCGCCGCACCTCAGCAGTACCGGAGACACACCCCTGTGCCGGTACCGCGTGGACCGATCGTCACACACCGGCCCGATCGTTCCGCCCTGAACGGGCGACCGTCGCGAAGTGCCCTCGACGCCGCTTTGAGCAAGTGCCGGGTGAGGGAGTACTTCCAGCATGAACCGCAAGACCATGGTGCTGACGGCCGCGATAGGCCTGCTCACCCCCGCGCTGTCCGCCTGCGGCAGCGCGAGCGGAGGAGGAGCGGGAACCGGGGCGATCGTCGTCGGCACCACCGACCGGTTCGAGGCCGCCGACTACGCCCCCGCCCCCTTCGACCCCGCCTACGCCTACGACGCCGGCGCCTGGAACGTCCTGCGCCAGACCGTCCAGACGCTGATGCACACCCCGCGCGGCGGCGGCCAGCCCGTCCCCGAAGCGGCCTCCGACTGCCGCTTCACCGACACCGGCAACGAGAGCTACCGCTGCACCCTGCGCCCCGGGCTCACCTTCGCCGGCGGTGACCCGCTGACGGCCAAGGACGTCAAGTTCTCCATCGAACGCGTCCTCGCGATCAATGCGGAGAACGGCCCCTCCTCGCTGCTCTCCACCATCGACACCGTCGAGGCCAAGAGCGCCGACACCGTCGTCTTCCACCTCAAGACCGCCGACGCGACGTTCCCCTACAAGCTGTCCACGCCGGCCGCCGGCATCGTCAGCGCCAAGGACTACGACGCGAAGAAGCTCCGCCCCGGCTTCGCCGTCGACGGCTCAGGCCCCTACACGATGAAGGCCGAGACCAAGGGCAACCAGCTCGTCCGCGCCGTCTTCACCAAGAACCCGCGCTACAAGGGCGACATCAAGCTCCAGAACGACAAGGTCGAGCTGCGCTCCTTCGCCGACTCCGAGAGCATGGGCAAGGCCCTGCGCGACGGCTCCGTCCACGTCGTCTCCCGCACCCTGTCGCCCTCCCAGATCGCCGAGTTCTCCGCGAAGCCGCCCAAGGCCGTCAAGCTGGTCCCGCTGCCCGGCCTGGAGATCCGCTACCTCGGCTTCAACACCGACGCCCCCGTCGTCAAGGACAAGGCCGTCCGCCAGGCCCTCGCCGCGGCCGTCGACCGCAACGCCCTGATCTCCAAGGTCTACGGGAAGGCCGCGCAGCCCCTCTACTCGCTGGTCCCCACCAGCGTCACGGGGCACGTGAACTCCTTCTTCAGCAAGTACGGCGAGGCCAACACCGCCAAGGCCGCCGACCTGCTCAAGAGCGCCGGGATCAAGACCCCCGTCAAGCTCACCCTCAACTACACCACCGACCACTACGGTGACGGCACCGCCGCCGAGTTCGAGCAGCTCAAGAGCCAGCTGAACTCCACCCAGCTCTTCGACATCACCGTCCAGGGCAACGACTGGGCCGACTACCGGCCCGCGCAGAAGAAGGGCGACTACGCCGCCTACGGGCTGGGCTGGTTCCCCGACTACCCGGACGCCGACAACTTCCTCGCCCCGTTCCTGGAGCAGGACAACTTCCTGGGCACGCCGTACGCCAACGCCGCCGTACGCTCCCGGCTCATCCCCGAATCCCGGCGCGCGGCCGACCGTACGGTCGCCGCACCCGCGATCAAGGAGATGCAGGACATCGTCGCCGACGACGTCCCCGTCCTGCCCCTGTGGCAGGGCAAGCAGTACGTCGCGGCACGCGACGAGATCACCGGGGTGGAATGGTCGGTCAACGCCATCTCCGACCTCCAGCTGTGGGAACTCGGCCGGGGCGTCAGCGGCTGAGCAAGGCACCAACCGGCAGCGGGTGCCGCAGGCCGGGGCAACGAAACAGTACGACTGTGAAGGACGTTCGCGTGATGAGACGTAACCAGTGGTTGGCAGCCCCGCTCGGCGCCGCAACCGCCGCCGCGCTGCTCAGCGGTTGCGGTTCGCAGGATGGCTCGGCCGCGGGCAGCGGCAAGGGTGTTGTCATGGGGATATCCGACAAGGTGAAGTCCACCGACCCCGCGTCGGGCTACGACCCGGGCTCCTGGCTCCTGTTCAACAACGTCTTCCAGTCCCTGCTGACCTTCCCCAAGGGGGGCAACACCCCCGAGCCCGACGCCGCCCAGAGCTGCGGCTTCGAAGGCGCCGACAGCAAGGTCTACAAGTGCGTGCTGCGCACCGGGCTCAAGTTCAGCAACGGCGACAGCCTCACCTCCAAGGACGTCAAGTACTCCTTCGAGCGCACCTTGAAGATCAATGACGCCAACGGCCCGGCCGTCATGCTCTCCTCGATCGCCGGTATCGACACCCCCGACGAGAAGACCGTCGTCTTCCGCCTCAAGACCTCCGACGCGACCTTCCCCAGCAAGATCGCGGCCGGTGCCGGTGCCATCGTCGACCACGCGCAGTACCCGGCCGACAAGCTCCGCACCGACGGCAAGGCCATCGGCTCCGGCGTCTACAAGCTCGACTCCATCAGCGACACGAGCGCCAACTTCTCGGTCAACGACTCCTACAGCGGCAAGGCCAAGCCGAAGAACACCGGCGTGACCATGAAGTTCTTCAACGACGACCAGGCCGCCCTCAAGAAGGTCCTCGAAAGCGGCGACGTCGACTTCGCCTTCCGCGGCCTCGCCGCCAAGGACATCGCGAGCCTCGCCAACAAGGCCGGCGACCAGAAGGTCGAAGTCGTCCAGGGCACCGGCGCGGAAGTCCAGCACCTCGTCTTCAACATGAACGACCCGGTCGCCGGAAAGCTCCCCATCCGCAAGGCCATCGCCTACCTCGTCGACCGCGAGGCGATCATCAAGGAGGTCTACGACGGCACCGCCACCTCCCTGTACTCGATCGTCCCCGCCGGCATTGCCTCCCACAACACCGCCTTCTTCGAGCGCTACGGCGGCACCCCCCAGCTGGAGAAGGCCAAGAACGTCCTGCGGGCCGCCAACGTCAAGGACAAGGTGAAGATCACCCTGTACTCGACGCCCACCCGCTACGGGCCGGCCACCGACCAGGAACTCCAGCTCATCGCCAAGCAGCTCAACGACAGCGGCCTCTTCGACGCCGACGTGAAGTCCGTCGCGTTCGAGCAGTACGAGAAGGACATCGAAGCCGGCAAGTACGGCGTCTACGTCAAGGGCTGGGTGCCCGACTACCCGGACGCCGACAACTTCACCCAGCCGTTCTTCGGCCCGGACAACGTCCTGCACAACAACTACGACAACAAGGAGATCAGCGGGACCATCATCCCCTCGACCTCCGCGAAGTCCGACCGCACCGCCGCCACCACCGACTTCACCCGGCTCCAGGACATCGTCGCCGACGAGATCCCGATCCTCCCGCTCTGGCAGGGCAAGCAGTACGCGGTCACCCGCCAGAACGTGACCGGCCTCCAGTGGTCGCTCGACGCCTCGACCGTCTTCCGCTTCTGGGAGATCAGCAAGGGCTGAGACACGCCGACGGGCCGGCAGCCGCACCACGCGGCTGCCGGCCCGTCGCCTTCTGCACCGTGCCCCCAAGGGCCACTGCGCGCCCCCGGAACCACTGCGCCCCGAAGGCTGCCGCGCCGTGGAACTACTGCGCGCCCGGGCGGACCAGGCCGCTCTCGTACGCGTACACGGCGGCCTGCACGCGGTCGCGCAGCCCCAGCTTCGTCAGCACGTGCCCCACATGCGTCTTCACGGTGGTCTCGCTCACGAACAGGTCCGCCGCGATCTCCGCGTTCGACAGGCCCCGCGCCACCAGCTTCAGCACCTCCACCTCGCGCTCCGTCAGCGTGCCCAAGGTGTCCGGGACGCTCTCGGCGCCCGACGGCAGGTGTTCCGCGTACTTGTCGAGCAGCCGCCGCGTGATGCTCGGCGCCAGCATCGCCTCGCCGCCCGCCACCACCCGGATCGCCTGCACCAGCTCGTTCGCGGGAGCGTCCTTGAGCAGGAACCCGCTCGCCCCCGCCCGCAGCGCCTCCACCACGTACTCGTCCAGGTCGAAGGTGGTCAGCACCAAGACCTTCGCCGGGCCGTCCCGGCCCGGACCCGTGATCTGCCGCGTCGCTTCCACCCCGTCCATCCGCGGCATCCGGATGTCCATCAGCACCACATCGGGCTGCAGCGCCCGCACCTGGTCCAGCGCCTGGAGACCGTCCCCGGCCTCACCGACCACCGCCAGGTCAGGCTCCGCCTCCAAGATCATCCGGAATCCGGTGCGCAGGAGCGGCTGGTCATCCACCAGCAGGACGCGGATCGCCACAGGGGTACCTCATCTTCGAACATCGGCTTCGACGGCAGGCACCCATTCTGGCGCCGACCCGGTCCTCAGGATCCCCCCGGCCCCACCCCGCCCGCCTCCGCCCTCGGGATGATCACGAGCGGATAGGCCGGGGGAGTCCCACCGAACTCCGGACACACCTCCCGGTGATCACACCACCCGCACAGCTTCGTCGGCCGGGGCCGCCACTCACCCGTCTCCGTCGCCTCCACGATCGCGTCCCACAAAGCCAGCAGCTTGCGCTCCACCCGCTCCAGGTCCGCCACGACCGGGTCGTACGTCAGCACGTCCCCGCTGCCCAGGTACACCAACTGCAGCCGCCGCGGCACGACCCCCTTCAACCGCCACACCACCAGCGCGTAGAACTTCATCTGGAACAGCGCGCCCTCCGCGTACTCCGGCCGCGGCGCCTTGCCCGTCTTGTAGTCCACGATCCGGACCTCGCCCGTCGGCGCGACATCGACCCGGTCGATGATCCCGCGCAGCCGCAACCCCGACTCCAGCTCCGTCTCCACGAAGAACTCCCGCTCCACCGGCTCCAGCCGCGTCGGGTCCTCCAGCGTGAACCACCGCTCCACCAGCGCCTCGGCCTCCGTCAGCCAGCGCGCCAGATCCTCCCCCTCATCACCCCCCGGGAACAGCTCGGACAGCTCGGGCTTCGCCTCCAGCAACCGGTCCCACTGCCCGGGGATCAACGCCTTCGCCCGCGGCGCCGTCCGCTCCTGCGCGGGATGGTCGAACAGCCGCTCCAGCACCGCGTGCACCAGCGTCCCCCGCGTCGCCGCCGCACTCGGCTTCTCCGGCAGCTTGTCGATCACCCGGAACCGGTACAGCAGCGGGCACCGCATGAAGTCACTCGCCCGCGAGGGCGACAGCGAAGCGGGCCGCACCGCGCCACCCGCCCCATCGGGCGCGGCAACGGCATCGGCAGCAGCCACGCCAGGAACAGGACCGGGGCTCGTCGTCATGCGTAAAACCCTACGACCCGCCACCGACAGCACGCGCATACCATCGACTCCGAGCCCCCTCGCACTGCATGATCAGAGCATCACACCGCGCTACCGCCCCACCACACACCCGCACCACGCCCGACACACCACCGGCGGAACCGCCCCTCCGGACAGCACCGAACGAAGGACAGCCGTGCCAGACACCGACGAAACCGGAGAGCGCGCACCCAAGCGCTCCGACCCGGGCGGCGGACTCCTCATGGGCCGCCCCTTCGGCGTACCCGTCTACGTCTCGCCCAGCTGGTTCCTCGTCGCCGCCCTCATCACCTGGGTCTTCGGCAACCAGCTCGACCGCATCCTGCCCGGACTCGGACCGGCCCGCTACCTCGTCTCCCTCTTCTTCGCGGTCGCCTTCTACGCCTCCGTACTCGTCCACGAACTCGCGCACACCGTCGCCGCCCTGCGCTTCCGCCTCCCCGTGCGCCGCATCCGCCTCCAGTTCTTCGGCGGGGTCTCGGAGATCGAGAAGGAAGCCGAAACCCCCGCCCGCGAATTCGTCCTCGCCTCGGTCGGCCCGCTCCTCTCCCTCCTCCTCGCCGGCGCCTTCTACCTCGGCATGGAAGCCGTCGACGCCCCCACCGTCCCCGGCGTCCTCCTCGCCGGCCTGATGATCTCCAACCTCCTCGTCGCCGCCTTCAACCTCCTCCCCGGCCTCCCCCTCGACGGCGGCCGCATGCTCCGCGCCCTCATCTGGGGCATCACCGGCAAGCCCATGGCGGGCACCGTCGCCGCCGCCTGGGTCGGCCGAGGCCTCGCCGTCACCGTCCTCATCGGCCTCCCCCTCGTCACCCAGACCGGGCTCCTCGGCAACCGCAGCCAGGAAATCGGCGGCATGGACACCGTCATGGACGCCCTGCTCGCCGCGATCCTCGCCGCGATCATCTGGACCGGCGCCGGCAACAGCCTGCGCATGGCCCGCCTGCGCCAGCACCTGCCCGAACTCCAGGCCCGCGCCCTCACCCGCCGCGCCATCCCCGTCGAGAACGCCACCCCCCTGTCCGAGGCGCTCCGCCGCGCCAACGAAGCCGGAGCCCGCGCCCTCGTCGTCGTCGACGGCCACGGAGACCCCACCGCCATCGTCCGCGAAACGGCCATCGCCTCCGTCCCCGAGCACCGCCGCCCCTGGATCGCCGTCAGCACCCTCTCCCAGGACCTCACCGATGGCATGAAGGTTTCGGCGGAACTCGCCGGAGAGGAACTCCTCGACCACCTCCGGGCCACCCCCGCCACCGAATACCTCGTCATCGAGCCCGGCGGCCGGATCTACGGGGTCCTGTCCACCACGGACGTCGAAAAGGCCTTCGTGAAGGCCATGGCGCGGCCCCAGTCCTGAACCCAATACACTGGTCACATGTCCGAACCGACCGGTGCCGCCCGCCGACGCGGGCCCTTCGAGGTCGGGGACCAGGTTCAGCTCACCGACCCCAAGGGCCGCCACTACACCTTCACGCTCGAAGCCGGGAAGAATTTCCACACCCACAAGGGTTCCTTCCCCCACGACGAGCTGATCGGTGCTCCCGAAGGCAGTGTTGTCCGTACCACGGGGAACGTCGCGTACCTCGCGCTGCGCCCCCTGCTCCCCGACTATGTCCTGTCCATGCCCCGCGGTGCCGCCGTGGTCTACCCCAAGGACGCCGGCCAGATCCTGGCCTTCGCCGACATCTTCCCCGGCGCACGCGTCGTGGAAGCAGGCGTGGGCTCCGGCTCCCTCAGCAGCTTCCTGCTGCGCGCCATCGGCGACCAGGGCATGCTCCACAGCTACGAGCGCCGCGCGGACTTCGCCGAGATCGCCACAGCCAACGTCGAGCGCTACTTCGGCGGTCCCCACCCCGCGTGGCAGCTGACCGTCGGCGACCTCCAGGACAACCTGTCCGACACCGACGTCGACCGCGTGATCCTGGACATGCTCGCCCCCTGGGAGTGCCTGGAGGCCGTTTCCAAGGCCCTCGTGCCCGGCGGCATCCTCTGCTGCTACGTGGCCACCACCACCCAGCTCTCGCGCACCGTCGAGTCCATCCGCGAGTTCGGCTGCTACGCCGAGCCGCAGCCGTGGGAATCGATGATCCGCAACTGGCACGTCGAGGGCCTCGCCGTCCGCCCCGACCACCGGATGATCGGCCACACCGGCTTCCTCGTCACCGCCCGCCGCCTCGCGGACGGCGTCGAGCCCCCCATGCGCCGCCGCCGCCCCTCCAAGGGCGCCTACGGCGAGGACTACGAGGGACCCGGAAGCCAGAGCCGCGGCGCGGACCGCGACTGACCCACCGGCCCGCGCCCACCCCGGGCGCGGCCCCCAACACGAAGGCGCTGTGGCGCAGTTCCCCGAACGGATCGGGAACTGCGCCACAGCGCCTCTTCGTTGCCGGGGAGAGCGGGGCCGCTCTTCCCGGAAGGTGGCCGGACCCGCCCGTTCCACCCCGGTGTGAGGTGTGGCACGATGCTGGCACCGCGTCACCCTTCGCACAGGAGACACCCCGCGTGCTGCACAGCCCCACCGAGCCGGCCCTCGCACTGGACACCCTGGCCCACGGTGGCGCCAAGGCCATCCACTGGGTCGCCACGGCCACCGCCATGGCCGCCGTCATCGCCGCAGCGGGCCTCCTCCAGCCGGCCCCCGCGACCGGCTCCCCGGTCACCGCGACCGCCGCGGCAGCCGCACCCGGGCCCCCGGCAGCCGCCCCCGACGCGCACGCCGTCACCTACCCGCTGGACTGCAGGGGCGTCCCGCAGGCCGTCACCGCCACCGCCCAGGGCGACCTCGACGGCGACGGCCGCCCGGAGACCGTGGCGGCCGTCCGCTGCGACGCGGGCTCCGGCACCCCGCCGCACTCCCTCTACGTACTGACCCAGGACAAGGCCCCGGGCGCCGCGCCGCGCGTCGTGGCGACCCTGCTCGAAGCCGGACGCCGCCAGACCGTCACCGGGCTCACCATCGGTGACCGCACGGTGACGGCGAGTCTCGTCGGCTACTCCTCACCGGCGATCCCGCGTTACAGCCCCGACACCAAACAGCTCGCCAAGTGGCGCTGGACGGGCGGAAAATTCCGCCAGGAGCTTACCGACTCACGCCCCGGAAGCGTTTGAACCGTCACTCCGCGTCAGGGCCGTACACCTCGACCCGGTCCGAGACGCGGCGGACGTGGATGCAGTCACCCGGACATTCCTTCGCCGAATCGACCACGTCCTGGAGCAGCGTCAGCGGAACCGGAGTGGTCGCCCCCGGGTCCTGCAGAAGCTCGTCCTCCGCGCTCTTCACGTACGCCAGACCATCGATGTCCAGCTCGAACACCTCCGGGGCGTACTGCACGCAGATGCCGTCGCCGGTGCACAGGTCCTGATCGATCCACACCTCCAGCGACGCCTCGGCCTCGCCGGCGCCGCCCGTGGGTGCCTCCTGCTGCACGGTCATATCTCCTGCCGTTCCCTGCACTGAGTGATCCATCCCGGTCACAACTCGCGACAAGTCGCGCGGGCCCCGACGGGTGTTGAACGCTTCGACCTTACAACCGGCTGCTTTCCGATGCTGCTGGGTGGGTATTTCCCTGGCGAGAGGGAGTACGCAAGGGTGAAGATCGGACACACCTCTACCGTCTTTGTGATCTAGGGGTTTCAATCACCACCAGCCCAGGTAGGGTCAGGAAGCGTCCAGCTCCCCTTGGAGGAGGTGAGGACCGTGGCAGCCCACGACGACGACATCAACCGCGGCATCCGGCCCGGGCGAGGGTCCGAGGACCCCGCTGGCCAGGTTGCCTATCTCGAGCAGGAAATCGCCGTCCTGCGACGCAAGCTCGCCGACTCACCGCGTCACACGAGGATTCTCGAAGAGCGGATCATCGAGCTCCAGACGAATCTGGCCGGCGTATCCGCACAGAACGAACGACTGGCGAACACCCTCCGTGAGGCCCGCGACCAGATCGTGGCCCTCAAGGAAGAAGTCGACCGGCTCGCCCAGCCGCCGGCCGGCTTCGGTGTCTTCCTGCAGGCCAATGAGGACGGCACCGTCGACATCTTCACCGGCGGCCGCAAGCTCCGCGTGAACGTGAGCCCCAGCGTCGACCCGGAAGAGCTCCGGCGCGGCCAGGAGGTCATGCTCAACGAAGCGCTCAACGTGGTCGAAGCCATGGAATTCGAGCGCGCCGGGGACATCGTCACCCTCAAGGAAATCCTCGAGGACGGCGAGCGCGCCCTGGTCATCGGGCACACCGACGAGGAAAGGGTGGTGAGGCTCGCCGAGCCGCTCCTGGACATCACCATCCGCCCCGGCGACGCCCTGCTCCTCGAACCCCGATCCGGCTACGTCTACGAAGTGGTCCCCAAGAGCGAGGTCGAAGACCTCGTCCTCGAAGAGGTCCCGGACATCGACTACGACAAGATCGGCGGTCTGGGCGACCAGATCGAACTGATCCGCGACGCGGTCGAGCTCCCGTACCTCTATCCGGACCTCTTCAAGGAACACGAACTGCGCCCGCCGAAGGGCATCCTGCTCTACGGCCCCCCCGGCTGCGGCAAGACGCTCATCGCCAAGGCCGTCGCCAACTCCCTTGCCAAGAAGGTCGCCGAGGTGACCGGCCAGCCCGCCGGGAAGTCCTACTTCCTGAACATCAAGGGCCCCGAACTCCTCAACAAGTACGTCGGCGAGACCGAGCGGCACATCCGCCTCGTCTTCCAGCGTGCACGCGAGAAGGCGAGCGAGGGCACCCCCGTCATCGTCTTCTTCGACGAGATGGAGTCCCTCTTCCGCACCCGCGGATCCGGCGTCAGCTCGGACGTGGAGAACACCATCGTCCCCCAGCTCCTCGCCGAGATCGACGGCGTGGAAGGCCTGGAGAACGTCATCGTCATCGGCGCCTCCAACCGCGAGGACATGATCGACCCGGCCATCCTGCGCCCCGGCCGCCTCGACGTGAAGATCAAGATCGAGCGCCCGGACGCGGAAGCCGCCAAGGACATCTTCGCCAAGTACCTCAAGGCCTCGCTGCCCCTGCACGCGGACGACCTGTCCGAACACCAGGGCTCCACGGCCGGCACCGTCCACAGCATGATCCAGACCGTCGTCGAGCAGATGTACGCCGAAACCGAGGAAAACCGCTTCCTCGAGGTCACGTACGCCAACGGCGACAAGGAAGTCCTCTACTTCAAGGACTTCAACTCCGGAGCCATGATCCAGAACATCGTGGACCGCGCCAAGAAGATGGCGATCAAGGCCTTCCTCGAACACAACCAGAAGGGCCTGAGGGTCGCCCACCTCCTCCAGGCCTGCGTGGACGAGTTCAAGGAGAACGAGGACCTGCCCAACACCACCAACCCCGACGACTGGGCCCGAATCTCCGGAAAGAAGGGCGAGCGGATCGTATTCATCCGCACCCTCGTCACCGGAAAGCAAGGCGCGGACACCGGACGCTCCATCGACACGGTGGCGAACACCGGTCAGTACCTCTGACAAAGCGGGGCGGCTGCGGGTCCCCCACCGGGGCACCCGCAGCCGACTGCTTTACCGACTGCTTTTCCAGCCGGTGGCAGGACAAATTCAATGACCGAAATGATCTCCCCACCAGCGCGGAGTGGTTCTAGGCTCTTCCGTACCGCAGGTCAAGCAGTGCGGGGACGGACGCCGCACACGACGCATCGGAGCACCAGCGGTACTTGAGCGCCGCTCCCGGCCGGGAGCGCCGCCGGGCAAGGAGGGCCGCATGACCGTACGGCGAGTAATGGGGATCGAGACGGAGTACGGGATCTCCGTCCCGGGCCACCCGAACGCCAATGCCATGCTCACCTCGTCCCAGATCGTCAACGCCTACGCGGCGGCGATGCACCGGGCACGCCGTGCCCGCTGGGACTTCGAGGAGGAGAATCCGCTGCGGGACGCCCGCGGCTTCGACCTCGCCCGCGAGGCCGCCGACAACAGCCAGCTCACGGACGAGGACATCGGCCTCGCCAACGTCATCCTCACCAACGGCGCCCGGCTCTACGTCGACCACGCCCACCCCGAATACAGCTCGCCCGAGGTCACCAACCCCCTCGACGCCGTCCTCTGGGACAAGGCCGGCGAGCGGATCATGGCCGAAGCCGCCGAACGCGCCGCCCAGCTCCCCGGCGCCCAGCCCATCCACCTCTACAAGAACAACACCGACAACAAGGGCGCCTCCTACGGCACGCACGAGAACTACCTGATGAAGCGGGAAACCCCCTTCTCCGACATCGTGCGCCACCTCACCCCCTTCTTCGTCTCCCGCCAGGTCGTCACCGGCGCCGGACGCGTCGGCATCGGCCAGGACGGCCGCGACCACGGCTTCCAGATCAGCCAGCGCGCCGACTACTTCGAAGTCGAGGTGGGCCTGGAGACCACCCTCAAGCGCCCCATCATCAACACCCGCGACGAACCGCACTCCGACGCCGAGAAGTACCGCCGGCTCCACGTGATCATCGGGGACGCCAACCTCTCGGAAATCTCCACCTACCTCAAACTCGGCACGACCGCCCTGGTCCTCTCCATGATCGAAGACCAGTTCATCAGCGTCGACCTGGCCGTCGACCAGCCCGTACGCACTCTCCACCAGGTCTCCCACGACCCCGGCCTCCACCACCTGATCACGCTGCGCAGCGGCCGGACACTCACCGCGGTGCAGCTCCAGATGGAGTACTTCGAGCTGGCGCGCAAGTACGTGGACGAGCGGTTCGGGACGGACGCCGACGAGCAGACCAAAGATGTCCTCACTCGGTGGGAGGACGTCCTGGGCCGGCTGGAGACCGACCCCATGAGCCTGTCCGGCGAGCTGGACTGGATCGCGAAACGGGAGCTGCTGGAGGGCTACCGCAGGCGCGACGGACTGGACTGGGACGCCGCCCGGCTGCACCTGGTGGACCTCCAGTACGCGGACGTACGCCCCGAGAAGGGCCTGTACAACCGTCTGGCGGCCCGGGGCAAGATGAAGCGGCTGCTGGAGGAGCCGGCCGTGGAGCGGGCCGAGGGCAAGCCCCCGGAGGACACGCGGGCCTACTTCCGGGGCCGGTGCCTGGAGCAGTACGCGGACGACGTGGCGGCGGCCTCGTGGGACTCGGTGATCTTCGACCTCCCGGGCCACGACTCCCTCCAGCGGGTACCCACGCTGGAGCCGCTGCGGGGGACGCGGGCGCACGTGAAGGAGCTCCTGGACCGCTGCCGCACGGCGCAGGACCTGGTGCGGGTGCTGTCGGGGCGCTGAGCGGGCGCCGAACGCTTTCCGGAGCCCGGGCGGGGCTGAAAGGGCCGCGTTCTGGGAATCATGGGAACACCCGGACGTTGTGAAAGTGCGGGGACGAATGTCGGACCCTCCTTGTAGGGTCCGGCATAAGGTCTGATCTTGGGAGTGGTCCCGGTCCGGGACCACTCGACGTGAGCGTGCGAACCGAGCGGGGTGAGGTAGACATGGCGACCAAGGACACCGGCGGCGGACAGCAGAAGGCGACGCGCTCGACCGAGGAGGTCGAGGAGGCGGCGGTCGAGGAATCGACCGACCTCAAGGAGCGCCAGGAGAAGCTCTCCGACGACGTCGACTCGGTACTTGACGAGATCGACGATGTGCTTGAGGAGAATGCCGAGGACTTCGTCCGGTCCTTCGTTCAAAAGGGTGGGCAGTAGGAGCTGTCACCTTCGGTTCGAAGGTCGATGGCGGGGTGGTCGGGCCGGTACGGACGAAGCGGTGCGCCCGGCGCGGTGAGGGGTAGCCGCGTCGGGCGTGCGCTCCCGAGCCCGTACGGACTGCGGCGACACTGCCGGGAACGCGGGGCCGGATCTCACCGCGAGCGCCGGGAGGCCCTGGGCAGGCGGGCCGTCCGGGGCTCCGGCCGCGCAGGTTGATCATTGCCGTCGGACGGGTAAGGTCCGGGGCGTACTCCGCTTCAACTGCAATACGGCTATCGGACTGTTGGGAGACGATCCCGGCACCATCCAGCGGGCCATCTCATACCTGGAGGGAAACGCGTGGAAGCCAACAATCTTGGCACAGGGCGTCTACCGGCAGCCTTCCTGACGCCGGGGTCCTCGTCCTTCATGGACTTCCTCGGGGCGCATTCGCCCGAGATGCTGCCCGGCAACCGGAGGCTGCCGGAGGGGATCGTCGAGGCGCCGCACGGGACGACCATCGTGGCCGCCACCTTCCCCGGCGGGGTCGTGCTCGCCGGTGACCGGCGGGCGACCATGGGGAACATGATCGCGCAGCGGGACATCGAGAAGGTGTTCCCGGCCGACGAGTACTCGGCCGTCGGCATCGCCGGTACGGCGGGTCTCGCCGTGGAGATGGTGAAGCTGTTCCAGCTGGAGCTGGAGCACTTCGAGAAGGTGGAGGGGACGACCCTGTCCCTGGAGGGCAAGGCGAACCGGCTCTCGACCATGATCCGGAGCAATCTGGGGATGGCGATGCAGGGGCTGGCCGTCGTGCCGCTGTTCGCCGGGTACGACGAGGCCAAGGAGAAGGGACGGATCTTCTCCTACGACGTGACCGGCGGCCGCTCCGAGGAGCACGGCTTCGCCGCCACCGGCTCCGGTTCGATCTTCGCCAAGGGCTCGATGAAGAAGCTGTTCCGGCCCGACCTGACGGAGGAGCAGGCCACCACGCTGGTCGTGCAGGCGCTGTACGACGCCGCCGACGACGACTCGGCGACGGGTGGTCCGGACCTCTACCGCCATATCTATCCCATCGTCACCGTCATCACCGATGAGGGTTTCCGCAGGCTGAGCGACGACGAGTCGCAGGAAATCGCCCGTACGGTCACCAACCGTCGGCTCGAGCAGCCGGACGGCCCGCGCGCCGCCCTGCTCTGACCATCCGTCGCCCCGTAGGACCCAGAAGAAAGGGACGGACAGCCGGTGTCGACTCCGTTCTATGTGTCACCCCAGCAGGCCATGGCCGACCGGGCGGAATACGCCCGGAAGGGCATCGCCCGCGGTCGCAGCCTCGTCGTGCTGCAGTATGCCGACGGCATCGTGTTCGTCGGGGAGAACCCGTCCCGCGCGCTGCACAAGTTCAGCGAGATCTACGACCGGATCGGCTTCGCGGCCGCGGGCAAGTACAACGAGTACGAGAACCTGCGGATCGGTGGTGTGCGGTACGCGGATCTGCGCGGGTACACCTACGACCGTGACGATGTGACGGCCCGTGGGCTGGCGAACGTGTACGCGCAGACGCTCGGCACCATCTTCTCCAGTGCGGGTGAGAAGCCGTACGAGGTGGAGCTGGTCGTGGCGGAGGTCGGTTCGACCGCCGCGGGGGACCAGATCTACCGGTTGCCGCATGACGGGTCGATCGTGGACGAGCACGGTTCGGTCGCGGTGGGCGGCAACGCCGAGCAGATCAGCACGTTCCTGGACCAGCGGCACCGGGACGGGATGACGCTGTCCGAGGCGTTGAAGCTGGCGGTGCAGGCGCTGTCCAGCCAGGCGAACGGTGCGGACAAGTCGATTCCGGCGGAGCGGCTGGAGGTCGCGGTGCTGGACCGGACGCGGCCGCAGCAGCGGAAGTTCAAGCGGATCCGGGGCCGGCAGCTGTCGCGGCTGCTGGAGGCGGACGTGCCGGCGGCGGCCCAGGCCGATGCCGTGTCCAACGACGAGGGTCCGGAGGAGGACGCGGAGTAGTGCGCGCGGGGGAGCCCCGGTCCGCCCGAGTGGGTGGGCCGGGGCTCCGTCGTGTTCAGGGGGCGGGGGCGGGGCCGGAGGAGTCGCGGACGACGAGTTCGACGGGGATGTCGGGGGCGCTCCAGCGGCTGCCTTCGAGGACGGCGAGGAGGGCGGTCATGCCCTGGCGGCCGACGTGTTCGGCGGGCAGGCGGACGGTGGTGAGTTCGGGTTCGACGGCGGTGGCGAGGGCGAGGTCGTCGAAGCCGGTGACGGAGAGGTCGTCGGGGACGCGCAGGCCCAGGCGGCGGGCGGCCTTGCAGGCGCCGGCGGCGAGGATGTCGTCGTCACAGACGACGGCGGTGGGGCGGGGGCCGGGAGCGGTGAGGGCGGCTTCGAGGGCGGTGCGTGCGCCGGTGACGGTGAGGGGGGCGCGTACGGTGCGCAGTTCGGCGCGGGCCCGCAGGAGGCCGGCGAGGGCGCGGGCGCGGGTGTGGAAGGTCCAGGAGTCGACGGCGGAGGCGAGGTGGAGGAAGCGGCGGTGGCCGTGCGTGAGCAGGTGTTCGGCGGTCTGGCGCATGCCGTCCGCCATGGCGAGGTTGACGTGGGCGGCGGCGGTGCCGGAGGCGGGGTCGCTGTCGAGCATGACGAGGGGGAGGCCGTTGCCGCCGATGGCGTCGAGGGCGTCGGCGGCCATGGAGGAGGCGATGACCCCGTCGAGGGCGGCGCGGGCGGAGGCGAAGGGGTTGCGGGCGGGGCCGGTGCCGTCAGGGGAGGGGTAGAGGACGACGCCGAAGCCGTGTTCGGCGGCGACCTGGGCGGCGCCGGTGTAGACCCGGGCGAAGAATTCGTTGGTGAGGGCGGGGACGACGAGGAGCGCGGTGCGGGTGCTGCCGAGGCGGAGGTTCCGGGCGGCGAGGTTGGGGCGGTAGCCGATGCGGGCGGCGGCCTCGCGGACGAGGGCGGCGGTGCGTTCGGAGACGCGACCGCGCCATTTGTCGCCGAGGACGAGGGAGACGGTGGCCTGGGAGACCCCGGCGGCGTTGGCGACGTCCCGGCTGGTGGGTCTCGTCACGCGGGGCTCCTGTTTGGCGAGGTCACGGGGGGTGTGGGGCGAGGAAGGGGGCTGGCCGTGTGGACTGGCGGGTTGTGGCCATGGTACGTATGGCGGGTCACGTTATACGTATTACTCCGGCTTGATCCGGGCAGGAAGGGGCGGACATGGCCGCGGGTTACGCGGAGCTGCTCAGGACCCGGCACGCCGCGAGGCTGCTGGTGGGGACGCTCATAGGACGGTTGCCGAACGCGACGGCGCCGATCGCGATCGTGTTGCTGACCCGGGCGGAAGGGGGCAGCTACAGCCTGGCGGGGGCGCTGGCGGCCGTGTACGGGGTGGCGAACGCGGTGGGGCAGCCGTTGCTGGGCCGGGCCGTGGACCTGTACGGGCAGCCGCGGGTGCAGTTGCCGGCGGCGCTGGTGTCGGCGCTGGGAATGGTGTGGCTGGCGCTCGCGGGCACCGGTTCGGTGGCCGCGGCGTACGCGGCGGTCGTGGTGGCGGGGTTGTTCACGCCGCCGCTGGAGGGCGGCCTGCGGGCGCTCTGGCCGTCGGTGCTGGGCGGCAAGGAGGAACGCGTCCACACCGCCTATGCGATGGACGCGGTGGCGCAGGAGGTCATGTTCACGGTCGGTCCGCTGCTGGTGACGCTGTTCGTGTCCCTGTGGGACCCGGCGGCGGCCCTGTTGCTGCTGAACGCGATCGGTGTGCTGGGGGCCCTGTCGGTGGTGGTCTCGCGGCCTTCGCGGGAGTGGCGTTCGGCGCCGCGTGAGGCGCACTGGCTCGGGGCCCTGCGCTCGCGCGGGCTGCTCGCGCTGCTCGGGGCGTTCTTCTTCGTGGGCACGGCGCTGGGGTCGATCACGGTGGCGGGCGTGGCGTACGCGGACGGTCATGGGGGCCAGGCGGTGTACGGCTGGCTGATGGCGGCCCTGGGGCTGGGCGCGCTGGTCGGCGGGGTGCTGTACGGGGCCCGGCAGTGGCCCGGGGCGCCGGAGCGGCGGCTGCGGCTGCTGGTGGCGCTGCTGGCGGCGTGTTACCTGCCGCTGATGCTGGTGCCGGGGGCGGTGGCGATGACGGCGCTGACGGCGCTGGCGGGAGTGTTCCTGGCCCCGGCGATCGCCTGCGCGTTCATCGTGGTGGACCGGCACGCCCCGGCGGGGACGGTGACGGAGGCGTTCTCGTGGCTGGTCACGTTCTTCGGCGTGGGGGCGGCGATCGGGACGGCGGCGGCCGGTCCGGCGGTGGAACTGGGGGGAACGGCGGCCGGTTTCGGTGTGGCGAGCGTGGCGGGTGGCGCGGCGCTGCTGGTGCTGATGGCCACTCAGCGGGTGCTGGCCTCCGACGGGCGCAGCCGGGCGGTGGCGGGGTCCGCCGCGGAGGGTGAGGCCGAGGTGCCGGGGCAGGCCGGGGCGGCCCACGCGGACGGCGTGTCGGGGCCCCTCGCGGGAAACTGATCGGAACCCCGGTCTCGAACCCGGTTTCAGAACAGGGCAGAAGGCGTAATGTTCAGTCATGGACCGCCGCATTTTCGGGCTGGAGAACGAGTACGGCGTCACGTGCACGTTCAGGGGACAGCGCCGACTGTCACCTGACGAAGTGGCGCGCTACCTCTTCCGCCGTGTTGTGTCATGGGGCCGCAGCAGCAATGTCTTCCTGCGGAACGGCGCCCGCCTCTACCTCGACGTGGGTTCGCATCCGGAATATGCAACTCCCGAATGCGACAACCTGACCGAGCTGGTCACCCACGACAAGGCCGGCGAGCGCATTCTCGAAGGCCTGCTCGTCGATGCCGAACGCCGCCTGCACGAGGAGGGGATCGCGGGCGACGTCTACCTCTTCAAGAACAACACCGACTCGGCGGGCAATTCGTACGGCTGCCACGAGAACTACCTCGTGGCGCGGCACGGTGAATTCTCCCGTCTGGCGGACATCCTCATTCCGTTCCTCGTCACGCGCCAGCTGATCTGCGGTGCGGGCAAGGTGCTGCAGACGCCCCGGGGCGCGGTGTACTGCGTGAGCCAGCGCGCCGAGCACATCTGGGAGGGTGTCAGCTCGGCCACGACCCGGTCCCGGCCGATCATCAACACGCGCGACGAGCCGCACGCGGACGCGGAGCGCTACCGCCGGCTGCACGTGATCGTCGGGGACTCGAACATGTCCGAGACGACCATGCTGCTCAAGGTGGGTGCCACGGACCTGGTGCTGCGGATGATCGAGGCGGGGACCGTGATGCGGGACCTGACCTTGGAGAACCCGATCCGGGCGATCCGCGAGGTCAGCCACGACATCACCGGTCAGCGCAAGGTGCGCCTGGCCAGCGGGCGCGAGGCCTCGGCGCTGGAGATCCAGCGGGAGTACTACGACAAGGCGCTGGACTTCGCGGAGCGGCGGGGCATCCGGACGGGCGTCGTGGAGCAGGTGCTGGAGCTGTGGGGCCGCACCCTCGACGCGATCGAGGCGGAGGACCTGGACCGGATCGGGACCGAGATCGACTGGGTCATGAAGTACCAGCTCATCGAGCGGTACCGGGGCAAGCACAACATGACGATGTCGAACCCGCGGGTCGCCCAGATAGATCTCGCCTACCACGACATCCACCGCCGGCGCGGGCTGTACTACCTGCTGGAGCGCAAGGGGCAGGCGGCCCGGATCTGCAACGACCTCAAGATCTTCGAGGGCAAGTCGGTGCCTCCGCAGACGACGAGGGCGCGGCTGCGCGGCGACTTCATCCGCCGGGCGCAGGAGCAGCGCAGGGACTTCACCGTCGACTGGGTGCACCTCAAGCTGAACGACCAGGCGCAGCGGACGGTGCTGTGCAAGGACCCGTTCCGGTCGGTGGACGACCGGGTGGAGAAGCTGATCGCCGGAATGTAGGGCCGGTGGACGGCGGCAAAGTGTGACATCTCACTGATCTTGGCCGGGGCCCCGTACGTATCTCGTACGGGGCCCTGTCCACGCCTTAGAGTGGCGGGCGACCGCGTTGCCGTCTGAGATCTGAGGAACACGTGCGCCGACTTGCCGGCCTGCTGGTCGTACCCCTTCTGCTGCTGACGACGGCAGCCTGCGGTGACGACAGCGGCTCCGACTCCGCCCAGATGAAGAACGGGGTGCCCGCGATCACGAAGGGCGCCAAGTTCGGGGAGAAGCCGACCCTGTCGAAGGGGAAGGGTGACCCGCCGAAGCAATTGAAGGTGGAGGTCATCAGCGAGGGCAAGGGCCCGGCGCTCAAGGCCAAGGACATCGCCCAGGTCAATTACTACGGCCAGGTGTGGGACGGCAAGGAGCCCTTCGACGAGAGCTTCAGCAAGGGCAAGACGTTCGACGTCACCCTTGGCGCCGGCCAGGTCATCAAGGGCTGGGACCAGGGTCTGCAGGGCCAGAAGGTCGGCAGCCGGGTCGAGCTGGTGATCCCGCCGGACCTCGGTTACGGCGCGCAGGGTTCGGGCGAGAAGATCAAGCCGAACGCGACGCTCGTGTTCGTGGTGGACATCGTCAAGGGGACGACCGTACCGGCCTCGGCGACGGGCAAGGAAGTCGCGCAGGACAACAAGGACCTGCCGAAGATCGGGACGAACACGGACGGCAAGGAAGTGTCCGTGACCATCCCGAAGGACACCGCCGAGCCCACGAAGCTGGTCTCGAACTACGTCCTGGAGGGCGACGGCCCGGTCGTGAAGGACACCGACACGGTCGTGGTGAAGTTCAACGGGAAGACGTGGAAGGACGACAAGACCTTCGAGAGCACGTACGCCACCGACTCGGTGGTGCCGTGGCCGATGTCCGACCTGTCGGTCAAGGGTCTCAAGGACGGCATCCTGGGCAAGAAGGCCGGCAGCAGGATCCTGCTGGTGATCCCGCCGGACCAGGCGTTCGGTGACAAGGAGCAGGGGACGATCCCGGCGAATTCGACGCTGGTGTTCAGCCTGGACATCCTGTCGGTGATGTAAGACTGGTTCCGGCTTCCCCGGCCCCGGCCGGGGGCGCCCCCTGTTGGTTCGTATGAGGAGCAGTTCCGTGAGCGACAAGCTCGAAAAGCCCGAGATCGACTTCCCCGAGGGCCCCGCCCCGACCGACCTCGTGGTCGAGGACATCTGGGTGGGCGACGGCGCCGAGGCCAAGGCCGGCGCGTTCGTCAAGGTCCACTACGTGGGTGTGGCTTTCTCGACCGGCGAGGAGTTCGACGCCTCCTGGAACCGCGGCAGCGCGCTGGAGTTCCAGCTGGGTGTCGGCCAGGTCATCAAGGGCTGGGACCAGGGCGTCCAGGGCATGAAGGTCGGCGGCCGCCGCAAGATCACGATCCCGGCGCACCTCGCGTACGGTGACCGTGGCGCGGGCGGCGGCGTGATCGCCCCGGGCGAGACGCTGATCTTCGTGTGTGACCTGATGGCCGCCTGAGCGACCGCGCCGTCACACCGTCGGGGCCCCTGCCGTGAGGCGGGGGCCCTCGCTTTTGCCGGGGACCCCCGGGGCGGTACGGTCAACGGTCACGGGTGTGTACGCCGGCGGGTGTACGTCGGGAAGGGCGGAAGGGCGTCGATGGCGATTGCCAAGGCCGAGCGGCTGATGAACCTGGCGCTGTGCCTGCTGGGGACCCGCAGGCCGCTGAGCAAGCGTGAGCTGCGGGGTTCCATCGAGGCGTATCTGGAGGCGGGGAACGACGAGTCCTTCAACCGCATGTTCGAGCGGGACAAGGACGACCTGCGGGAACTCGGCCTGGTGATCGAGACGGTGGAGAACCTGGAGGGCGAGACCGGCTATCTGGCCCGCCGGGACAGCAACCGGCTGCCGCCCGTCTCCCTGGACGCCGAGGAGGCCGCGGCCCTGGGGCTGGCGGCGAAGGTGTGGCAGCAGGCCCGGCTGGCGGGTGCCGCGAGCGGGGCGCTGCAGAAACTGCGGGCGGGCGGGATGCCGGAGGCCGGCGATCCGTACGAGGGCCAGCACAGCGCCATCGAGCCGCGCATCCCGGTCCACGAAGCGGCCTTCGAGCCGCTGATGCTGGCCTGCCGGGACCGGCGGCCGGTGGTGTTCGACTACCGCAAGTCCACCGCCGCGCACCCCGAGACCCGGCAGGTCGAGCCGTGGGCACTGGAGTGCTGGCGCGGCCACTGGTACCTGGCGGGCTTCGACCGCGACCGCGGGGCGGAGCGCGTGTTCCGGCTGTCGAGGATCACCGGGAAGGTCCGCTCGCGGGCCGGGAAGTACACGGCGCCGGTGCCGGACGTGGTGACGGTGCGCGAGACCGTGGCGAGCTGGGCCGGGGAGAGCGCGGACCGCACCGCGCGGATCCGGCTGCGGGCCGGGGCCGGGTACCCGCTGCGCGCCAAGGCCACCTCCGTCAAGGAGGGCGGCGACGGCTGGGACGAGCTGGAGATCCCGTACGGGCACGGCCTGGACGCCTGGCTGGTGGAGTTCGGCCCGGACGTGGTCGTCGTGGAGCCCGCCGACCTGCGGGCGGACGTGGTGGACCGGCTGCGCGCTGTCGCACTCGGCTGACCCGGCCGCGGCGGGGAGCGGCGCCCGGGGAATTCCGTACCGCTCGGATGTCATGAACGCACGCCCTGAGGGGGAGACGTACCAGCATGGCTGCGAACGCCATTGACCAGACCCGCCGGATGCTGTCCTTGGTGACGTATCTGCGCGAACGCCCCGGGGCGCACGTCGCCGACGTCGCGCGCGCCTTCGGGATCACCGAGGACGAGCTGATCTCGGACCTCGACGTGCTGCCCATGTGCGGGACGAGCTTCCGGGGCGGGGACCTGCTCGACATCGACACCGACGGGGAGCGCATCTGGTGGCGCAACCCCGACGCCTCGGGGGAGTCGACGGCGGAGCCGCTGCGGCTGGCCGCCGACGAGGCGACCGCACTGCTGGTCGCCGCGCGCGCGGTGGCGACCCTGCCCGGGCTGCGCGAGAGCGACCGGGACGCGCTGCTGCGGGCCACCGCGAAGCTGGAGGCGGCCGCGGGCGAGGCGGCGGGGGCCAGCTCCCGCCTGTCGGTCACGTTCGAGTCCGAAGGCGGGGTCTTCGCGGACGTCGACCGGGCCATCGCGGAGCGCCGGCGGTTGTGGCTGCGCTACTACTCGCCCGCGCGGGACGAGCTGACCGAACGGAAGGTCGACCCGATCAGGCTGTTCGCGGTGGGGCACACCTACATGGAGGGGTGGTGCCACCTCTCCGAGGCCCGGCGCACCTTCCGCCTGGACCGGGTCGCCGAGATCCGGCTGCTGGACGAGCGGGCCGAGCCGCCCGCGATCGAGCCGCGCGACCTGTCCGAGGGGCTGGTCCAGCCGGCCGCGGAGGACCCGGAGGTCGTGGTCGAGGTCGGTCCCGGCGGGCGCTGGGTCGCCGAGTACTACCCCCACGACAGCGCCGAGGAACTGGCCGGGGGCGGCCTGCGGATCACCCTGCGCAGCCCCGATCCGGCCTCGCTGCGCCGGCTCGCGCTGCGGCTGGGCCGTGAGGGGCGGATCGTGTCGCCTCCGGAGCTCGCGGAGAGCGCGTGCAGCGCCGCACGAGCGGCACTCGCGGGATACGGGGAACAGGGCTAGGGGGAGCGATGCCGTCAACACCGGGGGGCGGTCCGGTCACCTTCAAGGCGGGGTGCCCGCAGTGCCGGGGGCGTTTCGAGCTCGCGGCGGGGGCGCTGCGCCTGGCGATCGGCGGCAGCCGCCGCAGCACGTTCTACTCGTTCACCTGCCCCCAGTGCGGGGCGCAGGTGCGCAAGCCCGCCGGGGAAAGGATCGTGGAGCTGCTGACGGGCGGCGGGGTGAGCACCCTGCGCAGCGTGTGAGGCGGCGCCGGCGCTAGGCTCCTCCCATGCTGTGGCCGATGCTCGCAATTGCCCTGGGTTTCCTCGGTCTCGTCGTGCTGGCCGTGCCGGCCGTACGGGTCTTCCTGGAGGTGCGGCGGCTGTCGGCGCAGGTCGCCGAGGCCAGCCGCCGGGTCACCGAGGCCGCGGGCGACCTGGAACGGGCCGCCTCGGACCTCGCCCGGGCCGGCAGGGCCGCGAGCCGGTAGGCGTACCCTCGTAGAAACCTGGCGTACGGGGTCGTACCATCCCCGCACCGGACCCGGGTCCGCCCACCCCCCTCGGGGCCGGGATGACCCCGGGTCATTGCCGGGCGTTAACCCCTGGGGGTTACGATCCATGCAGGAGCGGTGGCGGGATCTTCGTCCCGGCCCGCCCGCCACCCCAACCAGCCGTTTCGGTGAGAAGGAAGTCAGCCCATGATCGGCAATCTGAAGCCTCTTGAGATCCTCCTGATCATCGCCGTGATCTTCCTGCTGTTCGGTGCCAAGAAGCTCCCCGACATGGCGCGCTCCCTCGGCAAGTCGGCCCGCATCCTCAAGAGCGAGGCGAAGGCGATGAAGCAGGACGGCCAGGCAGAGGAAGCCGTCGCGGCCCCCGTCGCCGAGCCGGCCCCGCAGCAGCAGGCCGCTCCGCGCACCATCCAGGCCTCGCCGGGTGACGTCACCAGCGCCCGTCCCGTGGGCGAGCCGAACCGCACCACCCAGGGCTGACGGCCCGCGGCCTCACCGGTCACGCCAGTCATCTGCAACGAGACAAGGGACGTGGGTTGCTCAAGTCTGCCCGCAAGCAGGGTCAAGCGCACAAGGACGCCGAAGGGCGGATGCCCCTTGTCGAGCACCTGCGTGAGCTGAGAAACCGCCTGATGAAGTCGGTCCTGGCGATCCTCGTGATCACCGTGGTGGCGGCCTTCTTCTACAAGGACCTCATCGACTTCATGCTCAAGCCGATGCTGGACTCCGTGGGCTGCACCAACGGGGTGGTCTCGCAGCGCAACGGCCGTCCCTGCGCCGACATGACCGTGAACGGTCTCATCGCGCCGTTCTCGATCGCCCTCAAGGTCTCGCTCACCGCCGGTGTGGTGCTCTCCGCGCCGGTGTGGCTCTACCAGCTGTGGGCGTTCGTCGCCCCGGGTCTGCACAGCCACGAGAAGAAGTACGCCGTCGGTTTCGTCGCGGCCGGAGCGCCGCTGTTCGCCGCCGGCGCCGTCCTCGCGTACAAGATCCTCCCGCAGACCGCGATGATCCTGCTGGAGTTCACCCCGGACAACGCGCGCAACCTGCTGCCGGTCGACGACTACCTCGACCTGGTCACGCGCATGGTCGTGGTGTTCGGCCTCGCCTTCGAGCTGCCGCTGCTGCTGATCCTGCTGAACTTCACCGGCGTGCTGACCGCGAAGCGGCTGGCGAGCTGGTGGCGGATCATGGTGCTCGGCATCACGATCTTCGCGGCGTTCGCGACGCCCACCGGCGACCCGCTCACCATGATGTCGCTGGCCGCCCCGATCATCGCCCTGTACTTCCTCGCCCTGGCCCTCTGCCTGGTCAACGACCGCAGGCGCAAGCGCCGCAACCCCGACGCGGGCCTGGACGACGACGAGGCCTCCGTGCTGGACCTGACGCCCGCGCCCATCGGCGCGGTGGAGGCGGCCCCTGCCCCCTCGGCCCTGCCCGGGCAGGACGACGGCGGGCGCGAGCGGATCAACGGATACGACGACGCGACCTGACGGCTCCCGGGCCCCCGGGCCCGGGAGCCGGGGCGCCCGTCGGGACGGTCATCGGGCCGGTCGCCGGGCCGGTCACCGGGCTCCCGTTAAAGATCCGACTGTTGTCACAGGCGGCGGGTAGGCTCGAAGACAAGATGACCGAAGAACTCTCACCCGCGCAGCGGTACGCCGCTGCCCGGATCCGCGCCGCCGAAGAGGCCACCGCCCTGGCTCCCTTCCGCGAGATGTACGAATTCGGCCTGGATCCGTACCAGGTCGAGGCCTGCCGGGCCCTGGAGGCGGGCAAGGGCGTCCTGGTCGCCGCCCCCACCGGGTCGGGCAAGACGATCGTCGGTGAATTCGCCGTGCACCTCGCGCTGCGGCAGGGCCGCAAGTGCTTTTACACCACGCCGATCAAGGCGCTGTCCAACCAGAAGTACGCCGACCTCGTCAGGCGCTACGGCGCCGAGAAGGTCGGCCTGCTGACCGGCGACAACAGCGTCAACTCCGAGGCGCCGGTGGTCGTGATGACCACCGAGGTGCTCCGCAACATGCTCTACGCGGGCTCCCAGTCGCTGCTCGGCCTCGGCTACGTGGTCATGGACGAGGTGCACTACCTCTCCGACCGGTTCCGCGGAGCCGTCTGGGAGGAAGTGATCATCCACCTCCCGGAGTCGGTGACCCTCGTCTCGCTCTCCGCCACCGTCTCCAACGCCGAGGAGTTCGGCGACTGGCTCGACACCGTGCGCGGCGACACCGAGGTGATCGTCTCCGAGGAGCGGCCCGTACCGCTGTGGCAGCACGTCATGGCCGGCCGCAAGGTCTACGACCTCTTCGAAGAGGAGTCCGACCACGGCGGCCGCGGCTCCGCCCGCCGCGAGGTCAACCCCGACCTGCTGCGCATGGCGCGGGAGGAGAACAGCCGCACGTACAGCCCGAAGGACCGGCGGCGCGGCAAGATGGTCCGCGAAGCCGACCGCGAGCGTGAGCGGCGTGCCCGCGGCCGGATCTGGACCCCGAGCCGGCCCGAGGTCATCGCCCGCCTCGACAACGAGGACCTGCTCCCCGCCATCAACTTCATCTTCAGCAGGGCCGGATGCGAGGCCGCCGTCCAGCAGTGTCTGTACGCGGGGCTGCGGCTCAACGACGACAGCGCCCGCCTGCGGGTCCGGGAGATCGTCGAGGAGCGCACCTCCACCATCCCCACCGAGGACCTGCACGTCCTCGGGTACTACGAATGGCTCGAAGGGCTGGAGCGGGGCATCGCCGCGCACCACGCCGGCATGCTGCCGACCTTCAAGGAGGTCGTGGAGGAACTCTTCGTCCGCGGCCTGGTCAAGGCCGTCTTTGCCACCGAGACCCTCGCGCTCGGCATCAACATGCCCGCGCGCACGGTGATCCTGGAGAAGCTGGTCAAGTGGAACGGCGAGCAGCACGCCGACATCACCCCCGGCGAGTACACGCAGCTCACCGGCCGGGCCGGGCGGCGCGGCATCGACGTCGAGGGCCACGCGGTGGTGCTGTGGCAGCGCGGCATGGACCCGGTGGCGCTCGCCGGGCTCGCCGGCACCCGCACGTACCCGCTGCGCTCCAGCTTCAAGCCCTCGTACAACATGGCCGTGAACCTGGTGCAGCAGTTCGGGCGGCACCGCTCGCGCGAGCTGCTGGAGACCTCCTTCGCCCAGTTCCAGGCGGACCGCTCGGTCGTCGGCATCTCCCGGCAGGTGCAGCGCAATGAGGAGGGCCTGGACGGCTACCGGGAGGGCATGACCTGCCACCTCGGGAACTTCGAGGAGTACGCGCGGCTGCGCCGCGACCTCAAGGACCGCGAGACGGAGCTCGCCAAGCAGGGCGCGGCCCAGCGCCGGGTGCAGGCGGCCGGCTCGCTGGAGAAGCTCAAGCCGGGCGACGTCATCCACGTGCCGACCGGCAAGTTCGCCGGGCTCGCGCTCGTCCTGGACCCGGGCATGCCGGCCGGGCGGTCCAACGGCCACCGCGGGTACGAGTACACCGAGGGGCCGCGGCCCTTGGTGCTCACCGTGGAGCGGCAGGTCAAGCGGCTCGGCGCGATCGACTTCCCGGTCCCGGTGGAGGCCATCGACCGGATGCGGATCCCGAAGACCTTCAACCCACGGTCCCCGCAGTCCCGTCGGGACCTGGCTTCCGCGCTGCGGGCCAAGGCCGGGCACATAGTCCCCGAACGGCGGGGGCGCGGGCGGGCCGCGGCGGCCGACGACCGCGAGATCGCCCGGCTGCGCGCCGAACTGCGGGCGCACCCCTGCCACGGCTGCGACGAGCGCGAGGACCACGCCCGCTGGGCGGAGCGCTACCACCGGCTCAAGCGGGACACCGTGCAGCTGGAACGGCGCATCGAGGGACGCACGAACACCATCGCCCGCACCTTCGACCGGATCCACGCGCTGCTGACCGAGCTGGACTACCTGCGCGAGGACGAGGTCACCGTGCACGGCAAGCGGCTCGCCCGGCTCTACGGGGAGCTGGACCTGCTGGCGTCCGAGTGCCTGCGCGAGGGCGTCTGGGAGGGGCTTAACCCGGCCGAACTGGCCGCCTGCGTCTCGGCGCTGGTGTTCGAGGCCCGCCAGTCCGACGACGCGGTGGCGCCCAAGGTGCCGGGCGGCGCGGCGAAGGCGGCGCTCGGCGAGATGGTCCGCATCTGGGGCCGGCTCGACGCGCTGGAGGAGGAGCACCGCATCAACCAGGCGGAGGGCGTGGGCCAGCGCGAGCCGGACCTCGGCTTCGCGTGGGCCGCCTACCAGTGGGCGTCCGACAAGAGCCTGGACGAGGTGCTGCGCGAAGCGGAGATGCCCGCCGGTGACTTCGTGCGCTGGTGCAAGCAGGTCATCGACGTGCTCGGGCAGATCGCGGCGGCGGCGCCTTCGTCCTCCGCCCCGCCGTCCTCGCAGGGCGGCAGCACGGTGGCGCGAAATGCCCGTAAGGCCGTGGACGCTCTGCTTCGGGGTGTTGTGGCCTACAGCTCCGTCGGCTAAGCGGATTTGGGTCTTCCTCCGAGAGGTGGGAAGGCCGGATCTCATCTCTTGCCATGATCGATCGAGCGTGTCCTGTGCGACGATCGAAACATGAGTGGGGGAACGGACGAAGGGCCGAGACGGGTCGGTCGGCCACGCGCCGATCAGCACAGACGGCACAGCGGCCGGCCGCCGCGCGAGGAACTCCTGTGCGCTGCGGCCGAGCTGTTCACGGTACGGGGCTACGCGGCGACCACCACGCGGACCGTCGCCGAACGGGCCGGAATGCGCCAGGCGACGATGTACCACTACTTCGGCGGCAAGGAGGAACTCCTCGCCGAACTCCTGGAGTCCACGGTGGCGCCCTCGCTGGCGCTGGCCCGTCGGCTGCTGGCCGATACGGCACTGCCCGCCGCGCGGCGGCTGTGGGAGCTGTGCCGCTCCGACGTGCTGCTGCTGTGCGGGGGACCGTACAACCTGGGCGCGCTCTACCTGTTGCCGGAGGTGGGTGGGGCCCGATTCGCCCGGTTCCACCGGATGCGCGGGGAACTGCGGGACGCCTACCGGGAGTTGCTGCGGGCCACCTCCGTCGGGGCGGAACTGGCGGGTGACCGGGCCGGGCTGGCCCTGCGCAACGACCTCGTCTTCGGCCTCATCGAGGGGGTCATGCTCGTCCACCGCTCCGACCCGGCGCGGCCGGTCGCGGCCTTCGCGGAAGCGGCCGCGGACGCGGCGTTGCGGGTCGCGGGGATCAGGGAGAAGCCGCCCGGCCCCTGAGACCGGCCGGGTTCACGAGCCGGCCTCCCAGCCGGGCAGGTCGTCCCAGGCCTGCAGGGTCAGACCGCTCTCCAGGCTGTGGGCGATGCCGGTCAGCGGGTCGGTGAACGCGAGCCGCCGGGCCAGCAGTTGGAGCGGACGCCGGTAGTCCGCCGGATCCGCTGCCGCGGCGACCACCGGGTAGACCGGGTCGCCGAGGATCGGCAGGCCCAGGGCGTTCATGTGCACCCGCAGCTGGTGGGTGCGCCCGGTGTGCGGCGTCAGCCGGTAGCGGCCCAGGCCGCCGCGGGCGGCGAGGAGTTCGACGACGCTCTCCGCATTGGGTTCGGCGCCGGGAACCTCGAACGCCGCCATCTCGCCGCGGACCTTCTGGATGTGGCTGCGCACCGTGCGCGGGAGGCGAACCCGCGGATCGTGGCGTGCGACGGCCTCGTACTCCTTGAACACCTCGCGCTGCTCGAACAGCGACTGGTAGGCGCCCCGGTCCTCGGGGCGGACGCTGAACATCACCAGTCCGGCGGTCAGCCGGTCGAGGCGGTGCGCCGGGCTGAGGACGGGCAGGTCCAGCTCGGTGCGAAGCCGCGCCAGGGCGGTCTGGAAGACGTGGGTGCCGCGTGGCGTCGTCGCCAGGAAGTGCGGCTTGTCCACGACCAGGAGGTGCTCGTCGCGGTAGACGACTCGGATCGGGAACGGCACGACGGGCTCGGGCGGCATGTCCCGGTGGAACCACAGGAAGGCGCCGGGCTCGTAGGGGTCCCCGGGGCGCAGGACGCGCCCGCCGGGGCCCAGCACCCGGCCCGACTCCAGCAGCCGCGCCATGGACTCGGCGCCGCGGGTGCCGGCGTAGCGGGCGGCGAGGTAGGAGCCGAGGTCCGGCCACAGCCCCTCCGGGTCGGGGGGTAGCCGCAGGCGGACCGGGTCGATGCCGGCCCGCTGGGGCAGGGGGGCGGGCGGGATGTGGGATCTGCGTCTCATCGGGGTCCAGCGTAGGCCCTGCCCGTGCGGCCCCGGGCGGCCGAAGAGCCGCCCCGCCCCGGCCCCCGCCCCGGCCCCGCGCCTGAGGCGGTTGGCGGCGCTGGATCGGGGTTCCGCGCTTCGGCCCCGCGCCTCAAGCGGTTGGCGGGGTGGCCCGGGGGGTCAGGCGGCGTGCGGGTGTGCGTCAGGCGGCAGCGGCGGGTTCCTGTTCGGCTTCGACCTTGGCGTTCCAGTCGCGCTTGCTCGCGCGCCAGGCCTCGTCCGTCTGGCCCAGACGCCAGTAGCCCGAGATGGAGAGGCGTTCGCGGGGGATGCCGCGGGTCACCCGCAGGTGGTGGCGGAGGTCTTTCACGAAGCCCGCCTCGCCGTGGACGAAGGCGTGGACGTCGCGGGAGGGGAACTGCAGCGCCGACACCGCCTCCACCAGCGCCTCGCCGATCGGGCGGTCGCCGCGGTGGAGCCAGACCGGGACGACACCGTCCGGGGTGGTGATCTTCTGCTCGTCGGCGGGGCCGTCGATCTCCACGAACGCGTGCACCACCGCGCCGGCCGGCATCCGCTCCATCGCCGCGCCGATCGCCGGCAGCGCGCTCTCGTCGCCCGCCAGCAGGTGCCAGCCCGCCGTCGGCATCGGGGCGTACGCGCCGCCGGGACCGAGGAAACGTACCTCCTCGCCCGGCTGGACGGAGGCCGCCCAGGGCCCGGCCAGGCCCTCGTCGCCGTGCACGACGAAGTCGAGGGTCAGCTCCCCGTGCACCGGGTCCCAGTTGCGGACGGTGTACGCGCGCTGGCGCGGCCATTCCTCGCGCGGGTGCTCGGCACGGATCCGCTCCAGGTCCCAGGGTGAGGCGTAGGTGACGCCCTCGGGGGCGAAGAGGAGTTTCACGTAGTGGTCGGTGAACTCGCCCGCGCCGAATCCGTTCAGCCCCTCACCGCCCAGCACCAGCCGGACCATGTGCGGCGTCAGCCGCTCCGTGTGTACGACGACGGCGGTGCCGACCATGCGGGCGCGTCCTTCTGCCACGGCGTCTCCCCTGACTCCCCAGAAACTTAGGTTCCCCTAAGTTAGCATCTCATCGGTGGAGCGCGCTGACCAGTCGGGTCACGGCTCCGCCCAGACCCCACCGGCGGGCGAGCGCCTCGACCATTTCCGGCTGGGCCGGCGCCGTCGGGAGCGCCGGGTCGAAGGCGGGCAGCGGGACGTCCGAGGCGACCTTGACGACCTTCGGGGCCACCGCCAGGTACGGCCGCGATTCGTCCAGCCGCCTGCGCTGGGTGGGGGTCAGCTTCGACTTCGGGTCGTCGATCGCCGCGATGATGCCCGGCAGGCCGCCGAACGCGTCCAGCAGCTTGGCCGCCGTCTTCTCACCGATCCCGGGGACCCCCGGCAGGCCGTCGCTCGGGTCGCCGCGCAGCAGCGCCAGGTCCGCGTAGCCGGGGCCGTCCACCCCGTACTTCTCCCGCAGCCACGCCTCGTCCGTCAGCTGGAGCGAGCCCACGCCCTTGAGCGGGTACAGCACGCGCCGCTGCTTCTCGTCGTCGATGAGCTGGTACAGGTCCCGGTCGCCCGTGACGATGTCCACCGGGCCCGTGGCGCGGCCCGTGAGCGTGCCGATCACGTCGTCCGCCTCGTACCCGGCGACCCCCACCCGCGCGATCCCGAACGCGTCCAGCGCCGCCTCGATGATCGGCACCTGCGGGGTCAGCGTGTCGGGCGTCTCCTCCACGTCGGGGCCGTCCGGCGTCTCCTGTGCGACGCGGTGCGCCTTGTAGGACGGGATCAGCTCCACCCGCCACTGCGGCCGCCAGTCGGCGTCCATGCAGGCCACGAGGTCGTCCGGGCGGTGGTCCTGGACCAGTCGCCCGATGAAGTCGAGCAGGCCGCGCACGGCGTTGACGGGCGTGCCGTCGGGGGCCTTCACGGAGTCCGGCACGCCGAAGTACGCGCGGAAGTAGAGGGAGGCGGTGTCCAGGAGCATCAGGCGTCGTGTCGTCACGCTGACGATGATGCCGCAGCGGTCCCTCCGGCCGCCGCCGGCGGCCGGTCCTGCCGTGAACGCGAATCCGGGGACGGTTGCTGCGTAAGGTGCTTACAGCACACCGATGTGCGACGAGTGGACCACGGGCCGGCCGGCCCCGGCCCGCGTCGGAAAACCCCCTAGGGGAGGGCAGCCCCGACATGAACGACAAGGACGGCAGGGACGGCAAGATCGGCACCGACGGCAAGGACGAGAAGGAGAAGGACGCCAAGGAGCAACCGCTTCGGGTGGGCGTCGCCGTGCGCAAACGGCGCCGCGCCCTCCACCTGACCCTTGCCGTCGTGTCGGCACGCAGCGGCCTGTCCGTCCCCTTCCTGAGCCAGATAGAGAACGAGCGGGCCCGGCCCAGCATGCGTTCCCTGGAGCGGGTCGCGGACGCCCTGGAGACCACCGCCGTCGAACTGCTGGCCGCCTCCGACACCGCGCGCACGGTGGACCTCGTACGGGCCGGGGACGACTCCGGCCTGACGCCCGCCCCGGGGGTGCGTCCCCTGGTACGGGGGCACCACCAGCTGCACGCCCTGGAGTTCAGCGGGGACCAGGACGCGGGCCGCGAGTACCAGCACCGCAACGACGAGCTGATGTACGTGGTCGCGGGCGCCTGCCAGGTGGAGGCCGAGGGGCGGGCGTACCGGCTGGAGAGCGGCGACGCGCTGTTCCTGTCCGGCGGTGTGCGCCACCGCTGGCGGGCCGTGAGCGAGGACACGCGGATCTTGGTCGTGGCGGTGGGCGAGCACATCCACGCCACGTCCGAGCCGCCTTCGCCGGAGCACTGAGCGCGGTGCGGCGCGTCGTGTCGCTGGTGCCCTCGCTGACCGAGGCGGTGGCGGTGAGCGCGCCGGGCCGGCTCGTCGGGGTCACCGACTGGTGCACGCACCCCGAGGACCTCGGGGACGCGGTACGGATCGGCGGGACGAAGAACCCCGACGTGCCGGCGGTCATCGGGCTGCGCCCGGACCTGGTCATCGCCAACGAGGAGGAGAACCGGGCCGCGGACCTCGCCGCACTGGAGGCCGCCGGGGTGCGGGTGCTGGTCACCGGGATCCGTACGCTGCCCCAGGCCTTCGCCGAACTGGAACGGGTGCTGGTCGGGGCGCTGGGGCTGGCGCGGCCGGGCTGGCTGGACGACGCCGAGGCGGCGTGGGCCCGGGTGGAGCCACTGCCCGCGGTGCGCGCGGTGGTACCGGTGTGGCGGCGGCCGTGGATGGTCCTGGGCCGGGACACCTTCGCCGGGGACGTGCTGGCCCGCCTGGGCGTGGGCAACGTCTACGCCGGCCATGCCGAGCGCTACCCCCGGATCCGGCCGCAGGACCCGGCCGTCGCGGACTGCGACCTGGTGGTCCTGCCGGACGAGCCGTACCGGTTCACGGCCGGGGACGGCCCCGATGCCTTCCCGTGGCTGCCGGCCGCGCTCGTGAGCGGCCGGCATCTGACGTGGTACGGGCCTTCGCTCGTGCGGGCTCCGGCGGTGCTGGCGCAGGCCCTGAGGGCGGCCCGGCCGTATCGATCACGCGATTGATCACGAGTGTGGCCGGCACGTCGGCATCCCGTGATCAGGACACCTGGCGGGGCAGCAGCCGGCCGGCGAGCAGGCCGCGCAGGGTGTGGGCGCCGGCGGCTAGCCAGGTGGTCAGCAGGGTGAGGAACAGGGCGGTGGCCAGCCAGGAGAAGGCGGTCAGGCCGGTGTGGCGGGCCAGGCCGGCGGCTCCGGTCACGCAGGTGCCGACGGGGAAGGTCAGCGCCCACCAGGTCATCGCGAAGCCCATGCCCGCCCGGGCGGCCCGGACCAGCATCGCGGCGGCGAGGGCCAGCCAGAGCAGGGCGAAGCCCATCACCGGCACCCCGTACACCACGGCGAAGGCGCCGAACGCGTGCGCGTAGGGTGCGCCGATCGACTGGGGGGCCATGTCCGCGAGCTGGTTCACGGCGGTGGTCGACTGGCCCAGGGGGCCGAGGACCAGGAACAGGGTGGGGGTCAGCGCCAGGGGCAGCGGGCCGCTGACGATCAGGCGGCCGAAGACCAGGGGCAGCATCAGCAGCGTGGCCAGCAGGCTCACGCCGAACATGGCGTAGCAGCCCAGCAGCATCGCCTCGCGGGCCTGGCCGGCGGGCAGGTGGGGGACGAGCAGGGGGCCGACCGCGGCGGAGACCATGGGGGAGACCAGGGGCAGCAGCCACACCGGGGTGGCCTGGCTCGGCTCGACCCTGTGCCGCACCACCATCAGATAGGGGACCAGTACGGCCATCAGCAGGCCGACCGCGGTCCCGGCGGCGTACAGCACGGTGTCGGCGGCGACGGCCGCCGGGGTTCCGATCAGGTCCTTGCCGACGAGCAGGGTGCCGGCGCCGACGGCCAGCAGCGCCATCGCCAGACAGCCGTAGAACGGGGCCACGGCGGGGTCGAGGAGGTGGCTGCGCGCCTGGTCGCGGTGGTGGAGCCAGTGCCCGGCGCGGGCGGCGAGCAGGACGGCGAGTGCCACGGCGGACAGCACCCAGACGAGCTGGCAGGCCACGCGCTGGCCGGGGAGCTGGTAGGGGAGGGTGGCGCCCGCGGTGGCGACGATCGCCGTGCCCATGACGCAGGCGTACCAGTTGGGGCCGAGGTGGCGGAGCGCGGGGGCCTTGTGGGCACGGGGCGCGGGTGCGGGGGTGGTGCGGGGTAGCACGCTGGTGGTGGCCATGGGCCCAGCCTCCGGTCCGGGGGCCGGCGGGGCCAGGGGGCGGTTTCGTATGGCGGCATAAACTGTGTTTATGGGTAACGAGGAAATGGTGCCTCTGGCGCACCGGGTGCCGGACCTCGGCGCACTGGAGCTGCTGCTCGCGGTGGCGCGGGTCGGCAGCCTGAGCGGGGCGGCCCGGGGGCTGGGCATCACCCAGCCGGCGGCGAGCAGCCGGATCCGGGCGATGGAGACCCGGCTCGGGGTGGCGCTGGTGGACCGTTCGCCGCGCGGGTCGACGCTGACGGCGGAGGGCGCGCTGGTCACGGACTGGGCGCGGCGGGTGGTGGAGGCGGCCGAGGCCTTCGACGTGGGCGCGCAGGCGCTGCGGGGGCGGCGTGATTCGCGGCTGCGGGTCGCGGCCAGCATGACGATCGCGGAGTACCTGCTGCCCGGTTGGCTGATCGCGCTGCGGGGGCAGCGGCCGGGGACGGCGGTGTCGCTGCACGCGGGGAACTCGGCGCTCGTGGCCGAGCTGGTCCTCGCGCACGAGGCGGACCTCGGGTTCGTGGAGGGCCTGTCCGTGCCGGAGGGCCTGGACTCGGTGGTCATCGCGCAGGACCGGCTCGTGGTGGCGGTGGCGCCCGGGCACCCGTGGGCGCGGCGCTCGCGCGGGGTGGAGGCCGCGGAGGTGGCGGCGACCCCGCTGATCCTGCGCGAGCGGGGGTCGGGGACGCGGCAGGTCCTGGACGCGGCGCTGGCCGCGTCCGGGGGGCTGGCGCAGCCGCTGCTGGAGCTGGCGTCCACCACCGCGGTGAAGTCGGCGGCGCTGAGCGGGGCGGGCCCGTGCGTGCTGTCGGAACTGGCGGTGGGGGACGAGCTGGGGTCGCGGCGGCTGGTGGAGGTACCGGTGGCCGGGACCGGGCTGGCGCGGGCCCTGCGGGCCGTGTGGCCGACGGGCGCCCGCCCGGCCGGCCCGGCCCGCGACCTGCTGTCGCTGACCCGCCGCCCGGCCTGAGCGGCCCGCGTCCGGCGGCTGCCCGTGCGGGGCCCGCACGGGAGAAGCACCGGGCCCGCACCGGTCAGGCACCGGGGCACGCAACGGGCCCCGCCGGATCGGCCGGTGGCCGCCAGCGCGGAGCCCGCCCGGGGTCAGAGTGCCGCCGGGGCCAGGGCCGGGGCGGAGGTGGTGAGGCTGAACTCCGTCGCCGCGTCGATCAGGGCCGCCATCACGCGGGTGTCCTTGTCGCGCTCCGGGTGCCACTGGACGCCCACCACCCAGCGGTCCGGGTCGGCGAGTTCGATGGCCTCGACCGTGCCGTCCAGCGCGTGCGCCGAGACGACCAGCCCCTCGCCGAGGCGGTCCACCGCCTGGTGGTGGTAGGTCGGGACCTCCGCCTCCTGCGGGACCAGCGCCGCGTAGCGGGTGCCGGCGACCGGGCGGACCGGGTGCCAGGACGTGACGCCCGGGGTGTGCACGTGGCCGTCGATGTGCTGGATCAGCGTGCCGCCCAGGGCCACGTTCAGCGCCTGCATGCCCCGGCAGATGCCGAGCAGCGGGGCCCCGGACGCCAGCGCGGCCCCGATCAGCGCGAGCTCCCACGTGTCGCGGACCGTCGCGGGGGCGCCCGTACGCGGATCGCGGGCCGCTCCGTAGCGGACCGGGTCCACGTCCGGTCCGCCCGCGACGACCAGGCCGTCCACCCGGCTCAGCACCTCCCCCGCCCGGGACGGGTCGTCCGGGGGCAGCAGGACGGCGGTGCCGCCCGCGGCCTGGACGAGTTCGTAGTACCCGGAGGGGACGAGGGACGTGGCGAGGTCCCACACGCCGTAGCGGGTGGACTCCTCCACGTAGGTGGTGATGCCGATGAGCGGCCTGGGCACGGTTCTACCTCCAGGTGGGCGGGATCCGGGTCAGCGTCAGGATTTCAGTCGCGGGTCAATTCCGCCTCGGCTTCGGCCAGCGCTGCGAACTCCTCCTCGGGCGCCGAGGCGACGAGCCGGTGGCGGCTGTAGAAGGCGAAGTAGGCGAGGGCGACGGCGTAGACGGCCAGCGCGATGAACGCCGCGTCCTTGTCCACCAGGAAGGTGGCGACCAACGCCGACAGGGCCAGCACGAACGCCACCGAGGAGGTGACGGCCCCGCCCGGTGTGCGGTACGGGCGCTCCAGGCCCGGCTCGCGGCGGCGCAGCACGATGTGCGACAGGGCCATCAGGGCGTACGAGATGGTCGCGCCGAACACCGCGATGTTCAGCATGCGCGGGCCGTTCCCGGTGGCGGCGGCCAGGGCGAAACCGATCGCACCGGGGATCAGCAGGCCCAGGTAGGGGGCCTTGCGCTTGGAGGTGAGGGACAGGAAACGCGGCAGGTAACCGGCCCGCGAGAGCGCGAAGAGCTGTCGGGAGCCCGCGTAGATGAGCGAGAAGAAGGAGGCCACGAGCCCTGCGAGACCGGCGTAGTTGACGAAGGTCTTGAGCCAGGACAGCCCCGGGTCGCCCTCCAGCGCGACGACCAGCGGGTTGCCGGCGTCCTTGATGGCGTCCGCGCCGCGTGCGCCGGTGGAGGCCAGGAACGTCATCAGCGCCAGCAGGACGAGGATGCCCATCGAGATCGACAGCGCGCGGGGCATCGAACGCACCGGGTCCTTGGCCTCCTCGGCCGCCAGCGGGACGCCTTCCACCCCGAGGAAGAACCACATCCCGAAGGGGAACGCGGCCCAGATGCCGAGGAACCCGAGCGGCAGCCACGAACTTGCGCCCGCGGCGGTGGTGTCGACGGCGATGTCGTCGAGGTGGGCCGGGTCGAACTCGGTGAAGGCGCCCAGCGCGAAGACGACGAGGGCGAGCACGGCGACGGCGGTGACGACGAGCGAGAAGCGCAGGGCCTCGCCGACGCCCCACAGGTGGATGCCGATGAACACGGCGAAGCAGGCGAGGTAGACGGGCCAGCCGGAGGTCAGGCCGAAGAGGTCGAGCGACTCGACGTAGTCGCCGATGAAGATGGAGATCGCGGCGGGGGCCAGGATGTACTCGATGAGGATGGCCGTGCCGGTGAGGAAGCCGCCCCAGGTGCCCAGCGCCCGGCGGGCGAAGCCGTAACCGCCTCCCGCGGTGGGCAGGATGGCCGACAGCTCCGCGAGCGAGAACACCAGGCAGGCGTACATCGCGCCCATCAGGGCCGTCGCGATGGCGAGGCCGCCGAACCCGCCCTGGGCGAGGCCGACGTTCCAGCCGGAGAAGTCGCCCGAGACGACGTAGGCGACGCCGAGGCCCGTGAGCAGCAGCCAGCCGGCGCTGCCCCGGCGCAGCGTGCGGCGCTCCAAGTAGGTGTCGGCGGCCTGCGGGGCCTTGGTGGTTGCGGGCGCGGCGGTCAGCCGGGCCTCGATGTCGTCGGCCATGTGCGCTCCTGCCTGGGGCAAGGTGGGTGCAACGGGTGAGGGGGTGCGGCATGCAAAGGTTGTGAGGCGTACCTTTGCGCCATGCGGGTGGAGCGCGCAAGACCCTGGCGTTAAACGGGGGTTACGAAAGGCTCTCGGCCGGGCCCCGCCCCCGAGGGTTCACGCCAGGAAGCCCCGCAGCAGCGCGGCCGTGCCGCAACAGTGCTCGCGCATCGTCTCGCGGGCCGAGTCCGCGTCCCGCTCCAGTACCGCCTCGACGAGCGCGGTGTGCTGCTGCTGCGAGTGTTCGAGGTTGCGCACCAGCAGCGGGATGCAGTCCAGCAGGTCGTTGACGGTCGCCCGGACGGCCGCGTACTGGGCCGTCAGGGTGGGGGAGCCGGCCAGTTCGCACAGGGTGAGGTGGAACAGGGTGTCCTGGCGGCGGTACTCCTGGAGCGGGGCGTCGTGGGTGGCGGCGAGGGCGCCGAGCAGCCGCTCCGTACCCTCCTCGGTGAGCCCGTGCGAGGCGCACAGGCCGGCCGCGCCCACTTCGAGGACCTCGCGGAACCGCAGCGCGTCCTCGATGTCCACCCCCGCGACCCGGCGCCGCAGCTCCTGCTCGGCGCCGCCGGCCGGCGTGTCGGGGCGGGCCCGTACGAACGTCCCGCCGTAGCGGCCGCGCCGGGCCTCCACCAGCCCCTGGTCCTGGAGCACCTTCAGCACCTCGCGCAGCGTGACCCGGCTGATGCCCATCCGCTCCGCCAACTCCCGCTCGGGTGGCAGTCGTTCCCCGCCCGGCACCAGCCCCAGCCGGACCACCTGGAGGATCTGCTCCAGCGCCTCCTCGAAACCGTTGCCCGCCCGCACCTGCCGCAGCACGGGATTCAGCCGCGCGATCGCGCCGCCCTCACTCGCCGTATCGGTCATCTGGGCTCCACCCCTTCCCAAGCAATGGTTCTGTTCAATACCTTAGGCCCACTCGGCTCACCGAAGGAGAGATTCCAGTGGTAGACCGCAAGCCCCCGCTCGCGCCCGAGGAGCTCCGCTCCCTGGTCGCCAGCGGCGAGATCGACACAGTCGTCCTGGCCTTCCCCGACATGCAAGGGCGGCTCCAGGGCAAGCGGTTCGCCGCACGGTTCTTCCTCGACGAGGTCCTCGACCACGGCACCGAGGGCTGCAACTACCTCCTCGCCGTCGACACCGAGATGAACACCGTCGACGGGTACGAGATGTCCTCCTGGGACCGCGGCTACGGCGACTTCGCCATGCACGCCGACCTCGCCACCCTGCGCCGCCTCCCGTGGAACCCCGGCAGCGCCTTCGTCCTCGCCGACCTCGCCTGGAACGACGGCAGCCCCGTCGTCGCCGCGCCCCGCCAGATCCTGCGCCGCCAGCTGGAGCGCCTCGCCGAACACGGCTACACCGCGATGGTCGGAACCGAGCTGGAGTTCATGGTGTTCAAGGACACCTACGAACAGGCCTGGAACTCCGGGTACCGCGGCCTGACCCCCGCCAACCAGTACAACATCGACTACTCCGTCCTCGGCACCGGCCGCATCGAGCCCCTGCTGCGCCGCATCCGCAACGAGATGCAGGCCGCCGGGCTGGTCGTCGAGTCCGCCAAGGGCGAGTGCAACCTCGGACAGCACGAGATCGTCTTCCGCTACGACGAGGCGCTCACCACCTGCGACCAGCACTCCGTCTACAAGACGGGCGCCAAGGAGATCGCCGCCCAAGAAGGCGTCTCGCTCACCTTCATGGCCAAGTACGACGAGCGCGAGGGCAACTCCTGCCACATCCACCTCTCGCTCACCGATGCCGACGGACGCAACGCGATGGCCGGGGACGGCGACGACCAGGAACACGGCATGTCACCCGTGATGCGCCACTTCCTGGCCGGCCAGCTCGCCGCGCTGCGCGACTTCTCCCTTCTCTACGCCCCGAACATCAACTCGTACAAGCGTTTCCGGCCCGGATCCTTCGCCCCCACCGCCGTCGCCTGGGGCGCCGACAACCGGACCTGCGCCCTGCGCGTCGTCGGCCACGGCCGCTCCATGCGCTTCGAGAACCGCCTCCCCGGCGGCGACGTGAACCCCTACCTCGCCGTCGCCGGACTGGTCGCGGCCGGGCTCTACGGCATCGAGAACCGCCTCGAACTGCCCGAGGCGTGCACGGGCAACGCCTACACCGCCGACTACGCGCACGTCCCCACCACCCTGCGCGAAGCCGCGGAACTCTGGGAGAACAGCGAGATCGCCAAGGCCGCCTTCGGGCCCGAGGTCGTCGCCCACTACCGCAACATGGCCCGCGTCGAACTCGACGCGTACGACTCGGCGGTCACCGACTGGGAACTGCGCCGCTCCTTCGAACGCCTGTAACTCCCCTACGGAAAACATGTGAGGAACCACGTGCCCGACGTGCTGGCCCCTTCCGCCCTGAGCGTGCTGAACCCGGCCACCGAGGAACTCGTCGCCACCGTCCCGGCCGCCACACGGGACGACGTCGACGCCGCCGTCGCCAGAGCCGCCACCGCACAGCGCGGCTGGGCGGCCGCGGCCCCCGCCGACCGGGCCCGGCTGCTGCGCCGCTTCGCCGCGGTGGTGGACGCGCACACCGAGGAACTCGCCCTGCTGGAGGTCCGCGAAGCCGGCCACACCATCGGCAACGCCCGCTGGGAAGCCGGCAACGTACGCGACCTCCTCGAATTCGCCGCCGGGGGAGTCGAGCGGCTCTCCGGCCGCCAGATCCCCGTCGCCGGCGGGATCGACGTCACCTTCCTCGAACCCCTCGGCGTCATCGGCGTGATCGCCCCCTGGAACTTCCCCATGCCGATCGCCGGCTGGGCCCTGGCACCCGCCCTCGCCGCGGGCAACGCCGTCATCCTCAAGCCCGCCGAGACCACCCCCCTCACCGCACTGCGCCTCGCCGAACTCGCCCTCGAAGCCGGGATCCCCGAGCACCTCTTCCAGGTGCTGCCCGGCCCGGGCACCGTCACCGGTGACGCGCTGGTGGAACACCCCGGGGTCGCGAAGATCGTCTTCACCGGTTCCACCGCGGTGGGCAAGCAGATCATGGCCAAGTGCGCCGACCGGGTGAAGCGGCTCACACTCGAACTGGGCGGCAAGAGCCCCAACATCGTCTTCGCGGACGCCGACATCGAGGCCGCGGCGGCCGCCGCCCCCATGGCCTTCCTCGACAACACCGGCCAGGACTGCTGCGCCCGCACCCGCATCCTCGTCCAGCGCTCCGCCTACGACCGGTTCCTGGAACTCGTCGCGCCCGCCATCGAAGCCGTCCGCGTCGGAGACCCCGCCGACGAGAAGACCCAGATGGGCCCGCTGATCTCACGGACCCAGCTCGAACGCGTCAGCGCGTACGTCACCGACGACCTCACCGCCATCCGCGGCACCGCCCCAGAGGGACCCGGCTTCTGGTACCCGCCGACCCTCGTCACGGACGTCGCCGCCACCGCGCCCGTCGCCGTCGAGGAAGTCTTCGGCCCGGTCGCCGTCGTACTGCCCTTCGAGGACGAGGAGGACGCCGTACGCCTGGCCAACGCCAGCGAGTACGGCCTCTCCGGCTCCCTGTGGACCCGCGACATCGGCCGCGCCCTGCGCGTCTCGCGCGCCGTCGCCGCCGGGAACCTGTCCGTCAACTCCCACAGCAGCGTCCGCTACTGGACCCCCTTCGGCGGCTACAAGCAGTCCGGCCTCGGCCGGGAGCTCGGACCCGACGCCCTCACCGCATTCACCGAGACCAAGAACGTCTTCATCAGCACGGAGGCCTGAACCGCATGTCCAACGAAGAGCTCATCTGCCGCCGCCTGGTCGGCCGTACCGCCGTCATCACCGGCGCCGGCAGCGGCATCGGCCTCGCCACCGCCCGCCGCCTGGCCTCCGAAGGCGCCAACGTCGTCTGCGGCGACATCGACGAGACCGCGGGCAAGGCCGCCGCCGAGGAAGTCGGCGGCACCTTCGTCAAGGTCGACGTCACCAGCCCCGAGGACGTCGAAGCCCTCTTCAAGACCGCCTTCGACACCTACGGCTCCGTCGACATCGCCTTCAACAACGCCGGCATCTCCCCGCCGGACGACGACTCCATCCTCACCACCGGCCTGGAGGCCTGGAAGCGCGTCCAGGACGTCAACCTCACCTCCGTCTACCTCTGCTGCAAGGCCGCCCTGCCCTACATGCAGCGCCAGGGGCGGGGCTCCATCATCAACACCGCCTCCTTCGTGGCGATCATGGGCGCCGCGACCTCCCAGATCTCCTACACCGCCTCCAAGGGCGGCGTTCTCGCCATGTCCCGCGAGCTCGGCGTGCAGTTCGCCCGCGAGGGCATCCGGGTGAACGCGCTGTGCCCGGGACCCGTCAACACCCCGCTGCTCCAGGAACTGTTCGCGAAGGACCCCGAGCGGGCCGCCCGGCGCCTGGTGCACATCCCGCTCGGCCGGTTCGCCGAACCCACCGAGATCGCCGCCGCCGTCGCCTTCCTCGCCAGCGACGACTCCTCCTTCATCAACGCCACCGACTTCCTCGTGGACGGCGGCATCTCGGGCGCGTACGTGACGCCCCTGTAGCAGCGCTCCCCACCACCCTGTGCATCCCGGCAGCCGGGGGGGGGGCGCCCCCCCCCCGCCCCCCCCCCCCCGCCCCCCCCCCCCCCCCCACCCCCGCGACCCCCCCCCCCCGCAGGGGCGCCCCCCCCCCCCCCCCCCCG
>NZ_JBITDH010000006.1:201149-330099 GCF_044454045.1 Streptomyces sp. NPDC051578
TTGTGGTTCTGGGGGGTGGGTCGTGGGGGTCCGGGCGCCCCCCCCCCCGGCCCCCCCCCCCCCCCCCCCCCCCCCCCCCGCCGGCCCCCGCCGCCCCCCCCCCCCCGGCTGCCGTGCTCCACCGTCCCCGACGACCTCCGTGATCTCCGTGATCTCCGCAGAACAGGAGGGTCCACGCCAGTGGCCCGACCCACCCGCGCCCAGCGGCTCCAGGCCGTGGCCGCCGCCGTCACCCTCTGCGCCGGTGCCCTCGCCGCCGGCGCGCCCGCGGCCCAGGCCGTGCCCGCCGCCCGCTGCACCACCCCGAAGCTCGCGGCCGGCTGGTACGGGGACAACCGGGCGCGGCTCCAGCAGCTGATCGACCGGTACGGCACGTGCGACCCGTACCGGCCGACCCGCACCAAGCCCGTCGCCGTCTTCGACTGGGACAACACCGTCGTCAAGAACGACGTCGGCGACGCCACCATGTACTGGCTGCTGCGCGGCGGGAAGATACGCCGCCCCGCGACCGGCGACTGGTCCGCCACCAGCCGCTACCTCACCCCGGCCGCCGTCCGGGCCCTCGCGGCCGCCTGCGACCCCCTCGCCCGCCCCGGCGCCCCGCTGCCCACCGGCACCCCCGCGGGCACGGCCTGCGCGGACGAGGTGCTGGCCGTCTACGGCACCGCCACGACCAGGGCCGGAGCCCCCGCCTTCGCCGGCTGGGACCACCGTACGCTCGAACCCGCCTACGCCTGGCTGTCGCAGCTGACCCAGGGCTGGCGCCCCGCCGAGGTCCGCGCCTTCGCGGCCGCCGCGCGGGCCGAGAACCTCGCCGCACCGGTCGGAGCCACCCAGCGGGTCGGCAGCGCCACCACCACCGCCTGGGTCCGCTACTACGACCAGCAGCGGGACCTGATCGGCGCTCTGCGCGGGGCCGGCTTCGACGTGTGGATCACCTCGGCGTCACCCCAGCCCGTGGTGGAGGTCTGGGCGAAGGGCGTGGGAGTCGGCGCGGACCACGTCATCGGCATACGCAACACCACCACCTCCGGCGGCAGGTACACCTCCCACCTGCGCGGCTGCGGGTCGGTCGAGGACGGCGCCGACACGATGACCACCTACATCGACGGCAAGCGCTGCTGGATCAACCAGGAGGTCCTCGGGGTGCGGGGAGCCGCCGCCGAGGAGGTCCAGCCGGCCGCCCGGCGCCAGGTCTTCGCCGCGGGCGACTCCGACACCGACGTCTCGTTGCTGCGCGACGCGACCGCGCTGCGGCTCGTACTGAACCGGAACAAGAACGAACTGATGTGCCGCGCCTACGACAACAGCGACGGCAAGTGGATCGTGAACCCGATGTTCATCGAACCGAAGAAGCGGAAGGACACTCCGTACCCGTGCGCGACGACGGGCTACGTCGACCACGACGGCACCCCGGGCCCCGTCCGCCGGACCGACACGAGCGTCGTCCCGGACCAGACGGACTCCGTGTACCAGGCCCCGTCCGGGCGCCGTCCGGGCCGTCTTCCGGGCCCGCGGCGACCGTCCGGACAGGACCCGGCCCGCGACGTCAGCCGGTGACCTTGGCGGCGAAGGCGTCCAGGTTCGCCTCGGCGCGCGCGATGCGCTCCTCCACGGACAGCGTCTCCTCGTAGCCGCGGGTGCGCAGCTTCGGCTGCCGCTTGCCCCGCATGTAGAGGGAGCACGCCAGGTCGGCGCAGAGGTACGTGCCCACGCTGTTGCCCTCCCGGCCGCGGGCCCCCGCCAGGGGCGCGACGAGGAGGGCGACACCGGAGGAGGCGTGCCCGGTCAGGCATATCTGGCAGATGCTGGACTTGAAGGCGCCCGCCCGGTTCGCACCCGGGACCCGCAGCGTGATGCCGACGGGAGGACCGTCCGTACCGGGACGCACGATGTGGGCGCGCAGCGGCGCGCCCGGATCCACCCACCCCAGGAAGTCCAGGTCCTTCCAGGGGAGTTCGGCGAAGTCCAGGGGCAGTTTCAGCCGGGCCGCCTCGCCCTTGCTGCAGTTCACGAAGGACGAACGGATCTGTTGTTCGGTGAGCGGGTCCATGGACGGCACGTTACGTGCCGGTACGGACCGCGGTCATCCGGAAATTCCCCGGGGCCGCGCGCACCGGAGGCGGTCACCGCCCGGGCCGCGGGCACGAACGCCCGCCGCGGTCACAGGAAGGTGCGGCCCTCACCCCGGTAGGTCGGGACGGTGGCCGTGACCCGGTCGCCCTCGACCAGGTGCAGCGCGTCGAAGCGCTCGCACAGCTCGCCGGCCTTCGCATGACGGAACCAGACCCGGTCCCCGATCAGCAGGTCGTCGGCCGGGGCGCCCAGCAGCGGCGTCTGCACCTCGCCCGCGCCCTCCTGCGGGTCGTAGTGCAGCCCCCGCGGCAGGTACGGCTCCGGCAGCCGGTCCGGGCCGGCCGCGCCGGAGGCCGGGTAGCCGCCGCCGAGCACCGTCACCACCCCGACCCCGGGCCTGCGCACCACGGGCTGGGCGAACAGCGCCGCCGGGCGGCCCCGGAACGAGGTGTAGTTGTCGAACAGGCGCGGCACGTACAGCCCCGACCCGGCGGCGATCTCGGTGACCGCCTCCTCCGCGGCGGTGTGCTGCACGCTCCCGGTACCACCGCCGTTGACGAACTCCAGGTCCGGGACGACGGCCCGCACCGCCCGTACCACCTCGGCGCGACGGGCGGCGAGTTCCTTGCGCGCCGCGGCCTGCATCAGCCGGATCACCCGGGAGCGCACGGGGCGCCCCGCGAGGAGGTCACCGACCCCGGCGACGTGGCCCTCGTAGCCCATCAGCCCCACCACCCGGAACCCCGGACGGGCACCGACCGCGCGGGCGAGCGAGGCGAGCTGGTCCGGCTCGCGCAGCGGCGAACGCCGGGCCCCGACACGGATCCTGCCGCCGAGCAGGTGCAGCGCGGTGTCCAGCTCCAGGCAGACCCGGACCTCCTGGACGCCGCCGTCGCGGGAGCGGTCGATCAGCTCCAGCTGCGCGGGGTCGTCGACCATCACGGTGACGGCGGCGGCGAGCTTCGGGTCCCCGGCGAGCTCGGCGAAGCCGGAGCGGTCGGCGCTGGGGTACGCCAGGAGCACGTCCTCGAAACCGGAGCGGGCCAGCCAGATGCTCTCCGCGAGGGTGTACGACATGATCCCGGCGAACCCGGGCCGGGCCAGCACCCGTTCCAGGAGCGCCCGGCACCGCACGGACTTGCTGGCCACGCGGACCGGTTTGCCGCCGGCCCGGCGGACCACGTCGTCGGCGTTGGCGTCGAACGCCTCCAGGTCGACGATCGCCAGCGGCGCGTCGAGGTGGGCGGTGGCCGCGTCGTACCGGGCACGGTCGGAAGTCATGGCGGCAGCCTGCCACGCGGGTGTACCCGTGGGTAGGGGTCCGTCGAGGTCCGTTGGACCGTCCCGCGCCACGGGGGGAGACCGCGGGCGGGCCCGCGCGACCTCGTAGAGTACGGACAAGGCCGCAGCGGACGAACGGGGGGCCAGCCGCCGGATGACGACGTCCACACCGCTGCCCGCGCACCTCGCCGGACCCGAAGCGGCCCCCGCCGCCGGCCCCCGCAGCCCCGCCCGGGTCACCGCCGCCGTGCTCTGCGCGCTCCTCGGCGCCGGCCTCACCGCCGGGGCCGGCGCCACCGCCTGGAGCGACCACCGCGCCGCCCGGCGCACCCCCACCGCCGAAGCCGCCTACCGCGCGGCCGCGTCGCTGTGGCGCAACGCCCCGGCCGACCGGCTCCTGCCACCCGTGCTGGAGGGCCCCGGCGACGGCCCCGGGGGCGCCGACCGGACCTGGACCCGGGTCGCGCTCGCCCCCGCCGCCGACTGCGGCCCCACCGCCCTGGCCGCCGACTGGCGCTCCGCCCTGGCCCCCACCGGCTGCGCCCACGTCCTGCGCGCCACCTACACCGACTCCACCCGCAGCTCCCTGGTCAGCGTCGGCCTCGTCTTCACCACCGCCGGCCCCGCCGCCATGGACGGGCTGCGGGGTCACCTCCCCGCCCCCTCCGCCTACGGCTTCACCGACGCCCAGCGGGCCACCTGGACGGCGAGCGTCGTCGCCGGGGCACCGGCCGTGGTCTACGCCGTCTCCGCCTTCGCCGACGGCCGGGTGCAGGACGCGCCCCAGCCCGCGGAGGAGGCGGCCCGCCCCGGAGCCACCGGGGCGCCGGCCCAGGCGGGACTCGGCCACGAGGCCAAGGCCGTCGCCGGTCGGATCGAACGCGCCGTCGAGGACCTCGCCGCCCCGCCCGCTGCGCACCGCACGGACCCGGAACCCGCCCGATGAGCCGACCCCGCACGGCCGCCGCCGTGACCCTGGCCGCCGTCCTCACCGCCGCCACGGCCCACCCCGCGACCGCCGACACCATCCGCGACCGCCAGTGGGGGCTGCTCACCCTGCGCGCCGAAGAGGCCTGGGGCACCACCCAGGGCGAGGGGGTCACCGTGGCCGTCCTCGACACGGGCGTCGACGGCACCCACCCCGACCTCACCGGCCAGGTCCTCGACGGCGCCGACCTCGTCGCCATGGGCGCCGGGCCCGGCGACCGCGCCTGGGCCCGCCACGGCACCGCGATGGCCGCCATCATCGCCGGTCGGGGCCACGGCCCCGACCGCGCCGACGGCGTGCTAGGCGTCGCCCCGCGCGCCAGGATCCTCCCGGTCCGGGTGATCCTGGAGGAGAGCGACCCCGGCCGCGCCAAGGCCCGCGACAGCAAGTCGGGCGCCCTGGCCGAAGGCATCCGCTGGGCCGCCGACCACGGCGCGGACGTCATCAACCTCTCGCTGGGCGACGACAGCGAATCCGCCCACCACGAAGGCGCCGAGGACGAGGCCGTCCAGTACGCCCTCGGCAAGGGCGTGGTCGTCGTCGCCTCCGCGGGCAACGGCGGCGAGCACGGCGACCCCGCCTCGTACCCGGCCGCCTACCCCGGGGTGATCGCCGTCGCCGCCGTCGACCGCAGGGGCAGGAAGGCCGGCTTCTCGACCCGCCACTGGTACGCCACCGTCAGCGCCCCCGGCGTCGACGTGGTCATCGCCGATCCCGACCGCAGCTACTACGAGGGCTGGGGCACCAGCGCCGCCGCCGCGTTCGTCTCCGGCACGGTCGCCCTGGTCAAGGCCGCCCATCCGGGCCTGTCCCCGGCACAGATCAAGAAGCTGCTGCGGGACACCGCCTCGGACGCCCCGGCCGGCGGCCGCGACGACTCCCGCGGGTACGGCACCGTGGACGCCGCCGCCGCGCTCCAGGGCGCGGCGGGGCTCCGGCCGGAAGCCGCCCTGCCCACCCCGGTCGCCGCCGGACGCGCCTACTTCGGCCCCGGCCCGGAGCCGGCCGGACGCACCGAGCGCCGGCCGCGCCTGGGCGCGCCCGCGGCGGCCGCCGCGGGAGTGGCGCTGCTCGTGGTGGCCGCCGTACTGGCCCGGCGCCCGCGCGGCCCGCGGCGGGATAGGGTCGGGTAACTGTGGCGAACAAGAACATTCCCGACCCCGGTTTCTCCGACGACGACGGCTCCGCCGATCCCGCCCTGAGCGCGGCCCTGGCCGCCTGGGCGCAGGACCGCTCGCGCGAACCGCAGGTGCTGGCCGCCCTCAAGGGCGCGCGTCTGCTGGTGCCCGTCGTCGCCGTGCTCGGGGAGGTCGAAACCGACCCCGAGACGGGGCTGCGGCGCGAGAAGACCAGCGACATGGCCGTCCCTACGCTGACCGCGGGCAACCGCCGGGCCCTGCCGGCCTTCACCTCCACCGCCTCGCTGGCGCTGTGGGACCCGGCGGCCCGCCCGGTGGCGGTCCCGCTGCACCAGGCCCTGGCCGCCGCCGCGCACGAGAAGGCCGACACGGTCGTGCTCGACCTGGCCGGCCCCGTCCCGTACCAGCTCACCGGTCCGGCCCTGCTCGCCCTCGCGGAGGGCCGTACGGACCCGGACCCGCTGGCCGATCCCGCCGTGCGCGAGGCCGTACGGGCGGCGGTGGCGGGGGAGCCCGACGTGCTGCGCGCCCATCTCGGCCCGGGGAGCGCCGGCTCCGACGGCACCCTCGCGATCGTGCCGGTCTCCGACGCCGGGGGCCCGGCCGCCGCCCGCCGGGTCGCCGAGGCGCTCGCGGCCGACGAGACCCTGCGCGGCCGGCTGGTGCGCGGGCTGGACCTGGCCCTGCTGCCGTCGGCCGCCGCGCCGCCGCCGGGGGAGCCCCTCTTCACCCGCTGAGGCCGGGCCCGCAGCCCGGGTGAGCGCGCGCAGGTACGCGCAAGGGCCGGGACAGCCGCTCGGCGGCGGTCCCGGCCCTTGCGGTCAGTGCGGTGGGGGTGCGGGGGTTACGCGTACACCGGACCCGTGAACTTCTCGCCCGGCCCCTGGCCCGGCTCGTCCGGTACGACCGAGGCCTCGCGGAAGGCCAGCTGGAGCGACTTGAGGCCGTCGCGCAGCGGGGCCGCGTGGAAGGAGCTGATCTCGGTGGCGCTCGCGGTGACCAGGCCGGCGAGGGCCGTGATCAGCTTGCGGGCCTCGTCGAGGTCCTTGTGCTCGGAGTCGGGCTTGTCCAGCCCCAGGTTGACCGCCGCGGCGCTCAGCAGGTGCACGGCCACCGTCGTGATCACCTCGACGGCGGGCACGTCCGCGATGTCGCGGGTCATGGCGTCGTAGTCGGGGGCGTCCGGCGTGGAGCCGTCCTCGGTGGCGGGGGTGGGGGTCGCGTCAGTCATGCTCCACACGATAAGCCGGGCCGCGCCGGCCGCGGACCGCCCGGCTCCGGGTGAGCGGCTCTGGCGCGGAATGCTATATTGGGCTACGACCGGCCGGAGACCTGTGTCCCCGGCCCACAAGTGGAGGCTCCGATTCTCCCACCTGACCGCCTTCCGGGGCGGCGGGTCACCGGTCTGGTGGCATCCATCGTTCCGTACGGACGATGGAAAGCCGCCCGAGTCTGCGCCCCGCGGTTCGCACGCGACGGTGCTCCGGTTGTGTTGGAGCCCCTGCCTGTGTCCCGGCGGGGCTTTTTTGGTTCCCGCCGCGGCCGGTCTGACGACACCAACGTCAACGGCTGTCTGCCAGGCAGTCGTGTGGTGCTACCGAGGAGGATCCATCAGCACCGAGCCCCGCATCAACGACCGGATTCGCGTTCCCGAGGTACGACTCGTCGGTCCCAGCGGCGAGCAGGTCGGCATCGTGCCGCTTGCCAAGGCGCTTGAGCTCGCGCAGGAGTACGACCTCGACCTGGTCGAGGTCGCGGCGTCCGCACGCCCGCCGGTCTGCAAGCTCATGGACTACGGCAAGTTCAAGTACGAGTCGGCCATGAAGGCCCGTGAGGCGCGCAAGAACCAGGCGCACACGGTCATCAAGGAAATGAAGCTCCGGCCGAAGATCGACCCGCACGACTATGACACCAAGAAGGGTCACGTCGTTCGGTTCCTCAAGCAGGGCGACAAGGTCAAGATCACGATCATGTTCCGTGGTCGCGAGCAGTCCCGGCCGGAACTCGGCTACCGACTGCTGCAGCGTCTCGCTTCGGACGTCGAGGACCTCGGGTTCATCGAGTCGAACCCGAAGCAGGACGGCCGAAACATGATCATGGTTCTCGGTCCGCACAAGAAGAAGACCGAGGCGATGGCCGAAGCCCGCGAGGCGCAGGCCGCCCGCAAGGCCGAGCGCCAGGGCGTGGCCCCCGCCGGCGAGGAGGAGGCTTCCGAGGAAGCCGCCACCGCCGTCGAGGCCGACGCCGACGAGGCAGACGTCTCCGCCGAGGCCGCCTCCGACGAGGCGGACACCTCCCACGAGGCATCTGCCGAGGCCTGATCCCGAGGCAGCCCGTCTCGGAATCACCGACACAACATGACGCTCCCGTCAGCCGGTCCCCAGGACCGGCGGGAGCGCCACCGACGAGGAGATAACGGCGCTATGCCGAAGAACAAGACGCACAGCGGTTCCAAGAAGCGCTTCAAGATCACCGGCTCCGGCAAGGTGCTCCGTGAGCGCGCCGGCAAGCGCCACCTGCTCGAGCACAAGTCGTCCCGTGTCACCCGCCGCCTGACCGGCACCGCGGAGATGGCCCCCGGCGACGCCGCGAAGATCAAGAAGCTTCTCGGCAAGTGACGTGCCCCGCTCCCCTCGCGGGAGCGGTACGTCGAGACCGGGACCCCATCTGAATTCGGGCCGTGTGAAGACACCCACGGCCCCGCTACAAGGAGTTAAAAAGTGGCACGCGTCAAGCGGGCAGTAAACGCCCACAAGAAGCGCCGGGCGATCCTCGAGGCGGCCTCCGGCTACCGCGGTCAGCGTTCGCGCCTGTACCGCAAGGCCAAGGAGCAGGTCACCCACTCGCTGGTCTACAACTTCAACGACCGCAAGAAGCGCAAGGGCGACTTCCGTCAGCTGTGGATCCAGCGCATCAACGCCGCTGCCCGCCAGAACGGCATGACGTACAACCGCCTCATCCAGGGTCTCAAGGCCGCCAACATCGAGGTGGACCGCAAGATCCTCGCGGAGCTGGCCGTCAACGACGCCAACGCGTTCGCCGCGCTGGTCGAGGTCGCGCAGAAGGCCCTCCCGGCCGACGTCAACGCCCCGAAGGCCGCTGCCTAAGGACTGGCCGGCCGCGTAACGCAGTCGGCACCCACGGACCCGCAGGCGATTCGCCTGCGGGTCCGTGTGCTTTCACCCGGGCGGCCCGCCCGGGTGTGTTTTCACCCCGCCCGCCCGCGGCCGCAGCGCCGCGACCCCGCCGGCCCCGTCCGCCCCGGACCCCCGAGCCCGAGAGAGAACCGCAGACACCATGGGTTACCCCGCCGAGCCGATCTCCCCCCGATCCCCGCGGGTGGCCGCCGCCAAGCGCCTGGCGCGACGCAACTTCCGCACCAAGGAGCGCCGGTTCATCGCCGAGGGCCCGCAGGCGGTCCGCGAGGCCGTCGAGCACCGCGGCCCCGGTGGTACGCCGACCCTGATCGAGCTGTTCGCCACCGTCGAGGCCGCCGAGCGGTACGCCGACATCGTCGAAGCCGCCCTGCTGGCCGGGGCGCGCGTGCACTACGCCGACGACGAGGTGCTCGCCGAGGTCTCGCAGACCGTCACCCCGCAGGGGCTGGTCGGCGTCTGCCGTTTCCTCGATTCGCCGTTCGAGGACATCCTGGAGGCCGGCCCCAAGCTGGTCGCCGTCCTCGCGCACGTCCGCGACCCCGGCAACGCCGGTACGGTGCTGCGCTGCGCCGACGCGGCCGGCGCCGACGCGGTGGTGCTGACCGACGCCTCCGTGGACCTGTACAACCCGAAGTCCGTACGGGCTTCCGTGGGCTCCCTCTTCCACCTGCCGGTGGCGGTCGGGGTGCCGGTCGAGCAGGCCGTACAGGGGCTGCGGGCGGCGGGCGTGCGCATCCTGGCGGCCGACGGCGCCGGCGAGGACGACCTGGACGCCGAACTGGACGCGGGCACCATGGGCGGCCCCACCGCCTGGGTGTTCGGCAACGAGGCGTGGGGGCTGCCCGAGGAGACCCGGGCGCTGGCGGACGCCGTCGTACGCGTCCCGATCCACGGCAAGGCGGAGAGCCTGAACCTCGCCACGGCCGCCGCGGTGTGCCTGTACGCGTCCGCGCGTGCACAGCGGGCGTCCGGAGGGTGCCGCTCCGTGACCCCCAGCTAGTAATGTGGCGGCCCGGGGGGCCCACTGCGGTACTCGGAGATGTGGGGTAGCGGGGACATGAGCGTCGGTACGAACAGCTCTCCGGCGGATGCCGGAGAGGCCGGGCCGTCGGGCCGCGCCGTTCCCGCCCAGGCCGCCCCGGCGGACCTGGGGGCCCTGGGGATAGACGCCGACGACCTGCCCGACGGGTTGGTCGTCGCCGACCACACCGGCCGGGTCATCTGCTTCAACTCCGCCGCCGCCCGGATCACCGCGCTCGCGCCCGGCGAGGCCCTCGGCGTACGGATCGACCGGGCGCTGCCGCTGGAGGACCTCGAAGGCCGCCGCTGGTGGACGCTGACCGACCCGTACGGGGGCCTGGCCACCCGGCGCGGGCAGCCCGAGCGGAACCTGCTGCTCCCGGGCGGCCGGGAGGTCCTGGTCTCCGCCCGCTACGTACGCACCCACCCCACCGGCCCGCTGCGCCGTCTGGTGATCACCCTGCGCGGCACCGAGGCGCGGCGGCGCACCGAGCGCAGCCACGCCGAGCTGATCGCCACCGTCGCGCACGAGCTGCGCTCCCCGCTGACCTCCGTCAAGGGCTTCACCGCGACGCTGCTCGCCAAGTGGGGCCGCTTCACCGACGACCAGAAGCTGCTGATGCTGGAGACCGTCGACGCGGACGCCAACCGCGTCACCCGGCTGATCGCGGAGCTGCTGGACATCTCCCGCATCGACTCCGGGCGTCTGGAGGTGCGCCGGCAGCCGGTGGACATCGCCACCGCCGTCGGCCGGCACGTACAGGCACTGACCGCGAACGGGCAGGCCCCCGACCGGTTCCTCGTACGGGTCAGCCGCCCGCTGCCCGACCTGTGGGCCGACCCGGACAAGATCGACCAGATCCTGGGCAACCTGCTCGAAAATGCGGTGCGGCACGGTGAGGGAACCGTCACCATCGACGTATCGCCGACCACCTTCGCGAACGCCGCGGGGAAGACCGAGAAGGGAACCGCCGTCACCGTGACCGACGAGGGCCCCGGCATCCCCGAGGAGTCGATGGGCCGCGTGTTCACCCGCTTCTGGCGGGGCAGCAAACGCGGCGGCACCGGCCTTGGCCTGTACATCGTCAAGGGCATCGTGGAGGCGCACGGTGGCACCATCACGGTCGGCCGCGGCCCCGGCGGCGGCGCCGAGTTCCGATTTATCCTGCCCGTCGCCGCCCCGGCCTACCTCACGCAGTAACCCTGCGGAGCGTCTCGCCAGGCGGCCCACGGGCTCCTTCACCCCCGGCGGCCTTTAGACTCGTGCTTTGGCACCTTTGTGTCTCTGCTTCGATCGGTCCGATCGAGTCGTACGGGGACCACCAGCCAGCCATCGGAAGTACGGGAAGAGATGTCGGCACCGAACAAGTCGTACGACCCTGTCGAGGTCGAGGCACTGAAACCGGAAGAGATCGAGCGCATGCGGGACGAGGCGCTCGCCGCCTTCGCGGCCGCCGGCGACCTCGACGAGCTCCGTGAGGCGAAGACCGCGCACATGGGCGACCGCTCGCCCCTGGCGCTCGCCAACCGCGAGATCGGCGCCCTGCCGCCCCAGGCCAAGGCCGAGGCCGGCAAGCGCGTCGGCCAGGCCCGCGGCGCCGTGAACAAGGCCTTCGGGGCCCGCACCGTCGAGCTCGAAGCCGAGCGCGACGAGCGGGTGCTGGTCGAGGAGGCAGTGGACGTCACGCTGCCCTACGACCGGGTCCCGGCCGGCGCCCGCCACCCCCTGACCACCCTGATGGACCGCATCGCGGACATCTTCGTCGGCATGGGGTACGAGGTCGCGGAGGGCCCCGAGGTCGAGGCGGAGTGGTTCAACTTCGACGCCCTCAACTTCACGCCCGACCACCCGGCGCGCCAGATGCAGGACACCTTCTTCGTCCAGGGGCCCGCCGGCACCGAGGGCGACGAGTCCGGCGTCGTGCTGCGCACCCACACCTCCCCGGTGCAGGCGCGCTCGCTGCTGGAGCGCAAGCCGCCCGTCTACATCGTCTGCCCGGGCCGGGTGTACCGCACCGACGAGCTCGACGCGACGCACACCCCGGTCTTCCACCAGGTCGAGCTGCTCGCCGTGGACGAGGGCCTGACCATGGCGGACCTCAAGGGCACCATGGACCACATGGTCCAGGAGCTCTTCGGCGAGGGCACCACCACGCGCCTGCGCCCCCACTTCTTCCCGTTCACCGAGCCGTCCGCCGAGATGGACATGCAGTGCTACGTGTGCCGCGGCGAGTCGGTGGGCAACCCCGACCGCCCGTGCCGTACCTGCTCCAGCGAGGGCTGGATCGAGCTCGGCGGCTGCGGCATGGTCAACCCCAAGGTGCTCGTCGCCTGCGGCGTCGACCCGGAGAAGTACAGCGGCTTCGCCTTCGGCTTCGGCATCGAACGGATGCTGATGTTCCGCCACAACGTAGAAGACATGCGAGACATGGTCGAGGGTGACGTCCGTTTCACCCGGCCGTTCGGGATGGAGATCTGATGCGGGTCCCGCTTTCCTGGCTGCGGGAGTACGTCGACCTCCCCGCGGGTGAAACCGGTCGCGACGTCGCGGCCAAGCTCGTCGACGCCGGCCTGGAGGTCGAGACCGTCGAGCAGCTCGGCGCCGGGCTCAAGGGCCCCCTGGTCGTCGGCCAGGTCCTGACCATCGAGGAGCTGGAGGGCTTCCGCAAGCCGATCCGCTTCTGCACGGTCGACGTCGGCCGGGCCAACGGCACCGGCGAGCCGCAGGAGATCGTCTGCGGCGCCCGGAACTTCTCCGTCGGCGACAAGGTCGTCGTGGTCCTGCCCGGCGCGGTGCTGCCCGGCGACTTCGCGATCGCCTCGCGCAAGACGTACGGGAAGACCTCGCACGGCATGATCTGCTCCGGCGAGGAGCTGGGCATGGGCGACGACGGCACGCACGGGATCATCGTGCTGCCGCCGGAGCACGAGGTGGGCACCGACGCGATCGAGCTGCTCCAGCTCGTCGACGAGGTCCTCGACATCGACATCACCCCGGACCGCGGCTACTGCATGTCGATGCGCGGCGTGGCCCGTGAGGCCGCCACCGCCTACGGCCTGCCGCTGCGCGACCCGGCGCTGCTGGACGTGCCCGCGCCGAACTCGTACGGCTACCTCGTCAAGATCGACGACCCGGCCGGCTGCGACCGTTTCACCGCCCGTACGGTGACCGGTCTCGACCCGGAGGCGCGCTCCCCGATCTGGCTCACCCGCCGCCTGCAGAAGGCCGGCATGCGCCCGATCTCGCTCGCCGTCGACGTCACCAACTACGTGATGCTGGAACTCGGCCAGCCGCTGCACGCGTACGACCGCTCGCGCCTGGACGGCGCCATCGGCGTCCGCCGCGCCGAGCAGGGCGAGAAGTTCACCACCCTCGACGGGGTCAAGCGCACGCTCGACGCCGAGGACCTGGTGATCACCGACAACAGCGGGCCGATCGGGCTCGCCGGTGTCATGGGCGGCGCCAACACCGAGATCGCCGACTCCGTCACGGACCCGGAGACCGGCCAGGTCACGGGCACCACGGACGTCGTCATCGAGGCGGCGCACTTCGACTCCGTGTCGATCTCGCGCACCGCCCGCCGGCTCAAGCTGTCCTCCGAGGCGTCCAAGCGCTTCGAGCGGGGCATCGACCCGCAGGCCGCCGCCGCGGCCGCGCAGCGGACCGTCGACCTGCTGGTGTTGCTCGCCGGCGGCACCGCCGAGGCCGGCGTCACCGAGCTCACCGCCCCGGGCGCCCCGCGCACCATCGCGATGAGCGCGGACCACCCGGACCGGGTGGCGGGCATGGACTACGGCCGCGAGACCGTCGTACGCCGCCTCCAGGAGGTCGGCTGCGACGTCTACGGGCAGGACGAGCTCGTCGTCACCGTCCCGTCCTGGCGGCCCGACCTCGCCGAGCCGAACGACCTCGCCGAAGAGGTCATCCGGCTGGAGGGCTACGGGAACCTCCCCTCGACCCTGCCCCAGGTGCCGTCCGGCCGCGGTCTGACCGCCCGGCAGCAGCTGCACCGCCGGGTCGGTCGCGCGCTGGCCGGCGCGGGCTACGTCGAGGCGCTCAGCTACCCGTTCCTCGGCGAGGGCGTCTTCGACCAGCTCCAGCTGCCCGCGGACGACGCCGCCCGGCGGGTCGTCAAGTTGGTCAACCCGATCTCCGACGAAGAGCCGGCGCTGCGCACGACGCTGCTGCCGGGCCTGCTGGGCGCGCTGCGCCGCAACGACAGCCGGGGCAGCCACGACCTGGCGCTCTTCGAGACCGGTTCGGTCTTCCTGGCCGGCGAGCGGGCGGGTGTCGCCGTACGGCTGCCCGTCGACCGGCGTCCCACGGACGAGGAGATCGCCACGCTGAACGCGGCCCTGCCCGCCCAGCCGCGGTACGCCGCGGTCGTGCTGGCCGGTGCGCGTGAGGCGGCCGGCTGGTGGGGCAAGGGCCGACCGGCCGACTGGGCGGACGCGGTGCAGGCCGCGCGCTCGCTGGCGGTCGAGGCCGGTGCGGAACTCGTGGTGCGCCAGGGCCAGTACGGCCCGTGGCACCCGGGCCGGTGCGCCGAGCTGGTCGTCACCCTGGACGGGGTGGAAACGGTCATCGGCCACGCCGGTGAGCTGCACCCGCGCGTGGTCAAGGCGATGGGCCTGCCGGCGCGGACCAGCGCGATGGAACTCGACCTGGACCGCCTCGCGGCGGCCGGCGGCGAGGCCGTGCGGGCGCCGCGGATCTCCACCTTCCCGGTGGCGACGCAGGACGTCGCGCTGATCGTGGACGCGTCGGTTCCGGCGGCTGACGTCGAGGCGGCGCTGCGCGAGGGCGCGGGCGAACTCCTCGAATCGCTGCGGCTGTTCGACGTGTTCACCGGTGAGCAGGTCGGGGAGGGCAAGAAGTCCCTGGCGTATGCGCTGCGTTTCCGCGCGGCCGACCGGACGCTGACGGCGGAGGAGTCGACGGCGGCGCGTGACGCGGCCGTGGCGCTGGCCGCGGAGCGGGCCGGGGCGGTGCTGCGGGGCGCGTAGCCGCCGCAGGGCTCGACGAGGGGCGCACCCGCCGCGCGGGTGCGCCCCTCACCCGTTCCGGACCCGTTCCGGACCCGTTCCGGACCCGTTCCGGGCCTTCGGCCGTGCCGCCGTCGCGCCAGCGCCCCCGGCTGCGCCGGGCTCAGCGGGGCTCCGCCCCGCATCCCGCGCCTCAATCGCCGGCGGCGCTGAAATGCCCCCGGCCTCGGTGGCGGGCGGGGTTGACATGCCGCCCCGGCGGCCCGCCTTAATCGCGGGCGGGGCCGAAACGCCGCCCCGCATCCCGCGCCTCAATCGCCGGCGGGGCTGAAATGCCCCCGGCCTCGGTGGCGGGCGGGGTTGGAATGCCGCACGGGTGTCGCGTCTCGATCAGGGGCGGGGATGGTTCCTTGAGGGGGGCGCCGGGCGGGACGGCGCACCGGGTCCCGGTGGGAGGGCCCGGTGCGCGGTCGCCCCGGTCCCGCGCGGCCCGGCGACCAACCGGGCACCCGCGGGAACCGCGGCGCGCCGCCCGCCTGCCGTGGAGTGTCGGGCAGACAACAGGACGGACGGCGCGGTGCCGGGTCGTCGCACTGTACGAGGGGGAGCCGACGACCCGAGCGGCCTCTTGGCGAGGCCCTTAAGTGAAGCGCCCCCGGGCACCCCCGCGGCAGGGTGCGTATCGCATTTATGCGCGTACTCGGTTCACACCCCGTGTGAACCCCGCACCCACTAGCCTGGGCGGGACAAGCCCTTGGAGGGGCCCCATGCAGCCCAACGCCCTGCTCGACGCCCTCCTCGCCGAGGCGGGAATGTCCCACGCCGGCCTCGCCGCGCACGTCAACCAGGCCGGCCGGTCCCGCGGACTGGCGCTGCGCTACGAACACACCGCCGTGTCCCGCTGGTTGAAGGGGCAGCGGCCGCGCGGCCAGGTGCCCGAGCTGATCTGCGAGGTGCTCGGCGGACGGCTGCGGCGGCCCGTCTCGGTGGACGACGCCGGACTCGGCCCGCCCGGGCAGCCCGCGCTCCACCCGACGCCGCTCAGCGGCTTCGTCGACCGGGCCGCCGCGCTGTGGCGCGCCGACGAGCAGGGCCGGTCCCGGCCGGCGGCCGTGGAGGCGCTCACGGGAACGCCCGCCGTGATCCCGGTCTGGGAGTGGGAGAACCCGCCGGAGGACTGCGACGTGTCCCGCGAGGGCCCCCACCGCATCGGGCCCGAGCACATCGAGATCCTCAGCGCCGCCCGCGCACACTACGAGCTGATGTACCGCCGCTCGGGCGGCCTCGCCACCCGCTCCCGCATCGTGCGCTTCCTCGGCAGCGAGACCGCGCCCATGCTGCGCGGGAGTTACCCCGACGCCCTCGGGCGGCGGTTGCACCGGGCGACCGGATCCCTGGTGGCGGTGGCGGGCATCTGCGCGTACGACTCGGACGCCCACGGCCTCGCGCAGCGCTACTTCCACCAGGCGCTGCGGCTCGCGAAGGCCAGCGGTGACCGGGGCCTCGGGGCGTACGTGATCGCGCTGCTCGTCAACCAGTCGCTGCACCTGCGCGACCACCGGCAGGCCGTCGCCTTCGCCGAGGCCGCGCTGCGCTCCGCCGGACGGCACACCACCCCGGCCCTGACCGCCGATCTGTACGCGATGCAGGCCAAGGCCTACGCCCGGCTGGGAGACGGCGCGGCCGCGCTGGCCTGCATCCGCCACGCGGAGGCGGCCGCCGAGCGGATCCGCCCGGGCGCGGAGCCGGCCGAGACCGGGTACGTCCAGCCGGGCCTGGTCAACGTACAGGTGGCCGAGGCGCTGCTCAGTCTCGGCGACCTCGACGCCGCGCACGAGCAGGCGGCGGCGGCCGCCGGGACCCCGGCGCACGAGCGTGGCCGCGTCCACCGGCTCGCCATGCTGTGCGAGATCCAGCTGCGCCAGGGGGAGGCGGACCGTGCGGTGGCGTCGGCGGCCGAAATGGCGGAGCGGGCCAAAGGGATGGAGTCGCTGCGGCTGCGCGACCGGCTGCGCGCGGTCCGCGAACAGCTGCTGACCAGCGGCTGCGCGGGCGCCGAGGAGACCGCGGGCCTCATCGACGGGGCGCTGCGCGTTCCCCTGTGACGTCCCCGACTGCTGCCATGGTGCCACCCGTTCGAAGAGAAGGTGGCAAAGCCGTGCAGTGGACGAACCTGAGTGAGCAGACCGTGTACAAGAACCGCTGGTTCGATGTGAACCTCGCCGATGTGGAACTCCCCGACGGGCGGCACCTGGACCACTTCGTGATCCGGCTGCGGCCCGTCGCCGCGGCCACGGCCGTCAACGACGCCAACGAGGTGCTGCTGCTGTGGCGCCACCGTTTCATCACCGGCAGCTGGGGCTGGGAACTGCCCGCCGGGGTGGTCGAGGACGGCGAGGACATCGCGGCCGCGGCCGCCCGCGAGATGGAGGAGGAATCGGGCTGGCGGCCCGGTCCCCTGCACCACCTGATGACGGTCGAGCCCTCCAACGGGCTGACCGACGCCCGCCACCACCTCTACTGGGCCGACGCGGCCACCTACACCGGCCACCCCGAGGACGACTTCGAATCCTCGCGCCGCGCCTGGGTCCCGCTCAAACAGATCCCCGACATGATCGCCCGGGGCGAGGTGCCGGCCGCCAACATGGCGGCCGGCCTGCTCCTGCTGCGCCACCTGCGCCTGGGCTGAGCGGTCAGCCGTACGGGTAGAAGCCCGCGCCCGTCTTGCGGCCGAGGCGGCCGGCGTCGACCATCCGCTGGAGCAGTGGGGGAGCGGCGTACAGCGGCTCCTTGAACTCGGCGTACATGCTGTCCGCGACCGAGGCGACGGTGTCCAGGCCGATCAGGTCCGCCAGCTTCAGCGGGCCCATCGGGTGGGCGCAGCCCAGCTCCATGCCGTTGTCGATGTCCTCGCGGCTGGCGATGCCGGACTCGAACATCCGGATCGCCGACAGCAGGTACGGGATGAGCAGCGCGTTGACGACGAAGCCGGACCGGTCCTGGGCGCGGATCGCGTGCTTGCCGAGCACGTCCCGCACCAGGGCCTCGGCCCGCTTGACGGTCTCCTCGCCCGTGGTCAGCGCGGGGATCAGCTCGACCAGCTGCTGCACGGGGGCCGGGTTGAAGAAGTGGATGCCGATCACCTGGTCGGGCCGCGAGGTCGAGACGGCCAGCTTGACCAGCGGGATCGAGGAGGTGTTGGAAGCCAAGATCGCGTCCGGTCGGGTGACGACCTGATCCAGGACCTGGAAGATCTCCGTCTTGACCTGCTCGTTCTCCACGACGGCCTCGATGACGAGGTCACGGTCGGCGAACTCGCCGAGGTCGGTGGTGAAGGTGAGGCGGGCCAGGGTGGCGTCCCGCTCCTCCTCGCTGATCTTGCCGCGTTCGGCGGCCTTGGTCAGAGAGTTGTACAGCCGGGTACGTCCGATCTCCAGGGCCTCGCCCGTGGTCTCGGCGACCTTGACCTCAAGGCCACTGCGGGCGCACACCTCGGCGATACCCGCGCCCATCTGGCCACAGCCCACTACGCCGACTCGAACGATGTCGGAAGGGAGGTCAGTCACTTCGTGCCTTTCGCTGCTCATCCGTCGGCGGGTCCCCCGTGCTCGGCAGTGGTAACTGCTGCCCGGCGCCCGCCACGCCCCACGACGTTACCCCCGACCTTCCACCGGGTGGCGGCCCGGGGCGGGCATGCTGGGCGGACGCGAGCGATGTCACAGAGCGGAACGGAGCCGTCACATGGCGCACATCGGACGACGCAGGCTACTGGCGGGGGCCGCCGGCCTGCTGGCCGCGGGGGCGGCGGCGGGCCCCGCACGGGCTGTTCGGGGGGGAGCGGGCGGGCGGCGCGGGGCCGGTCCGGCGGAGTTCCGGGCCATGTGGATCGCCTCCGTGGAGAACGTCGACTGGCCCTCGAAGCCGGGACTGACCGCCGTCCGGCAGCGAGCGGAGCTGCTGTCCCTGCTGGACACCGCCGTGGAGCGCCGGCTCAACGCCGTGATCCTCCAGGTCCGGCCCGCGGCGGACGCCATGTGGCCCTCCCCGCTGGAGCCATGGTCGCAGTGGCTGACCGGCACCCAGGGCCGCGACCCGGGCTGGGACCCGCTGGGTACGGCGGTCGCCGCCGCGCACGAGCGGGGCCTGGAGCTGCACGCCTGGTTCAACCCGTACCGCGTGGCCAACCACGCCGACCCCGACCGGCTCGTCGAGACCCACCCGGCCCGCCGCAACCCCGAATGGGTGGTCCCGTACGGCGGGAAGCTCTACTACAACCCCGGGATCCCCGAGGTGCGGCGGTTCGTGCAGGACGCCATGGCCGACGCCGTCGCGCGCTACCCGGTGGACGGGGTGCACTGGGACGACTACTTCTACCCGTACCCCGCCGAGGGCGAGGAGTTCGACGACGACGCCGCGTTCGAGGAGTACGGCGGCTCCTTCGAATCCCGTGGGGACTGGCGCCGCGACAACACGGACACCCTGGTGCGGGAGATGTCCGAGCGGCTGCGCCGGATCCGCCCGGCGGCCCGGTTCGGGGTGAGCCCGTTCGCCGTCTGGCGCAACGACGACGTGGACCCACTCGGTTCACGCACCCGCGCGGGCGTGGGCACGTACGACGACCTCTACGCGGACACCCGTAAGTGGGTCAAGGAGGGCTGGCTCGACTACATCGTGCCGCAGGCCTACTGGCAGCTCGGGCACCCGACCGCCGACTACGCCGAGATCGTGCCCTGGTGGGCCCGTACGGTCGCCGGGACGGGCGTGGACCTGTACATCGGGGAGGCGCTGTACCGCTGCGACGCCGACAGCCCGACCGAGGCGTGGCGGGATCCGGCGGAGCTGTCGCGGCACGTGAGCTTTGCCAAGGGCTGCCCCGAGGTCCGCGGCCACGTCTACTTCTCTGCGAAGCAGGTGGTCGCGGACCCCAATGGGGCGATGGCCCGGGTGGTCGCCGATCACTATCCGACGCCGGTGCCACCGCGCTGAACCCGGCTGCGGGCAGGGCTCGGAAGGGGCTCAGGAGACCGGCTCAGCAGACCGGCTCAGGACGGGCTCAAGAAACTGGGGAAGGAGGGGAGGACAGGTCACTGGGGTGATTCGGTCGGGTGCTTGACCACGCAGTCGGGGCCCGGGGACATCACGGCCTCGTGCCCGTCCTGGAAGCGGACGCGGTAGGGAGGGGTGCCGTTCTCTCCCAGGACCTGCGTGATCTCTCCGACCTTGTCGTGCTGGCCCACGATCCTGCCGTGCTGCACCAGCTGGTCGCCCTCGGTCGCGCGCATAGCTGACCTCCTCGGTGGCGGTCCGATCCGTGCTAGCAGTTTAGGCCGATAGGCGGCTATTTGACCCGTTGGGTCACCGCGATGCAGACCAGGACCGCGCAGGCGGCGGCCGGCGCGGCCGGAGACAGCCGCTCGCCCAGCAGCGCCACCGACCAGACCAGGGTCAGCAGCGGCTGGGCGAGCTGGAGCTGGCTGGCCCGGACGGCGCCGATCTCCGCCATGCCCCGGTACCAGACGTACAGGCCGAAGAAGGACGACCCCAACGCCACCCAGACGAGCCCGGCGAGCCCGTGCCAGTTCAGGTGCACCGGCTCGCATGCGAGCCCGACCGCCGAACCCGCCAGCCCGACGGGCAGGCACAGCACCAGCGCCCAGCCGATCACCTGCCAGCCGGGCAGCACCCGCGCCAGCCGGCCGCCCTCCGTGTAACCGGCCGCGCACACCAGCAGTGCGCCGAACAGGTACAGGTCACCGGCGGAGAGGGAGCCGCCGCTCTGCCCGAGGGTGAAGGCGAGGACGATGACCGCCCCGGTGACGGCCGCGGCCCAGAAGCGGCCCGACGGCCGGGCGCCCGTGCGCAGCGAGGACACCACCGCCGTGGTCAGCGGCAGCAGCCCGACCACCACGGCGGCGTGCGAGGTGGTGGAGGTCTGGAGCGCGAGGGTGGTCAGCAGCGGGAAGCCGACGACGACCCCGCCCGCGACCACCAGCAGCCCGCCCCAGTGCTCCCGGGCGGGCAGCGGCACGCGCAGGACGAGCAGGAAGCCGCCCGCCACCAGCGCCGCGAGGACGCCGCGCAGGGCGACCAGGGACCAGGGGCCGAAGCTCTCCAGACCCCAGGCGGTGCCGGGGAAGGTCAGGGAGAAGGTGGTGACGCCGAGCGCCGCCAGTGCGGTTCCGCCCCTCACCGAGCCCCGGACCGCTATCGGAGAGGCGAGAGTAGCGCTATTCTGTGCTGTCATGTACGAGCGTAGCAGTGTGGCGGCCCTGGCAGAATCCCTGCGAGCCGAGCTGAACCGCTACTCGGTAGGCGGAAAGCTGCCGTCGAGCCGTGCCTTGGTGGAGCGCTACCGGGTCAGCCCCGTCACCGTCTCCCGGGCCCTCGCCCAGCTTGCCGCCGAGGGGCTGGTGGTCACCCGGCCCGGCGCCGGGGTCTTCCGCGCGCCGCCCCGTACGTCGGCCCCCGCACCCGGGGACACCTCGTGGCAGGAGGTCACCCTGACCGCCGAGGGCGCCGGGGACGTCGTGCCGCGCTCCGTCGACGCCTCGGGGGTGCTGGTGACCCTGGCGGCGCCGCCGCCCGGGGTGATCGAGCTGCACAGCGGCTACCTGCACCCCTCGCTCCAGCCGGAGCGGGCCATGGCGGCGGCCCTGGCCCGGGCGGGGCGCAGGCCCGGCGCGTGGGGGCGGACGCCCGTGGAGGGGCTGCCCGAGCTGCGCGACTGGTTCGCCCGGGAGATCGGCGGCGCGGCCCGCGCCCTCACCGCGGCCGACGTCCTGATCACCGCGGGCGGGCAGAGCGCGCTGACCACCGCGCTGCGGGCCCTGGCGCCGCCCGGGGCCCCGATCCTGGTGGAATCGCCGACGTACCCGGGTCTGCTGGCGATCGCCCGCGCCTCGGGGTGCCGGCCCGTGCCGGTCCCCGTCGACTCCGAGGGGGTCCGGCCGGAGCTGCTCGCCGCCGCCTTCGAAGCGACGGGCGCGCGGGTCTTCGTATGCCAGCCGCTGTTCCAGAACCCGACCGGCGCGGTGCTGACCGAGGCCCGGCGCGGCGAGGTGCTCCGGATCGCGCGGGCCGCGGGCGCCTTCGTGGTCGAGGACGACTACGCCCGTGCGCTGGCCCACGAGGACGCCGGAGCGCTGCCCCCGACGCTCGCCGCCGAGGACGAGGACGGGGTGGTGGTCCACGTACGGTCCCTGACCAAGGTCACCTCGCCCAGCATGCGGGTGGGGGCGCTGGCCGCCCGCGGCCCGGTGCTGGACCGGCTGCGGGCCATCCAGGTCGTGGACAGCTTCTTCGTGCCCCGGCCGCTCCAGGAAGCCGCCCTCGAACTGGTCGGCGCGCCCGCCTGGCCGCGCCACCTGCGCGCCGTCGCCGCCGAGCTGCGCCACCGCCGGGAGGTGCTCGCGGGCGCGCTGCGCCGGGAGCTGCCCGCCCTGGAGGTGCCCCACCTGCCGCGCGGCGGCTATCAGTTGTGGGTCCGGCCGGGCGAGGGCGCCGACGACGCCGCGTTCGCGGCGACCGCGCTGCGGGCCGGTGTGGCGGTCGCCCCGGGCCGGCCCTACTTCTGCGCCGAGCCGCCGGGCCCGTACGTCCGCCTCAGCTTCGCCGGGGTCGCGGCCGCGGCGGAGCTGACGGAAGCGGTGCGGCGGCTGCGCGACGGCCTGGGGACGGCGGCCCCGAACGGCAGCGGGGAGTAAAACGCTTGAGGAGCCCCGGCCGCGCACCTAGCCTCCGGGCATGACCGGGATCCTGATCACCACTCTTGCCCAGCGGCCCGAACTGACCGGACGACTCTGGGACATGGCGAACCCCTGGCCGGAGTTCGCCCTCCACGACCCCGTCTCCTCGCTGCTGTACCCGTGGATGGTGGCCGAGCTGAACGAGTACGTGTTCATCGCCACGGACGGCGACGAGGTCGTCGCCCGGGCGTTCAGCGTGCCCTTCGCCCTGCACGCCGACGGGCGGGGGACGCTGCCCGCGCGGGGCTGGGACCAGGTGCTCATGTGGGCCTTCGCGGACCGGCGGAGCGGGAACCGGCCCGACACGGTCAGCGCCATCGAGATCACGGTCGCCCCCGCCCGCCAGGGCCGGGGCCTCTCCCACCTGATGCTCGCCGCGATGCGGGACAACGCCCGCGCGCACGGTTTCGCGGAGGTGGTGGCACCCGTACGGCCCAACGGGAAGCCGGCCGAGCCGGACACCCCGATGGAGGAGTACGCGTACCGCACCCGCGAGGACGGGCTGCCCTGCGACCCGTGGCTACGGGTCCATGCGCGGGCGGGCGCCGTCATCGACTCCGTGGCCCCGCTGTCCATGACGATCAGCGGCTCGCTGGCCCAGTGGCGGGAGTGGACGGGCCTGCCGTTCGACGCACCGGGACCGGTGCGGGTACCCCGAGCGCTGGTGCCGGTCCACTGCGAACCGCGGCACGGTCACGCGGTGTACGTCGAACCGAACGTATGGGTACGCCACCCGCTCGGGTAGCGCGCCTCAGAGTTCGGGGGCCTGCTCGGCGGTCACCTCGACGGGTTCGGGGGCCGGCTCGGAGAGGAGGTCTTCGAACGCGCCCATTCCGATCAGGAAGAGCATCATCAGAACCGGTACGCACAGGGCTGCGAAGAGCACGAGAGCCTCCCCATGGGAACCCTTAAGGAACTCCGCCCGGCTGGGCCGGCCACTGCGGCGGGGCCATGCCCAGTGTGCGTCCGAACGGGGTGCGCTGCATCTCGGCGCCCCCGCGGTCACCCCCGGGGGCCGGAGGGGGCCCCTGCGGCGGCCTTCGCCGCCGCGGTGCGGTGCGGCGACGTGCGGCGGCTGACGAGCGGGCCGACCACGAGGAGTTGGGCGGCCGCCAGCGCCAGGCACAGGCCTGCGGCGGCGGCCCACAGGGCGGCGACGCCGACGTGGGCGAGGAGCTGGGTGGCGGTGACCGGGGCGGCGGTCGTGGCGATGCCCCAACTGATCCCGTACACCGCGAGGTAGCGGTCCGTTCCGCCCGGCGGCGCCAGGTCTGCCACGACGCCGAACGCCCGGGCCAGGACGAGTACGTCGCCCAGGCTCCACACGGCGGTGGCCGCCAGGAGCGAGGGCAGGGTGTGCGCCACCGCGTAGCCGGCAAGTCCGGCCGCCATCAGCGCGTAGCCGAGGGCGAGGGCCGCATGGGCGGGCAGCCCGGCCAGGCGCGGCAGGCGCAGCGCGGGCTGGGCGGCGACGACGGTCACGGCCGAGGCGGTGAACAGCAGCCCCGCGTCGGCCGGGGCGAAGCCGATGCGCTCCAGGGCGAGCGGCAGCGCGACCACGATCTGCATGGAGACCAGCGCGAAGACGGTGCCGGCCGCGCACATGGCCCACAGCGCCCGGTCCCGCCACGGCTGGACCTGGACGGGCTCCGGCTCCCCGCCCCGGCCGGTGGGGGCGGACGCGCGGCGGGGGCGGTCGGCGGGCAGCGCGGTGCGCAGGACCAGCGCGCAGGCCAGGCAGGTGAGGGCGTCCGCGACGAACAGCCAGCGCAGGTCCCACCGGCCGAGGGCCGCCGCGATCAGTCCGGCGCCGGTGCCGCCCGCGGCGAGCGCGGCGTTCAGCAGGCCGTACGCCCGCACCCGCTCGGCGGGCCCGACTGCGTCGGCGATCATGCCCTGGCTCGGCGGTTCGTACAGCTCGAAGGCCAGGCCGAGCAGGATCGCGAAGGCCGCCACCGCGGCCAGGGAGCCGGCGGCCGCGATCCCCAGCTGCGCGAGGGCGCATCCCGTGAGGCCGAGCACGATCGTGCGGCGCCGCCCGAGGCGGGCCGCCAGGCGGCCGCCGGCCAGCCGGGACGGGATCGTCGCGAGGCCGAAGGCGGCGGACAGCAGTCCGGCGGTGGTGGCGCTCGCGCCGAAGTCCGTGCTGATCAGGACGGTCAGGAAGGGCAGGGAGAAGGCGCCGAGCCGGTTGATCGCCCGCGCAGCCACCAGCAGCCATACGGTCCGCGGCATGTCCCCACCCCTCACGTAACTGTCGAATCGACTAATGTCAGTCACATAGACGCTAACCACGGAAGGAGTGACTGGTCAAGTGTTGTTCGACAGTCACGTGGCGGTACTGCTGGACCAGGCCGTGTCGCTCGTGAACACGCTGACCGACGGAGAAGCGCGCGGCCGCCCCTACGCCGCGCCCCGCGGGACGCGGCTGCCCGAGGCGATCGACGCCGCCGTATCGCGCCACGCCGCCTCTCTGCCGCGCGACATCGGCCCCGAGCAGGCGCGGTACATGGTCGAGACGGCGGCGCGCATGCGCGAGGTCTTCCAGTCCGTGCAGGACGGGGAGCTCGACGTGGCCGCCCGGGCCGTGAACGCCCTGCTGCGCGACACCTCGGCCCGGCCCCGGCTGGACCGGGCCGCGGGCGAGGCGTGGCAGGTGCACTTCCACGGCGCGAACGACTCGTTCGTGGCGGGATGCAGCGCCGGTTGCGCGACCGCGCTGGCCCTGGTGGTGGGCGGTGGCCTCGCCGGCCGCCTCGGCGTCTGCCGCGCCGACCGCTGCGACCGCGTGTACGTCGACACCTCCCGCAACGCGGCCCGCCAGTTCTGCTCCACCGCCTGCCAGAACCGCATGAAGGCCGCCGCCTTCCGTGCCCGGAAGGGGTAGCCGGGCGACGGAAGGCTTTGCATAAAAGTGCGGGCAACCGTATAGTCATGCCATCGAGGAGGAGGTCCGATGGTGGTACGTGTAGCGGTGGCCGGGGCGAGTGGGTACGCGGGCGGAGAAGTGCTGCGCCTGCTGCTCTCGCACCCCGAGGTGGAGATCGGCGCCCTGACCGGGAACGCCAACGCCGGCCAGCCGCTCGGCGCGCTGCAGCCGCACCTCGTGCCCCTCGCCGGGCGGACGCTGGAGGCGACCACCCCCGAGGTGCTCGCCGGGCACGACGTCGTCTTCCTCGCGCTGCCGCACGGGCAGTCCGCCGCCGTCGCCGCGCAGCTCGGCGAGGACGTGCTCGTCGTCGACATGGGCGCCGACCACCGGCTCAAGGACGCCGCCGACTGGGACGCCTTCTACGGGGCGCCGCACGCCGGCACCTGGCCCTACGGGCTCCCCGAACTCCCCGGTGCCCGCGCCGCCCTGGAGGGGACCAAGCGCATCGCCGTCCCCGGCTGCTTCCCCACCGCCGTCTCCCTCGCGCTCTTCCCGGCGTACGCGGCCGGCCTCGCCGAGCCCGAAGCCGTGATCGTCGCCGCCACCGGCACCTCCGGCGCGGGCAAGGCGCTCAAGCCGCACCTGCTGGGCTCCGAGGTCATGGGCTCCGCGAGCCCCTACGGGGTGGGCGGCGGCCACCGGCACACGCCCGAGATGGTGCAGAACCTGAGCCCGCTCGCGGGACGCCGGGTCTCCGTCTCCTTCACCCCGACCCTGGTGCCGATGGCCCGCGGGATCCTCGCCACCTGCTCGACGAAGGCCCTGCCCGGCACCACCGCCGACGCGGTGCGCGCCGCGTACGAGAAGGCGTACGCCGACGAGCCGTTCGTCCACCTCCTCCCCGAGGGGCAGTGGCCGGCCACCCAGTCGGTCTACGGATCCAACGCCGCGCAGATCCAAGTCGCCCACGACGGCTCCGCGCAGCGGATCGTCGCGATCAGCGCCATCGACAACCTCACCAAGGGCACCGCCGGCGGCGCGGTGCAGAGCATGAACATCGCCCTCGGGCTGCCCGAGCAGCTCGGGCTCTCGGCGATCGGAGTCGCTCCGTGAACACCGCAGGCCACGAAGCAGCCACCACGAAGAAGGAGATGCAGTGAGCGTCACGGCAGCACAGGGATTCACGGCGGCGGGCATCGCCGCCGGGATCAAGGCGAACGGAAACCCGGACCTGGCCCTCGTGGTCAACAACGGGCCGCGTCTGGCCGCCGCGGGCGTCTTCACCTCCAACCGCGTCAAGGCCGCACCCGTGCACTGGTCCGAGCAGGTCCTGCGCGGCGGCGCCGTCAGCGCCGTGGTCCTCAACTCGGGCGGTGCGAACGCCTGCACCGGCCCCAAGGGCTTCCAGGACACCCACGCCACCGCCGAGAAGGTGGCGGCCACGCTGAACGGGCTCGGCCTCGGCGCGGAACACAACGCCGGCGAGATCGCGGTGGCCTCCACCGGGCTGATCGGCGTCCTGCTCCCCATGGACAAGCTGCTGCCCGGCGTCGAGAAGGCCGCCGAGGCGCTGTCCGCCGACGGCGGCGAGGCCGCCGCCATCGCCATCAAGACCACCGACACCGTCCACAAGACGGCCGTCGTCACGGGACAGGGCTGGACGGTCGGCGGCATGGCCAAGGGCGCGGGCATGCTCGCCCCGGGCCTCGCCACCATGCTCGTCGTCCTCACCACCGACGCCGACCTGGACAGCGCCACCCTGGACAAGGCGCTGCGCGCCGCCACCCGCACCACCTTCGACCGGATCGACTCCGACGGCTGCATGTCCACCAACGACACCGTGCTGCTGCTCGCCTCCGGCGCGTCCGGCCAGGTGCCCGCGTACGGGGAGTTCGCCGAGGCCGTACGGGCCGTGTGCGACGACCTCGCCCGCCAGCTGATCGGCGACGCAGAGGGCGCGAGCAAGGACATCCGCATCGAGGTCGTCGGCGCGGCGAACGAGGACGACGCGGTCGAGGTCGGCCGGTCCATCGCCCGCAACAACCTCCTCAAGTGCGCCATCCACGGCGAGGACCCCAACTGGGGCCGGGTGCTCTCCGCGATCGGCACCACCAAGGCCTCCTTCGACCCGGACCGGCTCAGCGTCGCCATCAACGGCATCTGGGTCTGCAAGAACGGCAGCGTCGGCCAGGACCGCGACCTGGTCTCGATGAAGGACCGCGAGGTCCGCATCACCGCCGACCTCGCCACCGGTTCCGAGTCCGCGGTGATCTGGTCCAACGACCTGACCGCCGAGTACGTCCACGAGAACAGCGCGTACAGCTCATGAGCGCCGACAAGGCCGGACAGCCCGGCACCGGAACCGCGCGCAAGCACACCGCGCTGCCCAAGGCGCAGATCCTCATCGAGGCGCTGCCCTGGCTCACCCGGCACAACGGCAAGGTCGTCGTCATCAAGTTCGGCGGCAACGCCATGATCGACGAGGACCTCAAGGCGGCCTTCGCCCAGGACGTCGTCTTCCTGCGCCAGGCCGGGCTCAAGCCCGTCGTGGTGCACGGCGGCGGTCCCCAGATCAACGCCCAGCTCGACAAGCAGGGCCTGGTCAGCGAGTTCAAGGCGGGCCTGCGCGTCACCACCCCGGAGGCCATGGACGTCGTACGGATGGTGCTGGCGGGACAGGTCCAGCGCGAACTGGTCGGGCTGCTCAACCAGCACGGGCCGCTCGCCGTCGGCATGACCGGCGAGGACGCCCACACCATCACCGCCACCAAGCACAGCCCGCAGATCGACGGCGAACGCGTCGACATCGGACGGGTCGGCGAGATCACCGCCATCGACACCGGGGCGATCGAGGCCCTGCTGGCCGACGGCAGGATCCCGGTCATCTCCTCCATCGCGCGCAGCGCCGACGACCACCACGTGTACAACGTCAACGCCGACACGGCGGCCGCCGCGCTCGCCGCGGCGCTCGGCGCCGAGACGCTGATGGTGCTCACCGACGTCGAGGGCCTGTACGCGGATTGGCCCGACAGCGACGAGGTCATCAGCCGGCTGACGGTGAGCCAGCTGGAGAAGCTGCTGCCCGAACTGTCCAGCGGCATGGTGCCCAAGATGGAGGGCTGCCTGCACGCCGTCCGCGGCGGTGTCAGCACCGCCCGCGTGATCGACGGGCGGGTCCCGCACTCGATCCTGCTGGAGATCTTCACGGACGAGGGCATCGGCACCATGGTCGTGCCCGACGCACAGGGAGGGGAACCCGAATGACCGGCACGTCCGGCGCGACCGGAAACCAGGAGTACGCGGCCCGCTGGCAGGGCGCGCTGACCGACAACTACGGCACGCCGGCGCTGGCCCTGGTACGTGGCCAGGGAGCGCAGGTCTGGGACGCGGACGGCAAGCAGTACACCGACTTCGTCGGCGGCATCGCCGTCAACGCCCTCGGGCACGCCCACCCGGCGGTCGTCGCGGCGGTGACCGGGCAGATCTCCACCCTCGGGCACGTCTCCAACCTGTACGCCTCCGAACCGGTGCTCGCCCTCGGCGAGCGGCTGCTCCAGCTCTTCGGCCGCCCCGGCCGTGTTTTCTTCTGCAACTCCGGCGCCGAGGCGGCCGAAGCTGCCTTCAAGATCGGCCGGCTCACCGGGCGCACCCACATGGTCGCCACCGACGGTGGCTTCCACGGCCGGACGATGGGCGCGCTGGCGCTCACCGGCCAGCCGGCGAAGCAGACGCCCTTCCTGCCCCTGCCGGGCGACGTCACCCACGTCCCGTACGGCGACGTGGAGGCCCTGGGGGCCGCCGTCACCGAGGAGACGGCGCTGGTGGTCATCGAACCGATCCAGGGCGAGAACGGCGTGGTCGTACCGCCGGCCGGCTACCTGAGGGCGGCCCGCGAGATCACCCGGGCGACCGGGACCCTGCTCGTCCTCGACGAGGTGCAGACCGGCATCGGGCGCTGCGGCCAGTGGTTCGAGCACCAGGCGCACGAGGGCGTCGAGCCCGACCTCGTCACGCTCGCGAAGGGTCTCGGCGGCGGACTGCCGATCGGCGCGGTGGCCGCTTTCGGCCCGGCCGCCGACCTCCTGCGGCCCGGCCAGCACGGCACCACCTTCGGCGGCAACCCGGTCGCCTGCGCCGCCGGCCTCGCCGTGATCGACACCATCGCCGCGGACGGGCTGCTGGACCGGGTCAAGGCGCGGGGGGAACGGCTGCGCTCCGGAATCGAGGGTCTGTGCGGCGGGAAGGGCCACCCGTTGGTCTCCCATGTCCGTGGCGCGGGCCTTTTGCTGGGTATCGTGCTGACCGGGCCGCTCGCACCGCTGGTGCAGAAGGCGGCCCAGGACGCCGGCTTCCTGGTCAACGCGCCCGCCCCCGACGTCGTCCGGCTCATGCCGCCGTTCGTACTGACCGAGGCCGAGGCGGACGCGTTCGTCCGGGCGCTGCCCGGCGTCCTCGACGCGGCCCAGGCCGCGGCGCACACGGCCGATGGGGCCGATGAGGCCGATGGGGACGGACGAACCGGGGAATGAGACGACGATGAGTCAGGCGCAGGAACACGAGCAGAACGGCAGCCAGTCCGTCCCGCAGACCCGCACCGCCCGCCACCGCCGGATCGTGGACATCCTCAACCGGCAGCCGGTCCGCTCGCAGAGCCAGCTGGCCAAACTGCTCGCCGACGACGGGCTGAGCGTCACCCAGGCGACGCTCTCGCGCGACCTCGACGAGCTGGGCGCGGTGAAGATCCGCAACACCGGCGGCGAGCTGATCTACGCGGTCCCCAGTGAGGGCGGCTTCCGCACCCCGCAGGCCCCGCTCGGCGAGTCGGCGAAGGAGGAGCGCATGCGGCGCCTTTCGGGGGAGCTACTGATCTCGGCGGAGGCCTCCGCGAACCTCGTGGTCCTGCGCACCCCGCCGGGTGCGGCCCAGTTCCTCGCCTCGGCGATCGACCAGGCGGAACTCCGGTCGATCCTCGGCACGATCGCGGGGGACGACACGTTGATGCTGATCAGCCGGGACCCCTCGGGCGGCCAGGCCCTGGCGGACCACCTGCTGCGGCTGGCGCAGAAGGAAAGCTGACGAGCCGAAGGGCAGTCCGTCCCGCGACCCGCGGAGCGCGGTCGCCGGGAATCGCGGGACGGCCCTCAGCAGGCGGGACGGCCCTCAGTAGCGGGTCACGGCCAGGGTCCCGGACTCGGTGCCGACCACGATGTGCGGGTGCCTGCGCGGGTTCGCCCAGCGCAGGATCGCGCGCATCGCCCGCTCCGGCACGGATACGCAACCGGCCGTCGCCCCCTTGCCGTTGACGTGCAGGAAGATGCCCGCGCCCCGGCCGCGCACCGGCCGGTCGTAGTTGAAGCCGATGACCATGGCGTGCGCGTACTGCTCCCCGTAGGCGGCCAGGTGCTCCGCCTCGCCGGGCGCGCAGTGCGCGGGGAGCGGCTCGGTCCACCGGTTGTACGCGGGTGAGGCGTTGTCCTGGCACCACCAGGAATCGGGGGTCACCCGGCGGTAGCGGAACTCCGTCCCGGCCGGTGCGCGGCGGATCCCGAAGGCGTACGGGAGCTCGTACAGGCCCGTCGGCGTCGTGTGGGTGCCCTGGGTGCGGCTCGCGCCCTCGGTCAGGCCCTTCGCACCGAAGCGGGCCTCGGCGCTGCCGGCCTCGTACCAGCGCCCCGCCCTGCGGTCCCACCAGGTCAGCCACCCAGTCGTGGCTCCGGGAGCGGGCGCGACGGCCGTGATGAGCTGGCTGCCGCCGCCGGTGTCGGCGAGCCGCGCCGGCAACGGACCGGGCCCGTACGGGCCCTGCGCGAGCAGGCTGGTGACGATCAGTGAGGCGGTGACGAGAGCGGTACGCAGCACATGTCAGACGGTACGGGGCGCAAGAGGCAGCGGCAGCGCAGGCAGGCCGTCGAGGCTCGATCCGATGAACTCCTTCTTCTCGCAGTACGCGCCGAACTCCTCGTCGCTCTTGCGGCCGAAGTATTCGGCGTGGAGGGTGCGCTCGCCCTGGTACTCCATGAAAGGGACGGGCGTACCCGCACACGTCGGCGATCCGGCGGGCGTGCACGAGGATGATCGCCCGCGCGGAGGGTCCGTCGGCCGTCCCGAACAGCCCGATCAGCTCAGCCCAGCGCGGGTCGTCGCGGAAGACGGCCTGGCCCTCGCCGTGGATGCGCACGATGTTGGGAGGGCCGCTGAACGCGCACCACATCAGCGTGATCCGGCCGTTCTCGCGGACGTGGGCGATGGTCTCGGCGCCGCTGCCGCCGAAGTCCAGGTAGGCCCGGGTCTGCTCGTCGATGACGACGAGGGTGCCCGCCCGGCCCTTGGGGGACAGGTTGACGTGGCCGTCCCCGGCGAGCGGGGCGGTGGCCGTGAAGAAGACCGGCTGCTCCTCGATGAAAGCGCGGAGCCGGCCGTCTATGCGTTCGTAGAGCTTTCCCCTACGGATCAGCGTCCGGTGCGGCCGGACACCGCGCGGGGAATACCGAGCTGTGAGCGCATCCGGCCCATGACGTGATCGCTGAACAGGTCGGTGCAGCGGTCCAGCAGGGCGGCCACTTGCGGATCGCGCAGCGGCAGCGCGGGCGGCCCGTACGGGGACCACAGGCTCTGCACGCGCTGCGCGGCCAGTCGGCGCAGCCCCGGATCGGCGTCCGCCAGCAGCTCCACGGAGGCCCGCAGCCCGACGACGCCGGCGCGGGCGTGCAGCACCCGGTAGGCGGCCCGGCGGGTGTGCGCGGGGCGGCCTGGCGCGATCCGCTCCAGCAGCCAGTCGGCGGGCAGCCGGGCGGCGCCCTGGGCCAGGCTCACGGACACCTCGCGGGCGACCGCGGCCGACGGGTCGTCGAGCAGCGGTCGCAGCAGGTCCACGTCGGTGGTGTCCAGGGTGCGCAGTCCGGCGACCGCCGCGGCCCGCACCGCCCCCGCGGGGTGGACCAGCAGGGCGCGCAGCAGCGGCGCGTCCGCCCGCCGTGCGCATTCGGCGAAGCCGGTGACGGCGTGCCCGGTCAACCGGGCCGGGTCCTCGACCAGGGCTCGGCAGAGGGCGTACGGGTCGCTGCCGTCCTGCTTGACCAGCCAGCGTGCGCAGGCCCGTACCAGCCCGGAGGGGTCGGCCAGGTGGTCGGCCGCCTCGGCGCAGCGTCCGGCGCGGCGCAGTGCGGTGACTCCGCCGGCCCGGACCATCGGCATGTGCCCGCGCAGCAGGGAGTCGATCGCCTCGTCGTCGGGCCCGTCGGCGGCCAGCGCGGCCAGCGCCGCGTCCGCCCATAGCCGGGCCGTCGCGGGATCCTGCTCCCGGCCGGCCCGCCGGGCCAGCTCCCGTACGCCGAACAGCCCGGCGCCGAGCGTGATGCGCGTGGCGAAGCGCCGGGTCGGCAGGTCCCCGCTGCGCCGCAGCCAGCCGAGCACCGTGTCGGGCTCCTCGCCGGTCATCGTGCGCGCGGGCTTCGCCGCCCGGCCCCACCGCGCGGGGCGCGCCGGACGCCAGTAGGGGGCGAGCACCGGTTCCGGCGCGCGCAGGGCGGTCTCGAACAGCTCCAGCGCCCAGGCGCCCTGCTCTCGCCCGCCGAGCCGCAGCACGAGGGGCGTCAGGCCGATCAGGGTGTCCGCGGGGCGCGTGGCCAGTGCCCCGGCGAGCACCCGCCGGGCGCGCTCGCGCACCGCGGGTGCCCAGTCGGCGCACCGGATCGCGACGAGGGGCAGCGGCGGCTTCGGATCCTGGAGCGCGGCCTCGCGGACCCGGCCGTCGGGGTGGCACAGGCGCACCTCGATCCGGGCTGCGCCGCGCGGACCCGGGAACCAGGGGGAGTGGCTGCGCCGGATCTCCGCGTCGAGGGCGATCCAGGAGGCCGGCAGGACGGGCCGGGCGACGCCGCCGATCCCGAAGCGCCCGCCGTGCAGCAGGGCCGCCGCCGCGGTCCGGCCCTCTTCGCTCTGCCGCCGTGCGTCGGCTCCCATGTGCCCCTCCCCAAATGGCTCAGACCGCCGATCCTAGGGCGTTGCCGCAAGGGGTGCTCCTGATATTCGCGCTGGTCGGCGGGTTGCGACCCGAACTCGATTGACGAAACATACGGAGCAGTGCATAGTTATGCCTGTCGTCGAACGCAGCATCCGCCATGACCACCGTGAGGAGAAACCCGTGACCGAGCGCGTCGTACTCGCCTACTCGGGCGGCCTTGACACCTCCGTCGCCATCGGCTGGATCGCCGAGGAGACGGGCGCCGAGGTCATCGCCGTCGCGGTGGACGTCGGCCAGGGCGGCGAGGACCTCGACGTCATCCGCAAGCGCGCGCTCGCCTGCGGCGCCGTCGAGGCCGAGGTCGCGGACGCCAGGGACGAGTTCGCGGACGAGTACTGCCTCCCGGCGATCAAGGCCAACGCCCTCTACATGGACCGCTACCCGCTGGTCTCTGCCCTCTCCCGGCCCGTGATCGTCAAGCACCTCGTCGCCGCCGCGAAGAAGCACGGCGCGACGACCGTCGCCCACGGCTGCACCGGCAAGGGCAACGACCAGGTCCGCTTCGAGGCCGGCATCGCCGCGCTGGGGCCCGGCCTCAAGTGCATCGCCCCCGTCCGGGACTACGCGATGACCCGCGACAAGGCCATCGCCTTCTGCGAGCAGAAGGACCTCCCGATCGCGACCACCAAGAAGTCCCCGTACTCCATCGACCAGAACGTCTTCGGACGCGCCGTGGAGACGGGCTTCCTGGAGGACATCTGGAACGCCCCGATCGAGGACATCTACGAATACACCGCGAACCCGGCCACCGCGCGCGAGGCCGACGAGGTCGTCATCTCCTTCAAGGCGGGCGTCCCCGTCGCCCTCGACGGCGAGCCCGTCACCGTGCTCCAGGCCGTCCAGCGGCTCAACGAGCGCGCCGGCGCCCAGGGCATCGGCCGGATCGACATGGTCGAGGACCGCCTCGTCGGCATCAAGTCCCGCGAGGTCTACGAGGCCCCGGGCGCGATCGCGCTGATCACCGCCCACCAGGAGCTGGAGAACGTCACCGTCGAGCGCGAGCTGGCCCGCTACAAGCGGCAGGTCGAGCAGCGCTGGGGCGAGCTGGTCTACGACGGGCTGTGGTTCTCCCCGCTCAAGCGTGCGCTGGACGGCTTCATCGACGAGGCCAACCAGCACGTCACCGGGGACGTCCGGATGACCCTGCACGGCGGCCGCGCCGTCGTCACCGGCCGCAAGTCCCACGAGTCGCTGTACGACTTCAACCTGGCGACCTACGACTCGGGCGACACCTTCGACCAGTCCAAGGCGCAGGGCTTCATCGAGATCTTCGGCCTGTCCTCGAAGGTCGCAGCGCGCCGCGACCTCGCCTGAGCGGGGCCGGAGCGTCCGCGACCTCGCCCGAGCCGAGTCGTTCCATGCAGTACGAAGTCCGGCTCCCTGTTTCCTCCGCGACAGGGAGCCGGTCGAACACCCACCCTCTTGAGGAGCAGTAGCTGTGAGCAGCAACAACGGTGACGTCCGGCTCTGGGGCGGCCGGTTCGCCGACGGTCCGGCCGAGGCCCTGGCCAAGCTGTCCGCGTCCGTCCACTTCGACTGGCGCCTCGCGCCGTACGACATCGCCGGGTCCCGCGCCCACGCGCGCGTGCTCGCCAAGGCGGGCCTGCTCACGGCCGACGAGCTCGACCGCATGGTCGCCGGCCTGGACCGGCTCGAAGCCGACGTGGCCGACGGCTCCTTCACCGGCACCATCGCCGACGAGGACGTGCACACTGCCCTGGAGCGGGGCCTGCTGGAGCGGCTCGGCGCCGACCTCGGCGGCAAACTGCGCGCCGGCCGGTCCCGCAACGACCAGGTGGCCACCCTCTTCCGGATGTACCTGCGCGACCACGCCCGGATCATCGGCGGCCTGCTCGCCGACCTCCAGGACGCGCTGGTCGGCCTCGCCGAGGCGCACGCCGACGTGGCCATGCCGGGCCGTACGCACCTCCAGCACGCGCAGCCGGTGCTCTTCGCCCACCACGTGCTGGCCCACGTGCAGTCCCTGTCCCGGGACGCCGAGCGGCTGCGCCAGTGGGACACCCGCACCGCGGTCTCCCCGTACGGCTCCGGGGCCCTCGCCGGTTCCTCGCTGGGCCTGGACCCGGAGGCGGTCGCCGCGGACCTCGGCTTCGAGCGCGGCTCGGTGGGCAACTCCATCGACGGCACGGCCTCGCGCGACTTCGTCGCCGAGTTCGCGTTCATCACTGCGATGATCGGGATCAACCTGTCCCGGATCGCGGAGGAGATCATCATCTGGAACACGAAGGAGTTCTCCTTCGTGACGCTGCACGACGCCTTCTCCACCGGGTCGTCGATCATGCCGCAGAAGAAGAACCCGGACATCGCGGAGCTGGCGCGCGGCAAGTCCGGCCGCCTCATCGGCAACCTGACCGGGCTGCTCGCCACCCTCAAGGCCCTCCCGCTCGCGTACAACCGCGACCTCCAGGAGGACAAGGAGCCGGTGTTCGACTCCTGCGACACCCTTGAGGTCCTGCTGCCCGCCTTCACCGGCATGATGGCGACGCTCACGGTCAACCGCGAGCGGATGGAGGAGCTGGCTCCGGCGGGCTTCTCGCTCGCGACGGACATCGCGGAGTGGCTGGTCAAGCAGGGCGTTCCGTTCCGGGTCGCGCACGAGGTGGCCGGCGAGTGCGTCAAGGAGTGCGAGGCGCTCGGCATCGAGCTGGACGAGCTCACGGACGAGCAGTTCTCGAAGATCTCGGAGCACCTGACGCCGGAGGTCCGCACGGTCCTCAACGTCAAGGGCGCCCTGGCCTCCCGCAACGGCCGCGGCGGCACCGCGCCGTCGGCCGTGGCCGTCCAGCTGACCGAACTCAAGGCCGACCTGGTCATCCAGCACGCCTGGGCGGCGCACAAGCAGTAACCGCGTCACCCCCCGTGAGGGCGGCCGGAGCACCCGCTCCGGCCGCCCTCCCGCCGTCTACGCCGTCCGCCCCTCTACGCCGTCCGCCCCTCTACGCCCTCCGCCCCGCCCACGCCGCGAGCGCCTCGAAGTCCGCCCCCACCAGGCCGATCCGCTCGTCGATCCGCAGGAGCAGCGCCCGCGCGGGATGGCGCTGGTCGACGTACTCCCGGTCCTCGGCCGTGATGTCGTCGTCGATCCACGCGAAGGGCCGGCCCGCCGCGTACTCCAGGACGTACTGCGTCTTCCAGAAGGTGCCGCGCGGTGCCCGCCCGTGCATCCGCGGCCAGTCGATGAACGGCAGCCGGGGCAGCCCCAGGTGCGGCCCTACCCAGTCGTTGGCCTCGTCCTTCCACGTCGTCGCCCAGACCAGTTCGTACGCGCCCGCCAGTGCGAGCAGTTCCGCGCCGTGCCCGGGGTTCAGCCACACCCGCAACGGCTTGCGGCTCTCGGCCTCCGTCCAACCGGTCGGGCGCATCCGGTGGGTGGTATAGCCCTCGGGGCGGCGCTGGGGCTTGGCCGCGTAGGGATTCAGCGGTCCGTCGACATCGATCAACAGCAACGGCTTCAGCGGTTCCATCTCGGCAGGATTCCTTCCGGCGGCCGCCACGGCAGCCCATTTATCGCAGGTAATGAGACATGGACGTCTCATTTGGGGTAGGCTTGTCTCATGGCCATGGATCGTGACCAGGTGCTCCGCGCTGCGGCGGCCCTGCTTTCCCGCAAGTCGACCGCGACGATGGACGAGGTCGCGCGTGCCGCCGGGATCGGGCGGGCGACGCTGCACCGGCACTTCGCCGGGCGGGACGCCCTCGTGCGGGCCCTGGAAGAGATGGGCATCCGCGAGTTCGAAGTGGCGTTCGACAACGCCCGCCTCGGCGAGGGCACGGCGGTCGAGGCGCTCCGGCGGCTCGTCGCCGAGACCGAGCCCAACGCCCAGCTGCTGGCCTTCCTCGTCACCGAGAACCAGCTCTTCGAGGGCGATCAGGTCCACGAGGGATGGGCCCGGCTCGACGCCCGCGTCAGCGCGCTGTTCCGGCGCGGCCAGGAAGAGGGGACGATCCGGATCGACCTGAGCCCCGCCTGGCTCACCGAGGCCCTCTACGGCCTCATCGGCACCTGCGCCTGGGCCGTCATGGACGGCCGGGTCGCGGCCAAGGACTTCCAGTACATGATCATCGAGTTGCTGCTCGGTGGCGCAAGACGGAGTGTGGAGAAATGACCCGAACCGAACAGCTCAAGCGGCAGAAGGGGGCGCAGGAAAGCAGCAGCGGCCGTTGGCTCGCGCTCTCCGTACTCGTCCTGGCCGTCCTGCTGGTCGCGGTCGACGCCACCGTACTCGGTCTGGCCACCCCCTCCCTCAGCGAGGACCTCAAGCCGTCCGGCACCCAGCTGCTGTGGATCGGCGACATCTACTCCTTCGTCATCGCCGGTCTCCTCGTCTCCATGGGCTCCCTCGGCGACCGCATCGGCCGCAAGAAGCTGCTGCTCATAGGCGCCACCGCCTTCGGCGCGGTCTCCGTGCTGAACGCCTACGCGACCAGCCCCGAGATGATGATCGCCGCCCGGGCGCTACTCGGCGTGGCCGGCGCGACCCTCATGCCGTCCACCCTCGCGCTGATCCGCAACATCTTCCACGACCCGCGCGAGCGCAGCCTCGCCATCGGCATCTGGGGCGCCACCGCCTCGGCCGGAGCCGCGGTCGGACCCGTCGTCGGCGGAGCCCTGCTCCAGCACTTCTACTGGGGCTCGGTCTTCCTCATCAACCTGCCCGTGATGGCCGTCCTGGTCGTCGTCGGCGTGAAGCTGCTGCCCGAGTCGAAGAACCCCGTCGCCGGCCCCTGGGACCTGCTCAGCGTCGCCCTCTCGCTCGTCGGCATCATCGGCGTGGTCTACGCCGTCAAGGAAGCCGCCACCCACGGCGTCACCTGGGAGGTCGGGGCCGCCGCCGTCCTCGGCGCCGGCGCCCTGTACGCCTTCGTGAGGCGCCAGTTCACGCTGAGCGCGCCGCTCCTCGACATGCGGCTGTTCAAGCACCGCGGCTTCTCCGGCGCGGTCCTCGCCGACCTGCTCACCGTCTTCGGGCTGTCCGGACTCGTCTTCTTCCTGTCCCAGTTCCTCCAGCTCGTGCAGGGCCGCGATCCGCTGGAGGCGGGCCTGGCCGAGTTGCCCGCCGCCATCGGCGCCGTCGCCACCGGACTGGTCGCCGGCCGCTACGCCCGCCGGTACTCGGTCCGCGTGCTGGTCAGCGGCGGCCTCTCCGCGATCGGCGTGGCCCTGGGCGCGCTCACCCTGATCCACAAGGACAGCGCCTACCCGCTGCTCGGCGCGGCCCTGCTCGTCGTCGGTCTCGGCGCCGGTTTCTCCTTCACCGTCACCGCCGACGTGATCCTCTCCAGCGTGCCCAAGGAGCAGGCCGGTTCGGCCTCCGCCGTCTCCGAGACCGCCTACGAACTGGGCGCAGCCCTCGGCATCGCCCTGCTCGGCTCCATCGTGACCGGCGTCTACCAGGGCTTCACCGCCCCGGCCTCGGTCCCCGCCGCCGTCGCGGAATCCGCGCACGAATCGCTGGGCGGCGCCGTCGAAGCGGGCCGGATGCTGGACCCGCAGACCGCCCAGACGATGGTCGGCGCGGCCCAGGAGGCCTTCGTCGACGGGCTGCGGCTCGCCTCGGGCGTCGGCGCGGCCGTGCTGCTCGCCACGGCCGCGGCCGCCTGGTTCCTGCTGCGCGGCCAGGAGCTCCAGGACGGCATCGAGCACTGAGTCATCCCAAGGCGTGTTGCTCCGGCCTAAGTTGACACTCCGTCGATCTTCGGGACACCATCCCGGCGATGGAGACCGACGATCTGACGCCCGCCGAACGCCGCGTATGGGACGCCTTCCCGCGCGGCGAGGGCGTCGACTTCCGCGAAGAGCCCGGGGACAGCTCCGTCGACGGGGCCGGGTGGGGACCCGGCCGCACCGTCCGTGCCGAGGTGCTCCGGGCCCTCCTGCTCGGGGCCCGGCCGGCCGCGGCGGGCCAGGTCGCCGGTCTCAAGATCAAGGGCGCCCGGATCACCGGCGCACTCGACCTCAGGTTCGCCGTCGTCGACCACCCGATCCGGCTGCGGGACTGCTGGTTCGAGCGCAAACCGCTGCTGTACGGGGCCCAGTTGAAGGCGCTCGTCCTCGGTTTCTCGACCCTGCCGGGCCTGACCGCCGCCACGGTGCGCGTCGAGGTGGTGCTGCGGCTCTCCTGCTGCCGGATCACCGGGCCCGTCCGCCTCCAGGGCGCCCGGATCGCCGGGGGCCTCTTCCTCCAGGGAGCCGTGATCGATCCGGCCCCCGGTGAGGAGGCGGGCGAGGCCGCGCTCCAGCTCAACCACGCGGAAGTCGGTACCGACATCATCGCCAACGACCTCACCGTCCACGGCCAACTGCGCCTGAACGGCGCCACGGTGGGCGGACAGATCCAGCTCGACGGCGCCCGGCTGCTCGCCCCCGCAGGGATAGCCCTGCACGCCGAGACGCTGACCGTCGGAACCGACCTGCGCGCCCACCGGCTGCACGCCCGCGGCATGGTCAACCTCAGCGGATCGCGCATCCCCGGCCAGGCCATGTTCACCCGCAGCGACCTCGCCAACCCCGGCGGGACCGCCCTGCGCGCCTCCAGCTGCTCCATCGGTGAGCTGTGGCTGCGCCGGTGCCCGCCGATCCGGGGCGTCGTGAACCTGCGCCGCTCTACCTTCGACATGCTCCACATAGAGCCGCGGACCTGGCCTGAGCGGATCGCCGTCGACGGCCTCACCTACCGCACCCTCGCCCCGCACCTGCCCGCCGGAGAACGCCTGCCCGCGCTGGAGCGGGAGGAGTCGGGGTACCTCCCGTACGCCTACGAACAGCTCGCCGCGGCCTACCGCACCGCCGGGGACGAGGCGGCCGCCCGGACCGTGCAGCTGGCCAAACTCCGCCGGCACCGCCGCACCCTGCCCCGGTACGCCAGGCTGTGGGGGCTCCTCCAGGACGCCACCGTGGGCTACGGCTTCCGGCCCCTGCGCGCCACGCTCTGGTTGCTGGCCCTGCTGGTGACGGGCTCGCTCGCGTACGCCCTCCACCACCCGAGGGAACTCAAGCAGGGTGAGGCGCCGGACTTCAATCCGGTGTTCTACACGATCGACCTGATGCTGCCGATCATCGGCTTCGGCCAGGAGGAGGCCTTCGCGCCGGGCGGCTGGTACCAGTGGCTGTCGTACCTGCTGGTGGTGACCGGCTGGGTCCTCGCCACGACGACCGCGGCGGGCGTCAGCCGGTCACTGCGACGCCAGTAGCTACGCGGCTTCGGCCACGCCGGCTTCCTTGGCCTTCGTGGCGTACATGTCCACGTATTCCTGGCCCGACAGCCGCATGACCTCCGCCATCACCGAGTCGGTGACGGCGCGCAGCACGTAGCGGTCGCGGTCCATGCCCTCGTAGCGGGAGAACTCCATCGGCTCGCCGAAGCGGATGGTCACCCGGCCCGGGCGGGGCATGCCCTTGCCGCCCGGCTGGAGCTTGTCCGTGCCGATCACCGCGAACGGCACGACGGGCGCGCCGGTCATCAGGGTGAGGCGGGCGATCCCGGTGCGGCCGCGGTAGAGCCGGCCGTCGGGGGAGCGGGTGCCCTCGGGGTAGATGCCGAAGATCCTGCCCTCTTCGAGGATGCGGCGGCCCGTCATCAGGGCCGCGACTCCGCCGTTCGCGCCGTCGCGGTCGACGGGGATCATGCCGGAGCCCGTGAAGAACCACGCCATCAGGCGGCCCTTGAGGCCCTTGCCCGTCACGTACTCGTCCTTGCCGATGAAGTGGACCGTACGGTCACACACGAGCGGCAGGATCATCGAGTCGATGAAGGTGAGGTGATTGCCCGCGAGGATCACCGGGCCGGTGCCCGGGATGTTCTCGATGCCCTCCACCCGGGTGCGGAACATCAGCCGCATGACCGGTCCTACGGTGGCTTTGATGAGCGCGGTACGGAACAACGTGAGCCCTCCGGCATCGAAAAGCGGCTGCGCACGACGCAGTGGTAGTGCAGGTGAGGACGATACTCGCGGGTCAACCCTGATCGCACATCGGGTTCACGTGTCGGATACGCAATGTTGACGCGTGTTTGCGCCATGTTCCCCCCGGGACCTCCTCCCCGCCACCGCCCGCCGCCTACCATCGGCGGGCCGGGCAGGCCTCGTGACCTGGAAATCCCTGGGCGGGCGGCCCTCAGAAACAGGGAGTGCACTCATGACGCAGGGCGGGGCGGCACGGCGTACGGTCCTGGGGGCCGCGGTACTCGCGGCGGGGAGCGGGATCACCGGACTGGCGGCAGGCCCGGCCGCCGCGGCCGCCGGCCACGAGGGCGGCTACCGGGACCTCCCCCTCCCGCTGATCGTCGGCCACCGCGGTTCCAGCGGCTACCGGCCCGAGCACACCCTGGGCTCCTACCAACTGGCCCTCGACCTCGGGGCCGACGTTATCGAGCAGGACCTCGTCCCCACCAAGGACGGCCATCTGGTCTGCCGTCACGAGAACGAGATCGGCGGCACCACCGATGTCGCCGACCACCCCGGCTTCGCCTCCCGCCGGACCACCAAGTCCGTCGACGGGGTGCCGGTCACCGGCTGGTTCACCGAGGACTTCACCCTCGCCGAACTCAAGACCCTGCGCGCGAAGGAACGTATCCCCGCCGTCCGCCAGCGCAACACGCTCTACGACGGCCGGTGGGACGTCCCGACCTTCGAGGAGGTGCTGCGCTGGGCCGACCAGGAGGGGCGCCGACGCGGCAAGAGGGTCTGGCTCCACGTCGAGACCAAGCACCCCAGCTATTTCCGGGCACTGGGCCTCGCCCTGGAGGAGCCCCTCGCCAAGCTGCTGCGCCGCTACGGCCGCGACGGCAGGAACGCGCCGCTGTTCCTCCAGTCCTTCGAGCCGTCCAGCATCCAGCGGCTCTCCCGGCTGGTCTCCGCGCCGCGCGTCGTGCTGCTCGGGGCCGCGAACACCCGCCCCTGGGACTTCGAGCTGGCCAAGGACCCCCGCACCGTCGCCGACCTCGTCACGCCCGAGGGCCTCCAGTGGATCGCCGGCTTCGCCCAGGGCATCGGCCCCACCCTCGACCTGATCGTGCCGCGCGACGCGGACGGCAGGCTGGGCACCCCGACGACCCTCGTGCGCGACGCCCACGCCCAGCGGCTGGTGCTGCACCCCTACACCGCGCGCAACGAGAACACCTTCCTGCCGGCCGAGTACCGCAAGGGCACCGACCCGAACGCCTACGGTGACGCCTTCGGCGCCTTCCGCCGCTACTTCGAGCTCGGGATCGACGGCATCTTCACCGACAACCCGGACACGGGGCTGTTGGCGGCCGAGGCCTTCCGGCCCGGGAGGGGCGCGCGCCCGTAGCGCCGCGCCCCGCCGGTAGCGCCGCGCTCCCGCCCGTACCGCCGCGCCTCCGCCCGCCCCCGGCGCCGACGCGGCGTCAACGACCGGGCGGATCTTCTCGTACGAGTGTGCTGTGCCCGGCGGGGAAACCGCCGGGCACAGCCGTCGCGTCCCGCCCGGCATGGACGCCATGAAGGACACCGACCTCCTGAACGAGCTGGGCCCGCTGCTCTCCGCCGAGGCCGCGGCGGAGGCCCCGGCCGCCGGGGTCGACGCCGCCGACCTGGAGCAGGCCGTCTGGGTCAGGCTGCTCGAACGCGGCCCCGCCGCTCCCGGGCCGGCCGGCGCCGCGGCGGACGCCTCCGCCGAACGGGCCCGCTGGCTGCGCCGGGCGGTGCGCGCGGAGGCCCGCCGGGCCAGGCGACGGGCCCTGCGCGAGGTGCCGTACGGGGCGCGGCCCGGTTGCGCCGGCGCCGACCCCGAGGACGCCGTGCTGCACGGGGAGCAGCGGCGGGTCCTCCGGTCGGCGGTCGCCCGGTTGCCCGGACGGTGTCCGGAACTCATAGGGGCACTTTTGTCGCCGAGGGACCTCACTTACCGTGAAATCGCAGGAGAGTTGGGTATCTCACAAGGAAGTTTGGGGCCGGTGCGTTCCCGTTGCCTGGGATGTCTGCGCAGAATGCTGGCTGCAGAGGTTGCGGCTCCACGCCTTCGGGGAATGGAGCGGTAGACCAACGGGCTACCAGGTGAGCTGGAGGCATGCGCACATGGGTATGAGCGTGACCATTTCGGCGGCAGCCGCCGAGGACGTCGAGCAGATCTTCAAGCTCCAGTACCTGGCGTTCCAGCGCGAGGCCGAGCTGTACGGCAACTACCGCATCCAGCCGCTCACCCAGACCCTGGACTCCCTCAAGTCGGAGCTCGCGACCGACACCGTGCTCGTGGCGCGCCTCGGCGACGAAGTCGTCGGCACGGTGCGGGGCAACGTCGACGCGGACGGCACCGGAAAGATCGCCAAGCTGTGCGTCCACCCCCGGCTGCAGGGCCACGGGCTCGGCGCCCGCCTGCTGCGCGCGGTGGAGGAGGCCCTCGCGGGCAACAGCGGCACCAGCCGGTTCCGGCTGCACACCGGCCACAAGAGCGAGTCCAACCTGCGGCTCTACCGCAAGGCGGGCTACGTGAGGGTCGGCGACCGGACCGCCTCCGACGGGGTCCACCTCGTCATCCTGGAGAAGGAGGCGAAGGACGCGGCCGACTTCGCGGTCAGCGCCTGAACCCCTTCCGGGCCCGCCCGTGAGCCCCTTTCGGGCCCGCCCGCGCGTCAGCGCTTCGCGCGCAGCCAGAGCATCCCGGTGACCGGCAGGATCACCGGGATGAACAGGTAGCCCATGCCGAACTGCGACCACACGGTCGAGTCGGGGAACGCCTCGGGCCGCAGCACGGTCCAGGTTCCGACGACGAGCACCCCGGTGAGCTCGGCGGCGCAGCACACCCGCGCCGCCTTGCGGGCCGTCTCCCCACCGCGCACCAGCGAGTACGTGATGAAGACGTACACCAGCGCGGCCACCGCCGACAGCGAGTAGGGCAGCGGGGCCCGGTCGAACTCGGTGGAGATCTGGAAGGCGGAGCGCGAGACCGCGCCCACCGTGATCACCCCGTACAGCCACACCAGCAGCAGCCCCGGCCCGGAGACCAGCCGCTCGCGTCGGGCGGGCGCCCCGGCGGTGCCGGCCCCGGCGGATTCGGTGTCGGGCAGATCAGGCACCGGCGGTTCCCCAGATGTCGTAGAGGCGTACTTCGAGGACGGCGAGGACGACCGCACCCGCCGCCACCGTCACCGAGCCCCACTTCGTGCGTTCGGTGAGCGAGAGCAGCCCGGCCGCCGGGACCGCCGCGAAGGCGCCCAGAAGGTAGGCGACGAACAGCACCGTGCCCTGCTCCGGCTTCTCGCCCGAGCCCAGCTTGACCAGGCCGACCACCAGCTGGGCCAGGACCAGCACGGTCACCACGGCCATGCCGATGAAGTGCCAGTCCTTGGTCGGCTGGTTCCGCAGCGCGGCGAAACCGCACCAGGCGGCGAGGGCGAGGGCGGCCGCGCCGAGGGCGACCGTCAGGGCATCGAGCATGCAGCGAGGGTATTACGGGGCGGAAGATCCGCTGCGCGCGCCCCTGGAGGGCCCCCGCGAACCTCCGCCGGCCGCCTCCGGCCCTCCCACCGCCCGTCCGGCATGTGACCCCATTGCGTCCGCTATGCGGACAGCGTTGAACGCTGAGCCGATCGGTCTGGTTTACTGGGGCCCATGACCACGACGAGCAGCCGCACCCTTGCGACCGAGGCGACGATGACGCCCGGTGCTCGTTGTATGTGTCGAATGTGCGCCTTCTGAGGGCCCCTTCCCCGCAGTCTCGCGCCCCGAAGCGAGACCGGCCGAGCCCCGTGGACACCACCGTGTGACACCCGGAAACGCTCCCGCCCCGCGCATGCGCCCGCCTCACCCTTTTGTGACGGTGCGACCCGTATCGCGTGCCAGATGTTTGCCCCGTGCCGGCACCCCGCTGCGCCGCGCACTCGACAGCGACGGAAATCCTGTGATCACCACATCGGGCCTCACGAAGGTCTACCAGTCCCGTGGCCGCGAGGTCACCGCCCTGGACGGCGTCGACCTCCATGTAAGGGAGGGAGAGGTGTACGGCGTCATCGGCCAGAGCGGCGCCGGCAAGTCCTCCCTCATCCGCTGCGTGAACCTGCTGGAGCGCCCCACCAGCGGCACGGTGACCGTCGACGGCGTCGACCTCACCGCGCTCGCCGGCCGCGGCCGCCGCGCGGGCAAGGAGTTGCGCCAGGCCCGCAGCCGCATCGGCATGGTCTTCCAGCACTTCAACCTGCTGTCCTCGCGCACCGTCCAGGGCAACATCGAGCTGCCCCTGGAGATCCTCGGCGTCTCCGGCCGCGAACGCTCCCGCAAGGCCGCCGAGCTCCTCGACCTCGTCGGCCTCGCCGACAAGGCGAAGGCCTACCCCGGCCAGCTCTCCGGCGGCCAGAAGCAGCGCGTCGGCATCGCCCGCGCCCTGGCCGGCGACCCCAAGGTGCTCCTCTCCGACGAGGCCACCAGCGCGCTCGACCCCGAGACCACCCGCTCCATCCTCCAGCTGCTGCGCGACCTCAACCGCCAGCTCGGCCTGACCGTGCTGCTGATCACGCACGAGATGGACGTGGTCAAGGCCGTCTGCGACTCGGCCGCGCTGATGAAGGGCGGCCGGATCATCGAGTCCGGCACCGTCCCGGAACTGCTGGCCACCCCCGGCTCACAGCTCGCCGGCGAACTCTTCCCCGTCAGCGGCGCCGCCACCGGCCCCGACCGCACGGTCATCGACGTCACCTTCCACGGCGAGGCCGCGACCCGGCCGGTCATCTCCCAGCTCGCCCGGACGTACAACATCGACATCTCGATCCTGGGCGCGGCGATGGACACCGTCGCGGGCAAGCAGGTCGGCCGGATGCGCATCGAGCTGCCCGGCCGCTACGAGGAGAACGTCGTCCCGGTCGGCTTCCTGCGCGAGCAGGGCCTCCAGGTCGACGTGGTCGAAGAGGACGCCGATCCGGCCCAGGACGTGGACGAAGACGTGATCGCTGACGCGGAGCTCGCCGAGCTCGTCAAGGACGGTGCCAAGTGACCTGGTCGGAAATGCAGCCCCTGCTCACCCAGGGCACCTACGACACCCTCTACATGGTGCTGTGGTCGACGCTGGTCACCGTCGCAGGCGGACTGCCCATCGGCATCCTGCTCGTCCTCACCGACCGCGGCGGCCTGCTCCAGAACCAGCCGCTCAACAAGGCGCTCGGCGTGATCGTGAACATAGGCCGCTCGCTGCCGTTCATCATCCTGCTGATCGCCCTGATCCCGGTCACCACCGCCGTCGTCGGCACCTTCATCGGCCCCACCGCCATGATCGTTCCGCTCGCCATCGGCGCCGTCCCCTTCTTCGCCCGGCTCGTCGAGACGGCCGTCCGCGAGGTGGACCACGGCCTCGTCGAAGCCGTCGAGTCCATGGGCGGCGGTATCCCGACCCTGGTCGGCAAGGTCCTGCTGCCGCAGGCCCTGCCCTCCCTGATCGCCGGCGTCACCACCACCGTCATCACCCTCGTCGGCTACTCGGCGATGGCGGGCGCGGTCGGCGGCGAGGGGCTCGGCTCCAAGGCCATCACCTACGGCTTCCAGCGCTTCGAGACCGGCTTCATGGTCGCCACCGTCGTCGTCCTGATCGCACTCGTCACGGTGATCCAGCTGATCGGCGACGGCGTCGTACGCCTCCTCGCCCGCCGCGGCCGCACCGCCTGAACCGCGACGGCCCCACAGACCCACCCCCAAGAGAGCCCGCACTTGTCGTGCTTGGGCCACCACCCCGCAAGACCTGCGCACGATCCGCGCACTTGCAAGCAATGAAAGGCACTCTTCGTGCGTCAGAACATCAAGCTCACCGCCTTCGCCGCCGCCTCCGCCGCGCTCGCCCTCGGCCTCACCGCCTGCGGCAGCTCCTCGGACCCGTCCTCCACCAAGGCCGACGGCGGCAAGACCGACGCGAGCAAGCCGCTCGTCATCGCGGCATCCCCGAGCCCCCACGCCGACATCCTGAACTTCGTCAAGGACAAGCTGGCGGCCAAGGACGGGCTGAAGCTGGAGGTGAAGGAGTTCACCGACTACGTCCTGCCCAACACCGCCACCGAGCAGGGCCAGGTCGACGGCAACTACTTCCAGCACAAGCCGTACCTCGACGACTTCAACAAGAAGAACGGCACCCACATCGTGCCCGTCGTCAACGTGCACCTGGAGCCCCTCGGCCTCTACTCCAAGAAGGTCAAGGCCATCGGTGACATCAAGGCCGGCCAGACGATCGCCGTCCCCAACGACACCACCAACGAGGGCCGCGCGCTCCAGCTGCTCGCCGCCAACAACCTGATCACCCTCAAGGAGGGTGTCGGCACCGGCGCCAAGCTGTCCGACATCACCGACAAGAAGGGCCTGGAGTTCAAGGAGCTGGAGGCCGCCACGGTCCCGCGCGCCCTGAACGACGTCGACGCCGCCGTCATCAACGGCAACTACGCCCTGGAAGCCAAGCTCGCGCCCGCCAAGGACGCCCTGATCCTGGAGAAGGCCGAGGGCAACCCCTACGCCAACTTCCTCGCGGTCAAGGACGGCAACCAGAACGACCCGCGCATCCAGAAGCTCGCCAAGCTCCTGAACTCCGACGAGGTCAAGAAGTTCATCGAGGACAAGTACCAGGGCTCGGTCACCCCGGCCTTCGGCGCCCCCGCGGCCTGAGCCGCCGGGGTCTTCGGCCCCGCCCGCCCACACCGGGCGGGCGGGGCCGGCGCCTGCCCGCATCCGGGCAGCCCGGCCCTGCACATCACCCTTCCGATGCTGCATGCTGTGGCCTACGACCCGCACGAACGGTCCTCCCGCACCACGGTCGCACCACGGTCTCAGGCATGGAGCTGCGCATGACTACCACCTTCCCGGACGTCACCATCAGCACGGACCGGCTGGTGCTGCGCCCCTTCGAGGAAGAGGACGTCACCGCGCTCGCCGAGATGATGAACGACGAGCAGGTCATCGCCTGGACCTCCGCCCCCCACCCCTACACCCGGGCCGACGCCCACGACTGGGCCACCCGCCGCTCGCACGCCGAACGCACCGAGGGGCGCGGCATCGTCCTCGCCGTCACCGAGTTCCTCACCCACCGCCTCGTCGGCGCCGTGCACCTGCGCAACACCGACTGGCGCACCCGCACCACCGAGGTCGGCTACCTCACCGCCCCCTGGGCCCGCGGCGAGGGCTACGCCAGCGAGTCCGTCCTCGCGGTCGCCCAGTGGCTCTTCAGCGACCGGCACTTCGAGCGCCTCGAACTGCGCACCGCCGCCGACAACGCCGCCTCCCAGCAAGTGGCCCAGAAGATCGGCTGCATCAGCGAGGGCGTCCTGCGCAACGCCTGCATAGTGCGCACCCAGACCGCGGACGGCAGCTGGACCGAGACCCGCAGCGACCTCATCGTGTGGGGCCTGGTCCCCGAGGACCTCGACGACACCGACGACTACGACGAGTACCCCGGACACGGCGAGCGGTACGAGTTCCGGGAGCGGGCCGACGTGGGCGGCCACACCGCCGGCGCCGACCGGCGGCGGTCCTGGGCGCCGGAGGCGCTGTGAACCGATGACCAGGTAGTCTCACCGTGCCCGCCCTGCCCGCCCTGCCCGGCGAAGCTCCGCCTCCCCCCACCCCAGGAGACTGACGACGATGGCCGACCGGGTCACGGTGATCGGCTGGGACGGCTCCGCGCTGACCGCGGCCGCCCGGTCCGCGCTCTCGGCCGCCACCCTGGTGGCCGGCGCCGCCCACCACCTCGCCCTGCCCGAGGTGCCGCCCGCCGCCGAGCGCATCCGCCTCGGCAGCGTCGGACTCGCCGCCCGCCGGATCGCCGGCCACCGCGGCACCGCCGTCGTCTTCGCCGACGGCGACCCCGGCTTCTTCGGAGTCGTACGCACCCTGCGCGCACCCGAGTACGGCCTCGAAGTCGAAGTGGTCCCCGCCGTCTCCTCCGTCGCCGCCGCCTTCGCCCGCGCCGGGATGCCCTGGGACGACGCCCAGGTGGTCGTCGCCCACCCCCGCACCCTGCGCCGCGCCGTCAACGTCTGCCGGGCCCACCCCAAGGTCGCCGTCCTCACCTCGCCCGGCGCGGGCCCCGCCGAACTCGCCCTGCTCCTCGGCCCGGTCCACCGCACCTTCGTCATCTGCGAGGAACTGGGCACCGCCGGCGAACGGGTCACCGTCCTCACCTCCGACAAGGCAGCCGACCACAGCTGGCGCGACCCCAACGTCGTCATCGTCATCGGGGGCCAGGTCTCCGCCGCGGCCGAACCGGCCTGGCTGCTCGGCCAGAACGCGGCCCGCACCACCGGACGCGGCTGGGCCCGGCCGCAGCCCGGCACCGGAGAAGGCGAGTCGGCCACGCTGCGCGCCGCACAGCTGGCCCGCCTCGGCCCCCGCCCCGGCGACCTCGTCTGGGACATCGGCGCCGGCTCCGGCGCACTCGCCGTGGACGCCGCCGCGTTCGGCGCCGCCGTCATCGCGGTCGACGCCGACCCGGGCGCCTGCGCACGCGTAACGGCCCTCGCCCGCACGCGCGGAGTGCAGATCCAGGTCGTCGCCGGACGCGCGCCCCTGGTACTCGAAGACCTGCCCGAACCCGACGTCGTACGCGTCGGCGCCGGGGGAGCGCCGGTGGTCTCCGCCGTCGCCGACCGCCGGCCCGAACGGATCGTCAGCCACGCCTCCACCCGCGACGAGGCGGAGGCCATCGGCCGCGCCCTCACCGAACACGGGTACGCCGTCGAATGCGCGCTCCTCCAGTCCGTCGGACTCGACCCCCGCACCTGGGACGAACAGGACCGTTCCGTCGTGTTCCTCCTGGCAGCCGAACGGCCCCGAACTGCCCCGGCAGGCCCCGGCTCCGGCCCCGGGGTAGGCTGACCGATCGTCGTACCGCCCCGGGCAGGACCGGACGTGGCGCAGTCCACAGCGGACCGTGCCGGTTTATGGCCCACACGGCGGCTGACGAGCGCGACAATGCTCAGTAGTTGTTGTGCAGGCGCACCCGAGGCGAACGCGGCTCACGGCAACCCCGCACGGCAACTCCGCGCGGCGGCCCTGTGGGCGACCGGGCGATCGAAGAGGCAACACCGATGGGCGAGGGGTACGCATGACTGACACCGGCCAGGTCCCGGGCGAGGGTCACCCGGACAACGCGGGCATGGTGGATCAGCAGGGCATCCCCGCTCAGGTCCCGCCCCATCCCCCCGTCCCCCCGCAGGCCCCGGCGGGCTACGCCTTCCAGGACCTCGTGGACGACTCCGCCGAGGGGGAGGACGAGGAACTCCTGCTGATGCCGAGCGGCCAGGGCGCCTGGAGCGACCCGCAGCCCGTCCCGCCGGCTCCCGTCTTCCCGGTCGAACCGCAGCAGGGGTTCCCCGAGTACCCGCAGCCGCTCTACACGGAGGAGACCGGCGGCGTCTACGCCGAGGCCCCGTACGCGCAGACCCCGTTCGAGACCCCCGCCGCGGACAACGGCTACCCCGGCCTCCCGGAGACCGCTCACCCCGCGCCCGCGCAGCCCGAGCCCGCCTACAGCGCCGGCGCGCACGAGGCGGGCGGCCGGGACTCCGGCGCGCTCGACCTCGGCGGCCTCGTGGTCCCGCCGCCGGCCGCGGCACAGGCGGCCCCCGTCGCCACGGCCCGGCGCCCGCTGCACATGGGCCCGGCCGTACCGGAGGCCGGTGGGCTCGTACGGTCCCTCGCGGACCGGGGCCCCGCCACCGCCCCGGCGGCGGCCGCGCCGGTGACGCCCATCCCCGCGCGCCGGTCCGGTCCGCCCACCACGGGCCCGGAGTACCTGGACGTCCCGCAGCCGGAGGAAGCCCCCGAGGCCGCCGCGGCCCCGGCCGTACCGCAGCAGGCCGAGACCCCGCCGCAGACCGGCACGCCGTGGACGGCGGAGCCGGTGGCGGGGGCCGCCGCCCCTGAGGCCGTCGCCGTCGCCGAGGCGGAGCCCGCGCCCGCCGTGGAGCCCGCCGCCGCCGTGGAGCCCGCCCCCGTGGCCGAGCCCGTGGTGGAGCCGGCCGTGGAGCCGGCCGCCGCAGTGGAGCCCGCGCCGGAGCACGTCGCCGTGTCCGAGCCGCAGCCGCAGCCCGGCCCGGAGCACGCCGCGGTGTCCGAACCGCAGCCGCAGCCCGCGCCGGAGCCCACGGCCCCGCTCGAACCGGTCGCCGAACCGGAGCCGGTCGCCGCCGAGGCGGAGCCCGCGCCCGCCGCTGAGCCCGCGCAGGCGGAAGCCGTCCACGAGGCTCAGCCCGAGCCGCAGCCCGAGCCGGCCCAGGCCCCCGCGGAACCCGCCCCGGTAGCCGAGGCCCCCGCCGCGGAACCCGCCCCGGCCGCCGCCGGGGCACCTGAGCCCCCCGTCGCCGAGGAGGCCGCCCCGGCCGAGCCGGCCGCGGTCCCCGCCGAGGCCGCGCCCGCGCCCGTGGCGGAGCCCGCCGTCGAGCCGGAGGCGCAGGTCCCCGCGGAGGCGCCCGCCGAGCCCCTCCCGGCCGTGGACGAAGCCCCCGCGCCCGCCGGGGCCCCGGAACTGCCCGAGGGCCCCGAGGTCCTGGCGCCCGCCGCCGCGCCGGGCGAACCGGCCCCCGCCTACGCCGAGGCCGACCGCGAGGCCATCCAGCGCGTCATGCGTGAGCGGCGCGACATCCGCAAGGGCTTCCGCCCCGACCCGATCCCGCACGACGTCCTGCTCCGGGTCCTGGAAGCCGCGCACACCGCGCCCAGCGTCGGCCACTCCCAGCCCTGGGACTTCGTCGTCATCCGTTCGGCCGAGACCCGCCGGACCATGCACGAGCTCGCCCAGCGCCAGCGCGAGGCCTACGCCAAGTCGCTGCCCAAGGGCAGGGCGAAGCAGTTCAAGGAACTCAAGATCGAGGCCATCCTCGACACCCCGGTGAACATCGTCGTCACCGCCGACCCCACCCGCGGCGGCCGCCACACCCTCGGCCGGCACACCCAGCCGCAGATGGCCCCGTACTCCTCGGCCCTCGCCGTCGAGAACCTCTGGCTCGCCGCCCGCGCCGAAGGCATCGGCGTCGGCTGGGTCAGCTTCTTCGACGAGCGCGAGATGGTCCGCGAGCTCGGCCTGCCCGAGCACCTCGAAGTCGTCGCGTACCTGTGCGTCGGCTACGTCGACGAGTTCCCGGAGGAGCCCGAGCTGGCGCAGGCCGGCTGGTCGCAGCGCCGGCCGCTGGCCTGGGTCGTGCACGAGGAGACGTACGGGCGCCGCGCGCTGCCCGGCGAGGAGCCGCACGACCTGCTCTCCGAGACCGTCGCCCAGATCCGCCCGCTCGACGCGAAGGCGCTCGGCGAGGCCTGGGAGCGGCAGAAGCGCATGACGAAGCCGGCGGGCGCGCTCGGCATGCTGGAGATCATCTCCGCCCAGCTGGCGGGCCTGTCCCGGGTATGCCCGCCGCCGATCCCGGAGCCCGCCGCCGTCGCGATCTTCGCCGGTGACCACGGGGTGCACGCCCAGGGCGTCACCCCCTGGCCCCAGGAGGTCACCACCCAGATGGTGGCCAACTTCCTGGGCGGCGGAGCCGTGTGCAACGCGTTCGCCAACCAGGTGGGCGCCGAGGTCTGCGTGATCGACGTCGGCGTCGCCGGGGACCTCCCGGCCACGCCCGGACTCCTGCCCCGCAAGGTCCGCCCCGGCACGGCCGACCTCTCCACCGGCCCGGCGATGACCCGCGAAGAGGCCGTACAGGCCATCGAGGTGGGCATCGAGACCGCCCGCGATCTGGTCGCGGCGGGCAACAAGGCCCTGCTCACGGGCGAGATGGGCATCGCGAACACCACGGTGTCGGCCGCGCTGATCTCCGTGTTCACCGGAGTGGACCCCGCCGAGGTCACCGGCCGCGGTACGGGCATCAACGACGAGACGCACGCCCGCAAGGTCGAGGTCGTCCGCCGCGCCCTGGAACTCCACCAGCCGGACCCGGCGGACCCGATCGGCGTCCTCGCGGCCATCGGCGGCCTGGAGCACGCGGCGATCGTGGGCCTCCTACTGGGCGGCGCGTCCCTGCGCACCCCGGTGATCCTGGACGGCGTCAGCGCCGGCGCGGCCGCGCTCGTGGCCCGGGCCATCGCCCCCGAGTCCCTTTCGGCGTGCATCGCGGGCCACCGCAGCGCGGAGCCGGGGCACGTGGCGGCCCTGAACAAGCTCGGTCTGCGGCCGCTGGTGGACCTGGACCTCCGCCTCGGCGAGGGCACCGGAGCGCTGCTGGCGCTGCCGCTGGTGCAGAGCGCGGCCCGCGCGATGCACGAGGTCGCCACCTTCGACTCGGCCGGCGTCACCGAGAAGTAGCCGCCCGAACCGCTGCGCGAAGCCCCGCCCCGCCCCTTGCGGAACCGGGGCTCCGCCCCGGACTCCGCGCCTCGATCGCCGGCGGGGCCGGGTTCTGCCGCGCAGATCCCGGCCCGCGCAGCGGCGGACGCCACGGGTCGTATCGTGGACCCGCACACCCCGACCAGCCGCTCCAGCGCAGCAGCGGCAGACACACCGCCGTATCAGGAGCCGCACCGCCATGGCCGAACACCCCGCGTACCCCGTCGGTCTGCGCCTCGCCGGCCGCCGCGTCGTCGTCATCGGCGGCGGCCAGGTCGCCCAGCGCCGCCTGCCCGCGCTGATCGCGGCCGGGGCCGACGTCCTGCTCGTCTCGCCCTCGGCCACCCCCTCCGTGGACGCCATGGCCGAGACCGGCGAGATCCGCTGGGAGCGCCGCCGCTACGAGGACGGCGACCTGGCCGGCGCCTGGTACGCCCTCATCGCCACCCGGGACCGCGAGGCCAACGACCGCGCCTCCGCCGAGGCCGAGAGCAACCGCGTGTGGTGCGTACGGGCCGACGACGCCGAGGCGGCCACCGCCTGGACCCCGGCCACCGGGCGCGTCGAGGGGGTCACCGTCGCGGTCCTGAGCGGCAACGACCCCCGCCGCTCCGCCGCGGTGCGCGACGCCGTCGTCGAGGGGCTGCGCGACGGCTCCCTCACCGCGGCCCGCACCCGCACCCCCGGCGTCGCCCTCGTCGGCGGCGGCCCCGGCGACCCCGACCTGATCACCGTCCGCGGCCGGCGCCTGCTCGCCGAGGCGGACGTCGTCATCGCCGACCGGCTCGGCCCGCGCGACCTCCTCGACGAACTCCCGCCGCACGTAGAGGTCATCGACGCGGCGAAGATCCCGTACGGCCGTTTCATGGCCCAGGAGGCCATCAACAACGCCCTCATCGAGCACGCCAAGGCCGGCAAGGCCGTGGTCCGGCTCAAGGGCGGCGACCCGTACGTCTTCGGTCGCGGCATGGAGGAGCTCCAGGCCCTCGCCGAAGCCGGAATCCCCTGCACCGTCGTGCCCGGCATCTCCAGCTCCATCTCGGTGCCCGGCGCGGCCGGCATCCCGGTCACGCACCGGGGCGTCGCCCACGAGTTCACCGTCGTCAGCGGCCACGTCGGCCCCGACGACCCGCGGTCCCTCGTGGACTGGGCCTCCCTCGCCAAGCTGACCGGCACCCTCGTCATCCTGATGGGCGTGGACAAGATCGGCCTGATCGCCGACGCGCTGGTCCGCCACGGCCGGCCCTCCGACACCCCCGTCGCCGTCGTCCAGGAAGGCACCACCGCGACCCAGCGCCGCGTGGACGCCACCTTGGCCACGGTCGGGGAGACGGTGCGCGCGCAGGAGGTCCGCCCGCCGGCCGTCATCGTCATCGGCGCGGTCGTCGCCGTCAACGCCCCCAAGGCCTGACCACCTCCGCCGGCCTGACCGGGCCGTTGGCACCACACCCAGGACAAGGCAGTATCACCCTGTGGCTGATCTCATCACCGTCGAAGACCCCGACGACCCGCGCCTGCGCGACTACACGGGCCTGACCGACGTCGAACTGCGGCGCAGGCGCGAGCCCGCCGAAGGGCTCTTCATCGCCGAGGGCGAGAAGGTCATCCGCCGCGCCAAGGACGCCGGCTACGAGATGCGTTCGATGCTGCTGTCCGCGAAGTGGGTCGACGTCATGCGCGACGTCATCGACGAACTCCCGGCCCCCGTCTACGCCGTCACGCCCGAGCTCGCCGAACGGGTCACCGGCTACCACGTGCACCGCGGCGCCCTCGCGTCGATGCAGCGCAAGCCCCTTCCGGCGCCGGACGAACTGCTGGCCGACGAGTCCGAGGGCCGCCGCATCGGCGTCTTCGAGGGCTTCGTGGACCACGCCAACCTGGGCGCCGCGTTCCGCAGCGCGGCGGCGCTCGGCATCAGCGCGATACTGCTCTCCCCTGACTGCGCGGACCCCCTGTACCGGCGCGCGATCAAGGTCTCGATGGGCTCGGTCTTCTCCGTCCCCTACGCGCGCCTCGACCAGTGGCCGGCCGACCTGGAGAAGGTCCGTGAGGCCGGCTACCGGATCCTCGCCATGACGCCCAGCCCCAAGGCGACCCCCCTGGACCAGGTCCCGCCGGAGCGCTTCGAACGCTCGGCGATCATGCTGGGCTCCGAGGGCCACGGCCTGTCGACGTACGCGCTGCGGGCCGCCGACGAGTGGGTCCGCATCCCCATGGCGGAGGGCATCGACTCCCTCAACGTGGCCGCGGCCTCGGCGGTGGCCTTCTACGCGACCCGGCCGCCGTCGGCGTAGGCCCGCTCCGGGGCCGCGCCCCGGCCCTCAGAGCTTCTGCGCGGCGGCGATGCCCAGGGCGACGATCAGGGTGACCACGACGAACACGATCAGCCGCTGCCGCATCAGCTTCGGATCGGGCCGGGAAGGCCGGCGGCCCGTGCCGGTCGTCCGGGGCGCCGGGCGGCCGCCCGTACGCCCGGCGGTGGAGCCGGGGTTGCGGGGCGACGAGGGGCGCGACTGGGAGCCGCTGTGCGGGCCCTGCGGCCTCGGGGTGGCGCCGCCCGCGCCGCCTCCCCCTCCCGTACGCCGCTCCGTGTGCTGTTCGGTGTACTGCTCCGCCAGCCGGCCCGTGGGCCGCTCGGTACGGGCGCGCTGAGCCGGCGGCCGCACCTCGCCCAGCCCGTGGGCCTCGCGGGCCGCGATCTCCTTGAGCCGCATCGACAGCTGGAGCGTGCTCGGCCGGTCCTCGGGGTCTTTGGCCAGGCAGGCCCGTACGAGGGGCGCGAGGGCGTCCGGGACCCCCTGCAAGTGGGGCTCCTCGTGCACCACGCGGTAGAGCATGACCTCGGAACTGCCGTGCCCGAAGGGCGAGTCGGCGGTCGCCGCGTAGGCGAGGGTGGCGCCGAGGGCGAACACGTCGGTCGCGGGGGTGACGGCAGCGCCGCGCACCTGTTCGGGGGCGAGGAAGCCGGGGGAGCCGACCGCCGTGCCCACATGGGTGAGGGTGCTGGCCCCGGTCGCCCAGGCGATCCCGAAGTCGATGATCCGCGGGCCCTTGGGGGAGAGCAGGATGTTCGAGGGCTTGAGGTCGCGGTGGACGACCCCGGCCTCGTGGACGGCCACCAGGCCCTCCGACAGCGCGGCCCCGATCGCGGCGATCTGAGCGGCCGTCAGCGGGCCCTCCTCGGCCACCTTGTCGTGCAGGGACGGGCCGGGCACGTACTGGGTCGCGAACCACGGCCGCTCGGCCTCCAGATCGGCGGCGACCAGCCGGGCCGTGCAGCCCCCGCGGATCCGGCGCGCGGCGGACACCTCGCGCGCGAAGCGCGAGCGGAACTCCTGGTCCTCCGCCAGGTCCGGCCGGATCACCTTCAGCGCCACCCGTTGCCCGCGCCGGTCGGACCCCAGGTAGACGACGCCCATGCCGCCGGCCCCGAGCCGCCGGTGCAGCCTGAACGAGCCGACGACACGCGGGTCCTCGCGCCGGAGCCGCATCATCGCCATGTCCACCCCGCTGCCCGGTCGTCCTGTTGACGTGCCACAGCTTACGGACCATCCGGCATGTGCGCTCAGAGGCCGCGCCCTCGCCGGGGCAATCGATCGTCAGTACGGGGCACGCCACTTGAGGGTGGCTCAGATGGTCCGACGGGTTTTCTGGCGCCCCCACCGCAGACCTCCAAACGGCCCCCGCACCAAGGCGATTGGCCCCGCGGACGGTATCCGCGGCGGTCTCCGGGCGCACGGCCGGCCCGGCGGCCGCCACTGCGCGCGCGCACACCTCGTAGGAAGACACGCGTGTGCGGGGAGTGACGGAAGTGAGCGAAGTCACTACCCTCCGGTCATCCCTTCCGGGGAGACCCCCATACCGGGGGAGTGATCTCCACCCTGGGGAGTACACGGGAGGGCGGTCCCTCATCCTCCCGGAGGCCCGGCAATGGGTACGAGGGCATGAGGCCAGGGCCCCCGGGCCCGCCTAGTGTTGGGAACAAGCGGCGGGCGGCACACTCGTCCCCCGAGGTCACGAGCCCGCCGCTGCCAGACGACAGGGAGAGGACCATGGCGGACTCCGCACGGCAGGGGCGCAAGGCATTCGCGTTCAACAGCCACGAGTCCGGTACGCGCCACCCGCTGGTGGCCGCGGCCATGGTGCTCCCCCTGGCCGTCCTCCTGCTCTTCGTCTTCGGAGGCTTCGAGCAGGTGGCGGCACAGGCGTCGTCCGTGGGCGCGGTGCTGGGGCGCTGAGCGGCGCTCCAGGCCCGGAAGAGCGGTCCGGGCCGGGACATCGCCCTGTCGTACCCCGTGGGGACGGGGGCGCGACGGACGGCAGGTGAAGGGTGCTGCCCGTACGACTGGGGAGTCGGACGGGCAGCACCCTTTTTCACGCCCGCCCCTGTTCGCGCCCGCCCCTTTTCCGCGCCCGCTCGTGCGGCGAGACGTCCGCTTCCTCGCGCACGGCGCCGGGCGCAACGCGAAAAGCCCCGACCGTGGATACGGCCGGGGCTTTCCCGGTGGTGCGCGATACTGGGATTGAACCAGTGACCTCTTCCGTGTCAGGGAAGCGCTCTCCCGCTGAGCTAATCGCGCGGGATCACGGCTCGAAAGCCGCAGGTGGAGCAGGTGTTACCGGTGCTGCGTGCGCGATACTGGGATTGAACCAGTGACCTCTTCCGTGTCAGGGAAGCGCTCTCCCGCTGAGCTAATCGCGCGGGTGGTCCTCGCGGACCAGTGGACGATACTGGGATTGAACCAGTGACCTCTTCCGTGTCAGGGAAGCGCTCTCCCGCTGAGCTAATCGTCCTTGGAGGTGGAGACGGGATTTGAACCCGTGTAGACGGCTTTGCAGGCCGTTGCCTCGCCTCTCGGCCACTCCACCAGGAGCTGCGGGGGTTCTCGGGAAGACCCCCCACTTCGAGCGGACGACGAGACTCGAACTCGCGACATCCACCTTGGCAAGGTGGTGCTCTACCAACTGAGCTACGTCCGCAGGTCGCCGTGCTCGCTCCGGGGTGTTCCCCTTCGCTCCCTGGCGACGTGTTGAACTCTAGCGGATTCCCGGGCCAGCTCAAAAACGCGTTTCCGCAGCGTGCTGCCGCCCGATCACCGCCGGTCACCCCGCCGTCACCTCTCCGGCGCCATCCCGTCACCGGTCATAGACTCGCAGCCGTGCACGACCTGCCTCCCATGGCCCGCTTCGGCGGCCGCCTCGCGACCGACCTCCGCGACGTCACCAGCGACCCCTCCGCCCTGGACTCCACCGGCTTCTGGGCGGTGGCCGCCGACTTCGAGGGCCGTCTGGTGTGCGCGCGCTTCGGGGACGTACGTCCCGACCCCGTCCCGGCGCCCGCCCCCGGCGCCTGGCACGGCCCGGCCGCCCACCAGTGGACCTCCTCGCTCGACCGCGCGGCCTACGTGGCGGGCGTACGCCGCATCCGCGAGCACATCGCCCGGGGCGAGGTCTACCAGGCCAACCTCTGCCGCGTGATGTCGGCGCCGCTGCCCGACCCGGCCCGGGCGGACGTCGACGCCCTCACCGCCCTGCTCGCGCGCGGCAACCCCGCGCCCTATGCAGGAACGATTCGGCTCCCCGCCCACGGCGTCGAGATCGCCACCGCCTCCCCCGAACTGTTCCTGCGCCGCAGCGGCCGGCACGTGGAGTCCGGGCCCATCAAGGGGACCGGCCGTACCGTCGCCGACCTGCTCCCCAAGGACCACGCCGAGAACGTGATGATCGTGGACCTGGTGCGCAACGACCTCGGCCGCGTCTGCGTGCCGGGCTCGGTCGCCGTCCCCGAGCTGTGCGCCGTCGAGGAGCACCCCGGCCTGGTCCACCTCGTCTCCACCGTCAGCGGGCAGCTGGCCGAGGACTCGGGCTGGCCGCAGCTGCTGGGGGCCACCTTCCCGCCCGGCTCCGTCACCGGGGCCCCCAAGTCCTCGGCCCTGCGGATCATCGAGGCCCTGGAGACGGCCCCGCGCGGCCCCTACTGCGGGGGCATCGGATGGGTCGACGCCGACCGGGGCACCGCCGAGCTCGCCGTCGGCATCCGCACCTTCTGGATCGACCGCGAGGTGCCCGGCGGCCCCCGCCTGCGGTTCGGCACCGGCGCCGGGATCACCTGGGGCTCGGACCCGGAGCGGGAGTGGGCCGAGACCGAGCTGAAGGCGGCCCGGCTGCTCGCGGTAGCGTCGGGGACGCACGAGACGTACGAGGCACGCGAGCCGCATGAGGCACACGGTGCACATGGGCTGAGTGAAGGGACCGTTCGGTGAGGATCTGGCTCAATGGAGAGCTGCGGGACGCTGACGCGGCGAAGGTGTCCGTACTGGACCACGGGCTGACCGTGGGCGACGGCCTCTTCGAGACGCTCAAGGCGCAGGACGGGACCGTGTTCGCGCTCACCCGCCACCTGGACCGGCTGACCCGCTCGGCGCGCGGCCTCGGACTGCCCGACCCCGACCTGGACGAGGTGCGCCGGGCCTGCGCCGCCGTGCTCGAAGCCAACCCGATGCCGCTCGGCCGGCTCCGCATCACCTACACGGGCGGCGTCTCCCCGCTGGGCTCCGAGCGCGGCAAGACCGGCCCCACCCTGGTCGTCGCCGTGGGCGAGACCACCCGGCGCCCCGACACGACCGCCGTGGTCACCGTGCCCTGGGTCCGCAACGAGCGGTCGGCGCTGGCCGGCCTCAAGACCACCTCGTACGCCGAGAACGTGGTCGCGCTCGCCCGGGCCCACGCGGCGGGGGCCTCCGAGGCCCTCTTCGCGAACACCGTGGGGCAGCTCTGCGAGGGCACCGGCTCCAACGTGTTCGTCGTCCTGGACGGGGAACTGCACACCCCGCCCCTCGCCTCGGGCTGCCTGGCGGGCATCACCCGGGCCCTCGCGGTGGAGTGGACCGGCGCGAAGGAGACCGACCTGCCCCTCGACGCACTGGAGCGCGCCGACGAGGTCTTCCTCACCTCCACCCTGCGCGACGTCCAGGCGGTCCACCGCATCGACGGCCGCGACCTGAGCGCCGCACCGGGGCCCGTCACCGCCAAGGCCATGCGGATCTTCGACGAGCGCGCGGGCTCCGACCTCGATCCGTAGCAGCCCGCCTCGCAGGGGTCCGCCCCTCAGGAGCCGGCCGGGCAGCAGCCCGCCGGGCAGGGTTCCTGCGCCCCGCACGCCCTGTCGCGGCGGGCGTGCGGAGGGTAGAACTCGACGATGACCACCACACTGCGGCCGAGCGGGCCGCTCCAGCAGGGCGAGGGGGGCGCGCGGTCGCGCCCGTACGAGGTACGCGTCAACAGCAGGCGCGTCGGAGAGCTGCTGATCCGCGCCGGAACCGCGTTCGGGCCCCAGGTCGGCGAGATCGGCGGTCTCGTCATCGACCCGCCGGACCGCCGCCGGGGCCGCGCCACCGTCGCCGCCCTCGCCGCCGAGGAGGTGCTGCGGGGCTGGGGCTGCCGGCGGGTTCGGGTCTCGGTCCCCGCGGGGTCCCCGGGCGGGCTTCGGCTGGCCGAGACCCTCGGGTACACCGAGTACAGCCGGAACATGGCCAAGCAGCTCCCGGCCGAGCCGCCCGCCCTGCCGCAGGGCGTCACCTCCCGCCCGATGACGCGGGACGAGTACGCGGCGTGGTCGACGGCGGCTCCGGCCGGCTACGCGGCGGAACTGGCCGCCCGCGGCATGCCGGAGCGCGACGCGCACGCGAGGGCGGTCGCCGACCACGCGGCCCGTTTCCCGGACGGCCCGGACACCGCGGGCGTCACCCTCGCCGTCCTCGAAGCGGCCGGCGCCCCCGTGGGCCACCTGTGGCTCGCCGCGCACGGCGAGGGCGCCTACGTCTTCGAGGTGGAGGTCGCCGAGGGGCACCGCGGCCGCGGCCACGGCCGTGCGCTGATGCTGCTCGCGGAACGCGAGGCCCTGGCGGCGGGCCACCGGACGGTCGCCCTCCAGGTCTTCACCACGAACACCCCGGCGCTGCGGCTGTACGAGTCCCTCGGCTATTGGCCCACGAACCTCAACTACGCCAAGGACCTGCTGTAGCCGGCCGCCCCTGGCCTCCGGTCCCTCAACCCGCGAGCAGCCGGTCGGTGATCTCCTCGATGCGGGCGCGCAGGCCCTCCTGGCTCTTGCCGCCGTCGAGGCGCTCGCCGCCGATCACGTACGTCGGGGTGCCGGTCACGCCGATCGCCTTGCCCTCGGCCTGGTCGGCGTCGACGATCAGGATGTGCCGTCCGTCGACCAGGGCGGTGTCGAACTCCTCCACGTCCAGGCCGAGTTCGCGCGCCACGTCGAGCAGTACCGCTTCCCCGCGCTCGCCGAGCTCGGCGGTGCGGGCCAGTACCGCCTCGGCGTACGGCCAGCCCTGCCCCTGCTCCGCGGCCTCCTCGGCGGCCTGGGCCGCGGCGAAGGCGTGCTTGTGCTTCTCCAGCGGGAAGTGCCGCAGCACGATGTCCAGCCGGTCGCCGTAGCGGGCGCGCAGGGCGCGTACGTCTTCCAGCGCGCCGTGGCAGTCCGGGCACTGGAGCTCGCACCACACCTCCAGGACGACGGGGGCGGCGGGCGCGGAGGCGGAGGCGGAGTCGGGGGAGTGGGAATCGGTCATGCCCCCAGTCTCCCAGCCCGCCGTTCGCCGCACCGACCGGGACCTGCGGAGGAGGCCCGACCCCGAGATGTCCCGGAATTCGGCCCGGGGAACGCCCGGGGCGTGGCCCCCGCGCCGTCGGCCGGTGCACGATGGACGGGGACGGAGCACCGCTCCCCGCCCGGCCCCGTCGGATCCTGGAGGACAGCATGCTCGCCGAGACCATTTGTTCCGCGGTGTCCGCGGCGGGCCTGGGAATCGCCGCGGTGACCGCGTACCGCAGGCGTTTCCGCGCCGCGACGCGCATCGCCGCGTACGCGCTGGTGCCGGTCGCGCTGGTGCTGACCGGGGTCGTGGAGTGGATCGCGGGGATGGTGTTCAAGCCGTCCGTCTGGATCGGCTTCGGGCTGCTGGGAGTGGCGTGGGCGCTGCTGCTGGCCGCCCGGGCCGTCGAGCGCCGCGCGCTCGGCCGGCCGCCGAAGCAGAAGGAGCCCAAGGCGGCCGGGGGCCGTTCCGCCCGGGACGCCGTCGCCCCCGACGCCTCCGCGCCCTCCCTCGGCGCGGGCTCCCGCCCCCGGCCGGCGCCGGAGCGGGCCGCCGCCCCGGCGGACGACTTTTCCGACATCGAGGCGATCCTCAAGAAGCACGGCATCTGACGGCGGGGACCGGCCACCGCGCCGGCGGCCCCGCCCCGTCACGGAAAAGGGCGAACTCCCGCCACGCCACTGGCGTGTTGAGGGACGGATCAGGGCGCACTGGGCGATCATCGGCCCGACATGCCGGACACATCACCTGGTGAGCCGCCGGCTCACACCCCCGCCGAAGAAGCCCGCGGCTGCCTCTTCGCGCTGTCCCAGCCGCCCCTGATGATCTTCCTAGCGGTGATCGGAACCCTGCTGCTGCTCGCCGCCGTACACGACCTCTTCCTGCTCTGAGCCGTGCGTGTCCGCCTCCTTGCGGCGCGCCCGGTACGCGGCCACGTGCAGCCGGTTCCCGCAGGTCCGGCTGTCGCAGTAGCGCCGAGAACGGTTGCGGGAGAGGTCGACGAAGGCCCGTCGGCAGTCGGGGGCCTCGCACCGGCGCAGCCGCTCCTGCTCCCCCGAGACGACGATGAACGCCAGTGCCATGCCGCCGTCCGCCGCCAGGTGGTCGCCCACCGAGGCGCCCGGCGCGAAGTAGTGCACGTGCCAGTCGTAGCCGTCGTGATCGGTCAGCCGCGGGGTGGTGCCGGCCGTGGCCACCAGCTCGTTGATCAGTGCGGCCGCCGCACGCGGGTTCGGGGCGGCGAAGGTCTGCGCGAACTTCTCGCGGACGGTGCGTACCCCGGCGAGGTCGCGGGCGCCGAGCTCACCCACGTCGCTGATCGCGTACTCCTGGACGAAACCCCGCAGCGCGCCCACGTCGGACAGTCCGTCGGGCCTGCCGGGCTCGGCCGCGGTGTTCACCAGCGCGACGACGACGTCGAGCGCGCGACGGGTGTCGTGGGGGATCTGCACGGGGTCTCCCTGGAGGCCGGGCCTGCGGCGATCGGTCTCTGCCGCGTTGGGGGCCGACTCTAGCCGCCCCCGGCCGCCACCGGGAGGTGCGACCGCTCCCGCGACGCACGGCGGCGCCGCTCCCGCGGTTGGCTTCCGCGAGAACAGCGCCGGCACTGCCACATGTGGTTGTCGCTCCCGCACCGTCGCCCCGAGTCGGACGGTGTCGGGTGGCCCCCCGGCCGCTGCCGGGAGGAGCACTCGTCCTGGGTCAGCTTTCGGCCAGGATGTGGGAGAGCTCCTTGTCGAGGTCGAAGTGCCGGTGTTCGGTCCCGGGTGGGACCGCGGCGTCCGTCCGCTTGAGGAACGACTCAAGGGCTCGGGCGGGTGCTTCGAGCAGTGCTTCTCCTTCCGGAGAGCTGAGGGCGATGCAGACGACTCCCTGACCGTGGCTGCGGGACGGCCAGACGCGGACGTCGCCGGTGCCGGTGGGCCGGTGGAGACCCTCCGCGAGGAGGTCGCGGGCGAATACCCATTCGACCGTCTCCTCGGCGCCGGTGTGGAAGGTGGCGTGCACGGCGTAGGGATCGGCCGTGTCATACCGCAGGCCCGCGGGAACAGGCAGTGAGGACTCGCTCGACACAACGAGGCGCAGGTGCAGCTCGCAGCTGACCGTGGTGTTCATAAGCGCCAGGGCCTTTCGCTCAGTGTGCGCTCGGGGATTCGCACGTCGGCGAAATCGACATGCCACCTACGGTGGCGTTGTAAACCCCTCTGACCGTTTTGCGGACCTCTGGGTCCCTCGTACGGCGGATCCAAACGGCCGATCCCGTGTGCTTCCGGCCCGCGTTTCACCTCCGGTAGATTCGACCCATGAATACGGGGAGTGACCGCGAGACCAACGAGTCCGCGCAGGGCGGAACGGATTCCGCAGCCGAGCCGCACGTGTCGAGGGCGCCCGCCTTCGTCAAGGCCAACCGCAGCCTGCACCTGAGCTGGCAGGTCGGGGTGTTCGTCGTCGGCCTGGCCGTGATCGCCGCGGGCGTCGCGATGCTCGTCCTGCCCGGCCCGGGCTGGGTCGCGATCTTCGCGGGCCTGTTCATCTGGGGCACCGAGTTCGCCTGGGCCCAGGTGGTGCTGCGCTGGACGAAGCGCAAGGTCGCCGAGGCCGCCCAGAAGGCCATGGACCCCAGGGTCCGCCGCCGCAACCTCATCCTGACCGGCGTGGGCCTCGCCGTGGCGGCCGCGCTGATCGGCTTCTACCTGTGGAAGTACGGCTTCATGCTGCCGTGGAACATCAAGGACCAGTGATCGGCACCTGATGGCGTAGAGCGCCGCTGACATGCGGTAATGTTTGCGGTGCGTCCGGGCGATTAGCTCAGTGGGAGAGCACTTCGTTCACACCGAAGGGGTCACTGGTTCGAACCCAGTATCGCCCACCGGATCAAAGGCCCGGAGACTCGTGAAGAGTCTCCGGGCCTTTGTCGTGCGCGCCCGCCCGTGCGGCGTTCTCGCGACCTCCCGGCGGGCCGCCGGTCCCGTCCGTCACCTGGGAGTCGCGGGGGCGTCAGGGGCCCCGGGAGCCCGCCCCAGGGGGCATCGGGCGGGCGGCGGGGGATGGCCCGCCCGCGCCCGGGGCAGGCTCGGGGCATGGACCGCAGCCTCCGGCACCGATCGCACCGCTTCCGCTTCCGCAGTGTCTGGGACCTCGACGCCCCGCCGGCGGCCGTCTACCGCGCCCTGGAGCGAGCCGCGGACTATCCGCTCTGGTGGCCGCAGGTCCGCCGCTTCGAGTCCGACGGCGCCGACGGACGCACCGGTACCGCCGTCATCCGCTCGGTGCTCCCGTACGCGCTGCGCGTCACCGCCGCCGAGTTGCTCCGCGATCCCGCCCGCGGTGTGCTGGAGGTCGCGCTGAGCGGGGACCTCGAAGGATGGGCGCGCTGGACCGTACGCCCACGTGGGTCCCGCACGCGCGCCTTGTACGAACAGGAGGCCGAGGTGTGCCGCCCGCTGCTGCGCCGCCTCGCGGTGCCCGGGCGGCCCCTGTTCCGTCTCAACCACACCCTCATGATGCGCGCCGGACGGCGGGCCCTCGCGGCGCGGCTGGCGGCCCGGCCGGAAGCGGTTTGAACGAAACCCCGGGGCTCTTGTATTGTTCAACCCGTTCCGGGCGATTAGCTCAGCGGGAGAGCACTTCGTTCACACCGAAGGGGTCACTGGTTCGATCCCAGTATCGCCCACCGGGACAGGCCGGTCCGTCGCAAGACGGACCGGCCTTCCGCGTTTGCGGCCCCTGTTCAGGCCGCTGCCGGGACCTCCGGACGCAGCGGCCAGTGCGGGTCCACCGGTTCCGGGGTGCCCTGGCGGGCGAACCAGGCCTGGAGCCCGCGCGCCTGCGCCGCGTGCCACACCGCCTGGAGCGTGTGCAGTTCCGCCGGTGTCAGCCGCTCCAGCCGGCCCGCGAACCGGCGCCCGAGCGCCCGTACGAGCTCCAGCGAGGCCAGCGCGTCCGCCGCCGCGTCGTGCGCGCCCTCCAGCTCTATCCCGTAGTGCGCGCACAGGTCGCCCAGGGTGCGGCGGCCCTTGCGGTAGCGGTCCAGGTGCTTGTCCAGCACCCGCGGGTCCAGCACCGTCAGCGGCCGGTCGTCCAGGTACCGCGCCAGCGAGGACGCCCGGTGCCTGCGCAACTCCCGGTCCAGCAGCGTCAGGTCGAACGGCGCGTTCATCACCACCAGCGGACGGCCCGCCAGGCGCTGCTCACCGAGCGAACGGGCTATCTCCTCCACCACCGGCGCCGGCCAACGGCCGTTGCGCTGGAGGTGCTCGTCGGTCAGGCCGTGCACTTCCGTGGCGCCCCGGGGCACCGGGATGCCCGGATTGACCAGCCAGCGCGTGGTGCGGACCCGGCCGCCCGCACACTCCTGCACGACGAGCGCGGCGGACACGATCCGGTCCTGCTCGACGTCCACCCCGGTGGTCTCCGTGTCGAATGCGGCCAGCGGGCCCTCGTACCAGCGTGTCATGGCGAACTCCTCGTTCCCGATCGGCAGATGGGGCGCGACGGGAACTCGCCACCCCCTTGCCCGAACCGGTGATACCCGGGCTGTTTGCCCCGTACGCCGTTTGCCGGACCTCCGCTGCGGAGACAACCTCCTTGGGGGACCGCACACCTGATCGGTCGTCACCCCCACCACCCCTCTACGAGGCAGAGCCCGCAAGGCATGGGGAGCCGGCCATGGCGCTCGCGCAGCCCGATCCGGGCGGGGTGCTGCAGGGGCGGATCGGACCGCGGACGGACGCGGGGACCGGACCGCTGCGCGGCTCACTCGCCACCACCGCCTGCATGGAGACCCTCCAGGTGGGCTACCTCCACGCGGTCGCCGCCGCGGCCGGCTGCTCGCTGTCCCAGCCCTTTCCCGACAACGGCATCGACTGGCACGTCAGTCACGGCGCGTCCGAGCACGTCGTCGACGACGAGGTCACCATCAAGGTGCAGTTGAAGGCGACCTACCAGATACCGCCGCGGCCGGCCGGGGCCACCTTCGGCTTCACCCTCGACAACGAACACCTCGTGAAGCTGGCCCGCACGCCGGTCGCCGTCCACAAGATCCTCGTGGTGATGCTCGTCCCGCGGGAGCGCGGGCAGTGGCTGAGCGCCGAGCACGACCGGCTCGACCTGCGGCACTGCTGCTACTGGACCAATCTCGCCGGGCACCCCGTGACCGGCCGGCGCCGGACCACCGTACGGATCCCCACCACACGGATCTTCGACGACCGGGCGCTCTGCGAGATCATGACCCGGGTCGGGTCGGGAGGGACACCCTGATGAACCGGAACACGCCACGTCTCGAACCGCTGTCGTCCCCGCCGTCGTACGCGGACCCGGGTTCCGGCTGGATACCCGACGCGGCGCAGGTCGACCCGGCCGTGCTCGGCGCGCTCCTGCACCGCCACGGCTGGCTGCGGCGGGGCGGCGCCGCCGGACGCTACGGGCGCTGGACCCCGCCGGGACAGACGGGTACGAGCCTGCTCGTACCGGAGAGCCGGACCTTCCCCGACTGCGCCGACCTGCTGGAGGAGGCGCTGACCGCCCTCTCGCGCGGCGGGCTGCCCTCCGCCGAGGAGGTGCTGCTCGGGCTGAGCGTGCCGAGCGACGAGATCCGCTGGGAGCGGGAGGTCCCGGAGGGCGCGTACGCCTCCGAGCGGACGCAGGCCTGGCCCGTGCACGAACAGCTCCGCTCGGCCGCCCGGCAGCTGCTGCTGGCCGGGGCCCTCGCCGCCCGCGCCCGGGCCGGGTACTACGGCGCGCGGCACCGCGCGCAGGCCGAGCGGGCCCTGGACGGCGTGCTCGTGGGCCCCTCGCCGGGCGGCCGCCGGCTGACCGCCTACCTCCCGGTGGACGGGGGGCGGGGGGTGGTGACCCGGCTGCACCACGCCCTGCACGCGGCGCGCGAGGCGGTGGACTACCGGCGGGCCACCGGGGGCATGGACGCCTTCGACGCGGCGGTGGAGGCCGGGGTCAGCCGGGAGCTCGCCGACGCGCTGATCGCGCTCATACGGGGTTCCGAAGGGGCCCGCGTCTCGCTGGCCTGGGCACCGGCGGCCGGGGTGCCCGCCGGGTGCGCGGCGCGGCCGGAGCCGGTGGAGTTCTCCCCGGGTGACCTCCCGGTGCTGCGGGAGGCGGCGGCCCGCTACACCCGGGACGAGCCGGCGCTGCCGGTGCGCCTGGCCGGGGCGGTGGTCCGGATGCGGCGCTCGGCCCCGGGGGGCGGCGGGACGGTCCGGCTGCGGGTGCTGGCGGGGGCGGAGGTGCCCTACGTACGGGCCAAGCTGGACGAGGAGGCGTACCGGGTCGCCGGCCACGCGCACCTGGTGGGCCTGCCGGTCCGGGTGAGCGGCCGGCTCCAGCGCCGGGGCGGCTTCCGCCGTCTGACCGACGCCACCGACGTCACCCCCGTCCCGCTGGACGAGGTGGAGCGGGACCGCCTGATGAAATCGCTGGACGAGTCCTTCGACCCGGCGGACGCGCTGCCGTCCGACGACTGAGCCGGCTCGCCCGGTGCTTCCGGGCGAAAGTGCGGGGCGCCCGGCGTGCCGGGGGCGCCCACGGGGGAGGGTGCGGTGACGATGCGGACAGCCGCCCGGCGATCCGCACGAACCGGCAGAGAGGCCACCGTGTCCACCGAGGAGAACAAGCAGCTGGTCCGCCGCTTCTACCGGGAGATCGACGCGGGCAACCTCGACGCCATGGACGAACTCGTGGCCGAGGGGTACGTCGACCACTCGCCCCCGCCGTTCCCCGGGCTGGGGAGCGGACGCGAGGGCCTGAAGCACGCGTTCCGGCTGTTCTGGAAAGCCACCCCCGGCACCCACGAGATCGAGGACCAGATCGCGGAGGGCGACAAGGTGGTGACCCGGCTGACGGCCCGCGGGGTGCACCGCGGGGACCTCCCGGGCGCTCCCGCCAGCGGCAGGCCGCTGACGATGACCGGCACGGTGATCCACCGCATCGAGAACGGCCGGCTCGCGGAGAAGTGGTCCGACAAGGACCTCCTTGCTTTCCTCCAGCAGCTCGGCGTGATCCCGCAACTGCGCTAGTGCTGTGGCCGGGAAGGTCCACCGGTCGCGGGTGAGCGAGGCCATCAGCAGGCCGCGCCCCGGCTACCCTTCCAGCACTAGACCTGCTGCTCCGGGGCGCGGGTGAACGAGGCCATCAGCAGGCCGGGGGCGGGGGAGAAGTCCTCGCCGCGCGCGAAGCCAAGGCGGTCGTAGAGCCCCACCGCCGGGACGTTGGCGGCGCCCGTCGTGACCGTGATCCGGCGGCCGGGGACGGTTTCCGTCAGCAGGTGGCGCAGCAGGAGCGAGGCGATGCCCCGGCGGAACGACGCCGGGGCCACGCACAGGCGGTCGACGCAGACGGAGCCGTCGGGCTCCTCCTCCCAGGCCAGGAAGCCGGCGATGCCCCCGTCCGCGCCGTGCGCGCCCAGCCAGCGCAGCGGCCGCTCGCGCAGTTGCGCCAGGCTCTCGCTCAGCGCCGGGATGCCGTCGAAGCCGATCAGCTCGGCCTCCACCGCGTAGGACGCGCGCCCGATCCGGAACACGGCGGCCGCGGTGGCCTCGTCGGCCAGGTCCAGCGGACAGATCTGCGGGCTTGCCATGGGGGTCCCTCCGGCGGGCTCGGGCGGCCGGGCCACACTACCGGGCCGCCCGCGGCCCGCTCCCGCCCACGGCAGCGCCCGCCGCGCGGGCCCGGCGGCAAACCGTTTAGCGGCGCGCCCGCAAGGCTCGGTACGATTCAGGCGCGCAGTGTTCGCTCGCGCACCCCCAGAGTTCAGGAGAGACCGGTGTCAGACGTCCGTGTGATCATCCATCGCGATTCCGAGCGGGACGAGCGCGTGGTGGCCACGGGCACTACGGCGGCCGAGCTCTTCGCCGGCGAGCGCACCGTCGTGGCCGCGCGCGTCGCGGGCGAGCTCAAGGACCTCTCGTACGAGCTGCGGGACGGAGAGTCCGTCGAGCCGGTGGAGATCTCCTCCGAGGACGGCCTGAACATCCTGCGCCACTCGACCGCGCACGTCATGGCGCAGGCCGTGCAGGAGCTCTTCCCCGAGGCCAAGCTGGGCATCGGCCCGCCGGTCCAGAACGGCTTCTACTACGACTTCGACGTCGCGAAGCCCTTCACCCCCGATGACCTCAAGGCCATCGAGAAGAAGATGCAGGAGATCCAGAAGCGGGGCCAGAAGTTCTCCCGCCGCGTCGTCACCGACGAGGCGGCCCGCGAGGAGCTCGCCGACGAGCCGTACAAGCTGGAGCTCATCGGCATCAAGGGTTCCGCCTCGTCCGACGACGGTGCGGACGTCGAGGTGGGCGGCGGCGAGCTGACCATCTACGACAACCTGGACGCGAAGACCGGCGAACTGTGCTGGAAGGACCTCTGCCGCGGTCCCCACCTGCCCACCACCCGCACCATCCCCGCGTTCAAGCTGATGCGCAACGCCGCCGCCTACTGGCGCGGCAGCGAGAAGAACCCGATGCTCCAGCGCATCTACGGCACCGCGTGGCCCTCGAAGGACGAGCTCAAGGCGCACCTCGACTTCCTCGCCGAGGCCGAGAAGCGCGATCACCGCAAGCTCGGCAGCGAGCTCGACCTCTTCTCCATCCCGGACGAGATCGGCTCCGGCCTGGCCGTCTTCCACCCGCGGGGCGGCATCATCCGCCGCACCATGGAGGACTACTCGCGCAAGCGGCACGAGGAGGAGGGCTACGAGTTCGTCTACTCGCCGCACGCCACCAAGGGCGCCCTCTTCGAGAAGAGCGGCCACCTGGACTGGTACGCGGAGGGCATGTACCCCCCCATGCAGCTCGACGGTGGTACCGACTACTACCTCAAGCCCATGAACTGCCCGATGCACAACCTGATCTTCGACGCGCGCGGCCGCTCCTACCGCGAACTGCCGCTGCGCCTCTTCGAGTTCGGCACCGTGTACCGGTACGAGAAGTCGGGTGTGGTCCACGGTCTGACCCGCGCCCGCGGCTTCACCCAGGACGACGCGCACATCTACTGCACCCGCGAGCAGATGGCGGAGGAGCTCGACACCACCCTCACCTTCGTCCTCGGCCTGCTGCGCGACTACGGCCTGACCGACTTCTACCTGGAGCTGTCCACCAAGGACCCGGAGAAGTTCGTCGGCTCGGACGAGGCCTGGGAGGAGGCGACCGCCGTCCTCGCGCAGGTCGCCGAGAAGCAGGGCCTCCCGCTGGTCCCGGACCCGGGCGGCGCCGCCTTCTACGGCCCGAAGATCTCGGTCCAGTGCAAGGACGCCATCGGCCGCACCTGGCAGATGTCGACGGTCCAGCTCGACTTCAACCTGCCGGAGCGGTTCAACCTGGAGTACACCGCCCCCGACGGCTCCCGCCAGCGGCCGGTCATGATCCACCGGGCGCTGTTCGGCTCGATCGAGCGGTTCTTCGCCGTACTGCTGGAGCACTATGCGGGCGCCATGCCGCCGTGGCTGGCCCCGGTCCAGGCGGTCGGCATCCCGATCGGCGACGGGCACGTGGAGTACCTGCGGGAGTTCGCCGCCGCGGCGAAGAAGAAGGGCCTGCGCGTCGAGGTGGACGCCTCCTCCGACCGCATGCAGAAGAAGATCAGGAACCACCAGAAGCTCAAGGTCCCCTTCATGATCATCGTCGGTGACGAGGACATGGCCGCGGGCACCGTCTCCTTCCGCTACCGCGACGGTTCGCAGGAGAACGGCATCGCCAAGGACGAGGCGCTGGCCAAGCTGGCCAAGGTCGTCGAGGACCGCGTCCAGGTCTGACCGGCGCGGCCCTCAAGGAGCCCCCGGGGAACCTCGGTTCCCCGGGGGCTCCTCCTCGTCCTCCCGCCGGAAGACCTGGATCAGCCAGGACGAAAAGCTGCCCGTCACCGCGCCCAGCAGCGCCAGCCCGCAGACCATCAGCCCGATCGCGATCACCCGCCCCGCCGGGGTCACCGGGGCCACGTCTCCGTAGCCGACCGTCGTCAGCGTCTCGCACACCCACCACACCGCGTCCCAGAAGGTGCGGATGGAGGACCGCGGGTCCCGGTGCTCGTGGTGGTAGACGCCCAGCGCGCCGGAGAAGCCGAGCAGGACCGCCGAGAGACCGGCGTACGTGATCACGCGCTGGTACAGGCCCCGGCGCGGGCGCTCCCGCCGGGCCTGGACGGCGTCGTGGACCTTGACCATGCGCAGCGGGCGCAGGGTGGGCAAAAGGACGATCAGGCTGTCCAGCCAGTGCCGGCGGACGAACCGCAGCGGCCGGTCGCCGCTGAGCACCAGGCGCACCGCGTAGTCCCCGATGAAGCACAGCCAGGTCAGCAGCACCACGATCCCGGCCGCGTCCCGCCACAGGTGCTCCGAACGGGAGGCGAGCACGCGCACCGCGTAGCCGGCGATGAACAGCAGCGAGGCGTAGAACAGCGGCAGCTCGGTACGGCGCTCCCAGTCCTCCTCGCGGGTCGTCGGGTCGTCGCGCATCCGCCCAGCATGGCCGGTGTCCGGCCGGGGTCCGCCCCGGCGACACGCCCAGCGGGGGCAAGGTCATATGCTGCATCCCATGACGAGTGAGCCGGAGCAGCAGATCGGTGTGGGCACGCAGGACGCGTTCCAGCGTCTGTGGACGCCCCACCGGATGGCCTACATCCAGGGCGAGAACAAGCCGACCGGCCCGGAGGCCGGGGACGGCTGTCCCTTCTGCGGGATTCCGGAGATGTCCGACGAGGACGGCCTGATCGTGGCCCGCGGCAAGCACGTGTACGCGGTGCTGAACCTCTACCCGTACAACGGCGGCCACCTGATGGTCGTCCCGTACCGGCACGTCGCCGACTACACCGAACTGGACGGCCCCGAGACGGCCGAACTCGGCGAGCTGACCAAGCGGGCCATGACCGCGCTGCGCAAGGCCTCGGGGGCGCACGGCTTCAACATCGGCATGAACCAGGGCGCGGCGGCGGGAGCCGGCATCGCCGCGCACCTGCACCAGCACATCGTGCCCCGCTGGGGCGGGGACACGAACTTCATGCCGGTGGTCGGCCACACCAAGGTGCTGCCGCAACTCCTCGCGGACACCCGCCGGATGCTCGCCGAGGCCTGGCCGACCGACTGACCGGGCCGCCCGGCCGACCGACTGACCGGGCCGCCCCGCCCGGCGGCCCGGGCCTACGCGTCGTACCCGGGCCTACGCGTCGTAGACGTCCGCCTTGCGCGGGGCGGGCTCCTGGATGAGGCCGCTCATGATGGACGAGCGGTTGGTGAAGCGCTCGGTGTCCACGCCGTTCTCCTCCAGGACCCGGAACGCGGCGGTGTGCACCGCCCGCAGCACCGGGGTGACCGTGCGCAGGGCGTCGTCGGCCATGAACCGGTGGCGCCACATGGAGCCCGCCCAGACGTGGCGGACGCCGAAGGGCTCCGGGAGGATCAGCTTGCCGCCGAGGTAGTCCAGCAGCGGCGGGTACCAGGTCAACGGGGCGCGGACGGCCAGGCGCACCACTTCGTCGGCGTCCACCAGCGGCAGGTGCCGCTCGACCGTCTCCCAGAACCGGACGGACTTGGAGACCTCGACGGTCTTGGGCGCGGACTTCGTGGTGAACAGGCCGTGCACGGGACCCAGCGCGTGCGCGGTGACGTCCACGCGCAGGGTCTTGTACAGCACGGTGACGGTCACCATCATCGTGATCACCAGCTGCCCGTCCCAGAGCGGGTACTGGATGCCGAGGTAGTGCCGGTTCCCGGCGCTGAACTGCTGCTCGTTGCAGATCCGGGTGATCTCGTGCGGCTTCACCAGGAAGGTGTCGACGTCCTCACCGGTGGGGCGGGCCACCTCGGTGGCGCCCTCGCCGATCGGCGTGACGATCCAGTGCTGGATCGAGGCGGGCGGGAAGCCGCCGGTGTGCAGGGGCCCGCGCTCGAGCTTGCGCAGCTCGGTGTCGACCGCGCGTATGACGTCCCAGCTGCGGAACGGGTGGATCTCGGCGCCCTCGGTCTTCGGGACCAGCTCCTCCGCCATCTGCCAGCTGCCCCAGCGGGTGCCCATGCCGAGGATGCCCTTGGGGCCGGCGTAGAAGACGGAGTTGCTGCGGTCCTCCGCGGTCAGCTTCGCCAGCTGGTGGCGCAGGTCCTCGCGGGCCTTCTCGTCGGGGTTGCCGGGTACCGCCTCGGGGATCTTCGCGGCGACCCCGCCGCCGCCGAGCAGCCCGTCCCAGCGCGAGCGCATGTCCGCCGCGGTGGTCTCGCAGAGGCGGCGGGCCAGGAACCAGCCCACGGCCGGGGCGATGACCATGGCGCGCAGGTAGAGGCCGAAGAACCCGGTGAAGGGCAGCCGGAACATCAGTACGGCGATGACGATGCCGACGCCGACCAGGAGCGCGGTGCCCGCCCAGGACCCCCGCTTGCCCTTGGCGAGCCACCGGCGGAGCTGGAACAGGCCCAGCCAGAGCATCAGCCCGGGCAGGAACACCACCCCGCTCACCAGGGTGATCAGGCGCAGCTTCCGGTCGCGTTCCTTGCGGAGGCGGGACGCCGCCAGGCAGTGCTCGACGACGGTCTGGGGGTCGGCACCGAAGGACTGGATCAGGGGTTTGCGGGCGGGGCCCAGCGTGCGGGTCTCCACGGCCCGGCAGAAGGCCTCGCCGAGGTTGGGTTCGAGGAGGGAGATCTTGCCCGGCTTGATCTTCGACTCGTGGTACTCGTTGTTGGCCTTGAGGATCTCGTCGACCTTGCCGTCGCGGTAGGCGGCGGAGGCGAGCGCGTTGGTCGCGGCGGTCTGCCCACCGCCCCCCTGCAGCGGAATCTGCGCTCCGGGCCTGAAGTCGAATCCGTCGTCCGCCACCATTGCCCCCATCGACGTGCCGTCATACCTGCTGCTCCGCCCGCGGTTCGCCCGCCGGCGTGGTGTGTCCGCCCCGCCGAAGAGCCTATCGGCGGAGCCCACCCCGTGGTCATGGGACAGGGAAATACCGCCCACCGCAACAAGGTTGAGTAGGCGGCATCCCATGTGCTATGTGGGTTAACTTCCCTTCTCGGCCTGTTCGCGAACCTTGTCCGCCAGCTGCGGGGGCATCGGCTCGTGCCGGGCGTACGTACGGCTGAACCCGCCCGTGCCGTGTGACACGGAGCGCAGCTCCACCGCGTACCGGCCGATCTCGATCTCGGGGATCTCGGCGCGCACCCTGGTCCGCCCGGGCCCGGCCTGGTCGGTGCCGACGACGCGGCCGCGGCGGCCCGCGAGGTCGCTCATGACCGGGCCGACGTACTCGTCCGGGACCAGGACGTCGAGTTCCGCGACGGGTTCCAGCAGGTGGATCGGGGCCTCGGCGGCGGCTTCGCGCAGGGCGAGGGCGCCCGCGGTCTGGAACGCGGCGTCGGAGGAGTCCACCGAGTGCGCCTTGCCGTCGAGCAGGGTGACGCGTACGTCGACCAGCGGATAGCCGGCCGCCACGCCCCGGGCGGCCTGGGCCCGCACGCCCTTCTCCACGGACGGGATGAACTGCCTCGGCACGGATCCGCCGACGACCTTGTCCACGAACTCGATGCCGCTGCCCGGCGGGAGGGGTTCGACCTCGATCTCGCAGATGGCGAACTGTCCGTGCCCGCCGGACTGCTTGACGTGCCGCCCGCGCCCGGCGGCCTTGGCGCCGAAGGTCTCGCGCAGGCTCACCTTGTGCGGAACGGGGTCGACCTGCACCCCGTAGCGGGTGCGCAGCCGCTCCAGGGCGACGTCCTGGTGGGCTTCCCCGAGGCACCACAGCACGAGCTGCCCGGTGTGCGGGTTCTGCTCCAGCCGCATGGTCGGGTCCTCGGCGACGAGCCGGGCCAGGCCCTGGGAGAGCTTGTCCTCGTCGGCCTTGCTGTGGGCCTCGATGGCGAGGGGCAGCAGTGGTTCGGGCATCGGCCAGGGCTCCATGAGGAGCGGGGCGTCCTTGGCCGACAGGGTGTCGCCGGTCTCGGCCCGGCCCAGTTTCGCCACGCACGCGAGGTCGCCCGCGACGACGTGGGTGAGGGTGCGCTGCTGCTTGCCGAACGGGGAGGTCAGGGCGCCGATCCGCTCGTCGACGTCGTGGTCCTCGTGGCCCCTGTCGGCCAGGCCGTGCCCGCTGACGTGGACGGTCTCCTCCGGACGCAGGGTGCCCGAGAAGACGCGGACGAGGGAGACGCGCCCCACGTAGGGGTCGGAGGAGGTCTTGACCACCTCGGCGAGGAGCGGCCCGTCCGGGTCGCAGGTGACCTCGGGGCGGGCCGTACCGTCGGGGGCGGTGACGGTGAGCGGGGCGCGCTCCAGCGGGGTGGGGAAGCCGCCGGTGACCAGTTCGAGGAGTTCGACGGTGCCCAGCCCCTGGCGGGCCCCCTCGGCGGCGGGCGCCGCCATCAGGACGGGGTGGAAGGTGCCGCGCGCGACGGCCCGCTCCAGATCGTCGACCAGGGTCTTGAGGTCGATGTCCTCGCCGCCGAGGTAACGGTCCATGAGGGTCTCGTCCTCGCTCTCGGCGATGATCCCCTCGATCAGGCGGGAGCGGGCCCCGGAGATCAGGGCGAGCTCGGCGGGGTCCGGGTCGCGTTCGACCCGCTCACCGGAGGAGTAGTCGTAGACCCGCTGGGACAGCAGCCCGAGCAGGCCGGTGACGGGTGCGTGCCCGTCGGGCCCGGCCGGGCCGTGCAGGGGCAGGTAGAGCGGGATGACGGCGTCCGGGTCCTCGCCTCCGAAGATCTCGGCGCAGACCGCGGTCATCTGCGTGTAGTCCGCCCGGGCTGCCTCCAAATGGGTGATGACGATGGCCCGCGGCATGCCCACGGCCTCGCATTCGTCCCACACCATGCGGGTGGCCCCGTCGATCCCGTCGGCGGCCGAGACGACGAAGAGGGCCGCGTCCGCGGCGCGCAGACCGGCCCTGAGTTCCCCGACGAAGTCGGCGTACCCGGGGGTGTCGAGCACATTGATCTTGATTCCGCCCCACTCGACGGGGACGAGGGAGAGCTGGATCGAGCGCTGGCGGCGTTGTTCGATCTCGTCGTAGTCGGAGACGGTGCCGCCGTCCTCGACCCTTCCGGCCCTGTTCACGGCCCCTGCGGTCAGGGCCAGGGCTTCGACCAGCGTGGTCTTCCCGGCGCCGCTGTGGCCGACCAGCACGACGTTCCGTACGGATGCGGGGCGGTCGGCCGTCAGTGCCCTGCCGGCGGCCCCGGCTTGGTGTGATGTGGCTCCCATGGTGATCGTGCCTCCCGGTGTCGCGGTGAGGAGGGTGACTGGGGTTCTTCGAGCTTTGCACCGCCGTCACACTGCGTCCATACGTCGTACCCGGCACTGTCCGGAGCGTGGCGCGGGGCCGGCGCGGGGATTGTCCGGCGCGAACCGGTGGGTGCGGGGCCGTAGGGGTGCGGGGCGCTGGCTACGATGGGCCAGCCGGTGGCCGATGGGGCCGTGCGGCCCAGCGACCCTCCGGGAAGGCCATGCTGAACAAGTACGCGCGTGCATTCTTCACGCGTGTTCTCACGCCATTCGCCGCTTTTCTCCTCCGTCGGGGGGTGAGCCCGGACGCGGTCACGCTGATCGGCACGGCCGGAGTGGTGGCGGGAGCGCTGGTCTTCTTCCCCAGGGGCGAGTTCTTCTGGGGCACGATCACCATCACCCTGTTCGTGTTCTCCGACCTGGTGGACGGGAACATGGCCCGCCAGGCCGGCGTCTCCAGCCGCTGGGGAGCGTTCCTCGACTCCACCCTCGACCGGGTGGCGGACGCGGCGATCTTCGGCGGGCTCGCGCTCTGGTACGCGGGCTCCGGCCACGACAACGTGCTGTGCGCGGTGGCGATCTTCTGCCTGGCCAGCGGGCAGGTGGTCTCCTACACCAAGGCCCGCGGCGAGGCGATCGGGCTGCCGGTCGCCGTCAACGGGCTCGTCGAGCGCGCCGAGCGCCTGGTGATCTCGCTGGTCGCGGCCGGTCTCTCCGGGCTCCAGACCTTCGGGGTGCCGTCCTGGATCGGGGTGCTGCTGCCGGTCGCGCTGTGGGTGGTGGCGGCGGGCTCGCTCGTCACGCTGGTCCAACGCGTGGTGACCGTACGGCGCGAGGCGGCGGAAGCCGACGCCGAGGCGCACCTGTCCGAAGGCGGCGCGGCCTGATGGGCAAGGCACAGGACCGGCTCGTCGACGGGCTCTACGGGCTCGGCTGGGCGGCCGTCAAGAAGCTGCCGGAGCCGGCCGCGGTGGCCCTGGGCCGCCGGATAGCCGACTCCGTGTGGAAGCGGCGCGGCAAGAGCGTGCTGCGACTGGAGTCGAACCTGGCCAGGGTCGTGCCCGACGCCGGCCCGGAGCGGCTGCGTGAGCTGTCCCGGGCGGGCATGCGCTCGTACATGCGGTACTGGATGGAGTCCTTCCGGCTGCCGGCGATGGACGCGCGGCGGTTCTCCACCGACGTGGAGATCGCCGACGAGCACATCCTGCGCGAGGCCATGGCCTCGGGCCGCGGAGTGATCGTGGCGCTCCCGCACCTGGCGAACTGGGACCTGGCGGGAGCCTGGGTGACCGGCCACGTCGGCATCCCGTTCACGACGGTCGCCGAGCGGCTCAAGCCGGAGTCCCTGTACGACCGGTTCGTGGCCTACCGCCAAAGCCTGGGCATGGAGGTGCTGCCGCACAACGGCGGGGCCGCCTTCGGTACGCTCGCCCGCCGGCTGCGCTCGGGAGGCCTGATCTGTCTGGTCGCCGACCGGGACCTGTCCGCCTCCGGGGTCGAGGTGGACTTCTTCGGCGCGGCGGCGCGGATGCCGGCCGGGCCCGCGCTGCTGGCGCAGCAGACCGGGGCGGCGCTGCTGCCGGTCACGCTGCACTACGGCGAGACCCCGCGGATGTACGGGCGGATCCACCCCGAGGTGGCGGTGCCCGAGGCCGGGACGCGGACCGAGAAGACCGCCGTCATGACGCAGGCGGTCGCCGACGCGTTCGCGGCCGGGATCGCCGCACACCCCGAGGACTGGCACATGTTGCAGCGGCTGTGGCTGGACGACCTGGAGGAGCGCGCCTAGTGAAGATCGGCATCGTGTGCCCGTACTCGTGGGACGTGCCGGGCGGCGTCCAGTTCCACATCCGGGACCTGGCGGAACACCTGATCCGCCTCGGCCACGAGGTGTCGGTCCTCGCCCCCGCGGACGACGAGACCCCGCTGCCGCCGTACGTGGTCTCGGCGGGACGGGCGGTGCCGGTGCCCTACAACGGGTCCGTCGCCCGGCTGAACTTCGGATTCCTGTCGGCGGCGCGGGTACGGCGCTGGCTCCACGACGGGGTCTTCGACGTGATCCACATCCACGAGCCGGCCTCCCCGTCGCTGGGCCTGCTGTCCTGCTGGGCGGCCCAGGGGCCGATCGTGGCCACCTTCCACACCTCCAACCCGCGCTCGCGGGCGATGATCGCGGCCTACCCGATCCTCCAGCCGGCCCTGGAGAAGATCAGCGCCCGGATCGCGGTGAGCGAGTACGCGCGGCGCACCCTGGTGGAGCACCTGGGCGGCGACGCGGTGGTCATCCCGAACGGGGTGGACGTGGACTTCTTCGCCTCCGCCTCGCCCAAGGCGGAGTGGGGCGGCAAGACCCTCGGCTTCATCGGCCGCATCGACGAACCGCGCAAGGGCCTGCCCGTCCTGATGGCGGCGTTCCCGCGGATCGTCGAGGAATGCCCGGACGTACGCCTGCTGGTGGCCGGCCGCGGCGACGAGGAGGAGGCGGTGGCCTCCCTGCCGGCCGCTCTGCGCTCCCGGGTGGAGTTCCTCGGCATGGTCTCCGACGAGGACAAGGCCCGGCTGCTGCGCAGCGTCGACGTGTACGTCGCCCCGAACACGGGCGGGGAGAGCTTCGGGATCATCCTGGTCGAGGCCCTGTCGGCGGGGGCGGCGGTCCTCGCCTCCGACCTGGACGCCTTCGCCCAGGTCCTGGACCAGGGCCGGGCCGGCGACCTCTTCGCGAACGAGGACTCCGACGCCCTGGCCGCCGCCGCGGTCCGCCTCCTCCACGACCCGGCCCGCCGCGCGGAACTCAGCGCCCGCGGCTCCGCGCACGTACGCCGCTTCGACTGGTCCACGGTCGGCGCGGACATCCTGGCCGTCTACGAAACGGTCACCGACGGAGCCGCCGCCGTCGCCACGGACGAACGCATCCCCCTGCGCACCCGCCTGGGCCTGTCCCGGGACTGACCGGGCACCCTGCAAAGCCGCCCCGGCCTGAACGGTAGGCTCGCGGTCCGTGATCGAAACCCTTGTCTGGATCGTCCTCGCGCTCGGTGTCGTCGGCGTGTACCTGAGCTGGACCGCCGGGCGGCTCGACCGGCTGCACGCGCGGATGGACGCCTCGCGGGCCGCGCTCGACGCGCAGTTGGTGCGGCGGGCCTCCGTGGTGCTGGAGGTGGCCACCTCCGGGGTGCTCGACCCCGCCTCCTCCCTGGTGCTGTACGAAGCGGCGCACGCGGCGCGTCAGGCCGAGGAGGAGCAGCGCGAGGTGGCCGAGAGCGAGCTGAGCCAGGCGCTGCGCGCGGTCTTCGCGGACGCGGACCAGGTCGAGGCGGTCAAGGCGGCGCCCGGGGGGGTGGAGGCCGCGGAGGAGCTGGCGGCGGCCGTGCGCCGGGTGCCCATGGCCCGGCGCTTCCACAACGACGCCGTACGGGCCGCGCGGGCCCTGCGCAGGCACCGCAAGGTGCGCTGGTTCCGCCTGGCGGGCCACGCCCCCTTCCCGCTCGCCTTCGAGATGGACGACGAGCCCCCCGCGGACCTCGCCGACCGCCCGTAGCGCAGGTCCGCGGCGCGGTACTTGTACCGGATGGCCAAATCGGAAGGAGCCACCGGCTCCTCATTGGCCCTTGCAGTGGACTGGACGCGGGGGGTTTCCTCAGTGCTGTAGTACCGCAGCACCCTTCTTCCTTCGAGTGAGGTCAATCCGTGAGCACGCTTCCCTCCACCCCGCAGTCCGCTGAGTCGGCTATCGGCACCTCCCGCGTCAAGCGCGGCATGGCCGAGCAGCTCAAGGGCGGCGTGATCATGGACGTGGTCAACGCCGAGCAGGCGAAGATCGCCGAGGACGCCGGCGCCGTCGCCGTCATGGCCCTGGAGCGGGTCCCGGCCGACATCCGCAAGGACGGCGGGGTCGCCCGCATGTCCGACCCGAACATGATCGAAGAGATCATCGAGGCCGTCTCGATCCCCGTCATGGCCAAGTCCCGCATCGGCCACTTCGTCGAGGCCCAGGTCCTGCAGTCCCTCGGCGTCGACTACATCGACGAGTCCGAGGTCCTGACCCCGGCCGACGAGGTCAACCACTCCGACAAGTGGGCGTTCACCACCCCCTTCGTCTGTGGTGCCACCAACCTCGGCGAGGCCCTGCGCCGCATCGCCGAGGGCGCGGCCATGATCCGCTCCAAGGGCGAGGCCGGCACCGGCAACGTCGTCGAGGCCGTCCGCCACCTGCGCCAGATCAAGAACGAGATCGCCAAGCTGCGCGGCTTCGACAACAACGAGCTGTACGCCGCCGCCAAGGAGCTGCGCGCCCCGTACGAGCTGGTCAAGGAAGTCGCCGAGCTCGGCAAGCTCCCCGTCGTGCTGTTCTCCGCCGGTGGCGTGGCCACCCCGGCCGACGCCGCCCTGATGCGTCAGCTCGGTGCCGAGGGCGTCTTCGTCGGCTCCGGCATCTTCAAGTCGGGCGACCCGGCCAAGCGCGCCGCCGCCATCGTGAAGGCCACCACCTTCTTCGACGACCCGAAGATCATCGCGGACGCCTCCCGCAACCTGGGCGAGGCCATGGTCGGTATCAACTGCGACACCCTGCCCGAGGCCGAGCGTTACGCCAACCGGGGCTGGTAATGACGACTCCCACCATCGGTGTCCTGGCTCTGCAGGGCGATGTACGGGAGCACCTGATCGCCCTGGCCGCGGCGGACGCCGTGGCCAGGCCGGTCCGGCGTCCCGAGGAGCTCACCGAGGTCGACGCCCTGGTGATCCCCGGCGGCGAGTCCACGACCATGTCGAAGCTCGCCGTGCTGTTCGGCATGCTGGAGCCGCTGCGCGAGCGCGTGCGGGCCGGGATGCCGGTCTACGGCACCTGCGCCGGCATGATCATGCTCGCGGACAAGCTGCTGGACGGCCGTGAGGACCAGGAGACGCTCGGCGGCATCGACATGATCGTGCGCCGCAACGCCTTCGGCCGGCAGAACGAGTCCTTCGAGGCGAAGATCGACTTCGCGGGCATCGGGGGAGGCCCCGTCGAGGGCGTCTTCATCCGAGCCCCCTGGGTCGAGTCGGTCGGCGCGGCCGCCGAGGTGCTCGCCACGTACGACGGCCACACCGTCGCCGTGCGGCAGGGCAACGTGCTGGCGACCTCGTTCCACCCGGAACTCACCGGCGACGACCGCGTTCACGCGTACTTCGTCGACATGGTGCGCGCGGGGCTGTAATCAGGTCCCGGTAGGATCGGTGACGAACACTGTTGGTTACGCGAAGGAGACAGGCGGATGTCCGGCCACTCTAAATGGGCTACGACGAAGCACAAGAAGGCCGTGATCGATGCCAAGCGCGGCAAGCTCTTCGCGAAGCTGATCAAGAACATCGAGGTCGCGGCCCGTATGGGCGGCGCCGACATCGACGGCAACCCGACGCTCTTCGACGCCATTCAGAAGGCCAAGAAGAGCTCGGTCCCGAACAAGAACATCGACTCCGCGGTCAAGCGCGGCGGCGGCCTCGAGGCCGGCGGCGCCGACTACGAGACGATCATGTACGAAGGCTACGGCCCCAACGGTGTCGCGGTGCTCATCGAGTGCCTCACCGACAACCGCAACCGTGCCGCCTCCGACGTCCGCGTCGCCATGACCCGCAACGGCGGATCGATGGCCGATCCGGGCTCGGTCTCGTACCTGTTCAACCGCAAGGGCGTCGTCCTGCTGCCCAAGGGCGACCTCACCGAGGACGACGTCCTGGAGACGGTGCTCGAAGCCGGTGCCGAAGAGGTCAACGACAACGGCGACACCTTCGAGATCATCAGCGAGCCCACCGACATGGTCGCGGTCCGCACCGCGCTCCAGGAGGCGGGCATCGACTACGACTCGGCCGACTCCAGCTTCGTCCCGACCATGCAGGTCGAGCTGGACGAGGAGGGCGCGCGCAAGATCTTCAAGCTGATCGACGCGCTGGAGGACAGCGACGACGTGCAGAACGTCTTCGCCAACTTCGACGTCTCGGACGAGGTCATGGAGAAGGTCGACGCCTGAGGCTTCGCCTTCGCCCAGTGTGTGGTGACGGGCCGACGGGGACACACCCCGTCGGCCCGTCGTCGTGTCAGTGCGGCCCGATAGCCTGCACACGGACAGGCGATCGAAGAAGGGGGGGCGAGGTGCGCGTACTCGGTGTGGACCCGGGGCTGACGCGATGCGGTGTCGGCGTGGTCGAGGGGGTCGCCGGCCGTCCCCTCACCATGCTCGGGGTCGGGGTCGTACGGACGCCCGCCGATGCCGAGTTGGGGCTGCGGCTCGTCGCCGTCGAGCGCGGCATGGAGGAGTGGCTGGACAAGTACCGGCCCGAAGTCGTCGCCGTGGAGCGGGTCTTCAGCCAGCACAACGTCAGCACGGTGATGGGCACCGCCCAGGCCAGCGCCGTCGCCATGCTGTGCGCGGCCCGGCGCGGCCTGCCGGTCGCCCTGCACACCCCGAGCGAGGTCAAGGCCGCCGTCACCGGCTCCGGCCGGGCGGACAAGGCGCAGGTCGGGTCGATGGTCACCCGGCTGCTGCGGCTGAGCGCCCCGCCGAAACCGGCCGACGCCGCCGACGCCCTCGCGCTCGCCATCTGCCACATCTGGCGGGCCCCCGCCCAAAACCGCCTCCAGCAGGCGGTCGCCCAGCATGCCTCCGCCGTGAAAGGCCGCCCCTCATGATCGCGTTCGTCAGCGGCCCGGTCGCCGCACTCGCCCCCGCCCAGGCCGTGATCGAGGTCGGGGGAGTGGGCATGGCCGTCCAGTGCACACCCGCCACCGTCGCCCGCCTGCGACTGGGGGAGACGGCCAGGCTCGCCACGTCCCTGGTCGTACGGGAGGACTCGCTCACCCTGTACGGCTTCGCCGACGACGACGAACGGCAGGTCTTCGAGCTGCTCCAGACCGCGAGCGGGGTCGGCCCCCGGCTGGCGCAGGCCATGCTCGGCGTCCACAGCCCCGACGCGCTGCGCCTCGCCGTCTCCACCGGGGACGAGAAGGCCCTGATGGCGGTCCCGGGCATCGGCAAGAAGGGCGCGCAGAAACTGCTGCTGGAGCTCAAGGACAAGCTGGGCGCGCCGCTGGGCGCCGTCGTGGGGGCCCAGCGGGCCGCCGCAGCCGGCCCCGCGCCCTGGACGGAGCAGCTCTCCGCCGCGCTCATCGGCCTCGGCTACGCCTCCCGCGAGGCCGAGGAAGCCGTCACTGCGGTGACCCCGCAGGCCGAGGCCGCCATCGCCGCGGGCGGCTCGGCCCCTGTCCCGCAGCTGCTGCGCGCCGCCCTGCAGTCCCTGAACCGGGCCCGCTGACCCGCACACCGCCGCGGGCGGGACGATGATCACCGTACGAACCGAGAAGGCAGACTGACACCGTGAACTGGGACGACGAGAGCGACCGCATTGTCGCGGCGGCGGCGGACGGCGAGGACACCGCCGTCGAGGCGGCCCTGCGCCCCAAGGACCTCGGGGAGTTCGTCGGCCAGGAGAAGGTCCGCCAGCAGCTGGACCTCGTCCTCAAGGCCGCCCGCCAGCGCGGCGCCACCGCCGACCACGTCCTGCTCTCCGGAGCGCCCGGCCTCGGCAAGACCACCCTGTCCATGATCATCGCGGCGGAGATGGGCGCGCCCATCCGGATCACCTCCGGCCCCGCCATCCAGCACGCCGGTGACCTCGCCGCGATCCTCTCCTCCCTGCAGGAGGGCGAGGTGCTCTTCCTGGACGAGATCCACCGCATGTCCCGGCCCGCCGAGGAGATGCTGTACATGGCCATGGAGGACTTCCGCGTCGACGTGATCGTCGGCAAGGGGCCGGGCGCGACCGCGATCCCCCTGGAGCTGCCCCCCTTCACCCTGGTCGGCGCCACCACCCGCGCCGGACTGCTGCCGCCGCCCCTGCGCGACCGGTTCGGCTTCACCGGGCACATGGAGTTCTACGCCCCCGAGGAGCTGGAACGCGTCATCCACCGCTCGGCCCGCCTCCTCGACGTGGAGATCGACACCGCCGGGGCCGCCGAGATCGCCGGACGCTCGCGCGGCACCCCGCGCATCGCCAACCGCCTGCTGCGCCGGGTCCGGGACTACGCCCAGGTGCGGGCCGACGGAGTGATCACCCGGGAGATCGCCGGCACCGCCCTCCAGGTCTACGAGGTGGACGCGCGCGGGCTCGACCGGCTGGACCGGGCCGTGCTGGAGGCCCTGCTCAAACTGTTCGGCGGGGGTCCGGTGGGGTTGTCCACCCTCGCCGTCGCCGTCGGTGAGGAACGCGAGACCGTCGAGGAGGTCGCCGAGCCCTTCCTGGTGCGCGAGGGGCTGCTGGCGCGTACCCCCCGCGGGCGGGTCGCGACCCCCGCCGCATGGGCTCACCTGGGCCTTGTCCCGCCTGGGCAGGGCGCCGTCGGATCGAGCGGCGGATCAAGCGGACAACAGGGCTTGTTCGGGGCGTGACGGCGCGGAGGTTCGACCGCCCAGGAACCACGGTGCCATGCTGGGCGTTGTTCCATCGGTGCGGACTCGCCTAGACTCCGCCGATGCCGACCCTTCGGGTCGGTATGCCCACCCCCCGTAGAAAAGGCCGCATCCCCTGCGGTCGTGCGAAGGATCTCCGTCCCGTGAATCTCGTGACACTCCTCCCGTTCATCGTGCTCATCGGGGCGATGTTCCTGATGACCCGCTCCGCCAAGAAGAAGCAGCAGGCAGCCGCGCAGATGCGCGACCACCTGGTACCCGGCACCGGCGTCCGCACCATCGGCGGCATGTACGCCACGGTCAAGGAGATCGGCGACGACACCCTCACCCTCGAGGTGGCCCCGGGCGTCCACGCGATCTACGCCAAGAACGCCATCGGCGCGGTCCTGGAGGACGCGGAGTACAACCGCATCGTCCACGGCATCACCGATGATCCGACCAGCGACACGCCGGTCGTACCGGACGACGCCTCCTCGCTCACCGCGGACGCGGCGGACGAGCCGGCCAAGACCGACCTCACCAAGGACCAGGGCGAGGCTCCCAAGCTCGACCTGGGCAAGAAGGACGAGCCCAAGGGCGACGCGCCGCAGGACGGCGGGACCGACGGCAAGACCGACGGCGAGGCCGGCGCCAAGTAGCGACCGCCCGGGGACCGCGACACCGCCCGACCGGCGGCCGCCGCGGTCCCCGTCAGCGACACTTCTGCGGGGGGCAGGGGTCCCCACCACACATTTCGTGGCCGTCCGCGCGCTGACCCGGCGCGGGGCGGTTGGACAGGGAGATACGACAAGGTGGCAGCACCGAAGAAGGGCCGGCGGCCCACGGGGGCTCAGGGGAGGCCGGGGCGCGCCCTGGCCATCATCCTGATCGCGATGGTGGCGCTCACCGCGGGGATGTTCCTCACGAAGCAGACGACGCCCCGGCTGGGCATCGACCTCGCGGGCGGCACGAGCATCACGCTCAAGGCCAAGAGCGAGCCCGGCAAGCCGGACGCGGTCAACGAGACCAACATGAACACGGCGGTCGGCATCATCGAGCGCCGCGTCAACGGTCTCGGTGTCTCGGAGGCCGAGGTCCAGACGCAGGGCCGCGACCACATCATCGTGAACATCCCCCGCGGGATGAACGAGCAGCAGGCGCGCGAGCAGGTCGGTACCACCGCCCAGCTGTACTTCCGCCCTGTCCTGGCCTTCGCCGACGGCGCCCCCGTCGCCCCGCAGGCGACGCCCAGCCCCTCCACGAGCGGTGCTCCGAGCCCCTCGGCGAGCGGTTCCGGCGCCCCCAAGGCGGAGAGCGGCAAGCCCGGCTCCTCGGCCACCCCGTCGTCCAGCGCCACTTCCCAGGGACGTGTGCTCAGCGAGGCCCTCAAGGCCCCGGGCGCCCCCTCTCCCTCGCCCTCGGCGAGCGAGTCGAAGAAGGCAGACGACAAGGCCCCGACCCCGACCCCGACCCCGTCGGGCGCGGACGCCGCCGTCGCGGACCTGCAGGCGAAGTTCGCCGCGCTGGACTGCAACGACGAGAAGCAGCGCGCGACGGTGGGCAAGGACGTCAAGCCCGAGGACCCGACGCTGGCCTGTGGCAAGCGCGGCAACACCTGGGGCAAGTGGGTGCTCGGCCCGGCCGCCGTCAACGGCCAGGACGTGGACAACGCCAAGGGCGCGATCAACCCGCAGACCGCCCAGTGGATCGTCACGATGCAGTTCACCGACAAGGGCGCCGACAAGTTCGCCAAGGTCACCGGTGAGCTCGCCACCAAGCAGTCCCCGCAGAACCAGTTCGCCATCGTGCTCGACGGCCAGGTCATCTCCGACCCGTCCGTGAGCCAGGCGCTGACCGGCGGCAACGCCGAGATCTCGGGCGGCTTCACCCAGCAGTCCGCACAGGACCTGGGCAACATGCTGTCGTACGGCGCGCTGCCGCTCTCCTTCCAGGAGGACAGCGTCACCACCGTCACCCCCGCCCTCGGCAGCGAGCAGCTCCAGGCCGGCCTCATCGCCGGTGCGATCGGCCTCGCGCTCGTCGTGATCTACCTGCTCGTGTACTACCGGGGCCTGGCCTTCATCGCCATCGTCAGCCTCCTGGTGTCCGCGGTGCTCACCTACACGATCATGGCGCTGCTCGGGAAGGGCATCGGGTTCGCGCTGAACCTGCCCGCCGTCTGCGGTGCCATCGTCGCGATCGGCATCACGGCGGACTCGTTCATCGTGTACTTCGAACGCATCCGCGACGAGATCCGCGAGGGCCGCACCCTGCGCCCCGCGGTGGAGCGTGCCTGGCCCCGGGCCCGGCGCACCATCCTGGTCTCCGACTTCGTGTCGTTCCTCGCCGCCGCGGTGCTGTTCATCGTCACCGTCGGCAAGGTGCAGGGCTTCGCCTTCACGCTGGGTCTGACCACCCTGCTCGACGTGGTCGTGGTGTTCCTCTTCACCAAGCCCGTCATGACCCTGCTGGCGCGTACGAAGTTCTTCTCCAGCGGCCACCCGTGGTCCGGGCTGGACCCCAAGCGTCTGGGCGCCAAGCCGCCGCTGCGCCGGTCCCGTCGTACCGGCGGCGCAGCGACCGCCGCCGCCGTGCCCGCCCCCGTCGACGCAAAGGAGGCGTGAGATGTCGAAGCTGGGAGATCTCGGCGCCAGGCTGTACCGCGGTGAGGTCGGATACGACTTCGTCGGCAAGCGCTTTCTCTGGTACGGCGTTTCCATCCTGATCACCATCACGGCGATCGTGGCCCTGGCCGTACAGGGCCTCAACATGGGCATCGAGTTCAAGGGCGGTGCCGTCTTCACCACCCCGAAGACGGCCGTGTCGGTCGCCCACGTGACCGAGGACGCCAAGAAGGCCTCCGGTCACGAGGCGATCGTCCAGGAGCTCGGCACCGGCGGCATGCGGATCCAGATCTCGGGTCTGAACACCGACGACGCGACCGGCGTGAAGAAGCAGCTCGCCACCGACCTCAAGGTCGACGCGAACCAGATCAACGCCGACCTCGTGGGCCCCAGCTGGGGCGAGCAGATCGCGAACAAGGCCTGGACGGGCCTCGGCATCTTCATGGTGCTCGTGGTGCTCTACCTCGCCATCGCCTTCGAATGGCGGATGGCGGTGGCGGCGCTCGTCGCCCTGATCCACGACCTCACCATCACCGTCGGCGTGTACGCGCTGGTCGGCTTCGAGGTCACGCCGGGCACCGTGATCGGTCTGCTGACGATCCTCGGTTACTCCCTCTACGACACCGTCGTCGTCTTCGACGGTCTCAAGGAGGGCTCGAAGGACATCACCAAGCAGACCCGCTACACGTTCAGCGAGATCGCCAACCGCAGCATCAACGGCACGCTGGTCCGCTCGATCAACACCACGGTCGTGGCGCTGCTCCCGGTCGGCGCGCTGCTGTTCATCGGCGGCGGCTTCCTGGGCGCGGGCATGCTCAACGACATCTCGCTGTCGCTGTTCGTCGGTCTCGCGGCCGGCGCGTACTCCTCGATCTTCATCGCGACCCCGCTGGTCGTCGACCTCAAGGAGCGCGAGCCGGCGATGAAGGCGCTGCGCAAGCGGGTGCTCGCCAAGCGGGCGGCCGCGGCGGCCAAGGGCGAGTCCCAGGACGACGCGCACGACGCCGAGGACGCCCCGCAGGTCGTGGCGCAGGGCCAGGGACGGCGACGCCGGTGACCGCGTGCACGCCCGAGGTGCGCGAGCTGCTCCTCAGCAGGATCAAGGACGTACCCGACTACCCCAAGCCGGGTGTGACGTTCAAGGACATCACCCCGCTGCTGGCCGACCCGAAGGCCTTCGCGGCGCTGACGGACGCGCTGGCGGCGCTGGCGCTGCGGTACGGCGCGACGAAGATCGTCGGGCTGGAGGCGCGCGGGTTCATCCTGGCCGCGCCGGTGGCCGTGCAGGCCGGCATCGGCTTCGTGCCGGTGCGCAAGGCCGGCAAGCTGCCCGGTGCGACCCTGGGCCAGGCCTACGACCTGGAGTACGGGACCGCGGAGATCGAGGTGCACGCGGAGGACCTCGCGATCGGTGACCGGGTGATGGTCATCGACGACGTCCTGGCCACCGGCGGCACCGCGGAGGCCTCGCTCTCGCTGATCCGGCGGGCCGGAGCCGAGGTCGCAGGGGTGGCGGTCCTGATGGAGCTGTCCTTCCTGCCCGGCCGGGCGAGGCTGGAGCCCGCCCTGGGCGGCGCCCCGCTGGACGCGCTGATCGTGGTCTGACGCGTTCGCCCCGCTCACGGCGGCGGGTACCCGGGACACCCGGGTACCCGCCGCTTTCGCGTACCGGTCCGCCGAGCGCGGCGCAACGCACGGGGAGGCGGCCGGGAGGCGGCCCGGAGGCGCCCGGCACGGGGCCGGGAGGCTCGGAGAACGAGGGGACCGAACCCTCGCTACCATGGGTTATCCGGACCTGACCGGGGCTCCGGATCCTCCTCCGGACTCCGTCCGGGGGGACCCCCAGAGGAGCGCTCTTGCCAGACGAGGTCCAGCCACTCTCCGCCGCTCAGCCCGACCCGCAGGCCGAGCAGGCCGCGGCGGCCGCCGCCACGCCCCCGCCCGCCCCGCCGGTCAAGCCGGTCCCGCCGGTCAAGCCCGTGCCGGCGAAGCCCGCCGGGTCCTCCAACCGCGTGCGCGCCCGCCTCGCCCGCCTCGGGGTCCAGCGTTCCAACCCGTACAACCCGGTACTGGAGCCGCTGCTGCGCATAGTCCGCAGCAACGACCCGAAGATCGAGACGGCCACCCTGCGCCAGATCGAGCAGGCGTACCAGGTGGCGGAGCGCTGGCACCGCGGGCAGAAGCGCAAGAGCGGTGACCCGTACATCACCCACCCGCTCGCGGTGACGACGATCCTGGCCGAGCTCGGCATGGACCCGGCCACCCTGATGGCGGGTCTGCTGCACGACACCGTCGAGGACACCGAGTACGGACTCGAACAGCTCAGACGCGACTTCGGCGACGCCGTCGCCCTGCTGGTCGACGGGGTCACCAAGCTGGACCGGGTCAAGTTCGGCGAGGCCGCGCAGGCCGAGACCGTGCGCAAGATGGTCGTGGCCATGGCCAAGGACCCCCGGGTCCTGGTCATCAAGCTCGCCGACCGCCTGCACAACATGCGCACCATGCGCTACCTCAAGCGGGAGAAGCAGGAGAAGAAGGCCCGCGAGACCCTGGAGATCTATGCCCCGCTGGCGCACCGGCTGGGCATGAACACGATCAAGTGGGAACTCGAAGACCTGTCCTTCGCGATCCTGTACCCCAAGATGTACGACGAGATCGTGCGCCTGGTCGCCGAACGGGCCCCCAAGCGCGACGAGTACCTCGCGATCGTCACCGACGAGGTCCAGGCCGACCTCCGGGCCGCCCGGATCAAGGCCACCGTCACCGGCCGCCCCAAGCACTACTACAGCGTCTACCAGAAGATGATCGTGCGGGGCCGCGACTTCGCCGAGATCTACGACCTGGTCGGCATCCGGGTCCTGGTCGACACCGTCCGGGACTGCTACGCGGCCCTCGGTACCGTGCACGCGCGGTGGAACCCGGTCCCCGGCCGGTTCAAGGACTACATCGCGATGCCCAAGTTCAACATGTACCAGTCGCTCCACACGACGGTCATCGGGCCCAGCGGCAAGCCGGTCGAGCTCCAGATCCGCACGTTCGACATGCACCGCCGCGCCGAGTACGGCATCGCAGCCCACTGGAAGTACAAGCAGCAGACCGTCGCCGGCACCTCCAAGGTCCGCACCGACGTCCCGCAGGCGGCCAAGGGCAGCGCGGGCCAGGACACCGTCAACGACATGGCCTGGCTGCGCCAGCTGCTGGACTGGCAGAAGGAGACCGAGGACCCGGGCGAGTTCCTGGACTCGCTGCGGTTCGACCTCTCCCGCAACGAGGTCTTCGTCTTCACGCCCAAGGGCGACGTGATCGCGCTGCCCGCCGGCGCCACCTCGGTGGACTTCGCGTACGCCGTCCACACCGAGGTCGGCCACCGCACCATAGGGGCCCGGGTCAACGGGCGGCTCGTCCCGCTCGAATCGACCCTGGACAACGGCGACCTGGTCGAGGTGTTCACCTCCAAGGCCGAAGGCGCCGGGCCGTCCCGCGACTGGCTGGGCTTCGTCAAATCCCCGCGCGCCCGCAACAAGATCCGCGCCTGGTTCTCCAAGGAGCGCCGCGACGAGGCCATCGAGCACGGCAAGGACGCCATCGCCCGTGCCATGCGCAAGCAGAACCTGCCGATCCAGCGGATCCTGACGGGCGACTCCCTCGTCACCCTCGCGCACGAGATGCGCTACCCGGACATCTCCTCCCTGTACGCGGCGATCGGCGAGGGCCACGTGGCCGCGCAGGGCGTCGTGCAGAAGCTGGTCCAGGCCCTCGGCGGCGAGGACGCGGCCAACGAGGACATGGAGGAGAGCGTCCCGGCCTCGCGCGGCCGCAAGCGCCGCGGCAGCGCCGACCCGGGTGTGGTCGTCAAGGGCGTCGACGACGTCTGGGTCAAGCTGGCCCGCTGCTGCACCCCGGTACCGGGCGACCCGATCATCGGTTTCGTCACGCGCGGCAGCGGCGTATCGGTCCACCGCGCCGACTGCGTCAACGTGGACTCGCTCTCCCAGCAGCCCGAACGGATGCTGGAGGTCGAATGGGCACCCACCCAGTCCTCCGTGTTCCTGGTCGCCATCCAGGTCGAGGCGCTGGACCGGTCCCGGCTCCTGTCGGACGTCACCCGCGTCCTGTCGGACCAGCACGTCAACATCCTCTCGGCGGCCGTGCAGACCTCCCGCGACCGGGTGGCCACCTCCCGGTTCACCTTCGAGATGGGCGACCCGAAGCACCTGGGACACGTCCTCAAGGCGGTACGCGGCGTCGAGGGCGTCTACGACGTCTACCGCGTTACCTCGGCCCGCAGGCCGTAGCCCGCCCCGCAGGCCGTAGCCCGCCCCGCAGGCCGTAGCCCCGCGGTCCGTAGCCCGGCCCGGTCAAGCGGAAGGCGGCCCCGGTACTCGCGTACCGGGGCCGCCTCGTTCCGCGAAGGAGGGGGCGATCAGCCGCCGAACTCCTCAAGGCCCTTGAGGGCCTGGTCCAGCAGGGCCTGACGGCCCTCCAGCTCCCGGGACAGCTTGTCGGCCTTCGCGTTGTTGCCCGCGGCACGGGCCGCGTCGATCTGCTCGCGCAGCTTGTCGACCGCCGCCTGCAGCTGACCCGTCAGGCCGGCCGCACGTGCCCGCGCCTCCGGGTTCGTACGCCGCCACTCGCCTTCCTCGGCCTCCTGGATGGCCCGCTCCACCGCGTGCATCCGGCCCTCGACCTTGGGCCGCGCGTCACGCGGCACGTGGCCGATGGCCTCCCAGCGCTCGTTGAGGGAGCGGAACGCGGCCCGGGCCGCCTTCAAGTCCGTCACCGGGACGAGCTTCTCGGCCTCCTCGGCCAGCTCCTCCTTGAGCCGCAGGTTCTCCACCTGCTCGGCGTCGCGCTCCGCGAAGACCTCGCTGCGGGCCGCGAAGAACACGTCCTGCGCACCGCGGAAACGGTTCCACAGGTCGTCCTCCGCCTCCCGCTGCGCCCGGCCGGCCGCCTTCCAGCTCTCCATCAGTTCGCGGTAGCGGGCGGCCGTCGGACCCCAGTCCGTCGACTTCGACAGCGACTCGGCCTCGGCGACCAGCTTCTCCTTGGTCTTGCGGGCCTCCTCGCGCTGCGCGTCCAGCGAGGCGAAGTGCGCCTTGCGGCGCTTGGAGAACGCCGAGCGGGCGTGCGAGAAGCGGTGCCACAGCTCGTCGTCCGACTTGCGGTCGAGCCGGGGCAGCCCCTTCCAGATGTCCACCAGGGCGCGCAGCCGCTCGCCCGCGCTGCGCCACTGGTCGCTTTGCGCCAGCTGCTCGGCCTCGGTGACCAGCGCGTCCTTGGCCGCACGGGCCTCGTCCGCCTGCTTGGCCTTCTGGACCTTGCGCTCCTCGCGCCGCGACTCCACCGTCGCGACCAGCTTGTCCAGCCGGACGCGCAGCGCGTCGAGATCGCCCACGGCGTGGTGCTCGTCCACCTGCGTACGCAGGTGGTCGATGGCCGTCTGGGCGTCCTTGGCGGACAGATCGGTGGTCCGCACCCGCCGTTCGAGGAGGCCGATCTCGACCACCAGGCCCTCGTACTTGCGCTCGAAGTAGGCCAGGGCCTCCTCAGGGGTGCCCGCCTGCCAAGAGCCGACGACCTGCTCGCCCTCGGCAGTACGCACGTACACGGTGCCGGTCTCGTCGACTCGGCCCCACGGGTCGCTGCTCACAGCGCCTCCTCCACCTGATGCCTCGCGAGGGGTTCACCCCCGGGCATCGTCCACAGTTTCCTGGGGCGGGCCGCGCCCGCCCTGCACAACGCCAACATAGGCGACCGCCGGGCCGGCTGTCCGCATCCCGCACGACGCAATATCGACGTACGGGCGCCGGGGCCGGCCGCGTCCGGCCGCCGCGTCCCGGTCCCGGTCAGTTCTTGGTGACGGTGCCCTTCTCGATGGTCACGGGGTTCTTGGGAGCGCCGTCCTGGGCGCCGTCGGCCGTCCCCGCCTTCGCGACGTCCTCCACGACCTTGAGCCCGGCCGCGTCGATCTTGCCGAAGGGCGTGTACGAGGGCGCGAGCGGGCTGTCCTTGTAGACGAGGAAGAACTGGCTGCCGCCGGTCCCGGGCTGGCCGGTGTTCGCCATCGCCACCGTGCCCGCCGGGTAGATCACCTGGCCCTGCTCGTTCGGCTTGCCCAGGGCGTCGAGGTTCTCGTCCGGGATCGTGTAGCCGGGGCCGCCCATGCCGGTGCCCTGCGGGTCACCGCACTGGAGCACGAAGATGCCGCTGGTCACCAGGCGGTGGCACTTGGTGTTGTCGAAGAAGCCCTTGTCGGCGAGCGACTTGAACGAGTTGACCGTCTGCGGGGTCTTCGCGGCGTCCATCTCGAACTTGACGTCGCCCGCGCTCGTCTTGAGGTCGAAGGTGTACTTCGCCTTGTCGTCGATCGCCATCGCCGGGGGCGACTGCTTGGGGGTGGGCGACGCGGTCGGCGAGGGGGTGTCCGATGCCTCGGTCTTCTTGTCCTTGCTGTCGAAGACACCGCCCGCCACGAGTCCGACCAGCGTCGCGACCACCACGGCCACGGCCGCGCCGATCACCGCCGTGCGGCGGCGCGCCTTCCGGCGGGCCTCGGCCCGCCGCTGCTGCTGGCGCTCGTACTTCTCCCTGGCGAGCTGTCGCCGACGCTGATCGCTGCTGACCACCGGTCGTCTCCTTGTACGTCTCTGGTACCGCTGTCCGGGCTGGGCAGTCCGTACCGTATATGGGTTAGCTGTGTCATGAGCCGCCCCGGTAGGCTCTGAGCAGCGGCATCGCGCTCCGTGCGCGCCGCCCGAGCTCACGCCGGACGACGATTGAGGACGAACGTGCTGATTGCCGGGTTCCCCGCAGGGGCCTGGGGGACCAACTGCTATGTGGTCGCCCCCGCCGCCGGTGAGGAGTGCGTCATCATCGACCCGGGCCACCAGGCCGCCCAGGGCGTCGAGGAGACGTTGAAGAAGCACCGGCTCAAGCCCGTCGCGGTCGTCCTCACCCATGGCCACATCGATCATGTGGCCTCGGTGGTCCCGGTGTGCGGAGCACACGACGTACCGGCCTGGATCCACCCGGAGGACCGCTACATGATGAGCGACCCGGAGAAGGCCCTCGGCCGCTCCATCGGGATGCCGCTCATGGGCGAGCTGACCGTCGGCGAACCGGACGACGTCCGCGAGCTGACCGACGGAGCGGGCCTCAAGCTGGCCGGGATGGATTTCTCGGTGGCCCACGCGCCCGGACATACCAAGGGGTCGGTGACCTTCCGGATGCCGGAGACCGCGGACATCCCGTCCGTCTTCTTCTCCGGCGACCTGCTCTTCGCCGGCTCCATCGGACGCACCGACCTGCCCGGCGGCTCCCACGCCGAGATACTCCGCTCGCTGGCCCGCGTGTGCCTGCCGCTGGACGACTCGACGGTGGTGCTGTCCGGCCACGGTCCCCAGACCACCATCGGGCGCGAGCGCGCGACCAACCCGTACCTGCGGGACGTCGCCGCCGGCCTGGGGGACGGCGCAGCCGCCCCACGACGAGGAATGTGACGAGACTTCCGTGAGCACCTTCAAGGCCCCCAAGGGCACCTACGACCTGATCCCGCCGGTCTCCGTGAAGTTCCTGGCGGTACGCGAGGCCATCGCCGCCCCGCTGAGGAACTCCGGCTACGGCTACATCGAGACGCCCGGTTTCGAGGACGTCGGCCTGTTCGCGCGCGGCGTCGGCGAGTCCACCGACATCGTCTCCAAGGAGATGTACGCCTTCGAGACCAAGGGCGGTGACCAGCTGGCCCTGCGTCCGGAGGGCACGGCCTCGGTGCTGCGCGCGGCACTGGAGGCCAGCCTGCACAAGAAGGGCAACCTGCCGGTCAAGCTCTGGTACTCGGGCTCGTACTACCGCTACGAGCGCCCGCAGGCGGGCCGCTACCGCCACTTCTCGCAGGTCGGTGCCGAGGCGATCGGTGCCGAGGACCCGGCCCTGGACGCCGAGCTGATCATCCTCGCCGACCAGGCGTACCGCTCGCTGGGCCTGCGCAACTTCCGCATCCTGCTGAACTCGCTCGGCGACAAGGAGTGCCGCCCGGTGTACCGGGAGGCGCTCCAGGCCTTCCTGAGCGGCCTCGACCTCGACGCGGAGACCGTGCGCCGGGCCGAGATCAACCCGCTGCGTGTCCTCGACGACAAGCGGGCCGACGTACAGAAGCAGCTCGTCGGCGCCCCGGTGCTGCGGGACTACCTGTGCGACGCGTGCAAGCAGTACCACGAGGAGGTGCGGGCGCTGATCACGGCGGCCGGCGTCGCGTTCGAGGACGACGAGAAGCTGGTGCGCGGCCTCGACTACTACACGCGCACCACCTTCGAGTTCGTCCACGACGGTCTGGGTTCGCAGTCGGCGGTCGGCGGCGGCGGCCGCTACGACGGCCTGTCCGAGATGATCGGCGGCCCGGCGCTGCCGTCGGTGGGCTGGGCGCTGGGCGTGGACCGTACGGTGCTGGCGCTGGAGGCGGAGGGCGTCGAGCTGGACATCCCCGCGTCCACGTCGGTGTTCGCGGTGGCGCTCGGCGAAGCGAAGCCGGTGCTGTTCGGCCTGGTCACGGAGCTGCGCCGGGCCGGTGTCGCGGCGGACATCTCGTACGGCGGCAAGGGCCTCAAGGGGGCCATGAAGGACGCGAACCGCTCCGGCGCCCGCTACGCGATCGTCGCGGGTGACCGGGACCTCGCCGAGGGCGTCGTGCAGCTCAAGGACCTGGAGTCCGGCGAGCAGAACCCGGTGGCGCTGACCGAGGTGGTCGAGGTGCTGCGGGCGCAGCTGGCCTGACGGCAGGCGTCGTCGAGGGGCGGGCCGGGGAGGACTCCCTGTCCCGCCCCTTCGCCGTGTCGGCCCCGCAGGGCCCCCTTATCCCCATCGAACGGCCCCGCGGCTCATCCGTACGGCACAATGGCCGGTGCTTGATGACCTTGCAGATGTGGAGCGGGCGGGATGACGACAACAGGCTCTGACGCGGACACCGCCCGGACCTCCGGCGGCAGCCGGGCCCTGGCGCTGCTGCTGGTGATCACGGGTGCGGCCGGGCTGCTGGCCGCCTGGGTGATCACCATCGACAAGTTCAAGCTGCTGGAGGACCCGAACTTCACACCGGGCTGCAGCCTGAACCCGATCGTCTCCTGCGGCAACATCATGAAGAGCGACCAGGCGGCCGTCTTCGGGTTCCCGAACCCGATGCTCGGGCTCGTGGCCTACGGGATCGTGATCTGCGTCGGCATGAGCCTGCTGGCGGGAGCGCGCTTCCGGCGCTGGTACTGGCTCGCGCTCAACGCGGGCACGCTGTTCGGCGTCGGTTTCTGCACCTGGCTGATGTACCAGTCGCTGTACAACATCAACTCGCTGTGCCTGTGGTGCTGCCTCGCCTGGGTCGCCACCATCCTCATGTTCTGGTACGTGACCGCCCACAACGTGCGCACGCGGATGCTGCCGGCCCCCGGCTGGCTGCGGGGCTTCCTGGACGAGTTCACCTGGGTGCTGCCCGTCCTGCACATCGGGGTCATCGGGATGCTGATCCTGACCCGCTGGTGGGACTTCTGGACCTCCTGACGGTCATATGACGGCCGCCCGGGCTGTCAGTGCCCTCGCTTAGGCTTCCGGTGTGGAACCAGATCTCTTCACCGCCGCCGCCGAGGACCGCCAGGAGAAGGACCCCTCCAGCTCTCCGCTCGCCGTCCGCATGCGCCCGCGCACCCTGGACGAGGTCGTGGGCCAGCAGCACCTGCTCAAACCCGGCGCGCCCCTTCGCCGGCTGGTCGGGGAAGGCGCCGGGGGCCCGGCCGGCGCGTCCTCGGTGATCCTGTGGGGCCCTCCCGGCACCGGGAAGACCACCCTCGCCTACGTCGTCAGCCAGGCGACGCAGAAGCGGTTCGTGGAGCTGTCGGCGATCACCGCCGGAGTCAAGGAAGTACGCGCCGTGATCGAGGGCGCCCGGCGGGCGGCCGGCGGGTACGGCAAGGAGACCGTCCTCTTCCTCGACGAGATCCACCGGTTCAGCAAGGCGCAGCAGGACTCGCTGCTCCCGGCCGTCGAGAACCGCTGGGTCACCCTCATCGCGGCGACCACCGAGAACCCGTACTTCTCGATCATCTCGCCGCTGCTCTCGCGCTCCCTGCTGCTGACGCTGGAGCCGCTGACGGACGAGGACCTGAGCGCGCTGGTTCGGCGCGCCCTCACCGAGGAGCGGGGACTGGGCGGGGCGGTGACCCTGCTCGCCGACGCCGAGGCGCACCTGCTGCGCATCGCCGGGGGCGACGCCCGGCGCGCCCTGACGGCGCTGGAGGCCGGCGCCGGGTCGGCGATCGCCAAGGGGGAGCCGGAGATCACCCTGCGGACGCTGGAGGAGTCGGTCGACCGCGCCGCCGTCAAGTACGACCGGGACGGCGACCAGCACTACGACGTGGCGAGCGCGCTGATCAAGTCGATCCGGGGCTCCGACGTGGACGCGGCACTGCACTACCTGGCCCGGATGATCGAGGCGGGGGAGGACCCCCGGTTCATCGCGCGACGCCTGATGATCTCCGCGAGCGAGGACATCGGGCTGGCGGACCCCACGGCCCTGCCGCTCGCGGTCGCGGCGGCGCAGGCGGTGGCCATGATCGGCTTCCCGGAGGCGGCGCTCACCCTGTCGCACGCGACGATCGCGCTGGCCCTGGCCCCCAAGTCGAACACCGCGACGACGGCGATCGGCGCGGCCCTGGCCGACGTACGGGCCGGGCTGGCCGGCCCGGTCCCGGCGCACCTGCGGGACGGCCACTACAAGGGCGCGGCCAAGCTCGGCCACGCGGTGGGGTACGTGTACCCGCATGACGTGCCGGGCGCGATCGCCGCCCAGCAGTACGCACCGGACGAGGTCCAGGGCAAGCGGTACTACGAGCCCACGCGCTACGGCGCGGAGGCCCGGTACGCGGACGTGGTGGAGAAGGTACGCGAACGGCTGCGCGGGGAGCGCGGCTGACCTGCGCCGGGGCGGCCCCGCGCCCGTCGCGGCCTCGGATACGATGGTCCACGGAAACCGGCGCCACATCCGTGATCTCGATCACGGCGGTGAGGCCGGTCCTGGACGTGGGCGACCGCCTCGGTGGCCGCGGAACCCGTGGGAACACGGAGGACCACGTCCCCGTCCGGGGTGACGGCCGCAAGCGGCCGGCCCCCCTGTCCCGCACCCCCGGCGGCTCCTGGTGTCAGGAGCATCCGGCGACGTGGGGGATACTGAGGCGTTGGACTCTTACGAGGGTTCGTACGCGTTCGGCTCCGGTGAGCTGCCGAACGCCTTCCCTGGGACGCGGCTGACCCTGCTTACCGTCGTCGAAAGCGGATTCCGTTTCGTTGGAACCCGAACTCCGATGCGCACTGGGCAGGGGGATCCCATGTGGTCGAGACATTACGTCCCCCTCGTTACCGGTAAGTCTCACCTGACTACATGGAGGTAGGTTCCACGTGAACCAGAAGCGACCCAAGGTCAAGAAGTCGCGTGCCCTCGGCATTGCGCTGACCCCGAAGGCCGTCAAGTACTTCGAGGCCCGCCCCTACCCGCCGGGCGAGCACGGCCGTGGCCGCAAGCAGAACTCGGACTACAAGGTTCGTCTGCTCGAGAAGCAGCGTCTTCGCGCGCAGTACGACATCTCTGAGCGTCAGATGGCTCGCGCCTACGACCGCGCCAAGAAGGCCGAAGGCAAGACGGGCGAGGCGCTGGTCGTCGAGCTCGAGCGTCGCCTCGACGCCCTGGTCCTGCGTTCGGGCATCGCCCGCACCATCTACCAGGCCCGCCAGATGGTCGTTCACGGCCACATCGAGGTCAACGGTGCCAAGGTCGACAAGCCGTCGTTCCGCGTCCGCCCGGACGACGTGATCACGGTTCGCGAGCGCAGCCGCGAGAAGGTTCCGTTCCAGGTTGCCCGTGAGGGTGGCTACGCAGGCGAGGGCGAGACCCCCCGCTACCTGCAGGTCAACCTGAAGGCCCTGGCCTTCCGCCTGGACCGCGACCCGAACCGCAAGGAAATCCCGGTCATCTGCGACGAGCAGCTCGTCGTCGAGTACTACGCCCGCTGATCTTCCGGCGGCCGTAGCCTCACAGGCTGGTCAGCCCGCCGGTTCCCCCTCGGGGGAGCCGGCGGGCTTCCTGTTTTCCCGGCCCGGGCCGGAATTCCGGTACGGCCGGGGATCTCCGGCGCGATAGGGTCGGAGAAGACTTTTTATACCCAGCGATCTATGTGCAGGAAGCGGTGCAAACGTGTCCGGTGGAGAGGTGGCCGGGATCCTCGTGGCCGTCTTCTGGGCCATCCTGGTCTCCTTCCTCGCCGTGGTACTGGTGAGACTGGCCCAGGTGCTCAAGGCGACCACCAAGCTCGTGGCGGACGTGACCGAGCAGGCGGTCCCGCTGCTCGCCGACGCCTCCACCACCGTGCGCTCCGCGCGCACCCAGCTCGACCGGGTCGACGCGATCGCGAGCGACGTCCAGGAGGTCACCTCCAACGCCTCCGCGCTGTCCTCGACCGTGGCCTCCACCTTCGGCGGCCCGCTGGTCAAGGTGGCCGCCTTCGGCTACGGCGTGCGCAAGGCCCTGGGCAGGACCGACGCCGAGGCCGCCAAGACCACCCGACGCACTGTGATCGTCGGCCGTACGGTGCCGGCCGCCCGGCGCCGGAAGCAGAAGGGCTGAGACTCCGATGTTCCGCCGAGCCTTCTGGTTCACCGCAGGCGCAGCCGCCGGCGTGTGGGCCACCACCAAGGTCAACCGGCAGCTCAAGAAGCTGACCCCGGAGAGCCTCGCCGCACAGGCCGCCGACAAGGCCGTCGAGGCGGGCCACCGCCTCAAGGACTTCGCCCTGGACGTCAAGGCGGGAATGACCCAGCGCGAGGAACAGCTGAACGACGCACTGGGCCTGCGCCAGGACGCCGACGGGCCGGCCCTGCCCCACAACGTCACGGCCCTGCCCGGGCCCCGGCGGACGCGGGGCATCGCGCCCGACCCGCACGACCAGACCACCCACCGCCCGAATCTCTCGTACAACCGGAATGAGGACCACTGATGGAGTCGGCTGAAATCCGCCGCCGCTGGCTGAGCTTCTTCGAGGAGCGCGGTCACACCGTTGTCCCTTCGGCGTCGCTCATCGCGGACGACCCGACTCTGCTGCTGGTGCCCGCGGGCATGGTGCCGTTCAAGCCCTACTTCCTGGGCGAGGTCAAGCCGCCGGCCCCGACGCTTACCAGCGTGCAGAAGTGCGTGCGCACCCCGGACATCGAAGAGGTCGGCAAGACCACCCGCCACGGCACGTTCTTCCAGATGTGCGGCAACTTCTCCTTCGGGGACTACTTCAAGGAAGGCGCCATCAAGTACGCCTGGGAGCTGCTCACCAGCTCCGTGGCGGACGGCGGCTACGGCCTTGAGCCCGAGAAGCTCTGGATCACCGTCTACCTCGACGACGACGAGGCCGAGCAGATCTGGCGCGACGTGATCGGCGTGCCCGCCGAGCGCATCCAGCGCCTGGGCAAGAAGGACAACTTCTGGTCCATGGGCGTCCCCGGCCCCTGCGGCCCCTGCTCCGAGATCAACTACGACCGCGGCCCCGAGTTCGGCGTCGAGGGCGGCCCCGCCGTCAACGACGAGCGGTACGTGGAGATCTGGAACCTGGTCTTCATGCAGTACGAGCGCGGCGCCGGCGACGGGAAGGAGGACTTCCCGATCCTCGGCGACCTGCCCTCGAAGAACATCGACACCGGTCTCGGTCTCGAACGCCTCGCCATGATCCTGCAGGGCGTGCAGAATATGTACGAGACCGACACCCTGCGCGTGGTCATGGACAAGGCCACCGAGCTGACCGGCGTCCGGTACGGGGCCGCCCAGGGCACCGACGTCTCGCTGCGCGTGGTCGCCGACCACATCCGCACCTCGACGATGCTCATCGGCGACGGCGTCACCCCCGGCAACGAGGGCCGCGGCTACGTGCTGCGCCGCATCATGCGCCGCGCCATCCGCAACATGCGCCTCATGGGCGCCACCGGCCCGGTCGTCCAGGACCTCATCGGCGTCGTGATCGACACGATGGGGCAGCAGTACCCGGAGCTCGTCACCGACCGCAAGCGCATCGAGACCGTCGCGCTCGCCGAAGAGGCCGCCTTCCTCAAGGCCATCAAGGGCGGCACCAACATCCTCGACACCGCCGTGAGCGAGACCAAGGCCACCGGCGGCACGGTCCTCTCCGGCGACAAGGCGTTCCTGCTCCACGACACCTGGGGCTTCCCGATCGACCTCACCCTGGAGATGGCCGCCGAGCAGGGCCTCTCCGTGGACGAGAGCGGCTTCCGCCGCCTCATGCAGGAGCAGCGCGACCGCGCCAAGGCCGACGCCAAGGCCAAGAAGACCGGCCACGCGGACATGTCCGCCTACCGGGAGATCGCCGACGGCTCCGGCGCCACCGAGTTCACCGGCTACGCCACCAACCAGGGCGAGTCCACCATCGTCGGCCTGCTGGTCAACGGCGTCTCCGCGCCCGCCGCCTCCGAGGGCGACGAGGTCGAGGTCGTCCTGGACCGCACCCCCTTCTACGCCGAGGGCGGCGGCCAGCTCGCCGACCAGGGCCGGATCAAGCTCGACTCCGGCGCCGTGATCGAGGTCCGCGACGTCCAGCAGCCCGTCCCGGGCGTCTCCGTGCACAAGGGGTCGGTGCAGGTCGGCGAGGTGACCGTGGGCGCCTCCGCCTACGCCGCCATCGACGTCAAGCGCCGCCGGGCCATCGCCCGCGCCCACTCCGCCACGCACCTGACCCACCAGGCGCTGCGTGACGCGCTCGGTCCGACGGCCGCCCAGGCCGGTTCCGAGAACTCGCCCGGCCGCTTCCGCTTCGACTTCGGCTCGCCGAACGCCGTCCCCGGCAGCGTCCTCACCGACGTCGAGCAGAAGATCAACGACGTGCTCTCCCGCGAGCTCGACGTCACCGCCGAGGTCATGAGCATCGACGAGGCGAAGAAGCAGGGCGCCATCGCCGAGTTCGGCGAGAAGTACGGCGAGCGCGTGCGCGTCGTGACCATCGGCGACTTCTCCAAGGAGCTGTGCGGCGGCACCCACGTCGCCAACACCAGCCAGCTCGGCCTGGTCAAGCTGCTCGGCGAGTCCTCCATCGGCTCCGGCGTGCGCCGCGTCGAGGCCCTGGTGGGCGTGGACGCCTACAACTTCCTCGCCAAGGAGCACACGGTCGTCGCCCAGCTCCAGGAGCTGGTCAAGGGACGTCCGGAGGAGTTGCCGGAGAAGATCGCCTCCATGCTCGGCAAGTTGAAGGACGCCGAGAAGGAGATCGAGAAGTTCCGCGCGGAGAAGGTCCTCCAGGCCGCCGCGGGCCTCGCCGAGAACGCCCAGGACATCCGCGGGGTGGCCCTCGTCGTCGGTCAGGTGCCCGACGGCACCGGCGCCGACGACCTGCGCAAGCTCGTCCTCGACGTCCGGGGCCGCATCCAGGGCGGCCGCCCGGTCGTCGTGGCCCTGTTCACCGTGGCGGGCGGCCGTCCGCTGACGGTCATCGCCACCAACGACGCCGCGCGCGAGCGCGGTCTCAAGGCCGGTGACCTGGTCCGCACCGCCGCCAAGACCCTCGGCGGCGGCGGTGGCGGCAAGCCGGACGTCGCCCAGGGCGGCGGCCAGAACCCGGCCGCCGTGCCCGAGGCCATCGCCGCGGTCGAGCGCCTCGTCGCCGAGACGGCCTGACGATGACGCTGCGCCGCGGCCGCCGACTGGCCATCGACGTCGGGGACGCCCGGATCGGGGTCGCTTCCTGCGACCCCGACGGGGTGCTGGCCACACCGGTGGAAACCGTGCCGGGCCGGGACATCCCGTTCGCCCACCGGCGGCTGCGGCAGCTCGTGCAGGAGTACGAGCCGCTCGAAGTCGTGGTCGGCCTCCCCCGCTCGCTCAGCGGGCGGGAGGGGCCGGCCGCGGCCAAAGTGCGCGCCTTCGCGAACGAACTCGCCAAGGGCATCAAGCCGGTGACGGTCCGTCTGGTGGACGAGCGGATGACCACGGTCACCGCCGCCCAGGGGCTGCGGGCCTCGGGCAGGAACGCCAAGAAGGGGCGGGCGGTCATCGACCAGGCCGCCGCCGTGGTGATCCTCCAGAACGCTCTTGAGACCGAACGGGTATCAGGTAATCCGCCCGGTGAGTGCGTCGAAGTGGTTGTCTGATCGCGATACGGTAACGTTCCGCGCGATGTGACGGCATTCGAACAGCCGTCGCCCACCACTTCAGAGGCGGAACCGGGTGCCGCGGCGATGAGCCGCTGCCTCCGTCTCGCGGCTCTAGGGGACCGATGACTGAGTATGGCCGGGGCCGCGCCCCCGAACCGTGGCACCCCGAGGACCCCTTGTACGGGGACCAGGGGTACACCGGGCATCCGGCCCAGCAGGGTCAGCTGCCGTACGCCGGTGACCAGCAGCAGTACGCGCAGGCGCCGCAGCACCAGGACCCACGGTTCCAGGACCCTCAGTTGCAGGCCCCCCAGTTCCAGGACGGGCAGCAGTACCAGCAGCACCCGGACCAGCTCCCGCAGCAGTACCAGCAGTACCCGCAGGAGGGCTTCCTCCCGCAGCAGCAGTACCAGCAGAGCGACCAGCCGCAGCCGGCGTACGGAGGCCAGCCCTGGGACACCGGCCAGGGCCAGTACGCGGGCGCGCCCGCGCCTGCGGACCCGTACCCGGGTGCGGACCCGTACGCGGGCGCCGAGCCGTACGCCCAGCAGACCGGCGCCGGCTTCCCCGGCGAGGCCCCCGACCTGTACGCCACCCCGGAGGCCTACCCGCCGCCGGTGCCCCCGAGCCGGCGCCACCTGGAGCCGGAGCCGGGGAGCCAGGACACCGACCTCCTCACCGAGGACCCCGAGGAGGAGTCCGAGCCCCTCGCCGGCGACGACGACGGGCGCGGTGGCGAGGGCGGCCGCCGCGGGGGCCGTTCGAAGAAGACGAAGGCGAAACCCAGACGCCGCGGCATGTCCTGCCTGGTCGCGGCCGTGGTGGTCGCGGCCGTCCTCGGCGGTGGCGGTTACTACGGCTACACGTACATCAAGGCCCGCTACGGCCCCGGCGAGGACTACGCCGGCCCCGGCCTCGAAGAGACCGTGGACGTCGAGATCCCCAAGAACGCCACCCTCGCCCAGATGGGCAGCATCCTGGAGAAGGCGGGCGTCGTCGCGAGCGCCAAGGCCTTCATCACCGCCGCGGACACCCCCAAGGGCAAGGGCATCCAGCCCGGTACCTACCCGCTCAAGAAGAAGATGTCCGCCGCGGCCGCCGTCGCACTGATGACGGACCCGTCGAAGCTGAACGTCATCATCGTTCCCGAGGGCAAGCGCAACGCCGCCGTCTACGAGATGATCGACAACAAGCTCGGCAAGCCGCAGGGCACCACCCAGGAGATCGCCAAGCGCGAGGCGAAGAACCTCGGCCTGCCGGCCTGGGCCGGCAACAACCCGCAGCTCATGGACCCCCTCGAAGGGTTCCTGTACCCGGCGCGCTACGACCTGACCAAGAACATGGCCCCCGAGGCCCTGCTCAAGCAGATGGTCAAGAACGCGACGGACAAGTACACGGAGCTCGGGATCGAGTCCAAGGCCAAGAGCCTGGGCCTGGAAAACCCGCTCCAGGTGATCACGGTCGCCAGTCTCGTCAACGCCGAGGGCAAGAACCACGACGACTTCCGGAAGATGTCCGAGGTCGTGTACAACCGCCTCAAGAAGACGAACGACGTCACCAACCAGAAGCTCGAATTCGACTCCACGTACAACTACGTCAAGGGCACGAGCAACATCAACTTCTCGCTCAAGGAAGCCAGGACGTTCGACAACCCGTACAACACGCACTTCGTCAAGGGACTGCCTCCCGGCCCGATCGACAACCCCGGTGCGGACGCGTTGAGCGCTACGCTCAACCCGGATCACGGTGGCTGGATGTTCTTCGTGTCGGTCGACGGCAAGACGACGACCTTCACCAAGACGTACGAGGAGCATCAGAGGCTCGCCGCGGAGTTCCAGGAGCGGCAGAAGCAGAAGAACGGCGGATAGCAGTACATGTCACGCATACGGGCCGCGGTGCTGGGTTCGCCCATCGAGCACTCCCTCTCACCGGTGCTGCACCGCGCCGCCTACCGCGAGCTCGGCCTCGCCGACTGGTCCTACGACCGGTTCGAGATCGACGAGGCCGCGCTGGCCGGGTTCATGGCCGGGCTCGGACCCGAGTGGGCCGGGCTGTCGCTGACCATGCCGCTCAAGCGGGCCGTCATGCCGCTGCTCGACGGGGTCAGTGACACCGCCGCCTCCGTCGAGGCCGTCAACACGGTGGTCTTCACCGAGGACGGCCGCCGCCTCGGCGACAACACCGACATCCCCGGCATCGTCGCCGCGCTGCACGAGCGCGGCGTCGACAAGGTGCCGGCCGCCGCGGTCCTCGGAGCCGGCGCCACCGCCTCCTCTGCGCTGGCCGCGCTCGCGCGGATCTGCACCGGCGAGGTCACCGCGTACGTGCGCTCCCGTGCCCGGGCCGACGAGATGCGGCAGTGGGGCGAACGGCTCGGCGTCGAGGTCCGCACGGCCGACTGGTCGCGGGCGGCCGAGGCACTGTCCGCGCCGCTGGTCATCGCCACCACCCCGGCCGGCGCCACGGACGAGCTGACCCCCGCCGTGCCCGCCGCCCCCGGCACCCTGTTCGACGTCCTCTACGACCCCTGGCCCACCGCGCTGGCCGCCGCCTGGACCGGCCGCAGCGGAGCCCTGGTCGGCGGCCTCGACCTGCTCGTGCACCAGGCGGTGCTCCAGGTCGAGCAGATGACCGGCCGCGCCCCCGGCCCGCTCGCCGCCATGCGGGCCGCCGGAGAGCGGGCCCTCGCAGCCCGTTAGGGTTGCCACCGGCGGGTCCGGGGGCGAGGGGGTTCGGGTGGACGCGATCGGGACCGGTCAGGCGCTGGCATCCAAGTGGGATGCGGCGTACGGCGTCGTGGTGTTGGCCCGGGTGCTGCTCGGTACGCTTCCGGCCTGGGCGAAGTGGACCGTCGGCTCCCTCGTGGCCGCCGCAGGCCTCTGGGAGGGTTTCCAGTGGTGGCGCCGGCGTGGGACGGCCGTCCGATAGCTGGACCGGAGCGTGGTGCACCGGCGCGGACGTGGGAGGATCGGGTACGGCGGATCCGGGCCGCGCACCCCGATCGCGCCGTGGCTGTACCAGGCGCGAGCATGAGGAGCATCGTTGAGCAGGTTGCGTTGGCTGACCGCAGGAGAGTCGCACGGACCGGCCCTGGTGGCGACGCTGGAGGGCCTCCCCGCCGGCGTCCCGGTCACAACCGAGCTGGTGGCCGACCACCTGGCAAGGCGCCGGCTCGGCTATGGCCGCGGTGCCCGGATGAAGTTCGAACAGGACGAGGTCACCTTCCTCGGCGGCGTCCGGCACGGGCTCTCCCTCGGATCCCCCATCGCGGTCATGGTGGGCAACACCGAGTGGCCCAAGTGGGAGACGGTCATGTCGGCCGACCCCGTGGACCCCTCGCTGCTCAAGGACACCGGCCGTAACGCGGCGCTGACCCGCCCCCGCCCCGGCCACGCCGACCTCGCCGGCATGCAGAAGTACGGCTTCGACGAGGCCCGCCCGATCCTGGAGCGCGCCAGCGCCCGTGAGACCGCCGCCCGTGTGGCCCTCGGCGCGATCGCCCGGTCCTTCATCAAGGAGACCGCCGGCATCGAGATCGTCTCCCACGTGGTCGAACTCGCCTCCGCCAAGGCCCCGTACGGCGTCTACCCGACCCCCGCCGACGTCGAGAAGCTCGACGCCGACCCGGTGCGCTGCCTGGACGCCGACGCCTCGAAGGCGATGGTGGCCGAGATCGACCAGGCCCACAAGGACGGCGACACCCTCGGCGGCGTCGTGGAGGTGCTCGCGTACGGGGTCCCCGTCGGCCTCGGCTCGCACGTGCACTGGGACCGCCGTCTCGACGCGCGCCTCGCGGCGGCGCTCATGGGCATCCAGGCCATCAAGGGCGTCGAGGTCGGCGACGGCTTCGAGCTGGCCCGCGTGCCCGGCTCGAAGGCCCACGACGAGATCGTCTCCACCCCCGAGGGCCTCAGGCGCACCACCGGCCGCTCCGGCGGCACCGAGGGCGGCCTGACCACCGGCGAGCTGCTGCGCGTCCGCGCCGCGATGAAGCCCATCGCGACCGTGCCGCGCGCGCTGGCCACCGTCGACGTCGCCACCGGTGAGGCGACCGTCGCCCACCACCAGCGCTCCGACGTCTGTGCCGTCCCGGCGGCGGGCATCGTCGCCGAGGCCATGGTCGCGCTCGTCCTCGCGGACGCCGTCGTGGAGAAGTTCGGCGGCGACTCCGTCCCCGAGACCCGCCGCAACGTCCGCTCGTACCTCGACAACCTGCAGATCCGGTGACCGGCGGGCCCCTGATCGTCCTCGTCGGACCGATGGGATCCGGCAAGTCCACGGTGGGCGGACTCCTCGCCGAGCGGCTCGGCGTCCCCTACCGGGACACGGACGCCGACATCGTCGCCGCCGAAGCCCGCGAGATCGCGGACCTGTTCGTCGACGAGGGCGAGCCGTACTTCCGCGAGCTGGAGCGCCGGGCCGTCGCGGCCGCCGTCGCCGAGCACACCGGAGTCCTCGCCCTCGGCGGCGGTGCCGTCCTCGACCCCGGCACCCGCGAGCTGCTCGCCGGCCTGCCCGTCGCCTACCTGTCGATGGACGTCGAGGAGGCGGTACGGCGCGTCGGCCTCGGCGCCGCGCGCCCGCTGCTCGCCGTCAACCCGCGCCGCCAGTGGCGCGAGCTGATGGACGCCCGCCGCCACCTGTACACCGAAGTCGCGCGCGTCGTGGTGACCACCGACGACCGCACCCCCGAAGAGGTCGCCCAGGCGGTCCTCGACGCTCTGGAGTTGAAGGACGTATGACAGACCAGGTGACGCGCATCCAGGTCGGCGCGAGCGCGGGACACGAGGCGTACGAGGTGCTGGTCGGCCGGCAGCTGCTCGGCGAGCTGGGCAGCCTGATCGGTACCCGGGCCCAGCGCGTGGCCGTGATCCACCCCGAGGCACTGGCCTCGACGGGCGAGGCGCTGCGGGACGACCTGGCGGCGCAGGGCTACGAGGCCGTCGCCATCCAGGTGCCGAACGCCGAGGAGGCCAAGACCGTCGAGGTCGCGGCGTACTGCTGGAAGGCGCTCGGACAGTCCGGGTTCACCCGCACCGACGTGATCGTGGGCGTGGGCGGCGGCGCCACCACCGACCTCGCGGGCTTCGTCGCGGCGAGCTGGCTGCGCGGCGTGCGCTGGGTCGCGGTCCCGACCACCGTGCTGGCCATGGTGGACGCGGCCGTCGGCGGCAAGACCGGCATCAACACCGCCGAGGGCAAGAACCTCGTCGGTGCCTTCCACCCGCCCGCCGGTGTGCTCTGCGACCTCGCGGCGCTGGACTCGCTGCCGGTCCACGACTACGTCAGCGGCCTGGCGGAGATCATCAAGGCCGGGTTCATCTCCGACCCGGTCATCCTCGACCTGATCGAGGCGGACCCGGAGGCGGCCCGCACGCCCGCGGGCCCGCACACCGCCGAGCTCATCGTGCGCTCGATCCGGGTCAAGGCGGACGTGGTCTCCAGCGACCTCAAGGAATCGGGGTTGCGGGAGATCCTCAACTACGGCCACACCCTCGCGCACGCCATCGAGAAGAACGAGCGCTACAAGTGGCGCCACGGCGCGGCCGTCTCGGTCGGCATGGTCTTCGCCGCGGAACTCGGCCGGCTCGCGGGCCGGCTCGACGACGCGACCGCGGACCGGCACAAGGCGGTGCTCGCCTCCGTCGGGCTGCCGCTGACCTACCGGGGCGACCAGTGGCCCAAGCTGCTGGAGACCATGAAGCTCGACAAGAAGTCCCGCGGCGACCTGCTGCGCTTCATCGTGCTCGACGGGCTGGCCAAGCCGACCGTCCTGGAGGGCCCGGATCCGGCGGTGCTGTTCGCCGCCTTCGGTGAGGTCGCCGCGTGAGCCGGCGGGTGCTGGTCCTGAACGGCCCGAACCTGGGCCGGCTCGGGTCGCGCGAGCCCGACGTGTACGGGGCCACCTCGTACGCGGGGCTGGTGGAGAGCTGCCGGGCGGTGGGCACGGAGCTCGGCTTCGACGTGGAGGTCCGCGAGACCAACGACGAGGGCGAGCTGGTGCGCTGGCTGCACGAGGCCGCGGACGGCAAGATCCCCGTCGTGATCAACCCGGGCGCCTTCACGCACTACTCATACGCGATGCGGGACGCGGCGGCGCAGCGCACGGCTCCGCTGATCGAGGTGCACATCTCCAATCCGTACGCGCGCGAGGAGTTCCGGCACACGTCGGTCATCGCCTCCGTCGCCACGGGTACGGTGGCGGGCTTCGGCATCGGCTCGTACCGGCTGGCCCTGCGCGCCCTCGCGGACGAAGTCACGCTCTGACGGTGCTGGTGGGCGGCTCGGGCCCCGAGGTCATATAACGTTCTCGCATCAGTCGCCGGAACGAGACGGAGTGGCAGCGGATGCAGCAAGGAGTGGGGAGCGGCGGCTGGGGGCAGCCGGGGCAGCATCCGCAGGCGCCCCCGCAGCCGCCCATACCCCCGGCGCAGGGCTGGCCGGGCTCCGCGGCGCCGGCCCAGCCCGGGCCGCCGGCGCCGCACGACCGGTCCCCGGCGCGGGACAGCGGCGGATACGTTCCGCTGCCGCCCGCCCAGCCGCCGTCGACGGAGCCCACCGGGCACATCCCGCTGCCGCCCGCGGTCGCCCCCGGCACCGGCGCGGCCACCCTCGCGGTGCTGCTGATCGGCCCGGCGGGCGCGGGCAAGACGACCGTTGCGCGGCACTGGGCCGCCACCCGGCCGGTGCCGACCGCGCACGTCAGCCTGGACGACGTCCGCGAGTGGGTCTGCTCGGGCTTCGCGGACCCCCAGGCGGGCTGGAACGACCACTCCGAGGCCCAGTACCGCCTGGCCCGCCGCACCTGCGGTTTCGCCGCACGCAACTTCCTGGCGAACGGCATCTCCTGCATTCTGGACGACGCCGTCTTCCCCGACCGGCCCGTGGTGGGCCTGGGCGGCTGGAAACGGCACGTGGGCCCTGCCCTGCTGCCGGTCGTGCTGCTGCCCGGCCTGGAGGTCGTGCTGGAGCGCAACGCGGCCCGTTCCGGCAACCGCCGGCTCTCCGACGAGGAGGTCGCCCGGATCCACGGGCGGATGGCCGGCTGGTACGGGTCCGGCCTGCCGATCATCGACAACTCCCAGCTGGACGTCGAGGGCACGGCCCGCGCACTGGACGAGACCCTGGCCCGCGTCATCGGCCCGCCCGCCCACTGAGGCCCGCCGCCCACTGAGGCCCCGCGCCCCACGGAGGCGGCCGCCCACCGAGGCGTGCCTGTCGCCTGCGGCGCGCCCGGCTCCCGAGGGTTCCCGCCGTCTGCTCACCGCCTGCTCACCGCTCGTACGGCGGCTCTCGCCAGGCCGGATGGGCGGTGCGCTCGTACGCTCGAATACATGTCAGACGTGTACGCGGCCCGTCGGGCCCTGCTTCGCGACCGCTGCGCCGCCGCGGGCAACGCCGCCGCGCTGATCACGCGTCCGGCGAACGTCCGCTACCTCACCGGAGCCTGCCCGCCCGGCGCCGTCCTGCTGGTCGGCCCGGCCGAGGAGGTGCTGTTCTGCGGGGGAGCGCCGACCGGGGAGAACGACGAGGGCCGCCTGGACGAACAGCTGCGGGTCACCGTGCTGGGCGCCCCGGGCGGGGACCCCGCCGTGGCCGCCGCCGATCTGGCCGCCTCCGTACGGGCCGACTCCCTGGCGGTGGAGGAGCACCACATCACCGTCGGCCGTCACCGGGCCCTCCAGTCGGTCGCGCCGAAGCTGCGTCTGGCGGACCTCGGGCCCGCGGTGGAACAGCAGCGCCTGGTCAAGGACGAGGAGGAGATCGCCTGCCTGCGGATCGCCGCCGAGATCGCCGACCAGGCCCTCGGCGAGCTGCTGGAGTCGATCCTCGTCGGCCGCACCGAACGCCACCTCGCGCTGGAGCTGGAACGCCGCCTGGTCGACCACGGGGCGGACGGCCCCGCCTTCCGCACCTCCGTCGGCACCGGTCCCCACTCCGGCCGCTCCCGGCACCGGCCCTCCGACCGCCGGGTCGAGGAGGGCGACTTCCTCTCCGTGTGCCTCGGCGCGAACTACCGGGGCTACCGCTGCGAGATCGGCCGTACGTTCGTGATCGGCACCACCCCGGCCTCGTGGCAGATCGAGCTGTACGACCTCGTGTTCGCCGCCCAGCGGGCCGGACGGGAGGCCCTCCTGCCGGGCGCCGCCTGCCGCGACGTCGACCACGCGGCGCGCTCCGTGCTCGACTCGGCGGGGCACGGCGAGGCACTGGCCGCGTCCACCGGACACGGCGTCGGCCTCGAAATCGACGAGGACCCGCAGCTTGCACCTACGGCCATGGGTAAACTGGACGCTTGCGTGCCGGTCACCGTCGAACCGGGGGTTCACCTCCCGGGCCGGGGAGGTGTCCGGATCGATGACACGCTCGTCGTACGCCCCGAGGCGGACGGCGGTCCAGAGCTACTCACCATTACGACCAAGGAGCTGCTCGCGCTCTAGCCCGCTCGGCCGGGCTGTGCGCGCACCCGTGGTCTTCCAGTGCAGGAGATTCCGCAACCGTGGCTTCCACGAACGACCTCAAGAACGGCATGGTGCTGAAGCTCGACGGGGGCCAGCTCTGGTCCGTCGTCGAGTTCCAGCACGTCAAGCCCGGCAAGGGCCCGGCCTTCGTGCGCACCAAGCTCAAGCACGTGCTCTCCGGCAAGGTCGTCGACAAGACCTTCAACGCCGGCACCAAGGTCGACACGGCCACCATCGACCGCCGTGACATGCAGTTCTCGTACATGGACGGCGAGTACTTCGTCTTCATGGACATGGAGACCTACGACCAGCTGATGGTCGACCGCAAGGTCGTCGGCGACGCCGCCAACTTCCTCATCGAGGGCTTCACCGCCTCCGTGGCCCGCCACGAGGGCGAGGTGCTCTACGTCGAGCTCCCGGCCGCCGTCGAGCTGGTCATCCAGCACACCGACCCGGGCGTCCAGGGCGACCGCTCCACCGGCGGCACCAAGCCGGCGACGCTGGAGACGGGCCACGAGATCCAGGTCCCGCTCTTCGTCAGCACCGGCGAGAAGATCAAGGTCGACACCCGCACGAGCGACTACCTCGGCCGGGTGAACAGCTAACCGTGGCTGCCCGGAGCAACGCGCGAAAGCGCGCTTTCCAGATCCTCTTCGAGGCCGATCAGCGCGGCGTGTCCGTGCGCGAGGTCCTCGCGGACTGGATCCGCCACGCGCGGTCGGACGACCGGCAGCCGCCGGTCAACGCCTTCACGATGGATCTTGTCGAGGGGTACGCCGACAAGGTGAACCGCATCGACGACCTGATCGTCACCTATGCCGTGGACTGGGACCTCGACCGCATGCCGGTCGTGGACCGGAACATCGTGCGGCTCGGCGCGTACGAGCTGATCTGGGTGGACGAGACGCCGGACGCCGTGGCGATCGACGAAGCCGTCCAGCTGGCCAAGGAGTTCTCCACGGACGAGTCCCCCTCGTTCGTGAACGGGCTGCTGGGCCGGTTCAAGGACCTCAAGCCGAGCCTGCGGCGCGAGCAGTAGGTCCCGCGCAGGACCGGTGACAACGGGAGGGCCCGCGGCGCATCAGCGCCGCGGGCCCTCCCGTTCGTGCACCGGCGCGTGGCCGGGCCCGCGTCACCGGCCTGCTTCAGGGCCCGTCACCGGGCCGGAACGCGAACCGGCGGGTGCCGGACCCCTGAGGGATCCGGCACCCGCCGGTAACGTTTCTGCTGGCCTGCCCGAGGGGGCTAGACGTCCTCGTGGGCCACGGCGCGCCGGGCGTCCGCGTCCAGCACGCCCCAGCTGATGAGCTGCTCGGTCAGGACCGAGGGGGACTGGTCGTAGATGACCGCGAGGGTGCGCAGGTCGTCCTGGCGGATCGAGAGCACCTTGCCGTTGTAGTCGCCGCGCTGGCTCTGGATGGTGGCGGCGTAACGCTGGAGCGGTCCGGCCTTCTCGGCGGGCACGCCCGCCAGGCGCTCCAGGTCCAGGCGCAGCTTCGGCGGCGGCTCGGCCGCTCCGCCCGGGGTGGTGCCCGGCAGGAGTTCCTGGACGGGAACCCCGTAGAAGTCCGCCAGCTCGGCGAGGCGCTGGACGGTCACGGCGCGGTCCCCGCGCTCGTAGGAACCGACCACCACGGCCTTCCACCGGCCCTGGGACTTCTCCTCCACACCGTGGAGGGAAAGGCCCTGCTGGGTGCGGATGGCGCGGAGCTTGGCCCCGAGCTGTTTGGCGTATTCGCTGGACATAACGCTCCCGGACGCTGTGACGCTGTGACGACATGGACGGCATGACCACGAGCGGCTCCGCCGCGCGGCTGGTAACTCACTGTGAGGTTACGCAGCGTTACTTGGATGCGTCAAGCCGAATGCTCTTCAACCCCCACTTACGAGGGGTCCCGGCCCGTGCCCGGTGGACGGACCGGGCACGTCGGCCTGCTACGGTGGAACGCGAACATCAGACGTCCTTTAAGGTCCGTCCCGTGAGGCGGAGAAGGAGGTCCTTTTCATGGACACCCAGCAGAGCTCCGATGTCATGCGCCCCGTCCTGGAGGCCCAGGACATCGCCCGGGTACTGACCCGCATCGCCCACGAGATCGTCGAACGCGCCAAGGGCGCCGATGACGTGGTGCTCCTCGGCATCCCCACCCGCGGTGTCTTCCTCGCCCGCCGGCTGGCCGCCAAGCTCGAAGAGATCACCGGTACGAAGATCCCGGTCGGGTCCCTCGACATCACCATGTACCGCGACGACCTGCGGATGAAGCCGGCCCGCGCGATCGGCCGCACCGAGATCCCCGGCGACGACATCGAGGGCCGCCTGGTCATCCTCGTCGACGACGTGCTCTTCTCCGGCAGAACCATCCGCGCCGCCCTGGACGCCCTCGGCGACCTCGGCCGCCCCCGCGCCGTCCAGCTCGCGGTCCTCGTCGACCGCGGCCACCGCGAACTGCCGATCCGCGCCGACTACGTCGGCAAGAACCTCCCCACGTCGCTGCGGGAGACCGTCAAGGTCCAGCTCCAGGAGGAGGACGGCCGCGACGCCGTACTGCTCGGCCAGCGGACCGACCGGGCAGCCGGGCAGCAGTAGCCCGAACCGGTACGGGTCCCGCCACGGGTGCCCGGCCGCAGCATGCCCTGCCCGCGACACCAGCCAGACAGTCCGCCTGCCTGCCCTCCCGACCTACGGAGCACCCAGATGAAGCGCCACCTCATCTCGGCCGCCGACCTCACCCGCGACGACGCCGTCCTGATCCTCGACACCGCCGAGGAGATGGCCCGCGTCGCGGACCGGCCGATCAAGAAGCTGCCCACCCTGCGCGGCCTCACCGTCGTGAACCTCTTCTTCGAGGACTCGACCCGCACCCGCATCTCCTTCGAGGCGGCCGCCAAGCGGCTCTCCGCCGACGTCATCAACTTCTCCGCCAAGGGCTCCTCGGTTTCCAAGGGCGAATCCCTCAAGGACACCGCCCTGACCCTGGAGGCGATGGGCGCGGACGCCGTCGTCATCCGCCACCACGCCTCCGGCGCCCCCTACCGCCTCGCCACCTCCGGCTGGATCGACTCCGCCGTGGTCAACGCCGGCGACGGCACCCACGAGCACCCCACCCAGGCCCTGCTGGACGCCTTCACCATGCGCCGCCGCCTGGTCGGGCGCGACGCCGGCCTCGGCAAGGACCTGAACGGCCGCCGCATCACGATCGTCGGCGACGTCCTGCACAGCCGCGTCGCCCGCTCCAACGTGCAGCTGCTCCACACGCTGGGTGCCGAGGTCACCGTGGTGGCCCCGCCCACCCTGGTCCCGATCGGCGTCGAGAGCTGGCCGTGCGAGGTCTCGTACGACCTCGACGAGGTGCTGCCGAAGTCCGACGCGGTGATGATGCTGCGTGTGCAGCGCGAACGCATGAACGCCGCCTTCTTCCCCACCGAGCGCGAGTACTCCCGCCGGTACGGGCTCGACGGCGACCGCATGGCGAAGATGCCCGAGCACGCCATCGTGATGCACCCCGGCCCGATGAACCGCGGCATGGAGATCACCGCCGAGGTCGCCGACTCCGACCGCTGCACGGCCGTCGAGCAGGTCGCCAACGGCGTCTCCACCCGGATGGCCGTCCTGTACCTGCTGCTCGGCGGCTCCGAGCCCGCCGTCACCACCACCAGCACGCCCCGCATCGAGGAGAGCAAGTAACCATGAGCAAGATCCTGATCCGTGGCGCGAAGGTACTCGGTGGCGAGGCGCAGGACGTACTGATCGACGGCGAGACCATCGCCGAGGTCGGCCAGGGCCTGTCCGCCGAGGGCGCCCAGGTCGTCGAGGCCGCCGGCCAGGTCCTCCTCCCGGGCCTCGTCGACCTGCACACCCACCTGCGCGAGCCCGGCCGCGAGGACTCCGAGACCGTCCTGACCGGCACCCGCGCGGCCGCCTCCGGCGGCTACACCGCCGTCTTCGCCATGGCGAACACCTTCCCGGTCGCCGACACCGCCGGCGTGGTCGAGCAGGTCTGGCGCCTGGGCAAGGAATCCGGCTACTGCGACGTGCAGCCCATCGGCGCCGTCACCGTCGGCCTGGAGGGCAAGCAGCTCGCGGAGCTCGGCGCCATGCACGACTCCGCCGCCCACGTCACCGTCTTCTCCGACGACGGCAAGTGCGTGGACGACGCCGTGATCATGCGCCGCGCCCTGGAGTACGTGAAGGCCTTCGGCGGCGTCGTCGCCCAGCACGCCCAGGAGCCCCGCCTCACCGAGGGCGCCCAGATGAACGAGGGCGTCGTCTCCGCCGAGCTGGGTCTGGGCGGCTGGCCCGCCGTCGCCGAGGAGTCGATCATCGCCCGCGACGTGCTCCTCGCCGAGCACGTCGGCTCCCGCGTGCACATCTGCCACCTGTCCACCGCCGGCTCCGTCGAGATCGTCCGCTGGGCCAAGTCCCGCGGCATCGACGTCACGGCCGAGGTCACCCCGCACCACCTGCTCCTCACCGACGAGCTGGTGCGCTCGTACAACGCGGTCTACAAGGTCAACCCGCCGCTGCGCACCGAGCGCGACGTGACGGCCCTGCGCGAGGCGCTCGCCGACGGCACGATCGACATCGTCGCCACCGACCACGCCCCGCACCCGCACGAGGACAAGGACTGCGAGTGGGCCGCCGCCGCCATGGGCATGGTCGGCCTGGAGACCGCGCTGTCCGTCGTCCAGCAGACGATGGTGGAGACCGGGCTGCTCGACTGGGCGGGCGTCGCCCAGCGCATGTCCTTCGCCCCGGCGCGCATCGGCGGCCTGGAGAACCACGGCCGGCCCGTCTCGGCAGGTGAACCCGCGAACCTGACCTTGGTCGATACCTCGTACCGTGGTGTCGTGGACCCCGCGCACTTCGCCTCCCGCAGCCGCAACACGCCTTACGAGGGCCGTGAGCTGCCGGGACGCGTCACTCACACCTTCCTGCGGGGCCGGGCAACGGTCGTGGACGGGACGCTGGCGTGACACCTGCTGTAATCCAACTGGCCGCCGAGGCCGCCGAACGACACTCGGCGGAGGTGACGGACTGGGGCGCCCGCATCGCGTGGGTGATCGGTCTGCTCGTCTTCATCGCGTTCGTCTACTGGCTGATGCGGCAGGGCTGGAAATGGCGCGGCACCCTGCAGAGCGATCTGCCGGAGCTGCCCGCCGCCCCGAGCGGTCTGCCCGCCCACCGGCTCGCCCTGACCGGCCGGTACCACGGGTCCACCACCGCCGGGCAGTGGCTCGACCGGATCGTCGCCCACGGCCTGGGGGTGCGCAGCCGGGTCGAGCTCACCCTCACCGACGCGGGCCTCGACGTGGTCCGTCCGGGGGCCACCGACTTCTTCGTACCGGCCGCGCAGCTGCGCGGCGCCCGCCTCGACAAGGGAATCGCGGGCAAGGTACTCACCGAGGGCGGTCTGCTCGTCGTCACCTGGGCGCACGGCGACAAGCTGATCGACTCCGGATTCCGCTCCGACCGGGCGGCCGAGCACGCCGCCTGGGTCGAAGCCATCAACCTCATGAACCCAACCATCACGACGGAAGGCGCCGAACGATGACGACCTCCACCAGGGGAGCAGCCAAAGCTCCCGCCGTACTCGTCCTGGAGGACGGCCGGATCTTCCGCGGCCGCGCCTACGGCGCTGTGGGGGAGACCTTCGGCGAGGCCGTGTTCTCCACCGGCATGACCGGCTACCAGGAGACCCTCACAGACCCGTCGTACCACCGCCAGGTCGTCGTGATGACCGCCCCGCACGTCGGCAACACGGGTGTCAACGACGAGGACCCCGAGTCCTCCCGGATCTGGGTGTCGGGCTACGTCGTGCGCGACCCTGCCCGCAAGCCCTCCAACTGGCGCTCCCGCCGTTCCCTGGACGAGGAGCTGACCGCGCAGGGAGTCGTCGGGATCTGCGGCATCGACACCCGCGCCCTGACCCGCCACCTGCGCGAGCGCGGCGCCATGCGCGTCGGCATCTTCTCCGGCGAGGCGGTGATGGACGACGCCGTGCTGCTGGCGAAGGTCCAGGACGCCCCCCAGATGAAGGGCGCGAACCTCTCCGCCGAGGTCGCCACCAAGGAGACGTACGTCGTCCCCGCCATCGGCGAGAAGAAGTTCACCGTGGCCGCGGTGGACCTCGGCATCAAGGGCATGACCCCGCACCGGATGGCCGAGCGCGGCATCGAGGTGCACGTGCTGCCCGCCACGGCCACCGTCGAAGACATCTACGCCGTCTCCCCGGACGGGGTGTTCTTCTCCAACGGCCCCGGCGACCCCGCCACCGCCGACCACGCGGTCTCCGTCATGCAGGGCGTCCTGGAGCGCAGGACCCCGCTCTTCGGCATCTGCTTCGGCAACCAGATCCTCGGCCGCGCGCTGGGCTTCGGCACCTACAAGCTCAAGTACGGCCACCGCGGCATCAACCAGCCGGTGCAGGACCGCACCACCGGCAAGGTCGAGGTCACCGCGCACAACCACGGCTTCGCCGTGGACGCGCCCCTCGACAAGGTGTCCGAGACCCCCTTCGGCCGCGCCGAGGTCTCGCACGTCTGCCTGAACGACAACGTCGTGGAAGGCCTCCGGCTGCTCGACCAGCCGGCCTTCTCCGTCCAGTACCACCCCGAGGCGGCCGCGGGCCCGCACGACGCCGCGTACCTCTTCGACCGCTTCACGTCTTTGATGAGCACCACCCAGATGGAGGCCGAGCGTGCCTAAGCGCACCGATATCCAGTCCGTCCTGGTCATCGGCTCCGGCCCGATCGTCATCGGACAGGCCGCCGAGTTCGACTACTCCGGCACCCAGGCCTGCCGCGTCCTCAAGGCCGAGGGCCTGCGGGTCATCCTGGTGAACTCCAACCCGGCGACGATCATGACCGACCCGGAGATCGCCGACGCCACGTACGTCGAGCCGATCACCCCCGAGTTCGTCGAGAAGATCATCGCCAAGGAGCGCCCCGACGCGCTCCTGCCCACCCTCGGCGGCCAGACCGCGCTGAACACCGCCATCTCCATGCACGAGCAGGGGGTGCTGGAGAAGTACGGCGTCGAGCTGATCGGCGCGAACGTCGAGGCCATCAACAAGGGCGAGGACCGCGACCTCTTCAAGGGCGTCGTCGAGGCCGTCAAGGCCAAGATCGGCTACGGCGAGTCCGCCCGCTCGGTCATCTGCCACTCGATGGACGACGTCATCAAGGGCGTCGAGACGCTCGGCGGCTACCCCGTCGTCGTCCGCCCCTCCTTCACCATGGGCGGCGCCGGCTCCGGCTTCGCCCACGACGAGGAAGAGCTGCGCCGCATCGCCGGCCAGGGCCTGACGCTCTCCCCGACCACCGAGGTGCTCCTGGAGGAGTCCATCCTCGGCTGGAAGGAGTACGAGCTGGAGCTGATGCGCGACACCAAGGACAACGTGGTCGTCGTCTGCTCCATCGAGAACTTCGACCCGATGGGCGTGCACACCGGCGACTCGATCACCGTCGCCCCGGCCATGACGCTGACCGACCGCGAGTACCAGCGCCTGCGCGACATCGGCATCGCGATCATCCGCGAGGTCGGCGTCGACACCGGCGGCTGCAACATCCAGTTCGCGATCGACCCGGCCGACGGCCGCGTCATCGTCATCGAGATGAACCCGCGCGTCTCCCGCTCGTCGGCGCTCGCGTCGAAGGCCACCGGCTTCCCGATCGCCAAGATTGCCGCCAAGCTGGCCATCGGCTACACGCTGGACGAGGTCCCCAACGACATCACCGAGAAGACGCCGGCCTCCTTCGAGCCGTCCCTCGACTACGTCGTCGTCAAGGCCCCGCGCTTCGCCTTCGAGAAGTTCCCCGCGGCCGACGCCACCCTCACCACCACCATGAAGTCGGTGGGCGAGGCCATGGCCATCGGCCGCAACTTCACCGAGGCGCTCCAGAAGGCCCTGCGCTCCCTGGAGAAGAAGGGCTCGCAGTTCACCTTCGTCGGCGAGCCCGGCGACAAGGCCGAGCTGCTCGCCACCGCCGTCCGCCCGACCGACGGCCGCATCAACACCGTCATGCAGGCCATCCGTGCCGGCGCCACCCAGGAAGAGGTCTTCGAATCCACGAAGATCGACCCCTGGTTCGTCGACCAGCTCTTCCTCATCAAGGAGATCGCCGACGACCTGGCCGCCGCCGAGAAGCTCCACCCCGAGCTGCTCGCCGAGGCCAAGCGGCACGGCTTCTCCGACGCCCAGATCGCCGAGATCCGCGGCCTGCGCGAGGACGTCGTCCGCGAGGTCCGCCACGCGCTCGGCGTCCGCCCGGTCTACAAGACGGTCGACACCTGCGCCGCCGAGTTCGCCGCGAAGACCCCGTACTTCTACTCCTCCTACGACGAGGAGTCCGAGGTCGCGCCCCGCACCAAGCCCGCGGTCATCATCCTGGGCTCCGGCCCGAACCGCATCGGCCAGGGCATCGAGTTCGACTACTCCTGCGTCCACGCCTCCTTCGCCCTCAGCGACGCCGGCTACGAGACCGTGATGGTCAACTGCAACCCGGAGACCGTCTCCACGGACTACGACACCTCCGACCGCCTGTACTTCGAGCCGCTGACGCTCGAAGACGTGCTGGAGATCGTCCACGCCGAGTCGCTGGCCGGCCCGATCGCCGGCGTCGTCGTCCAGCTCGGCGGCCAGACCCCCCTCGGTCTCGCCCAGGCGCTCAAGGACAACGGCGTCCCCGTCGTCGGCACCTCCCCGGAGGCCATCCACGCCGCCGAGGACCGCGGCGCCTTCGGCCGGGTCCTCGCCGAGGCCGGCCTGCCCGCGCCCAAGCACGGCACCGCCACCACCTTCGCGGGTGCCAAGGCGATCGCCGACGAGATCGGCTACCCGGTCCTCGTCCGCCCCTCGTACGTGCTCGGCGGCCGCGGCATGGAGATCGTCTACGACGAGACCCGGCTGGAGTCGTACATCGCCGAGTCCACCGAGATCTCCCCGACCCGCCCCGTGCTGGTCGACCGCTTCCTCGACGACGCCATCGAGATCGACGTCGACGCCCTCTACGACGGCACCGAGCTCTACCTCGGCGGCGTCATGGAGCACATCGAGGAAGCCGGCATCCACTCCGGCGACTCGGCCTGCGCCCTGCCCCCGATCACCCTCGGCGGCTACGACATCAAGCGTCTGCGCGCCTCCACCGAGGCCATCGCCAAGGGCGTCGGCGTCCGCGGCCTGATCAACATCCAGTTCGCGATGGCGGGTGACATCCTCTACGTCCTGGAGGCCAACCCCCGCGCCTCCCGCACCGTCCCCTTCACCTCGAAGGCGACCGCGGTCCCGCTCGCGAAGGCCGCCGCCCGCATCTCGCTCGGCAGCACCATCGCCGAGCTGCGCGCCGAGGGCATGCTCCCGAAGACCGGCGACGGCGGCACCCTGCCGCTGGACGCGCCGATCTCCGTCAAGGAGGCCGTCATGCCGTGGTCGCGCTTCCGCGACATCCACGGCCGCGGCGTCGACACCGTCCTCGGCCCGGAGATGCGCTCCACCGGCGAGGTCATGGGCATCGACACCGTCTTCGGCACCGCCTACGCCAAGTCGCAGGCCGGCGCCTACGGCCCGCTGCCCACCAAGGGCCGGGCGTTCATCTCCGTCGCCAACCGCGACAAGCGCTCGATGATCTTCCCGGCGCGGGAGCTGGTCGCCCACGGCTTCGAGCTGATGGCGACCTCCGGCACCGCCGAGGTGCTGCGCCGCAACGGCATCAACGCCACCATCGTGCGCAAGCTCAGCGAGGGCGAGGGCCCGGGCGGCGAGAAGACGATCGTCCAGCTGATCCACGACGGTCAGGTCGACCTGATCGTCAACACCCCCTACGGCACGGGTGGCCGCCTCGACGGCTACGAGATCCGTACCGCGGCCGTGGCGCGCGGCGTCCCGTGCCTGACGACGGTCCAGGCGCTCGCCGCCGCCGTCCAGGGCATCGACGCGCTCAACCGCGGCGACGTCGGCGTCCGCTCCCTCCAGGAGCACGCCGAACACCTGATCGCGGCCCGCGACTAGCAGCCCGTACGAGGAGGGGGACACCGGATTCGCGACAGCGACGGGTGTCCCCCTCTTCATGAGCGCACAAGGATCCCCACGCCGATGTACAAACTCTTCTTCAACCTCGTCTTCAAGCGGATGGACCCGGAGCAGGCCCACTACACGGCCTTCCGCTGGATCCGCCTCGCGGCCCGCACCCCGGTGCTGCGCACCTTCGTCGCGGCCGTCCTCGCCCCCCGGTACGAGGCGCTGCGCACCGAGGCCCTCGGACTGCGCATGCACGGCCCCTTCGGGCTCGCGGCCGGCTTCGACAAGAACGCCGTCGCCATCGACGGCATGTCGATGCTGGGCTTCGACCACGTCGAGATCGGCACGGTCACGGCCCAGGCCCAGCCGGGCAACCCCAAGAAGCGGCTCTTCCGGCTCATCCCCGACCGCGCGCTGATCAACCGGATGGGCTTCAACAACGAGGGCTCGGCGGCCGTCGCCCAGCGCCTGGCGGCCCGCACGGCCGTCTTCAAGACGGTCGTGGGCGTCAACATCGGCAAGACCAAAGCCGTGCCGGAGGAGGAGGCCGTCGCGGACTACGTCGCGTCCACCGAGCGCCTGGCCCGCCACGCCGACTACCTCGTCGTCAACGTCTCCTCGCCGAACACCCCGGGCCTGCGCAACCTCCAGGCCACCGAGTCCCTGCGCCCGCTGCTGAGCGCCGTACGGGAGGCCGCCGACCGGGTGGTGACCGACCGCCGGGTCCCGCTGCTGGTCAAGATCGCCCCCGACCTCGCCGACGAGGACGTCGACGCCGTCGCCGACCTCGCGCTGGAGCTCGGCCTGGACGGCATCATCGCCACGAACACCACCATCGCCCGCGAGGGCCTGGGCCTGAGGTCCGAGGCCGCCCTGGTCAAGGAGACCGGCGGACTGTCCGGCGCCCCCGTCAAGGCGCGCTCCCTGGAGGTCCTGCGCCGCCTGTACGCCCGTGTGGGGGACCGGCTGGTCCTGGTCGGGGTCGGCGGCATCGAGAACGCCGAGGACGCCTGGCAGCGCATCCTGGCGGGCGCGACCCTGATCCAGGGCTACAGCGCCTTCATCTACGAGGGCCCCGGCTACGCCCGCGCGATCCACAAGGGCCTGGCCGAGCGCCTGGCCGACAGCCCGTACGAGACGCTCGCCGACGCGGTGGGCGCCGAGACCCGGAAGGCCTCCCTGTGACCCCTGCGACCTCCGTGACCCCCTTCGGCGCCCGTCTGCGGGCGGCGATGGACTCCCGCGGCCCGCTGTGCGTCGGGATCGACCCGCACGCCGCCCTGCTCACGTCCTGGGGCCTGAACGACGACGTCAGCGGGCTGGAGACCTTCTCCCGCACCGTCGTCGAGGCCCTCGCCGGCTCGGTCGCCGTCTTCAAGCCGCAGGCCGCCTTCTTCGAGCGGTTCGGCTCGCGGGGCATCGCGGTGCTGGAGCGCACGGTGGCCGACGCCCGCGCGGCCGGGACGCTGGTCGTGATGGACGCCAAGCGCGGGGACATCGGCTCGACGATGGCCGCCTACGCCGAGACGTTCCTCTCGCCGGACTCGCCGCTGTTCTCCGACGCCCTGACGGTCTCCCCCTACCTCGGCTACGGTTCGCTCGCCCCGGCCGTGGACCTGGCCCGCCGCTCGGGCGCCGGCCTCTTCGTCCTGGCCCTCACCTCCAACCCCGAAGGCGCCGAGGTCCAGCGGGCGGTGCGCTCCGACGGCCGCTCCATCGGCGCGACGATGCTGGCCCACCTGGCGGCGGAGAACGAGGGGGCCGAGCCGATGGGCTCCTTCGGGGCCGTCGTCGGCGCCACCCTCGGCGACCTCTCCTCCTTCGACCTCGACATCAACGGCCCGCTCCTGGCGCCCGGCATCGGCGCGCAGGGTGCCACGGCCGCCGATCTCCCGGCGGTCTTCGGCGCGGCCGTCGGCAACGTCGTCCCGAACGTCTCCCGGGGCGTCCTCGGGCACGGTCCGGACGCCGGTGCCCTGCGGGCCGCGGCGGCCGGCTTCGCGGCCGAGATCCGCGCGGCGGTCCCCTCCGCCTGACCGGTGCGGTGAGCTGCGACGGACTCCTCAGGGGGTGTCCGTCGCACTGCTTGACGAAAACCGATGGTCCTCGACCGGACAAAAGCGGGGTAGTTTGTCCGTGATGTACGTTTCAACGGAGGCTGACCAGGACTTTTCGTCCGTTCTCGCTGACTGGAGCGGCCCAGGCCGCTAGTCTCCGAGCAGAGTCAACGAACAGCGGACGAGTATCACCGCCGTTCGGGAGCTCGCCTGGTGTGGTGCCTCCTGGCTCCGTGCCGGTCCGTATCCGACAGTTCGACATCCGAGGTGACGTAGGCGTGGCTCTTCCGCCCCTTACCCCTGAACAGCGCGCAGCAGCGCTCGAAAAGGCCGCCGCGGCTCGCCGGGAGCGGGCCGAGGTGAAGAATCGACTCAAGCATTCCGGCGCCTCCCTCCACGACGTCATCAAGACGGGACAGGAGAACGACGTCATCGGCAAGATGAAGGTCTCCGCCCTCCTTGAGTCGCTGCCCGGCGTGGGCAAGGTCCGCGCCAAGCAGATCATGGAGCGCCTCGGCATCTCCGAATCCCGGCGTGTCCGAGGTCTCGGCTCCAACCAGATCGCCTCTCTGGAGCGTGAGTTCGGCGGTAGCGGCGCCTGAGGCGTCGCCCGGAGTTCTCCCGGCGTTCTCAGGCAGTCCCTGGAACCTGGATAATCGCTCTATGGCAGCAGAGGTTCGTCCGCGGCTGACCGTGCTCTCCGGCCCCTCAGGGGTCGGCAAGAGCACGGTCGTCGCGCATATGCGCAAGGTCCACCCCGAGGTATGGCTCTCGGTGTCGGCCACCACCCGCAAGCCGCGGCCCGGTGAGCGACACGGTGTCCACTACTTCTTCGTCGGCGACGACGAATTCGACAAGCTGATCGCCAACGGCGAGCTGCTGGAGTGGGCCGAGTTCGCGGGCAACCGCTACGGCACTCCGCGCGGTGCGGTCCTGGAGCGCCTGGAGAACGGCGAGCCGGTCCTGCTGGAGATCGACCTCCAGGGCGCGCGGCTGGTGCGCCAGTCGATGCCCGAGGCCCAGCTGGTCTTCCTGGCGCCGCCGAGCTGGGACGAGCTGGTCCGCCGCCTCACCGGCCGCGGGACCGAGTCGGCCGAGGTCATCGAGCGCCGCCTGGCGGCCGCCAAGATCGAACTTGCTGCCGAGCCCGAGTTCGACACCACCCTGGTCAACACCTCCGTCGAGGACGTGGCGCGCGAGCTGCTAGCCTTGATGGACGTTGTCTGATCGTTGTCCGGTATGTATCCGGACGGCGCAAGATCTTTCACCCATCTTCGGAAGGTAGAGCGTGTCCTCTTCCATGACTGCGCCCGAGGGCATCATCAACCCGCCGATCGACGAGCTGCTTGAGGCCACGGACTCGAAGTACAGCCTCGTGATCTACGCGGCCAAGCGCGCGCGTCAGATCAACGCGTACTACTCGCAGCTCGGTGAGGGCCTGCTTGAGTACGTCGGCCCGCTGGTGGACACCCACGTCCACGAGAAGCCGCTTTCGATCGCGCTGCGCGAGATCAACGCGGGTCTGCTGACCTCCGAGGCCATCGAGGCCCCGGCCCAGTAAGGCACCAGGAATTCCTTTCACCACAGGCCCGGCAGAACATCTGCCGGGCCTGTGGTGTGTCATAGGTGCAGAGATGGTTCCTCGAAGGGGAGTGCGTGGTGGGTAAGCCGAAGGTCGTGCTGGGGGTCAGCGGCGGGATCGCCGCCTACAAGGCGTGCGAGCTGCTGCGCCGGCTGACCGAGTCCGGCCACGACGTACGGGTCGTGCCGACGGCCGCGTCGCTGAACTTCGTCGGGGAGGCCACCTGGGCCGCGCTGTCCGGCAACCCGGCCTCCACCCAGGTCTGGGAGAGCGTCCACGACGTCCCGCACGTGCGGATCGGGCAGTCCGCCGACCTGGTCGTCGTCGCCCCCGCCACCGCCGACATGCTGGCCAAGGCCGCCCACGGGCTGGCCGACGACCTGCTCACCAATACGCTCCTCACCGCACGCTGTCCGGTGGTCTTCGCGCCCGCGATGCACACCGAGATGTGGGAGCACCCCGCCACCCAGGAGAACGTGGCCACGCTGCGCCGACGCGGCGCCGTCGTCATCGAGCCCGCCGTCGGCCGGCTCACCGGCAAGGACACCGGCAAGGGACGGCTGCCCGACCCCGACGAGATCTTCGAGGTGTGCCGCCGGGTCCTGACCCGGGGCGCCGCAGAGCCGGACCTCGCCGGACGGCACGTGGTGATCAGTGCCGGAGGCACCCGGGAGCCGCTGGACCCCGTCCGCTTCCTCGGCAACCGCTCTTCGGGCAAGCAGGGCTACGCGCTCGCCCGCACGGCCGTGGCGCGCGGCGCCCGGGTCACGCTCGTCGCGGCGAACACCGCGCTGGCCGACCCGGCGGGGGCCGACGTCGTACGGGTCGGGACGGCCCTCCAGCTGCGGGAGGCGGTGCTCAAGGCGGCTGCCGACGCCGACGCCGTGGTGATGGCCGCGGCCGTGGCCGACTTCCGGCCCGCCCGGTACGCCGGGGGCAAGATCAAGAAGCAGGACGGGCAGGAGCCCGCCCCGGTGGCGCTCGTGCGCAACCCGGACGTGCTGGCCGAGGTATCCGCCGAACGCGCCCGGGAGGGCCAGGTGGTGGTGGGCTTCGCCGCGGAGACCGACGACGTCCTCGCGAACGGGCGGGCCAAGCTCCTGCGCAAGGGGTGTGATCTTCTCGTCATCAACGAGGTGGGGGAGAGCAAGACCTTTGGTTCCGAGGAGAACGAGGCCGTCATCCTTTCTTCCGATGGCGCGGAGACGCCCGTCGCGCATGGACCGAAGGAAGCGCTGGCGGACGCCATTTGGGACCAGGTCGCTCCCCGCCTCGCGCCGCGACGCGCCTGAGCGGATCGCCTTCCCGCTGGGGAATCCGTACGTCAGAATGTAGTGCCGCAGGTCACACGGCTCCCACAAGGCGAGACGGGTGGTCCGGCAAACGGTGGCGACCGATAAACTGCACTTGGAACACGACCGGGCGCAGCCCCCGGTAGGGTTCCGCCAAATGATCAGCCAGCAGCCGCTGCAACCCCAGGGAGCGTTGTGTCCCGTCGCCTGTTTACCTCGGAGTCCGTGACCGAGGGTCACCCCGACAAGATCGCTGACCAGATCAGCGACACGATCCTCGACGCGCTCCTCACCGAGGACCCGACCTCGCGTGTGGCCGTGGAGACCCTCATCACCACCGGTCTCGTGCACATCGCGGGAGAGGTGACGACGAAGGCGTACGCGCCGATCGCGCAGCTCGTCCGCGACAAGATCCTCGAAATCGGCTACGACTCCTCGAAGAAGGGCTTCGACGGCGCCTCCTGCGGCGTGTCGGTGTCCATCGGCGCGCAGTCCCCGGACATCGCCCAGGGTGTCGACACCGCCTACGAGCAGCGTGTCGAAGGCGACGAGGACGAGCTCGACAAGCAGGGCGCCGGCGACCAGGGCCTGATGTTCGGCTACGCCTGCGACGAGACGCCCGAGCTGATGCCGCTCCCGATCCACATCGCGCACCGGCTCTCCCGCCGGCTCTCCGAGGTCCGCAAGAACGGCACCATCCCGTACCTGCGCCCCGACGGCAAGACCCAGGTCACCATCGAGTACGACGGCGACAAGGCCGTCCGCCTCGACACCGTCGTGGTGTCCTCGCAGCACGCCGCCGACATCGACCTGGACTCCCTCCTCGCCCCGGACATCCGCGAGTTCGTCGTCGAGCACGTGCTCGCGCAGCTCATCGAGGACGGGATCAAGCTGGACACCGAGGGGTACCGGCTGCTGGTGAACCCGACGGGCCGGTTCGAGATCGGCGGTCCGATGGGTGACGCGGGCC
>NZ_JBITDH010000007.1:0-75565 GCF_044454045.1 Streptomyces sp. NPDC051578
AACGCCCGGTTACATTCCGAACCCGGAAGCTAAGCCTTTCAGCGCCGATGGTACTGCAGGGGGGACCCTGTGGGAGAGTAGGACGCCGCCGAACATTTATTGCGGGAAGCCCCGCACCAGCCCTTCGGGGCCGGTGCGGGGCTTTTCTGCGTTCACCCCGCATACGGCATACGGCATACGGCACCCGGCGTTTGCCGGCGTTTTCAGCCGATCACCCGCACGGGGTTGCGCCCCGCCCGAGCTGACGGCTCGTAGGGTGGGCTTATGGGATATGACCTCGTCATCTTCGACAACGACGGCGTGCTGGTGGACAGCGAGCCGCTGGCCAATCGGATCCTCGCCGGGTACCTGACCGAGATCGGGCACCCCACCACGTACGACGAGTCGCTCCGCGACTACATGGGCGGCGCCGTCCACCGGGTGCACGACCTCGTGCTGGAGCGTACGGGGCAGCGGTTGCCCGAGGACTTCGACGAGAGGCTGCACTCCCGCACGTTCGAGGCGTTCGCACGGGAATTGCGGCCCGTCGACGGCGTGGAGGAGGTGCTCGGGGCGCTCACCGCGAACGGGATCGCCTACTGCCTCGCCTCCTCCGGGAGCCATGAGCGGATCCGGGTCGGACACCGCGCCGCCGGGATCGACGGGTGGTTCGAGGAGGAGTGGATTTTCAGCTCCCAGGACGTGGGCCGCGGAAAGCCCGCGCCGGACCTGTTCCTGCACGCCGCCGACCGGATGGGCGTCGAGCCGGCGCGGTGCGTGGTGGTCGAGGACAGCCCGCTCGGGGTGGAGGCCGCCGTGGCCGCGGGGATGGACGTCTACGGCTTCACGGGGATGATGCCGGCGGACCGGCTGGCCGGGGCGAAGGCCTGCTTCGGGGAGATGAAGGACCTGGTCCGCCTGCTCGGGCTCGACGAGTGACCCGTCCGGAGTGAGGCGGTGCAGGGGCCAGGGCCGGCCTGCTGACACGTGATTGGTGTGGTGATCGCTCTACCCACCGGTAGCCGAGGCACCTACGCTGAGCCGCCATGACAGATGACGTGCGGCTGCGCCGTGGCCGGTTGTCCTTGGGGTTCAGTTTCTTCGTGCAGGGCGTGACCTTCGCCCTCCTCGTGACCCGCATCCCCGCCATCCAGGACCAGTACGGGATATCCGACGGGCTGCTGCCCGCCTTCCTGGCCGCGGTGCCGGTCCTCGCGGGGATTTCCAGCGTCGCGACCGAGCACCTGGTGAAGCGGGTCGCGCCCAGCGTGGTCCTGAGGTGGGCCCAGCCGCTGGTACTGCTCGCCCTGCTCGGCGTCGGCGGCGGCGGGCAGATGTGGCACGTGGCCCTGGCGCTCGGGGCGTTCGGGCTGTCGGTCGGGGCGCTCGACGCCTCCATGAACATGCTCGGCGTGAGTCTCCAGCGGACGTACGGCCGCAGCATCATGCTCGGCTTCCACGCCTCGTACAGCCTGGGCGGGATCGTCGGGGCCTCCGCCGCGTGGGCCGGGGCGCACTGGCATCTGGGGCTCTTCGTGAGTTACCTGCCGGCCGTCGTCCTGTTGCTGCCGGCGGCCGTGGCGGGCAGCCGCTTCTATGTCGACCAGGGTGAGCCGGGGCCGCAGGGCGGAGCCGGGAAGGGCCTGGGGCCGGGCGGGTTCGGGCTGTTGCTGCCGCTGTGCCTGGTGATGGCGTGCGCGTACATCGGGGATTCGACCGTGTCGAACTGGAGCGCCAAGTACCTCCAGGACGTGCTGGGGAGCTCCGAGCAGCTGGCGACGGTCCCGTACAACGTGTACATGGTGACCACGCTGCTCGGGCGGGCCGTCGGGGACCTGGGCGTGCGCCGTTTCGGGCCGGTCGCGGTGGTGCGGGCGGGGACGGTGGTCGCGGCCGGCGGTTTCGCGGTGGTGGCGGCCGCGCCCGGGGCGTGGACGGGGATGCTGGGGTTCACGTTGCTGGGGATCGGGCTGTGCGTGATCGTGCCGCAGACGTTCGCCGCCGCGGGAAGGCTCGCTTTCGAGAGGTTCGGCCCCGGGGCGTCGGACACGGCCGTCGCGCGGCTGAACATCTTCAACTACGTCGGGTTCCTGGTCGGTTCGCCGCTGGTGGGCGGGATCGGGGACGCGTGGAGCTACCGCGGCGCGATGCTGGTGCCGATGGTGCTGGTGTTGGTGACGCTGTTCTACGCCCGTTCCTTCGGCGTCGGCGGCGCCCGATACGGTGTCGGGCATGAGCGGCGAGCCGGTGACCGGGCTGTTGATGTGGGACGAGGCGGTAACGAGGTATGACTTCGGACCGAGCCATCCGATGGATCCGGTGCGCCTGGCGCTGACCATGGGTCTGGTGCGGGCCTTCGGGCTGGACCGGGCGATGGAAGTGCGGGCGGGCCGGGCGGCCGGTGATTCGACGCTGCGGCTCGTGCACCGGGAGGACTACGTCGCCGCGGTGCGGGAGGTGTCGGCTGATCCCGGTGTGGCCGACGGCTCGTACGGGCTCGGGACCGTCGACGATCCGGCGTTCCACGGGATGCACGAGGCGTCGGCGCTGATCGCGGGACAGTCGGTGGCCGCGGCCGAGGCGATCTGGCGCGGGGAGGCCGGGCACGCCGTGAACTTCGCGGGCGGGCTGCACCACGCCATGCCGGGCGGCGCGTCCGGGTTCTGCGTGTACAACGACGCGGCGCTGGCGGTGGCCCGGCTGCTGGAGCTGGGTGCCGAGCGCGTCGCGTACGTGGATGTGGACGTGCACCACGGGGACGGGGTGCAGGCGGCGTTCTGGGACGATCCGCGCGTGCTGACGGTGTCCCTGCACGAGCATCCGCGGACGCTGTTCCCGCAGACCGGGTGGCCGCAGGAGACGGGCGGGCCGGCCGCCGAGGGGTCGGCGGTCAATGTGGCGCTGCCGGCGGGGACGGGTGACGAGGGCTGGCTGCGGGCGTTCCACGCGACGGTGCCGGAGCTGCTCGCGGACTTCCGGCCGCAGGTCCTGGTGTCCCAGCACGGGGCCGACACGCACTTCGAGGATCCGCTGGCCCATCTGGCGGTGTCGCTGGACGCGCAGCGGGCCGTCCAGGAGGCGTGTCACCGGCTGGCGCACGAGTACGCGGACGGCCGCTGGCTCGCCCTGGGCGGGGGCGGCTACGCGGTGGTGGACGTCGTACCGCGCTCCTGGACCCATCTGGTGGGGATCGCGGCGCACCGGCCGGTCGATCCGTCGTCCGAGGTGCCGCAGGAGTGGCGCAGCGAGGTGTACGCGCGGACCCGGCAGCCGGGGCCGGTGCGGATGACGGACGGCCGGACGGTCGGGTGGCGGGACTGGGAGGCGGGCTACGACCCGGCGGACAGTACGGATCAGGCCGTCCTGGCGACGCGGCGGGCGGTGTTCCCGCTGCGCGGGATGCTCGTGTAGGCGGTGGGCTCCGGGGTGGCGTGGCAGCGCATCGTTACGCCAACCGTGGGGCTGTGCACGGGAATTGATGAGGTGCAGGGTGCGGTGCGGCAGCATCAGAGGGTGTTGAGCATCGGCGCGCTGCGTGCGCATCTGCTGGCTTCCCGGTTGGCCGGGCCCGTCGCGACTTCACGTGAGGAGAGCCTGCGCAGTTACAGACTGTTCGCGGCGCGGGATCCGCGGGTGCTGCTGGGGCTGGAGCCGCAGTGGCACTGGGGTGAGCGTGATCTGCTGCGGCTGATGGCGGACAGGTGCGGGGTCTCGGCGGACCCGGCGCACGTCAGCGGGCCGGACGTGATCGATCCGGAGCGGACGCTCGCCGGGCTGGAGGCGTTCGCGGCGCGGCTGGGGGAGGCGGCGCGGCGGCGGTCGCCGGTGTTGTTCGGGACGGGGCACCCGCACCGCCTCCTTGCGTTCTACGCCGGTTTGGCGCGTGCCCTGTCGGCGGCGGGGTGTGTTGTCCTCACCCCGGCGCAGGGGGTGCATGTCGACATGGCGACCCGGTTCGGCGTACGGGGGCACCGCATCGATTACGTACGGGGGGTCGCACTGGTGCGGGAACCCGGCGCGCGGCCACCGGTGAGTGTCACCGGCGCGCACACCCATTCGCCGCTGCCGGTTCGGGTCGCGCTGGGGGCGCTGGCGGAGGGCGGAGGGCCGTTGCCGGAATTGGTGGTGGGGGACCACGGCTGGGTCTGCGGTGCAGGTCAGTTGGGTGTGGAGGCGATCGGGCTGGCGGATACGGACGATCCGGCGCTGTTCGTGGGGGAGGCCGAGGGGCGGGTCGCGGTGACGGTTCCGCTTGATGACGGGGTGTCGTCGGATTTCTACCGGCCCCTCGTGCGTTACGTACTGGGCCGCGCCGGTCTGCCGTGGCGTCAGGAGTGGCCGTAGCTCCTCTTCCCCACTCGTATCACACGCCCCTACTCTGGGAGTGAGCGTGCGACGACGGGGTGTAACCGGAGGGGAAGCCGGTGCCCGTCATGCGCGGAAGGTCAAGGTGTGTCATGGCTGCTGGCGAGAGGCCTCTCAGTGAGGTTCAGTTCCTGACCGTGGCGGAGGTCGCCTCGGTGATGCGAGTGTCGAAGATGACCGTGTACCGCCTGGTGCACAACGGTCATCTGCCCGCCATCCGGGTGGGCCGGTCCTTCCGGGTCCCCGAGAACGCGGTTCACGAGTACCTCCGAGAGTCCTATGTGGGGGTGGAGTCGGCTTGAGATGACTCTCGGGTTGCCCTCGGATTACAAGCTCAGAGCTCGGGCGGGTAGGCTAGGCCGACGTAGGTCGTGTGGGCCCAGACGCCCCGCACCGATCCCCGCTGGCGCGGGGATGTTCCGAGAAGTGAGCGAGGGTAGTCGTGGGCTCTGTTATCAAGAAGCGGCGTAAGCGGATGGCCAAGAAGAAGCACCGCAAGCTGCTCAAGCGCACCCGCGTCCAGCGCCGTAACAAGAAGTAAACGGCAGCTGTACGTGTTCTCCGCAGCCCCTCCACCATCCTGGTGGAGGGGCTGCGGTGTAGCCGGGGGACTTCTTCGAGGGAGGCGCTGAACTCGTGGGCAAGGTCGTTCTCGTCACTGGGGCTGCCCGGCAGCTGGGGGCCCGCTTCGTGCGCCGCATCCAGCGGGAGCCGGACGTCGAGCGGGTCATCGCGGTGGATTCGGTCGGTCCTGCGCACCGGCTCGGCTCGGCCGAGTTCGTCCGTACGGACATCAGACGGTCGGCGATCGCCCGGGTGCTGGCCGAGCACGCCGTCGACACGGTGGTCCACCTCGCCGTGACGGGTGGCAGCGCGGGCAGCGGCGGTGCGCGCAGCGCCGTGAAGGAAACGAACGTCATCGGGACGATGCAGCTGCTCGGGGCGTGTCAGAAGTCCCCGACGGTACGGCGGCTCGTCGTGAAGTCCAGTACCAGTGTGTACGGGGGCACCTCGCGGGATCCGGCCGTCTTCACCGAGACGACGCAGCCGAAGTCGCTGCCGGCGGCCGGCTTCGCGAAGGACGCGGTCGAGGTCGAGGGGTACGTACGGGGCTTCGCGCGCAGGCGGCCGGACGTGGCGGTGTGCGTGCTGCGGTTCGCGAACATCCTGGGGCCGTACGCGGATTCCGCGCTGGCGGAGTACTTCTCGATCCCGGTGATGCCGACGGTGCTGGGTTACGACCCGAGGCTGCAGTTCGTCCACGAGGACGACGTGGTGGACGTGCTGCGGCTGGCGGCCGGGGAGCCCGCGCGCGGGACGCTGAACAGCGGGACCTTCAACATCGCGGGTGACGGGGTGTTGCTGCTGTCGCAGTGCGCGCGGCGGCTGGGGCGGCCCACGGTGCCGCTGGTGATGCCGGCTGTGACCTGGGTGGGATCGGCGCTGCGGGCGGTCGGGGTGACGGAGTTCTCGCCCGAACAGATCCGGTTGCTGACGCACGGGCGGGTCGTGGAGACCACGCAGATGCGGTCCACCCTAGGGTTCGAGCCGATGTACACGACCGCCGAGACGTTCGCGGACTTCGCGCGGAGCAGGGGAAGCGGGCTGTTGCCGCCGGAGCGGGTGGGGCGGGCCGTGGACCGGGTGGCCGGGATGCTGAACGCGGATCTGCCGGGTGTCGGGCCGGTGGCTGAGGGAGCGGAGCGATAGTGGCGGACGCGAAGGTCATCCCCTTCGACGAGGAGCGGCCGCGCCGGCGGCCGCCGCGGCGGGTGCGGGTGGCTCCGCCGGCCGGTGAGCCGGTGGTGCAGCCCGTACCGGAGCAGGGACGGGAGACGGCGGAGGCGGCGGCCGAAGGGGCCGGTGGGAGTGGCGGGCCCGTGGGGCGGCCGGGTGACTGGGACCGGCGGATCGCCGGTGGGCTGGCGTTTCTGCGCAGGCGGATCACCGGCGAGTACGAGGTCGACGACTTCGGCTACGACAAGGAGCTGACGGACCAGGTCCTGATGTCCATGATGCGGCCGCTGTTCGACAAGTACTTCCGGGTCGAGGTCAAGGGCATCGAGAACATCCCGAAGGAGGGCGGCGCGCTGATCGTGTCGAACCACTCCGGGACGCTGCCGCTGGACGGGCTGATGCTCCAGGTGGCGGTGCACGACCACCATCCGGCGGAGCGGCACCTGCGGCTGCTGGCCGCGGATCTGGTGTTCATGCTGCCGGTGGTGAACGAGCTCGCCCGCAAGGCCGGTCACACGCTGGCCTGCGCGGAGGACGCGCAGCGGCTGCTGGAGGCCGGGGAACTCGTCGGGGTGATGCCGGAGGGGTTCAAGGGGATAGGGAAGCCGTTCCGGGAGCGGTACAAGCTCCAGCGGTTCGGGCGGGGCGGGTTCGTGTCGACCGCGCTGCGGGCGCGGACGCCGATCGTGCCGTGTTCGATCGTGGGGGCGGAGGAGATCTACCCGATGGTCGGCAACGCGAAGACGCTGGCGCGGCTGCTGGGGGTGCCGTACTTCCCGGTGACTCCGACGTTCCCGTGGCTGGGGCCGCTCGGGATGGTGCCGTTGCCGACGAAGTGGACCATCCAGTTCGGGGAGCCGATCCCCACGGAGGGGTTCCCGGCGGAGGCGGCGGAGGATCCGATGCTGATGTTCAACCTGACGGACCAGGTGCGGGAGCAGATACAGCACACCTTGTACCGGCTGCTGGTGCAGCGGCGGTCCGTCTTCTTCTGACGGCCCTCCCCCGACGCCTGCTGACGGTGAGGCGTTCTCATCAGCACGACGAAGCGGTGCCCGGCGGGATGGTCCGCCCGGCACCGCTTCGCGTGGTTACTCGGCGTCCTCCGCCTTGATGCCCAGGCCGGGGAGCAGGCCGGGCAGGATCGGCGGGAGGGTGATGTCCGGCTGGGGCTGCTGCGGGGCCGCTCCCGAGGGGGGCGGTGTGGCGTGGCCCGGGTCGGACGGGTGGAGCAGATCGCCGGTGCCGCCCAGGAGCCCGCCGGGAGCCGAGGGCTTGGAGGCCGCTGACGGGGGCGCGCTCGGGGGGGACGCCGCCGGCCGGCCTGCGGGGGACTCGGGCTGCTGCTTCCCGGGGGAGGCGCTGGGCTTCGCCTGGCCGCCCGTGGAGCCGCGGGACTGCTCCGGTGGCTTGGGCAGCAGGTTCTGGATGGGCGCCACGTCTTCGTCTATGGCCTGGAAGACCGACTCGACCTCGCCCCCGACGTCGGTGAGCTGCGCCGGGAGCTTGTCCCGGAGCTTGCCCCAGGCGTCGCGGTGCGAGCGGGAGAACGAGGACAGCATCTGCATCGGGCCGAGCGAGCCGTCCCGCTCGTACGCCGCCTGGAGCAGCCGGTGGCCTTCCGCCGCGTCGTGGCTCATGCCTGCCAGGGCCCGGCGGATGGCGCCGAGGGACTCGTGGTCCAGGACACCGGTCCGGCCGCGTTCCATGAGTCTGCGGGCTTCCGAGAGCCGGTTCGAGGCCTGGTCGAGGTAGAGCTCGCCCCGGTCCGAGTCCTCGTCGGCCATGCCCAGCTTGATGTCCTCCATGCCCCGCTTGACGGGGTAGAGGGAGTCACCGGGCAGGGCGTCGGTGCTGGCAGCGGCCACTCCGCCGAAGGCCCCCGCTGCCACACCCACGGTGAGGCCGCCCGCTGCGATGCCCTTGGACCAGCGGGAGCGGGGCCGCAATTTCCGGAGCGAGGTCGCCCGGTGGGCGCCGCGGCCGGTCCGCTGTTCGGGCACGAGAGGGTCCGGTGCGGCACCGCCCCCGGCCCTCTCTTCCATCACCAAGGCCTCCATGGCGGCGACGAGCTGTGCTCGTTGCACCACTTTGACCTCGGGGTCCAGCACCGGGCGCGGCATTCTTTCGCCGAGCACGTTCGCCAGGGCCAACAACCGGTCGTGGTCGGCAGATTCGGCAGGTGCCTCGGACTGCTCGGCCGCCGGGTCCGGTTCCGAAAGGTCGGACGGGGTCCGATCCTCCAGGGCCTGGGCGAAGGCGTTCGCCCGCCGGTGCGGAGTCACGTTCGCGATCACTGGCGGCACCTCCTCTCGTCATGACGATCGACTCCCCCAGGTGTCCGGAAGGTTGCCTTCCTTGAGCACATCCACACTTTCGAGTGAGCGGCTTCGGGCAGGGCGTGTCCACAGGGAGCCTGCATTCCGCACAACGAGCGGCGCGGCACTTGGGTTACGGACGAAGGATGATCGGACCACAGCGGCATCGGAGTCATCAAGGGGTAGGTGGTGTCGGGAGGCGGTCAGCGGGCGTCGTCCGGGAGGAGGCGGGCCAGGGTGCGGACCGCCCGGTACTGGAGGGTTTTGATCGCGCCCTCGTTCTTCCCCATCACCCGGGCCGTCTCGGCGACCGAGAGGCCCTGCAGGAAGCGCAGGGTCACGCACTCCTGCTGCTGCGGGTTGAGTTTTCGTACGGCCTCCAGCAGGGCCGCGTTGGAGAGGGACTCCAGGACGGAGTCCTCGGGGGAGCGTTCCACCTCGTTGGCGTCCAGCATCTCGCCCGTGGTCACTTCCAGGCGGAAGCGGCTGGACTTGAAGTGGTCGGCCACCAGGTTGCGGGCGATCGTCACCAGCCAGGCCCCGAAGTCGCGGCCCTGCCAGGTGAAGGTGGAGATGCGGCGCAGCGCGCGCAGGAAGGTCTCGCTGGTGAGATCCTCCGCGGTCGCCTTGCCGCCGACGCGGTAGTAGATGTAGCGGTACACCGTGTCGCTGTACTGGTCGTAGAGCCGGCCGAAGGCCTCGGCCTCGCCGGCCTGGGCGCGTTCGACCAGGTCCATCATGCGGGCCTGGTCGCTGTCCGCGGTGGGGCGGCGGGCGGCTGGCGCGCTCGTGCCGGTGGCGGTGCCCGCACCGCCCGCGCGACCGCGTCTGCCCACCGTCGCTCCGCCGTCGGTCAGGGCGTAGCAAGGACCGGCCGGGCCGAGGCCGGCAGGGACCGCGGCGGCGAAGGCGGGGACGGCGTACGCGGTGGGGACGAAGCCGCGCAGGTGGTCGAGGACCGTTGCGCGCAGCGTAGCCAGGCCCGAGGCGTCAACCCCGACAGGTGGGTACACGGGACTCCCAGAGGCAGAGCTTCCATCACGTGCAGTGCGGGACCGTTCACCCGTCGTGGCGACAGATGGTCGGTGGCATGCGTTTGAGGAGAATAACGCTTCGTACAGGCAGCACTACACCCAGTTGCTCAAATCACCGGTTCCGACACTTCTGTTGCGTACCGAGGGCATATTCAGTCGCAGTTGGTGATCGGTTCCTGATCGGTTGGATACGCGGAATGGGCGCTTCCACGGTGCTGCGCGACCGAGTCGGGCATGCCGGAGTGCCGCGCCGACGACGCGGGTAAAGGTGCGGGATTGCGCGCGGGGCCCCGGGGGCTACTTGCGGCGGCGGTGCAGGGCGATGGCGGCGGCCGTGCCGCCCGCGATCGCGCCGACCCCGGCGGCCGCCGGGACGCCGACCTTCACGGCCTTGCGGCCGGTCCGATAGTCGCGCAGCCGCCAGTCGTGGGCTCGGGCATGCTTGCGCAGTTTTGTATCGGGATTGATCGCGTACGGATGTCCGACCAGCGACAGCATCGGAATGTCGTTGTGCGAATCGCTGTAGGCGGCGCAGCGTTCGAGATCGAGTCCTTCGGCGGCCGCCAGGGCGCGCACCGCCTCAGCCTTCGCGGGGCCGTGCAGCGGCTCGCCGACCAGGCGGCCGGTGTAGACGCCGTCGACGGACTCGGCGACGGTGCCCAGGGCGCCGGTCAGGCCGAGGCGGCGGGCGATGATCGTGGCGGTCTCGACGGGGGCGGCCGTCACCAGCCACACCTTCTGGCCGGCGTCGAGGTGGGCCTGGGCCAGGGCGCGGGTGCCCGGCCAGATCCGCTCGGCCATGTACTCGTCGTAGATCTCCTCGCCGATCGACATGAGTTCGCAGACCTTGTGGCCCTTGACGATGGACAGCGCGCTGTCGCGGGCGTCCTGCATGTGCTCGGGGTCCTCGACCCCGGCGAGCCGGAACCAGGCCTGCTGCCAGGCGAAGCGGGCCAGTTCGCGGCGGCGGAAGAACTCGCGCTTGTAGAGGCCGCGGCCGAAGTGGAAGATCGCCGCGCCCTGCATGACGGTGTTGTCGAGGTCGAAGAACGCGGCGGCGAGGTCGTCGCCCTGGACCGGGAACTCGGCCTCGGCCGGCTCCTCGGGGGGCGCCTGCCGTGCCCCGGTGAGGGACGGTGTCTCGTCCTGCGCGCTCTTGCGGGCGGCCTCGGCCGAGGCCTCGCCTGCCAGCACGCTCCGCGCGGTGGCGGAGCGCCTACGGGGGGTGAGCCATCCCAGAGCGGCCATGACGCGAGCATAGCCACTGTGTTCGGGAGTTCCCGAACCGAGGAGGAACGAGGGCGTGAACTCTTCGGAACGACCGGCTCCACGGCGGCCGGCGGGATCCTCGCAGAGCCCCCGGCGCAGGGCGCGCGGACCCGTCGGCCGATGCCGCGCGGGCCCGTCGGGCGCACTCGCGCGGCGCGGGACAATGAGGGCATGAGTCCTCTGTTGCGCCGCAAGGAGAAGAAGCGCCCCGAGGAGCGGCTGGTCACGCTCATCGGGAAGCCGGGTTGCCATCTGTGCGACGACGCCCAGGAGGTGGTGGAGAAGGTCTGTGCCGAGACCGGGGCGCGGTGGGAGAAGAAGGACATCTCGCAGGACGCGGAGCTGTACCGGCTGCACTGGGAGCAGATCCCCGTGGTGCTGGTGGACGGTGAACAGCACACCTTCTGGAGGGTGAACCCTGAGCGGCTGCGCCGGGCGTTGGAGAGCTGACCGTCCGGCCGGTTACCATCATGGGCGATTTGTGGGGGCTCGGGGGCGTATCGATGAGGAGTGTGCACCGTTTTGCCCCCCTCCGGATTTGAACGAGTTCGGCCCGTTCCCAGTTCCGCCCTTCGGCGCGCCGACCGCGTGACCCCGGTCACTTTGGACGGACAAAACGGACACAATCTTTGTGCACGCGTTCACAAAGACATAGCCTGCTTCCGACGGGGCGGTCTTGGGACAAGTGACCGCCTGCAGCCCCGCTCATCCCGCAGGAGCATCGTGGCAACTGGCCGAACTCACCGACCGGCGACCCGCAGCCGAGGTATTCCCGAGGCCACTGTCGCCAGGCTTCCGCTGTACTTGCGTGCCCTCACCGCGCTCTCCGAGCGATCGGTGCCCACGGTGTCCTCCGAGGAGCTCGCGGCCGCCGCCGGGGTGAACTCCGCCAAGCTGCGCAAGGACTTCTCCTACCTCGGCTCCTACGGCACGCGCGGCGTCGGCTACGACGTCGAGTACCTCGTCTACCAGATCTCCCGCGAACTCGGGCTGACCCAGGACTGGCCGGTCGTCATCGTCGGCATCGGCAACCTCGGCGCGGCCCTGGCCAACTACGGCGGTTTCGCCTCGCGCGGCTTCCGGGTCGCGGCGCTCATCGACGCCGACCCGGCGATGGCGGGCAAGCCGGTGGCCGGCATGCCCGTGCAGCACACCGATGACCTGGAGAAGATCATCGAGGAGAACGGCGTCTCCATCGGGGTCATCGCGACCCCGGCGGGCGCGGCGCAGCAGGTGAGCGAGCGGCTCATCGCGGCGGGCGTCACCTCCATCCTGAACTTCGCGCCGACCGTGCTGTCCGTGCCGGACGGCGTGGACGTGCGCAAGGTGGACCTGTCGATCGAGCTCCAGATCCTGGCGTTCCACGAGCAGCGCAAGGCCGGCGAGGAAGCGGCGGCCGCCGCGGGTCCCGCCGGGGACGCGGGTGCGGGTGCCGCCGCCGAGAGCCCCGTGACGGCCGCTGCTGCTGCCGCCGCTGCCGCTGCCGCCTCCGGGGTCCGCAAGGGCGGTCCCGAGGGTGACGTCCCGGCGGTGATGCCGGCATGAGTCTGCTGGTCGTAGGGCTGAGCCACCGCAGTGCGCCGGTGAGCGTGCTGGAGCGGGCCTCGCTGTCCGCCGACGCCAAGGTCAAGCTGCTGCACGACACCCTCGCCGCCGAGCCGGCGACGGAGGCGACGGTGCTCGCCACCTGCAACCGCATCGAGCTGTACGCCGACGTGGACAAGTTCCACGCCGGTGTGGCCGAGCTGTCGACGTTGCTGGCGCAGCACAGCGGGGTGGCGCTGGAGGAGCTCACTCCGTATCTCTACGTGCACTACGAGGACCGGGCGGTGCACCACCTGTTCTCGGTGGCGTGCGGGCTGGACTCGATGGTGGTCGGCGAGGGCCAGATCCTCGGGCAGATCAAGGACGCGCTGGCGCTGGGGCAGGAGCAGCACACGGCGGGCCGGTTGATCAACGACCTGTTCCAGCAGGCGCTGCGGGTCGGCAAGCGGGCGCACTCGGAGACCGGGATCGACCGGGCCGGGCAGTCGCTGGTGACGTTCGGGCTGGAGCAGCTGTCCATGGGGGCCGAGGTCCCGCAGTGGGCGGCGGGCAAGCGGGCGCTGGTGATCGGCGCCGGCTCGATGTCGTCGCTGGCGGCGGCGACGCTGGCGCGGGTCGGCGTCGCCGAGATCGTCGTGGCGAACCGGACCGCGGAGCGGGCGGAGCGTTTGGCCGGGATTCTGGTTGCCTCGGGCACCGGGGTGGCGGCGCGGGCCGTACCGATGGCCTCCGTGGCGGGTGAGCTGGCGCGGGCCGACCTGGTCGTCTCCTGTACCGGCGCGACCGGGCTGGTGCTGACCGCCGATGACGTGCTCGCCGCGGCTTCCCGGGGCGCCGTCCCGGACCCCGCGCCCCGGACTCCCGCGGAGTCCGTCCCGGAGTACCCCCGCGCGGAGCCGGAGGCGGCGGGTGTGGACGGGGTGGACCCGGGCGTGCTCGCGCGGCTCGTGGCCGCCGCCGAGGGCGGGCGCAGGCTCGCCGACGCCGGGGCCGTGCGGGTCCTCAGCGCTCCCGCCGAGCGCGACGAGTGCCCCCTCGGGCCCGACGGGCGCTCCGCGCTCACCGGGGTCGACGCCAACTCACTGGAGCTGCACGGGACGTGGGCCGACCAGGGCGAGGCCACCGCACACCGGCAGCCCCGCAAGGGCGCCCGCGGCCAGGTCGACGCCCGGCCGGTCCGCCTCGCGCTGCTCGACCTGGCCATGCCGCGTGACATCGACGCGGCCGTCCACCGGATCCCCGGCGTACGGCTGGTCGACATCGAGTCGCTCGCCGAGGCCTCGGCGGACGCCCCGATGGCCGCCGACGTCGACGCGGTGCGCGCGATCGTCGCCGAGGAAGTGGCGGCCTTCGGCGCGGCCCAGCGGGCCGCGCACATCACGCCCACCGTCGTCGCGCTGCGCGCCATGGCCGCCGAGGTGGTGGCCATGGAGGTGGCCCGGCTCGACGGACGCCTGCCGGACCTGGACGAGCGCCAGCGGGCCGAAGTGACGCAGACCGTGCGGCGCGTCGTAGACAAGCTCCTCCACGCGCCGACCGTGCGCGTCAAGCAGCTCGCGAGCGAGCCCGGCGGCGCCGGGTACGCGGAGGCGCTGCGCGAACTCTTCGACCTCGACCCTCAGACGGTGGCCTCCGTCAGCCGGGCGGACGCGGCCGATCCGAAGAACGACGACCCAGGACGGGCATCATGAACACACGTCCCGACCAGCCCCTCCGGCTTGGCACGCGACGCAGCAAGCTGGCCATGTCCCAGTCCGGGCACGTCGCCGAGGCGGTACGGGCGGTCACCGGCCGGCCCGTCGAGCTCGTGGAAATCACGACCTACGGTGACGTGTCCCGGGAGCACCTCGCGCAGATCGGGGGCACCGGCGTCTTCGTCACCGCCCTGCGCGACGCGCTGGTCCGGGGCGAGGTGGACTTCGCCGTCCACTCGCTCAAGGACCTGCCGACCACGCAGCCCGAGGAGCTGGTGATCGCGGCCATGCCGAAGCGGGAGGACGCGCGGGACGCGCTCGTCGCCCGTGACGGCCTGACCTTCGAGCAGCTGCCGGACGGCGCGCGGATCGGTACCGGTTCGCCGCGCCGGATGGCGCAGCTGCACGCGTACGCCAAGAGCCTGGGCAAGGTCGTCGAGACCGTGCCGATCCGCGGGAACGTCGACACCCGGATCGGGTACGTGCGCGCCGGTGAGCTCGACGCCGTCGTCCTGGCCGCCGCCGGCCTGAACCGGATCGGCCGCGGTGGTGAAGCCACCGACCTGCTGTCCGTGGACAACGTGCTGCCCGCACCCGGCCAGGGAGCCCTGGCCGTGGAGTGCCTCGCGTCGGACACGGCCCTGATCGCCGCCCTCGCCGAACTCGACGACCCGTTCACCCGGGCCGCCGTGACCGCCGAGCGGTCCCTCCTCGCCGCCCTGGAGGCCGGATGCAGCGCCCCCGTGGGCGCGCTCGCCGACCTTCTGGCCGACGGGCAGATTGTCAATGAGATGCGCCTGCGCGGCGTCGTCGGAACCCTCGACGGCTCGACGCTGGTGCAGCTGTCCACCACCGGTCCCGTGCCCCAGTCTTACGACGAGGCCATGGCGCTCGGCCGCGAACTCGCGGACGAGATGCTGGCCAAGGGCGCGGCCGGTCTGATGGGGGAGCGATCGCTTTGAACCCCTCAAGTCCCACCCCCTCCGCCTTCGCGGCGGTCGCCGCCCACGGGCACGTCACCTTCCTGGGTGCCGGCCCCGGTGACCCGGGTCTGCTGACACTGCGGGCCGTGGAGGCGCTCGCCTCGGCGGACGTGCTGATCGCGGAACCCGAGGTGCTGGAGGTCGTACGTACCCACGCGCGCGCGGGTGTCGACACGCCGCAGCTGACGGTCGCTGACGAAATGTCAGCAGCCGCCGGGGTACCGGTGATCCGCGACGCGACCAATCTTGTCATGGAGGCCGCGCGGTCCGGCAGGCGGGTCGTGCGTGCCGTCACCGGCGACCCCGGACTCGACGGCAACGCGGCCGAGGAGATGCTCGTCTGCGCCACCGAGGGGATCCCCTTCGAGGTGGTGCCCGGTGTCGCGACCGCCGTGGGCGTGCCCGCGTACGCCGGTGTGCCGCTGCGCGGCCGGGGCGGCGCCGACGTGCGCTTCGTGGACGCGCGTACCGCCTCGGCGCGGTGCTGGAGCGAGGTCGGTGCGAGCGACGGCGTCCTCGTCGTCTCCGCGACGCTGGAGACGGTGTCGGCGGCCGCCGCGGAGCTGGTGGGCGCCGGGCGGGGGGCAGACACGCCGCTGACGGTGACCGTGGCCGGTACGACGACCCGGCAGCGGACCTGGAGCGCGACGCTGGGTTCCATCGCGCAGGTCTTCAAGCAGGGCAAGGTGCTGCCCTCGCCCGAGGGCTCGCGGCCGGTCATAGCCGTGGTCGGTGAGCACGGCGCCGCCGCGCGGCGTGAGGACATGGCCTGGTTCGAGTCGAAGCCGCTGTTCGGCTGGCGGGTGCTCGTGCCGCGCACCAAGGAGCAGGCCGCCTCGCTCTCCGACCAGCTCCGTTCGTACGGCGCGGTGCCGCACGAGGTGCCGACCATCGCCGTGGAGCCGCCGCGCACCCCGCAGCAGATGGAGCGGGCCGTCAAGGGCCTGGTCACCGGCCGCTACGAGTGGATCGCGTTCACCTCCGTCAACGCCGTGAAGGCGGTGCGGGAGAAGTTCGAGGAGTACGGGCTCGACGCGCGCGCCTTCGCGGGCATCAAGGTCGCCGCGGTGGGCGAGCAGACCGCCGCCGCGCTGGTCGAGTTCGGTGTGAAGCCGGACCTGGTGCCGAGCGGCGAGCAGTCGGCCGCCGGGCTGCTGGAGGACTGGCCGCCGTACGACCCGGTCTTCGACCCGATCGACCGCGTCTTCCTGCCGCGCGCCGACATCGCGACCGAGACGCTGGTTGCGGGCCTGATAGAGCTCGGGTGGGAGGTCGACGACGTCACCGCCTACCGGACGGTGCGCGCGTCGCCGCCGCCGGCGGACACGCGTGAGGCGATCAAGGGCGGCGGCTTCGACGCCGTGCTCTTCACCTCGTCCTCCACGGTGCGCAACCTCGTCGGGATCGCCGGCAAGCCGCACAACGTCACCGTGATCGCCTGCATCGGCCCGGCGACGGCCAAGACGGCGGAGGAGCACGGCCTGCGGGTCGACGTGCTCTCGCCCGAGCCGAGCGTGGGCAAGCTGGCGGAGGCGCTGGCCGAGTACGGCGCGGCGCGCCGCGAGGCGGCCAAGGAGGCCGGCGAGTCGGTGTACCGGCCGAGCGAGCGCCGCCCCGGCGCGCGCCGCCGCCGTACGACCTGACGGCGGGCAGCAGCTCCGAGGGGGCCCGGACGCATCGCGTCCGGGCCCCGCGCCGTTGCCGGGGCGTGGTGCGGCGCGGGGGCGCGCGGGCGGACGGCCTACGCTGGTTCCCGACTGTTCTCGACGCTCGAAGAGGCGACTAGAAGATGAGCACGTACGGATCCTTCCCCGGCTCGCGCCCCCGCCGGCTGCGCACCACCCCGGCGATGCGGCGGATGGTCGCGGAGACCCGCCTGCACCCCTCGGACCTGATCCTCCCCGCGTTCGTGCGCGAGGGCATCAGCGAACCGCTGCCCATCTCGGCGATGCCGGGCGTGATGCAGCACACGCGGGACACGCTGCGCAAGGCTGCCGTGGAGGCCGTGGAGGCGGGCGTCTCGGGGATCATGCTGTTCGGTGTCCCGGCGGACGAGAACAAGGACGCGCTGGGTACGGCGGGCACGGAGCCGGACGGCATCCTCCAGGTGGCGATCCGCGACGTGAGGTCCGAGGTGGGCGACGACCTCGTGATCATGTCCGACCTGTGCCTGGACGAGTACACCGACCACGGGCACTGCGGGGTGCTGGACGAGCACGGCCGCGTCGACAACGACGCGACGCTGGAGCGCTACGCCGAGATGGCGCAGGTCCAGGCCGACGCGGGCGTCCACGTCGTGGGCCCCAGCGGGATGATGGACGGCCAGGTCGGGGTGATCCGCGACGCGCTGGACGAGACCGGGCACGAGGACGTGGCGATCCTCGCCTACACGGCCAAGTACTCCTCGGCGTTCTACGGCCCCTTCCGGGAGGCCGTCGGCTCCTCCCTCCAGGGTGACCGCAAGACCTACCAGCAGGACCCGGCGAACGCCCGCGAGTCCCTGCGGGAGCTGGCGCTGGACCTGGAGGAGGGCGCCGACATGGTCATGGTCAAGCCGGCGGGCCCCTACCTGGACATCCTGTACCGGGTCGCGCAGGCGGTGGACGTGCCGGTGGCCGCGTACCAGATCAGCGGCGAGTACGCGATGATCGAGGCGGCCGCCGAGAAGGGCTGGATCGACCGGGACCGCGCGGTGCTGGAGGCCCTGCTGGGCATCAAGCGCGCGGGCGCGGACACGATCCTCACGTACTGGGCGACCGAAGCCGCCCAGTGGCTCGGCCGGGAGCGCTGAGCGCGCCGCGCCGTGGGTAGTCCCGCCCGGCGCGGATGAGTACCCGCACTCATGCGGCGGGTCCGTCGGGGTGGCTGGATGGGGGCATGGAACACAACGACGCCGGCCGGGACCGGTACGCCCTCATCGCTCCGATCGTGACGACCCTGATCACGCTGCCGCTCGGGCTCGGGGCGTTCGGGTTCGCCGGCCTCAGCCCGATGGCCTGCGATTCCTGCAACGGTGAGGCGGCCCGGCGCTTCGACGACAGCTTCGGTACGGCCTTCGTGGTGTTCCAGGCGGGGCTGGTCGTGGCGCTGGTGCTGCTGGTGGCCACCTGGGCGCTGCCCTGGCAGCGGCGCAACGCCGCGAAGCGGGTGCTCCTCGCCGCGCTCGCGCCGACGGCCGTCCTCGTGGCGTGGCTGCTCTTCTACGGCATGGTCGACTGGCCGGCCGAGTAGCCGCGGGCGCGGTGGTGGGCGCACCCTGGAGGCAAGAGGTCGACCTCTGGAGGTGATCCCTCATGGCCACGCTCGCCGGGTGGCACGTGGAGATGGAATTCACCGAGGAGGGCCACCGCACCAGCGCGGCAGCCCTGCTCAGGCTCATGGACGGCACAGAACTGCGGGCGCGCGGCTACGCCATGCGGCATCCGTCCGACACGGACCAGCTCCGCGTCGGTGAGGAGATCGCGGGCGCCCGGGCGCTCATGGATCTCGCGTCGCAGCTACTGGACAAGGCCCACACCGAGATCGACGCGGAGTCGGGCCGGCACTCCTACCCGCTGACCCAGTGAGCGAGGCGGGTCCAGGTAGCCGGTGAAAGGGTGAGGACGGGACCGTGCGGGACCTTCGAGTCCCGCACGTGTACCCGGTCGGCGCAGGGCGCGACCTCGACGCACTGGCCGCCCTCGTCGCCGCTGTACGTCGACTTCTGCCAGGCGTAGCCCACTTCGACGCAGTTGCCGCCGTCGCTGCCGCTGTAGCTGGACTTGAACCACGTGAGTTCGGTGCTCATGTATCTCCTAGCAGCCGGTTCAACAGGTCCCTGGTTTCATCGGGGTTGAGGGCCTGTGTCCGCAGCATCGCATACCTCTGGGCGATGATGCTGACCTCATCGAGGTCGGAGACGACCAGACTGCCGCGTTGGCTTTCGACGTACGCGATGTGCTCGTGGTTCGGCGTTTCCAGCAGGACGAACGGTCCGTCGAGGGCCGGGTGGGCGGTCCGGTCCAGCGGCAGCACCTGAATCATCACGCCGGGGAGCCGTGAGCAGGCCGCCAGGTGCTGGAGCTGCTCCCGTAGTACCTCTGGGCCGCCGAGCGGGCACCTCAGGGCCGGCTCCCAGATGACGAAGCTGACCAGCATCGGCTTCTCGCGGTGTAGGACCGACTGCCGGTCGATCCGGGCGGTCGTCTGGTCGGCGATCTCCTCGTCGGTGTACATGGGGATGCGGCTGCGGAAGACCGCCTCCGCGTACGCTTTGGTCTGGAGCAGACCCGGGATGACCTGGTTCTCGTACGAGGACAAGGCCAGGGCCTTCTTCTCCAGGCTCATCAGCGGCTCCGCCCAAGGCGGTATCACGTCCATCTGGGGCAACCGGTCGGCCGCAACGGCGAGCAAGCCGGGCAGCCCGAGCACGGCGTCCATCAGCGCCGCCACGTCGGGCATCAAGGGGCGCCTGCCCTGCTCGATGGAGGCGATGCTCTCCTCCTGGAGGCCGACCCTTTTTCCGAGCTCCCGCTGTGTAAGTCCTTTGGCGACGCGGGCGGCGGCGACCTGGGCGCCGACCATCCTCATCGCCGTCGCGTTGGGCCGCGTCCTGTTCCTTGGTGGCATGGACCTGAACTCCCCACCTGCGCAAGCGGACTACCCGTACCCATCCGTACTGGATGGTCAGTACGGATAGGCGTACTGCATCACGCTAGTCACACACCGCGACGCTCGTCAGGTGAACGTGACGAATGAACCCACCCTGGTGCGGGACCGGTTCTATCCGCGCAGCCGCCAAACCGTCGCCGCCGCCAGGCGGTTCGCGGCCCAGACGATCGATGCCTGGGCGGCCGCCGACCGGCTGGACGACGTGTTGCTCTGCGTGAGCGAGCTGGCCACCAACGCGCTGCTGCACGGCGTGCCGTCCGGCCGGGGCTACCGCCTGCGGCTGTTGCGCTTCGGCGGGGTGGTCCGGGTCGAGGTGCACGACAGCGGGGGCGGGCGGCCGCGGGTCGGGGGCCGGGACGCCGACGCCGAGCGGGGGCGCGGGCTGCTGCTCGTCGCGGCCGTCGCCGACCGGTGGGGGGTCGGCACGCGCAGCCCCGGCAAGACGGTGTGGTGCGAGCTGGACACCCCCTAGCCCTGCTCCCCGACCCGCTCCTCCAGGCGGGCCATCGCCCGGGCCAGTTCGCCGGCCGTGCCCAGCGGGACGATCGCCGCGCGGCCGGGGACCCGTACGCCGCCGGTCAGGGCCACCCGGGTGCCGCCGCCCGGCTCCGGGGCCGCCGCCATGCCGACGATCAGGAAGCGGCTCTGGAGCCAGCACCAGCCCGGGCGCAGCACCCCCCGGAAGTGGGCCCGCAGCCCGTACTTGCTGCGGGCCAGGGCTTCCACCCGGTCGCCGCTCACCCGCAGCACCCGCACCCGGCGCATGTCCGGCTGGAAGCGGCCGAACTCGCCCTCCAGGTCGGCCATCACCGCCCAGACGGTGTCCGGGTCGGCGGGCAGCACCCGTTCGGCGATCCGGGCGCCCGGGATGCCGGCCGCCATCACCCGCAGGCGGCCGACGGTGTCCATCGCGTACGTCATGAGAACCACGCCTTCCGGAAGCTCGTACGGGCCCGGTGGAGCCGGGACTTGGCGGTGCCGGGCGGCACTCCGAGGACGGCCGCGGCGGCCTCCTCGTCCAGTCCCTCGATGTCCCGCAGTACCAGCACCGCCCGGTGGTCGGGGGACAGGCGGGCCAGTACGTCGTCGATGTCGGCGGCGAGCTGGGGGTCGCCGCGTTCGGGGACGTCGGCGAGTTCGGCCGGGTGGGTCCGGGCCGCGCGGCGGGCGGTGCGCACCGCCTCGCGGACCGCGATGGCCCGCACCCAGCCGTACAGGGCCTCGGGCTCGCGCAGCGTCCTCAGCGCCCCGAAGACGGCGACCAGCGCCTCCTGCGTGGCGTCCGGGCCGTCCGCGAGGGCGATCGGGGCGCAGACGCGGGCGACGTACGGGGTGAGGTGGTCGAGGAGGTCGTGCATCGCCAGGGTGTTGCCGGCGCGGGCGGCCCGGGCGAGGGAGACTCCGCGCTCGCGTTCCGCCGGGGTCACCGGGCGCGCGCCAGACGGGCGGCGGCCCAGCCGAAGCCGAGGCAGGCAGGGGTGTAGAGCGCGAGGTTGAGTGCGTAGAAGGGCCCGGGCGGGCTGTCGAGGACCCCTGCGGCCCAGCCCAGGCCCGCCAGGCCCCGTACGGCGAGCCCGGCGGCGACGGCACCGGTCACCAGCCGGGTCGCGGGGCCGCCCCGGCGGCGGGAGTGGGCCAGGACGGCCGAGGCGCCGGTGAGGGTGAGGGCGGCGAGCGGCAGGACGACGGGCGGCGCGAAGGAGACCTCGGTGCCGAGGACGGCGAGGGAGAGCGCGTGCGCGTCGGCGGCGGGCCAGGTCCGCCCGGTGGCCCAGTACAGGTGCGCGAGGCCGTCCGCGGCCAGCAGGGCCGCGAGGGCCGTGCCCAGGCGGCGGCGGGTGGTGTCGTTCATGTGCTCCCCCTCGGTGTGCGTACCAACACCCTGGAGAGGAGCCGCCCGCGCGGAACGTTCCCTGTGTTCCGCGTCACACGCCGGCGACCGGCTGTCCCCATGGCGGCCCGAAGGCAGCTGGGAGGATTGCTCGCACCATGCTTGCGCTGCAACTCTTCTTGTTGCATGGCTACCTTGTAGGTACGCGATCTGTCCGACGAGGCGCTCGCCGAGCTGAAGATACGAGCCGCACGCAGCCGTCAGTCACTCCAGGCATATGCCCGTGCGCTGCTGGAGGAAGAGGCCGCGACACCGTCGATCGTGGATGTCATCGCGCGGATCCGTTCCCGCGTGTCGGCTGATCTGCGCGTGGACGAGGTCCTGGGGGATCTTGACGCCGGACGGCGGCGCGAATGATCGTGGTCGACGCGAGCGCGGTCGTCCTGCTGGTCGCCGACGCGGGATCGACGGGCGAGGCGGTTCATGAGCGAGTGCTCGGCGAACGGCTTGCCGCGCCCCACCTGCTCGACGTGGAAGTCGCCCATGCGCTGCTCGGCCGTCACCGGGGCGAAAAGCTCTCCGACCGGCAGTTGGACGCCGCGTACGTCACCCTCGCCGAAGGGCTCCAGGTCCCGCTCGTCACGTGCGATGCGCGGATCGCACGGTCCGGAAGCGCCCGCTGCAAGATCGAGGTCCTCGGCTCGGCATAGAAAGGCGCAGCCCCGCCCGGGCGGTACGCCGGGCGGGGCTGCGTACCGGACCGTCAGAGGCGCTCGGGGGTGCGGATGCCGAGGAGCGCCATGCCCTTGGTGAGGGTGCGGGCGGTCAGGTCGCAGAGGAAGAGGCGGTTCTCCATCTGCTCGGCGGTGTCGGCCTTGAGGACCGGGCACTGGTCGAAGAAGGTCGAGTAGAGCGTCGCGAGCTGGAAGAGGAACGCCGCGACCTTGTGCGGGGCGTACTCGGCGGCCGCGTCCGCGATGACCTCCCCGAACTGGTCGATGTGCAGGCCCAGGGCGCGTTCGGCCGGGGCGAGCGCCAGCTCGGGGTGCGCGACGGGCCGGGTCTCGCCGGCCTTGCGCAGGATCGAGCGGTTACGGGCGTACGCGTACTGGAGGTACACGGACGTGTCACCGGTCAGCGAGACCATCTGGTCCAGGTCGAACTTGTAGTCGCGGCCGGCGGAGGTGGAGAGGTCGGCGTACTTGACCGCGCCGATGCCCACGTACTGGCCGTTGGAGACGATCTCCTCCTCGCTCAGGCCGATCTTCTCGCTCTTCTCGCGCACGACGGCCGTCGCCCGCTCGACGGCCTCGTCCAGCAGGTCGACCAGGCGGACGGTCTCGCCCTCACGGGTCTTGAACGGCTTGCCGTCCTTGCCGAGGACCGTGCCGAAGGCCAGCTGGACGGCCTTGACGTCGTCGTTCAGCCAGCCGGCCCGGCGGGCCGTCTCGAAGACCATCTTGAAGTGCAGGGACTGCCGGGCGTCGACCACGTAGATGAGCGTGTCGGCCTTGAGCTCGCCCACGCGGTTGCGGATCGCGGACAGGTCGGTCGCGGCGTAGCCGAAGCCGCCGTCGGACTTCTGGACGATCAGCGGCGTCGGGTTGCCGTCCGGGCCCTTGTACTCGTCGAAGAAGACGCACAGCGCGCCGTTGGAGCGGACGGCGACGCCCGAGTCCTCCAGCAGCTTGCAGGTCTCGGCGAGCATGTCGTTGTAGCCGGACTCGCCGACCACGTCAGCGTCCTGGATGTCCATGTCCAGCTTGTGGAAGACGGAGTAGAAGTAGATCTTCGACTCGTCGACGAACCGCTGCCACAGGGCGAGGGTCTCGGGGTCCCCGGCCTGGAGGTCGACGACCCGGGCGCGGGCGCGCGTCTTGAACTCCTCGTCGGAGTCGAAGAGGGTGCGCGAGGCCTTGTAGAGGCGGTTCAGGTTGGACATGGCCTCCTCGCCGGAGATTTCCTCCCCGCCGTCGGCCTTGTGGTCCAGCTCGTGCGGGTGCTCCAGGAGGTACTGGATGAGCATGCCGAACTGGGTGCCCCAGTCGCCGATGTGGTGCCGGCGGACCACCTTCTCGCCCGTGAACTCCAGGATCTCGACCATCGCGGCGCCGATGACGGCGGAGCGCAGGTGGCCGACGTGCATCTCCTTGGCGACGTTGGGCTGCGCGTAGTCGATCACCGTGGTGCCGGCGGCGGCGTTCAGCGGCACGCCCAGCCGGTCGTCGGCGGCGCGGGCCGCCAGGGTCTCGACGATCGCCCGGTCGGAGACCGTGATGTTGAGGAAGCCGGGTCCGGAGACCTCGATCTCCTCGATCACACCGCCCTTGTCCAGCCCTTCGAGGACGGTCGACGCCAGCTCGCGCGGGTTGGCCTTGGCCTTCTTCGCGAGCGCCAGGATGCCGTTGGCCTGGAAGTCGGCCCGGTCGCTTCGTCGCAGCAGCGGGTCGGCGGCACCGGCCTCCGGCAGGGCGGAGGCGAGGGCGTCCGCGACGCGCTGATGGACGGAGGAAGCGAGGGAAGGGACCGAGGCCATGAGCTGCCGTTCCTGTGAGGTGAACTTGGTTGTTCCGACAAGAGCCGAGTATCCCACGCGGGGGCCTTCCGTTTCTCGGGAGAATGCGGGAGGAGAGCAACCCCGGAGCGGCTCCTTCCGTCTGGGAGAATGGCGTAAGCCAGCATTCGAGATAGAAGGACGTGTCGTGGCTCAGAGCAGCACCGAGACCGACTGGGTCTCCCGTTTCGCGGACGAGGTCATCGCCGAGGCGGAGCGCCGAGCACCCGGCAAACCTGTCGTCGTCGCGTCCGGACTCTCCCCCTCCGGCCCGATCCACCTCGGCAACCTGCGCGAGGTCATGACCCCGCACCTGGTCGCCGACGAGATCCGCCGCCGCGGCATCGAGGTCCGGCACGTCCTGTCCTGGGACGACTACGACCGCTACCGCAAGGTTCCGGCGGGCGTCGAGGGCGTGGACGAGAGCTGGGCGCAGCACATCGGCAAGCCGCTGACCGCCGTCCCGGCCCCGGCCGGGTCCGCGTACGGCAGCTGGGCCGAGCACTTCAAGGCCGCGATGGTCGAGTCGCTGGCCGAGCTGGGCGTCGAGTACGACCCGATCAGCCAGACCGAGCAGTACACGACGGGCGTCTACCGCGAGCAGGTGCTGTTCGCGATGAAGCACCGCGCGGACATCGACGCCGTGCTCGACCAGTACCGCACGAAGCAGAAGCCGGGCGGCAAGAAGCCGCAGCAGAAGCAGGTCGACGAGGCCGAGCTGGAGGCCGCCGAGGGTTCGGGCGCCGCCGCCGAGGACGACGGCAGCAGCGCCGAGGGCGGTTACTTCCCGTACAAGCCGTACTGCGGCCAGTGCGGCAAGGACTTCACCAAGGTCACCGCGTACGACGACGAGACCACCGAGCTGACCTACGTCTGCACCGAGGACGAGTTCACCGAGACGGTCGCGCTCAGCGAGTTCAACCGCGGCAAGCTGGTCTGGAAGGTCGACTGGCCGATGCGCTGGGCGTACGAGGGAGTCATCTTCGAGCCCTCCGGCGTCGACCACTCCTCGCCCGGTTCGTCGTTCCAGGTCGGCGGCCAGATCGTACACATCTTCGGCGGCGAGCAGCCGATCGGACCGATGTACGCGTTCGTCGGCATCAGCGGCATGGCCAAGATGTCGTCCAGCAAGGGCGGGGTCCCGACCCCCGCCGACGCGCTCAAGATCATGGAGCCGCAGCTGCTGCGCTGGCTGTACGCGCGCCGCCGCCCGAACCAGTCGTTCAAGATCGCCTTCGACCAGGAGATCCAGCGGCTGTACGACGAGTGGGACAAGCTGGAGGCGAAGGTCGCCGACGGCTCCGTGCTGCCGGCCGACGCGGCCGCCCACGCGCGCGCCGTACGCGTCGCCTCGCACGAGCTGCCGCGCACCCCGCGCCCCCTGCCGTACCGGACGCTGGCCTCGGTGGTCGACATCACCGCCGGACACGACGAGCAGACGCTGCGCATCCTGTCCGACCTGGACCCGCAGCGGCCGCTGGCCTCGCTGGACGAGGTGCGGCCGCGGCTGGACCGCGCCGAGAACTGGATCACCACCCAGGTCCCGGCCGACCAGCGGACCCTGGTGCGCGAGGAGCCGGACACCGAGCTGCTGTCCTCGCTGGACCACGAGGGCCGGGAGTCGCTGCGGCTGCTCCTGGAGGGGCTGGACTCGCACTGGTCGCTCGACGGGCTGACCACGCTGGTCTACGGCGTGCCCAAGGTGATGGCCGGGCTGGAGCCCGACGCCAAGCCGACGCCGGAGCTCAAGGTCGCGCAGCGCACCTTCTTCGCGCTGCTGTACCGGCTGCTGGTGACCCGGGAGACCGGGCCGCGCCTGCCCACGCTGCTGCTGGCGGTGGGGGCGGACCGGGTGCGCAAGCTGCTGGCCGCCTGAACGGCGTAGCCCCGTAGGACGTGCGAAGGGCCCGTACCCCGTGGGGGGTGCGGGCCCTTCGTCCGTCGTGCGGGTTACGCGATGTGCTCGTTCTCCAGGTCCCGCTGGTAGCGGAGCTTGAGCTCCGGCATCAGGCGGCGGATCATCGAGGCGCTGCGCGGGTGCACGATCCCGTGGCGGTCCGACAGGTGTATGTCCACCTGCTCGGGGGTCGGGAACTGCGAGTGCTCGTCGAGGAAGGCGCGGAACACCTCGTAGGCGGCCTCCGCGAACTTCACCTCGTCGACGTCCGGGTCGGGGGCGGTCTCCGGCTCCGGGGCGGCGGCCTGCTCCTGCTGGTCCGGGCCGGCCGGAGGCATGACCGGCGTCGGCTCCAGGCCCTCGACGTACTGGGGGTTGTAGCCGCCCTCGTACGCCGCCTGGGGGGCCAGGGGCGCGGCGAACCAGGCGCTGTCGTGGGCGGCGGGCATCGCGGTGGGCTCGACGGCGAAGGGCAGTTGGGCGGGGAGGGGGCCGGGGACCGCCGGCTGGGGGGCGGCCTGGGGGGCGGGGCGGCCCTGCGGTGCGGCGTGCGCCTCCGGCTGTTCGGGCGCCGCTTCGAGGGCGGGGGCCGGGGCGGTGTCCTCCGGTCCGGCCTCGGCCGGGGGCAGCAGTACCGGGTCGATACCGGCCGCCGCGAGGCCCGTCGGGGCGGTCTGGGCGAGCGGCACCCCGATCCGGGCCAGGCGCAGCGGCATCAGCGCCTCCACGGGGGCCTTGCGGCGCCAGGCGCGCCCGTAGCGGGCCTGGAGGCGGGCCTGGTAGATCAGCCGGTCCTGCTCCATGCCGACGGCCTGCTCGTAGGAGCGCAGTTCCCACAGCTTCATCCGGCGCCACAGTTTGAAGGTGGGGACGGGGGAGAGCAGCCAGCGGGTGATCCGGACGCCCTCCATGTGCCGGTCGGCGGTGATGTCCGCGATCCGGCCGACCGCGTGCCGGGCCGCCTCGACGGTGACCACGAACAGGATCGGGATCACGGCGTGCATGCCGACACCGAGCGGATCCGGCCACGCGGCCGCGCCGTTGAAGGCGATCGTGGCGGCCGTCAGCAGCCACGCCGTCTGGCGCAGCAGCGGGAAGGGGATCCGGATCCAGGTCAGCAGCAGGTCGAGCGCCAGCAGCACGCAGATGCCGGCGTCGATGCCGATGGGGAACACCAGGGAGAAGTTGCCGAAGCCTTTCTTCAAGGCCAGGGCGCGCACCGCGGAGTACGAACCGGCGAAGCCGATGCCCGCGATGACCACGGCTCCGGCGACCACGACACCGATGAGTATCCGGTGCGTACGAGTCAACTGCATCGCGGCCACGCGTGATCCCCTGTCCTTCGACGTGCTACGAGCTGCTGCCGGGAGCTGTTCGAGCCCGGGCAGGCACAGAGTACGGGTGACTGGATGTCAGCCCCACCTCTGCCCCTGCCCCGCCGCTGTCCCTGCCCCTGTCCCTGCCGGTTCCGCCGGTTCCGTCGGCTTCACCGGCTTCGGCCGGGCGCTTCCTGCTGCTACGCGGACTTCGAGGGCTCCGGGGCTTTGGACTCCTGGCCCTGGCCCTGGCCCTGGCCCTGCCCCTGGCCTTGCCCCTGGCCCTGGCCTTGACCCTGGCCCTGGCCTTGACCCTGGCCCTGTGCGGACTGCGAGGGCGCGGGGGACTGCTGTCCGCCCTGGTCGGGGGCCGGCTGGCCGGTGCCCGCGGCCTCGACCGAAGCGGCCGTCTCCTTGGCGGCGGCGACGGCGTCCTGGAGCAGCTTGCCCTGGTCGGGGGCGGCGGCGCCCTCGTAGGCGGCGCCGTTGTAGTCGAGGGTGATCACGACGTTCTTGTCGCGTACGACGATGGTGGTGTTGAAGAAGTCGACGTCCTTCTTCACGCCGTAGACGACCGAGGTGCCCTGGTCGCCGATCCCGCCGGCCTGCTCGACCTTGACGTCGTGGGCGCCGTCGACCTTCTTCGCCGTCTCGACCTGCTTGTTGTACTGGTCCTCGGCGCGCTTGTTGCCGCTGCCGAGCGTGGCGTGGGAGTCGTAGCGGACCAGGGAGATCGACAGCCAGTGGTACTGCGAGCCCTTGAGGCCGTCCTCGTCGAGGCCGTTCCAGGAGCAGCTGGCGCGGCTGGAGAGGTCGTTCGACTTCGTCGCCGTGCCGTTCTTGTCCTTCGCTTCGGGCACGAGGGTGTCGATGGTCTTCGACTGCACCGCCTTGCAGGGCTCCGGCAGCGTGGCGAACGCCACCTTCTCCAGCTTGGGCGACGCCTTTCCGCCCGGCTTGGAGGATGCGGAGGAATCGGACTTCTTGCCGTCCGAGCCCGAGGCCTTGCCCGAATCGGAGGAGCATCCGGCGACGGTGAGGATCACCGGGACGGCTGCGCAGGCGAGAACGCGGGTGAGGCGCGAGGCTGATCGGTGCATGGTTCCTTCAGTCGTTGGGGGCCGTTTCGGGGCGCGGGACTCGAACAACGGTAGCCCGACCCGGCGCCCGGCTGCTGTGCGCGCCGTCACGCGGGCCGCGCACGCCCCATGGGGGCGCGTGCGGTCAGTCGTTGAACCGCTCGACGAGCGCCTGCGCCAACTGCCGGACCTTGTCCTGGGTTTCCGCGCTGGAGGGGACGACGCCGGGCTGGGAGGGCTGGACGCTGTACTCGATGGTGACGATGACGTTCGAGGTGCGGAACACAGTGCGCACGGTGCGCGACTGCGGTGCGGTGGTGCCGGCCGGGCTCAGCTTGTCCTCGATGTACGCCTCGTTGCCCAGCCCCTCCAGCACCCGGGAGCCGAGCTCCGGTGGGGCGGTGGGGGTGGGGCTCCCGCTCGGGCTGCCGCCGGCGCCCGCGGGGTTCGGGGTCGCGCCGGGAGCGCCGGGAGCGCCGGGAGCGCCGGGAGCGCCGGGAGCGCCGGGAGCGCCGGAGGCGCCGGGGGCCGTGGAGGGCGCGGGGGGTGCGGCGGGCGCGGAGGGCGTCGCCGAAGCGCCGGGGAACGGAAGGTGGGCGTCGGTGAGACGCCGTACGTACACCTGCCGCGCCTTGTCGTCGTCGCTCGCGGCGGCGCGGTCGTACGAGACCACGCGCTCGAAGCCGATGGACAGCAGCCGGGTCTCCGAGGGCGTCTGCGCGGTCCAGCGGCAGCCGACGCGCCGGTCGGCGTCGTACGAGGCGTCCGCCGTCCCGGCGTAGAGCAGCTCGCGCTGCTCGTCGGTGAGGCTCTCGTCGGCGGGGAGCATGCCCCGCAGCCGCTTGAGGTCGGCGGCCTTGCACGGGGTGGGGAGGCTGCGGTACTTCCCCGGCTGTGCGGGCACGGCGGTGCTGCCGCCGGCCTTCGCGTCGGTGGTGGTCCCGGGGCCGCTCGTCTCGGTGCACCCGGTGAGGCCGGCGACCCCGGCCACGAGCGCGGTGAGCATCGCTACGCCTGGCAGGGCCCGCCGTCGTACCGCCTTGCGCTGCACGTCCTGTGGCTCCCTTCGGCCGGCCGGCTGCCCGGCGGTCAGGAAATTGCTTTGCCGTGGCTGGGGCACGGCTGGACACAATGTCTATCGCACACGCTGGTGCCGGCGCCGGTTCCGTGTCCGCTATGGGGCCATGAGCGAGGCTTTTTGCGTATTCCGACTTTCCTGTGGTTAACGGGGTTTTGAGGGTGTTATGTCGTATGTAGAGGTGCCCGGGGACCAGGTCCCGATCCGGATGTGGACCGATCCCGCGTCGGTCGAGGACCACGCGATGCAGCAGCTGCGCAACGTCGCGACCCTGCCCTGGATCAAGGGCCTGGCCGTCATGCCGGACGTCCACTACGGCAAGGGCGCCACGGTCGGTTCCGTGATCGCGATGAAGGACGCGGTGTGCCCGGCGGCGGTCGGCGTCGACATCGGCTGCGGCATGTCGGCGGTGAAGACCTCCCTCACGGCGAACGACCTGCCGGGCGACCTGGCGGGGCTGCGATCGAAGATCGAGCAGGCCATCCCGGTGGGCGTGGGCATGCACAAGGAACCCGTGGACCCGGCGCGGCTGTACGGCTTCGGGGCGGCCGGGTTCGGGGACTTGTGGGAGCGCTTCGACTACGTCACGGACTCGGTGAAGTACCGGCGCGACCGCGCGATGCGACAGATGGGCAGCCTGGGGCAGGGCAACCACTTCTGCGAGGTGTGCATCGACACGGACGGCTCGGTCTGGCTCATGCTGCACTCGGGCTCGCGCAACATCGGCAACGAGCTGGCGAACTTCCACATCGGCGTGGCCCGCGGCCTCGCGCACAACCAGGGCCTGGTCGACCGGGACCTGGCGGTGTTCCTGGCGGCGACCCCCGAGATGGAGGCCTACCGCAACGACCTGTTCTGGGCGCAGGAGTACGCGAAGTTCAACCGCGCCGTGATGATGAGCCTGTTCAAAGAGGTCATCCGCAAGGAGTTCCGCAAGGCCAAGGTCTCCTTCGAACAGGAGATCAGCTGCCACCACAACTACGTGGCGCAGGAGCGGTACGACGGGATGGACCTGCTGGTCACGCGCAAGGGAGCGATCCGCGCGGGCAGCGGGGACTTCGGGATCATCCCCGGCTCGATGGGGACAGGTTCGTACATCGTGAAGGGGCTCGGCAACGAGAAGTCCTTCAACTCGGCTTCGCACGGCGCGGGCCGGAAGATGAGCCGCACGGCGGCGAAGAAGCGTTTCTCGGCGCGGGACCTGGCGGAGCAGACCAAGGGCGTGGAGTGCCGTAAGGACTCCGGTGTGGTGGACGAGATCCCGGGCGCGTACAAGTCGATCGAGCAGGTCATCGACCAGCAGACCGACCTGGTCGAGGTGGTGGCCAAGCTCAGGCAGGTCATCTGCATCAAGGGCTGACGCAGGGCCGGCCGGGGTCGTGGCCGGGCCGCGCCCGGTGGGGCGCCGCCGAGCGCGGTGGGGCGCCGGGACCCCCGGGGCGGAACACGTCTGCTTGCGGCGCGTGGCCGCCCCCGGGGGGCGAGCGTCACAGCTCGCGGTGGACCTTCGTGTTCGAGGCCTGGGCGCGGGGGCGGACCACCAGGAGGTCGATGTTGACGTGGCTGGGGCGGGTCACCGCCCAGGTGATGGTGTCGGCCACGTCGTCGGCGGACAGGGGGTGCGCGACGCCCGCGTAGACCTTCTCGGCCTTCTCCGCGTCGCCCCGGAAGCGGGTCTTCGCGAACTCCTCCGTCTTGACCATGCCCGGCGCGATCTCGATGACGCGGACGGGCTGCCCGACGATCTCCAGGCGGAGCGTCTCGGCGAGCACGCGGGCGCCGTTCTTCGCGGCGACGTAGCCCGCGCCGCCCTCGTAGGTGGAGTGCCCGGCGGTGGAGGACAGGACGACCACCGTGCCGTCGCCGGAGGCGACCAGGGCCGGGAGGAGGGCCTGGGTGACGTGGAGCGTGCCGATGACGTTGACCTCGTACATCGTGCGCCAGTCGGCCGGGTCGCCGGTGGCCACGGGCTCCGCGCCGATCGCACCGCCGGCGTTGTTGACGAGCACGTCGCAGCGCGGGAGGGACGCCGCGAAGGCGTCCACGGCGGCGCGGTCGGTGACGTCGAGGGCGTGGGCGGTGGCCTCGTGGCCCGCGTCGGTGATCTCGGCGGCCAGGGCCTCGATGCGGTCCTTGCGGCGGGCGGTGAGGACGACGTGGTAGCCGGCCGCCGCGAGCTGCCGGGCGGTGGCCGCGCCGATGCCGCTGCTCGCGCCGGTGACCACGGCGGTACGGGTGGCGGGGCTCATGGGCGTACTCCTCGTTCGTCGTTCGTCGTTCGTTCGTACGGGCGATTCCCGGCCAGCATAGGCGGATCCCACGGCGCATCCGGTTGGCCGTCCTGAGGGGCCGCGCCACGCCCTCGTTCGTGTGATGGTCCGACCGGCGGGGGCCGGGGCGGTCTAGCGTCCGCGCGAGGAGGTGGTGGCGGTGCGCCGTGGTGCCGTACGCAGTGTGGTGGTGGCGGGCTTGCTGGTGCTGGGCGGTGCCGGGAGCGCGGGGAGCGCCGGGGCCCGGGCGCCCGAGCCGGAGGCGGACGTCTCGTACCACGGCCGGGTCTCGCTGGACCAGGGGCAGCTGCGCGTGTGGCTGGTCCCGCAGAACGAGGGGCCGAACGCGCTGGCCGACGCCACGCTGCGGGTGCGGCTGTCGGCGGACCTCGGGGACACGCAGGAGCCGGCCGAGGGGTGCGCGCGGGCGGGGCGGCGCGAGGTGGTCTGCGAGACCGGCCCGCTGCCCGCGCACGGGCGGGGCCGGCACATCGGGCTGCTGCTCGGGCTGCGGGAGCGGGTTCCGGAGGTGGTGGTACGGGTCGACACGTGGTGGAACGGCGACGCCGCCGACCGCAACAGCGGCAACAACGAGCACGTGGTGCTGGCCCTGGACACGGGCGACTCGTACGCCTTCTGACCCCCCTGCTCCTGCTGTTCTCTGCTCCTGCTGTTCTCTGCTACTGCTGTTCCTTCTGCGGCGCGGGCTGCGGTAGGAGCCAGGACGCCACGGCGAACGCGGTGGCGGCGTCGTCGGCCCGCTCGGAGCTCCAGGCGACGTAGCCGTCGGGGCGTACGAGGACGGACGCCGTGCGCGGCCGCCCGGTGGGCCAGTGGTGGTGGGAGAGGGGGCTCCCGGGCGGGGTGGGCCGGCCGGGAGGGGTGATGAGGACGAAGCTGCCGGTGCGCAGGGCCTCGTAGAGGCGCAGGCCGCCGGCGAGGGGCAGGTCGGGGGCGCGGCGGCCCGCGGTGGTCGGGCGGCGGGTGCCCGGCGGGGGCGGGTAGGCGATCCCGGTGCCGGAGATGAGGCCGAGCGCGCGCTCGCGGGCGGGGCCGGACCGGGCGAGGACCGCGGCGCCGAGCGCGCGGGCGGCGCGCCGGGCGGGGTCGCTGACCATGGCGGTGCGCACGAGGGCGCCGCTCGCGCGCAGGACGAGCCGGCCGACGGGGTGGCGTTCGCGGTGGTAGCTGTCGAGGAGGGCCTCGGGGTCGGGGCTGTGGCCGTGCAGGACGGCGGCGAGCTTCCAGGAGAGGTTGGCGGCGTCCTGGAGACCGGTGTTCATGCCGAGGCCGCCGGCGGGGGAGTGGACGTGGGCGGCGTCCCCGGCGAGGAAGACGCGGCCCGCGCGGTAGTGGGGGACCTGGCGTTCGTCGCTGTGGAAGCGGGACATCCAGCGGGGGTCGTGCATGCCGTGGTCGGTGCCGAGGGCGGCGCGGGTGATGGCGCGCAGTTCGTCGAGGCCGACGGGGTCGGTGTCGGCGGCGCGGGCGTCGCGGTGCCAGGCGATGGTGCGGTACCAGCCGTCGCCGAAGGGGACGACGAGGGCGAAGGCGTCGGCGCTGCCGTTGACGGCGAGGAAGTCCTCGGGGGGATCGGTCAGCCGCACGTCGGCCAGGACCATGGAGCGGACGACCGCCTGGCCGGGGAAGGGCAGGCCCAGGGCCCGGCGGATGGTGGAGCGGACTCCGTCGGCGCCGACGACGTGGCGGGCGGTCTGGCGGGTGGTCTGGCGGGCGGGGCCGGCGGCGGTGGTGATGTCGAGGGTGACGCTGTCGTGGTCCTGGTGGAGGCCGGTGACTTCGCAGTCATATCGGATGACCGCCCCTGTGGACAGAGCTCGGCGCTCCAGCAGTTTCTCTGTCTCATATTGGGGGGTGATGAGTACGAAGGGGTAGCGGGAACGCAGCTGTTGGAGGGAGAGGGCCATGCCACCGAAGGGGCGCAGGCGGTCGATCCGTCGGCCGGTGGAGACGAGCTGGTCGGCGATGCCGCGCGCGTCGAGGAGTTCGAGGGTGCGGGCGTGGACGGCGAAGGCCCGGGTCAGATTGGCGGCGGTCCGGGGGCGCCGCTCGATGAGGGTGACGGAGAGGCCGGCGGCGGCGAGGTCGCCGGCGAGCAGCAGCCCGGTGGGTCCGGCGCCGACAACGGCGACGTCGACAACGGCGTTGGGGGTGTGTTCCTCAGCGGCAGTCATGCCTCGGCAGTCTGCCGCACCTCATGCGGCGGCGTCACCGTCGCCATCGCCCTGGCGCGTGTCGCCCTGGCCGAATTCGGCCACGGCTTCGGAGACGATCCGCTCCAGGCGGGCGTGGTGGGCGCCGCGCCAGTACACGCGTTCGCAGTCGGCGCACTGGGCGAACACGTCGTAGGAGCGCTGCGTGCCGTGCTGGAGGCGGTCGCCCACGCTGTCCTTGTCGGCTTCGCGGAGCGGTCCGTTGCAGGCGGTGCAGCGGGTCCAGGGTGACAGGCGCGGGGCGAAGCGGCTGAGTACGTCGCGCAGTTGCTCGTCGGGGTTGTCGCTGTAGACGTACGCGCCGGCGAAGATCTCGCGGCGGCGCAGCAGGCCGCGGTCGCGGGAGAGGAGGACGCGGCGCTCGGTGGCGGAACGGGTGGCGAGGGCGGGGTCGCCGATGTCCTCGTTCTCGTAGGCGGCGTCGACTCCGAGCAGGCGCAGGCGGCGCGCGAGCGTGCCGAGGTGGACGTCGAGGAGGAAGCGGAGGGGCGTGCCGTCGTCGCTGCGCTGCGGGATCCGTTGGGGGCGGTCGACGCCGAACACCTCGACCAGCTCGCCTGCTTGGGGCACGTACGAGACGGGCACCTCCTGCCCGTCCACGAGCAGCCGGCCGACCTCGGTGAGCGGGACCCCGGCGGACTCGACGACGTGCCCGACGCTGGAGGCGCCGTCGGTCACGGTGGGAACCCGCTCGGCGCGCCGACTGGGCGCGGCGAAGACGTGCAGTTCGGGCGCGAGGGTGAGCTGAATGCCGGGTCCGTTCACCCTGCCAGCATGCCATTCGCCCCCGGCGCCCCGGGAGGAATTTCGGCAGCCGCCCACCCCACGACCGCCGCCCCCGAAGCCGCCCGGCCGACTCCGGCCCCCCGGCGCCCGCTGCTGTCCGCCCGTGCGTTGCCACCCGACCCCCGCCCGGCGGTCAACGCTGTCCACAGAGGTGACGGGCACGGACCGGCGCCGCCTGCCGAACGGCTCGCGGCGCCAGCCCGGCGCCAGGGCGGCCCGGGTCCGGGGCGGTGCGACGCGCACGGATCCCGCTCGGCGTGTGCCGGCTGTTGGGCACCCGGGTTCTGGGGGCCGGCCCACGGCCACGACGCGCGGTGCCGGCCGGGTGCGCGCCGCCGGTCCGGGCGTCACCGCCCTGCCCCGCCCTGCTCGGCGGGAGGCGGTCAACGCTGGCGCAGATGTGACGGGTACCAACCGGGGTCCGTCCGCCGAACGGCTCGCGGCGCCAGCCCGGCCTGTCCGGGCCCCGGGGGCGGTGCGACGCGCACGGATCCCCTTCGGCGGGAGGCGGCTGTGGGCCGACCCGGCTCCAGCGGCGGCCGCCCGCCGGCGTGGCGGGCGGCGCCCGGCCGGTGCGGGCCGGGCTGGACGTCACCGCCCGGCCCGCCCTGGCCGGCCCGCTCGTCGGGTTGCGGCCGTTGGCCACCCGGCCCCAGTGGCCGCCGCCCATCGTGCGGGCCGCCGCCCCCGCCGCGGGGCGGAGGGTTAGGGGAGGAGGGTTGCGAACATGCCGGGTTCGTAGGAGCCGCCCTGTTGGCGGACGATCACGGCGAGGCGGTTGGCCGCGTTGATCAGGGCGATCAGCGAGACCAGCGCCGCGATCTGGTCGTCGTCGTAGTGCTTGCGCACCTCGGCCCAGGTCTCGTCGGACACACCCTGGTGGGCGTCGGCGAGCCGGGTGCCCTCCTCGGCGAGCGCCAGCGCGGCCCGCTCGGCCTCGGTGAACACGGTCGACTCGCGCCAGGCGGCGACCAGGTGGAGCCGGACCGCGCTCTCACCGGCGGCCGCGGCCTCCTTGGTGTGGATGTCGATGCACCAGCCGCAGCCGTTGATCTGGCTGGCCCGCAGCGACACCAGCTCCTGCGTGGACTTCGCCAGCGGCGACTGGTCGATCACCAGACCGGTGTTGGCGAACCGCTTGGCGAACTTGACCGCGATCTCGTTCTCGAACAGGTTGAACCGGGTTTCCATGATCTCGTCCTCACTCGTGGTCCTGCGCGAACGAACACCAGATGCCGGCGGCCCGCCTCCTGTGACAGGAACGGCGCTGTGACGAGCGTCACCGCCGCGGTATGTCACACGGCGGCGGCCGGCGGCATCTTGTGCGCGTGTCACCGTCACGGCGAACAGGCAGGCAGGAGCAGCGGGTGAACAGCGAACACGGCGAACACGGCGAACACGGCGAACACGGCGAACACGGCGAGCACGGCCGCCGTGGCCGGCACAGCGGGCCCCCGGCGGACGCGGACGCCGCCACCGAGGCGTTCGTGGCCCACCGCAACCTGCTGTTCACGGTCGCCTACGAGATGCTCGGCTCGGCCGCCGACGCGGAGGACGTGCTACAGGAGACCTGGCTGCGCTGGGCCGGCGTCGATCTCGCCGCGGTGCGCGACCGCCGGGCGTACCTGGTCCGGATCACGACCCGCCAGGCGCTGATCCGGCTGCGGACGCTCGGCCGGCGCAAGGAGTCGTACGTCGGCTCCTGGCTGCCCGAGCCGCTGCTGACCACCCCCGACGTGGCCGAGGACGTCGAGCTGGCCGACAGCGTCTCCATGGCGATGATGCTCGTCCTGGAGACGCTCGCGCCGACCGAGCGGGCGGTGTTCGTGCTGCGCGAGGTGTTCGACCTCGGGTACGAGGAGATCGCCGAGGCCGTCGACAAGTCCCCGGCCGCGGTCCGCCAGATCGCCCACCGGGCACGTGCGCACGTCGCCGCGCGCCGCCCGCGCGGGGCCGTCTCCCCGACCGAGACCCGGGGTGCGCTCGACGCGTTCCGGCGGGCGGTCGAGACGGGTGACCTCCAGGGCCTGCTCGATCTGCTCGCACCGGACGTCGTCCTCCTCGGTGACGGCGGCGGGATCAAGCAGGCCGTCCTGCGTCCCGTCGTGGGGGCCGACAAGGTGGCCCGCCTCCTCGTCGCCGGCCTGGGCAGGCAGACCACGGCGGCGCTGCGGTCGGCGCAGGTCAACGCCTACCCGGCGGTGGTCCTCCACCTCGACGGCGAACTCGACACCGTCCTGGCGGTGCGGATCGACGACGGCCTCATCACCGGGCTGTACGCCGTGCGCAACCCCGAGAAGCTGTCGCACATGCACCGGGAGACCGCCCTGCGCCGCTGAGGCGCGCACCCGCCCGCGGGCATCGGCCCCGGACGCCCGCGCCTCCGCCGGGCACCGGCTCCGGGCGCGCCGGGAGACCGCCCTGCGCCGCTGAGCCGCGCACCCGCCCGCGGGCATCGGCCCCGGACGCCCGCGCCTCCGCCGGGCACCGGCTCCGGGCGCGCCGGGCAACGGCTCTGCCCGCCCCGGGCAACGGCTCCGGGCGCGCCCGGGAGCGTACGGAAGCCACCCGCCCGGGGGACCCGGCGCACGGTCCGGCGCGGCGACGGGCGGCCCGGACCGGCTCTGGCCACGCTAAGTGCCGAGATCACCACCGCACCGCACCACCCGGAGGCAGAGATGACACAGGCCGTACCGTTCACGACCGCCGAGACCCACGGGCTGCGGGACACGCTGGACGAGATCGTCGCCGCCCGTGCCACCCCCGGCGGCGTCCTCGTCTGCGGCACCGCCGCGGGGGAGCGGACCGTGATCTCCGCGGGGGTCGTCTCCCCGTACACCAACCCCAAGGCCCCCGACGAGAACACGGTCTACGACCTGGCCTCGCTGACGAAGGTCACGGCGACCTGGCCGCTCGTCGGCCGCGCCGTCGCCGACGGGCTGCTCGACCTCGACACCCCGGTCCGGGCGTACCTGCCGCCGATGGAGGGCCTGATGCCCAGCGGTGAGGCCACCATGCGCCAGCTGCTGTCGCACACCGGCGGCCTCCAGGCCGCGACCCGCCTCGACCTCTACGACCTCACCTCCAGGCCGCTGCACGAGCTGATCTGCCACGAGCTGATGGAGAACCTGCCGGGCACCCACCGCTACGTCAACCGCGGCTACATCCTGCTCGGCCTCTCCCTCGCCCACGTCACCGGCCGGCCGCTGGACCGCCTGGCCGCCGACTTCTGGGCCGAGCTGGGCATGGGCCGCACCGGCTACGGCCCGATCGCCCAGGCCCCCGACGTCGCGCCGACCGAGCACCCCGACGGCCACGACCGCCTGTGGGGCGTGGTGCACGACGAGAACGCCGCGACGATGGGCGGGGTCGCGGGCCACGCCGGGGTCTTCGCGCCCGCAGCCGACCTCGCCACGTACGCCGAGCACCTGCTGGGAGGCCACGGGGACCCGCACGAGACCAGCCCGCTCACCCTGTGGCTGCGCGAGAGCCTGGCCCCCCAGGCGGAGATCGAGCCCGGCCTCTACCGGGGCCTGGGCTGGGTCCTCGCCGCCGGCGGCACGGTGGCCTACCACCACGGCTTCACCGGGACGAGCCTCTACCTCGCCCCCGCCACCGGCCGGTACGTGGTCATCGTCACCAACGCCGTCCACAACGGCGCCCCCCGCGTCCGGCTGGCCCCGCTGCGCGAGCGCGCCCTCAAGATCCTGGCCGGGTGAGGCCGGGCCCCACGACGGCCGGGCCCCACGACGGCCGGGCCCCACAACGGCCGGGCCTCACAACGGGCCGGGCCTCACAACGGGCCGGGCCTCACAACGGCCGGGCCTCACAACCGGCCGGGCCCCACGACGGGTGCGGGTGCGTCATGGCCAGACGAGGCAGTACGCCTGGTGGCCCGCCTCGTGGAGGCGGTGGGAGAAGTCCTGCCACTCGTGCAGGAGCTGGTAGACGTTGAACGCGTCGCTCGGCCCCCCGCGGTCGGGGACCGTGGACCAGATGAAGGCCGCCGCGCCGACCGACTCCTCGCCGACGCCGCGCAGCGGGTCGACCACCGTCATCGGGAGCTTGACCACCGCGTAGTCGGGGTGCAGGACGACCAGTTCCAGCGGGGGCACCTTGTGCAGGGGTATGCCCTCGATGCCGGTCAGGACCATCGCGGCCATGGTCTCCGGCTTGATCTTGGTGAACAGACCGCCCATGCCCAGCTCGTCCCCGCCGAGCTCCTCCGGCCGCATGGTCACGGGCACCCGCGCCGCCGTCGCGCCGTCCGGGGCGCCGAAGTACTTGTAGGTCACCCCCATGCCACGCCCCTTGGGCAGCGCGTCCGGCGGCATGATCGGTTCGGGTGCCGCATCGGCGGCCTCGGTGCCGCGCCGCCGGTGCTTGCCTCGACGGCGGGCATCACGGGCGCGCTGCGGGTCCAGGCCGTCCGTACCCTCGCCCGGTCCACCACCGCGTTGCATATCTCCACCCGACTGGTATTGCCTGCCCCGGCCCCGCGGCCCCCGCCACGCAGCCTGATCATCATGGCAGTGACCTCCCCCGGGGTGGCGCGGTGAAACGCCCGTCCGCAAGTCTGTCGCGGCCTCTGAGACCATGGCTGGTGTGAGCTACCCGTATCCGTATGAAGCCCCAGTCTCGCAGAACCTGTTTACGCGCGCGTCCGTAGTGACGCCCGGCGGCGTGAACTCTCCCGTGCGCGCCTTCCGCGCCGTGGGGGGTACGCCCAGGTTCATGGTGTCTGGTACCGGTCCGTATCTGACCGATGCCGACGGCCGCGAGTACGTCGACCTGGTCTGCTCGTGGGGACCGATGATCCTCGGCCATTCCCACCCCGCCGTGATCGAGGCGGTCCAGGCCGCCGTCGCCCGCGGCACGTCCTTCGGTACGCCGGGCGAGGGCGAGGTCGCGCTCGCCGAGGAGATCGTGGCGCGCATCGAACCCGTCGAGCAGGTGCGCCTGGTGTCCTCCGGCACCGAGGCGACCATGTCGGCGATCCGGCTGGCCCGCGGTTTCACCGGCCGCGCCAAGGTCGTCAAGTTCGCCGGCTGCTACCACGGCCACGTCGACGCCCTGCTGGCCTCGGCCGGTTCCGGGCTCGCGACCTTCGCGCTCCCCGACACCCCGGGTGTCACGGGCGCGCAGGCCGGCGACACGATCGTGCTCCCCTACAACGACCTGGAGGCGGTCCGGGCGGCGTTCGCCGCGCACCCCGGCGAGATCGCCTGTGTGATCACGGAGGCCGCGCCCGGCAACATGGGCGTCGTCACCCCCGGCGAGGGCTTCAACCAGGGCCTGGCCGACCTGTGCCGCGAGAACGGCGCCCTCTACATCTCCGACGAGGTGATGACGGGCTTCCGTACCTCCCGCGCCGGCTGGTACGGGGTCGACGGGGTCAAGCCGGACCTGATGACCTTCGGCAAGGTCATGGGCGGCGGCTTCCCGGCCGCGGCGTTCGGCGGCCGCGCCGACGTGATGGGCCACCTGGCCCCGGCCGGCCCGGTCTACCAGGCGGGCACGCTCTCCGGTAACCCGGTCGCCACCGCCGCCGGTCTCGCGCAGCTGCGCCTGCTGGACGAGGCGGCGTACGACAAGGTCGACGCCGTGTCGAAGCAGATCCGGCAGCTGGTCACCGAGGCGCTGACCAAGGAGGGCGTCGCGCACCGGCTGCAGACCGCCTCCAACATGTTCTCGGTGTTCTTCACCGAGGACGAGGTGAAGAACTACGACGACGCGAAGAAGCAGGACGCCTTCCGCTTCAACGGGTTCTTCCACTCGATGCTGGCGCAGGGCGTCTACCTGCCGCCGTCGGCGTTCGAGTCGTGGTTCGTGTCCACCGCCCACGACGAGCGGGCCGTCGAGCGCATCGCCGCCGCCCTGCCCGCCGCCGCCCGCGCCGCCGCGGAGGCCACCGCATGAGCAGCAGCACGCCGGGTGAGATCACCGTCGTCCACCTGATGCGGCACGGAGAGGTGCACAACCCGGACGGCGTGCTCTACGGCCGCCGTTCCGGCTACCACCTGTCCGAGCTGGGCCGGCAGATGGCCGAGCGGGTCGCGGAGCACCTCCAGTCGCGGGACATCACGTACGTCGTGTCCTCCCCGCTGGAGCGGGCGCAGGAGACGGCCGAGCCGGTCGCCAAGGCGCACGGGCTGGACGTGGCGACCGACGCGCGCCTGCTGGAGGCGGGGAACGTCTTCGAGGGCAAGACCTTCGGGGTCGGTGACGGGGCGCTTCGCAAGCCGGCGAACTGGAAGCACCTGACGAACCCGTTCAAGCCGTCCTGGGGCGAGCCGTACGTCGAGCAGGTCGTGCGGATGATGAGCGCGCTGGAGGCGGCGCGTGACGCGGCGCGCGGGCACGAGGCGGTGGCGGTCAGCCACCAGCTGCCGATCTGGATCGTGCGCAGCTTCGCGGAGAAGCGGCGTCTGTGGCACGACCCGCGCCGCCGTCAGTGCACGCTGGCGTCGCTGACGTCGTTCACGTTCCGGGGCGACGCGCTGGTGTCGGTGGGCTACAGCGAGCCGGCCCGGGACCTGGTCCCGGCGCATCTGCTGGCGGGCGCCAAGCCGGTGAAGGGGAAGTCGAAGGCCTTCGGCGCGTAGGGCCCCGGCCGGGCGGTACGGGGCTCCGGCCCCCGCCCGCCCGGCGCCGTCCCGGCTTCCGCCGCCCGCCCGCCGCCCGCCCGGCGCTCCGGCCCCCGCCCGGCGCCGTCCCGGCCGTCGGTCCGGGCCCGCTCGGCCTGGAATGTGCCAAGAGTTGGCCTATTTTCGTACAAGCCGTTCCGGGGGGAGCCGTGTCGCCCTCCCACCCCGCCTGAATGTCGGTTTGTATGACATTTCATGAGCGATGTGCGCGACTACAGCCGAAGGGCGTTGCTCGGCCTCGGACTTGGCGCCGCAGCGGCCGGCCTCGCCGGATGCGGCGGCAGCTCGCCCGGCCAGGGCGCCCCGGGCCCGACCCGCGAGCCCGAGCCCGGTCCGCCCCCGGTCAAGCTGCTCGGTGACGGCTCCACCGCCGACACCGGCCCGCAGCCGCACCAGCCCGCCGCCCCCGTACCGCTCCAGCCGGGCGAGACCCCGCCCCAGTTCGTGGTGTTCAGCTGGGACGGCGCCGGCGAGGTGGGCAACGGCCTCTTCCCGCGCTTCCTCAAGGCCGCCAAGGACCACGGCGCGGCCATGACCTTCTTCCTCTCCGGGCTCTACCTGCTGCCCGAGTCCAAGAGGGAGCTCTACCGGCCGCCCGGCAACCCCGTGGGCGCCTCCGACATCGGCTACCTCAGCGACGAGCACATCCGCGCCACCCTCACCCATGTGCGCCAGGCCTGGCTGGACGGCCACGAGGTGGGCACCCACTTCAACGGCCACTTCTGCTCCGGGTCCGGCTCCGTCGCCCACTGGAGCCCGCAGGACTGGCGGAGCGAGATCGAGCAGGCCGTGTCCTTCGTCACCAACTGGCGCACGAACACCGGGTTCACCGACCTCGAACCGCTGCCCTTCGACTACGGCAAGGAGCTGGTCGGCGCCCGCACCCCCTGCCTGCTCGGCCAGGACGGCCTGCTGCCCACGGCCCGCGAGCTGGGCTGGCGCTACGACGCCTCCTCGCCCGGCGGCGACCAGCGGTGGCCGCAGAAGCGGGAGGGCCTGTGGGACCTGCCCCTCCAGTCGATGCCCTTCCCCGGGCACTCGTTCGAGGTGCTGTCGATGGACTACAACATCCTGGCGAACCAGTCCGTCAACACCACCAAGGGCGTTCCCGGCAACTACCCCGCCTGGCGCACCCAGGCCACGGACGCCTACCTGGGGGGTTTCCGGCGGGCGTACGAGACCAACCGCGCGCCCCTGTTCATCGGAAACCATTTCGAGGAGTGGAACGGCGGGATCTACATGGACGCCGTCGAGGAAGCCCTCAAGGGCATTGCGGACAAAAAGGATGTAAGGCTCGTATCCTTCCGGCAGTTCGCCGACTGGCTCGACGTCCAGGACCCCCGCCTGCTGGCCAAGCTGCGCACCCTCGCCCCCGGTCAGCAGCCGGCCGGTGGCTGGCGCACCTACCTCACCCTCAGCTGACCAGCGGCTTAACACACGCCCGGGGGGCGCGGAAGATCCGCAAATCGGTCATGCGAAACTTTTCACATGAGCCTTGGCCAAGCCCCCCGCCGCCGCTCGACCAGCGGCCGCGTCAGCCTGCTGACCGCGATGACCCTCGCGAGCGCCCTGACCCTTACGGCGTGCGGCGATTCGGGCAGCAGCAAACCCTCCGGTTCCGCCGGCGGGAACTACGTCGCGGGCGCCGGCGGCATCTCCACCGTCGCCAAGGGCGAGCGGACCCAGGCACCCAAGCTCGACGGCGAGACCGTCGACGGCAAGACGCTCGACACGACCGCCCTCAAGGGCAAGGTCGTCGTCCTCAACGTCTGGGGCTCCTGGTGCCCGCCCTGCCGGGCCGAGGCCCCGTACTTCGCGAAGGTGTCGAAGGAGCTGACCGACGCCGGCAAGGACGTCGCCTTCGTCGGCCTGAACATCCGCGACAACAGCAAGCAGAACGCCGCCGCCTTCGAGGAGAACTTCGGGATCACCTACCCGAGCCTCTACGACCCCGACGGCCGGCTGATCCTGCGCTTCCCCAAGGGCACGCTCAACCCGCAGTCGATCCCCTCCACGGTCGTCCTCGACAAGGAGGGCAAGATCGCCGCCCGCACGCTGGTCGCGCTCAACGAGACCCAGCTGCGCTCGATGATCGACCCGCTGCTCGCGGAGAAGTGACCGGCGTGGTCACCGGGCTCCACCTCCTCGCCGCCGGGGCGACCGGCGTGAACACCACCGTCCTCAACGGGGCGCTGCTGCTCGCGCTGCCCCTCTCGCTCCTGGCCGGCCTGGTCTCCTTCTTCTCGCCCTGCGTGCTGCCGCTGGTCCCCGGCTACCTCTCCTACGTGACGGGAGTGGGCGGCGCCGACCTCGCCGAGGCCCGGCGCGGCCGGATGCTGGCCGGCGCGAGCCTGTTCGTCCTCGGCTTCACGGCGGTCTTCGTCTCGACGGGGGCGCTCTTCGGCTACTTCGGGGACACCCTCGCCGAGAACAAGGACGTCATAGCCCGGGTCCTCGGCGGCCTGGTGATCGTGCTCGGCCTGTTCTTCATGGGCGCGATCCCCGGCGTGACGATGCGCGAGTTCCGCTTCCACAAGAAGCCGGCCGCCGGTCTCATCGGCGCGCCGCTGCTCGGCGTACTCTTCGGCGTCGGATGGACCCCCTGCATGGGTCCGACCCTCGCCGCCGTCAACACGCTCTCCATCGACCAGGCGACCGCGGGCCGCGGCGCCCTGCTGACCACCGTGTTCTGCCTGGGCCTGGGGGTGCCGTTCATCCTCACGGCGCTCGCGTTCCGCAAGGCGCTCGGCGCGTTCGGCTGGGTGAAGCAGCACTATGCGTGGGTGATGCGGATCGGCGGCGGCATGCTGATCGTCACCGGACTGCTCCTCGTCACAGGTTGGTGGGGCACGCTCATCAGCGACATGCAGAGCTGGACCAACGGCTTCACGGTGGGGATCTGAGGACTACACGGACATGAGTACGACCGACAAGGCGTCCCCCGAGGCGTCCCAGCAATCCTCCGCGTCCGCGCGCGTCGACGACGACGCCGCCGCCGGAGCGCAGCTGTCCACCGCCCCCCTGGAGGACGCCCCCGGCGGCCCCGTGGGCATCGGCGTGCTCGGCTGGCTGCGCTGGTTCTGGCGCCAGCTCACCTCCATGCGGGTGGCGCTGATCCTGCTGTTCCTGCTCTCCCTCGCCTCCATCCCGGGCTCCCTCATCCCGCAGACCCAGGTCGACGCGATGAAGGTCGCCACCTGGAAGCGCGAGCACGCCTCCTGGGTGACGGTCGCCGAGAAGCTCCAGCTCTTCGACGTCTACAGCTCGGTGTGGTTCTCCGCGATCTACCTGCTGCTGTTCGTCTCGCTGATCGGCTGCATCCTGCCCCGCTCCTGGCAGTTCGTCGGCCAGCTCCGCGGCCGCCCGCCCCGCGCCCCCAAGCGGCTCGACCGGCTGCCCGCGTACACGACGTGGCGTACGGACAAGCCCGCCGACGAGGTCATCGCGGCGGCCGGGAAGGTACTGGGCGGCAGCCGCTTCCGCACCGAGACGGGCGCGAGCTCCGTGGCCGCCGAGAAGGGCTACCTGCGCGAGGCCGGGAACCTGGTCTTCCACATCGCCCTCATCGTCATGCTGGTGGCCTTCGCCTGGGGGCAGCTCTACAAGTCCGAGGGCGGCAAGCTCGTCCTGCGCGGCAAGGGCTTCTCCAACACGCTCACCCAGTACGACGACTTCAAGTCCGGGTCCTTCTTCACCCCCGACGACCTCCCGCCGTTCTCCTTCACCCTGGACCGGTTCGACGCCTCGTACGCGAAGACCGGCCCGCAGAAGGGCACCGCGCGCGACTTCAAGGCGTACGTCACCTTCCGCGAGGGGGCCGACGGCGCGCCGCACAAGCGCGAGATCGAGGTCAACAAGCCGCTGGAGGTCGACGGCTCCAAGGTCTACCTCCTCGGCCACGGCTACGCGCCGGTCGTCTCGGTGACCGACCCCACCGGCAAGGTGATCTTCAAGGACGCCGTGCCGATGCTGCCGCAGGACTCCAACCTCACGTCCTCCGGTGCCATCAAGGTCACCGACGGATACAAGGACAAGGACGGCAAGAAGGAACAGCTCGGCTTCGGCGCCATGTTCGTGCCGACGTACGCGGGCGAGGGCAAGGGGACGATGTTCTCCCAGTTCCCCGACCTGGACTTCCCGGCGCTCATGCTCAGCGCCTGGCACGGCAGCCTCGGCGTGGACTCGGGTCTGCCGCAGAACGTCTACCAGCTCGACACGTCGAAGATGCAGATGTTCAAGGACGACTCGGGCCAGCTGTTCAAGCAGAAGATGCTGCCCGGGGAGACGATGACCCTGCCGGGCGGCGCGGGCACCGTGAAGTTCGAGGGCATCGAGCGCTGGGCCACTTTCTCGATCACCCACCAGCCCGGCAGCGGCCTCGCCCTCGCGGGCGCGATCGCCGCCATCGGCGGCCTGGCCGGCTCCCTGTTCATCCAGCGCCGCCGGATCTGGGTCCGGGCGACCGCGGGAGAGGACGGGGTGACCGTCGTGGAGATGGCGGCCCTCGGCCGCAGCGAGTCCACCAAGCTCCCGGAGGAGCTGGCCGCGCTCGCCGCCGCGCTCCACCAGCAGGCGCCCACGGCGCCCGACCGACCTGTCAAGGAAAACGTTGAAGGGGAGCGCGGATGACGCCGCTCGCAGCCGAGGCCAATGAGAACCTGGCCCAGATCAGCAACTACCTGGTCTATTCGTCGATGGCGGTCTACACGCTCGCCTTCCTCGCCCACATCGCCGAGTGGATCTTCGGCAGCCGCAGCAAGGTCGGCCGTACGGCCGCCGCGCTGACCGGGAACGCCCGGGCCGCCGAGGCCCCGGCCGTGCAGGTGCGCGGCAAGGGGGGCACCGCCGTCCTCGACCGGCCGAAGGTCGTCACCCGTTCCGCCGCCGGCACCCGCGACGTCCCGGACGGCCCCGGCGCCGCCGGCGGCACCGAGCAGGGCGACCTGTACGGGCGGATCGCGGTTTCCCTGACCGCGCTCGCGTTCGTCATCGAGGCGGCCGGTGTCGTCGCGCGCGCGACCTCGGTCAAGCGGGCCCCCTGGGGCAACATGTACGAGTTCTCGCTCACCTTCTCCACGGTGGCCGTCGGCGCGTACCTGATCCTGCTGCTGCTCAAGAAGAACGTCCGCTGGATGGGTCTGATCCTGGTCACGAGCGTCCTGCTGGACCTGGGCATCGCCACCACCTGGCTGTACACGGCGAGCGACCAGCTGGTCCCGGCCCTGCACTCGTACTGGCTGTGGATCCACGTCTCGACCGCCATCATCTGCGGCGCCGTCTTCTACATCGGTGCGACGGGCACGCTGCTGTACCTGTTCCGCGACGGGTACGAGGCCCGGCTGGAGCGCGGCGTGCAGCCGGGCCGGTTCGCGACCTCGGTCATGGAGCGCCTGCCCTCGGCCGCCACGCTCGACAAGTTCTCGTACCGGCTCAACGCGGCGTTCTTCCCGCTGTGGACGTTCACGATCATCGCGGGCTCGATCTGGGCCGGCGACGCGTGGGGCCGCTACTGGGGCTGGGACCCCAAGGAGGTCTGGTCCTTCGTGACCTGGGTGGCGTACGCCTGCTACCTGCACGCGCGGGCCACGGCGGGCTGGAAGGGCCGCAAGGCCGCCTACCTGGCGCTCTTCGCCTTCGCCTGCTGGATCTGGAACTACTACGGCGTGAACATCCTGCTCAACGGCAAGCACTCGTACGCGGGCGTCTGACCGGCGGCAGTGGGACGCTGGTGTCATGTCTCCTGTGAGCCATGGCACCAGCGAGAGCCGCGCCGAGGACCGCCGGCTGATCCGCTTCGAACCGCACCTGCCGTGCTCCTACGAGGGCCTGTGGCCCGCGCTGACCACGGCGGACGGGCTGCGCCGCTGGCTGGGCGAGGCGGAGGTCCTGGAGCGGCACCTCGACGGAGCCGTCACCCTGCGCCCGCTCGACGGCGGCCCCGCGGCGTCCGGCCGGATCACCGCCTGGGACGTCGAACGGGTCGTGGAGTACACCCTCGGCGGCCTCGGCCGGATCCGCTTCCACCTGGAGCCGGTCGGCACCGACTCCACGGTGATCCGGTTCCTGAACGAGCGCGAGGGGCCGGGCGCCGACCCGCCGGGCGTCCTCGCGGACTGGCACCAGCACTTCGAACTCCTCGAATCGGCGCTGACGGGCCCGGGCGGCACCTGGACCGAGGGCCGCCGTGCGGAGCTGCGCGAGTCCTACGCGCGGCCCCTCACCAGACGGCCCTGAGCGGCACGGCCGTCACTCGTTGTCGGCGTCCTTGTCCTTGTCTTTGTCCTTGCCGCGGCCCTTGTCACGGTCCCCGTCACGGCCCCTTTCGCGCTCTTCGCGCAGGGACCGCAGGAACTCCGGGTTGTCGTCCGGCGCCACCCAGTCGCTGCGGCGGACCCGCCCGCCGCCGGCCGCCGCCCGGGTCCTGCCCGCGAACAGCCACACCACCGGCCCGACGATCGAGAACAGCAGGATGATCAGCACCCACACCACCTTCGGCAGGTGCTTGACCTCCTCCTCCGGCGTGTTCAGGCAGTCGATGAAGGCGTAGATGGTCAGCGCGATGATCAGCAGGAACGGCAGGTAGCGCAGCACGGTGCGGGACCGACTCCCAGGCAGTGGCGGCGGGCCCACGCGGAGCCCCGGTGACGCCCCCAGGGTAGTAGGTGACGGATACTGGGCCCCATGGCTTACGACGATCTCCGCTCGCTGCTCCGGGCTCTGGAGCGGGAGGGCGACCTCAAGCGCATCAAGGCCGAAGTCGACCCCTGTCTGGAGGTCGGGGAGATCGTCGACAGGGTCAACAAGGCGGGCGGGCCCGCGCTGCTCTTCGAGAACGTCAAGGGCTCGGCGATGCCGCTCGCCATGAACGTCTTCGGGACCGACCGCCGGCTGCTCAAGGCCCTCGGCCTCACGTCGTACGCGGAGATCAGCGACAAGATCGGCGGTCTCCTCAAGCCCGAGCTGCCCCAGGGCTTCATCGGCGTCCGCGAGGCGTTCGGCAAGCTCGGCTCGATGGTGCACGTACCGCCGAAGAAGGTGAAGGGCGACTCCGCCCCCGTCCAGGAGGTCGTCCTCACCGGCGACGACGTCGACCTCGACCTGCTCCCGGCCCTGTTCACCTGGCCCAAGGACGGCGGCTCCTTCTTCAACCTCGGCCTGACGCACACCAAGCACCCGGAGACGGGCGTGCGCAACCTCGGCCTGTACCGCCTCCAGCGCCACGACAAGCGCACCATCGGCATGCACTGGCAGATCCACAAGGACAGCCGCAACCACTACGCGGTCGCCGCCGCGCGCGGCGAGCGGCTGCCGGTCGCGATCGCCTTCGGCTGCCCGCCGGCGGTGACGTACGCGTCCACCGCGCCGCTTCCGGGTGACATCGACGAGTACCTGTTCGCCGGGTTCGTCGCGGGCAAGCGCATCGAGATGGTCGACTGCAAGACGGTCCCGCTCCAGGTGCCCGCGAACGCCGAAGTCGTCATCGAGGGCTGGCTGGAGCCGGGCGAGATGCTGCCGGAGGGGCCATTCGGCGACCACACCGGCTTCTACACCCCGCAGGAGCCCTTCCCGGCGCTCACGATCGACTGCGTGACGATGCGCAAGCGCCCGCTCCTCCAGTCGATCGTGGTCGGCCGCCCGCCGACCGAGGACGGTCCGCTGGGACGCGCGACGGAACGCTTCTTCCTGCCCCTGCTCAAGATCATCGTGCCGGACATCGTGGACTACCACCTCCCCGAGTCGGGCGGCTTCCACAACTGCGCGATCGTCTCGATCGACAAGAAGTACCCCAAGCACGCCCAGAAGGTCATGCACGCCATCTGGGGCGCGCACATGATGTCGCTGACCAAGCTGATCATCGTGGTGGACAAGGACTGCGACGTCCACGACCTGCACGAGGTGTCCTGGCGGGCGCTGGGCAACACGGACTACAGCCGTGACCTCACCGTCGTGGAAGGTCCGGTCGACCACCTCGACCACGCCTCCTACCAGCAGTTCTGGGGCGGCAAGGCCGGCATCGACGCGACGAAGAAGCTGCCCGAGGAGGGCTACACGCGCGACGGGGGCTGGCCCGACATGGTCGAGTCCGACCCCGCGACGGCCGCCCTCGTGGACAGCCGCTGGAAGGAGTACGGCCTGTGAGCACCGCTATGGGCGGACCCGCCCTCTTCATCGGCACCGACACGGCCTACGTCGCCGTCCTGCGTCCGCGCCTGGACCCGGCCGACCCCGAGGTCCGCGAGGCGGCCGGACAAGCCGGCGTCACGCCCGAGGAGTTCGCGGGACCCGGCAACGTCTGGGCCCTGATGTGGGAGGACGGGACCGGCGAGGGCGGCGGCTTCGAGCTGCCGGGCATGCGGGACGCGGAGGCAGAGGACTTCGCCGACCGTCTGCTGGCCGAGCTGTCCTTCGACACCGGGCCGTTCCTCGTCGGCGCGGGCCAGGTGCTGCGCCTCCAGGGCTACCCGGGCCAGGCCGGCGGGGGATGCCGCTTCGTCTCCACCATCACCCCGCCGGAGGGCGAGGAACCGTCCCCGCTCACGCTGGAGATCCCGCCCGTGGACACCGACGCGCTCCGCGCCGATCTCGAAGACTTCCGCGGGAGCCTCGCGTGATGACGACGGCCGACGGGGTGGTCGGTCCCGGTCCCGCGCCGCAGGCGCCCGGCAGGGTCAAGGCGTTCCTGCGGCTGGTGATGATCGAGCACTCGGTCTTCGCGCTGCCCTTCGCCTACATCGCCGCCCTGACCGCCATGTTCCGGCTCGACGGGACGATGCACTGGGTCAAGCTGCTGCTCGTCACGATCTGCATGGTGGGCCTGCGGACCTTCGCGATGGCCGCCAACCGGATCATCGACCGTGAGATCGACGCCCGCAATCCCCGCACCGCCGGGCGAGAACTCGTCACCGGCGCGGTGTCCGTGCGCTCCGCCTGGACCGGGGCCGGGATAGCGCTGGCCGTCTTCCTCGGCTCGGCGGCGCTGCTGAACCCGCTGTGCCTGGCGCTGGCGCCGCTGGCGGTGATCCCGATGGTGGTCTACCCGTACGGCAAGCGGTTCACGAACTTCCCGCACGCCATCCTGGGCGTGGCCCAGGCGATGGGCCCGGTCGGGGCCTGGCTGGCGATCACCGGCACGTGGTCCTGGGACGCGGTGGTGCTCGGTCTCGCCGTCGGCGTGTGGATCGGCGGTTTCGACCTGATCTTCGCCTGCCAGGACGTGGCCGCCGACCGTGCGGAGGGCGTGAAGTCCGTCCCGGCCCGCTTCGGCATCCCGGCCGCGCTGTGGGGTGCGCGCGGCGCGCACGCCGTGACCACCGGGCTGCTCGCCTGGTACGCCGTCATGACGGATGCGGGGCCGTTCTTCTGGGCGGGCCTGGTGATCGTCGTGGCCGCGTTCCTCTACGAGCACACGATCGTCACGCCGCACGACCTGTCCCGGCTGAACCGGGCCTTCTTCACGGTGAACGGTTTCATCGGGATCGCGCTCTTCGTCTGCGCCGTCCTGGACCTCGCCGCGCGGGGCCTGACGCTCTGACCGTCCTCTGCGGGCCTAAGCGTCCTCTAAGAGCTGCTGCGGCGGAACATGAATGCCGCCGCCACGCCCGCGAGGAGCCCGAAGAGGTGGGCCTGCCAACTGACGATGGCGTCGGTGGGCAGGATCCCCGACAGGAACGTGGTGCCCCAGACGGCGGCTATGCACAGCCCGGTCACCACCCCCAGCGGCCTGCGCTCCACGAAGCCGCGCACCAGCAGGTACCCGAAGAGGCCGAAGATCAGGCCCGAGGCGCCGGCGGTGACGGTGTGGGAGGGCGATACCAGCCAGACCGCGAGGCCGTCGGCGAGGGTGATGACGGCCGACAGCGTGAGGAAGCGGCGTATGCCGCCGAGGGCGGTGACGAAGCCCAGCACCAGCAGCGGCAGGCTGTTGGACGCCACGTGGTCGAAGCCGAAGTGCAGGAACGGGGCCAGGGGTATCCCGCTCAGCCCGTCGGCCTCGCGGGCGGCGATCCCGTACGCGTCCAGTGCGTGGCCCGTGGCGTAGTCCACCGCCTCGATCAGCCACAGCAGGGCGACCCAGCCCAGCATCAGCTTCGCGGCGGCCTTGGCCCGCTCGGCCCGGCTCCACCCCTCCGCCTCCGCGTCGCCGCCCGGCCGTACCCCGTAACCCTCGTGCCCCTCGCGCAGCCGGCTCACGGCGACACCCCCCGTCTTTCGTGTCCACCCTTTGAACGTCCGGGCACCTTACTCCGTGCCCGCTCGCGGTGGCCGGATAGTCTCGGAGTCATGACTGACGGCAAGCGCACCCCGTGGGTGGTCGGGGTTTCCGGGGCGTCCGGGACGCCGTACGCGGCGGCGGTGCTCCGCGGGCTCCTCGCAGCGGGGGAAAGCGTCGACCTGGTGGTGAGCCGGGCCTCGCGGCTCACCCTGCTGGACGAAACCGGCATCGCGTTCCGTGACGCGCACTGGCGCGAGGACCTCGCCCACTGGCTGGAACGCGGGGCGGACGGCAAGCCGGGCAGTTTCGCCCCGCCGGCACTGGACGACGTGCGCTACTGGGGTGCCGGGGACCTGGCCGCCGGCCCGAGCTCGGGCTCGTACCCGGCGAAGGGGATGCTCATCGTGCCCGCGTCCACGGCGTGCGTGGCGGGGGTCGCGCTGGGACTGTCGAAGGACCTGCTCCAGCGCGTCGCGAGCGTGACGCTCAAGGAGCGGCGCCGGCTGGTGGTCGCGGTACGGGAGACCCCGCTGAACGGGCAGACCTTGAAGCAGCTGGTGGCGCTGGACGAGGCGGGCGCGGTCGTGCTGCCCGCCTCTCCGGCGTTCTACTCGGGTGCGACGCACATCCAGGACCTGGTGGACTTCGTCGCGGGGCGGGTGCTGGATGCGGCAGGCGTGCCGCACCGGCTGTACCGCCGGTGGGAGGGGGAGCTCGGAGGTTCCCGGGCTCCCCGGGAGGCGAGCGGTGGCTAGCGCTTCTTGTCGGTGCGCGGCTTGCGCATCTTGTCGACGCGGTGCGCGGCGGACGGCTGGTCGGTGCGGGATCGGTTGGCCAGCTCCTGGAGCTGTCGCATGTGCGCGTAGGCCATCTCGATCGTGTACACGGTGAACCACTCCTGAAGATCGTCTTTGATCTGATGAAAGATTTCGCAGGGCGTTGACCCCTGTGTGCCTTAGATTCTATACCTAGAGTCGCAGAATCGCCGAATAATGGAAGGCTCCACGTAATGGACACGGTGGACAGGCAGCTCATCCAGGCACTCCGGGAAAACGGCCGTGCCTCGTACGCGGAGCTGGGCCGTCTTGTGGGCCTCTCCGGCCCCAGCGTCACCGACCGCATCAACCGCCTGGAGACGGCGGGCGTGATCACGGGCTACCGCGCGACCGTGAACGCGGCCTCGCTCGGCCTCGGCGTCACCGCCCTGATCGGCATCTCGCTCTCGGACGCGGCCGACCACGAGGACGTGGCCCGCCGGCTGCGCGACCTCGCCGAGATCGAGGACTGCTGGTTCATCGCGGGCGACGACTCCTTCATGTTGAAGGTGCGCGCCAACGACGTGGACGGCCTGGAGAAGATCATCCGCAAGCTCTCCGGCACCAAGGGCGTCTCCCGCACCCGCACCACCATCGTGCTCTCCACCAAGTGGGAGAACCGGGTCGGGGAACTGCCCGAGGAGGGCTGAGAGTACGGTGGGTGGCGGTTGCAGCCATCCACCGCCAGGTGGCGGGGCAACCGGAATCAGGGCACGGCAGTGCAGGACAGAGCAGGACACACAGAGGAGAGGACCGGCATGGACGCTGGGCTCAAGCGTGAGCTGGAGGAGAAGGTCCGTTCCGGCGAGCGGCTGACCCGTGAGGACGGCATCGCCCTCTACGAGTCCGACGACCTGGCCTGGCTCGGCGGCCTCGCCCACGAGGTGCGCACGCGCAAGAACGGTGACGTCGTCCACTTCAACGTCAACCGCCACCTCAACATGACCAACGTGTGCACCGCGTCCTGCGCGTACTGCTCGTTCCAGCGCAAGCCGGGCGAGAAGGACGCGTACACGATGCGCATCGAGGAAGCCGTCCGCCTGGCCAAGGCCATGGAGAACGAGAACCTCACCGAACTGCACATCGTCAACGGCCTGCACCCGACCCTGCCGTGGCGCTACTACCCGCGCTCGCTCTCCGCGCTCAAGGAGGCGCTGCCGAACGTCTCGCTCAAGGCGTTCACGGCCACCGAGATCCACCACTTCGAGACGATCTCCGGCATGTCGGCCTCCGACATCCTGGACGAGCTGATCGAGGCCGGTCTGGAGTCGCTGACCGGCGGCGGCGCGGAGATCTTCGACTGGGAGGTCCGCCAGCACATCGTGGACCACCGCACCCACTGGGAAGACTGGTCGCGCATCCACCGCCTGGCCCACTCCAAGGGCCTCAAGACCCCCTCGACCATGCTCTACGGGCACATCGAGGAGCCGCGCCACCGCGTGGACCACGTGCTGCGGCTGCGCGAGCTCCAGGACGAGACCGGCGGTTTCCAGGTCTTCATCCCGCTGCGCTACCAGCACGACTTCGTGGACATGCAGGACGGCAAGGTCCGCAACAAGCTCCAGGCGCGCACGACGATGGCGACGGGCGCCGAGGCGCTCAAGACCTTCGCGGTCTCCCGCCTGCTGTTCGACAACGTGCCGCACGTGAAGGTCTTCTGGGTGATGCACGGCGTGCAGACCGCCCAGCTCGCGCTGCAGCACGGAGCGGACGACATGGACGGCTCGGTGGTCGAGTACAAGATCACGCACGACGCCGACAACTACGGCACCCCGAACAAGCTGGGCCGGGAAGACCTCCTGGAGCTCATCCGGGAAGCCGGCTTCCGCCCGGTCGAGCGCAACACGCGCTACGAGATCATCCGGGAGTACCCGGGCCCGGACGCGGACCTGCGCGAGTCGCCGCAGGCGATGCGCGTCTGACGCGGTCCTGCGGGAGGCGCTACGCGGTCACACGCTTCGCGGCGCTTCACGGCGCTTCACGAGGTGAGCCCCGGTCCCGGTGGACCGGGGCTCGCGCCGTTGTGGGGCGCCGCAAGAGGCGGGGGCCCGCATGGTTGTCGACTCGGCGGAGTAATAGGTAGCCTCTGTCCATGGCCCTTACCTTCACTGTCGATCCCGTCGTCGACCCGGCCCTGCGCGACGGACTCCTCGAACTCTGGACCGAGGTCAGCAACGCGGGCGGCGCCGTCGGCTTCGTCCCGCCGGTCACCGCCGACGACATACGGCCCGCGCTGGTCAAGCACCTCGCGGCGGTGGCCGAGGGCACGCACCGGCTGGTCGTGGGCCACGACGAGGACGGCAGGGTCGCCGCCGCCGCGGTCCTCGCCCTCAACCCGCACCGGCTCATGCGCCACTGGGTCTGGGCCTACACCGTCATGGTCGCCCCCGGCCTCCAGGGCCGGGGAGCGGGCCGCGCGCTGATGGAGGCCGTCGCCGACGCCGCCCGCGCCCTGGACGGCATCGAGGCCGTCCGCCTGACCTGCCGCGGCGGCCTGGGCCTTGAGCACTTCTACGCCGCCTGCGGCTACAAGGAGGTCGGCCGCGTCCCGGACGCCATCCGCGTCGGCCCCGGCGACGACCGCGACGACATCACGATGCTGCTCCCGCTGCACTGAGGCGGAGCGGCACGGCCGGCCGCAGGGGTCACACACCCCGGCGGACCGGAACGCGGCCCCGGCGTGCTTCACTGGACGGGCACGTGCCGCCGTACGAAGACAGAGAGAAGGGGTCACCGTGTCCCTCAAGCCGAGCGCGACGATCCGCTACACCGCGATGCGTCTGGGCATCTTCGTCGGGTGCCTGGTGTTCGTCGCCGTACTCGTCCGCCTCGGCTGGGTGCCCGCGGGCCTCGGTGACGCGAACTTCGCCTGGGTCGTGCTGCTCGCCCTCGTGCTCTCCGCGCCGCTCTCGTTCGTCCTCCTGCGCAAGCAGCGCGACGAGATGTCCGCGCAGATCTCCGGACGGGTCGCGGGTGCGAAGCAGAAGCTCGCCGAGAACCGCGGCCAGGAGGACGCGGCCGACGACGCCGCCCGCGTCGCCTGACCCGGACCGGGCCCCGGCCCGGTTAGCTTCCTCACACACGTATCCGCCCCAGCAACGGGAATACCGCCCGTAACGCTGGGGCTTTCGTGTGTTCCGGGCGGGTCCGCGGGGCTTCGCCCTCCGGCCCGTCGCGACCATGGCTCAAAGGGCGCCTTTGAGATTCTCAAAGGAGAAGTGTTAGCGTGTTGAACATGTTGACCACAGTTGCGCACCAGATGACCGCGAGCGTCCCGCTCGTGGCGCGCCTGCACGTCGACCTCTGCCGCCGCGTGTCCGCGGCCTGTTGCTGTTGTCGCTGAGCCGACTGCCCCATACGGCTCACCGATACGGCAGTGGTCCCGGCCGGCCCGGCTTCCTCCGGGTGCTGCCGCACCGCGTCACCACCAGCACACCACCACCGCAGAAACCTTCCGTCTGTTCCTGCGCGTCCCCGTTCTTCACGCGTCGTCCGTGACGCGTCACCCCCGGAGAGTGTCCGTGTCCGCCACCCCCCAGGCCCCGGCCCCCGCCGCCAAGGCCTCGTTCAAGTTCCCGTTCTGGGCCCAGATCGTCACCGGTCTCGCGCTCGGCGTGCTGTTCGGCTGGCTCGCCAAGAGCCAGGACATCAGCTGGCTGGGCACGACCCTTGAGCAGATCGGCGACATCTTCATCCAGCTGCTCAAGCTGGCCGTCGCCCCGCTCGTCTTCTTCGCGATCCTGGTGTCGATCACCAACCTGCGCAAGGTGAACAACGCCGCCCGGCTCGCCTCCCGCACCCTGCTGTGGTTCATGATCACGTCGCTGATCGCGGTGGGCATCGGTCTGACCATCGGCCTCCTGACGCACCCGGGCGCCGGCACCGGCCTCACCCCGCAGGACGGCAAGCTGCCCAAGCATCAGGGCTCGTGGATCGACTTCCTGACCGGCATCGTGCCGAAGGACATCGTCACGCCGTTCACCGAGCTGAACGTCCTCCAGATCGTCTTCCTCGCGGCCGTCGCCGGTATCGCCGCCCTCCAGCTCGGCAGCAAGGCGCAGCCCGTCCTCACCCTCGCCGAGTCCGTCCTGGAGCTGCTCCAGAAGGCCCTGTGGTGGGTCATCCGCCTCGCGCCCATCGGCACCGTCGGCCTCATCGGCACCGCCATCGCCACCTACGGCTGGGACCTGATCGGCAAGTACGCCACCTTCACCGCGGACGTCTACATCGGCTCCGCCCTCGTGATGTTCGGCGTGTACCCGCTGCTCCTCGCGACGGTCGCCAAGGTCAACCCGCTCCAGTTCTTCAAGGGCGCCTGGCCGGCCATCCAGCTGGCCTTCGTCTCCCGCTCCTCGGTCGGCACCATGCCGGTCACCCAGAAGGTCACCGAGCGCCTCGGCGTCCCGAAGGAGTACGCCTCCTTCGCCGTCCCGTTCGGCGCCACGACGAAGATGGACGGCTGCGCCGCGATCTACCCGGCGCTGGCGGCGATCTTCATCGCGCAGATCTTCGACGTCCAGCTGGGCATCAAGGAGTACGTGCTCATCGCCTTCGTGTCGGTCGTCGGGTCCGCCGCCACGGCGGGTCTGACCGGCGCCACGGTCATGCTGACCCTGACCCTGTCCACGCTGGGCCTGCCCCTGGAGGGTGTGGGCCTGCTGATGGCGATCGACCCGATCCTGGACATGATGCGCACCGCCACCAACGTGGCCGGTCAGGCCGTGGTCCCGGTCATCGTCTCGGCCCGCGAGGGAATCCTGGACAAGAAGGCCTACGCGGCCGCCTCGTCCTCCCCGCTGGAGGAGCCGGCCCGCACGCCGGTGGCCGTCGCCGCCTGAGGCCCGTACGCACGCACCGCGGCCCCCGCCCCCGTCCGGGCGGGGGCCGCGGTGTTTTCCGGTGCGGTGCGGTGCGGTGCGGCGCGGTTCAGCGGGTCGAGGCCACGAAACCCGCCCAGGCGGCGGGACCGAAGGCGAGGTGGGGGATGTCGGTGTCCTTGGAGTCCCGGACGAGGACGGCGGCGGGCGTGGTGGCCACCTCGACGCAGTCGTCACCTTCGCTGCTGTCGCTGTAAGTGCTCTTGAACCAGGCCACTTCGACGCAGTCGTTGATGTCGCTGCTGTCGCTGTAGCTGCTCTTGAACCATTGCAGCTCGGACTTGGGGGTCATATTTCTCCCAGCAATTGCTCGATGAAGGCCCGGGACGCCCGTGGTGAGAGAGCCTGCGCGCGGATCATTCCATAGCGCAGCTCCAAGATCTGTAGCTGCCGTGGCTCGGATACGGGTCGGCCGTTGAATACGCCCTCCGAGCGTCCGACCGCCGTGCCGTCACCGAACTTCAGCACCTGGATCAGGCCCCCCATCCCAGCATGGTCATCGCAGTTGGTCGGCATCACCTGAATCGTGACATTCCGCAACTGGGCTAATTTCAGTAGGCGTTCCAGCTGCCTACGCAGAACCATTGTGCCTCCGATGGTGCGCCGAAGGGTTACCTCTTCTTGGACGAAGCTGAGCGCAGGCGGCGGCACCCGATCGAAGATCGACTGGCGCGCCAAACGCCCCGCCACCCCTCGTTCGACCTCTTCGGGGGACTGAGGAGGCTGCGCCATCTCGAACAGTGCCCGCGCGTAGGCATCCGTCTGGAGCAGTCCGTGCAGGTTGTGGTTGCCGTAGGCCGACAGCTCCACCGCCCGCGCCTCCAGCTTCGCCAGGTCCCGGACCTTCTTCGGGTACCGCACCTGCTCCATGTCCGGCTTCATCGCGCGGATCTTCCCGCCCGCCCCCAGCGCCTCGTCCGCCTTGTCCAGGTACTCCGGGCGCGGGATGCGCTTGCCCGACTCGACCTTGCGGACCAGGTCCTCCCCGTACCCGATCGCCACGCCCAGGTCCGAGGCCCGCATCCCCGCCTGTTCCCGCCAGATGCGGAGCTGGCGGCCCAGGGCGGAAAGGACCGCGACCCCCTGTTCGTCCTCGGGATCGACGTCCCAGCCGGCGTCTTCCGTACCGTCACTGTCCACGCCCATGCGCGCCACCTCCGACGAGCCGATGTCCTCAACGCCCACTACCCGGGGCAACGGTCCGGACGGCCCGGACAGCACGGGACAACGTCCGGACAAAGCCCGGACGCAAGGGCGTTGTGCCTCCTCACGCTACGCACACACCGCCACGCTCTGTGAGGTGAACAGTGAACTCGCCGGAAGCGCGCTCGACGCCCGGCACTATGACGTCCTCCTGTCCGCCACACCGCGCGGGGCCCGGCTCGCCCGGCTGCTCGCCGTCGAGCAACTGCGCGGCTGGGGCCTGCCTTTGGACGCTCCGCGCGCGATCGTGGCCGAGCTGGCCGTGAACGCCGTCACCCACGGGCGGGTCGCCGGGAGGGGATTCCGGCTGGAGTTGCTCGCGCGGCCGGGCCTGCTGCGGATCGAGGTGGCCGATACGCGCGGTGACCGGCTGCCCGCGCTCTGCCCGCCGGGGCGGGGGCTGGTGCTGGTCGACGCCCTCGCCGACCGGTGGGGCGTACGGGAGGGGCCCGCGCCGGGGAAGGTGGTGTGGGCGGAGGTCTCGTGGGGCGCGACTAGCCCGAGGGTGCCTCCCAGGCCGCCATCTGCTCACGGAACTTCGGGCAGGTGACGATGTCCTCCTCGCCGCACTGGAGGGCGTGGACCAGCAACTGATGTGCGTGGTCGAGGTCGATCATCCGCTGCTCGACCTCGGCGATCTTGGCGCGGATCATCGCCTGTCTCGTCGCCCGGTCCTCCTGGAACTCACCGATCTCCGCCAGGGTCAGTCCGGCCTGCTGGCACTTGCGCAGCACCACGATCCGCTGCGCGGCCTCCGGCGGGTAGCGTCGCTGGCCGCCCTGGCGTTCGGGCGCGGGCAGAAGGCCGTGGCGTTCCCAGAACCGGATGGCGGACGCCGGAACCCCGGTGGCCTCGGAGAGCTGTCCGATGGTCATGCGCATGGGCCGCTCCTCGTCAGGCTCCGGCTCTTGGGCCGGCCGCTTGACTTAAACCTTAGTTCAAGTTGAAGAGTGGGGTGCACGAGGGCAGCGGCGAACCAGAGCGGCCGCTGCCGGCAGACTTCGGAGGTGCCGGAATGGCAACCACACACGTAAGGAACGACCTGGTCAAGGCGGCGGAGGCGCTCTTCGGGGCGGGGGTGATGTCCCACTCGGGGCACGCCAACCTCAGTGCCCGGATCGATGACGACAGCTTCCTTCTGACGCCCGGATTCGTCCGGGGGATCGGGCCCGGGGACCTGGCGGTCGTCAGTCTCGACGGGCAGGTCCTGGAGGGGGAACTGCGGTCGGTCAGCGCCGAGATCATCACCATGCACAGCATCGTCTACCGGGCCCGTCCGCAGGTGGGCGCCGTCATCCACACCCACTCGCCCTCCGCGACGGCCTTCGCCGTGGCCAACCGGCCCCTGCCGTGCCGGACCGAGCCGATGCTCCGCTTCGGGCAGGCCGAGACCGTCCCGGTGGTCCCCTGGGGACCGCGCGGCTCCGACGTGGCGGTGCGCGGCATCGCCGACGTACTGGAGCGGTACCCGACGACCTCCGCGGCCCTGCTGGCCAACCACGGGATCCTGGTGTTCGGCCCGGACGCGGCGGCGACCGCCCACCTGGTGGTGGCGATCGAGGAGAGCGCCGAGGCGGAGATCGCGGCGGCCGCCATCGGCGGGGCCGTGGACTTCCCCGAGGGTGCCCTGGAGGCCGTACGCGCCTCGATCGCACGGGTCGCGTCATGAGCGACGACGACTTCGCCCGCCGCGCCGAGGCCGTGCGCGCCCGCTACGCCTCCACCCTCGGCGGTGTCCCGGGCGGCGTACAGGACCGGCTGCGCCTGGCACGGGAGTTCGACCGGCTCCCCACCGAGGAGGCGCTCGCGGCGCTGCGGCACATCGTGCTGACCGAGAACCCGCTGGGCGCGCGCGTGCAGCAGCTCGTCCACTTCGGACAGCTCCTCTCCCTGGGCCGCGAACACCCCGCCCGCATCCACGCCCGGGGCGCCCTCCACGCCGGCGCCACCGTCCCCGACCTCATCGGCGTCGCCGAAACCGCCCTCATCACCTCGGGCGTACCGGCCTACGCCCTGGGCGCGGAGATCATCGCGGACCTCGGCCGCGCGGGTGACGGCGCCGGATCCGGTAGTGGTGCGGGCCGGTAGCGAGCCGAAGGAGAGGACCCTCCGGTGCGGGTGGTTCGGGTTGGTTCGTCCCCCTCGGGCGGGCGGTGGCGACCGGATCGCGGCGGGGCGGGACCCGGTGCGGTTGGCTCCTGTACTTCCCAGGACGAAAGAGGGTGAAGGACCACCGGCCAACCCTCCCGGCCTCCCGTCGCTCGGATGGGTGAACTGTGACAACTGGGCTGGATTTGCGCCGGGTTGGCTGGCATATGCTCAGCTCGACAACCCCAGACATGAGACGGCCCCCGCCGGGACTGGCATCCCGGACGAGGGCCTGACCAACTAGGAAGTAGCCGCTTCCCGATGGCTTTCACGCAGTCTAGTGCGCTACCCCGCGCCGCCGCCCGGCTTACGGCCGGAGATCACCGGTCCGGAGTCATTCACGTCAAGTCCCGCCACCGCAGGCGCTTCACGGTGGTCGGGAACCACCTGGCCCAGCACGCCCGGCTGTCGGCGACCGCCATCGGCGTCGCCCTGTACATCCAGTCGCTGCCGGACGGAGCACCCGTCGGGATCAAGGCGCTGGCCGCGCGCTTCCCCGAGGGGGAGATCCGACTGGCCTCGGCGCTACGGGAGTTGGAGCGGTTCGGTTACGTCGAGCGGCGAGTCGTACGGCTGGACAGCGGGCGGATGGTGACGCGGACGTACTACTACGAGCAGCCGGGCGCCGAGGCGGACGAACCCGCGGAGCCCCGTCCCAGGCGCGTGCGGCCCGCCCCCGTGCCGGAACCCGTGCCGGAACCCGGGCCTGGGTCTGGGCCTGGGTCTGGGCCTGGGCTTGGACCGGAACCGGGTCCGGAGTCGGCGCCGGAAGCCGCATGGGAGGCCGAGGAGCCGGACCGCGAGGCCGAGGAGCCGGAACCGGAACCCGAAGGGCCCGAACCGGCCCCCGTGGCCCTCCACCCGGCCGCCTTCGACCTGTTGGCGGGGCTGCGCGGCCTCGATCCCCGACTGCTCCTGTCCGAACGGGACGTCCTCCGCCTCGCACCCGGTCTCTCCGCCTGGCTCGAACGCGGGATCGCCCCCGATGTCATCGCGCACAAGCTGAGCGCCGACCTCCCCGGGCCCCTGCGCAACCCGGCGGGCATCATCGGCTACCGGCTCGGCACGATGCTCCCACCGCCACTCCCCGTGGCCTTGCCCGTCGTCCAGGCGGCGCGCCCGGACCCGTTCCAGACCTGCGACGGCTGCGAACGCGTCTTCCGCTCCAAGGAACCGGGCCGCTGCCGCGAATGTGGCCCTGTCGAGCGCGCCGAGTCCGGTTCCGAGTCGGCCGAGTGCACCGAGGCCGCCGACGCGTCGGCGGCCTAGGCTAGTTGCCCGTCGTGCCGTCGAGCATCTCGCGCAGGATGTCCAGATGGCCGTTGTGGCGGGCCGTCTCCTCGGTGAGGTGGAGGAGGATCCAGCGCAGGTCGACGTGGAGGCCGTCGCGGACGGCTCGCTCGGCCCGGGTTTCCAGGCTGTTCGCGGCGACCAGTTCGCGGTATCGGGCGCTCTGTTCGGCGTACTCGTCGAGCAACTGCGTGAGCGGGAAGTCGACGGCGATGCGCATCTCGCGGTCGGGGTCCTCCTCGGTCCAGGGGCCCTGGTCTTCCTCGCCGAGGAAGACCACTTGGAACCAGTAGTACTCGACCCAGCGGAGATGGTTGATCACTCCGCTCATGGTCATCAGCGGTGAGCCCGGCAGGATGGCCGCGCGGGCGTTCTCCGCGGAGACGCCCTCGCACTTGGCGCGGGCGGTGTCACGTGTGTAGTCGAGGAACGTGGTGAGCTGGGTGCGCTCGTCCCACGCGGGCGGCGTGTCGTCGATTCTGGTCATCGCGCGAAGCGTCCCCGATCACCGCGACTGATGTCGAGCCATTTATATCCACGGGCCCCACCTGCTCCACTCGGCCCCGACGGGGTGGAGCGGCTCCCGGTCGACAGGTTCCGGGGGGCAGGGGAGCATGGGGGTGACGGACTCCTTCCGGGGTCGATCGGGACGTGCGCCCGGAGCGCACCCGCCCCCGCGCACTGCGCCGGCATCGTGGGCCGCAGTCCGTTTGCCCACTCGCAGTGTTCGGCCTCGTGACTCCTTCACCCTGCCCCACCACAGGTGAGGAACGACGATGAACCAACGAACCCGCATCACTCTGTTCACCCCCCTCATGGCCTGTTCGCTGGCCATCGGTACGGCCGCCACCGGATGGGCCGCCGCGACCCCGAAGACGGCTCCGGCCGCCGCTCCCGCCGCGGCCGAGTGCTTCGTCGAAGCCAAAGCCGGCGACGCGACAAAAGCGATCGTGTCCGGCGAGGGATTCGACAAGACCAAGGGCAAGGTCTTCCTCGACCAGACCGACGGCGCGGGCGGCGGCACCGCCACTGTCGGCGACGACGGCAAGTTCACCTCCGGTGACGTGCCGGCGGGCAAGTACAAGGCCTTCCAGAACGGCGGGTCCAACGCCGACTGCCTGGGCGGCGCGGCGGCTCAGGACGCGGTCAACCAGAAGCTGATCACCTCCGAACGGCAGCGCGGCGCCAAGGAGGGCTTCACGGACGGCAAGGCGCTGGCACAGGCGGGCAACTGCGACGCCCAGCCGAAGCCTCCGCAGAACAACAACCTGCAGGGCCTGGTCCCGAACTCCGAAGGGGCGAAGAAGGCCAAGGAAGCCCACGACGCCGCGTACGACAGCGCCTTCAACGCGGCGCTCAAGAGGTACTGCACCGACTAGCCGTTCCCACTGCGTCCGGCAGTGCGCCCTCTGCGCGGACCCGGCGGTTCCACACCGCCGGGTCCGCGTCTCGGCGTGTGACGGGCGCGCTGCGGCGTGGGGCGTGCGGCGGGCGTGGGCGATAAGTGGAGGACTCGGGTCCGGGTTGGTCGGGGCGTGTGCAGGGGCTGGTCAGCGGCCCTTACCGGTGCGTAGATTACCGGCGGTAACTCCGGAGTCGAACCGAGGAGAACGCCCGTGCATGCCGAGCCGAAGCCCGCTGAGCCGGCCGAGCCAGTGAAGACCGTGGTCGACGGGGTGGTGCGGCAGGTGGCGGTGCCCCCGCTCGTCGGCCCGCCCGCGCGGGGGTCGCTCGGGGACGTACCGTTCGACAACGCGGCCGAGGCGCCCGGCGAGGCCGTGCTCGCGCGCAAGCAGCCCGACGGCAGCTGGCGCGACGTGAGCGCCGCCGACTTCGCCGCCGAGGTGCTCGCCGTCGCCAAGGGGCTGATCGCCGAGGGTCTGCGGCCCGGGGACCGGCTCGCCATCATGGCCCGTACCACCTACGAGTGGACCCTGCTGGACTTCGCGGGCTGGGCGGCCGGGCTGGTGACGGTGCCGATCTACCCGACCTCCTCAGCGGCCCAGGCGCGGTGGATCATCCAGGACTCGGGGGCGGCGGCCTGCGCCGTGGAGGACACCATGCAGGCCCGCATCATCAGCGCCGAACGGGTGAACCTGCCCGGGCTGGTGCACCTGTGGGAGTTCGACACGGGAGCCGTGGCGCGGCTCGTCAAGGCCGGGGAACGCATCCCGGAGGCGCTGGTCCACGAGCGCAGGCGGGTCCGTACACCACAGGACGTCGCCACGCTCGTCTACACCTCCGGCACCACCGGCCGGCCGAAGGGGTGCGTGCTGACGCACGGGAACTTCTTCGCCGAAGTCGACAACGCCGTCGAGCTGTTGCACCCGGTCTTCCGCGCCGTGAGCAGCGAGCCGGCCTCGACCCTGCTGTTCCTGCCGCTGTCGCACGTGTTCGGGCGGATGGTGGCCGTGGGCTGCATGCGCGCGCGGGTGAAGCTCGGACACGCGCCGAGTATCCGTACGGAAGACCTGCTGGCGGACCTCGCCGGATTCAGACCGACGTTCCTGCTGGCCATCCCGTACGTCCTGGAGAAGGTCTACAACACCGCGCGGGCGACGGCGGAGTCGATGGGCCGGGCGGCGTCCTTCGACCGGGCGGCGAGGACGGCGCGGCGCTACGGGGAGAGCGACGCTCCCGGGTGGGGGCTGCGGGCGGCGCGGGCGCTGTACGACCCGCTCGTGTACCGGCGGATCCGGGCCGCGCTGGGCGGGCGCGTCCGGTACGTCCTCAGCGGGGGTTCACCGCTCGGCGCGCGGCTCGCGGCGTTCTACGCGGGCGCCGGGGTGGAGGTGTTCGAGGGCTACGGCCTGACGGAGACCACGGCGGCCGCGACGGTGACGCCCCCGCTGAGGCCCCGCCTGGGCACCGTCGGGTGGCCGCTGCCGGGGACGGCGGTGCGCATCGCCGAGGACGGGGAGGTGCTGCTGCACGGGCCGCACGTCTTCGCGGGCTACTGGAACGGCGGGGCGACGGTGCCCGGCGGATGGTTCGCGACCGGCGACATCGGGGAGCTGGACGCGGACGGATACCTGACCATCACCGGGCGCAAGAAGGACCTGATCATCACCTCCGGCGGCAAGAACGTCGCCCCGGCGGTCCTGGAGGACGCGCTGCGGGCGCATCCGCTGGTGGCCCAGTGCCTGGTGGTCGGCGACAACCGGCCGTACGTCGCCGCGCTGATCACCCTGGACGGGGAAGGGCTGGCGCACTGGCGGCAGATGCACAAGAAGGGCGACCTGCCGATGGCGGAGCTGGTGCGGGACGAGGAACTGCGGGCGGACGTGCAGCGGGGGGTGGACGAGGCGAACGCGCTGGTGTCGCGGCCGGAGTCGATACGGCGGTTCGTGCTGCTGCAACAGGACTTCACCGAGGAGCGGGGGCACCTGACGCCGTCGCTCAAGCTGCGGCGGGGAGTCATCGCCCGGGAGTTCGCGCGGGAGATCGACGCGCTGTACCGGGGGCGGTGAGGGGCGGGTGGCCCGGACACCGCCGCCCGGCAGCGCGTAGGGGTCGGCAGTCGGCGTGCGTGGGGCGGCCCGTCAGCAGTTGGCGTGCCGTGAGGAGGAGCGTCAGCAGTTGGCGTGCGTGGGGCGCCCCGCGAAACGGTCCGCGAGCCAGTTGCCGGCCGCAGGGGAGTGGCTGATGACACCGCTGACGTGCTCACCGACCCAGACGGTGTCGAACTCGACGTCCGCGCCCCGCGCGCACCACTCGGAGCGCAGCTCGCGGCCCACGGCGTACGGGATCAACTCGTCGCCGAGCGCGTGGTACTGGTACACGGGCGCGGCCGGGGCGGTCCCGCCGAGCCTGCTCTGGGCGAGCCGGGCCCGCCAGTCGGGCTGGGCGAGCGGGTCGCGGGTGGTGAGGTCGGAGATCCGCTTGAAGGAGCCGGCGATGGCGTCGATGGCGACGCAGCCCTCGCGCAGGCCGCTGACCAGGACCTTGCCCGCCGGGTTGAGGTAGGAGTCGAGTTTCAGCTCCGGGAAGGCGGCGTCCTGTCCGGCGGCCGCCATGAAGATCAGCCCGGAGCCGTAGGAGCCGTTGTTGAAGTCGGCGACCTTCATCAGGTCCGCCGGGACACCGCCGGTCGCGGTGCCCTTGACCTGCAACTCCGGTGCGTACGAGCCCTGCAGCTCGGCGGCCCAGCTGCTGGCCTGGCCGCCCTGGGAGTAGCCCATGATGCCGATCGGCGTGTTCCCGGGCAGCCCGGCCTCGGGGAGGCGCAGGGCCGCTCGGGCCGCGTCGAGCATGGCGTGCCCGGCGGAGGGGCCGACGGTGTAGGTGTGCACGCCGGGCGTGCCGAGGCCCTCGTAGTCGGTGACGACCACCGCCCAGCCGCGCAGGGTGAGCTGCTGGATGAGGTTGGCCTCCATGGCGGTTCCGCTGGGGAAGTTGTTGCTCGGGGCGCAGGAGTCGCCCATGCCGACGGTGCCGACGGCGTAGGTGACGAGGGGGCGGGGACCGGTGCGGCCGTCCTGCGGGACGATGACCGTCCCGGTGACGACGTCGGGCGCGCCGTCGGCGGTGGTGGAGCGGTAGCTGATCTTCCAGGCCTTGGTGTTCGTGGGCTGGCCGGGCAGCGGGTGGAACGCAGAGGGCGCGACGGCGACGAGGTCGCCGGGGCGGTCGGCGGTGGCGGTGGCGGTGGCGGGGCTCGCGGCCGCGAGGCCGAGGGCCAGGGCGGCCACGGCGGCGAGGGCGGTGCTGCGCAAACGCATGGGCGGCTCTCCCAAGTGTCCGTGTGGGGGCAGGTGAGGAGAAGGTAGTGACCGACCGGTCGGCACGTCGCTGACTGCGCAGCTCACCTTTGCTGACCGCACCCACCACCCCACCCAACGCCGCGCCCGCCAAGCCGAGCACCCGAGCCTCCCGGACTCCGCACCCCCGCCCCGCCCGGGAGCGGCCTTCGGCCGGGAGTCGCCCCCGTGCCGTGCCGCCAAGCCGGGCGGTTCGGGCGGTGGCACGATGTCCGGTGTTTCCGGCCCCCTGCGCGCGGGAGCGGCCTTCGGCCGGGAGTCTCGCGCTCGGGCCGCGTCGCGCCGGGTCCGCCGGGCCTGGCGCCGGGCGGACGAGTCGCCCCACCGCCGCGCCGGGCGGTTCGGGCGGTGGCACGATGTCCGGTGTTTCCGGCCCCCTGCGCGCGGGAGCGGCCTTCGGCCGGGAGCCGCCCCCAGGCCCGGGCTGCCCGGCGGTGGCGGCGGTGGGGTGGGTGGGGAGGGGGTCAGCCGGTCGAGGCGATGCGGTAGGCGCCCGGGGTGGTGCCCGTCCAGCGGCGGAACGCGCGGTGGAAGGCGGTGTCCTCGGAGAAGCCCAGCCTGGCGGCGAGCTCCGCGATGGGCTCGCCGCTCTCCGCGAGCCCCGCGATCGCCGCGTCCCGCCGCACGTGGTCCTTCAACTGCTGGAAGGACGTGCCCTCCTGTCGCAGGCGCCGCCGCAGCGTCGCCGGGGACACCGCGAGGCGCGCCGCGACCTCCCCGAGCTCCGGCAGCCTGGGCGAGGTGCGCAGTCGCCGCGTCAGCGTCCGGCGCACCTGTTCCGCGACCGTGGTCCCGTACTCCGGCCGCGACAGCAGGTCGAAGGGGGCCCGGCGCAGCATCGCGTCGAGGGCGGGCTCCTCCCGTACGAGCGGCGCGGTCAGCCACTGCGCGTCGAACGCGGCGGCCGTGCGGTCGGCGCCGAAGCGGACCGGGCAGTCGAAGAGCAGCTCGTACTCCTGCGCGTACGGCGGCGCGGGATACGCGAACGCCGCGTACAGCAGCGGGATGCGGCGCCCGATCAGCCAGCTGCTCAACCGGTGCCAGATCGCGAGCACGCATTCGCAGAGGAAACGCTCCTCGACCCGGCCTAAGTTCCCGGCGCGGCCCTCCACGAAGTCGCTCCGCACCACGAACCTGGCCTCGCCGTCCCCGACCTCCAGCGCCAGTTCCGGGCCGCCCGGGAACAACCCGTAGAAGGCCGCGGCCCGTTCGACGGCCGCCCCCAGGTCCCGGCAGCCCAGCGAGGCGTAGCACATCATCGCGAACGTCCCAGGCCGGCTCGGCAGCGCGCCCAGACCCAGGAACTCGTCCTGCGTCGTGCGGTACAGCGCCCGGAACAGCCGGGCGAACTGCGCGGGCGTGATCCGCGCCCGGTCGTCGCCCAGCAACAGCGGCGGGACCTGCGCCTCTTGCAGCAGCGGCACCGTATCGATGCCGGCCCGCCGCGCCCCCGCGAGCAGGGCACGCACATGGTGCACGGTGATCGTCCGCCTCCCCATGCAACCGACGGTAGCCCCAATGAGCGCTGCGGTCAGCGGTGCTGACGCTTTCGGTCATGCCGCACGGGCCGCCGCGGTGCCTAGCGTCGTCGTACTCACTCCCCGGGAGGCGAAGACGATGGACGCCGCACAGGACCTGGCGCGACCGCACACGCTGGCTCTCTTCACCGAGTGGACGGGGGAGCGGTACGGGCGCCACAGCGCGCTCCGCTTCCGGTCGGGCACCGCCACTGCCCCGGAAGGCGGCTGGAGCACGCTCTCCTACGAGGACCTGCGCGCCCGCGTCCGCCGCACGGGGCGGGCCCTGCTCGGTCTCGGCACCGTGGCGGGTGAGCGGGTGGTGGTCCTCGCGGAGACCCGGCCGCAGTGGACGTACACGCACTTCGGGGTGCTGGCGGCGGGCGCCGTCCTGGTGCCGGTCTACCCGACGGCGGGGGAGGAGGAGCTGGCCTGGGTGTTGTCGGACTCCGCGGCGGTGGTGGCGGTCTGCGACGACGCCGCCCAGGCGGCCCGCGTGGAGGCCCTGCGCGGGCGGCTCCCGGCGCTGCGGGCGGTGGTGCTGATGGACGCCCTGCCGGAACTGCCACCGGCCCCGGAGGAGGAACTGCGCGCCCGCGCGGAGGCGGTGACCCCGGACGCGGACGCCGCCATCGTCTACACCTCCGGGACGACCGGGCCGCCGAAGGGGTGCCGGCTCACCCACGCCAACCTCGGCGCCGTCCAGGACGCCACTTTGCCGGTGGTGACGGGCGGTCCGGGGGACACCACGTACCTCTACCTCCCGCTCGCGCACCTGCTGGCGCAGCTGATCCAGTTCACCACCCTGCTCCAGGGAGGGGAGCTCTGCTACTTCGGCGGCCGGATCGAGGACGTCCTCGCCGAGGTCGCCGAGGTGGCGCCGACCCACCTGCCCTCGGTGCCGCGCCTGTTCGAGAAGCTCCACTCGGTGGTGCTGTCGCTCGCGGAGTCGGTGGAGGGCGGCCGGGAGCGCTTCGAGGAGGCCGTGCGGCTGGGCGTGCTGGCCGCGGAGGGGCGCCTGCCCGAGGAGGCGCGCACGGCGTACGAGACAGCGCGTGAAACGCTGTACGCCCCCGTCCGCGCCGCCTTCGGGGGCCGGCTCACCTGGGCGCTGACCGGCGGCGCCCCGATCGCGCCCGCCACCCTGGACTTCCTGCGGGCCTGCGGGATCCCGGTCTACGAGGGCTACGGCATGACGGAGTCCGCCGGGGTGATCAGCCTCAACCACCCGGGGTCGGCCCGCCCCGGCACGGTGGGCCGGCCGGTCGCGGGCTGCGAGGTCCGGATCGCGGAGGACGGCGAGGTACTGGCCCGCGGCCCGATGGTCTTCCCGGGCTACCACGGCAACGCGACCGCTACGGCGTCGGCCGTCGACGCGGACGGCTGGCTGCACACCGGCGACCTGGGCTCGCTCGACGCCGACGGTTTCCTGTCGATCACCGGCCGGAAGAAGGAGCTGATCATCACCTCGGCGGGGAAGAACATCACCCCGACGGAAGTCGAGTTCGCCCTCCAGGCGTCCCGCTACGTCTCGCGCGCGGTGCTGATCGGCGACCACCGCCCCCACCCGGTGGCCCTGATCACCCTGGACACCGACGAGATCGCGGCCTGGGCGGACCGGGAGGGGATCGCCCCGGACGCCCTGGCCCGGCCCGAGGAACACCCGGCGGTCCGGGCCCTGGTGGCGCGGGCCGTGGAGGAGGCCAACGCCACCGTCTCCCGCCCGGCCCGGATCCGGGCCTTCCACCTGCTCGCCGAGGACTTCTCCGTCGAGGAGGGCACCTTGACGCCGACCCTGAAACTCCGGCGGGCGGTGGTGGCGCAGCGGTACGCCGCCGAGATCGAGAAGCTGTACGGCTGAGGAACCGGTCGAGGGGGCGGCTGAGGGGGCCGGCCCGGGGTCCGGCCGGGGGCGGGCCGAGGGCTGGCTACCGAAGGGCGCGGCCCAGCCGGCGCAGCCCTTCGGCGATCTCGGCCGGGGTGTGCGTGACGAACGACAGCCGCAGGGTCCGGTGGTCGGGGGTGCCGGTGAAGAAGGGGGCCCCGGGAACGTAGGCCACGTCGTGCGCGACGGCGGACTTGAGCAGGGCCGTCGCGTCGTACCCGGCGGGCAGCCGGGCCCAGACGAACATGCCGCCCTCCGGCCGGTTCCACTCCGAGCCCGCCGGGAGCGCCTCGGGCAGGCCGGTCAGCAGCGCGTCCCGGCGGACGCGGTAGGCCGCGCGGACGGAGGCGATGTGGGCGTCCAGGTCCACCGCGGCCAGGTAGTGGGCGGCCGCCAGCTGGTTCACCGTCGAGGTGTGCAGGTCGGCCGCCTGCTTGGCGACGACCGCGGCCCGCAGCAGGGCCGCCGGGGCGCGGAGCCAGCCCAGGCGCAGGCCGGGGGCCATGACCTTGGAGAAGCTGCCGAGCAGGGCCGTGCGGTCCTGCGCCCCGGGGTGCGCGGCGAGCCACGGCTCGTGCGCCCCCTCGTAGCGGAGGTCACCGTACGGGTCGTCCTCCACCAGCCACAGTCCGAGCCGGCCGGCGATCTCCGCGACCGCCGCCCGGCGGGCTCCCGGGAGGGTGCGGCCCGTCGGGTTCTGGAAGGTGGGTATCGCGTACAGCAGCTTGGGCCGCTCCCGCCGGACGATCTCCTCAAGGGCGTCCGGGAGGATGCCGTCCTCGTCGCAGGGGACGGGCACGACCCGGGCCCCGGCCAGGCCGAAGCCCTGGAGCGCCGCCAGGTACGTCGGGTTCTCGACGAGGACGACGTCGCCCGGGTCGAGCAGGGCGCCGGTGAGCAGGGCCAGCCCCTGCTGGGAGCCGGTGGTGACGACGACCTGGTCGGGGGAGGTGGCCAGCCCCCGGGCGGTGGCGCGGGCGGCGATCGTCGCGCGGAGCTCCGGCACGCCCTCGGTGGTCGAGTACTGCAGGGCCCGGGCGGCGGAGGCGGGGGCGGACAGGACCGCGTCGTAGGCCGCGCGCAGGCCGGCGGAGTCGAAGAGTTCGGGTGCCGGGTAGCCGCCGGCGAAGGAGACCACCTCGGGGCGGTCGGTGAGGGAGAGGATGTCGCGGATGGGCGAACCCGCCACCGCGGCCGTCCTGGCGGCGAAGGCGGGCAGCGGCTGGAGGGCGGCGGGGCCGGACATGGGGACTCCTTCGGCAGACGGGTGCGCGCAGCCTAACCACGAAAGGTGCAGGGGGCACCTACCTGTCCGCCACGTGAACGGGCCCCGACCGTGGCGGTGCCGGACCCCTCCCCAACTGACGCTGCATCAGATAGACCGGTGTCATGACGAGACACGAGACGACGACACACGAGACGACGGCGGACGGGACGACGGCGGACGGGGCGGCGGCGGACGGCCCATCGACGCAGGGCGGCGGCACCCGGGCCGAGGACTACGCGGCGCTCGCCTCCGTGGGCCCGTACGGCGTCCGCCCCGGCCACGCGCTGATCACCATGGTCGAACCGCACCCGGGCCACGAGTTCGCGTACAACCGCTGGTACGAGGACGACCACTACTACGCCGGTGCCATGGCCATGCCCTGGATGTACGCCGGACGCCGCTGGGTCGCCACCAGGGACCTCCAGGAGCTGCGCTACCCGGAGAAGTCGGCCGTCGCCCAGCCCGTCACGGCCGGGTGCTACCTGTCGACGTACTGGGTGACCGAAGGCCGGTACGACGAGCACATGAAGTGGACCGTCGGCATCAACAAGCGGCTGAACCGCGACGGCCGCGTCTACCAGGACCGTACGCACGTCTTCACGGCCTTCCAGGACCACGAGGCCACCGTCTACCGCGACGGCGCGGCCGGACCGCGCGACTTCCACGCCCTCGACCATCCCTACGCCGGGCTGGTCCTCCAGGTCGTCGACGCCGACGGCCCCGAGCAGCGGGCGCGACTGCTGGAGTGGCTGCGCTCGCGGTCGCTGCCGAAGCGGCTCGCGGGCGGTCCCGCGGCGATGGTGACGGTCTTCCGGCCGACGCCGCTGCCCGGCGACCGCATGACGTACGTCAAGCAGGTCGAGGGAGTCGGCACCCGGTTGACGCTGCTCTGGTTCCTGGAGGCCGATCCCCGGACCTGCTGGCACCGGTTCGAGGGACTGGACGCGGAGGTCGCGCAGGCGGGTCTGGGGCGGGTCGAGCTGGTGGCGCCGTTCATCCCGACGGTGCCGGGGACGGACCGTTACGTGGACCGGCTGCGCTGAGGGCGGTCCGGCCGGGGGCGCGGCGGCTCCCGCCGGGCGGCGGACGCGGCGCGGGACACCGCTCCGGACACCGCTCCGGACAGGGCAAAACCCCCTCGGCCTGGACGGCGACCGGTCGAGAGGGCTTCAACCAACGGCTTGTTCGTGAGGCGGGCGGACGTCGTCACCCTCAGGCGAGGCGTCCCAGCCGGCCCTCGGTGACGTCGGCGACGAAGGAGTTCCAGGACCCCGGCGCGAAGGTGAGGGACGGGCCGTCCTGCACCTTCGAGTCGCGGACCGCGATGGCCTCCATGACGGGCGACTTGACCTCGACGCAGGCGCCGTTTCCGCCGGAGTAGGAGGACTTGGTCCAGTTTTCCGTAGCACCCTGACGAATAGCCATGTTTTTCTCCGGTTCAGCGAGTAGTTCCGGGTCTCGCCGGCCACTGCTTCCGGCCGACGTGATCGACGCTACCCGCACCGTCCGACGGGTGAAGTGGGCGTTCACTCGACCGGGTGGCATATTCCATTCAGGCCTTCTGTGGCCGGGGAGTGACGGTGTACCGTACCGGCCCCCCTCGCCACCTGGCCGGTTTCCTCCGCTTTTACTTCCCCTTGCCCGCATAGTGGTCAATGATCTCGGCGATGAACTGCCGTGTCTGTTCGACATTGAGCGCTTGGGCGCGCAAGTGCTCGTACATCACGCTGTACTTCTGAACGTCGTTGGCCTTCTCCAGGTACAAATCGCTCGTGACGCCTTCGATGTAGACCACGGTCGAGTCGGAGGCGTCCGGGAATTCGAGGATGGCGTACTGACCGTTGACACCGGGATGGGCGCCCATCGAGAAGGGCATCACCTGCACGGTGATGTACGGCTGTTCCGACTGCTCTATCAAGTATTCGAGCTGCCGGATCATCAACTGCGCGTCCCCCACGTGCCGGCGCAGCGCCGCCTCGTCGATCACCGCCCACAGCCGCAGCGGACCGACCTCCGGGTTGTTGTTGTCCGTCTCGGAGAGCCGCTTCTGGCGGTGCATCCGGACCTGGACGCGCTTGTCCACGTCGGCCGGTGCGGTCTCCGGCAGCGCGCCGCGGATCAGGGCATGGGCGTACTCGGGGGTCTGGAGCAGGCCGGGGACCATCTGGGGCTCGTACGTGCGCAGACTGGTCGCATCCGTTTCCAGGCCGATGTAGACGCTGTACGGGATATCGCCGAAGGCGTGCCACCAGCCCTGCTGGCGGGAGTCCTTGGCCATCTGCATGAGGGAGTCGACGAGCCGGCGGTCCTCGACCTCGTACACGTCGCACAGGTCACGGACGTCGCGCTGGCTGATGGAGCGACGGCCGTTCTCCAGCCGACTGATCTTGGACTGGGAAACGAGCAGGCGCTCGGCGACCTGCTCGGCCGTCATTCCTTTGTCCTCGCGCAACTTGCGCAACTCCATGCCCAGTCGGCGGCGTCGGACGGTGGGATTGACATTGGACGCCACGGGGACGGCACCTCCGCCTTCTTCTGGATCTGTCTCTCTGCGTGCCTGATGTTCAGCAGACTGCCACCGAAGGGTGCGGCGGCGCTGGGGAACGGACCGGAAAGACAGACGTGCGGGCCGGTGGGACCGGTGATCCGGTCCCACCGCCCCGCACGCGGGCGGCTCCCGAACCGGGTCTTTGGGGGACGGCCGGTTGCGGCGTGGCGCGTGTGGTGCCGGCCCGCTGGGTGGGTCAAGGGGTGTCGCGGGCCGCGGTGCGGGTGGTGGTGCGCGTGGTGCTGCGTGTGGTGCTGCGTGTGCTGCTCGGCTGGTGCTCAGCCGCTGTTCAGTGCGCGGCCACCCGGGCCATCGCACCCGTGCGGCGCGGCTGCATCGGTACGGCGGCGGCTCGGGCGGTGGGTGCCGCCGGTGCCGAGGCCGTTGCCGACGCGGTGGCCGGGGCGCGGTCCCGCCTCGGCTGTGCCGCCACCCCGTTCTGGACGTCCATGACGGCGTGCGCCACGAGACCGCCCATGGGGTCGTGCCGGATCAGGTCCCGCAGCCGGGACCTGGACGACCGCCCCTCGTTGCCGGGGTACAGGTGCTTGCCGAGTCCGACCGCGTGGGCCAGTGCGGCGAGCGCCGCGGTCCGCGGGTCCGGCGGTACGCCGGTGCGGATCGCACTGTCGAGCCGGGCACGGATCTCCCGGCTGATCGCCGTGTCCGTCGCCTGGTAGCGAGTCGTCGGCAGCACCCCGCACATCTGTCCCGCGACGGCATGGACCATGCCGCAGCGCTCCAGGTGAGCGAGGTAAATCTGACGGAGCCCCAGCCGGGGCCCGCCGATCCAGTGAACGGCCCGGACCGGGCTGCCGCGCCTGCGCAGCAGTTCCAGTGCGGAGTCCAGAGTCGGATCTCCTGTCGGCCGTGGCATCACCACGGCGATACGATCCCCATCAGGGGCTATCCGTCCTGCCAGAGCCAGCTCTACTAGCTGTGCCCCGGCCAGGCCGAGGTCGAGCGACTGCGGCTGCGCCGTGGTTCCCGTGGTCGGGTCCAAGGCGAGCAGCAGAAGCTCCTCCGGAATTGTTCTGCGGCTCCTGCCCATCCATGCCTCCCCGCGTGGATGAGTGACAGGGTGACGCCTCTCACATTCATCTGTCGAGAGCGCCTGGACGCTTTGTGGGGGAACCGGCAGCTATGTCGTTCTCGTCTAGCGGGTGGGCGATGCCCCCGAGACGGGACACTGTTAGACGGTTCGGACAGCGACCGGACGGCGAACGAGGAGGAACTGGTGGCGGGCGAGTCCCCCGACAAGTCGGTAGATGAAGGTGCGTCGGGGACGGCGGAGCCCGCCACGCCGCGTGCGGAGCGGGACCCGAGGCTGTCGGTCCTGCGCCCGCGCGAGGAGGCGGAGCCGGGTGACCGGGACCCCTTGAAGGAAGCGGTGGCGGCCTGGGTCGCTACGGAGCCCTCGCAGGGCCCGGCGGACCGCGCCCCGGCCCGCACCCCGGCGGAGCCCGAGGCGGACTCCACCGCCCCGGCAGTCCCGGCCGACCGACGCCCGAGCACGCCCGGCGCGGCTGCGCCTTCGGACGCCGATGGCCGGGATTCGGCCAAGGCGTCGGGGTCGGGTGAGCCGGAGAAGACTGCGTTCGGCGTCGCGAAGCCCGGTTCCGGCGCGGGTGCCGGCGAGGCGTCCGGCTCTACTGCGGCGGAGGGGAAGCCGGCCGGGGAGCCGCGTGCGGCTGCCGAGGGCGAGCGGGGTTCCGCTGCGGCGGAGAAGCCGGCCCCGGCCGACAGTGAGCGCACCGCCGTCTTTCGTGCCGTGAA
>NZ_JBITDH010000007.1:75661-321545 GCF_044454045.1 Streptomyces sp. NPDC051578
AGCCGCGTGCGGCTGCCGAGGGCGAGCGGGGTTCCGCTGCGGCGGAGAAGCCGGCCCCGGCCGACAGTGAGCGCACCGCCGTCTTTCGTGCCGTGAAGCCGGGCACCGCCGGGCAGGGTTCCGCTGGTCGGGATTCGGCCAAGGCGTCCGGGTCGGGTGAGCCGGAGAAGACCGCGTTCGGCGTCGCGAAGCCCGGCTCCCAGCAGCCCTCCGGGGACACCGGTACGGCCCCGGCCGACAGCGAGCGCACCGCCGTCTTCCGCAAGCCAGGTTCCGGGGACCCCCGTACCGCCCCGGGCAAGCCGGCCGCCGCCGAGCCCGCCGACAGCGAGCGCACCGCCGTCTTCCGCGCCGTGAAGCCGGGCGCGCCCGCGCCGACCGCCGAGGGCCGGGATTCGGCCAAGCCCGCTCCCGGCGCCCCGGCCGGCGGCCCCGCCGCCAAGCCGACCGCCGCCAGGCCGGCCGGAGCCAACCCGCGCGGAAGCACCTTCGTACCGCTCGGCGGCGACGGCCCCCGCCCGCCCGCCTCCGAGCCGGTCCGGCCCCCGGCCCGCCCGCACCCCTCGCCCGACGCCGAGCGGACCACGCAGCAGCCGCTGCCCCCCAAGCCGCCGCTCGACATGCTGGCGGACCTCACCAACAACCCGCCCCCGCCGCCGACCCCCCTCCGCACCGCGGTCCGGCGGGTCAAGATCTACGCGCCGATCGTCCTGCTCCTCGCGGTCGTCCTGGCCGTCGTGCAGCTCGTACGCCCGCTGCCGGCGCCCCGCCTCGCCATGAGCGCGAAGTCCTCGTACACCTTCGACGGCGGCGCACCCACCCTCCCCTGGCCGAAGGAGGGCCAGGGCTTCATGGCCGCCGCCGGCCTCGGCACCGTCGGCACCTTCGGCGAGCAGAAGCCGATCGCCATCGGCAGCGTCGCCAAGACCATGACGGCCTACGTGATCCTCAAGAACCACCCCCTCAAGCCGAGGGAAAAGGGTCCGATGATCGACGTCGACAAGACCGCCGTGGACGACGGCCGCAAGGAGTCCGAGGGCGAGTCCACGGTCAACACGCTGAACGAGGGCGGCAAGATCTCCGAGTACGACGCCCTCGCCGCGATCATGATCCCGTCCGCCAACAACGTCGCGCGCCTGCTCGCGCGCTGGGACACCGGCGGTGACCAGGAGGCGTTCGTCAAGAAGATGAACGACGCCGCCCGGGAACTCGGCATGACGAACACCACGTACACCGACCCGTCCGGCCTGGACCCGACGACGGTCAGCACCGCCGAGGACCAGGTCAAGCTCGGTCTCAAGGTCGTCGAGATGCCGGAGCTGCTCGCGATCACCAAGCTCCCGAACTGGACCGACCCCACGGGCAAGACCTGGCGCAACTACAACGACCTCGTCCCGTACAACGGCGCCGTCGGCATCAAGACCGGCTCCACCACCAAGGCCGGCGGCAACCTGCTCTTCGCCGCCGAGAAGAAGGTCGGCAAGACCAACCAGCTGATCGTCGGCGCGGTGCTCGGCCAGTACGGCACCCCGATCCTCGGCACCGCCATCGCGGCGAGCAAGGACGTCATGCTCGCCACGCAGAAGGCGCTGATGGACGCGACCGTGGTCAAGAAGGGCGATGTCGTCGGGTACGTGGACGACGGGCTCGGCGGTCACACCCCGGTGGTCGCCACCGGCGACGTGCAGGCGGTCGGCTGGCCCTCGCTCACCGTCACGGTGAAGCTGGGCGACGGCGGCGCCAAGCTGCCGGAGACCGCGAAGGCGGGCACCGAGGTCGGGATGCTGACCGTCGGCGAGGGCGCCAGTCAGGTGAAGGTGCCGGTGGCGTTGAAGAGCGACCTCGTCGCGCCCGGCATCGGCAGCAAACTGACTCGCGTCGGCTGACCCACGGCCCCAAGGCCCCACGGCCTCACGGCCCCAAGGCCCCAAGGCCTCACGGCCCCAAGGCCTCACGGCCTCACGGCCCCAAGGCCCTCGGCCGCACAGCCCCAAGGCCCACGGCCCTCGGCCCCACGCCCTCGGCCCACGATCCGCACGGGCGCCCCGGACAACCCCGGGGCGCCTGAGCGCGTCAGTGAAGAGGGAGCCCGCGCCGGGAAGGAAGGGCCGGAAGGCCGCAAGGGCCGGGGGACGGACGGACGCGTGAACGCGACGGAAGAGAGCGTCGGCAGTGACCACCGCTGAGCAGTACAGGCGACCGGAGCGCGCCCACGACACCGGACCGCGCGAAGGGTCCGGCGGGAGCTGGGCGCACCGGCACCCGGTGGCCGTCGCCGCCGCCCTCGCCGCGGTCCTGCACGTCGTCTGGTTCTTCAGCTTCGCCAACAGCGGGGGCGACCTGGCGGCGCAGGACGCGTGGGCGGAGTTCGTCGGCCGCCACCCCGACACGGCGTACAACCTCGCCTGGTACGGGGGCATGCACCCGGTCTCGTACAGCGTGGTTTCGCCGTACCTCATGCACGTGCTCGGCGTCCGGACCACGATGATGGTCGTCGGCACCGTCTCGGCGGCGCTGCTCGCGCTGATCCTGACCCGGTGCCGCGGCGCCGTACGGCGTCCGCTGTGGCCGGCCCTCGCCGGGGTGTACGGGCTGTTGTGCAACGCCCTGTCCGGGCGCGTCACCTTCGGGCTCGGCGCGATGTTCGCGCTGGCCGCCGTCGCGGCCGTCTTCTGCTGGCCGCGCAAGTGGGCGGAGCGGCGCGGGGCGAAGGCCGCCGTCGCCGCCCCGCTCGCGGGGCTCGCCACTGCTTCCAGCCCGGTGGCCGGCCTCTTCCTCGGGGTGGTCGCGGCCGCGCTGTTCCTGAGCGGGCGGCGGCCGGGGGCGTACGCGCTGGGGCTGGCGCCGGTGGCCGTGGTCGGGCTGTCTGCGTGGCTGTTCCCGTTCTCGGGGACGCAGCCGATGAAGCTGGGCTCGGCCTGGCTGCCGTTCGTCTTCGGGCTGGCGATCCTGTTCCTGGTGCCGAAGCGATGGAAGACGGTCCGGATCGCCTCGGCCGTGTACACCGTCGGCGTGTTCCTGACCTGGGCGATCGACTCCCAGGTGGGGTCGAACGTCACCCGCCTCGTGATGCTGTTCGGTGGGGCGGTGCTGCTCGCGGCGCTCCCGTACTCGCTCCCGCGCTCGCGACGCTGGTACGCGGTGGCCGTCGCCTTCGCCGGGCTGACGGCCTGGATCACCGCCAACAGCATCACGGACATCATCCGTACCACCCCGCTGGCCGCCTGGAACCGGGAGCTGGCCCCCCTGGTCGACCAGCTCCAGAAGGCGGGCGCCGACCGGGGGCGGGTAGAGGTGGTCCCGGCCAGCAGCCACCGCGAGTCGTCGGCCTTCCCGTCGTACGTGAACCTCGCGCGCGGCTGGAACCGCCAGGCCGACCTGGAGCGCAACCCGCTCTTCTACGACGACACCCTCACGGCCGAGAGCTACCGGTCCTGGCTGGAACGCTGGGCCGTGCACTACGTGGTGCTGCCTGCCGACAAACCCGACTCGGGCGGGGCGGACGAGGCGAAGCTCGTGCGGGAGGGGCTGCCCTACCTCCAGCAGGTGTGGGGCGACGCGAACTGGCAGCTGTACAAGGTGCTCGCCCCGACGGACCTGGTGGCCGGGGCCGCCACGGTGGTGCGGGCGAGCGCCGACCAGCTGGTCATCGCGGTACGGGAGCCGGGGCGCGTCCTGGTGCGGATCCCGCACTCGCCCTGGCTGGGGCTGGTCGACGCGGCGGGCAGGGCGGTGGCGCCGCCGCAGGAGACCTTCGCGTCCAGGGCGGCCGCCACGGCGCCGAAGCAGTACGCGAACACGGCCGGCTGCCTGTTCAAGGCCCCGGTGGACACCGACGGGGACGTCTGGACGGAGCTGCTGGCCCCGACGGCGGGACAGTACCGGGTGTCGGCGAAGTACCAGCTCCCCCGGGGTACCCCGTGCCCGGAGGAACTCCTCCACGGCCCTTGATCGGCGTGCGCCGTCCCCCGTACCTGCATACGATCCGGTTAGACCGATTGGCAGACCGATTGGGTGCTTCCCGAGGGAGTGACGACGGGATGAGTAAACAGCACAAGCAGGACGTCCGGACGGCGATCACGAAGGCCGCGGAGCAGACCCACCTGCCCCGCACGCCGGGTCACGGCTTCGAAGGTCCGGTCCCCAGCAAGGTCAAGGGCGGGGCCCACACGAAGGCAGCCCTCAAGCGCTCCGGCGCCCCCCAGGGCGACCGCATCGGCGAACGCACCAAAGGCCTGAGCTGACCCGTCGCCTGCCCGTCCTCCCCGGCAGCCGCAAACCCCGAAGGCCCCCCACCTACCCGGCGGGGGGCCTTCTCCATGCCACATCAACGTGCCCTCGGCAGGATTCGAACCTGCGACACCGGCTTTAGGAGAGCCGTGCTCTATCCCCTGAGCTACGAAGGCGGGAGCGTGCGGACCCGACTGCGAGGCCGGGCCACCGCGGTCAGTGTAGCGGGTGACGCTTGATCCGCATCTGCGGTCCCTGCACTGGCGGGTGGGCGCGGGGGGATCAGGGCGGGCGGTGGGGGTCAGGGGCGGGTGATGCGGATCTGGAAGGTGCCGTCGGGGCGTTCGGACGTGACCGCGATGGTGATGCGCGCCTTGGGGTCGGTGAAGGTCTCGCCCGCGCGGAAGGGGGCGTCCGAGAGTTCCGAGTGGACGTTCGGGCGGCGGGTGCAGCCGCCGCTTCCCGTCGTGCTGTCGGAGACCGTGACCGGGCCGCGGCCCGTGTCCACCTGGGAGTCGACCTTGTAGATCAGCACCCCCGGCTTGCACACGGACTCGTCGTTCCCGGCCTGGGTGCGCACCTCCACCGCGTAGCCGCTGTTCTCCGTCAGCGGTACGAAGGCCAGCTTCCTGCCGCCCTCCACCCCCAGCGGCGTCAGTACCTGCTCGGTGATCCCGGGCTTCGACGCGCAGCCGATCTGGTTGCTGTCCAGCCAGCCGAGCTTCCACTTGTGCCAGCCCAGCAGGTCGTTGTTGGCGCCCCAGTCCTCGCTCATGATGTCCCAGTGCCCGACCGCGCCGCCCCCGTCGGCGGTGTACAGGTCCGGCAGCCCGAAGACGTGGCCGTTCTCGTGCGGGAGCACCCGGTAGCCGGTCTGCCGGTAGGAGCCCGAGCCGTCGTCCTGCCGGCTGAACACGAAGGACGTGTTGGAGAGCGGCACCCCGTCGGCCATCGGCGCCTCGCCGTTGCCGGAGAACGTCACCGACAGGACGGTGTCCAGGGCCGACGGCCCGGCGTTCGGAGTGACCAGGACGTTGATCAAGTCGTAGCGGCTGAAGTCGACCTCCGCGTCGGCGGCCTGGGCTATGTGCTCGACCAGCTGCCGGTAGCCCGGCTCGTACGCGGACCCGCGCCCGATCCCGTACGCCGCGAACGGCATCGGCATCCGCAGCCAGTTCCGTATCGGCGCCTCGGCCCGGTAGGTGAGCCGGCCGTACGAACTGGTCCGGAACCAGTCCGAGGTCTGGGGGAAGAACTCCGCCAGCCGGTCCATCGCCGAGCCCTCGCCCTTGGCGTCGGGGAAGTCGATCATCAGGTTCAGTGCCCGGACCTCGCCGGTCGAGCGCGAGTACCCGGGCGGCGTCGGAAGCCCCTCGGACATCTGGACGCCCATCGTGCTCGCGATCCGGCAGGGCGCGAGCGCCGAATCGACGCTCGTGGCCACGGGGCCGGCGGCGGAGTGGGTGCGGCTGGATATCCCGGCGCTGGCGGTCGCCGTGACGGCGATGGCCAGCGCGGCGATGCCGACGTACGCGCAGGTGCGGCGTGGACTGCGTATCCGGTGGCGGGTCTGCGTCATGGAGCTCGCCTTCGGGCCGCGGCAGCCGGCCGGGCCCGGTCTGCTCTCCGTGCGCTCACCCTCCGACGGCTGCGGCGCGCCCGCGCGTCAGGAGCGGCCAAACGGGAGCCCCGGGCCGCGGGAGTGTGACCCAGGCCACACGGATGAGTGAAATAACCGGGGAGTCCATCCCCGTTTGGAGTATTGACCCCGCAAACGGGGACGGCCTCCCCGTTTCAGGTGGCCGCCGCACCCGCGGGACATCGACGAGCCATCGACGAGCCATCTGCGAGTCCAGTGCCGAGGAGGCCCCGGAATGAAGCGCTCCACCACCGCCGCCGCGGCTGCCGCCGCGCCCCGGGCATCGGTGGACCTCACCGCCCCGGCCCCCGGTCGCGGCGGCGGACTCCCGCGCCCGCGCGCCGACGCCGTCCGCAACCGGGAGCGCATCCTGGCGGCGGCCCGCGAGCTCTTCGTGGAGTTCGGCTCGGCCGCCCCCTTCGACGAGGTCGCGCGCCGGGCCGGCGTCGGCAACGCCACGCTGTACCGGCACTTCCCGGACCGGGCCGCCCTGGTCCACCACGTCGTGCTCTACGTCATGGACCGGGTCGTCCTCCACGCCGAGGAGGCCCTCGCCGAGGAGCCCGACGCCTTCGCCGCGCTGTGCCGGTTCACGCACGCGGCCGCGGACGAGCGGTTCGGCGCCTTGTGCCCGATGCTCTCCGCCGACTTCGACCACGACCACCCCGAACTCCTCGCGGCACGCGGCGCGTTGGCGGAAGCCATCGAGAACCTGCTGGCCGCGGGCCAGGGCGGCGGACTGGTCCGCACCGACATCGGGGTCGGTGACCTGATGGTCGCCCTCTCCCAGCTCGGCCGCCCCCTGCCGGACACCGGCTGCATGGACGCGGACCGCTTCATCCACCGTCACCTCCAGGTGTTCCTCGACGGTTTGCGCGCTCCGGCCCGCTCCGAGCTGCCAGGCGGCGCGACGACCCTGGAGGACCTGAGGCGGACCGCCATGTGATGCCCCGGGTCGAGCAACCGTTCTTGTAGGAGCAGTTCCGTCATTTCGCAGCAGTGCCGCGTTGCCGCAGCAGTGCCGTCATTCCGCACAGTGAAGTGGGTACCCCCATGTCCAAAACAGCCGCGACACCCCCGTCGGCTGCGGACCCCAGCCGCTGGAAGGCCCTCGTCTTCATAGCCCTGGCCCAGCTGATGGTCGTCCTCGACGCGACCATCGTGAACATCGCCCTCCCGTCCGCCCAGACCGACCTCGGCATCTCCGACGGCAACCGCCAGTGGGTCATCACCGCCTACGCGCTGGCCTTCGGCGGCCTCCTCCTGTTCGGCGGCCGCATCGCCGACAAGTGGGGCCGCAAGAAGACCTTCATCACCGGACTCGCGGGCTTCGCCCTCGCCTCCGCGCTCGGCGGCGCCGCCACCGGCGAGGCCATGATGCTGGGCGCCCGCGCCCTCCAGGGCGCCTTCGGCGCACTGCTGGCGCCCGCCGCGCTCTCGCTGCTGGCGGTCATGTTCACCGACGCCAAGGAGCGGGCCAAGGCCTTCGGCATCTACGGTGCGATCGCGGGCGGCGGCGGCGCCGTCGGCCTGATCCTCGGCGGCTTCCTCACCGAGTACCTCAACTGGCGCTGGACCTTCTTCGTCAACATCCCCTTCGCGATCATCGCGGCGGCGGGTGCCTGGCTGGTCATCCGTGAACCCGCCGGCGGCCGCAACCGCGCCCGGCTCGACGTCCCCGGCGTGATCCTGTCGACCCTCGGCCTCGTCGCGCTCGTCTACGGCTTCACGCGCGCCGAGTCCGCCGGCTGGTCGGACGCCCTCACCGTGGCCATGTTCGTCTCCTCCGCCGTGCTGCTCAGCGGCTTCGTCCTCGTCGAGCGCAAGGTGAACGCCCCGCTGCTGCCGATGCGCGTCCTGCTGGACCGCAACCGCGGTGGCGTGTACCTCTCCCTCGGTCTGGCCGTCATCGCGATGTTCGGGCTGTTCCTCTTCCTCACCTACTACCTCCAGGTCGTGAAGGGCTTCTCGCCCGTCAAGACCGGTTTCGCCTTCCTTCCGATGATCGCGGGCATGATCACGGGCTCCACCCAGATCGGCGCCCGCCTGATGACCCGCGTCCCGCCGCGGCTGCTGATGGGCCCCGGCTTCCTGCTCGCCGCCACCGGCATGCTGCTGCTCACGCAGCTGGAGGTCGGCTCCTCGTACCCGGCGCTGATCCTCCCGGCGCAGCTGCTGCTGGGCCTGGGCATGGGCTCGGCGTTCATGCCGGCGATGTCGCTGGCCACCCACGGGGTGAACCCGGCCGACGCCGGCGTCGCCTCCGCCATGGCGAACACCTCGCAGCAGGTGGGCGGCGCCATCGGTACCGCGCTGCTGAACACGATCGCCGCCTCGGCGACGGCCGCGTACCTGACCGACCACGCGGCCCAGGCCGCCGCGGGCGGTGCGGCGGCGAAGCTGATCCAGGCGCAGGCCATGGTCGAGGGCTACTCCTCCGCCATCTGGTGGGCCGTCGGCATCCTGGTCACCAGCTCGCTCATCGCGTTCACCCTGATCAACACGGGCCGCCCCGGTTCGGCCGGCCCGGTCGCTTCGGGCGGCGGCGTGGCGGACGAGGTGCGGATCCCGGTGGTCGCCCACTGACGCGGGCCCCGCGCGCCGTACGGGAATGACGGATGACCCCGCTTCGTTCAAATTTGAACGAAGCGGGGTTAGTCTTTTCGTGGGACCGCGTACGGGACCCCCGCCACCGGTCATGAGGAGCGCGCACCGTGCCTACGAACACCACCCCCCGAGCGGGCCGCATGCCCGCGCTGTACCTGAGCCACGGCGCCCCGCCGCTCGCCGACGACCCGGTCTGGCCCGGCGAACTGGCCGCCTGGTCGGCCGCCCTGCCCCGCCCCCGCGCGATCCTGATGGTCTCCGCGCATTGGGAAGAGGCCCCACTGGCCCTCGGAGCCACCGAGCGGGCCCCGCTCGTGTACGACTTCTGGGGCTTCCCCGAGCACTACTACCGGGTGCGCTACGACGCCCCCGGCGCCCCCGGGCTCGCCGCCTCCGTACGCAAACTGCTGCATGCGCCCGGGACCCCGGTCCAGGAGATACCGGACCGGGGGCTCGACCACGGGGCGTACGTCCCGCTCGTGGAGATGTTCCCGGAAGCCGACGTCCCGGTGCTCCAGATATCCATGCCGACGCTCGACCCGGTCCGCCTGATGGAGATCGGCCGCACCCTCGCCCCGCTGCGCGACGAAGGGGTCCTGATCGTGGGCAGCGGCTTCTTCACGCACAACCTCGCCGCCCTCCGCCACGCGGGCGGCGTTCCCGGCTGGTCGACGGAGTTCGACGCCTGGGGCCGCGAGGCGCTGGCTGCCGCCGATGTGGACGCCCTGCTCGACTTCGAGGCGAAATCCCCGGCCGGCCGCCTGGCCCACCCCCGCACGGAGCACTTCGCGCCGCTCTTCGTCACCCTGGGCGCAGCCGAGGCCTCGGGCGATCTGGGCGCTCCGGTCACACCCGTGGACGGCTTCTGGATGGGGCTGTCGAAGCGCTCGCTCCAGTTCGGCTAGACCGCGGCCGGGCCTGCTCCGGGCAGGCCGGGTCCGTTCCGGGCAGAGCCATGCAGGTCTCTCCGTATCCGGCCAATCGGGTCATTCGCTCACCAGTCCAGGCAACCAGGAGCCGGCCGGGGCCGTCTTGACAGCAGAAGGTGTGCCCTGCGCTTGCGCGGATATACGACGCCCGAGATGGACGGCGCGCGGCCGTGAAAGACGGCGATGGCGGGGCAGGGTACTGCAAGATCTGGAAAAAAGACGGCCCCCATGGGAATTCTGTCCCGATTCCAGTCGTTGTTTCCATCGGAAGCGGGCACTCGGGAGAGTGTCCGGAGGACGCGTCGACCGTGCCGTACTTCTCACAGCCGAGGCGTCCGGCAGCCGCACCGCGAACGAAATCCATCGCATCGCAAGGGAGCACGCATGGCAACCCGCGCCGTCGCCCGCAGTCAGTCCACGGGCAGTGCCCGCGCCGCGGGCGGCGAGATCGCCGATCGCGACCTGGTCGGCATGTACCTGGACGAGATCGCGCGCACCCCGCTGCTCGACGCGGCCAAGGAAGTGGAGCTGTCGCAGATCATCGAGGCGGGCGTCTACGCCCGGCAGATCCTCGACGGCGCGATAGAGCGCGCCGGGGAGAAGACCCCCGCGCGCGAGGAGCTGGAGGCCCTGGCGGCCGAGGGAGAGCGCGCCAAGGAAGTCTTCATCCGCTCCAACCTCCGCCTGGTCGTGGCCGTCGCCCGCCGCTACCCGCGCAGCGGGCTCCCCCTGCTCGACCTGATCCAGGAGGGCAACGCCGGCCTGGTCCGCGCGGTCGAGAAGTTCGACTACACCAAGGGCTTCAAGTTCTCCACGTACGCCACGTGGTGGATCCGCCAGGCCATCACCCGTTCCATCGCCGACCAGTCCCGGACCATCCGCCTCCCCGTCCACCTGGTCGAGGAGCTCGGCCGGATCCGCCGGATCCAGCGCGAGTTCAACCGTGAGAACGGGCGGGACCCGGAGCACGCGGAGATCGCCGCCGAGCTGGACACGACGGAGAAGCGCGTCGGTGACGTGCTGGACTGGGCGCGAGACCCGGTGAGCCTCAACATGTCCGTCGATGACGAGGGCGACACCCAGTTCGGGGACCTGCTGGAGGACACCTCCGCTATCTCCCCGGAGCAGTCCGTGCTGTCCCTGCTGCGCAGCGAGGAGCTGGAGGACCTGCTCGGCAAGCTCGACCAGCGCACCGCGTCGATCATCAAGATGCGGTACGGGATCGAGGACGGACGCGAGCGCACGCTGACCGAGGTCGGCAAGCAGCACGGCCTGACCCGCGAGCGGATCCGGCAGATCGAGAAGCACGCGCTGCTGGAGCTCAAGCGGATGGCGCGCGACACCGGCTTCGACGCCGTGGCCTGATCGGCCCCCGCCCGATCGGCCCCCGCCCGAACGGCCGCGGAAGACGGAGCACCCCAGAACGAGCCCCCGGTGCCTATCCCCCCCAGGCGCCGGGGGCTCCCCGCTGTCCGGGCGGAGCGACCGCCCGCCCCGGGCCCGGCGGCCGAGCCCCCATCTCACGCCCCGGCGGGGCTCGACCTCGCCAGCCGCGCCCCCAGCGCCCGGGCGGCTTCCGCGAGCGCCGGCGGGGTGTGGACCGTGAAGTCCGCCCCCGTCAGAGCGAGCCGGGCCGCCAGCCACTCCGGCGCGTCCCCGCTCTCGAACCGCACCCGGCACCCCTGCGCCACCGGCACCTCCTGCCCCCTCAGCCACCCCGGCAGCGCCTCGGCCGGCGCGTCGAAGGTCACCTCGACCGCGTACGTCTGCTCCCCGCGCAGCCCCCGCCGCACGAACTCCGCCGCGTCCACCGGCAGCGCCCGCGGGGCGAACCGCGCGCCCGTCGCGAACGGGTCGCTGACCCGGTCCACCCGGAAGGTCCGCCAGTCGTCCCGCTCCAGGTCGTACGCGACGAGGTACCACCGGCTCCCGGTGCTCACCAGCCGGTACGGCTCCACCAGCCGCCGGGACTCCGCCCCGTCCCGCGCCCGGTACGCGAACCGCAGCCGCTCCGGACCCGCCACCGCCGCCGCCATCGTCGTCAGCGTCCGCGGATCCACGCTCGCCCCGTCGCCGCGGGTCACCGCCACCGTGGCCGACTGGAGCGCGCCCACCCGGCGCCGGAGCCGCGCCGGCAGGACCTGCTCCAGCTTCGCGAGGGCCCGTACGGACGCCTCCTCCACCCCCTCGATGGCGTGCCCGGCGCCCGCCCGCAGCCCCACCGCGATCGCCACCGCCTCCTCGTCGTCCAGCAGCAGCGGCGGCATCGCCGCGCCCGCCACCAGCCGGTACCCGCCCTCCGAGCCCAGCGTGGCCTCCACCGGGTACCCCAGCTCCCGCAACCGCTCGATGTCGCGCCGGATGGTCCGGGCGCTGACCCCCAGCCGCTCGGCCAGCTCGCTGCCGGGCCACTCGCGCGGGGTCTGGAGCAGCGAGAGCAGGGTGAGCAGCCGGCCGGGAGTGTCGTTCATGACAACAGGCTGCCAGGGAAATAGGACACCACCTGACCTACATGCCGTCTAGGTTGCTTCCTATGAGCACCGAGACAGCCCAGACATCGCCCGGAAGAGAGACCGGGCCCGTACGAGAAGAGCGGAACGACACCCTCGACGACCCCACGAACGACCACGCGAGCAGCAGCTCACCCGCCGACCGCCGCCGCTGGCTGGCCCTCGCCATCGTGATGACCGCGGCGTTCATGGACCTGGTCGACGTCACGATCGTCAACATCGCGATACCCAGCATGCGCGCGGACTTCGGAGCCTCCACCAGCGCGATCCAGTGGATCACCGCCGGGTACGCCCTCGCCTTCGCCGCCGGTCTGATCACGGGCGGCCGTCTCGGTGACATCTACGGCCGCAAGCGCCTCTTCCTCATCGGCATCGCCGGGTTCACCGCCGCCTCGGCGCTCTGCGGCATCGCCGCCAACCCGTCCGTGCTCGTCGCCTCCCGCATCCTCCAGGGCGGTATGGCGGCCATGATGGTGCCGCAGGTGCTGGCCATCATCCACGTCACCTTCCCGCCCCACGAGCGCGGCAAGGTCTTCGGCATGTTCGGCGCGATCGTCGGCCTCGGTGCCGTCTCGGGCCCGATGCTCGGCGCGCTGCTCACCGAGTGGAACCTCTTCGGTCTCGAATGGCGCCCGATCTTCCTGATCAACCTGCCCGTCGGTATCGCGGGCGTGATCCTGGGCATCAAGTTCATCAGCGAGTCCAAGGCCCCCAAGGCGCTGCGGCTCGACCTGGTGGGCGTCGTGCTCGCGACCCTCGCCCTCGTGATGCTGATCTTCCCGCTGACGCACGGCCGTGAGAACGACTGGCCGCTGTGGGGCTTCGTCTGCATGATCGCCTCACCGTTCCTGTTCGCCGGGTTCATCGCCTACGAGAAGCACAAGATCCGCAAGGACGGCTCGCCGCTGGTGGAGCTCTCCCTCTTCAAGATCAAGAGCTTTGCGGGCGGTATCGCCGTCCAGCTGACCTTCGGCATCGCGACCGGCATCTTCTTCCTGGTCTGGACGCTCTACATGCAGATGGGCCTCGGCTGGACCCCGCTGCGCGCGGGAACCACCGGCATCCCCTTCTCGATCGCCGTCTCGGCGGCGGCGGGCATCTCCGTCCAGAAGCTCGTACCGCGCTTCGGCCGCAAGGTGCTCCAGGCGGGTGCGCTGGCCATGGCCGCGGGCCTGCTCCTCTACATCTGGGAGTCCGCCCATTACGGCATGCACATCGCCTCCTGGCAGATGGCCGCGCCCCTCGTCGTCATGGGCATCGGCATGGGCCTGATCGTGGCCCCGCTCACCGACACCGTGCTCTCGCAGGTGCCGCGCGAGCACGCCGGCTCCGCCTCCGGCCTGATCAACACCACCGGCCAGATGGGCAACGCGCTCGGCCTCGGTCTGACGTCCGTCGTGTTCTTCGGGGTGATCGACAACGACATGGTCTACGGAGCCCCGTACGTCGAGGCCTTCCGCAGTGCGCTGTGGTGGGTCGTGGCGGTCCTGGTCGTGATCTCCGCGGTGATGTTCATGCTGCCGCGCAAGCAGGTGCCGACGGACGAGCGCGAGGGCGCCGAGACCGCCTGAGCACCGTGACCGACGGGCACCCGACGGGCGCGTCCACCTCCGGGTGGGCGCGTCCGTCGTGCTGTGCGGCCCATGCGGCCTGCGTGGCCTGCGCGGCCTGTGCGGGCTGCGCCGCCCGCGTCAGCGGACCCGGGAGCGCAGCTCCATCGCCTCGCGCGCGGCGGCCTCGCTCTCGTACACCTCGCACATGTGGCGGCCGTCCGGCGTGGCCGTGTGCTCGACCTCCCACAGGCTCACCTCGCTGCCGTCCACGAGCACGAACGCGTGCTCGTACAGGGTGAAACCCACGCCCCGCCCGTCCGAAAGCCACTGACGGCCGCCGAACGCCTGGGTGATCTGGTGCGCGTACGCCGAGCGCAGGCGCAGCGCCACCCGCTCGCCGGGCCGGTCCGCGTTCTCCGCGCGCCGCAGCACCCGGCGGGCGTGGTCGGCGGACTGCTCCACCGCGTACTCCCGGTGCGGGGCCGGCGCCGGCTCCGCGAACAGGGCGCTGAGGGCGGCCGCGTCGTCCTGCTGCTCCGCCCCTTGCGGCGCGAGGTCCCGCGCCACCTGCGAGGGCACCTCGCCGAACAGGCGGCCCACCGCGAGGCAGAGCTCGGACCGGCCGGCGAAGAGCTCGTACCGCACGACCCGGTCGTCCCGCCGGCGGTAGACCAGTTCCCACAGCGACTCCGCGCCGCCGTCGGCCAGGAGGTAGGTGTGCCGGTGGGTCTCCCGCCACAGCCCCGCCGACGGGCTGTGGTGGGTGGTGTGCAGCGAAGAGCTGTGGGCGAGCGCCGTACGCAGGCGCCCGACCAGCGCGTCCGGCAGGTCGAAGGAGTTCAGGGCGCGGCCCAGGAGTCGATCGAGGTGGGCCTCGGTTGTCTCGTACGGATCGCTCAAGGTGGGTCTCCAGGCCGTCGCAGCTTGTCACTTCGCGGAAGCACAACGTAGCCCCTGGCACTGACATCACGTCCGGGATTCGGTAAAACGTCCGGGAAGCATCAGGGGTTCCCGCCACCCCATCAGGTCAACTTGCGTACGAATGCGTACGGTTGGCCCAGGTCTGCTGCGAAGCGCGGGACTATGGGCCGCATGGCAACGAACGGCATGGCACCCGACAGCACCACATCCGCCCCAGTGGGCCTCCCGCGCCAACAGGACCGCTCCAGACGGACCGCCGACGAACCGGGCCGCACCCCGCGCGGATTGGCGTGGTTGCTGGTCCTCACCGGTTGCGCCGGGGTGCTGGCTTCCTGGGTGATCACACTCGACAAGTTCCTCCTGCTCGAAGACCCGTCCTTCAAGCCCGCGTGCAGCCTGAACCCCGTCGTCTCCTGCGGCAGCGTCATGCAGAGCGAGCAGGCGCAGGCCTTCGGCTTCCCCAACCCGATGCTGGGCCTGGTCGCCTACGGGGTCGTCGTCTGCGTGGGCGCGGGCCTGCTGGCCGGGGCCCGCTACCGGGGCTGGTTCTGGCTCGGACTGAACGCCGGGACGCTCTTCGGCACCGGCTTCTGCACCTGGCTGATGGTCCAGTCCCTCTACGAGATCAACGCGCTCTGCCTGTGGTGCTGCCTGACCTGGGCGGCGACGCTGCTGATGTTCTGGGCGGTCACCGCGCACAACGTCCGTACGAGCGCGGCCCCCGGAGCGCTGCGACAGTTCTTCACCGAGTTCGGCTGGGCCCCGCCCGCCCTGCACCTGGGAGTGATCGGGATGCTGATCCTCACCCGGTGGTGGGAGTTCTGGACGAGGTGAGACCGCCCGGCCACGCGCGAGGGCCCCGGCAGCTGGTGGCTGCCGGGGCCCTCGTCACTTCACACACCGCATCGCTTCGACCGCGTCACCGCGTCGCTCCACGGGCGCCGGGGCCCGGACCCCGCGGCCGGTCGGGCCGCCGGGGGAACGGCGATCAGCTGCCGTTGGACAGGTTGCCGGAGAGGACCGGGATGTTGTCCAGGATGTGCGAGAGCGGCTCGTCGCCCTTGGCCTGGGTGGAGTTCTCGGTGCACTGCTGGTTCTGCGGGTTGGACAGGACGTTGATGTCCTGGACGCCGACGTTGACCAGGGCGAGGATCGACTGGACGTTGGCCTTGACCGGCAGACCGATGCACGGCTTGTTCAGGGTGCCCTGGACCAGGCCGAGCTGCGGGCTCAGGGGCCCCTCGGTCTTCTGGTTGCCGTAGATCTGGGTCGCCCCGTTGCCGTTGACGGTGTTGATCCCGTTGTCGTTGCCGATGGCCATGGCCGGGGCCGCGACAGCAGCGCCCGCACCGACGGCGGCGGCGGTGACCGCGGCAGCAGTCATGATCTTCTTGAGCATCATTGGTCCTTTTGTCGCACGAGTGCCCGCTAGTGGAGCGCCCTGATCAACTGCTCCTCCACGGGGTTGGTTCCGCTGCTTCACTCAAACGGCCCGTTCGGAGTAGCGCGGTTGCCGCCGGGGCGGGAGCGCCCCGGGGACGTGCGCGTGAAATCCGGACGCGGCCCGCACGTACGAGCTGTCCGGGCGGCCCGCAGGGGCGATCCGCCCGGACGGCCCGCACGAGGAGGGCCGTCCGTGGCCCTCCGGTTGCGCTCCGTGCAAGGTGTTCGCACGGTGGGTAAGGAAGTGGATCGTTGGGGTCCACTTCTGTGCGACCACCGTAAGGAAACCCATGCGCACGAAGCCGTTCCGCACCCGCGTCCTTGTCCCGTCGGCCCTCGCCGCCGTCATACTTGCCGGCGCGGCAGCCCCTGCAAGTGCCGTGGGCGGCGACAGTGCCGCCTCGCTCACGCGTCGGGTGGCGGCCGTCCAGCAGCAGGTGAAGGAAGTGGAGGCGGCCAAGGCGGCGGCCGGGCCGATCGACGATCTGCTCGCCGGTCTGCTCAAGACGCTGCAGGACCTGCTCAAGTCGCTGACGAGCCTGCTGCCTGCCGGGGTAACCCTGCCGCCGATCGAGCTGCCGAAGCTGCCGGAGATCCCCGCGTTGCCGGCGCTGCCCTCCCTGCCGTCACTGCCGACGCTGCCGGTCGACGCGGTCAAGAAGACCCCGTCGGTCTCCGTCCCGGCGGTACCCGCCACTCCGGCAGTGCCGCCGGTGGCGAGTCCGCTCAAGCCGCCCACCGACCTGATCCCCGAGATCCCCGACGTGCCCGACCTTCCCTGAGGGTGCGGCGGGCCGTCCTCGCCGGGTGGCGGAGTGCGGACGCGAACACGGTGCGGGATTACGACTATTGGGCTGAACAGGTCTGGTCCCGCCCGTACCCGTGTCGTTCGGGGAACTGAACCGTTTCGCTCGATGTGAGCCCCGGGATCGGGGCAGGACGTCGAAGAGAAGGTGCACTTCCCATGAACTCTGCTGCCAAGAAGGCCGCCGTGGCCCTGGCCTCCGCTGGTCTCGCCGTGGCCGGTGCCGCGGGTGCCGCCACCGCCGACGCGGGTGCCGAGGGCGCGGCCGTGGGGTCCCCCGGTGTCCTCTCGGGCAACCTGGTCCAGGTCCCGGTGCACGTGCCGATCAACGTCTGCGGCAACACCGTCAACGTGATCGCGCTGCTGAACCCGGCGTTCGGCAACGTCTGCGTCAACGACTGACGTCGGCACATCCGACTGTGGGCGCCCCGGCCTCGCCGGTGGCGCCCACAGTCATGCCGGGAACCGGCCGGTTCCCGCAGGTCAGTTGGCCCCGCCGTTGAGGTGGACGCCGCCGAGCATCGGGGTCGCCTGGGTGGCCCCGTCCGCGAGCTTCATCACCTCGCCGGGCGCGTTGTTGCGGACCCTGTTGACGCTCTGCACGGTGCCGACGACCTTGCCCACGGTGTCGCCCTGCTCGGCCAGCGCGTTGCCCGCCGTCTGGGGGAGGGCCTCGGAGACGGGGTTGACGGCGTTCAAGGTCTCCGTCACCCCGCCCGTCAGACTCATGGGGGGCATGGCCGCCGCCGTCTCGGCCGCGAAGGCGGGAGCGGTGGCGGCGAGGGCGGCGACCGAGCCGGCGACTACTGCGGCGACCTTCGTGAACTTCATTTTCTCGAAATCCTTTTCCAGCGGCGACCGTCGCGCCGCTTTCGACCTGGCTAACGATTCCCGGGGGATACGGAAACGCGCGAGCGGGCACGGCGGCGGCCGGAGAATCCGAACCTGGGATTCTCCGGCCGACATTTCTTCTGATTACCGGTATTGCTCGTCAGGCGGCCCGCGACCGCCGGTAGAGAATGGCGCCGCCCAGGACCAGTGCCGCGGCGAGCGCCGCCGCGGCACCGGGCTGGCCGGCGCCGGTGGCGGCCAGCTCCGGCGCCTGGACCTGCGGGCGGGCCGGGACGGGGGCCGGAGCCGGTGCCGGAGCGGGGGCCGGTGCGGGGAGCACGTGGACGGGGACGTCCCCGGCGGGAGCGGCCGGCGGCTGGTCGGCGGGACGCGGCGCCTCCGGCGCGGGCGCGGGGTGCTCCACGACCTGGCTGCCGTGCGGCGGTCCGCCGGGGCCCTCTTCCACCGGGGCGGGGAGGGTGTGCGGGGCCTCTTCCTCCACCGGGGCCGGGAGGGTGTGGGGCGCCTCCTCCTCGGCCTGCGGCGGCGCGGGCGGCGCGGGGTGCGCGGCCCGCGGGTGGTCGTCGCACTCCTCGCCCCGGCCGCCGCCGTACCCGGAACCGTCGTGCGACTCCGCCGGCCGCGGGAGCCCGGTACGGGGGGACTCGTGGTGCGGGGCCGCCGGCCGCGCGGGTTCGGCGCGGGGGGCCTCGTGCCGGGGGACCTCGTGCTGCGGGGTCGCGTGCGCCGGGGCTTGGTGCTGCGGGGCGGCGTGTGCGGGGGTCACGTGCGCCGGGGCTTGGTGCTGCGGGGCCGCCGCCGGGGCCTGGTGGTGCGGCGCGGCGTGCTGCGGAGCCTGGTGCTGCGGCGCCGCGTGCTGCGGGGCGGCGTGCGCCGGGGCCGGCTGCTGCGGGGCCGCCGCCGGGGCCTCGTGGTGCATGGAGCCGCGGGGCGGGGCCGAGGGCTGCGGGGCCGCGTGGCGCGGGGCGTGCTGCCGGGTGGCCGGGGCCGCCTCCTCCTCGTGGCGCTGGCGGGGGAGCGCGTGACGGCCCTGATGCTCGTCGAGGTAGCGCTCGAAGGCCTCGGCGTGCTCCGGGCTCAGGTAGCGCTCGTAGTCGAAGTCGGCGTCGGATCCGGTGGTGGTGGCGCAGGTGTTCCCGAACGCCGGGTTGAGCGCCGCACCCCCGTCCACGCTGTTGCCGCACACGTTCGGGGAGAACGTGATCGGTACGGAGACGGCGTTGCCGGACGCCACGCCCGGCGAGTGCGCGGCTTCGGCCATGGCCCCCGGGAACGCGTAGGCCGCGCCGGTCGCGATCGACAGCAGGCTCGAAGCGGCCGCCGCCGTGAGCACCCCCTTGCCCAGTACCTGTCGGCTCAGTACCTGTCGCATGGGTCCTTCCCTGTCTACCGGCGCTCTCGCCGGTGCTGAATCGAAATGGCCTCGGAGTGCACCGCCGTGCACTCCGAGGCCACTGGCGAGGAGGTGTGCCCTTGCGGGCGCGAGCGCTTCGTCAGTCGTTGACGCAGACGTTGCCGAACGCCGGGTTCAGCAGCGCGATCACGTTGACGGTGTTGCCGCAGACGTTGATCGGCACGTGCACCGGGACCTGGACCAGGTTGCCGGAGAGGACACCGGGGGACCCCACGGCCGCACCCTCGGCACCCGCGTCGGCCATGGCGGGAGAGGCGGCACCGGCGGCCATCAGAACGCCGGCGGCCAGCACCACTGCCTTCTTGTACGTCATTTGTTTTCGATCCTTCCTGCAGAGGCGTATCCACTGCAAAATTAACAACGAGTGGGTCCGGAAAAAGAAACCGGCTATTTCCGAGGGTGGTCGGTCATTTCACCCCGACGCCCCCGCATCCGCGCGTCGGAATTCTCCGGCGGATTCGGCCGGGGCCCGCGCCGGCCCGCGGAAAGGGTCCATACGCGGCGGGGCCGCCGCGACCCGAAGGTGCGGCGGCCCCGTCCCCGGCGCGGGGTGCGCTCAGCTGCCGGAGGAGACGTTGCCCGACAGGACCGGGATGTTGTCCAGGATGTGCGAGAGCGGCTCGTCGCCCTTGGCCTGGGTGGAGTTCTCGGTGCACTGCTGGTTCTGCGGGTTGGACAGGATCGGGACGTCCTGGACGCCGACGTTGACCAGGGCGAGGATCGACTGGACGTTGGCCTTGGCCGGCAGGGCGATGCAGGGCTTGTTGAACGAGCCCTGGATCAGCGCCATCTGGGGGCTCATGTTGCCGTAGGTGGCCTGGTTGCCGTAGATCTGCGAGGCGCCGTTGCCGTTGACGGTGTTGATGCCGTTGTCGTTGCCGATGGCCATCGCCTGGGGCGCCATGGCGGCACCAAGGCCCACGACGGAGGCGGCAACCGCTGCGCCGGCCGCAAACTTCTTGATCATTGTCGTCCCTTTTTTGCAGGATTGCCCGTTACTTGGAGCATCCGGATCAACGGCCCGGCCCCGGCTCGGGTTGCGTGTCTTCACCCGGATGCCGAAGTTTCGGACATCACGGTTGACGGCGGGCGTTGACGAGGATGGTGCCGAGCGAGGGGCTACGGCGCGGAGTCGGGCGCGGCGGTGGGGACGCGCGGGGCGGGGGTGTCCGCCGTCGCACCGTCCTTCATCTCCGCTTTTCCCTTTCCGTTCGAACAAGGTGCACCTGCATAACGACCCGCCCGCTGCGAGGGTGCGAGTTATCGCCCAAAAGGCCGTACGAGCGAGTCCCGCGTGATTTCAGCCCTGCTTTCTGACAAAGTTCACTCCTGTTTTGTCCCCTTGATCGAAAATAGGAGGCAGGGTCATGGGTTCCCCCCGAAGAATCCTCGGCGCGCTCGGTCTTCTGTCCTGCCTCATGCTTTCGGCCAACGTCCCCGTGGCCGGTGCGGCCACGCCCGCCGCGGCGGAGACCGCCGCCGTCAGGGAGCTGCCCCGCGTCCCGTTCACGCAGCGCTACCAGGCGGTGCTGCACGGCGGCCTGGTCCGCGCGTCGAACTCCTCGATCACCTGCCGCAAGGAGGAGGCGCCGCAGTCCGAGCCCTGCGCGGAGGTGAAGCGCGGTGCGGCGGGGGTCAACAGTGACTACGACATGTTCTACACGGAGGTCGACAAGGACCCCGACACCTACAACTCGACCCGGGCCGAGCTCAAGATCCCGCAGGGGGCGAAGGTCGCGTACGCCCGGCTGTACTGGGGCGGGAACCTGCGGGTGGGCGAGCAGAAGCCGCCGGAGGACAGCGGCCGGGTGCTGGTCGCCGAGCCCGGCGGGGCGTACAAGGAAGTGCTGGCGGACACCGTGGTCGGGCACCGCACCGACGCGGCGAGCGACGCCTACCAGGCCTCGGCCGATGTGACCCCGCTGGTGCGCAAGGGCGGGACCGGGATGTGGACGGTGGCCCAGCTGAACATCGCCATGGGCCGCTCGGAGGCGGGCGCCTGGGGCGGCTGGACGCTCGTCGCCGCGTACGAGCAGCCGCAGGAGCCGCTGCGCCGGGTCTCGCTCTGGGACGGCTTCGAGGGTCTGGAGTCCGGGGCCGGCGAGGCGGCCGGGGAGACGGTGGAGCTGGCCGGGCTGAACGCCCCGGCGGGCTCCGCGGGGCGGCTCGGGGTGGTCGCCTACGACGGCGACCGGGGGAACCTGGGGGACTCACTGACGGTGACCGCCGACAGTGGCCGCCGGGTAAGCATCAGCGATTCGGAAAACCCCTTCAACGACGTCATGAATTCCACCATCACGGAATTCGGGCAGTCGTTCGTGCGACAGCCTGAATATATGAATAATCTCGGATACGACGCGGACGTGTTCGATCTGAGTCCCGCCCTGTCCGGTGGCGCCCGCAGTCTGAGCTTCAAGTTCACGGGCGAAAGCCAGGGTCAATTCCTCGGCGTGCTCTTCGTTCAGACAGACGCGCGCCGCTGAACGCAGGAGACCACTCCACGTGCCGACACATCGTCCGACAGCACAGTCCCCGCACCGCCCCTCCCCACACCCGGCCGCAGAGCCGTTCACCGTCCTCCACCTGGTCCAGCCCGTCGACGGCGGGGTCGCCCGCGTCGTCACCGACCTCGTGCGGGCCCAGTCCGCCGCCGGGCTGCGCGTCGTCGTCGGCTGCCCGGACGGCGGACAGCTCGGCGGAGCCGCGCGTGAGGCCGGGGCCGAGGTCCACACCTGGCACGCGGGACGGTCCCCCGGGCCGGCCCTGCCCGCCGAAGTCCTCGGCGCGCTGCGGCTGGTCCGCCGCGTCCGCCCCGACCTCCTGCACGCCCACAGCGCCAAGGCCGGCCTCGCCGGACGGCTCGCCGTACGAGGCTCCGTGCCCACCGTCTTCCAGCCCCACGCCTGGTCCTTCGACGCCGTCGGCGGGGCCACCGCCGCGCTCGCGCTGCGCTGGGAGCGGTTCGGGGCCCGCTGGGCCGACCGGGTGCTCTGCGTCAGCGAATCGGAGCGCCGGGCCGGGGAGTCGGAAGGCATCACCGCCCGCTGGTCGGTGATCCGCAACGGCGTGGACCTCTCCCACTTCCGCCCCGGCCGCTCCGACCGGGACGAGGACCGGGCCGGCGCGCGCGCCGCGCTGCCGCTGCCCGACGCCTTCCGGGGCGAGGGGCCGCTGGCCGTCTGCGTCGGACGGCTCTGCCCGCAGAAGGGCCAGGACATCCTGCTCCGCGCCTGGCCCGAGGTGCTGGGGACGGTCCCGCAGGCCCGTCTGGTGCTGGTCGGCGACGGCCCCGACGGCGAAGCGCTACGGCACTGCGCGCCGCCCGGCGTGCACTTCGCCGGAGCCGCCGCCGACATCCGACCGTGGCTTCGGGCCGCCGACATCGTTGTACTGCCGTCGCGGTGGGAAGGAATGGCGCTCGCCCCGCTCGAAGCCATGGCCTGCGGCCGACCGGTCCTGGTCTCCGACGTCAGCGGTGCCCGGGAGAGCCTGCCGCCCGGCCAGGGACGGCTGTGCCTGGTGCCGCCGCAGGACCCGACGGCGCTGGCCAAGGCCCTGGGACGGCTGCTCGCCGAACCGCGGCTGCTCACCGAACTGGGGGAGCAGGCCCGGCAGCACGCCCGGACCGAGTTCGACGTACGGAGGACCACGGACGCGGTCACCGGCCTGTACCTCGAACTGCTGGGCACGGCCGCCCCCCCGCCCGGCCGGGACCAGACCCCCGGCCCCGCCGGGGGGACCCCCAAGCCCTCGAACATGGAGCGCATCAGCCGATGACGATGGACAGCGCACCCGCCCGGCACACCGGGCAGAGCGGCACGGGGCCCGCCGGCGGCACCACCGCCGTCCGCCGTGCCGTGACCGCCATCCACCCCCCGCGCCGGCCCAAGGCCGAGCAGGCCCGGCCCGCCGTCCGGCCGCAGCGGGCCCGGCGCGGCTACGGGAACCTCCCGCTGCTGACCGCCGACGCGCTGGCCGCCGTCCTCACCACCGCGGCCGTACCCGGGCTGCAGCCCACCGCCGGACTCGCGGTGCCCCTCGCCGTCCTGGTCACCGCACTGCACGCGCAGGCCGGGCTCTACCGGCCCCGGCTCGCGCCCTCCGCGCTGCGCGAGCTGCCCGCGCTGGCCGGGCGGGCCGCCGTGCTGTGGTGCGGCGCCGCCGCCGTGCTGGCCGCCGTCCGGCCGGAGCAGGCGCTCGGGTGGCAGGTGCTGCTCGGCGCCCTGTGCGTGCAGACCGTACTGGCCTGCACGGGTCGGGGGTTCGTCAACCAGCTCCGCCGCCGGGCGGCCCTGCGCAGACCCTGTTCCGCGCTGGTGGTCGGGCGCGGGGAGGGCGCGGGAGCCGTCGCCGCCGCGCTGCACGGACGGCGCGAGTACGGGCTGCGGCCGGTCGGGATCGCCGACACCGGCTCAGCGCCCGACGCGGACAGCGGCCCGCTGCCGGTGCTCTCCACCCACGAGGACGTGCGGCGCGCCGTCATCCAGAACTCCGTCCGGCACGCCGTGTTCACCCGGCCGCCCGAGGCCGACGAGCGCACCGCCTCGCTGGTCCGGCTCTTCCACGACCACGGCTGCCGGCTCTGGCTCGCCGATCCGGCCGGGACCGCCAAGGTGACCGGCATGCGGGTGGCCGAGCCCGCCGACCAGTTGTGGGGGTACGCCGTGCAGCCGCTGCTCCCGCGGCCCTCCCGGTCGCTGGAGCGGCACGCGAAGCGGATCATCGACTCCTCCCTCGCCGCGGTGGCGCTGCTGGCCGCGGCACCCGTGATGGGAGCGTGCGCGCTGGCCGTACGGCTCTCCGACGGGCCCGGGGTGATCTTCCGTCAGGAGCGCGTCGGCCTGTACGGGCGGCCCTTCACCCTGCTCAAGTTCCGCACCCTGAGCGCCGACGCGCACGAGTCCGCCACCCGGTGGACCGTCGCGGGGGACCGCCGGATGAGCCCGATCGGCTCCTTCCTGCGCAAGTCCTCGCTGGACGAGCTGCCGCAGCTGTGGAACGTCGTACGGGGTGACATGAGCCTGGTCGGCCCCCGCCCCGAGAGGCCTTTCTTCGTCGCGAAGTTCAGCACCGTCCACCCGGGCTACGAGGCGCGCCACCGGATGCCGGTCGGGATCACCGGGCTCGCGCAGATCAACGGCCTGCGGGGGGACACCTCCATCGAGGACCGGGCCCGCTTCGACAACCACTACATCGACACCTGGTCGCTGTGGCAGGACCTGTGGATCCTGGCCCGGACCGCGGCCTCCTTCTTCCGTTTCCGGCTGGGAGGCAGCTGAGCATGACTCTCGCCGTATCGAACTCCCGCCCGCGGGGCCGCCCGTACGCCGGGCCGCTGCTGCGCCGGCACTGGCCGCTGCTGCCGCTGGCCGCGACCGTCCTGCTGCTGCTCGCCCCGCTGCCCGCGGGGGACGCGAGCACCTCCGGCAAGGTCGGGCCGGCCGACGCCGCCTCCCTGCTGCTCGTGGCCGTCTGCGCGCTGCGGGCCCTCCAGGGCCGGGTACGGGCGCTGAGCCCGCTCGGCGCGCTCGTCCTCGGGCTGCCCGCAGTGGGGCTCGCGGTGGCGACGGTGACGGCGGGGGACCCGTACGCGGCCCTGCCGGGGTTCGTGCGCTACCTCCAGGTCTTCGTGCTGGTGCCGGCGGCGATCGTGCTGCTGGTGCGCGACGCCGGGGAGTTCCGGCTGGCCGCGGGGTGCTTCGTGGTGCTGGCGCTGGTGCAGGGCGCGCTGGGCGTCGTCCAGTTCGCCACCCACACCGGTGCCTCGTACCAGGGAGCGGACATCCGGGCGGTGGGCACCTTCGGCCCCGGCGACGTCATGGGCATGGCCACGGTCGTCGCCTACGGGCTGGTCGTGGCGACCGCCGCCGCCCTCGCGCCGGGACTGCCCGGCCGGGTCCGGCGGATCGCGGCCGGCTGCGCGGCGGCCCTGACGGTGCCGCTCGTGCTGTCGTTCAGCCGGGGCGCGTGGATCGCGACGGCCGGCGCGGCGGTCCTGGTGATGGTGCTCGCCGGGATCCGGCGGGCGCTCAAGGTGGTCGTGGCGCTGGCGGCGGTGGGCGTGGTGCTCGTGGGCGGGTTCGGGGTGGGCTCCGAGATGGTCGCCGAGCGGCTGACCTCGATCACCCAGGTCTCCGACGCCCCCGACCAGTCGGTCACCGACCGGTACACGATGTGGGCCGCCGCCGAGTCGATGTGGCGGGAGCGGCCGGCCGCCGGGGTGGGCCTCAAGGGCTTCCCCGCCAACCGGGACGGCCACTCCTCGCTGGCGCTGTCCTCGGGCAGTGACACCGCGGGCGCCGGCCAGGCCTTCGTCAAGCAGCCGCTGCTGTCCCCGCACAACATGTACCTGCTGGTGCTGAGCGAGCAGGGGCTGATCGGACTGACCGCGCTGGCGGGCGGCTGGGCCGTACTGCTGGTCGCGGGCCTGCGCCGGTACACGGCCGGCGGTGAACGCGGCCTGCGCGACTGCGGGCTGATCGCGGTCGGACTGCTCGTGTGGCAGCTGACCGACTTCCTCTACGCCGACATCGGGGGGCCGTCGACCGTGCTGACCGGAGTGATCATCGGACTGGCCGCGTGGTGGGCCCTGCCCTCCGGACCCGGGGGTGCCGCCTCCGTGCTCCCGGCCCGGCCCGTCCCCGAGGGGCCGGCCGGCCGGTGACCGATACGACGCCGTGGCGGCCCCGGGCCTCGGCGACCGACCTCGCCGCGGCCGCGGGCCGTCCGCCGGACACGGAGCCCCCGTCGGCCGCCTCCCCCGGCGAGCCGCCCGGGGAACGCGTCCGCCTGCCCCGCGCCGCCCGCACCGAACCGACGGCGCCGACGCCGGAGACGGCGCCGACGCCGGAGACGGCGCCGACGCCGCAGACGGCGGCGGCGCCCGGCACCGACGGGACCGGGCCGGCCGGTGACGTGCCCGGGCAGGACGCGCGGCGCGGCGGGGGCGGACCGGCCCCGCTCGGCCGGTTCCTGGCCAAGGCCGCCGCCGTCACCGCCGGACTCACCGCGGCGGGGGCGGTGTTCGGCCTCGTACGGGACCAGACCATCGCGCACCTCTTCGGCGCCGGGCACGACAGCGACGCGTTCCTCATCGCCTGGACCGTCCCCGAGATGGCCTCCACGCTGCTCATCGAGGACGCCATGGCACTGCTGATGGTGCCCGCGTTCAGCCACGCCCTCGCCCGCCGGGCCGCCAGCCGGGCCGGGCGCACCCGCAAGGAGGCCCGCAGCCAGGACCCCGTACGGCTGCTCGTCGGAGCCACCCTGCCGCGCCTCGCCGTGTTCCTGGCCGCCGTCGCCTCCCTGCTGATCCTCGCCGCGCCGCTCGTCGTGGGCGTGCTCGCGCCCGGCCTGCCCGACCCCGCACTCGCCGTCCAGTGCACCCGGATGACCGCGCTCACCGTCCTCACCTTCGGCGTCGCCGGGTATTTCAGCGCCGCGCTGCGCGCTCACCGCTCGTTCCTGCCGCCCGCCGCGATCTACGTCTCGTACAACGTCGGCATCATCGGCACGATGATCACGCTGCACGCCCTCTGGGGGGTGCGCGCGGCGGCCGCCGGAGTCGCCGTCGGCGGAGCGCTCATGGTCCTCGTCCAACTCCCGGCCTTCATCCGCAACGTGGGCTTCGGACCGGGCCGCGTGAAGGCGGCCCACCGCAGCGAGCGCGACCGCGACCGGCCGACGCTGATCGCCTTCGGGCTGATCGCCCCGGTCATCTTCTTCGCCGTGTTCCGCCAGTCGCAGGTCCTCGTCGAACGCTTCCTCGCCGCCTCCCTGCCGCCCGGCGCCATCTCGCACCTCAACTACGCGCAGAAGGTCGCGCAGATGCCGATGGTGCTCTCCCTGATGATCTGCACGGTCACCTTCCCCGTCGTCGCCCAGGCCATGGCCGGCGGCGAGCGGGAGAAGGCCCGCCGACGCGTGGAACAGGACCTGGCGCTGGCCTCGCTCGCCGTCCTGATGGGCACCGCCTTCGTCATCGGGTACGCGCCCCAGATCATCCAGGTCCTCTTCGAACGCGGGGCGTTCACCCACCACGACACCCAGGCCACCGCCTCCGTCATGCGCGTCTACGGCCTCGGGCTGCTGGGCCACTGCCTCGTCGGGGCGCTGAGCAGGCCCTTCTTCTCGACCGACCGGCCCACCTGGTTCCCCGCGCTCGCGATGGGCGCCGGGCTGCTCGTCAACATCGTGGCCGGCGCCTTCGCCGTCGGCTGGTGGGGCACCTACGGGATCGCCGCCGCCAACGCCGTCGGCATCACCGCCACCGCCGCCCTCCTCCTCACCGGACTCGGCTCGCGGATCGTCCCGATCCAGGTGCGCCGGGTCGCCGTCAGCATCGGCCGGCTCGCCGTCGCCGCCTTCGCGGCCTGCGCCACCGGGTGGATCGCCGGACCGAAGGTCCCCGACCCGCTGCTCAGCGCCGCACTCGGCTGCCTGCTCGTCCCGGCCATGTTCGGGGCCACCGGGATGGCCATGCGGGCCCTGGAGATCACCGCCCTGCCCGAACAGATCAGCCAGCTCACCTCCCAGCTCACCCAGAGGTTCCGTCATGCCCGCTGACACCGACACGGCGCCCGCCGCCACGGTGGTACCACCCCGCCGGACCCCGTCCCCCTGGGTCCTGATGTACCACTCGGTCACCGAGTTCACCGACCCCGCCGAGGACCCGTACGGCATCACTGTCACCCCCGACGCACTGGAGGCCCAGCTCCTGTGGCTGCGCTCCCGGGGCCTGCGCGGGGTCTCCGTCGGCGAACTCCTGCGGGCCCGCGACGCAGGGAGGGACGCCGGACTCGTGGGGCTCACCTTCGACGACGGCTACACCGACTTCCTGACCCGGGCGCTGCCCCTGCTGCGCCGCCACGACTGCACCTCCACCCTGTTCGTACTGCCCGGACGGCTCGGCGTCGACAACGTGTGGGACCCGCTCGGACCGCGCAAGCCGCTGCTCACCGCCGAAGGCATCCGCGAAGCCGCCGCGTCGGGCCAGGAGATCGGCTCGCACGGGCTGCTGCACCAGGACCTCACCGCCGCGCCCGACGACGTGCTCCAGCAGGAGCTGCGCGGCAGCCGCGAGCTGATCCGCGAGCTGACCGGGACCCTGCCCGAGGGTTTCTGCTACCCGTACGGGCACCTCGACCCCCGAGTCGTGGCGGCGACCGCCGCCGCCGGGTACGGGTACGCGTGCGCCATCGACCCCGGCCGGCTCGCGGGACGGCACGCCCTGCCGCGCACGCACGTCAGCCAGGCTGACGGCGGGGCCCGGCTGCGCGTCAAGCAGCTGCGCCACCAGGCCCGGCAGATGGTGCGCGGGGTGCGGTGGTGAAGGCGCTCCACATCATCACGGGCCTGGGCGTGGGCGGCGCCGAGCAGCAACTGCGGCTGCTGCTGCGGCACATGCCGATGCAGTGCGACGTGCTGACGCTGACCAACCCGGGATCCGTCGCCGAGGGGCTGCGCGCCGACGGCGTCCGGGTCGTCCACCTCGCCATGAAGGGGAACCGGGACCTGGCCGCACTGCCGAAGCTGGTGCGGTTCATCCGGCGCGGCCGGTACGACCTGGTGCACACGCACCTGTACCGGGCCTGCCTGTACGGGCGGCTCGCGGCCCGGCTCGCGGGGGTCGGGGCGGTCGTCGCCACGGAACACTCCCTGGGCGCGGCCGAGATCGAGGGCCGGCCGCTGTCGGGCGGCGTACGGGCGCTGTACCTGGCCGGAGAGCGGCTCGGCGCGGCGACGGTGGCCGTCTCGGAGACGGTGGCGGCCCGGCTGGAGGCATGGGGGGTGCCGGCCGGGCGGGTGCACGTCGTACCGAACGGGATCGAGGCCGCCCGGTTCCGCTTCGACGCGGGCGTACGGCGCTCCACACGGGCCCGGACCGGACTGCCCGAACGGGCTTTCGTGGTGGGCGGCGTCGGGCGGCTGGTGCCGGGGAAGCGGTTCGACGTACTGGTGCGGGCCGTGGCGGCGCTGCCCGGGGCGCACCTGCTGCTGGCCGGGGACGGTCCGGAGCGGTCCGCGCTGCGGCGGCTCGCCGGGGAGCTGGGGGCGCAGGGCCGGATCCACCTCGTGGGGGAACGGGACCCGCTGGGGGACGGCCCGGACGGGCGCACGCCGGGGGTCGCGGCGCTGCTGGCGGCGATGGACGTGTTCGTGTCCCCCTCCCGGGAGGAGGCGTTCGGCCTGGCCGTAGTCGAGGCACTGGCGGCGGGCCTGCCCGTGCTGCACGTCACCTGCCCGGCGATCGACGACCTTCCACCGGCCCAGGCGCCGGGGGCGCGGCGGATCGGGACGGGCACGCAGGAGCTGGTCGCGGCGCTGCGGGGGCACATGGAGGCGGGGGCGCGGCGCCTTCCGGTACCTCCGGTGGTGCGCCGGTACGACATCGCGCACAGTGCGGAGCGGCTCCTCGCCGTCTACGACACGGTCCTGCCGGGGTGGGGCCGCGGCCCGGCTCCCGTGGGGCCGGAGCTGCCCCGGCCCGCGGTCCGGGACGGCCGGACCGCCGCCCCGGACCCCGCGCCCCGAACTCCCGCGGCCACCGCCGGGGGTGCCCCCACGCGGCTCATGTCGTCCCAGGCGCCGGCGGGGCCGGGTCCGGACCAGGCGCAGGCGGGGCCGGGTCTGGCTCAAGCGCCGGCGGGGCCGGGTTCCCCTCATGCGCCGGCGATCACGTCCGGTGAGTAGTCCTCCCGCAAGGGTCCCCGTCCGGGGGCCGAAGGAAGTCCCCTCCATCCAGGAAGCGAGCACGCACATGGCCGACACCGCCGACCAGAAGAAGAAGTCCGACCACCGCCGCCGGATCCGGGTCCCGCGCCCGCCCGCCTGGTGGCCGTTGCCCGCCTGCGCGCTGCTGGGGCTGGCCGCCGGCGGGGCCTACGGGGTGCTCAAGGCGCCCGAGTACGCCGCCACCAGTTACGTCGTGGCCGTCCCCAACGAGACCACCGAGCCCGCCACCGCGCTCGGCTTCGCCCAGGCCTACGCCCGCATCGCCACCAGCAGCTCCACCCTCGCCTACGCCCAGCCCCGCGCGGGGATCGGCGCCCGGCAGCTGCGCACGCAGGTGCGCGCGGAGACCTCGCCCGACTCCCCGATGATCGCCATCACCGGTACGTCCAAGAGCCCGTCGGAGGCCGCCGACATCGCCAACGCCGTCGCCGACGCGCTCTCCCTGAGCAGCAATCAGGCCGCCAAGAACACCGGCGTACAGCTGATCCTGTTCAACCAGGCCGTCGCACCGGCCGAGCCCGCCTCCCCATCGGCACCCGTCAGCGGCGCCGTCGGGATGTGCGCCGGCGGTCTGCTCGGCGGCCTGTGGCTGCTGGCCGCCCCCGCGCGGCGGCGCCGCGGGACCCATGCCGCCGACGGGGCCGTGGGAGGGACCGCCGTGGAAGGGACCGCCGCCGAGGAGGCCGTCGTGGAGGAGTACGCCTCGCTGCCCGCGCAGGGCGAGCCCGCCCCGGCCAAGGAGAAGGAGCCCGTGCGATGACTGCGGGCTGCACCGGGGCCCTCTCGGTGACGCTGTGCCGCGACCCCCGGCAGTTCGCCGCGCTGGAGGAGGAATGGAACCGGCTCCTGCGTGCCTGCCCCCTCGCCACCCCCTTCCAGAGCCACGCCTGGCTGCACTCCTGGTGGCTGTCCTACGGCCGTGAGGGCAGGCTGCGGCTGCTCCTCGTACGGCGCGGGCGGGAACTGGTCGGCGCGGCCGCCCTGACCCTCGTCCACCGGCCGTTGCCGCTGCTGGTGGCGCTCGGCGGCGGGATCACCGACTACTTCGACGTGCTCGTGGCCCCCGCTCACGCCGACCAGGTCGTCCCGGCGCTGGCCCAGGGCCTGCACCGGGCTGCCCGCGGCGCCGTCGTGGACCTGCGCGAGGTCAGGCCCGGCGCCGCGGCCGAAGCCGTCTTCGAGGCGTGGTCCGGTGCCCGCGCCAAGCTGGCGGACTCGACCTGCATGGAGTTGCCGACCATGCCGTTCGACGAGCTCGTCAAGCGCATGCCCGCGTCCGGCGCCCAACGGGTCCGGGCCAAGCTCCGCAAGACCGACGCCGCCGGGATCGAGGAGCACGAGGTCACCGAAGAGGAGGTGCCGGGGGCGGTACGGACGCTGCTGCGGCTGCACGAGAAGCAGTGGCGCGGACGCGGGGTCACCCCCGAGCACCTCAAGCCGCGCTTCGCCGAGCACCTCACGCGGGCGACCCGGCGGATGGTCCGGGCGGGCGAGGGCCGGCTGACGGAGTTCCGGCTGGACGGCAAGGTGGTGGCCGCCAACGTCACGCTGCTGTCCGCGGCGCTGAGCGGCGGCTACCTGTACGGGGCCGATCCGGACCTGCGCGACCGGAAGGTGGACATCGCCACCCTGCTGCTGCGCTACGAGACCGGCCGCGCCCTCGCCGAGGGCCGCCCGGTGGTGAGTTTCCTGCGCGGCAACGAGCCGTACAAGAACCACTGGCGGCCCGAGACGGTCGTCAACCAGCGGCTCCTGCTGTCCACGAACGCGCTCGCGCCCCTGCTGCGGCTGCACGAGTCGCAGCTGACGGGGCGCGAGCGGGCCGTGGACGCGTTGCGCGAGGCGCTGCCCGCCGCCAGGGACTGGCGGGCCCGGCTGAACGAACTGCGGGTGCGATGACGGGAGGGACGCGCCCGCGACCGGGCCGGTGGTGCCCCGGCCGGAGCCGGGGCCGGCGGCTAGAACGGCCAGAGCGAGCCCTTGCTCCAGTCGATCTTGATGCAGACCGCCTGGTTGCCGACGAGCTTGGACAGCCACTCGCCGAAGTTGATCGGCACGCACCACTGGGTGCTGTTCGTGCCGGGCGGCTCCGGCTTGGGCGGCACCACGGGCACGTTGGGCGCGACGGGAACCAGCGGGCTCGGCAGGACCGACGGGGCGGGTGTCGGCGTGGGTGTGGGCTCGGGCTTCGCCGTGGGGCTCGGCGTGGGCTCGGGTGTGACCGACGGGACGGGGACCGGGTCGGGGACGGGAACGACCGGGACGGCCGGCGGGACCGAGGGCCCCGCGGGGGTCGGATCCGGTGTGCTCGGCAGCGGGACCGGGGTCTCGGACGCCGGCGCCTGCGGACTGGGGATGGCGGGCGTGGGAGTGGGGGTCGGCGACGGGACCTGTGGGCTCGGCGCCACGGGTTCGGACGCGACGGGGGTCGGGAGGCCGGGGCTGGGCACGACCGGCGGCGTCGGGACCGCGGGTGGCGTGGGCACGACGGGCGGCGTCGGGACGACGGGCGGCGTCGGGACGACCGGTGGGGTCGGAACCACGGGCGTCGGGGTGACCGGGTCCGGCCTGTGCGGGGTCAGCGCGGCGCGGAAGGCCTGGGCCGACCGCGGGTTCGCCTTGCACTGCCACACGCCGTGCGGGCAGTAGTCCGTGATGGTGTGGTAGAGCGGCTTGTGCTCCTCGATCCACTTGAGCATGCGCCGCACGTACTCGGGATTGTCCCCGCGCCGGAACAGTCCCCACTCCGGGTACGAGATCGGCTTGCCGTGTGCTTTCGCGAAGTCGACGTGCTGCTGGAGCCCGTACGGCTGGCTGATCTGCTCGTCGAACGTCCGGCCGGGGGCCTGGTCGTACGAATCCATCCCGATGATGTCGACCACGTCGTCACCCGGGTAGCACCGGGTCCAGCCGATCGCGTCCGAACCCCGGTTCGGGGCGAAATCGAACTTGAACTTCTGTCCGGGCACGGAGCGCATGGTGTTGACGACGCGCCTCCAGTACGCCTTCCAGTGGTCCGGGTCGGGACCGCAGCGGTGGGTGTAGGTGGACCCGTTCATCTCCCACCCGAGCACGATGACGGTGTCCGGCACGCCCAGCTCCACCAGCCGCTCGGCGAGCCTGCGGAAGTGGCCGTCGAAATCGCCCCGGGCGCCCGCCCCGATCAGCCGGGCCACCTGCCAGTCCGGCACCCGGTCCTCGTTGCGGGCCTGCATGGGCACGTTGAGCACGAACATCCGGTCGTCCCGGGCCTGGCGCCACTCGGCCCAGTCCTCCAGGAAGTCGACGGAGCCCTCGATCCCGGCCCACCGGTCGCCGGGCAGATACGTGTGCCCGACCCGGATCTCCCTGCCGCCCAGCCAGCGCGACAGGTACGGGATCCGGGCGACACCGGGCGGCCCGTAGTCGAGGTAGGCGCCCATGGCGATGTCGGAGCCGGAACCGGAGTCGGCCGGCGGCCGCGGTTCGGGCGCCGCCAGGGCCGCGCCGGACGCGAGGAGTCCCGCCGTGACCGTACCGATGCAGGTGCTCGCCAGTCGGCGGTGTGGTCTGCGCATGGCATCTCCCGAGCTTCCTGAACCGGTGCGGTCACCAACGACGTTAGACATCACATCCGACGAATGGCCTGTCCGATGACCCATCAGTAGGCCATTCGCAGGTGCGTACCCTTCCCGCTTGGTCCGACTAGGTGAAAGACACCGCTGCCATGCACGCGTTCGCCAACCATGTGCCCGCTGTTCTGCTCAGACTCGATCGCAATCCGTTCCACCACGGAACCCTTGGCGCCGTCAGATCCCTTGGCCGCAAGGGCGTGGAGGTCCATGCCGTCGTCGAGGCCGGGGGAGGTCCCATGGGACGTTCGCGGTACCTGAGCGCCGCGCATCCGGGGCCCGAGGGAGGGCTGGATCCGGAGGCGCCGGAGGCGTTGCTGGAGTGCCTCGTCGGGGTGTCCGAGCGGATCGGGCGGCCGGCGGTGCTGGTCGCGATGGACGACCTGAGCGCCATCGCGGTGTCGCGGATGGCGCCGATGCTGACCGGGCGTTACCGGATCCCCCATCAGCCCGACGGACTGCCCGCCCGGGTCGCCGACAAGGCGGAGCTGTCCCGGCTGTGCGCGCGCTGGGACATCCCGCACCCGGAGACGGTGATCCCGGCGAGCGGGGCCGAGGCCGCGGAGGCGGCGTGGCGGCTGGGGCTGCCGGTGGTGGCGAAGTGGAGCCGGCCGTGGCTGCTGCCCGCGGGCGCCGGGCTGCGGAGCACCACGCTGCTGCACGGCGCCGCCGAGGCGCGGCGGCTCTACGAGCGCTCGGCGGAGGCGGGGAGCCCGCTGCTGCTCCAGCGGTTCCTGCCGGCCGGTACGGACACGGACTGGTTCTTCCACGGCGCCTTCGCCCGGGGCGGCCACCCGCTGCTCGTCGGCTCGGGCCGCAAGGAGCTGTCCTGGCCGGTGCGGACGGGGCTCACGGCGGTGGGGCGGTGGCTGCCGGACCCGGCGGTGGAGGAGGCGGGGCTGCGACTCGCCGAACGGCTCGGCTACCAGGGCATCTTGGACCTCGACTTCCGCCGCGACGAGCGGGGCTGCTTCCGGCTGGTGGACTTCAACCCGCGTCCCGGCGCGCAGTTCCGGCTGTTCACCGACGCGAGCGGGCTGGACGTCGTCCAGGCGATGTACATGGACCTGACGGGGCAACGGGTACCGGAGCCGTCGGGCGGTCCCGGCCGGGTGTTCCTCGCGGAGAACTACGCGCTGCTGGCGGCCGTACGGGGCCGCCGCCTGCCGTTCGGCCCGGGCGCCGGGCGGGATGCGGGGACGGCCGGCCCGGCCGCGCCGCGGGCCGGCCGGGTGGAGGCGGCCTGGTTCGCCGCCGACGACCTGGCGCCGTTCTTCGCGATGCTGGCCGCGTTCCTCGGGCGGGGTGCGGACAAGGGGGCGCGGGTGCTGCGCGGGGTGCCCGCGCGGGGCCGGCGCACCGCCCGGGCGGTGGTCCGCGCACCCCGTCAGCGGGGCCGGCAGGAGCCTGCGGCCGCTTCGGGCGGCCCGGCGAACCGGAGTGCCGCGCCGCCGGAGGCCCCGGCGGAACCGGACGAGCTGGTGACGCGGTGACCCGGTGACCCGGTGAGACCGCCGGACCTCCCGCGCCGCCCGCCGGGCCGCGCGGGGGCCTGCCGCGGCCGGGGCGAGGGCCGCACGCACGAGGGGGCGGCCGGGCATCCAGGGACTGGAAGGACAGCGATGACGCGGATGGACGATCTCGTGGTGGTCGGCGCGGGACCGTACGGGCTGTCGATCGCCGCGCACGCGGCGGCCGCCGGGCTCGGGGTACGGGTCCTGGGACGGCCCATGGCGTCCTGGCGGGACCACATGCCCGCGGGGATGTACCTCAAGTCGGAGCCCTGGTCCTCCAACCTGTCCGCGCCCGCGGGGCGGCACACCCTCGCCGACTACTGCGCCACCCGGGGGCTGGCCGCCGAGCACGGCAGCCCGCTGCCGATCCGCACGTTCAGCGCGTACGGGCTCTGGTTCGCCCGGCACGCCGGCGGTCCCGAGGTGGAGGAGGTGACCGTCACCGAGGTGGCCCCGCGCGGCGACGGGTTCGTGGTCAGGACGGCGGAGGGGCCGCCGCTGCTCACCCGTACGGTCGCCCTCGCCGTCGGGGTCATGCCGTTCGTGAACTTCCCCCGGGCGCTGCGCGACCTGCCGCCCGGCCACTACTCGCACAGCAGCGGCCACCGCGACCTCACACGGTTCGCCGGCCACGAGGTCGCCGTCCTCGGCGCCGGGCAGGCCGCCCTGGAGACCGCCGCGCTGCTCGCCGAGGCGGGGGCCCGGCCGTGCCTGGTGGCGCGGCGTCCGCGACTGCACTGGAACACCGTCCCGCAGCCGCTGGAGCGGCCCCTGACCCGCGCCCTGCGCGACCCGCACAGCGGTCTGGGCACCGGCTGGCGCAGCTGGGTGTGGTCGGAGCTGCCCTGGGCGGTACGGAGGCTGCCCGCGACCACCCGGGAGCGGATCGCAGCCACCGCGCTGGGGCCCGCCGGGGCGTGGTGGCTGAGGGACCGCTTCGAGCAGCGTGTGCCCGTGCTGCTCGGGCACCGCCTGCACCGGGCGGTCGCCGTCGGCGAGCGGACCCGGCTGGGGCTGACGACGGCGGCCGGGGAGTCCGTCGTCCTGGACGTCGCGCACGTCATCGCGGCGACCGGGTTCGCCCCGGAGCTGCGCCGGCTGGAGCTGCTGGACGCGGGGCTGCGGGCCGCGCTGGCGACGGTGGGCGACGGCGGCACGCCCCAGCTGGGGCCGCGTTTCGAGTCCTCGTGGCCCGGTCTGTTCTTCGCGGGGCTGCTGACCGCTCCCTCGTTCGGCCCTTCCATGCGATTCGTGCACGGCGCCGGCTTCACGGCGGGGAGACTGGTCAAGGGAGTCCTGGGGCGCCTCGGAGGCCGGGGCGCACTGCCGGGCTCCCCCGGCGGGACCAGGGTCGACCGGGCGCCCGCGGGGTATCCCAAGACGTATCTGCGGTGAGCGACGTCGGTGCGCGGAGAAGGGGTCGTGATGGGCGCGGAGCGAGCACAGGGCGGCGGCCGTGGCTGGGTACGCATTCCGGCGAGCCGCGGGGAGCAACACCCGGCCGGGCCCGCCGCAGGTCCCGGCCCCGGTCCCGGCCGCGGTTCCGGTCCCGGGTTCGGTTCCGGGTTCGGTTCCGGTTATGCGTCCGGCGAGCAGCACACGATCTACCTCGCCCTCCTCTCGCGCTGGCGAGAGGCCGGGCGGACCCTTCCGGGGCATCCTGACGAGGAGTGGGAGCGGCTCATCTCCCAGCAGTGCTGGCCAGGCCGTTAGGTGGTGTGAGTCTCTTGGCAGCGGCGGAGCGATCCGACGGACCCGGGCCGGACGGCCCGGAATCACGGGAGCCCCTGACCGGGCCCGGGGAACGGCTCGCCCTGAACGGCATGGGCAGCTTCGACTGGAACCTGGGCACCGGGGTGCTGGTGCTGGACGACGCCGGCCTGACCGTCTTCGACCTGGAGCGGGCGGAGTTCCACGACACCCCGGAGGGCCTCGGGCTGCGGATCCCGGCCGATGACAGCGCGCGCCTCGCGGACACCGTGCAGGGCGCCCTGGACGGCGGGGAGGATACGTACGGCGCGTACTTCACGGTGCGCCGGCGCGACGGCCGCGACCAGTGGACGCACACGCAGGGCCGGGTGCTGCGCGACTCGCGCGGCAGGCCCGTGCGGATCATCGGGATCGTCCGGGACGCGACGGCCGAACTCGCCCAGCTGACCGCCCTGCGGAAACTGGAGACGGCCCGCGCCCACCAGGCGACCATCGTGCAGCGCACCACGGAGGCCCTGTCGCGGGCGGTCACCGTCGACGATGTGACGGCCAGCCTGACCGGCGCGGGCGCACTGGAGCGGCTCGGCGCGGACGGGCTGGCGCTGGGGCTGGTCGAGAACGACGCCATCAAGATCATCGCGCTGAGCGGGGAGAGCCTGGAGATCCTCAGCGAGCGGCAGTTCACCCGGCTGGACGGTTCGCTGCCGCTCTCGCACGCCGTGGTCACCCGGCAGGCGCGCTTCGTCACCTCGCTCACCAGGCTCGCGGCCGAGTTCCCGCTGCTCGCCGACTACCTCGCCCGGATCCCGTACGACGCGGCCGCCTACCTCCCGCTGATCGCGCAGGCCAAGGCGATCGGCGGGCTGGTGCTGTTCTACCGGCGGCGCAGCGAGTTCAGCCCCGAGGAACGCAACCTGTGCCTGGGCCTGGCCGGCATCGTCGCCCAGTCGCTCCAGCGGGCCCTGCTCTTCGACCAGGAGCGGGAGTTCGCCACCGGCCTCCAGGCCGCCATGCTGCCGCGCCGCATCCCCGAGATCAGCGGCGGGGAGATCGCCGTGCGCTACCACTCGGCCTGGAGCGGGCGCGAGGTCGGCGGTGACTGGTACGACGTGATCGCGCTGCCGCGCGACCGGGTCGGCATCGTCGTGGGCGACGTGCAGGGCCACGACACGCACGCGGCGGCCATCATGGGCCAGCTGCGGATCGCGCTGCGGGCCTACGCCGGCGAGGGGCACCCCCCGTCCACCGTCCTCGCCAGGGCCTCCCGCTTCCTCGCCGAACTGGACACCGAACGCTTCGCGACCTGCATGTACGCGCAGGTGGACCTGGAGACGGGAGGCGTACGGGCGGTCCGCGCGGGCCACCTAGGGCCACTGATCCGGCACACCGACGGCCGAACCGGCTGGCCCAACGTGCGCGGCGGCCTGCCGCTCGGGCTGGCTTCGGTGTTCGAGCAGGAGGAGTTCCCCGAGACCCGCCTGGACCTGGTGCCCGGCGAGACGCTCGTGCTGTGCACCGACGGGCTCGTGGAGGAACCCGGGACCGCCATCACGCAGGGCATGGAGGCGCTCGCCCACGCGGTGCGCAGCGGTCCCGAGGACGCCGGGGCCCTCGCCGACCACCTCTCGGACCGGCTCTGGGAGCGCTGGGGCTCCGGGGACGACGTGGCCCTGCTGGTGCTGCGCCGGGCCCCCGACCCGGGCACGCACCGCGCCCCCCGGATCCACCAGTACATCCACCAGGCCGACCCGGAAGGCCTCTCGGAGGCCCGCTACGCCCTGCGGCAGGCGCTGCGCGACTGGGGCATGCCGGAGCTCGCCGACGACGTGGAGCTGGCGGCGGGGGAGCTGCTGGTCAACGCCCTGCTGCACACCGACGGCGGGGCGGTGCTGACGATGGAGGTGCTGCCCGAGCCGGTCCGGCGGATCCGGCTGTGGGTCAAGGACCGCTCCAGCGTGTGGCCGCGGCGGCGAACCCCGGGGGAGTCGGCGACCACCGGGCGCGGGCTGCTGCTGGTGGACGCGCTGGCCTCGCACTGGGGGGTGGAGTCCCGGGGCGAGGGGAAGGCCGTCTGGTGCGAGTTCGAGGCGACGGGCGCGCCCCGCGGCGTAACGTGACCGGAATGTCACGGGTTGTGCGGTCCGTGGTGCGGGGTGATGATGCGGCCATGGAACCGACGTGTGACGCGGGGACCCTGACGTGCGCCGCCTGAACGGGCGGGCCGCCACCGGGATCCTCGCCCTGCTCCTGCTGCTGGCCGGCGTCCCGGCCGTCGTGGACTGGACGACGGGCCGCCCGCACGCGGACCCGGGCTGCCAGACGGTCGCGTTCATGTCGATGACCGGCGTCGCACCCCACTGCCGCTGACGGCCCGCCACCCGCCGCTGCGCGCGGGTTCTCGCGGGAGACCCGGCCGCGGCCGTCCCGCCCGGTAGCGGCGGCTACCGGAGGGGCCGGCGCTATGCCTGCCGGGCTCGCGGTCCCGGTCACCGGTGGTCGACCACCTCGGCGCCGTGGACGTCCTCCGCCAGGGTGTCGACCGACTTCGGCATGATGCCGCCGGCCCGGTTGACCCGCTGGAGCCGCGCCTCGACGGCCGCCTCGCCGGCGTGCAGGCCGGGGGTCCAGGCGAGCCTGGCGTGGCTGTCCCACTCGTGCACCGCGCCGTCGCAGACGGGCTCCTCGTCCGCGTTGCCGCCGAGGCGGACGGAGTCCTGGACGACCACGGTCATCAGCTGGACCGCCCCCGCGGGTGACGGGTCGTTGCAGACGTACGTCCCGGAAAGGGTGATCGTGCCCTCCGGTGTGATGTGGGCGTACGGCCGTACGGAAATCGAATTTTCGTAAGAGGTGGCGGTGGCGGGGGTGGCGAATACCGCTGCGGCGGCCAGTGCGGAGAACAGGGGCAGGGCCATTCGGGGGCCGGTCAGGGCCATCATTCCTCCAGGTGGATGTGGGTGGCGGAATTCCGCCGGAACGCATTGTGCTGGCAGTCGGGCGCCGATGTGCTTCGCCGGCTCGTGTCGGTGTGTGCAATTTCCCGCCCGGCCGCGTGAAACTGGCCGGAATACATCCCCGAAGATCCCCGAAGGGATCCCGTATGCGCAGCCACTCCGCTTCCGCCCTCGCCGTCGCCGCCCTCCTGCCCTGTCTGCTGTTCGGTGCCACCGCCTGCCAGAGCGCGCCCGCCGGGGACGTCTCGGCCCCCGCGGCGGCGCCCGGCGTCCCGGTGGACGACGGTGCGCCCGGCGCCGGGGAGGATCCGGTCGGATCCGGCGCGCAGGGCCCGGCCGGAGCCTCGAAGGACGCTCATGTGGGTGAGTCCGTACGGGTGCGGGGGCGGCAGGTGGGCCGTCACCTCCAGGTGGTGCTGAACGCGTACGTGGACCCGGCCGTCAGCGTCGACAAGAACTTCGCGCCGGCCGCCGGGACGCGCTGGGTGGCCGCCTCGATGTCGTTCGTCAACGTGGGCGGCGCTTCGTACGGGGCGCTCGGGCGCATGTGGGCGTACGACAGCGCCGGCGGCCGGCACGCGGTGGTGCCCACCGGTGAGCTGACGACGGGCAAACCGCTCGTCTTCGATTCCCTCGCGGTCGGGGAACGGGCCGAAGGGTGGGTGGTGTTCGAAATTCCGGAAAAGGTGCGCGTCGTACGGCTCCAGTACCAGGACGCGAACATCCAGGCGAATTCCGGCGGGGGATTCTGGGCGGTCTAGCGGTGCCGTAGCCCGCGCGGGTGAAAGGCCGTGAAAGGGCCGTAGGAGAGAGCACTAAGGTGCGGCGCATGACTTCAACCCAAGCCGAAATCGACCGGTCCGAACTCGGCACCCTCTCGGTGCTCGCCTGGATCGGCGACCCTTCCGAAGGCCACGACATCCCCTACCTCCTCGCCTACACCCTCGGCGACGGCCCGAAGGGCAAGGAGGCCGGTGAGGCGGCCGCCCGCGGGCTGCTGGAGGAGATCGGGCTGCCCATCGGCGACGTGGTCATGGACGGCACCCGCAACCCCTCCACCTTCGCGGTGCAGATCGTGCTGGCGGGCAACCAGGTCGCGCTCACCCTGCCCGGCCTCAACGCCACCTGCACCGCCCCCGACGAGTGGGTGACGGCGGCGACCGAGAGCGGGCAGGCGTACTTCCTCTTCGCCACCACCGCCTGGCCCGAGGCCGTCCCGGGCCGGCCGGTGAGCCCCGAGGTGCTCCAGGCGTTCGCGGGCAACGAGGCCGTGCTGACCGGCAGCGCCCACTGCGTCATCACGGTGCAGAGCCTGCGCCGGTAGCCCGGCGCCCCCTTCTCCGGCCGCCGGGCCCCCAGCCCGCCCGGCGGCCGGTACCCGCCGACCGCTCGCGAACCGGCCCTGGTCAGGGCTGGTCGAAGGCGAACCGGAGCGAGCGGACCCGGTTGTCGAAGCTGGAGCCCGCCAGATCGGGCAGGCCCGCCGCGCGCAGCCCCACCGGCCGGGTCAGCAGTTCCCGGAACAGCGCCTTCATCTCCACCCGGGCCAGATGCGCACCCAGGCAGAAGTGCGGGCCGCCGCCACCGAACCCCAGGTGCGGGTTGGGCGAGCGGGTGATGTCGAAGGCGTCCGGGTCGGGGAACACCGCCTCGTCACGGTTGGCCGAGGCGTAGTACAGCACCACCTTGTCCCCCGGCCGGAACAGGTGGCCGCCCAGCCGGTGTTCGGCGTTCACCGTCCGGCGGAACTGGATGATCGGCGTCGAGTGGCGGATCATCTCGTCCACTGCCCCGTCGGCGTACGTCTCGAAATCGCCGAGCAGCAGCTCCCGTTGGCCCGGGAAGTCGGTGAGCAGGGTCAGGCCGTGGGTGATGGCGTTGCGGGTGGTCTCCACCCCGGCCACCATCAGCAGCGAGAAGAACGCGCCCAGCTGCCGCGCCCCGAGCGCCTGGCCGTCCACGTTCGCGCAGACCAGCGCGGAGATCAGGTCGTCCTGCGGGTTCCTGCGCCGCTCCCGCCCGATGCCCGCGACCATCCGCTGCATCCGGGCCAGCGCCCGCAGGCCCCGCCCGGGCATCCGCAGCCGCGCCGCCAGGCCGCGCTCGACCCCGATGTTCTCGGAGGCGTGGTTGACCCGGTCGGCGATCTCCGGCCGATAGTGCTCCGGGATGCCCATCATGTTGCAGATGACCTCCAGGGGCAGCCGGGAAGCCACCGCCGAGACGAACTCGTCGGGCCGGTGCGCCAGTACGTCGTCCACGATCCGCGCGGCCACCGCGTGGATGTCGGCCTCGGCGGCGGCCAGCAGCCGGGGCGTGAAGGCGCGCTGCACGATCTTCCGCAACTGCGCGTGGTCCGGCCCGTCCAGATTGACCATGGAGTCCCCGAACAGCGCCCGCACCCAGCGGGCCGGTTCCGGGGTGGTGACCCCGGGCGCGCTCGCGAACACCTTCGGCAGCCGGCTCGCCTCCTGCACGTCCGCGTGCCGCACGAGCGCCCAGTGGCCGCGGCCCCGGCCCTCGGGCACGAACACCGGGGCGTCGAGCGCCCGCAGCCGGGCGAAGGCGGCCAGGCGGTCCTCGGGGGGCAGTTGCCAGAAGGACGGATCGGCCAGCTCCTGCCCGGGCCGGTCCGCGTACCGCTGTGCCGGGACTGTCATGGCCCGCACCTTCTTCCTCGTCGTCGGCGCAGTCGCCGTGCCGCCCCCGACCGTCTGTACTCACGCACCAGAACGCGTCCGCTCGGCCAAGGTCACGCCCACCGCCACCGAGGCCGCCATGACCAGGCCGGACCACAGCACCGCGTACTCCCCGCTCCAGGAGCAGGCCAGGATCGCCAGCGCGGAGAGCGGCAGCAGCAGCTGCTGGGCCCTCGTGCGCTTGAAGTGGCGGGCGTGCAGGAACCAGACGGCCGCCAGGTACAGGGCGGTGGGTACCGTGACCGTCAGGTTCGCCGCCAGCTGTGAGATGTGGGCCTTGCCCACCGCCTGCTCGACCGCCACCTCCATCCCGGCTCCGACGGCGGCCGCCGCACCGAGGATCACGTAGTGCCCGTAACCCCACGGGATCGCCTGCCGGTTGTCGGACAGCCGCTCGTGCGCGGGGACCGCGAAGTAGATCCACCAGGCGGCGAAGACGATCAGCAGGCCGCCGGCCGCGATCGGCAGCAGCACGCCCAGCGCCTCCTGCTCGTCGAGGGCGGACTGCACGGCGACGGTGCTCGCCGAAACCGTCTCGCCGAGGACGATCAGTGTGAACAGGCCGTACCGCTCCACGATGTGGTGTGGGTGCCAGGTCGTCTGGTGACGCCGCTCGGCGATCACCGGGACGGAGAGTTCGGCCGCCACCAGCACGAGGAACAGCCAGCGCCGCGCACCCGCGGGAGCCGCGAGCAGGGCGATCCAACCCGCCTGGCACACCACCAGGCCGGCGGCGTAGACCAGCGCCGAGCGCCGGGCCGGGCCGCTCTCGCCCGCGGCGGCCCGCAACCACTGCGCCGTCAGCGCGATGCGCATCACCACGTAGCCGAGGACCGCCACGGTCCAGTCCTGGCTGTCGAAGGCGCGGGGCACCCCGGCCGCGTAGATCAGCACGCCGGCGATCTGCACGAGGGTCGCCACCCGGTACGGGATGTCGTCGCAGTCGTAGGCGGAGGCGAACCAGGAGAAGTTGAGCCAGGCCCAGAACACCCCGAAGAAGACGAAGAGGTAGCCGGTGATACCGGCGCCGATGTGCCCCTCGGCCAGTGCGTGGACCAGCCGCGCCCCGGCCTGGGCGACCGCGACGACGAAGCAGAGGTCGAAGAACAGCTCCAGCGGCGTCGCGGTCCGGTGCGCCTCGTCCGGGCGCCGGGCGGTCATAGGTACGTAGATCATGGCGCCCAGGACAGCAGCCGTGGGCCGGCCGGCACCCGAGGCGCGCGGACCCTCGGCGAAACGGGGTACCGCGCGCCGGCCCGCCGCGTCTGACGGTGCGCGCCGGTGGTTCCACGCCGCCAAGGGGGCGGGGGCCGGCGGCCGGCCGGTGGCTCGGGCGGGAGCGGCCGTACCCTGGGGGCATGAGCAGCGCCCCCGCCTCCGACCGCCAGGACCCCGCTGACCCGTCGGGCTCCCCCACGACCGGGCCCGGGGCCGCAGCCCCCACCGCGGCGGCGAAGCCGAAGCCGAAGCCGAAGCCCAAGCTCGACTTCGGTGACCCCCTGGACCAGCAGTCCTCGGACGACACGGACCGCGGCTGGGGCGAGCGGCCCCCCGCCGGCGGCAGCGCGGCCGACCTGGCCCGCTTCCTCGACGAGAAGCCCCCGCACCACGTCTGAGCGCCGGGGCTCAGATGGAGCCGTCGCGCCCCTGGCCGTAGCCCGGTGCCTGGCCGTAGCCCGGTCCCTGGGCGCCCTGGACGCCGGCCGGGCCGGAGCCCGTCCGCTGGGCGACCAGGTTGTCGCGGATCTCCTTGAGGACCTCCAGCTCGGTGATCTCCATGGTCTCCTGCACGCCTTCCCGGGCCTTGCGCCGCTCCTCCATCCTGGCCAGGTACTTCGCCATCGGCAGCACCATCAGGAAGTAGACGACCGCCGCGGTGATCAGGAAGGTCAGCGTGGCGTTCAGCACCGAACCCCACATGATGTTCACCCCGGTGGGGTCCCCCTTCGCGTCGACGCCGCACGGGGCCTTGAGGCAGGACGAGTAGACGTCCAGGTTCTTCGTGCCGAAGGCGCCCACCAGCGGACTGATGATCCCCTTCACCACGGAGTTCACGATGTTGGTGAACGCGGCGCCGATGACCACGGCCACCGCCAGGTCGACGACGTTGCCGCGCATCAGGAAGGCCTTGAAGCCCGCCAGGACGCTCTCGTTCTTCTTGCTCACGACTGAGCCTCATCTCGCATCTGCGGAACCATTCGCGGAACCGTCTACGGAACACGGAGCCAACGGTTGCGCAAACTACGGCAGCCGGGGCCCCGCCTGTCCAATCGAAGCCCGCCCCAAGACGGTGTGACGGGTCACCTGTCCGATTCAGCACAACGTCACCGCCAGCCGTGCCACACTGCCGGCGCCGACCAGGGCCCGCGCGGTCTCCCGGGGCACGGACAGGACCACCAGGGCCCCGCCGTCGCCCGGCGTCTTCTCCGGCTCCGGCACACGCGCGACCCGAGCCGCGGCCGCCACCACCCGGGGCGGCCCCGCGCGCTCCGCCGCCACCACGTCCACCCGGTCCCCGGGCCGCAGCAGCCGTACCGTCGCCGCGTCCGCGATGCGCACGGGGGCCGACACCATCCGCACCGCCGCGGGCGGTGGTGGTGCCTGCGGCGGCCCGGCCCCGCGGGAGGCCCGCGCCTGCGTCCCGCCGACCGCCAGCGCGGCCGCGGCCACGGCCAGCCCGGCCGCCCCGGCCCGCCGCCGGCGTCGCAGGGCGCGCCCGAGCCGGTCCCCGCCGCGCCCCACCCGCAGCGGCGGGAAGAGCGGTACGGCGCGCGCGCCGGAGCCCGCAGGAGAAGAGCAGGGGAGAGAGGAGAGCTGGGAGGAAGAGGAGAGCTGGGAGGAAGAGGAGAGCTGGGAGGAAGAGGAGAGCTGGGGGTAAGGGAACGCGGACATGCTGGACACCACCTGGCTGTGAGTTCGGTGTCCGGACCCGGCGTCCGGACCCCCCTCACGATCCGCCCCGACGCCCGATCCCGCTCACGCCTGTGGACGGTCCCCAGGTTGTGGACAACTGCGTCACCCCCCGGGGTGAACGCGGTGCGCTACGGCAGCTCGATGCCCAGGTCCCAGCCGTCGTGCGCGTGCGTGCAGAGGCAATCCCGGGACTCCGTCGGCGGCAGGGCCGCCACCGCGTCGAACAGGACCTCGCGCAGCCGCCCGACGTTCTCGCCGAACACCCGCAGCACCTCCGTGTGGGAGACGCCCTCGCCCGTCTCGGCGCCCGCGTCCAGGTCCGTCACCAGGGCCATCGACGTGTAGCACAGGCCCAGCTCCCGTGCGAGGACCGCCTCCGGGTGCCCGGTCATGCCGACCACCGACCACCCCATGGCCGCGTGGAAGAGCGACTCCGCGCGCGTCGAGAACCGGGGGCCCTCCACCACGACCATCGTGCCGCCGTCCACCGGCTCCCAGCCCCGCCCGCGCGCCGCGCCCATCGCCGCCGCCCGGCCGATCGGGCAGTACGGGTCGGCGAAGGTGGTGTGCACGACGTTGGGTACCGATCCGTCCGGCAGCGGCTCCCCGTCGAAGAAGGTCTGCGCGCGGGACTTCGTACGGTCCACCAGCTGGTCCGGCACCAGCAGCGTGCCCGGCCCGTACTCGGCCCGCAGGCCCCCGACCGCGCACGGCCCCAGCACCTGGCGCACGCCGACCGAGCGCAGCGCCCACAGGTTGGCCCGGTAGTTGATCTTGTGCGGAGGGACGGTGTGGCTGCGCCCGTGCCGCGGCAGGAACGCCACCGACCGGCCGGCCAGCTCGCCCAGGTACAGGGAGTCGCTGGGGGGCCCGTACGGGGTCTCCACCTGTATTTCGGAGACGTCCTCCAGGAAGGAGTAGAACCCCGAGCCGCCGATGACACCGATCTCTGCGTTCGCCATACGGTCACCCTAAGGGCTCTCCCGTCCTGCCCCGGCGGGCGCCTCGGCCGGGCACGCGCAAGGCCCCGCCGCCCAGGTGAGGGCGGCGGGGCCTTGCGGAAAAACGGACGGCTCAGGCGGCCGAGGTGGAGCTGCTGCTCGTGGTCGACGAGGACGAGGACGACGACGCGGCGGCCGGGGCGGCGGCGGTCGACGTCGTGGACGAAGCCGGCTTCGAAGCGGGCGTGCTGCTCGACGACGCACCACGGCTGTCGTTCCGGTAGAAACCGGAGCCCTTGAAGACGATGCCGACCGCAGAGAACACCTTCTTCAGGCGTCCGTCGCAGTTCGGGCACACGGTCAGTGCGTCATCGGTGAACTTCTGCACGGCCTCAAGGCCCTCACCGCACTCGGTGCACTGGTACTGGTAGGTCGGCACGAATTTCCTCCTGGCACTCTCACTCAATGAGTGCTAACGACGCTCCATGGTGACGTATTCCGGCGGAACAGTCCACCGATCTCGGCCGCGCGGTGACCGACACCACCCTCAGACGGTGCTGAGGTCCCGCTGCCGGTCCCGGTTATCCCGGGCCTGCGGGGTCTGCGAAGAGCTGACGATCCGGCCGCCCGCCTTCGGCGCGAGCCGCGCCCGCAGGGACAGCAGCGTGACCAGTGCCAGCGCCGTGGCGGCCGCCGGCACGAGGAACCCGTACGAGGACCCGTGCGCGTCCGTCAGACGGCCGGCCACGATCACGGCGACGGCCTGCCCGAAGGCGACCGCACCGGTCAGCCAGGTGAAGGCCTCGGTGCGGGCGTTCGCCGGGATCAGCGCCTCGATCATCGTGTAGCCGGTGATCAGGGCCGGGGCGATGCACAGACCGACGAGCAGGCCGATGGCGGCCAGCACCAGCATCGAGTCGGCGGTCCACAGCAGCGACGCGGCGGCGGTCAGCCCGATGTAGCCGAACAGCAGCCGGCGGCGCGGGCCGATCTTCCAGGCGATGGCGCCGCAGGCGATTCCGGCGAGCATGTTGCCCGCCGCGAAGACGCCGTACAGCAGGCCGTTCGCACCCGGGTTGCCCATCTCGCTGGAGAACGCGGCCATCGAGACCTGCATGCCGCCGAAGACGGCGCCGATCCCGAGGAAGGCGACGATCAGGACGCGCAGGCCCGGGAAGGACAGGGCCGAGGCCCGCTTGCCGCCGGTGGCGGCCTGGGCGTGCCCCTTGGGCTGGGTCGCGCGCTGGGCGGCGAAGAGCAGGCCGCCGAGCAGCGAGAGCGTGGCTTCGGTGATGAGGCCGGCCGAGGGGTGCAGGCCGGTGCACAGCGCGGTCGCGAGGACCGGGCCGACGACGAAGGTGAACTCGTCGGTGACGGACTCGAACGCGGCGGCGGTCGGCAGCAGCGGCGAGCCCTCCAGCTTGGCGGCCCAGCGGGCCCGGACCATCGGGCCGACCTGCGGCACCGAGGCGCCGGCCGGGATCGCGGCGGCCGCGAGGGCGAGGACGGGGGCGCCGAGCAGCGCGAGTGCCACCAGGGCGCTCACGGCGGCGGCGTGGACGAGCACGACCGGCAGCAGGACGGCGCTCTGGCCGTGCTTGTCGGTCAGGTTGCCCATCAGGGGGGCGCACAGCGCCATGGAGATGCCGGTGACGGCGGAGACGATGCCGGCGTCGGCGTAGGAGCCGGTGGTGTGCTGGACGAGCAGCAGGATGCTGATGGTCAGCATGCCGAACGGCAGGCGGGCGGCGAAGCCCGGGAGCAGGAAGCCGAGGGCGCCCGGAGTGCGCAGGAGCTGTCCGTAGCCGGGGCGGGCGGACGATTCGGTCGTGACCGCGGATGTCACGGCCTTGCCTTTCCGCTGCCTGGTAGAACTCCCCGTCTGCGGACGGTGCGTCACCTTGTGGGCGAGTCGCACCCGTACATGTGGGAGCCCCGAGAGCTGTCCTCTTGCGCAGAACCGAGTGATACCTGGGCGCCCACTGCGGGGGCCACGGCCGCTTTGCGGTCGCGCCAGCTCTGCGTCAGGCAGAGTTGGTTCGTTCTGGTGTGCCTTTATCGTACAGGCAGAGCGCCGCTTACGCCCTGTGATTCCGACGACAAGCAATGGGTTCACCTGCGATTAACTGGAAGTTCGCATTCCGCATGCCCCCAAAACAGGGCAGAGGGGCCCACGGAACCGCGAAATCACAGATTTAGAACGTTGCTCTAACGCTCCGCGCAGGCGATCGCGCAGGTGGTCGCCCAGGCCATCCGCGCCTCTTCCGGCCGTTCGCAGCCCCGCCTCAAGACCCGTTCGAGCCCGTCCCCAGCCACCCCGCGAGCTTGCCGCCCCGGGCGACCGCCCGCAGCCGCGCCTCCGCGGCGTCCCGGACCTGGTCCGTGGCCACCACCAGCAGCTCGTCCTGCCGGCGCAGCACCGTCGACGGCGCCGGTACGAAGCTCTTCCCGTCCCGGACCACCAGCGTCACCGACGCCCCTGCCGGGAGCCGCAGCTCGCCGACCTCCACGCCGTGCATCCGTGACGCCGGCGGTATGGCGAAGGACAGCAGGTGCCCGCGCAGCTTCTCCAGCGGCGCCGACTCGATGCCGAGGTCCGCCGCCGCCTCGTCCGTGTCGCCGAGCTTGAGCTTGCGGGCCAGCCACGGCAGGGTCGGGCCCTGGACCAGCGTGTAGACGACGACGAGCACGAAGACGATGTTGAAGACCCGGTCGCTGCCTTCGATCCCGGTCACCATCGGGATGGTGGCCAGGATGACGGGCACGGCGCCGCGCAGGCCCGCCCACGACATCAGGGCCTGTTCGGGCCAGGGGATCCGGAAGGGCAGCAGGCTGATGAAGACCTCCAGCGGCCGCGCCACCATCGTCAGCACCAGTCCGATGATCACCGCAGGCCAGAAGTCCCCCGCCAGCTCGTGCGGGGTCACCAGCAGGCCGAGCAGGACGAACATGCCGATCTGGGCGATCCAGCCGAGCCCGTCCGCGAACCCCCGGGTGGCGGGCCAGTGCGGCAGCTTCGCGTTCCCGAGGACCATCGCCGCCAGGTACACCGCGAGGAAGCCGGAGCCGTGCGCCATCGCGCCGGCCGCGTACGCGGTGATGGCGATGGCCATCACGGCGATCGGGTAGAGGCCCGAGGCGGGCAGAGCCACGTGCCGCAGGCCGTAGGCGCCCAGGAAGCCCACCGTCAGGCCGATGGCGATGCCGATGGCCAGTTCCAGCGCGATCTTGCCGAGCAGGACGTACCACTCGTCCACCGGGCCGACGGTCGCGAAGGACACCACCAGGATGACCACCGGGGCGTCGTTGAAGCCGGATTCCGCTTCCAGCACACCCGTCACGCGGGACGGCAGCGGCACCTTGCGCAGCACCGAGAAGACGGCCGCGGCGTCGGTCGAGGAGACGACCGCGCCGATCAGCAGGGCCTGGCGCCACTCCAGCCCGACCAGGTAGTGCGCCCCCGCCGCCGTGACCCCCACGCTGACCGCCACCCCGACGAGGGAGAGCGAGACCGCCGCCGGCAGGGCCGGTCTGATCTCTTTCCACTTGGTGCCCAGACCACCCTCGGCGAGGATCACGACGAGTGCGGCGTAGCCGATGACCTGGGTCAGCTCGGCGTTGTCGAACACGACGTTGCCTATGCCGTCCTGGCCTATCGCTATGCCTATGCCGAGGTAGATGAGCAGGCTGGGCAGACCGCTGCGCGAGGAGACGCGTACCGCCGCTACCGCGACGAGCAGCACGAGCGAGCAGACCAGCAGGAGCTCATTGAGCATGTGGACAGTCAGCGGGCGGCCCTTTCCCTCCATGTGCCCTGACGGATCGTTCCTCCGGAGGCACGTGCGACAAGTACTTCGTTACCTTACCTAATCTTTGACGGAGTCTTTACTCGACAACCACATTGTGAAACGCCCGCCCGCCCCTGTCCTACGGACCTCGACCCCTGGCGGATCATCGAGGGCGGTCCTGCGCCTATGGTGGCTTCCAGCAATCCCAGGACCACCCTGCCCCTCTAAGGACAGCGATGCCCGCCAACTCATCCGGCCCTTCCGTCAAGAAGAAGGGACGACGCGCACGTCTGATCGTGCTCGTCATGGTCCTGGCGCTCTTGGCGGGACTCGGCTACGGGGCGTACTGGAGCGTCGACGGCGTCCGTGCCTCCTATCCCCAGACCACCGGCTCCCTCAAGCTGCCCGGCCTCACCGGGACCGTCGAGGTCAAACGCGACGAGCACGGGATCCCGCAGCTCTACGCCGACAACGACGAGGACCTCTTCCGCGCGCAGGGCTTCGTCCACGCGCAGGACCGCTTCTGGGAGATGGACGTCCGCCGCCACATGACCTCCGGGCGGCTCTCCGAGATGTTCGGCTCCGGCCAGGTCGAGACCGACGCCTTCCTGCGCACGCTGGGCTGGCGCCAGGTCGCGCAGACCGAGTACGACACCAAGCTCTCACCGGAGACCAAGAAGTACCTCCAGGCGTACGCCGACGGGGTCAACGCCTACCTCAAGGGGAAGTCCGGCAAGGACCTCTCCGTGGAGCACGCGGCCCTCAAGCTGACCGGCGACTACACGCCGGAGCAGTGGACGCCGGTGGACTCGGTGGCCTGGCTCAAGGCGATGGCCTGGGACCTGCGCGGCAACATGCAGGACGAGATCGACCGTTCGCTGATGGCCGGCAAGCTCACGCCGCAGCAGATCGACGACCTCTACCCGCAGTACCCCTTCGACCGGAACAAGCCGATCGTCGAGGGCGGCGCCGTCTCCGGCGGCAAGTACGTCCCCCAGGGCACGGCGTCCGCGGGCTCGACGGGCACGGGCACCGGTACGGGCTCCACCGGAACGGCAACCGGCACCGGCACGGGCACCGGAACCGGCTCCCAGGCCGGCCCGAACGGCGGCATCACCACCGGCCTCGCCGACAACGCCTCCGCCCAGGGCGCGAGCGTCGGCCTGCGCACCCAGCTGTCCTCCCTGGCCAAGACCCTGGACGAGATCCCGGCCATCCTCGGCCCCAACGGCAGCGGCATCGGCTCGAACTCATGGGTCGTGGCGGGCAAGTACACGACCACCGGCAAGCCGCTGCTCGCGAACGACCCGCACCTCGCGCCCCAGTTGCCCTCCGTCTGGTACCAGATGGGCCTGCACTGCCGCGCGGTCTCGCCCCAGTGCCAGTACGACGTGGCCGGCTTCACCTTCTCCGGCATGCCGGGCGTGGTCATCGGCCACAACGCCGACATCGCCTGGGGCATGACCAACCTCGGCGCCGACGTCACGGACCTCTACCTGGAGCAGATCAAGCCCGAGGGCTACGTCTACGACAACAAGGTGGTCCCCTTCACGACCCGTGAAGAGGAGATCAAGGTCGCGGGCGGCAAGAGCAAGCGGATCACCGTCCGCACCACCAACAACGGCCCGCTGATCTCCGACCGCAGCGACGAGCTCGCCACCGTCGGCTCCCGCGCCCCGGTCCCCGGCTCCGCCCCCGACCGCGGCGACGGCTACGGCGTGGCCCTGCGCTGGACGGCGCTGGACCCGGGCAAGTCGATGGACGCCGTCTTCAAGCTCGACCGGGCCAAGGACTTCGCGGGCTTCCGCGCCGCCGCCCGCGACTTCGAGGTGCCGTCCCAGAACCTGATCTACGCCGACAACAAGGGCCCCAGCGGCAACATCGGCTACCAGGCCCCGGGCCGCATCCCGATCCGCCTCGGCGACGGCCGCATGCCGGCGCCCGGCTGGGACCCGAAGTACGCCTGGAAGGGCGGCAAGGACGGCGCGAGCGGCTACGTCCCGCAGGACGAGATGCCGTACGAGCTCAACCCGGCGCGCGGCTACATCGTGACGGCCAACCAGGCCGTCACCGAGAGCGGCACCGGCGCGGGCAAGTACCCGTACGTGCTGACCACCGACTGGGGTTACGGCGCCCGCAGCCAGCGGATCAACGACCTCATCGAGGCGAAGACCAAGGACAACGGCAAGATCTCCACCGATGACATGCGCACCATGCAGATGGACAACAGCAGCGAGATCGCCGCGCTGCTGACGCCGATGCTGGCCAAGATCCAGGTCTCCGACCCGGACGTGCGCTCGGCGCAGAAGCTGCTGGAGGACTGGAACTACACCCAGGAGCCCGACTCGGCGGCCGCCGCCTACTTCAACGCCGTGTGGCGCAACATCCTCAAGCGCGCGTTCGGCGACAAGATGCCGATGGAGCTGCGCGTCACCAACACCTGCATGAACGTCCAGGACAGCGGCAACGGGCCCGCCGACGACCTCGCCGCCATCGTCCGCGAGTGCGGGACCCGAGGCGCCGACACCGCGCAGCCCGACGGCGGCGACCGCTGGTTCGAGGTGGTCCGCCGCCTGGTCAAGGACGAGAAGTCGGCGTGGTGGAAGTCGCCCGGCACCGTGCGGGAGAAGCCGACCACGACCCGCGACGAGCTGTTCGCCCGGGCCATGAAGGACGCCCGCTGGGAGCTGACCGCCAAGCTCGGCAAGGACCAGTCGACCTGGAGCTGGGGCCGGCTGCACCAGCTGACCCTCAAGAACCAGACGATCGGCACCGAGGGTCCCGGCTTCATGCGCTGGCTGCTGAACCGCGGCCCGTGGAACCTCGGCGGCGGCGAGGCCACCGTCAACGCCACCGGCTGGAACGCCTCCAGCGGCTACGGCGTCACCTGGGTCCCGTCGATGCGGATGGTCGTCAACCTCAACGACCTCGACAAGTCCCGCTGGATCAACCTGACCGGCGCCTCGGGGCACGCGTACAACTCCCACTACACCGACCAGACCACGATGTGGGCCAAGGGCGAGCTGCTGGACTGGCCGTTCGGCAAGGAAGCCGTGGACAAGGCCACGGTCGACACCTTGACGCTCAAGCCGTAGGGCTCGGGGAGCCCCCGAGGCCTTCGAAGCGGACCACCCCCGAGGGGGTGGCCACCGCCCGGACGGGGTGGTCGTGCGGTTCCTCCGGGACCCGCGCGACCACCTCTTCGTCGTAGAGGAGCACCACCAGCGCCGGATGCGCCCCGGCGCGCTCAAGCCGCTCCAGCACCCTGTCGTACGAGCCCCCGCCGCGCCCGAGCCGCATGCCGCGCGCGTCGACGGCGAGTCCCGGCAGCAGGACGGCGTCCGCCCCGGTCACCGCCTCCGGGCCCAGCGGCGGACCGGACGGCTCCAGCAGCGCCATCTTCCCCGCGTGCGCGGTGGCGGTGAGGCTGTCCGGGCCCTCGTACACCGCCCAGTCGAGGTCGTTGTCGGGCAGGAGCAGCGGCAGCAGGACCCGCTTCCCGGCCGACCGCAGCGCGTCGAGCAGTTCGCGGGTGCCGGGTTCGGTGCCGACGGAGACGTACGCCGCGACCGTTGCCGCACCGGCCAGTTCGGGCAGTCCCGAGGCGGAGCGGGCGAGCGCGCGGGCCGCCGTACGGAGTGACTCGGGGGAGCGGGCGCGGCGGGCCGCGAGCAGCTCGCGGCGCAAGGCCGCCTTCTCGGCCACGCGGGCCGCCCTCTGGCCGGACGCGTCCGACTGGTTCCCTACCACAGCTGGATCAGATTTCCTTCCGAAACGGCACAGACCGGGATCTTCTCCCCGGAATCTGACCTGGCGTTTCTGCGTAACCCACTATCGTTCTGCGCATGAATCAGTTGCACCCCGTGATCAAGAAGGCCGTCATCCCGGCCGCGGGCCTCGGCACTCGCTTCCTTCCGGCGACCAAGGCAACCCCGAAGGAAATGCTTCCGGTCGTGGACAAGCCCGCCATCCAATACGTGGTCGAAGAGGCCGTCTCGGCGGGGCTCGACGACGTACTCATGATCACAGGACGTAACAAGCGCGCTCTCGAAGACCACTTCGACCGCAATTACGAACTGGAGTCCGCCCTCATCGCCAAGGGCGACGACGACCGGCTCAAGAAGGTCCAGGAGTCGAGCGACCTGGCCACCATGCACTACGTCCGCCAGGGCGACCCGCGCGGCCTCGGCCACGCCGTGCTGTGCGCCGAGCCGCACGTCGGCGACGAGCCCTTCGCGGTCCTGCTCGGCGACGACCTCATCGACCCCCGCGACCCGCTGCTGCGCCAGATGGTCGACGTCCACGCCCGCACCGGCGGCACCGTCATCGCCCTGATGGAGGTCGACCCTGCCAACGTGCACCTCTACGGCTGCGCCGCCGTCGAGTCGACGGACGAGCCGGACGTCGTACGGATCACCGGACTCGTCGAGAAGCCGGAGCCGGCGGACGCCCCCAGCAACTACGCGGTCATCGGACGCTATGTCCTCAACCCCGCGATCTTCGGCATACTTCGGGAGACCGAGCCGGGCCGCGGTAACGAGATCCAGCTGACCGACGCCCTGCAGAAGCTTGCCGCCGACGAGAGCGTGGGCGGCCCGGTGCACGGCGTGGTCTTCCGGGGCCGCCGCTACGACACCGGGGACCGCGGTGACTACCTGCGGGCCATCGTCCGACTCGCGTGCGAGCGGGAGGACCTGGGCCCCGAGTTCCGCACCTGGCTTCACCGTTACGTCACGGAGGAGATGTAGCACCTTGAGCAGCCCCGACGCACCGCAGGACACCGGCCCGCACCGTCTGTGGTCGGTGGACGAGCACCTCGCGGACGTCCTCGCCGCCGTCCGGCCGCTGGAGCCCATCGAGCTCCAGCTGCTCGACGCCCAGGGCTGCGTCCTGGTCGAGGACGTCACCGTGCCCGTCGCCCTGCCGCCCTTCGACAACAGCTCCATGGACGGCTACGCCGTCCGGGTGGCCGACGTCCAGGGGGCGAGCGAGGAGTTCCCCGCGGTGCTGACGGTGATCGGGGACGTCGCGGCGGGCAGCGGCGAGCTGCCCACCGTGGGCCCTGGCCAGGCCGCCCGCATCATGACCGGTGCCCCGCTGCCGCCCGGCGCGGAGGCCGTCGTACCGGTCGAGTGGACCGACGGCGGCACGGGGGGCGGCGCGGCCTCGGGGATGACCCCGGCCAGCGCCGCGCCCGAGGGCGCGGGCGGCGAGGTACGGGTGCACCGGGCCGCCGAGGCCCGGCAGCACGTCCGCTCGCGCGGCAGCGACGTACAGGCCGGTGACCTGGCACTGGCCGCCGGAACGGTGCTCGGTCCGCCGCAGATCGCGCTGCTCGCCGCCATCGGACGGGGCAGCGTACGGGTCCGGCCGCGGCCCCGGGTGGTCGTGCTGTCCACCGGCAGCGAGCTGGTCCAGCCGGGCGAGGCCCTGGGCGCCGGGTCAATCTACGACTCCAACAGCTTCGCGCTGGCCGCGGCCGCGCGGGACGCCGGCGCCATCGCCTACCGGGTCGGCGCCGTCGCGGACGACGCGGACACGCTGCGCGCCACCATCGAGGACCAGCTGGTCCGGGCCGACCTGCTGGTCACCACGGGCGGGGTCAGCGTCGGCGCGTACGACGTCGTCAAGGAGGCGCTGACGGCGGTCGCCACCGGCTCCGACGAGGTCGGCGGCGCCGGGATCGACTTCCGCAAGCTGGCCATGCAGCCGGGCAAGCCGCAGGGCTTCGGCACCATCGGCCCCGACCACACCCCGCTGCTGGCGCTGCCCGGCAACCCGGTGTCGTCCTACGTCTCCTTCGAGCTGTTCGTCCGCCCCGCCATCCGGGCGCTGAGGGGCCTGCCCGACGTCAGCCGTCCGGCCGTACGGGCCGTGCTCAAGGCGGACCGGGCGATCGGCTCCCCCGCCGGCCGCCGCCAGTTCCTGCGCGGTGCCTACGACGCGCACAGCGGAACCGTCAGCCCGGTCGGCGGATCGGGCTCCCACCTGATCGCCGCCCTGGCGCACGCGGACTCCCTGATGGTCGTACCGGAGGACGTCACGACGGTGGAGCCGGGGGCCGAGCTGGAAGTGGTCCTGCTCGGCTGAGGACCGGCCGGTGCGGGTAGCGTGTTGCACCACACAGGCCCCTCGCGGGCCCGGAGCGGGAGCGGCACGAACCTATGGCAGCGTTTTCCCGGGCGGAGAACCCCGGACCCCCTGAGCACGGCAGGCTGACGCACATCGACGAGGCCGGCGCCGCCCGGATGGTCGACGTCTCGGAGAAGGACGTCACCACCCGGACGGCCCGGGCCAGCGGGCGCGTCCTGGTCTCCCCCCGGGTGATCGAGCTGCTGCGGGGTGAGGGCGTACCCAAGGGCGACGCCCTCGCCACCGCGCGGATCGCCGGGATCATGGGGGCGAAGAAGACTCCCGACCTGATCCCGCTCTGCCACCCGCTGGCCGTCTCCGGGGTGAAGGTCGACCTGTCGGTCGCCGACGACGCGGTGGAGATCCTTGCCACGGTCAAGACGACCGACCGCACCGGCGTGGAGATGGAGGCGCTGACCGCGGTCGCCGTCGCCGGGCTGACCGTGATCGACATGGTCAAGGCCGTCGACAAGGGCGCCGTCATCACGGACGTCCGGGTGGAGGAGAAGACCGGCGGCAAGTCCGGCGACTGGAGCCGGGCGTGAACGCCCCGCGCGGCGGTGAGGCGTTCAGCCACAGCCACGTCCCCCCGGTGCAGGGTCAGGCGTGGACGGCCGGACCGGCCGCCGGGGAGCCGGTACGCACCCCGCGCGCCCTGGTCGTCACCGCCTCGAACCGCGCCTCGGCGGGCGTGTACGCCGACAAGGGCGGCCCGCTGCTGGCGGAGGGCCTCGGCCGGCTCGGCTTCGCCGTGGACGGGCCGCGCGTGGTGCCGGACGGGGACCCCGTGGAGGAGGCGCTGCGCGAGGGCGTCGCCGCCGGGTACGACGTCATCCTGACCACCGGCGGCACCGGCATCTCGCCGACCGACCGCACCCCGGACGCCACCGCGCGGGTACTGGACTACGAGGTCCCCGGCATCCCGCAGGCCATCCGCGCCGAGGGCCTGGCGAAGGTGCCGACGGCCGCGCTGTCCCGGGGCCTGGCGGGCGTGGCGGGCCACACCCTGATCGTCAACCTGCCCGGCTCGACGGGCGGGGTGCGCGACGGCCTCGCGGTGCTGGAGCGGATCCTGCCGCACGCCGTCGACCAGATCCGGGGCGGCGATCACCCCAGACCTTCCGGGAGCGCGAGCTGAACGGCCCTTCCTGGCCCGTGGTGCTGACGGACGGTGATGTCACGCTCAGGCCGATAAAGCTGCGGGACCAGCGCGCGTGGCGCGAGGTCAACCGCCGCAACCGGGACTGGCTGCGGCCGTGGGAGGCCACGATCCCGCCGCCCGCGCCGTGGGGGCCGGTCGTCCACCGGCCGACGTACCGCCAGATGGTCCGCCATCTGCGGGCGGAGGCGAACGCGGGGCGGATGCTGCCGTTCGTCATCGAGTACCAGGGGCGGCTGGTAGGCCAGTTGACGGTCGCGGGGATCACCTGGGGCTCGATGTGCGCGGGTCACGTGGGCTACTGGGTGGACCGGGACGTCGCGGGGCGCGGGGTGATGCCGACGGCCGTCGCGCTCGCGGTGGACCACTGCTTCACGAAGGTCGGACTGCACCGGATCGAGGTGTGCATCCGGCCGGAGAACGGGCCGAGCCGGCGGGTGGTGGAGAAGCTCGGGTTCCGCGAGGAGGGCTTGCGGCCGCGCTACCTCCACATCGACGGTGCCTGGCGGGACCACCTGGTCTTCGCGCTCACGGCGGAGGAGGTCCCCGAGGGGCTGCTGCGCCGCTGGCACCGCAGGGCGGGGGCGCGTCACGGGGACGGACCCACGGGGACCGGGGGCGTCCCGAATTCATAAAATCGCAAAAGCGTTCGAATTCTTTCGGGTGCGTCCATAACCTGATCCGAAGAATCACAAAAAAAGTCCGTGATATCAGCGAGATCGCGCGACACACCGGCCCAATTGGCCGATCCCCCCGGCCGCATCCCTCTACGGTGTGGGGTGTGAGCAGCAGCGGCCTCATCTACGCAGTCATTGTCGGGGCCTGGGCCGCCTACTTGGTGCCCATGTGGCTCCGGAGGCAGGACGAGCTGAACGAAGCCCGTCCGACGGAACGCTTCTCCACTGCCATCCGGCTGCTTTCCGGCCGGGCGGGAATGGAGCGCCGTTACGCCAAGGGACTGCGTGAGCGCGGTGCCGAAGAGGTGGAACCCCAGCCCCACACGGACCCGGACGCGGCGACGGAAACGGTGAATTCCGTGGAAGCCGACGCCCGGGCCTTCGTCGTGCCCCCGACCAGGGCGGAACCGAGGTCCGCGGGCGCGCAGCGGGCGGAGCGGGCCCGGCGCGAGCAGCGCCTCCAGGTCCTCGCCCGCCGTCGGCGCACCACCGCGCTGCTCTTCCTGATCTTCACGCTGGGCGCGGTCGTCGCCGCGGTCGGCGGGCTGGGCTTCCTGTGGGCGCCGGCCGCCCCCGCGCTGCTGCTGAGCGCGTACATCGTGCACCTGCGGGTCCAGGAGCGGCGCCGCTACGAGTTCACCATGGACCGCCGGCGGGCGGAGGCGGCCGCCCGGCGGCTGCGCGAGCACCACTCGCGCCGCCGGGAGTCCGAGGCCGCGGCCGGCGTCGAACCCGACCCCGCGCCGCCGGTGTCCCCGCAGGAGGCGGGGCGGCGCGCGGTGGTGGAGCAGACCGACCACGCCGAGTGGGTGGACCAGCAGCGCGAACGCGAGCGGGGTCCGGCGCGCGGCGACAGCTGGGAGCCGGTGCCGGTCCCCCTGCCGACCTACGTGACGGCCCCGGTCGCCCCCCGCGCCACCGGCCCGGCGGCGCCCGACGCCTGGAGCGCGACCCGCTCCAGCACCGCGGAGCCGACCGAACCCCGCCTGCGCGCCCAGCCGGGCCCCCCGAAGCCCGCGGCGGAACCGAAGCCCCCGCGCCCCCGCGGCCGCGACGGCGGCCGCACCCCGCTCTTCGACCAGTACGAGGGCGAGTCCCGCCCGCGCGCCGCGAACGAGTGATCGGTGACCTGCGCGGACGCTCCCGGGAACCGGTTTTGGAGCACCCGCGCGGGGATGCTAATGTTTCACACGTCGCAAGGGCCTGTGGCGCAGTCTGGTAGCGCACCTCGTTCGCATCGAGGGGGTCTGGGGTTCAAATCCCCACAGGTCCACAAACGACAGTTCCCGGGTTGCTCCCGAGAACGTCATGAGATCCCGCCCGGTCGAAAGACCGGGCGGGATCTTCTGCGTTGCGGACCGGAGCCCCCCCGCTCGCCCGCGCCCCGAGCGCCGCCGACCCCGACCGACGGCCGTCAGGCGGATCGGCACGGTCGGGCTCCTCGTCGAGGGGACGGGCTGACACGCCGTCGGCGAGGGGTCAGCGGGTCAGGGGTTTGGACATGCAGATGCTGGAGTCGTACGTGCGGTAGTAGCCGAACTTGGGGCAGTCGGAGTAGCCCGAGGAGCGGTAGAGGGCTATGGCCTCCGGTTGTTGGTCGCCGGTTTCGAGGACCATGCGCAGGCGGCCGGCCTCGCGGGCGTCGGTTTCGAGGAGGGCGAGGATGCGGCGGGCCAGGCCGAGGCCGCGGGCCTCGGGGACGACGTACATCCGCTTGAGTTCCGCGTCGCCGTCGAGGTAGCCCTCCGGGCTTTCGTCACGGGCCCGCCAGCCGCCGCTCGCGACCGGGGCGTCCGATGTGTCGTAGGCCACGAAGTACAGGCCGTTCGGCGGGGCGAACATCGCCGGGTCGAGGACCGTGGCGTCGCCCTCCCCCTCGTAGCGGGCCTGGTATTCGAGCTGGACCTGGTCGTTGAGCTTGACCGCGTCCGGGTGGTCGTACGGCACGGCGCGGAGGGTTATCCCGTGAGACATCGGAACATCGTACGGAACGCTCCCGCTATCGTGCGGGGATGCTCACCGTGACCACCGTGAATGTGAATGGGATCCGCGCCGCAGCGAAGAAGGGCTTCGTGGAGTGGCTGGCGGGGTCCGACGCCGACGTCGTGTGCCTCCAGGAGGTACGGGCCGAGGAAGGGCAGATCCCGGTGGAGGCGCGGGAGCCCGAGGGGTGGCACATCGTGTTCGCCCCGGCCGCCGTCAAGGGCCGGGCCGGGGTCGCCCTGTACACGCGCCGGGCGCCGGAGCGGGTGCAGATCGGATTCGGGAGCGCCGAGTTCGACGGCTCCGGCCGGTACGTCGAGGTGGACCTGCCAGGGGTGACCGTGGCGAGCCTGTACCTGCCGTCCGGGGAGGCCGGTACGGAGAAGCAGGACGAGAAGTACCGGTTCATGGAGGAGTTCATCGCCCACCTCGCCGAGCTCAAGGCGCGGGCCGCCGCCGACGGGCGCGAGGTCGTGGTCTGCGGCGACTGGAACATCTGCCACCAGGAGGCCGACCTCAAGAACTGGAAGACCAACCGCAAGAACGCCGGCTTCCTGCCCGAGGAGCGGGAGTGGCTCGGCAAGGTGTACCGGGAGGCCGGCTACGTCGACGTGGTGCGCGTGCTGCACCCGGACACCGAAGGGCCGTACTCCTGGTGGTCCTACCGCGGCCGGGCCTTCGACAACGACGCGGGCTGGCGCATCGACCTCCAGGTGGCCACCCCGGGACTGGCGGGCCGCGCCGTCAAGGCGTGGGTGGAGCGCGCCGAGACGCACCCGGAGCGGTGGTCCGACCACGCCCCGGTGACGGTGGTCTACGAGCTCGGGTCCTGACCTTCGCAGGCCCCCGGCGCTTCCGGCGCCCCCGCGGTCCCCGGCGCCCCCGAGGCCAGCAGGCGGTCCATCGCCATGGTGAGCTCCGCCTCGACCACGCTCTTGGCGAGCGGCCGCAGCCGCGGCAGGGCGTCCTGCGCCAGGTGCGCGGAGATCAGCTCCGTGAACAGGGCCGCCATCGCGTCGGCGTGCTCGCGCACCCGGCGGCCCGTCTCCAGCACTGCGGCGAGCGGAACGCCCTCGCGGACCAGGGCCGAGGAGACCTCCAGCAGACGGCGGCTGACGTGCACGATCTCGTCGCCGTCCACGGCGAGGTAGCCGAGGTCCAGGGAGGCCGCCAGGTTCTCCGAGGTGACCTCCCCCTCGAAGAAGTCGGCCAGCGCCTCGGGTGTCAGGCGTACGGGGGTCTCCTCCGACCAGCCGATTCCGAGCAGCTCGCCGAGCTGGCCGACGTCGCGGCCGTGCTCGAAGGCGGCGGTCAGCTCGGCGATCCCGCCGAGGGTGTGGCCGCGTTCCAGGAGGGCGGCGATGGTGCGCAGCCGGGCGAGGTGGTGCTCGTCGTACCAGGCGATCCGGCCTTCGCGGCGGGGCGGTGGGAGGAGCTTGCGCTCGCGGTAGAAGCGCAGGGTGCGCACCGGGATGCCGGCCGCCTCGGCCAGCTCCTCCGTACGGTATTCGTGTGTCTTCTCTTCCGCCACATGCGCAGCGTAGGGCGTACCCGCAGTAACTTTCCCGGCGAGACCCCTACCCATGGGTACGGGGCTGCTCTACTCTCCCGATTGTGCCAGTGATTGCTGGCAGTGTTCGGTGATGGTGCGGCTGGGACAGTGGAAGCGGAAGGCGGGCGGGCATGGGCGGCATGGACGGGCGCGAACATGTGCGGGTGGCGGTGATCGGCTCCGGGTTCGGCGGGCTGGGCGCCGCGGTACGGTTGCGGCGCGAAGGGATCACCGACTTCGTCGTACTGGAACGGGCCGGCTCCGTCGGCGGCACCTGGCGCGACAACAGCTATCCCGGGTGCGCGTGCGACGTCCCCTCGCACCTGTACTCGTTCTCCTTCGCCCCCAACCCGGACTGGCCCCGGACCTTCTCCGGGCAGCCCGCCATCCGCGCGTACCTGGAACACGTCGCCGACACCTTCGGGCTGCGCCCGCACATCCGGCTGGACAGCGAGGTCCGGATGATGCGCTGGGACGCCGACGAGCTGCGCTGGGAGATCGAGACCTCCGCGGGTGAACTGACCGCCGACGTCGTCGTGTCGGCGACCGGGCCGCTGTCGGACCCGAAGATGCCGGAGGTCCCGGGCCTGGACACGTTCCCGGGCAAGGTCTTCCACTCCGCCCGCTGGGACCACGACTACGACCTGCGCGGCAAGCGCGTCGCGATGATCGGCACCGGCGCATCGGCGATCCAGATCGTCCCCGCCATCGCCCCCGACGTGGAGCGCCTGACGCTGTTCCAGCGCACCCCGCCGTGGGTGATGCCCCGGACGGACCGGGCGATCTCCACCGCCGAGCGCTGGCTGCACCGCCAACTGCCGTTCACCCGGGCGGCGCGGCGCGGGCTGCTGTGGGGGATCCGCGAACTCCAGGTCAGCGCCTTCACCAAGCGGCCGAACCAGCTCGGGCTGATCGAGTCCCTGGCCAAGGCCAACATGGCGCGCTCGATCAAGGACCCGCAGCTGCGGGACAAGCTGACCCCCTCCTACCGGATCGGCTGCAAGCGGATCCTGCTGTCCAGCGAGTACTACCCGGCGCTCGCCCGGCCCAACGTGGACCTGGTGGCCTCCGGACTCGCGGAGGTCCGCGGCAGCACGCTCGTGGCGGCGGACGGGACCGAGGCCGAGGTGGACGCCGTCATCTTCGGCACGGGCTTCCACGTCACCGACATGCCGATCGCCGACCGGGTGGTGGGTGCCGGGGGCGGGACGCTCGCGGACGCGTGGAAGGACGGGATGCAGGCCCTGCGCGGGGCGACGGCGGCCGGCTTCCCCAACTGGATGACGATCATCGGGCCGAACACGGGGCTCGGCAACAGCTCGATGATCCTCATGATCGAGTCGCAGCTGAACTACATGGCCGACTACCTGCGTCAGCTGAACGTGCTCGGCGGGCGGGCCGCCCTCGCCGCCAGGCCCTCGGCGGTCGGCGCCTGGAACCGGCGCGTCCAGGCCCGCATGGAGCGGACGGTCTGGAACACCGGCGGCTGCACCAGCTGGTACCTGGACCCGAGCGGCCGCAACACGACCGTCTGGCCGGGCACCACGGGCGAGTTCCGGCGCGAGACGCGTTCCGTCGACCTCGCGGAGTACGAGGTCGTACGCGTCCGGGACCGCGACCGGGTCGCCGCCGCCAAGGCCGTGGTCCCGGCGCCCGCCGGTCCCGCCGCTGCGGCCGACGCCCCCGCCGCCGCCCCCGCTCCCGTCGAGGAGGGCGCGGCATGAGGCGCCCGGCGCACGTCACCTCCGGCCGGTACGCGCCCCCGCCCGCCGGGCGCGAACTGGTCGCCGTCTCCGCCGACGGGGCCCGGCTGCACGTCGAGGTCCACGGCGACGAGGGCGCCCCGCCCGTGGTGCTCTCCCACGGCTGGACCTGCTCCACCGCCTTCTGGGCCGCCCAGATACGCGACCTGGCCCGGGACCACCGGGTCATCGCCTACGACCAGCGGGGCCACGGCCGCAGCCCCGCCGGGCGCTGGTACTCCACCGCCGCGCTCGCCGACGACCTCCTCGCGGTGCTGGACGCCACCCTCGCCCCCGGTGAACGGGCCGTCGTCGCGGGCCACTCCATGGGCGGCATGACGATCATGGCCGCCGCCGGGCGGCCGGGCTTCGCCGAGCGCGTGGCGGCCGCCCTGCTGTGCAGCACCGGCAGCTCGCGGCTCGTCGCGGAGGCACTGGTGCTGCCGGTGCCCGCCGGACGCGCCCGGACCCGTATCACCGGCGCGATCCTCGCGTCCCGCGCCCCCCTCGGGCCCGTCACGCCGGTCGGCAAGCGCGTGCTGAGGTACGCCACCATGGGCCCCGCCGCCACGCCGGACCAGATCGAGGCCTGCGCCCGCATCGTGCACGGCTGCCCCACCGGCGTCCGGCACGCCTGGTCGCAGGTGCTCGCCGGGCTCGACCTGGAGGCCGGCCTGGCCGCGCTGACCGTGCCCACCGCCGTCATCGGCGGCACCGAAGACCGGCTGACCCCGATCCTGCACGCCCGCGCCCTCGCCGCCGCGCTGCCCGACTGCACCGGCCTCACCGAGCTGCCCGGCATGGGCCACATGACCCCGATCGAGGCGCCGGACGCCGTCATCCGCGTGATACGCGAGCTGGCCGCCCGCCGCCCGGCGCAGCACCGCCCCGACACCCCGCAGGCCGCCCCGAAGGAGAAGACGCCGTGAGCACTCGCAGGAGCCTGGAAGGCCAGGTCGCCGTCGTCACCGGTGCCGCTCGCGGGGTCGGTGAACTGCTGGCCCGCAAGCTGTCCGCGCGCGGCGCGAAGGTCGCCCTGGTCGGGTTGGAGCCGGAGGCCCTCAAGGAGGTCTCCGAGCGGCTGCACACCGACAGCGCCCACTGGCACGCCGACGTCACCGACCACGAGGCGATGGCCCGCGTCGCGCAGGAGGTCAAGCAGCGCTTCGGCAAGGTGGACGTCGTCGTCGCCAACGCGGGCGTCGCCTCCGGCGGGCCGTTCGCCGACTCCGATCCCGACGCCTGGCGCCGGGTGATCGAGGTCAACCTGATCGGCGGAGCCGTGACCGCCCGCGCGTTCCTGCCCGTACTGACCGAGAGCCGCGGGTACTTCCTCCAGATCGCCTCCCTCGCGGCGATCACCCCGGCGCCCATGATGACGGCGTACTGCGCGTCCAAGTCCGGGGTCGAGGCGTTCGCGCACTGCCTGCGCGCCGAGGTCGGCTACAGGGGCGTGAAAGTGGGCGTCGGCTACCTCTCCTGGACCGACACCGACATGGTGCGCGGCGCCGACCAGGACGAGGTCATGCGGGAGCTGCGCGGCCGGCTGCCGTGGCCGGCGAACCGCACCTACCCGCTCGGCCCGGCCGTCGACCGGATCGTGGCCGGCATCGAGAGGCGCTCGGCGCACGTGTACGCGCAGTGGTGGCTGCGGGGCACGCAGGGCGTACGGGGCTACCTGCCGGCGCTCATCGCGGCCGGCGGCCGGCGGGAGATGCGGCACTTCGAGCCCCGGCTGGCCGGCATCCCGCGGGGGCTGGTGGGCGCGGGGGGCGCTGCCGACGAGCAGGAGCGGACGGCGGCCGCGCCGCGCGCCTGACCGGCAAGGCCGAGGGGCGCGGGGGGCCGGGAGCGAGGGGGCTCGGGGCCCGGGGCACGGAGGCGCGGGAGCCCGGGGCCGCCGGGGGCGGCCCGCCCGGGCGGGCCGCCCCCGCGCCTACGCCCTCGGCGGCAGCTTCGGGCGGCGCAGGTCAGGCACGTCCTCGTAGCCCGGCGGGACCGCCGCAGGGTCCTGCTCCAGGAGCTCCAGCGCCAGGTGCACGGCGTCGTCCAGCTGCGCGTGCCGCCCCTCCGCCCAGTCGAGCGGGGTGCGCAGGATCGCGAGGTCCGGCTCCACGCCGTGGTTCTCCACCGACCAGCCGTACTCCGGGAACCACGCCGCGTTCATCGGGACGGTGATCACCGTGCCGTCCCCCAGGGTGTGCCGGCCGGTCATCCCGACCACCCCGCCCCAGGTGCGCTGGCCGACGACCGGCCCGAGCCCCAGCAGCTTGAACGCCGCCGTGATCATGTCCCCGTCGGAGGAGGTCGCCTCGTCGGCCAGGGCCACGATCGGACCCCGGGGCGCGTTCGAGGCGTACGACACCGGCTGCGCGCCCCGGGTGAGGTCCCAGCCGAGGATCGACCGGGTCAGCTTCTCCACCACCAGCTCGCTGATGTGCCCGCCCGCGTTGCCGCGCACGTCCACGATCAGCGCGGGCCGCGACATCTCCATGCGCAGGTCCCGGTTGAACTGGGCCCACCCCGAGCCGCCCATGTCGGGGATGTGGAGGTAGCCGCACTTGCCGCCGCTGAGCTCACGGACCACCGCCCGCCGCTTGGAGACCCAGTCCTGGTAGCGCAGGGGCCTTTCGTCGATGAGCGGGACGACCGCGACCCGGCGCGCCCGGCCCTCGCCCTCGGCCGGCTCGAAGGTCAGCTCGACCGTGGTGCCGCCCGCCGCCGACAGCAGGGGGTACGGACCCGCCACCGGGTCGACCGGGCGGCCGTCGACGTGGGTGAGGGCCGCGCCCTCGCGGATGCCGGTACCGGCGAGCGGGGAACGGGCCTTGGAGTCCGAGGACTCGCCGGGCAGGATCCGCGAGACGACCCAGGCCCCGTCGCGGGGGACCAGGTTGGCACCGAGGAGGCCGATGGCCCGCTGGTAGTGCGGGGGCCCCTCGTTGCGGCGCGCGGGGGACACGTAGGCGTGCGAGGTGCCGAGCTCGCCGAGCACCTCGCGCAGCAGGTCCGCGAACTCGTCGGGCGAGGCGACCCGTTCGACCAGGGGGCGGTACTGGCGCAGTACCCCGTCCCAGTCGACGCCGCACATGTCCGGCTCCCAGAAGTAGGCGCGGATCAGCCGGCCCGCCTCCTCGAAGGCCTGGCGCCATTCGGCGGCCGGGTCGACCTCGTGGAGGATGCGCCGCAGGTCCAGGTAGACGGTGGAGTCGCTGTCGCCCGACTCGGTCGCGGGGACCGCCCGCAGATCGCCGTCGTCGTTGACCACCAGCCGGGTGCCGTCGCCGCTGACCGCGAACCAGTCCAGCCCGGAGGCCAGTTCGGTCTTGCGCGCCTTGGTGATGTCGAAGTACTCCAGCGTCGGCTTGCCGGTCATGTCCGCGGGGTTGGCGAAGGTCTCGCCGAGCGCGCCCGAGATCGGCCAGCGCAGCCAGACCAGCCCGCCGCCGTGCACCGGGTACAGGGCGGAGTACTTGGACGCGGCCACCGGGAAGGGCGTCACCCGGCTCTCCAGCCCCTCCACCTCCACCGTCACCGCGCCGTCGCCCTCGCCCGACTCGCCCTCCACCGGGTCGAGTCCGCCCGCGGCGGGCCTGCCGTCGGGGGTGAACGCGAACGGCGAGGGCGTGGCCGAGGACAGCGGCACCAGGTACGGGCGGCAGCCCAGCGGGAAGGACAGGTCGCCGGTGTGCACGTCGTACACCGGGTCGAAGCCGCGCCAGGACAGGAAGGCGAGGTAGCGGCCGTCCCGGGTGAAGACCGGGTTCTCGTCCTCGAAGCGGCCGTTGGTGACGTCGACGACCGTGCGGGGGCCGGGGCCGGCGATGCGCGCCATCTTGATCTGGCGCAGCGACCGTCCGATGCCGGGGTGCGACCAGGTCAGCCAGCAGCCGTCGGGCGAGAACGCCAGGTCGTTGACGGGCCCGTTGACGGACCGCACCAGCTCGGTGACCTCGCCGCCGGAGCCGCCGGAGCCTTCTGCGCTTTCGGGGCCGTCGGAGCCCTCCACCGCTTCGCCGGCCTCCGGCTCCTCCGTGGTGTCGATGAGCAGCAGCCGCCCGTCGTTCGAGGCGATGGCCAGGCGCTCCCCGTCCGGGTCGGACACCAGTTCCAGGACCCGGCCGAGCTTCCCGGAGGCCAGCCGGCGGGGCTGCCGCGGCCCGGAGGCCCGGGGCAGGTAGGCGATCTCGATGGCGTCCTCGCCCTCGGCGTCCGTCACGTACGCGACCTGCCCGCCGCTGCCGAGCATCTCGGGCAGCCGCACGCGCACGCCGGGGGTGTCGGCGATGGTGCGGGCAGGGCCGTCGCGGTGGGTGAGCCAGTACAGGCTGCCGCGCACGACGACGGCGCTGGCCCGGCCGGTGGTGTCGACGGAGAGCGAGTCGACGTGGCTGGCGGCCGGTACCTGGTACGTGCGCCGTCCCGCGCGCGGGCCGCCGAGGCGGACGTCGAGCCGCCGCGGGGAGGCGTCGGCGGCCAGCGAGTCCACGAGCCACAGGTCGCCCGCGCACTGGTAGACGACCCGGGCGCCGTCGCTGGAGGCGTGGCGGGCGTAGAACTCCTCGTGGTCGGTGTGGCGTCGCAGGTCGGTGCCGTCGGGCAGGCAGGAGTAGAGGTTGCCGATCCCCTCGTGGTCGGAGAGGAAGGCGATCCGGCCGTCCACGAACATGGGCGAGTCGAGGTGGCCCTCGATGTCCTCCAGCAGCCGGGTACCGTGCAGCCAGAGCCGGCCGGTGGCGCCGCCCCGGTAGCGCTTCCAGGCCGCCGGTTCGTGCGGCGGCTTGCCGGTGAGCAGCAGGGTGCGCCGCTCGGGCGCGCCGTTCGCGCCCGGGACGTCCTGGACGGCGATGTCGGAGACCGGGCCCCAGGGGAGCCGGCCGCCGGGGCTGCCGTCGGTGGGCAGGCAGTAGGCCCAGGAGTAGTAGGAGAAGGGCTGGCCGTGCGAGGAGACGGCCAGGATGTCGCTGCGGCCGTCCTTGTCCGGCGGGGTCCAGCAGCAGACCCGGGTGTCGGTGGAGCCCCAGTAGCTGAGTCTGCGGGCGGGCCCGCCGTCCACGGGGGCGAGGTGGATCTCCGGGTCGAGGCTGCGCCAGGTGGTGAAGGCGATGTGGCGCCCGTCGGGGGAGAAGCGCGGGTGCCCGACCCGCGTCCGGTCGACGGTGATCCGCCAGGCCCGGCCGGCGTCGGCGCCGGCCGGGACGAGGGGCGCCACCCAGAGGTCGTCTTCGGTGGCGAAGCACAGGAGGTCGTCGTGCAGGTGCGGGTATCGGAGGTACGCGCCGTCGTGACTCACCCCCCAATGCTTTCCGTGCGGAGGGGCCCTGGCAACTCGTACAGGTGATCCATGCCACCTCGCCCGATCGAAACGGAACGGTTTCGTTTCGTTGGGCGCGAGGGGTATGGTTCGACGTGTACGAAACGGTTCCGTTCGGATGGGAGGTGCGGAGATGCTCGAAGAGGTCTCGTCGCGGCGCACCCGGATCACCCCCGAACGGGAAGCCGAACTCCACGGGGCGGTCCTGGACCTCCTGCGCGAGGTCGGCTACGAGGCGCTGACCATGGACGCGGTCGCCGCCCGCACGAGGTCCAGCAAGGCGACCCTCTACCGCCAGTGGGGGAGCAAGCCGGAGCTGGTCGCCAAGGCCCTGCGGTGCACCCAGCCGGTCTCCCTGCGGGAGATCGACACCGGCAGTCTGCGCGGGGACCTCGCCCTCATGGTCGAGCACTCCGACGACGCGCAGATGGCCAAGGACACCGCCCTGATGCGGGGCCTGGCCCACGCGGTCCACGAGAGCCCGGAGCTCCACAAGGCGCTGCGCGACCTGCTGGTGGACCCCGAACTCAACGGTTTGCAGGTCATGCTGCGGCGCGCGGTGGACCGGGGCGAGATCGCCCCGGACTGTCCGGCGCTCGACTTCGTACCGCACATGCTCATCGGGGCGTTCATCGCGCTCCCGCTGATCGAGGACCGCTCGGTCGACCGGGCTTTCCTCGGCCGCTTCATCGACGCCGTGGTGTTCCCCGCCCTCGGCGTCTGACCTCTCCGCCCACCCTCCCCGGGGTGGTCCGCTGCTCCTGACACGCCGCTCTCGTCGTCGGGCCGGCTCTCCATGCCCTCGGGGGGTGCCTCACGGCGCCCCCACCCCTTCCACGACCCGAACGGGAGAACCACCGACGTGGCCACCTTCCTCTACCGACTCGGCAGGGGCGCCTTCCGGCGCCGTCGCTTCGTCGCCCTCCTCTGGGTGGCACTGCTGTTCGCCGCCGGCTTCGGCGCGGCGACGGCGTCCGCCCCCACCTCAGGCTCGTTCTCCATACCCGGCACGGAGGCCCAGAAGGCCTTCGACCTGCTGGAGCAGCGCTTCCCGGGCATGACCGCCAACGGCGCGACCGCCCGCATCGTCATCAAGGCCCCGGACGGGGCCAAGGTCACCGACCCGGCCCCCAAGGCCCAGGTCGAGAAGATCGTCTCCGGTCTCAAGGGCGGCGCCGGCGCCGCCCAGATCGCGTCGGTCGACGACCCGTACCAGTCCAAGGCGATCAGCCAGGACTCCCGTACCGCCTACATCAGCACCAAGTACAAGGTCAGCGGCATGGAGCTGACCGACGCGACGCGTGAGGCGCTCAAGGAGTCCGGCAAGGACGCCCAGGCGGCCGGGCTGACCGTCGAGATCGGCGGTGACGCGCTGATGGAGGCTCCCGAGACCGGCTCCGGCGAGGTCATCGGCATCCTGATCGCGGCCGTCGTCCTGGTCATCACCTTCGGCTCGCTGATCGCGGCCGGACTGCCGCTGCTGACCGCGCTGATCGGCGTGGGCATCGGCGTCTCCTCCATCACCGCGCTCGCCAACGTGCTGGACCTCGGCTCCACCACCTCCACCCTCGCGATGATGATCGGCCTCGCCGTCGGCATCGACTACGCCCTCTTCATCGTCTCCCGCTACCGCGCGGAGCTCGCCGAGGGCCGCGAGCGCGACGAGGCCGCGGGCCGGGCCGCCGGAACCGCTGGTTCCGCCGTGGTGTTCGCCGGTCTGACCGTGGTCATCGCCCTGGTGGGCCTGGCCGTCGTCAACATCCCGATGCTGACGAAGATGGGCTTCGCGGCCGCCGGCACCGTCGTCATCGCCGTCCTCGTCGCCCTCACCCTGGTCCCGGCCATCCTCGGCTTCGCGGGCAAGAAGGTCCTCCCGGCCGGTACCAAGAGCCGGTTGTTCGGCAAGGGCAAGCCGGCCGGCGCCGAGCCCAAGGCCAACGGCGGCACCCGCTGGGCCCGCTTCGTCCTGCGCCGCCCGGTCATCGTGCTGCTGGCCGGCCTCATCGGCCTCGGCGCTGTCGCGATCCCGGCGAGCAAGCTGGAGATGGGCCTGCCGGACGACGGCGCGAAGCCGACCTCCACCAGCCAGCGCAGGGCTTACGACCTGCTGTCCGAGGGCTTCGGCCCCGGCTTCAACGGCCCGCTGATGGTGGTCGTCGACGGCGACAAGGCGCTCGCCGACAAGACCGCCGAGCGGATCAAGGGCCTGGACGGGGTGGCGGTCGTGATGCCGCCGGTCCAGAACGGGGCCAAGGACGCGGCGATCGTCAGCGTCATCCCGAAGGACCGTCCGTCCTCCGTCGAGACCGAGGACCTGGTCCACTCGATCCGCGAGGGCAACGGCAAGGACGTGTTCGTCAGCGGCCAGACCGCGATGAACATCGACTTCTCGCAGAAGATGAACGACGCGCTGCTGCCCTACCTGGCGCTCGTGGTCGGCCTCGCCTTCCTGTTGCTGATGCTGGTCTTCCGCTCGGTCCTGGTCCCGCTCAAGGCGGCCCTCGGCTTCCTGCTGTCGGTCGTCGCCGCCCTCGGCGCGGTCGTCGCCGTCTTCCAGTGGGGCTGGCTGGGCTCGCTCTTCGGGGTGGAGCAGACCGGTCCGATCATGTCGATGATGCCGATCTTCATGGTCGGCGTGGTCTTCGGCCTGGCCATGGACTACGAGGTCTTCCTCGTCACCCGGATGCGTGAGGCGTACGTCCACGGCGAGCGCCCGGGCCAGGCTGTGGTGACCGGCTTCCAGTACAGCGCCCGCGTGGTCGTGGCCGCCGCCGTCATCATGATCGCCGTCTTCTCCGGCTTCCTCGGAGCCAGCGACGCGATGGTCAAGATGATCGGCTTCGGCCTGGCCGTGGCCGTCCTCTTCGACGCCTTCGTGGTCCGCATGGCCATCGTCCCGGCGGTGCTCGCGCTGCTCGGGCACAAGGCGTGGTGGCTGCCGAAGTGGCTCGACCGCATCCTGCCGAACGTGGACGTGGAGGGCGAGAGCCTGCGCAAACACCTCGGGGAGGCCGCGCACGGTCCGGACAAGGACCGGGAGCTGGTCGACGCCTGACGTTGCACCGCACGGGTGAACGACGCCCGCAGGAGCGATGCCCGGGTGGACGACGCCCGGGTGGACGACCGGCCCCGCACCGCCTGATCGCCAGGTGGTGCGGGGCCGGTCCGTTCCGTTCCGCGTCCGCCGGCTAGCGGGCCGCCGCGAACGTACGGCGCAGGAAGCGGCGCAGCGCGGCGCTGTCGAACTGGACGACGGCCACGCCCTCGGGCGAGTGGAACTCCACGATCACCTGCACCCGGCCGCAGGGCCAGATGCGTACGTCGCCCGTCCCGCTCGGGGCCAGCAGGCCCGCCTCCAGCAGGGCGCGGGGGAAGACCCACTCGTTGTCGGTGCCCTCGGGGGAGACGCCGGCGGGGAAGACGATCCGGACGGCGAGCGGCTCGTCGGGCGTGAAGCGAAGGGCGACCGGAATGGCGCGGTAGAGCGGATCGTCGGTGATCACGCGGGCGCGGACCCGTTCCTCGACTGCGGTCGCGGTGGCCGTCGCGTGGGGATTCTCGGCGGTGGCTGACATCTCCAAGACTCCTCCATATCGGGACATATGGGTCCGTATGCCCCCCAGCCTCGCACATTTCCACGAAACCGCCCGCTTCTATTCGTGCGGTGCGCGCTCTTGCCAACGGTTTGCAACTGGGCACTATTCTTGAACGGTTAAACAGTGTCGCGAGTCAACCGCAGGAAGCGGAGCCAAACCCATGCACGTGCCCGACGGCTTCATCGATGCCCCCGTCTCCATAGCCGCAGGTGTCGCAGCCGCCGGAGCGGTGGCCGTCAGCCTCCGCGGCGCCCGCCGTGAGCTCGAAGACAGCGCCGCGCCGCTCGCCGGGCTGGTGGCGGCCTTCATCTTCGCCGTGCAGATGCTGAACTTCCCCGTCGCCGCCGGCACCAGCGGACACCTGCTCGGCGGAGCGCTCGCGGCGATACTCGTCGGCCCCTACACCGGGGTGCTCTGCGTGTCGGTGGTGCTGCTCATGCAGGGCGTGCTCTTCGCCGACGGCGGTCTGACCGCCCTCGGCGTCAACGTCATGAACATGGCCGTCGTCACCGTCGTCGTCGCCTACGCCGTGTTCCGCACCCTGGTGAAGGTGCTGCCCAAGACCCGCCGCTCGGTCACCGCCGCCGCCTTCACCGGCGCCCTGCTGTCCGTACCCGGCGCGGCCGTCATGTTCACCCTCTTCTACGCCCTCGGCGGCACCACCGACGTACCGCTCGGCAAGGTGTTCACCGCCATGGTCGGCGTGCACGTCCTCATCGGCCTCGGCGAGGCGGTCATCACCGCCGCGACGGTGGGCGCGGTCCTCGCGGTACGCCCCGACCTGGTGCACGGCGCGCGCGGGCTGAGCACGCCGCTCAAGCTGCGCGTCGGCGGTGAACTCGTCGACGCGCCCGCCACCGCGCCCGCCGCGCCCGTCGGCGGCCCCCGCTCCACCAGGCCCGTGTGGATCACCGGGCTGCTCACCGCCCTCGTGCTCGCCGGGTTCGTCTCGTACTACGCCTCCGCCAGCCCGGACGGCCTGGAGAAGGTCGCCGCCGACAAGGGCATCGACCGCAACGAGCGACAGCACGCCGCCGCAGGCTCCCCGCTCGCCGACTACAGCGTCAAGGACGTCACCGACACCCGTCTGTCCGGCGGTCTCGCGGGCGTCATCGGCGTCGGTGCGACCGTCGCCGTCGGCACCGGGATCTTCTGGACCGTGCGCCGCCGCCGCGCGGAGGACCTCACGGCCACCTCGACCTCGGCCGCCGGCTGACATGGGCGCGGGCCACAGCCACAAGCTCTACCGCCACGGGCACTCGGCGGTGCACGCGCTGCCGCCGCAGTGCAAGCTCGCCGCCGCCTTCGCCTTCGTGGTGGTCGTCGTCTCCACGCCCCGCGAGGCGGTGTGGGCGTTCGCCCTCTACGCCGTCCTGCTCGCCGCCGCCGCGGCGGCGGCCCGGATCCCGGCCGGCTTCCTGCTGCGGCGGCTGCTGATCGAAGTCCCGTTCGTCGCCTTCGCGGTCCTCATGCCCTTCGTGGCGCAGGGCGAGCGGGTGGAGGTGCTCGGCGTGTCGCTGAGCGTCTCCGGCCTGTGGGGCGCCTGGAACGTGCTGGCCAAGGGCACTCTCGGGGTGGCCGCCTCGGTGCTGCTCGCGTCGACGACCGAACTGCGGGCGCTGCTGCTCGGCCTGCAGCGGCTGAAACTGCCGCCGCTGCTGGTCCAGATCGCCACCTTCATGATCCGGTACGGCGACGTGATCACCGATGAGCTGCGGCGGATGTCCATCGCCCGGCGCTCGCGCGGCTTCGAGGCGCGCGGCGTGCGGCACTGGGGGGTGCTGGCCAAGACCGCCGGCTCGCTGTTCATCCGTTCCTACGAGCGCGGCGAGCGGGTCTACCTCGCGATGGTCAGCCGCGGCTACGCCGGCTCGATGCCGGTGATCGAAGACATCGCGGCCTCGCGCGCCCAGTGGGCGCACGCGGCCGCACTCCCGGTGACGGCCCTCGCCGTATGTCTGATGGGATGGACGCTGTGACCACCGACGCACCCTCTCTCGAAGTCTCCGGCCTCGCGTACGCCTACCCCGACGGGCACCAGGCGCTCTTCGGCGTCGACCTGACCGTCCGGCGCGGGGAACGGGTGGCGCTGCTCGGCCCGAACGGCGCGGGCAAGACCACCCTCGTACTACACCTCAACGGCATCCTGGGCGGTGGCGTCGGCAAGGTGAGCGTGGCCGGGCTGCCCGTGGAGAAGCGGAACTTCGCCGAGGTCCGCCGCCGGGTCGGGATCGTCTTCCAGGACCCCGACGACCAGCTGTTCATGCCGACGGTGCGCGAGGACGTGGCCTTCGGACCGGCGGCGGCCGGGATGCGGGGCGCGGAACTGCGGGCACGGGTGGAGGAGGCGCTGGAGCAGGTGGGGATGGCCGCCTTCGCGGACCGGCCGCCGCACCACCTGTCCTTCGGGCAGCGCCGCCGGGTGGCGGTGGCGACCGTGCTCGCGATGCGGCCGGAGATCCTGGTGCTGGACGAGCCGTCCTCCAACCTGGACCCGGCGTCGCGGCGCGAGCTCGCGGACATCCTGCGTTCGCTGGACGTGACGGTGCTGATGGTGACGCACGACCTGCCGTACGCGCTGGAGCTGTGCCCGCGCGCGGTGGTCCTCAGCGAGGGGGTCATCGCGGCCGACGGGCGCACGCAGGACCTGCTGTGCGACGAGGAGCTGATGCGGGCGCACCGGCTGGAGCTGCCGTTCGGCTTCGACCCGCGGTCGGTGACGCTGCCGGTGGCGGCGGCAGGGGCCGGCATAAGTGCCTTCGGCTGATTGTTGGAGCGCTCGTGAACATCCAGGGTGAGGTGGCGGAGGGCTTCGAGCCCGTCCGGGACGCTTTCGTACGCAACTTCGAGGTGCGCGGGGACCGGGGTGCGGCCGTCACCGTGTACCGGGACGGGCGCCGGGTCGTCGACCTGTGGGCCGGGACGAAGGACGCGGACGGCGGCGGGCCCTGGGAGGAGGGGACCGCACAGGTGGTGCGGTCCGCGACCAAGGGCGTGGCGGCGGCGGCGCCGCTGCTGCTCCACCAGCGGGGGCTGCTGGACCTCGACGCGCCGGTGGGGGCGTACTGGCCGGAGTTCAAGGCGGGCGGCAAGGACCGCGCGCTGGTCCGGGACCTGCTCGCCCACCGGGCGGGGGTGCCGGCGCTGGACCGGCCGCTGGACCCGGCCGAGGCCGTCGACGGGGTCTCGGGGGCGCGGGCGGTCGCCGGGCAGCAGGCGTTCTGGGAACCGGGCACGGAGCACGGCTACCACGCGCAGACCTACAGCTGGCTGCTGTCGGAGCTGGTGCTGCGGGTGACCGGGGAATCGATCGGGAGCTGGCTGGCCCGCGAGGTCACCGGCCCGCTCGGGCTGGACTTCTGGATCGGCCTGCCGGAAGCGGAAGCGGCCCGCGTGGGACGGGTCGGGGCCGTGGAGCCGCCGGAGCCGGAGGGGGGCCTTCGCACGCGCCCGCGGCGAAACGTTTCGCAGGCGTACGCGGACCCGTCCTCCCTGACCCGGCGCGCCTTCGGTGCGATAGCCCCGCTGCCGGACGAGAACGCCCCCGAGTACCGGGCGGCGGAGCTGCCGGCCTCGGCGGGTATCGGGACGGCGCGGGCACTGGCCGGGTTCTACGCGGCGCTGCTCGGGGACACCGAGGACGGCGCGCGGCTGTTCACCCCCGGGACGGCGGCGCTGGCGTCCCGCGAGCTGTCGTCGGGGCCGGACCGGGTGCTGGTGGTGAACACCTGCTTCGGCCCGGGCTACATGCTGCACGGCCCGGCCTCGCCCCTGCTGTCCCCGGCGTCGTTCGGCCACCCGGGCCGGGGCGGCTCCCTGGCGTTCGCCGACGCGGAGGCGGGCATCGGCTTCGGCTACGTCACGAACGCCCTGGCCAAGTCGGTCACGGCGGACCCCCGCCCCCAGGCGCTGATCCGCGCCCTGCACGCATCCCTGTCGGCCGCCTGACGCCCTGCCCTTGGGGCCGTGGCCTTCGTGCCGCTGCGCGGGTCTTCGGCGGCCTGACGCCTGCCCTTGGAGCCTTGGGGGCCGTGGCTTTCGTGCCGCGGCGCGGGTCTTCGGCGGCCTGACGCCCTGCCCGGCCCGGTCTTCGCGGCCGTCGTGCCGCGGCGGCCCTCGCCTGCCGTGCGGGGGCGGTTCCGTACGGCAGCGACCGCAGCCGCCGTCTCCTGGGCGGGGCTGGGGCCCGGCAGCCGGGACGGCGCGCGCCCTGATCGGCGCGAGGGCCCTTGACCCTCATCCGGGCATCCCCGCGCCGCGACTGGTGCGGGGCCCCCGCGGCGGCCGGCCCGGCCGCTCCGCCCGGCGTCCGCCGGACGGAGTCCGGCGCAGCGGCGCGAAGCCCGGGAGGCCCGCCGGGGCCGAGCGGTGCGAGGGCCGCGTCAGGAAGAAGAGGCCCGGAGCACCGCCGCGACGACGGGGCCCGCCGCGTCCGCGCCGTGGCCGCCCGCTTCGACCATGGCGGCCGCCGCCACGTCGTCGCTGAACCCGGTGAACCAGCTGTCCGGGCTGACGCCGTCCACCTCCGCGGAGCCGGTCTTGGCGCCCTTGTCGCCGCCGACCGAGGACATCGTGCCCGCCGCCGTCCCGCTCGACGCGGTCAGCCGCATCATCGACACCAGCTGCTGCCGCACCGACGGCTTCATCCCCCGCGCCGCCGCCGCGACCGGCCGGCCGTCCAGCTCCGCCGGCACCAGCAGCGGCTGGTGGAACTGCCCGCTGCGCGCCGTGGCCGTGAGGGAGGCGACGTTCAGCGGGTTCATGGTGATGTTGCCCTGCCCGATGTACTCGGCCGCCGCCTCCGCGCCCGAGGTGACGGGGACCTTGCCGTCGACCGACTGGACGCCCGTCTTCCAGTCCAGGCCTATGCCGAAGACCTCCTTCGCCTCCTTCGCCAGCGCCGCGTCGTCCTTGACGTCGTCGATCTGCTTGATGAAGGCGGTGTTGCAGGACTTGGCGAAGCTGGTCGCGAAACTCGCGCCGGGCAGCTCGAAGTTGCCGAGGTTGTGGAACGTACGGCCGCCCCAGGCCGCCTCCTTGACGCACTCCGCCGGCTTGTCGGCGGCCGCCTTGCCCCGGTCGAGCAGCATCGCCGCCGTCACTATCTTCATCGTCGAGCCGGGGGCGCGGGCGCCCTGCATCGCCGCGTTGAAGCCGTCCTTGCGGTTGTTCGCCACGGCCAGGACGTGCCCCGTGCTGGGCTGGACGGCGACCACCGAGGACTCCGGGTACCGGCCCACGGCCTTCTCCGCCGCCGCCTGCACCCGCGCGTCCAGGTACGTCGTGAGCGTCGCGGGCTCGCCCTCCGCCAAGGTGAGCAGGGTCCGCTGCGGCGCGCCCGCGACGGCCGGCTCGATGAACAGCGCCGCACCGGGTTTGCCGCCCGCCTTCGCGCCGTACGTCCGCGTCAGCTCGGCGAGGACCGGGCCCAGTGAGGGGTACTTCTCCGCCGTCAGCTCCTCACCCCTGTGGTCCACGGCCTTGACCGGTGCGCTCGCGGGCGCCCCGACGCGCAGCCGTTCGCCCTTCTGGAGCTGCGGGTGGAGGACCGACGGCTGCCAGTCGACCAGCGCCTTCCCGGTGGAGACGCCGCGTACGACGCTCAGCTGGGAGTCGTAGGCGAGGGGCTTGGTCGTGCCCTCGTACGTCACCTCCGCCTCGACCTTGAACGGCACGGTGGTGCCGTTCGGCGTGCCGGGGGTGATCACGGCCTTCGACACGTACGCCTTGGCCGCGAAGTCGGCGACCGCGGTCTGCGCCTCCTGCGCGTTGTTCGTCAGGTCGGCTGCCGCCCGGTAGTCCCCCGAGGCCCAGGCGGCGAGGAAGGCCTTTGCGGTCTGCTCGGTCTCCTTCGTGCTCGGGGGACCGGTCTCCTTGGCGGTGGCCGCCGTGCCCGTCGCCCCGGCGACGTCCTCCCCGACCAGCGTGTACACGCCCCACCCGGCCCCGCCGACCGCCGCGAGGAACACCCCGCCGACGATGACACCCTTCGCCGCCCCGTTCACTTGCGTCCCCTCCCCGGGCCACAGTCCCTGAACATGTTCAAGAACCTTTTGGTGTGGACCTTACGCGCTGCGAAACCCGCGGACACGTCTCGTTACCGGACCGGAACGTCCTGGCCGATTCTCGCCCCCACGCGAAAGGTCCGGCGCCCTGACGGCACCGGACCACGTCCGTCCTGCGTTCACCCAGGTCTCACGGGGCTTCAAACCCAGGTGTCCAGCCACATGCGGCCGCGCCAGGAGTCCAGCGGGATGCTCCCGCCCGTGTAGATCGGCCAGAAGTAGATGAAGTTCCAGATGATCAGCAGGACCAGGACGCCCGCGCCGATCGCGCCCAGGGCGCGGCGGCGCTCCGAGGAGCCCGCCGGGCCCAGGAGGGCGCCGATCATCATCGTCACCGCCAGGCACAGGTACGGGACGAAGACCACCGCGTAGAAGTAGAAGATCGTGCGTTCCTGGTAGTTGAACCACGGCAGCAGGCCCGCGGCCAGCGCGCACGCGATCGCGCCCGCCCGCCAGTCGCGGCGGAAGAACCACCGCCACAGCACGTACAGCAGCGCGAAGCAGCCCGCCCACCACAGCAGCGGAGTGCCCATGGCCAGCACCTCGCGGGCGCACTTGGTCGTCGCGGTCGCCGGGCAGCCGTCCGTGCCGGGCGCAGGGGACTCGTAGAAGTAGGAGACGGGCCGGCCCAGCACGAGCCAGCTCCACGGGTTCGACTCGTACGTGTGACCCGAGGTCAGGCCGACGTGGAACTTGTACACCTCGGTCTCGTAGTGCCACAGGCTGCGCAGCCACTCCGGCAGCCAGGACAGCGAACTGCCCCGGTCGTTCTTGGCGGCCCAGTCGCGGAAGTAGCCGCCCTTGCCGTTGTCCGCGCTCAGGAGCCAGCCCGTCCAGGACGCCAGGTAGACGCCGATCGCCACCGGCACCGTCGACAGGAACGCCGGCAGCGCGTCCCGGCGCAGCACCGCCGCGTACGGGGAGCCCGCGCCCGCCGTGCGGCGCGCCGCCGCGTCCCACAGCACCGTCAGCACGCCGAAGAAGGCCAGCACCACCAGGCCGTTCCACTTCGTGCCGAACGCCAGGCCCAGGCAGACGCCCGCCAGGAGCCGGTACGGGCGCCACCCCAGCCGCAGCGTCCGCGCGACCTCGGCGTCCGGCCGGGTGCGGCCGTCGCCGTCCACGGGCAGCGCCGCCGCGAGCCGCGCCCGCGTCCGGTCCCGGTCGATGACCAGCGCCCCGAAAGCGGCCAGGACGAAGAACATCAGGACCAGGTCGAGCAGCGCGGTCCGGCTCATCACCAGGTGCAGCCCGTCCACCGCCAGCAGCGCACCGGCCAGGCAGCCCAGGAACGTCGAGCGGAACAGCCGCCGGCCGATCCGGCACAGCATCAGGACCGACAAGGTGCCCAGCACCGCGGTCATGAACCGCCAGCCGAACGGATCGAAACCGAACATCCACTCGCCGAGGCCGATCACCCACTTGCCGACCGGCGGGTGGACGACGTAGCCGGGCTCCAGCGGCAGCGCGACCCCGTTCGGGTCGGCGAGGATCGACTTGTCGACGTCCTTGGGCCAACTCGCCTCGTAGCCCTGCCGGATCGTGGCCCACGCGTCCTTCGCGTAGTACGTCTCGTCGAATATCACCGCCTTCGGGCTGCCGAGGTGGGCGAACCGCAGCACCCCCGCCACCAGCGTCACGAGCAGCGGACCCACCCACGCCATGACGCGCTGCCAGCGCTCGCGCGCCGCGACGGGCACGCCGAGCGCCGTCCACAGCTGCTCGGAGGGCCGCGCGTACGCGGGCACGAGACGGGTGCGGACGTCCGCGCCCCGTGCGCGCGGGGCGTAGCCGAAGCCGCGCAGGCGGCGGAGCCAGACGGGCGGCTCGGGGTCGGGGCCGCGGCCGCCCGGCGGGACGGGCGGGGCCCCCGCGGGGCTGGGCGACGGCGTCGCGGTACTGGTCACCGGATCATCGTAGGGAACGCGGCTGTGGGAACCCCAGTGCCTGCGCGAGTCCCGTGGGGCGGCTGAGAGGATGGACCGGTGACGACTGACCAGCCCCGCGCCGCCGTGACCCCCTCCGCCAACGGCGTGCTCGTGCTCGCCGGGACCCCGATCGGCGACCTCGCCGACGCCCCGCCGCGCCTCGGGGCCGAGCTGGAGCGGGCCGATGTGATCGCCGCAGAGGACACCCGGCGGCTGCGCCGGCTCACCCAGGGGCTCGGTGTGCACACCACCGGGCGCGTGCTGTCGTACTTCGAGGGCAACGAGTCCGCCCGCACCCCCGAGCTGGTCGAGGCCCTGGAGTCCGGCAAGCGGGTGCTGCTGGTCACCGACGCCGGGATGCCCTCGGTCTCCGACCCCGGATACCGCCTCGTCGCCGCGGCCGTGACCAAGGACATCAAGGTCACCGCCGTCCCCGGCCCCTCCGCCGTACTGACCGCGCTCGCGCTGTCGGGACTGCCCGTCGACCGGTTCTGCTTCGAGGGGTTCCTGCCGCGCAAGGCGGGCGAGCGCCTCGGCCGCCTCCGCGAGGTCGAGGCCGAGCGGCGCACGCTCGTCTACTTCGAGGCCCCGCACCGGCTGGACGACACCCTCGCCGCGATGGCCGAGGTGTTCGGAGAGGGCCGGCGGGCCGCGGTGTGCCGGGAGCTGACCAAGACGTACGAGGAGGTCAAGCGTGGCGTCCTCGCCGAGCTGGCGGCCTGGGCGGCGGAAGGCGTGCGTGGCGAGATCACGATCGTGGTCGAGGGCGCACCGGCGGCCGCGCCGGGCGACGTCGACGACGAGGAGCTGGTGCGCAGGGTGCGGGTGCGCGAGGAGGCCGGGGAGAGGCGCAAGGAGGCCATCGCCGCGGTCGCCGCCGAGGCCGGTGTACCCAAGCGTGACGTCTTCGACGCGGTGGTGGCGGCAAAGAATGCGGCACGGAACGAGGCGTAGGTCGGTAAAGAGATAACCTGAAAAGCAAAGCTCAGACCGCGCACCGGCCCTTTTGGGCATGAGTGGCCAAAAGTCCGTCCAACACTGGACAGGGCCTGATGCGCTCCTGCCCGAAGAGGCGTCCACTGGCAATGCACCAGTGGAACAAGAGGAGCTGGCATGAGTGAGATCGCTGAGACCCCGGCACCCGCACCGACCGCCGCCGCCGCCATACCCACCGCCCCGCCGAGGCCGTCCGTACACACCGTGCACGAGGCGTACTCGTTCGCCTGCATGAAGTGCGGCTACGGCTGGGAGCAGGGGTACGAGATCGAACACCACGTGGACGGCAAGGGCCAGCCCTTCATCGTGTACACGGCCGGCAGCGAGCGGGTTCCGTCGCCCCTGTCCAACCCGACCTGCATGAACTGCGGGGGCCACATCGTCCGCATCATGCGCGAGGGACAGGTCAAGTCGGTCCTCGGCATGCTCGACCAGCTCTACCACCAGGCCATCCACCCCGGCATCGCCGGGCCGGTCCCGGCCACGCAGGACGCCCCTCGCCCGCCGAAGCCGCGCAAGGCGCCCCTCACGCACGAGGGCCCCGGCCCGGTGCCCGCCGGGTCCCCCGCCGTACGGCGCGGCCCGCTGGCCCGACTGCGGAGCCTGTTCCGCAGGTGAGCGGCGGCTGAGCGCCGACCGAGCAGCCGAAGGGCAGCGGTCGGGCGGCGGGACCCGCCGCCCGACCGGTCATAAGATCGGCCTCATGAGCCGTACCCCGAACGACGCGCCGCCCCCACTGCCCGAACCGCTGCGGGTGGCGGTCGCCGACTCGCACACCCACCTGGACATGCAGTCCGGAACCGTCGAAGAAGGCCTGGCCAAGGCCGCCTCCGTGGGCGTGACCACCGTCGTCCAGGTCGGCTGCGACGTGAAGGGCTCGCGCTGGGCCGCCGAGACCGCCGCCGCGTACGAGAACGTCCACGCAGCGGTCGCCCTTCACCCGAACGAAGCGCCCCGCATCGTGCACGGTGATCACGTGGGTACCTCCCAGCCCCCTGGGGCCGGGGGAGGCCGGTCGAGGCAGGGCGCACGGAGCGGCGGCGGCGACGGGGCGCTGGACGAGGCACTGGCCGAGATCGAGGCCCTGGCCGCGCTCCCGCAGGTCAAGGCGGTCGGGGAGACGGGGCTGGACTACTTCCGCACCGGACCCGAGGGCGTGGCCGCGCAGGAGCGTTCCTTCCGCGCGCACATCGAGATCGCCAAACGTCAGGGCAAGGCGCTGGTCATCCACGACCGCGACGCCCACGCCGACGTGCTGCGCGTGCTGCGCGAGGAGGGCGCCCCGGAGCGGACCGTCTTCCACTGCTACTCCGGTGACGCCGCCATGGCCCGCGAGTGCGCCGCCGCCGGGTACTACATGTCCTTCGCCGGGACCGTCACCTTCAAGAACGCCACACCGCTGCGCGAGGCGCTCGCGGTCGCCCCGCTCGACCTGGTGCTCGTGGAGACGGACGCCCCGTACCTCACCCCCGCGCCGTACCGGGGGCGGCCGAACGCGCCCTACCTCATTCCGCTGACGGTACGGGCGATGGCGGCGGTGCGGGGCCTGGACGAGGACGCGATGGCCACCGCCCTGGCCGCCAACACGGCCCGCGCGTTCGGCTACTGAGGGGCCGTCGACTCCGACACGCTGGGTATCCACGCGGCTTTGATGAGTGACGGCCGTTGCCGCTAGGGTGCCGTGCCCGAACCAGCGGGGCCGGACACGTGGAGCGACGTCGTGAGCGAGACACAGGGCAGTGGCGGCGGCCGGGCCGCGCGGACGGCCGCGCCCCGGCCGGCCGGGGCGAGGGAGGGATGGGCCGCGGGCTTCGACGCGGCGGAGCCGGCGGCCTGGCCGTCCGCCGCCGACGCGCCGGTCCCGTCCTGGACCTCCCCGCCCCCCTGGCCCGCGCCCCCGGCCGCCCCGGGCGAAGGCCCGCCGCAGGCCCCCTACGCCGACCGGTACGGCATCCCCGCCGATACCCGCTACGGCGGCCCGTACAGCGGCCCTGACGAGACGCCGTACGCCACCCGCGGTGACGGCCAGCTCGATGGCCGGGACGCCACCCACCGCGACGGCCCTTACGGTGGCTGGGACGGCGGCCACCGGGACGGCCCGTACGGGCGCCAAGGCGCCGGTCGGGGGGACGCCCCGCACGGGGGCCAGCGCGGGGGCCGTGACGAGGCGCCCTACGCCACCCACCGCGACGGCCCGCTCGGGGGCCAGGGCGCCGAGCCGGGGGACAGGCCGCTCGGTGGTCGGGACGCCACCCACCGCGACGGCCCTTACGGTGGCTGGGACGGCGGCCACCGGGACGGCCCCCCGTACGAGCGCCAGGGCGGCGCCCGCGGTGACGGCCGAGCCGCCGTCCGGGCCGACCTGCCGGCCGCCGTCCTGGCCGACGGTCCGTACGCCACCCACCGCGAGGCCGCGTCGGCGTCGGCCGGGCCGTACGAAGCCCCCCGCGGCAGCGCGCTCAGCGATCTCCTCGGCCCCCGCGGTGAGCCGGGACGCCCCGCGCCCGCGGAGGCGGACCCCGCCGTCCCGGGACCCCGTTCCGCGCGGCGCCGCAAGGGCCGGGGGCGCACCGCCGCCCCCCACGAGGACCCGTACCGCTCCCCGGCGGAGGAGCCCCCGGGGCCCGGCCGGCGCCGCCGTCCGGAAGTCGGCGGCCCCGCCACCGGCTGGCCCCCCGCCGAGACCGGTCCCGGGCGCCGCCGCCGGAGCGAGAGCCCGCCGCCCGCCCCGGCCCCGACCGGCACCGGCACCGGCACCGGCACCGGCAGACGCCGCGCCGCCCCCGTCACCGCCCCCGTGACCGCCGCCGCACCGCACGGCCCCGACCACTGGCGCCGCATCGTCCCGCAGGCCCTGGTCGTCGCCTTCCTCGCGGGCGGCACCACCGCGTTCGTCGCCGCCGACAAGACGGTCCGCCTCACCGTCGACGGCGTCCCCCGTACCCTCCACACCTTCGCCGATGGCGTCGACGAACTGCTCGCCGCCGAACACCTCGGCGTCGGCCCCCACGACCTCGTCGCCCCCGGCCGGGACACCGCCCTCGAAGACGGCGAGGAGGTCGTCGTCCGCTACGGGCGCCCCCTCCACCTCACCCTCGACGGAACGCCCCGCCAGGTGTGGACCACCTCCCGCACCGTCGAAGGCGCCCTGCGCCAGCTCGGCGTCCGCGCCGAAGGCGCCTACCTCTCCGCCGCCCCCGCCACCGTCGTACCGCGTGCCGGACTCGCCCTCACCGTCCGCACCGAACGCGGCGTCACCTTCATGGCCGACGGCCACGAGACCACCATCCGCACCAACGCCGCGACCGTCCGCGAGGCCCTCGACCAGGCCGGCATCACCCTGCGCGGCCAGGACACCACCTCCGTCGCCCCGGAGTCCTTCCCGCGCGACGGGCAGACCGTCACCGTGCTGCGCGTCACCGGCACCCGCGAGGTCCGCGAGGAACGCATCCCGTTCGAGACGGAGCGCGCCGAGGACGACAGCCTGTTCGCCGGCACCGAGCTGGTGGAACGGGCCGGCCGGCCCGGCGCCCGCCGGGTCACCTACAGCCTGCGCACCGTCAACGGCGTACAGGAGAAGCCCCGCCGGATCTCCGACGAGGTGATCCGCGAGCCCGTCACCCAGCTCGTCAAGGTCGGCACCAAGCCGCTGCCGACCTCCGTGGCGGGCGCCGACGACCTCGACTGGAACGCCCTGGCCCAGTGCGAATCCGGCGGCCGGCCCTCCGCCACCGACGCCTCGGGAACCTACGGCGGGCTGTACCAGTTCGACGTGAGCACCTGGCAGAGCCTCGGCGGCAGCGGACGGCCCCAGGACGCCTCCGGCGCGGAGCAGACGTACCGGGCCAAGAAGCTCTACGTGCAGCGGGGGGCGACTCCCTGGCCGCACTGCGGCCGTAGGCTTTACCGGTGAGCACCGCAGAGCAGCAGCCCAACGAGACACCTTCCGACGCCCTCCTCGGACCCGCCGACATCCGGGAACTGGCCGCCGTACTCGGCGTCCGGCCGACGAAGCAGAAGGGCCAGAACTTCGTCATCGACGCCAACACGGTCCGCCGGATCGTCCGCACCGCCGAGGTGCGGCCGGACGACGTGGTCGTGGAGGTCGGGCCGGGTCTGGGTTCCCTCACGCTCGCTCTGCTGGAGGCCGCGGACCGGGTCACCGCCGTCGAGATCGACGACGTCCTCGCCGCGGCGCTGCCCGCCACCATCGAGGCGCGGATGCCCGCGCGCAAGGACCGCTTCGCGCTCGTGCACTCCGACGCGATGCTCGTCACCGAGCTGCCCGGCCCCGCGCCGACCGCGCTCGTCGCGAACCTGCCGTACAACGTGGCCGTGCCCGTCCTGCTCACCATGCTCGACCGCTTCCCGAGCATCGAGCGGACACTGGTGATGGTGCAGGCGGAGGTCGCCGACCGGCTCGCCGCCGAGCCGGGCAACAAGGTGTACGGGGTGCCGTCCGTCAAGGCCAACTGGTACGCGCACGTCAAGCGGGCCGGGTCCATCGGCCGCAAGGTGTTCTGGCCCGCCCCCAACGTCGACTCCGGACTGGTCTCGCTGGTCCGCCGGTCCGAGCCGATCAAGACCACCGCCTCCAAGGCGGAGGTCTTCGCGGTCGTCGACGCCGCCTTCGCACAGCGCCGCAAGACCCTGCGCGCCGCCCTCGCCGGCTGGGCCGGCTCCGCCGCGGGCGCCGAGGCCGCCCTCGTCGCCGCGGGCGTCTCCCCGCAGGCCCGCGGGGAGTCCCTGACGGTGGAGGAGTTCGCCGCGATCGCCGAGCACAAGCCCGCTGCCGAGAGGCCCGCCCTGTGAGCCGCGCCGCGAACCACCCCGCGGACCGCTCCCCGAGCCGGCCCGCGGGCGACTGCGACAGCCGCGCCGTGACCGTACGGGTCCCCGCGAAGGTCAACGTCCGCCTCGCGGTGGGCGCCGCCCGGCCCGACGGCTTCCACGACCTGGCGAACGTGTTCCTCGCCGTGTCCCTGTACGACGAGGTCACCGCCGCCCCCGCCGACGCGCTGACGGTGACCTGCGAGGGCCCCGACGCCGACCAGGTGCCCCTGGACCGCAGCAACCTCGCCGCCCGTGCCGCCGAGATCCTCGCCGGGCGCAGCGGCCTCAGCCCGTCCGTGCACCTCCACATCGCGAAGAACATCCCCGTCGCGGGCGGCATGGCCGGAGGCAGCGCGGACGGCGCCGCCGCCCTGCTGGCCTGCGACGAACTGTGGGGCCTGGACACCCCGCGCGCGGAGCTGCTGGACATCTGCGCCGAGCTGGGCAGCGACGTGCCGTTCAGCCTGGTCGGCGGGGCGGCGCTCGGCACGGGCCGCGGGGAGGTCCTCACGCCGGTGGCCGCGGGAACCTTCCACTGGGTGTTCGCGGTCGCCGACGGCGGGCTGTCGACCCCGGCCGTGTTCCGCGAGTTCGACCGCCTCACCGCCGGGCAGGACGTCCCCGCCCCGCAGGCCTCCCCGGCCCTGCTGGAGGCCCTCGCCTCGGGCGACCCCGACGCGCTCGCAGCGACCTTGGCCAACGACCTCCAGCCCGCCGCCCTGTCGTTGCGGCCGGGGCTCGCCGACACCCTCGCGGCGGGCACCGGCGCCGGAGCCCTGGCCGCCCTGGTCTCCGGATCCGGTCCCACCACCGCGTTCCTGGTCCGCGACGCGCAGTCCGCCTCCACGGTCGCCGCCGCCCTCGAAGCCTCCGGAACCTGCCGCACCACCCGCGTCGCCGACGGCCCCGCCCCGGGAGCCACCGTCGTCTCCGCGCCGTCCGGGAGGGTTAGGCTGAGGGGCTGATCCACACCCTCTCCCGGACACCGGCCGGGGGGACCCCGCACCTGGAGCGCGTCTGATGGCCGTCAATCTGGTCAATGTCGAGGCAGTCAGCAAGGTGTACGGCACCCGTACCCTGCTCGACGGCATCTCCCTCGGCGTGTCCGAGGGAGACCGCATCGGTGTCGTCGGCCGCAACGGCGACGGCAAGACCACCCTCATCCGGATGCTCGCCAAGCTGGAGGAACCCGACACCGGCCGCGTCACCCAGTCCGGCGGCCTGCGCATGGGCGTCCTCACCCAGCACGACTCCCTCGACCCGCAGGCCACCGTCCGCCACGAGATCATCGGCGACATGGCCGACCACGAGTGGGCCGGCGACGCCAAGATCCGCGACGTGCTGACCGGTCTCTTCGGCGGCCTCGACCTGCCCGGCTTCGGGCAGGGCCTCGACACCGTCATCGGCCCCCTCTCCGGCGGTGAGCGCCGGCGCATCGCCCTCGCCAAGCTCCTCATCGCCGAGCAGGACCTCCTCGTCCTCGACGAGCCCACGAACCACCTCGACGTCGAAGGCATCTCCTGGCTGGCCAAGCACCTCCAGGAACGCCGCTCCGCGCTCGTCTGCGTCACCCACGACCGCTGGTTCCTCGACCAGGTCTGCACCCGCATGTGGGACGTCCAGCGCGGAGCCGTCCACGAGTACGAGGGCGGCTACAGCGACTACGTCTTCGCCCGCGCCGAACGCGAACGGATTGCCGCCACCGAGGAGTCCAAGCGGCAGAACCTCATGCGCAAGGAGCTGGCCTGGCTGCGCCGCGGCGCCCCGGCCCGCACCTCCAAGCCGCGCTACCGCATCGAGGCCGCCAACGAGCTGATCGCCGACGTACCGCCGCCGCGCGACACGTCCGAGCTGATGCGCTTCGCCAACGCCCGCCTGGGCAAGACGGTCTTCGACCTGGAAGACGTCACCGTGCAGGCCGGCCCCAAGGTCCTCCTCAAGCAGCTCACCTGGCACCTCGGCCCCGGCGACCGCGTCGGCCTCGTCGGCGTCAACGGCGCCGGCAAGACCTCCCTGCTGCGCGCCCTCGCCGCGGCCGCCCGCACCCAGGGCGAGGAGCAGCCCGCGGGCGGCAGCATCACCGTCGGCAAGACCGTCAGGCTGGCCTACCTCTCCCAGGAGGTCGGCGAACTCGACCCGTCGCTGCGCGTGCTGGAGGCCGTCCAGCGCGTCCGCGACCGCGTCGACCTCGGCAAGGGCCGCGAGATGACCGCCGGTCAGCTCTGCGAGCAGTTCGGGTTCACCAAGGAGAAGCAGTGGACGCCGGTCGGCGACCTCTCCGGCGGCGAACGCCGGCGCCTGCAGATCCTGCGCCTGCTGATGGACGAGCCCAACGTCCTCTTCCTCGACGAGCCGACCAACGACCTCGACATCGAGACCCTGACCCAGCTGGAGGACCTCCTCGACGGCTGGCCCGGCTCGATGATCGTCATCTCCCACGACCGGTTCTTCATCGAGCGCACCACGGACACCGTGATGGCGCTGCTCGGTGACGCGAGCCTGCGGATGCTGCCGCGCGGCCTGGACGAGTACCTGGAGCGCCGCCGGGCGATGATCGAGGCCGCCGCGCCGGCGCCCGCACCCGCCGCCAAGTCCGCCTCGGCGGGCACCGCGACGTCCAAGGACGGGCGCGCCGCGAAGAAGGAACTGCAGAAGATCGAGCGGCAGCTCAACAAGATGTCGGACCGCGAGTCGAACCTGCACGCGCAGATCGCCGAGAACTCCACCGACTACGACAAGGTCGCCAAGCTCGACGCGGAACTGCGTGAACTCATCGCAGAACGGGACGAGTTGGAGATGCGCTGGCTGGAGCTGGCCGAAGAGGCCTGATCCGGCCACCGCCGGTCGCCCGCCGACCGGATAACGGCCACGTCACGGGCCGGTCCTCCCTTGGGAACAGGGCGTGGACCGGCCCGATGTATGCGCGACGTCAGTGATAGAAAGGTCATTCTCCCGTCACGACCGTCCCACGCCGAAGGTATGCGCTGATGACCGAGCCGCCCCAGCCGCCGCCGAACCAGCCGCCACCGCCTTCCGGTTACGGCCACCTGCCCGGACCGCCGCAGCACGGGTACGTTCCGCCGCCGGGCGAGAACCCGTACGCCCGGCAGCCCGCGACGGCCCCGCAGCAGCACGTCCCGCAGCCCCCCTCGCACCAGCAGTTCCCGCAGCCCGGCTACGGCTACCCGCCGCCGCCCCCCGGCGCGCCGCAGCGCCTGCCGGGCGCGCCCGGTGGCCCCGGCGGTCCGGGCAACCGCAAGCGGGTCGTCGTCATCGCGGCGGCCGTGGCGGCCGCGCTCGTCCTGGGCACCGGTGCGTACTTCGCCTTCGGCCGGGACGGCGGCGACGTCCCCCGACCGCCCGTCGCGCAGGGCAGTGCGTCCGCCGACGACAAGCCGTCCGGCTCGCCCTCCGCCGACACGGGCGACGGCAGCGGCACCGGCGCGGGCGACCACGAGGACTTCAACGCGGGCCGCGCGCCCGGCGAGGACAAGGTCCTCTGGTACAAGAGCGCGAAGATCGACGGCCCGGGCGCCGGCATCCCCGCCAAGGGCCAGTGGGTCGTCGGCGACTTCGCCGTCAAGGCGGTCGGCAAGTCCCTCGTCGGCTACCAGGTCACCGACGGCAAGCAGAAGTGGAAGCTCGACCTCCCCTCCGACATCTGCGGCACCACCGACCAGACGACCGGCGACGGCAAGACGGCGGTCCTGCTCAAGCAGGACGACAGCGCCACCGCCGACTGCAACCAGCTCAAGCTGGTCGACCTCAAGTCGGGCAAGGAGGGCTGGACGAAGACCGTCGAGCAGCAGAACCTCTTCGACACCGCCATCAGCGCCTACCCGAGCATCGTCGGCGACACCGTCACCGTCAACCGCCTCATCTCCAGCACCGCCTACAAGATCAGCACCGGTGACAAGCTCTTCACCGGCAACGTTCCCGAGGGCTGCAAGCCGCACGCCTACGTCGGCGGCGGCACCAAGATGATCGGGATCGCCACCTGCGAGGACGCCGACCGCACCGTCGAAGTCCAGGGCGTCGACCCGGCCACCGGCAAGAAGGGCTGGACCTACCGCCTGCCCAAGGGCTTCACCGTCAGCAGCGTCTACTCCGTGGACCCCCTTGTCATCGACGTCGGCAACCGCGACACCAAGGAACGGGCCGTCCTCTCCCTGGGCCCCGACGGGCAGAAGCGGGCCAGCATGTCCGCCGAAGGCTCGTTCAGCGTCTGCCCCGGGGGCGACGAGGGCCGCCAGGGCTGCGGAACCTCCGCCGTCGCCGACGACACCCTGTACCTGGCGACCGCGTCCGCGACGGGCGGCAAGTCCAACGAGATCGTCGCCTTCGACCTGGGCACCGGCAAGGCGAAGTGGCGCGCCCCCTCCGGGGACAACACCGTCCTCGCCCCGCTGGGAGCGGAGAACGGCCGGCTCATCGCCTACCGCAAGAGCCTGTCCTCCGACAAGGGCGGCGAGATCGTCGCCGTCCCGGCCGCCGGCGGCAGTCCGACCGTGCTGCTGCACAATCCGTCGGGAGCCGCCTCGAAGGTCGAGAGCGCGTTCTACTCCCCGGAGCTCGACTACGTGGACGGCCGGTTCTTCCTGTCCGTCACCCGTCTGCAGGCCGACGGCAAGGACGAGAAGCTCCTGATGGCCTTCGGCAAGTGAACGAGTCCACCGAGCCGCCCACCGAGAGGCAGTAGATCCCCCCATGAGCACGCCCAGCACCCCGCCCCCGCCCAACCAGCCGCCGCCCGGCGGCTACGGCGCGCCCCCGCCCCCGCCCAACCAGCCACCGCCCGGCGGCTACGGCGCGCCCCCGCCGCCGAACCAGCCGCCCCAGGGCGGGTACGGCGCGCCCCCGCCGGTCCCGCCCGCGGCGCCGCCGGTCCCGCAGCAGCCCCCGGCCGCCCCGCCCGGGCAGCCCTCGTACGGCTACCCCCCGCAGGCACCGGCCGGCTACGGCTACCCGCAGCAGCCCGCCGGCTATCCCACGGCACCGCACCAGGCCGTCGGCCAGGGCGGAGCGGGCGGTGGCGACAAGCGCACCCAGCTGATGATCGTCGGCGCCGCGCTGCTGGCCATCGTCCTCATCGTCAGCGGCGGATTCTGGTACGTCTCCGGTCAGGACAACGGCGGCGGTAACCCGCCCACCGCCAACGGCGGCGGCCCCAGCGGCAACACGGGCAACAACAAGGGCCCGGCGCCCTCGGGCGGCACGGAGAAGGTGCCCGCCAACACCAAGTCCCGGACCCTGGTCAACGTCCCCAGCCCCGCGCCCGACGACGTCGTCTCCGTCGACGGCTCCTGGCTGACCGACACCACCTACGTCAAGTCCGACGTGGCCAAGGTCGTCGGCTACAACCTCGTCGACGGCGGCAAGAAGTGGGAGATCCCGCTCCCCGCCCAGATCTGCGGCGCGACCAAGCACGTCAGCGGCAACAAGACGGCCATCCTCTTCCAGGAGGGCATGGCCAACGACAGCAACAAGTACCCCCGGTGCACCCAGGTCGGCGTCATCGACCTCGACGCCGGCAAGCTCGTCTGGTCCGGCACCGCCAAGTCCCAGACCAACGGCGACAAGCCCGTGCCGTTCACCGAGGTCACCCTCAGCGGCCAGACCGTCGCCGCGGGCGGCCTGAGCGGCGGCGCGGCCTGGAACCTCGCCGACGGCGCGCCGCTGTGGACGCCCAAGCCCGACGCGGACGGCTGCTACGACCTCGGCTACGCGGGCGGCGAAGCCCTCGCCGTCCTGCGCAAGTGCGGCCGCGAGCCCAACCAGACCCTCTACGCGCAGTCCCTCGACCCCACCACGGGCGCGCCGAAGGCCTCGTACAAGCTGGCCCCCGGCATCGAGTGGGCGGGCATCATCTCCACCAAGCCGCTCATCGTCGCCGCCAACGTCGGCAACACCGCCAAGAACGCCACCAACGTCAGCGACCTCTTCGTCATCGACGACGCCGGCCAGCTCAAGTCCCGCATCGGGCTCTCCAGCGGCAACTACGCGCCCGACTGCCCCGCCACCGAGGTCGAGCAGTGCTCCGGCATGGTCGTCGGCAACGGCAAGGTCTACATCCCCACCTACGAGCACCAGGGCGCGTCCTCCTCCGTCGGCCGCACCAACGAACTGGTCTCCTTCGACCTGGAGACCGGCAAGGGCACCACCGACCGCGCCGACGCCGGTGAGCGGTACACGATGTTCCCGCTGCGCATGGACGGGTCGAACATCATCGCCTACAAGGAGCCCCCGTACGACGGAGGCGGCCAGATCGTCAGCATCGACGGCAAGACGATGAAGCAGACCGTCCTGATGCAGAACCCGTCGGACAAGGCCGTCCACAGCGCCGAGACGCAGTTCGTGGTCGACCACTCGGAGTTCCGCTACCACAACGGGCACTTGTTCATCGCCCGCACGATGGTCCGCAAGCCCTACTCCAGCACCAGCGAACCCGAGCACCTGTTCGTGTCCTTCGTCGCCAACTGACCGCACCACCCCCCGCGCGAAAGCCCCCGGACGACCCCACGCTTCCGGGGGCTTTCGCGCGGTAACCGCCGCGCCCCGTCGAACAAGCGTGTAGCTTGCCGGGTCAGGAGGAACGGGGAGGGTGCCCTGATGGGCGTACGGGTCATGGTGGTCGACGAACACCGCCTGCTGGCCGAGGCGCTCGCCTCGGCCCTCAAACTGCGCGGCCACCGGGTCCTCGCCGCCGCCGCGCCGGCCGCCGGGGCGGCCGAGCTGGTCATCAGCCGCGCCCCCGAGGTCTGCCTCTTCGGTACCGCCACCCCCGCGGAGCCGGCCGTCTTCGAACCCGTCGTCCGCATCAGGCGCGAGCGCCCGCAGATCGCCGTCGTGGTCCTCGGCCCGGTGCCGAACCCGCGCGGGATCGCCGCCGCCTTCGCCGCGGGCGCCTGCGGGTACGTACGCCACGACGAGCGCATCGAGGGCGTGGAACGGGCCCTGGCCAAGGCGCGCGCGGGGGAGGTGGCCGTCTCCCCGCAGCTGCTGCAGAGCGCCTTCGCGGAACTGCTCAACCCCGCCGCCCAGCCCGACGACGAGGGCAGCCGGCTGCTGCGGCTGCTCACGCCGCGCGAGGTGGAGGTGCTGGTACGGGTCGCGGAGGGCGAGGACACCCGGCTCATCGCGGCCGGCATGGCCATCGCGCCGAGCACGGCCCGTACGCACGTCCAGCGGGTCCTGATGAAGCTGGGCGTGGGCTCGCGGCTGGAGGCGGCCGCGCTGGCCGCCCGTACCGGCCTCCTGGACCGGGCCGCGCCGCCCGCACCGCCGGTGTGGCCGCCGTCCGCCGAGACCTGAGATTCCCGGGCCCAGGGGGCTCGCGGGGCCCGCGATACGGGCGATTGCGGGCACGGCGCCCCCGCGGATTTCCCCGGAGGCGTGCGATCCGGTAAGCCGGACCCTGCACGCTTTCCCGCGTGCGTTCCCCCGCGAGAGGCAGCAGCAGTGAGCAAGTACCTGGTCACGGGCGGCGCCGGATACGTGGGCGGCGTCGTCGCCGCCCACCTCCTGGAAGCCGGCCACGAGGTGACCGTCCTCGACAACTTCTCCACCGGCTTCGGCGAGGGCGTCCCCGCTGGCGCCACCCTGATCGAGGGGCGGATCCAGGACGCCGCCGAGCACCTGGACCCCTCCTTCGACGCCGTACTGCACTTCGCGGCCTCCTCGCAGGTCGGCGAGTCCGTCGTGAACCCCGGCAAGTACTGGGACAACAACGTCGGCGGCACCCTCGCCCTGCTGAACGCGATGCGCGCGGCGGGCGTGCGCAAGCTCGTCTTCTCCTCCACCGCCGCCACCTACGGCGAGCCCACCGAAGGCCTGCTGACGGAGACGTCGGTGACCGCGCCGACCAACCCCTACGGTGCCTCCAAGCTCGCCGTCGACCACATGATCGCGGGGGAGTGCGTGGCGCACGGCCTGGCCGCGGTGTCGCTGCGCTACTTCAACGTGGCGGGCGCCTACGGCGAGTTCGGCGAGCGGCACGACCCCGAGACGCACCTGATCCCGCTGGTCCTCCAGGTCGCGCTCGGACAGCGCGAGTCCATCTCGGTGTTCGGGGACGACTACCCGACCCCCGACGGCACCTGCATCCGCGACTACATCCACGTCGCGGACCTCGCGCAGGCCCACCTGTCGGCGCTGCGCGTCGCCACCGAGGGCGAGCACCTGATCTGCAACCTCGGCAACGGCAGCGGTTTCTCGGTCCGCGAGGTCATAGAGACCGTCCGCAAGGTCACCGGCCGGGAGATCCCCGAGGTCGTCGCCCCGCGCCGCCCGGGCGACCCGGCGGTGCTGGTGGCCTCCGCGCGCACGGCGCACGAGCGCCTCGGCTGGACCCCCACCCGCTCCGACCTCACCGGCATCGTGACCGACGCCTGGAACTTCGCGCGCCGCAGCCACTCCTGACCGGCGCCCCCCTCGGGACCGGCCGTACCCTCCTGACCAGCCCGTATCCGCCGACCGGGCCGACAGTGCCCGCACGGCAGGGGCGCGCGCCGGTTTCCCGCGCGCTGCCGCCGGGCGCCCTACGCGGGCGCCCGGCGTGCGTACGCCGGGTGAACCGGCCTCCGTGCAACTGCCCGTGGCACCCACCGGGCCGGGAACCGGCGGCGAACCGGTACCCGACCGTCGGCCGGACCGTCCGCCGGATCACGCGGATAGGTGAATTCCGGCCAGGCCGACCGCGGTTCGGGGCCTGGGGGCCGGAAAATCCGTCGAAAAACTTCTGCTATTCGGCCATCCGCCGGAGCCCAGCCGCTCTACGCTGATGCGTGACACCGGTGGGGGCCGGTGTTGATTCAGGGGTCGAGATACGCCGGGTACGGCGTCCGCTCCGGGGTAGTGCAGAGATGTCTCGGCGGCGGCCGCGGCTGCTGCGGATCACCACCCGGTCCGGGCGCCGTACCCGCCGTCGTCCGTTCCCCGACCCGTGGGGGTTTTCGTGGTCCGTATCCGCGTTCTCGTCGTCGACGATCACCGCATCTTCGCCGAATCTCTCGCGGCCGCGCTCGCGGCCGAGCCGGACGTGGACGTGTCCGCGGCCGGCAGTGCTCCGGCGGCCGCGCGCTGCCTCGAACGCGCCGCGGCCGAGGGCCGCCGCTTCGACGTCATGCTCGTGGACGCCGACCTGGGCGCCGCCGCGGGGACCGTGCCCGTACAGCGCGCACCGGGCTCCGCACCACCGTCCGCGCCCCCCGGCGCGGACGGGATCGCGCTGGTCGCGAGTGTGCGCACGGCGCATCCGGGGGCGCGTACGGTGGTCCTCGCCGAACGCGACGACCCCCGCCGGGCCGCGCTCGCGCTCCAGGCGGGGGCTTCCGGCTGGGTCGCCAAGGACTGCTCGCTCTCGCGGCTGCTGGCCGTCATCCGCGGGGTCCTGCGGGAGGAGACGCACCTGCCGCCCGCCCTGCTGACCGGGGTGCTGCGGGAGCTGACGGCGGCGCGCAAGCACCGTACGGACAGTGAACGGCTGGTGGAGTCCCTGACGCCGCGCGAGCACGAGGTGCTGCGCTGCATGGTGGCCGGGCTGGGCCGCAAGGACGTGGCGGCGCGGTTGTTCCTGTCCCCGCACACCGTCCGCACCCACATGCAGAACGTCCTGGGCAAGCTCGGGGTGCACTCCACGCTCGCGGCGGTGGCACTGGCCCGGCGGGCCGGCGTGCGGCCGGCGGAGCTAGCCGGGGATGTTGTCGAACGGAGCGGTCAGCCTGCGTAGCAGCGCCGCGAGGTCACCGCGCTGGCCCTGGGAGAGCTGGGCGAGGATGGCGCGTTCCTGCGCCAGCAGCCCGGCCAGGGACTGGTCGGCGCGGTCGCGGCCCTCCGGGGTCAGCCGGACCAGTACGCCGCGCCGGTCGCTGGGGTCGGGAAGCCGCTCCACCAGGCCTTTCTTCGCGAGGCGGTCGATGCGGTTGGTCATGGTGCCCGAGGTGACCAGGGTCTGGGTCAGGAGCTGGCCGGGGGAGAGCTGGTACGGGGCGCCAGCGCGGCGCAGCGAGGTGAGGACGTCGAACTCCCAGGGCTCCAGGCCGTGCTCGGAGAAGGCCAGCCTGCGGGCGCGGTCGAGGTGGCGGGCGAGCCGGCTCACCCGGCTCAGCACTTCGAGCGGTTCAACGTCGAGGTCAGGGCGTTCTCGCCGCCATGCCGCGACCAGTCGGTCGACCTCGTCCTCCATGCCGATCAGTGTAAGGGGTCTGTCGACGTGAAGTCTCTTCAATTCAAGGATCTTGGGTGCTGGATACCTCGATATCGAGTATCTTGACATCAAGATATATATTGGGCCAGGATGGGAATGGAGGGGGCCGGACGGCTTCCGCTTCCAACCGCCCCACCAGCAGGGAGGCTTCGCACATGCACTCCGATACCGCCCCGGCCCCGACGCCCCTCGTCGCCGCTTCCGTGGCACCCGTCTGGGACCCCCAGCAGTACCTCCGGCACGCCGGGCACCGTACGCGCCCCTTTCTCGACCTGCTGACGCGCATACCCGAGCTCCCCACCACCCCCGCACGCATCGCCGACCTCGGCTGCGGACCCGGCAACGTCACCGCCCTGCTCGCCGACCGCTGGCCCCAGGCCCGCATCACCGGCTTCGACCTCTCCCCGGAGATGCTCCGCCGCGCCGCCCAGGACCACGCCGGACCCACCCCCGGCGGCGGCCACCTGGACTTCGCGCACGCCGACCTCGCCCTCTGGCACCCGGAGGAGTCCTACGACCTGATCGTCTCCAACGCCGCCCTCCAGTGGGTGCCCAACCACCCCGGCTCCTTCGCGGCCTGGATCAACGCACTGCGGCCCGGCGGCACCTTCGCCTTCCAGATCCCCGGCAACTTCACCGCGCCCAGCCACCGGATGCTCGCCGACCTGTGCGACACGCCGCGCTGGCGCGACCGCCTCGCCGGCCACGGCGCGCGCTACGTCCACATCCTCGAACCCGCCGAATACCTCGCCCGCTTCACCGAACTCGGCTGCGCCGTCGACGTCTGGGAGACCACCTACCACCAGATGCTGTCCGGGCCCGACCCGGTGCTCGACTGGGTCAAGGGCACCGCCCTGCGGCCCGTCCTGACCGAACTCGGCGACGACAAGGAGGCCATCGACTCCTTCCTCGCCGAATACCGCGAAGCCCTGCGCGCCGCCTACCCGCCGGGCCCCCGCGGCACCGTGTTCCCCTTCCGCCGCATCTTCGCCGTCGCCCGCAAGGAGGCCTGAGGTGCTCAGCGCACTCGACCACGTCCAACTCGCGGCCCCGGCCGGCTCCGAGGACCTCCTGCGCCGCTACTACACCGACGCCCTCGGCATGACCGAGCTGCCCAAACCGCCCGCCCTCGCCGCCCGCGGCGGCTGCTGGTTCGCCGCCGGGCCCGTACAGCTCCACCTCGGCATCGAGGACGACTTCCGCCCCGCCCGCAAAGCCCACCCGGGCCTGCGGGTCTGCGGGATCGAGGCGTACGCGGGCCGGCTCCGCGACCACGGAGCCGACGTCCACTGGGACACCGCCCTGCCCGGCCGCAAGCGGTTCTTCTCCCACGACCCGGTCGGCAACCGCCTCGAATTCCTCGAACCCACCCCGTGAACACGACGGCGCCCCGTCACCGCATTTCCGGTGACGGGGCGCCGTGGCGTGCTGACCGGCGGGCTAGCCGATGCTGCGGTAGGTCATGTTGCCGCGGAACATGACGTGCGGGGTGAGGACCTCGCTGCCGAACAGGCTGTGGCCGCCTTCCATGCGGAACGCGTTGCCGCCGGCGTCGACGAGGACCAGGTCCGCCTTGCCGTCACCGGTGAGGTCGCCGGGCGAGACGACGTCCTTGAAGCCGCCCATGAACCCGTAGACCAGCCAGCGGGTGCCGAACGGTGCCGAGGCCTTGCCGGTGCCCGGGTGGAAGTACAGACCGCCGGTGTTGTCGATGCCGACCATGTCGGCGAAGCCGTCACCGTTGAAGTCGCCGGCGGCGAGCTGCTTGTACTGGTCCCAGCCGCCGCCGACGTTGATCGGGGCGGCGAAGGCGTTGCCGGTGCCGTTGCCCTGGTGGACGTACAGGTTGCCCCAGATGTCGCGGGTCAGCAGGTCGCCCTTGCCGTCGCCGGAGACGTCACCGCCGCCGAGGACCGCGTTGGTGACGCCCCACCAGTCGCCGGCGATGTTCTGGTTCGTGGTGCGGTTGGTCAGACCCCACTGGTTGAACTGGAACTTGTGGCCCCAGCTGGTCTTGTCCAGGCCGGTGACGCCGACCAGCTTGGAGCCGTCGTCCGGCCAGACGAAGTCGCCGGACTTGCGCGGCTCGAAGAGCGTGCCGTCGCTCTTGTTGTCGTACGACCAGTACTGGCCGGCGGCGTCGACCGTGCCGACGTTGTGCTTGCCGTAGACCGGGGTGATGCCCGCACCGAGGAAGAGCTCGGTGCTCTTCCAGTTCGAGCCGCAGTCGTACTGCTGGCTGAACAGGCCGTTGCCCTCGGAGAAGTGGCAGAACAGGTCACCGGTGGGGGTGACGCCCATCATGTCGGCCTTGCCGTCGCCGTCGATGTCGTCGGCGGCGATGATCTGCGTGTAGCCGGTCCAGCCGGTGGCGATCTGCGTACGCCACTCGAACGGGCTGGCGCCGTTGCCGGTGCCCTTGTGCAGGAACAGCTCGCCCGTGTACGTACGGCCCAGGACGTCTGCGTCGCCGTCGCCGTCGATGTCGCTCAGGCCGACGATCTGGTCGTACTGGTTCCAGCCGCCGCTGACCTTCACCGCGGCCGCGAACGGGTTGGCGAGGTTGCCCGTGCTCTTGTAGTAGTACAGGTCACCGGCCGGCGTACGGGCGATGACGTCGGGGCGGCCGTCCTTGTTCAGGTCGCCCGCCGCGATGACGCGGTTGTACATCTGCCAGCCGGACCCGGTCCAGGTCGGCGCACCGGCGTAGCCGCCGGAGGTCTCGCGGAGCTGGAGCTTGCCGTCGAAGGTGAGCGTGAGGATCTCGGGGTTCCAGCTGCCGCCGACGTTGCCGAGGGCGATGATGTCCTTGACCGTCTCGGTCTCGTCGCCCTGGATGCGGAAGTCGGTGGCGGGGTTGCCCGCGGGAGCGCTGGTCGCGAAGGCGCCGGTGAAGCCGCGCGTGTCGCGGAAGACCAGGTCGCTGAAACCGTCGCCGTCCAGGTCCAGGCGCGGCTGGGAGACGGTTCCGGCGGCGGCCGCCGCGACCCCCTGCGGAGCGGCCGAGCGCGCGCCCTTGTTCGCGGACTTGGCGTTCGGCGCCACCACGCCGGGAGCCGGGGCGGCGGCGTGCGGGACGGCGGCCCGGGGGCCGGTCGACGCCTTGGCCGCGGCGGGTGCCGGGCGGTCCGACGTCTTGCCGGCAGCGGTCGCCTGGCCTACGGAGAGCAGGGTGCCCGCGGAGAGGGCGAGAGCGGTGCAGGCCGCGATGCGGCCGAGGCGCGAAGAGCGCAAGTGGGTTCCCCAGTGACTCGCAGTGGAACCGGGTGGTCATCACGACGGTCGCCGGCGCAGGCCGAGAAGGGCACTGGGCGTCGGGTCGTACTTCCCCCCCGGGAGTGGCCCCACCCTACTGGTGCGTTTCCCGAGGTCAAAGTAGTTTTCCGTACAACCTTTCGACCTGGTGTCGGTCGGGGCGGCGCGGGGTCAGCTCTTGCGGTGGCCCACCAGGCGGGGGCGGGCCTCCAGGTTCTCCAGGCCGTGCCAGGCCAGGTTGACCAGGTGCGCCGCCACCTCGGCCTTCTTCGGACGCCGCGTCTCCAGCCACCACTGGCCCGTCAGCGCCACCATGCCCACCAGCGCCTGCGCGTACAGCGGAGCCAGCTTCGGATCGAAACCCCGCGCCTTGAACTCCAGGCCCAGGATGTCCTCCACCTGCGTGGCGATGTCACTGATCAGCGACGCGAACGTACCCGTCGACTGCGCCACCGGCGAATCACGCACCAGGATCCGGAACCCGTCGGTATAACTCTCGATGTAGTCCAGCAGCGCGAACGCCGCCTGCTCCAGCAGCTCCCGCGGATGCCCGGCCGTCAGCGCCCCCGTCACTCCCTCCAGCAGCTGCCGCATCTCGCGGTCCACGACGACCGCGTACAGCCCTTCCTTGCCCCCGAAGTGCTCGTACACCACCGGCTTCGACACCCCGGCCTTCGCCGCGATCTCCTCCACCGACGTGCCCTCGAAGCCCTTCTCGGCGAACAGCATCCGGCCGATGTCCAGCAGCTGCTGACGTCGCTCCGCCCCCGTCATCCGCACCCGACGGCCACGCCGGGGCTTGTCACCGCTGGAACTACTGCTGCCGTCGATCGCCACGTCCCCCATCATGCCGCGTTCGAAGACATTTCCTTGCGCCGGGCATCGATGCGGGAGGCCGAGGGCCACCGCACGTCAGAGGCCCACCCCAGCTGTTCGAACCAGCGGATCAGCCGCGCACTGGAGTCGACCTGCCCCCGCAGCACGCCGTGGCGCGCCGACGTCGGCTCCGCGTGGTGCAGGTTGTGCCACGACTCGCCGCACGACAGCACCGCGAGCCACCACACGTTCCCCGAACGGTCCCGCGACTTGAACGGACGCCGGCCCACCGCGTGGCAGATCGAATTGATCGACCACGTCACGTGGTGCAACAGCGCGACCCGCACCAGCGAACCCCAGAAGAACGCCGTGAAAGCCCCCCACCACGACATCGTCACCAGACCCCCGACCAGCGGCGGGATCGCCAGCGACACCACCGTCCACAGCACGAAGTCCCGGGAGATCCGCCGGATCGCCGGGTCCTTGATCAGGTCCGGCGCGTACTTCTGCTGGTCCGTCTGCTCCTCATCGAACAGCCATCCGATGTGCGCCCACCACAGCCCCTTCATCAGCGCCGGGACGGTCTCGCCGAACCGCCACGGCGAATGCGGGTCACCCTCGTGATCGGAGAACTTGTGGTGCTTGCGGTGATCCGCCACCCACCGCACCAGCGGCCCCTCCACCGCCATCGAGCCCATCACCGCCAGCACGATCCGCAGCGGCCGCTTCGCCTTGAAGGAACCGTGCGTGAAATAGCGGTGGAAACCGATCGTGACGCCATGGCACGCCAGGAAGTACATGAACACCATCAGGCCCATGTCGAGCCAGCTCACCCCCCAGCCCCACGCCAGCGGGACCGCCGCCAGCAGCGCCACGAACGGCAGGACGATGAACAACAACAGCGCGATCTGCTCGACAGACCGTTTGCTCTCGCCGCCGCGCGTCGCGGACGGCTCACTCGTCGCAGACGGCGCCGAAGCGCCCTCGATCAGATCGTCGGTGATGGCCACAGTGGATCCCCTGGGGGGTGAGGAGACGAAGAGCGCATGATCACGGACCCTACGGTCCCGTAACCTACGGCAACGTAAGTATGGCAAAGCTCGCGCCCGCGGCAAGAGGAGCACGCCCGCCGAGGGGAGCAGGCCCGCGCTGCCGTCCCACGAGCACCGGCCACCTATCCTGGTCACGTCGGACAGCGCGGTCCGCACGGGCAGCCCGGGCTGCGCAGCGGCACCGCCGCGCCCGCCCCGGGAGCCCACCGCCCAGTAGCGCTCGAACACTGCAAGGAGCCGCACCTGTGAGCAGTGCTGACCAGGCCGCCCAGGCCCCCGTCACCCAGGCCCCGGCCACCAAGGCCACCCTCACGCAGGCCGCCACCGCCAACGCGGAACTGCGCGCCGACATCCGCCGCCTCGGCGACCTCCTCGGCGAGACCCTCGTACGCCAGGAAGGCCAGGACCTCCTCGACCTCGTCGAACGCGTCCGCGCCCTCACCCGCACCGACGGCGAGGCCGCCGCCCGGCTCCTCGGCGAAACCGACCTGGAAACCGCCGCCAAGCTGGTGCGCGCCTTCTCCACCTACTTCCACCTCGCCAACGTCACCGAACAGGTACACCGCGGCAAGGAACTGCGCGCCCACCGGGCCGCCGAAGGCGGCCTCCTCGCCCGCACCGCCGACATGCTCAAGGACGCCGACCCCGCACACTTGCGCGAAACGGTGGGGAACCTCAACGTCCGGCCCGTCTTCACCGCCCACCCCACCGAAGCGGCCCGCCGCAGCGTCCTCAACAAGCTGCGCCGCATCGCCGCCCTCCTCGAAGAGCCCGTCACCGGCGCCGGCGAACGCCGCCGCCACGACCTGCGGCTCGCCGAGAACATCGACCTCGTCTGGCAGACCGACGAACTGCGCGTCGTACGTCCCGAACCCGCCGACGAAGCCCGCAACGCCATCTACTACCTCGACGAACTCCACGCCGGAGCCGTCGGCGACGTACTCGAAGACCTCGCCGCCGAACTCCGGCGCGTCGGCGTCGAACTGCCCCCCGGCACCCGCCCCCTCACCTTCGGCACCTGGATCGGCGGCGACCGCGACGGCAACCCCAACGTCACCCCCGACGTCACCCGCGACGTCCTGATCCTCCAGCACGAACACGGCATCACCGACGCCCTCGCCGCCATCGACGAACTGCGCGGACTGCTGTCCAACTCCATCCGCTACACCGGAGCCACCGAGGAACTCCTCACCTCCCTCCAGGCCGACCTCGAACGACTGCCCGAGATCAGCCCCCGGTACAAGCGCCTCAACGCGGAAGAGCCCTACCGCCTCAAGGCCACCTGCATCCGCCAAAAGCTCCTCAACACCCGCGAACGCCTCGCAGGCGGCACCCCCCACCAGGACGGCCGCGACTACCTCGGCACCGCCGAACTCCTCGCCGACCTCACCCTCATCCAGACCTCCCTGCGCGAACACCGCGCCGTCCTCTTCGCCGACGGCCGCATGGACCGCACCATCCGCACCCTGGCCGCCTTCGGCCTCCAGCTCGCCACCATGGACGTCCGCGAACACGCCGACGCCCACCACCACGCCCTCGGCCAGCTCTTCGACCGCCTCGGCGAGGAATCCTGGCGCTACGCCGACATGCCCCGCGACTACCGCGGCAAGCTCCTCGCCAAGGAACTCCGCTCCCGCCGCCCCCTGGCCCCCACCCCCGCACCCCTCGACGCGGCCGGCGCCAAGACCCTGGGCGTCTTCTTCGCGATCAAGGACGCCTTCGAGAAGTTCGGCCCCGAAGTCATCGAGTCCTACATCATCTCGATGTGCCAGGGCGCCGACGACGTCTTCGCCGCCGCCGTCCTCGCCCGCGAAGCCGGCCTCATCGACCTCCACGCCGGATGGGCCAAGATCGGCATCGTCCCGCTCCTGGAAACCACCGACGAACTCAAGGCCGCCGACGTCATCCTCGACGCCATGCTCGCCGACCCCTCCTACCGCCGCCTCGTCTCCCTGCGCGGCGACGTCCAGGAGGTCATGCTCGGCTACTCCGACTCCTCCAAGTTCGGCGGCATCACCACCAGCCAGTGGGAGATCCACCGCGCCCAGCGCCGCCTGCGCGACGTCGCCCACCGCTACGGCGTGCGCCTGCGCCTCTTCCACGGCCGCGGCGGCACCGTCGGCCGCGGCGGCGGCCCCTCCCACGACGCGATCCTCGCCCAGCCCTGGGGCACCCTCGAAGGCGAGATCAAGGTCACCGAACAGGGCGAGGTCATCTCCGACAAGTACCTCGTACCGTCCCTCGCCCGCGAGAACCTCGAACTGACCGTCGCCGCTACCCTCCAGGCCTCCGCCCTGCACACCGCCCCCCGCCAGTCCCACGACGACCTCGCCCGCTGGGACGCGGCCATGGACACCGTCTCCGACGCCGCCCACGCCGCCTACCGCGCCCTCGTCGAAGACCCCGACCTCCCCGCCTACTTCTTCGCCGCCACCCCCGTCGACCAGCTCGCCGACCTCCACCTCGGCTCCCGCCCCTCCCGCCGCCCCGACTCCGGCGCCGGCCTCGACGGCCTGCGCGCCATCCCCTGGGTCTTCGGCTGGACCCAGTCCCGCCAGATCGTCCCCGGCTGGTACGGCGTCGGCTCCGGCCTCAAGGCCCTGCGGGAAGCCGGCCAGGACGACGCCCTCGCCGAAATGGGCAAGCGCTGGCACTTCTTCCGCAACTTCCTGTCCAACGTCGAGATGACCCTCGCCAAGACGGACCTGCGGATCGCCCGCCACTACGTCGACACCCTCGTACCCGACCACCTCAAGCACGTCTTCGACCGCATCCAGGCCGAACACGAACTCACCGTCCGCGAAGTCCTGCGCATCACCGGCGGCGAACAGCTCCTCGACTCCCACCCCGTCCTCCAGCAGACCTTCGCCGTCCGCGACGCCTACCTCGACCCCATCTCCTACCTCCAGGTCTCCCTCCTCGCCCGCCAGCGCGCCGCCGCCGAACGAGGCGAAGAACCCGACCCCCTCCTCGGACGCGCCCTCCTCCTCACCGTCAACGGCGTAGCCGCCGGCCTGCGCAACACCGGCTGACCGGCACGCGCAAACGCAAGGGGGTCTCCCCGCGCCCCACGGCCCGGGAAGACCCCCTTCCGGCATCCCCACGAGGACGGACCCCCGCCGGGACCACTACGCGTTGTACGCCGACTGCGCCCGCTCCAGGCCCTCCTGGACCAGACACTCCACCGCATCGGCCGACCGGTCCACGAACCAGTCCAGCTCCTTGCGCTCCGTCGAAGAGAAATCCTTCAACACGAAGTCCGCCACCTGCATCCGGCCCGGCGGCCGCCCGATACCGCACCGCACCCGGTGGTAGTCCGGCCCCATCGCCTTCGTCATCGACTTCAACCCGTTGTGCCCGTTGTCACCGCCACCCAGCTTCAACCGCAGCGTCGGATAGTCGATGTCCAGCTCGTCATGCACCGCCACGACCCGCTCCAACGGCACCTTGTAGAAGTCCCGCAGCGCCGACACCGGCCCACCCGACAGGTTCATGAACGACATCGGCTTCGCCAGCACCACCCGCCGGTTCGCCGGACCCGGAGCACCGATCCGGCCCTCCACCACCTGCGCCCGCGCCTTGTGCGCCTTGAACTTCCCGCGCATCCGCTCCGCCAGCAGGTCCACCACCATGAACCCGATGTTGTGGCGGTTGCCCGCGTACTCCGCCCCGGGATTCCCGAGACCGACGATCAGCCAGGGCGCCGCGTCGTCCGACATCAAAAGCTCCTTACGTGCCTGGAACGAAGACGACCGCCGTCCCGCTCCAGTGGAGCCGGACGGCGGTCGTTCAGCAAGTGCTGCGAATGCTGAGGGGGAGAGGCGGAACTCAGGCCTCGGTGCCCTCGGCGGCCTCGGCGGCCGGCTCCTCGGCCTGCGGGGCGACGACCTGCAGGACCGGGGTCTCACCGTCGACGGCCAGGGTGGTGCCCTTCGGCAGAACCAGGTCCGAAGCGTGAATGGTCGCGCCGGCCTCCAGGCCCGCGATCGAGACGGTGACCTCGGTCGGGATGTGGGTGGCCTCGGTCTCGACGGAGATCGTGTTCAGCAGGGTCTCCAGCAGGTTGCCGCCCGGGGCCAGCTCGCCCTCGGTGACGACCGGAACGTCGACCGTGACCTTCTCGCCCTTCTTGACGATCAGGAAGTCGACGTGCGAGATGGAGCGCTTCAGCGGGTGCTTCTGCACGGCCTTCGGGATGACCAGCTCGGTGCCGCCGCCCGCGATGTCCAGGGAGATCAGGACGTTCGGCGTACGCAGCGCCAGCAGCAGGCCGTGGCCCTCGACGTTGACGTGCTTCGGGTCGGTGCCGTGACCGTAGATGACACCGGGAACCAGCGCGTCGCGACGGGCCTGGCGGGCAGAGCCCTTGCCGAAGGTGTCACGGAGCTGGGCGGAAAGCTTGACCTCGGACATGCTCACTCCTCGTGGGGTGACGGAAAAAGGACGACGGTCACCCGGCCGGAACGGCCTGCTACGAAGAGCGCGTCGATAACGGAGCACCCGCACCCGAAAAACAGGTACGGCCTCCCTCGCCGAGCAACTCGACGAGTCTACCCGGCCGGGAGGCCACACCCAAAAGGATCAGCGGCGCAGGGCGCCGACCGCCCCTACTGCTGCTCTTCGAACAGGCTCGTGACCGAACCGTCCTCGAACACCTCGCGCACCGCACGCGCGATCATCGGCGCGATCGACAGCACCGTGATCTTGTCCAGCTCCAGGTCCGACGGGTCCGGCAGCGTGTTCGTGAACACGAACTCGCTGACCTTCGAGTTCTTGAGACGATCAGCGGCAGGACCCGACAGGATGCCGTGCGTCGCCGTCACGATCACGTCCTCCGCACCGTGCGCGAACAGCGCGTCGGCCGCGGCGCAGATCGTGCCACCCGTGTCGATCATGTCGTCCACCAGGACGCAGACCCGGCCCTTGACCTCACCCACGACCTCGTGGACGGTCACCTGGTTCGCCACGTCCTTGTCACGACGCTTGTGCACGATCGCCAGCGGCGCGTCCAGACGGTCACACCAACGGTCCGCCACCCGCACCCGGCCCGCGTCCGGAGACACGATCGTCAGCTTCGACCGGTCCACCTTCGCACCCACGTAGTCCGCCAGGACCGTCAGCGCCGACAGGTGGTCCACCGGACCGTCGAAGAAGCCCTGGATCTGGTCCGTGTGCAGGTCCACCGTCAGGATCCGGTCCGCACCCGCCGTCTTGAGCAGATCCGCCACCAGACGCGCCGAGATCGGCTCACGGCCCTTGTGCTTCTTGTCCTGACGGGCATACCCGTACGACGGCACGATCACCGTGATGGAACGCGCCGAAGCACGCTTCAACGCGTCGATCATGATCAGCTGCTCCATGATCCACTTGTTGATCGGAGCCGTGTGGCTCTGGATCAGGAAGCAGTCCGCACCACGCGCCGACTCCTGGAACCGAACGTAGATCTCACCGTTCGCGAAGTCGAAAGCCTTCGTCGGCACCAGAGCGACGCCCAACTGGTGCGCGACCTCCTCGGCCAGCTCGGGGTGGGCGCGGCCGGAGAAGAGCATCAGCTTCTTCTCGCCGGTCGTCTTGATCCCGGTCACAGCACAGTCTCCTCAGACGTGTTGAAAGCTGCTCGCCCCCGTGCGCGTCCGTCCCGCACACGGTGAGCCAGCCGAATTGCGTGCACCTATCACGGTACGCCGTCGCCGACGCACCTGTTTCCGGTCAGTTCACCCGGACAGCCGCTCAACGCGACCCCGAGCCCTCCCCGACCGCCGACTCGGCCGCCGCAGCAGCGGCACTCCCCGGACGCTTACGAGCCACCCAACCCTCGATATTCCGCTGCTGGCCACGGGCAACGGCCAGCGCACCCGCCGGCACGTCCTTCGTGATCACCGACCCGGCCGCCGTGTAAGCACCGTCCCCGACCGTGACGGGCGCCACAAACATGTTGTCCGAACCCGTCTTGCAGTGTGAACCGATCGTCGTGTGGTGCTTGTGTTCACCGTCGTAGTTCACGAAGACACTCGCCGCACCGATGTTGGTGTACTCACCGATCGTCGCGTCCCCGACGTACGACAGGTGCGGCACCTTCGTACCCTCACCGATCGTCGCGTTCTTCATCTCGACGTACGTACCCGCCTTGGCCTTCGCACCCAGAACCGTCCCGGGACGCAAGTACGCGAACGGACCCACCGTCGCCGACTCGCCGACCACCGCCGAATCCGCCACCGTGTTGTCCACCCGGGCACCCGCACCCACCCGCGTGTCCCTCAGCCGCGTGTTCGGACCGACCTCGGCCCCCTCCGCGACATGCGTGCTCCCCAGCAGCTGCGTACCCGGGTGGACCACCGCGTCCTGCCCGAACGTCACCGACACGTCCACGAACGTGCTCGCCGGATCCACCACCGTCACACCCGCCAGCATCGCCCGCTCCAGCAACCGCGCGTTCAGCAACGCCCGCGCCTCCGCCAGCTGCACCCGGTTGTTGATCCCCAGGATCTGCCGGTGATCCGCCCCCACGGCCGCCCCCACCCGATGGCCGGCCTCACGCAGGATCCCGAGGACGTCCGTGAGGTACTCCTCGCCCTGGCTGTTGTCCGTACGGACCTTGCCCAGCGCATCGCTCAGCAGCGCCCCGTCGAAGGCGAAGACCCCGGAGTTGATCTCACGGATCGCGAGCTGCGCCTCGGTGGCGTCCTTGTGCTCCACGATCGCCGTCACGGCACCGGTCGCCGCGTCCCGCACGATCCGCCCGTAGCCGGTCGAGTCGGGGACCTCGGCGGTGAGCACGGTGACGGCGTTCCCGTCGGCCTCGTGCGTGTGCGCGAGCTGCCGGAGCGTCTCGCCCGTCAGCAGCGGGGTGTCGCCGCAGACGACCACCACGGTCCCGGTGATCTCGCCGCCGAGCTCTTCGAGGGCCATCCGGACGGCGTGCCCGGTGCCGTTCTGCTCGTACTGGACGGCGGTACGCACGCCCGCGTCGATCTCGGAGAGGTGCGCGGCGACCTTCTCGCGGGCGTGGCCCACGACGACCACGAGGTGCGCGGGGTCCAGCTCGCGTGAGGCGGCGACGACGTGGCCGACGAGCGAGCGCCCGGCGATCTCGTGCAGAACCTTGGGAGTGGCCGACTTCATGCGGGTGCCTTCACCCGCTGCGAGTACGACGACGGCTGCCGGGCGGGTTGCGCTCACGGGGGTGCCCTTCGGCTTCGGGGGTGGACCCGTGAAGGATACCGGTGGCCCGGCCCCCGGAAACGAGGCCGGGTCCCGACCGCGGAGGTCAGGACCCGAACCTGAGCAACTGATGTGTGTGAGCTCCCGGAGAAGGATTCGAACCCTCATTCAATGGACCAAAACCATTTGTCCTGCCCTTAGACGATCCGGGATGGTTCGCCCACTATGTCCGATATTGGTGATCGGCTGCGGCTGCAGCCCCTACTATGCCGCACCACCAGCCTTCGATGCGACGGTACAGACCGGCGCTTCGGAGTACGCGGACCGCGAGACAGCCGTAGTAGTTCTCGCCGGTGTTCTTTCGCACCGTCTTCGGATTGTGGCGCTTCAGCGTGGTCTTGAGGAATACGGCTCCGCTCTTGCCCACGAGGTCCGCCCAGTACGCCTCCGCCGCCGGGACGTCGGCCGACTCGTGGATCGTGATCGCGCAGCGGATCTGCTTGCCGTCGACGCCCAGCAGGCGCAACCAAGTGAGATACGTGCGGATCATGTCCGGGTCGCTGTTGACGAAGATCGCACGCTCGCGCCGGTCGTAGGTTTTGTCCTTGCTGCCCTCTGCCCAATAGAGGCCGACGCCCAGGATGAACAGTTCCCGTTCCGAGAGCTCGGTGATCTCGGCCGCGGCCTCCTGCTTGATGCGGCGTCGCTCCTCATCTCGTGCGTCGAGAGTCCGCTCCCAGCCCCGCTTGGCGTTCACGGAAGCCTCTTCCGGGGTGCGGTGCCGCTCCGGCTTCGGGAGGTCGCGGACCCAGAGGGAGATGGAGCTCTTCGAGCAGCCGAGCTCGACCTGCATCTGGTCGTAGGTCAGGCCCTGGAGGCGTAGTTCGCGGGCCTTGGCGCGGAGGTCGTCCTTGGCGTTGGGGCGCTTCGTCCATTCGGGGGCGGGTTCGCCTTCCAGGAGGCGGTTGAGGATGTCGTTGTTGTGGACGTGGAGGCGGTCGCGGATCTGGCGGCGGCTGAGGCCTTCGCGGCGCAGGGTGACGGCCTGCTCGCGCAGGGCCTCGAAGGTGGTGGCGCCCGTACGGAGGCCGCCGGTGCCGTCGCCGGGGCGGCGTCGGGTTTCGGTCATGTGGCCAATGTCGTCCGGAATGCGGGATTCAGGTTTCGATGGGCGGGACATTCAGTCGTACGTGCGATTACCGATGGTTTGCCGGTAAATCCGTCGGCCCTGTGCTGCGGGTGCTGCGTACGCTGGACGGCATGACCAGTACGGGGGAAGAGCAAGGCCGCGCTGGGCCGCCTTTGTGGTGGGAGCGGCGGCGGGACGTCGTGTGGGACGTGGGGATCGGGGCGGCGTCCGCCCTGGAGTGCGCGTGGGAAGGGGTGCCGTTCGCGCGCGAGGCCGGGGTGCCGGCGGTGCTGGGGGTGCTGTTCGGGGCCGTGGTGGGGGCCACGCTCGTGCTGCGGCGGCGTTGGCCGGTGGCCGTGGTGCTGGTGGCGATCGCGGTGACGCCGGCGGTGATGGGGTTCCTGCTCGGGGTGGTGGGGCTGTACACCCTGGCCGCGTGTGAGGTGCCCCGGCGGGTCACGGCGACGGTGGCTTCGATGTCGCTCGTCGCGACGCTGGTGGTGATCTACATGCGGACCGACGACGAGGCGGGGGTGACGCAGACCCTGTTGCTCTCGCTGTCGGTGTTCGTGGCGGTGGCGCTGACGGTGCCGCCGGTGCTGCTCGGCATGTACGTGGGTGCGCGGCGCCGGTTGATGGAGAGCCTGCACGAGCGGGCGGATTCGCTGGAGCGGGAGTTGTCGCTGCTCGCGGAGCGGGCCGAGGAGCGCGCGGAGTGGGCGCGTACGGAGGAGCGGACGCGGATCGCGCGGGAGATGCACGACGTGGTGGCGCACCGGGTGTCGTTGATGGTGGTGCATGCGGCGGCGTTGCAGGCGGTGGCGGTGAAGGATCCGGTGAAGGCGGCGCGGAACGCGGCTTTGGTGGGGGACATGGGCCGGCAGGCGTTGACGGAGTTGCGGGAGATGTTGGGGGTGTTGCGGGCTCCGGTGGCGCCGAAGCCGGTGGCGGTGCCGGTGGTGCCGGTGGTGGTTGCGGGCCAGGAGGAGGGACCGTCGCTGGCGGAGCTGGAGGTGCTGGTGGGGCAGTCGCGGGAGGCGGGGATGGTGGTGCGGCTGGATGTGCGGGGGGAGTGGCCGGGGTATGCGGCGGAGGTGGAGCAGACGGCGTACCGGGTGGTGCAGGAGGCGTTGACGAACTGCCACAAGCACGCGCCGGGTGCGGAGGTCGAGGTGCGGCTGGCTCACCGGGAGGGTGAGGTGGCGATGCAGGTGGAGAACGGGCCGTGTGACGGTGATGCGGGTGGGGCGGGTCTGCCCAGTGGGGGGAACGGTCTGGTGGGGATGCGGGAGCGGGTGCTGGGGCTGGGCGGGGTGTTCGTGGCGGGGCCGACGGACTCGGGTGGTTTCCGGGTGTCGGCCGTGCTGCCGTGTGCGCCCGTGCGGGCCTAGCCGAACGGGCCGCCCTGGCCCCCTGGCCGACCTGGTTGTTCTGGCCGCCTAGCCGAGCCGGCTGCCCTGGCCGGTGGTGAGGCGGGTGGGCTGGAGGCCGGTGAGGAGGAGGGTGAGGGCTTCGTCGAGGGAGGCGCCGAGGTACCAGTCGCCGGTGTGGTCGATGCCGTAGACGCGGCCTTCGCGGTCGATGGCCAGGTGGGAGCCGGTGTCGGCGTCGATGCCGAGGGGGCTGAGTTCGGTGGTGAGGGCGCGGCCGAGGTCGGCGAAGGTGCGGGCGAGGTGGAGGCCGGTGAGGGGGTCGAGGTGTACGGGGGTGGGGGCTATCTGGCGGCCGGGGCCGGGGGCGGTGACGGTGAGGCCGCCGAATTCGGCCCAGGCTTCGACCGCGGCGGGGAAGACGGTGTGGCGGTGGCCGGCGGGGGTGGTGTGGTCGCGCAGGGCGTCGGCCCAGTATTCGGCCTGCTTGATGTCCCAGCGTCCGGGTTCCCAGCCGGCGGTGCGCAGGGCGTTGTCGATGGGGGCGGGGAAGCGGGTGGCTGAGGAGCGGTCGTAGGACGCGGAGGTGGTCATGGCGGCTACTCGGTGTGGGAGAGGTCGACGGGGCGTACGCCGAAGTGGGTGAGGAGGGCTTGGCAGGAGCGGCAGGGGGGTGCGTAGGTGCCGTGGAGGGGGTCGCCGTCTTCGCGGATGTGGCGGGCGGTGATCTTGGCGTGTTTGAGGGAGCGGCGGGCTTCGCTCGCGGTGAGGGGTTTGCGGGAGGCGCGTCTGCTGCGGGTGGCTTCGGTGGTGGTGATGTGCCGGGAGAGGAGTATGGCTTCGGGGCACCGGCCGGTGAAGCGTTCGCGTTGGCTGCTGGTGAGGGTGTCGAGGTAGTCCTGGACGAGTGGGTGGAGTGCGGGGGGCTGGTCGGCTTTGCCGGCGGTGCCGGTGAGGGTTTCGCCGCGTACGGAGAGGGCTGCGGCGATGGTGGGCAGGATGCCGTCGCGGCGGAAGCGCAGTACGGGGGCGGTGTGGCCGTCGGTGGTGCTCCAGCGCAGGCGCGGGTCGCCGGTGGCGGTGGCGGTGGTGGTCGCGGTGGTGCCGGCGGCGACGGTGGTGGCCATGGTGCCGGTGGTTGCCGTGGTGGCGGTGGCGGGTGCCGGTTCGGCGTGGTCCGCGCGTGTTGCCGTGTGCTGCATGGTCGCTCTTCCCTCCCGTGGCGGCGGTGGTGGCCGCGGTCGCGCACGCCCCCGTGCTGAGGGGACAGCCTGTCAAATGTCCCGTGTGGTGTGGAAGCGGGGTCGAATTTTCGTATCAATTCGGATGTTGCGGGCCGTGGTGTGGGTGGGTGGCCGGTGGGCGGGGGCCGCTCTTGCGGGAGCACATAGGCTGTGGTGAACCAGCCAGATCCAGCAGGGGGCTACCGCCATGACGACAGGTCGGCTCGGGCAGCAGGCCCCGCCACCCAACGCCGCTTATTCGGGGCAGGTCGTGCATTTTCCGGACCCGGTCCGGGCTGCCCGGCATCCTCACGGTGTCCGGATGAGTGGTGAGGGTCATCCTGATTTCTCTCCGTACGCGCGGGCGGCGGTGGAGATCGCGGAGCCGCCGGAGGGTTTCGGTGTGGACGAGTTGCGTTTGACGGACTACGTGTCCGCGAATGCGGCGATGCGCGCGGTGGGTCACGAGCTGTGGGACACGGTCGGTGCGGTGGCGACTCCGCACGGGTGGACGTGGCACCACGTGGCGGGGTCGCGCCGGCTGGAGCTGGTTCCGGTCGAGGTGAAGGCGTTGCTGCGTCATCACGCGGGGCTGGCGTCGGCGCCGGTGGATCAGGACAAGCGTGGGACGCGGCCCTTGCAGGAGGTGCGTCCGGTGCACCTGGGTCTGCCGAAGTCGGTGGTTTCGGTGTCGGAGCGGCAGGTGCAGGGGGTCGAGGAGGACCTCGGGTACCGGCTGCCGGAGGCGTACCGGTCGTTCCTCAAGGCGGCCGGAGGCTGTGCTCCGGTGGGTACGGGGCTGGATGTGGAGCTGGGTCTGTTGGTGGACCAGCCGTTCTTCACAGTGCGTGAGGAGGCGGCGGTCAACGACCTGGTGTACGTCAACAAGTGTCTGCGGGACCACCTGACGAAGGACTACCTGTGTGTGGCCTTCGTGCAGGGCGGGTTGCTCGCGGTGAAGGTGAAGGGTGAGGGGATCGGTTCTGTGTGGTTCTCTCCCTACGACGACGGGCGTGACCGGGACGGCTGGTCGGTGCAGGAGCGCGTGGAGCGGCTGTTGCTGCCGTGCGGTGCTGATTTCGACGCCTTTCTGGAGCGGTTGGCGGGTAATCCGCCGGAGTTGGAGACGGTGGCCGGTCTGATGGTGGACGGCGGATTCGCACGCTCGGTTCCCGTTGCGGGTGCCGCTCCGGTGGAGGGGTGACGGCGCGGTGGTGACGTTTGCGCAGGCGCAGGAGCGCGCCGAGGAGTGGATCAACGGGGATGTGCCCGGGTACCAGCACCGTGAGGTGCGGGTGCGGGAGTTCGGGCTGGGGTTCGTGGTGTGGGCGGAGGACCGTGCGGCGGGTCCGGTGTCCGGTGGTGGGCGGCAGCGGCTGGTCATCGCGCGGGACAGCGGGGAGGTGACGTTGTGGCCGGGGTTGCCGGTGGGTGAGGTGATCCGGCGGTACGAGGAGGAGTACGGGGCGGCGTCGGCGCCGGTCGCGGAGGCTTCGGTTCCGTCGCCGCGGATCGACTCGGAGCAGACGTCGTTCATGTTGAGTCCGCCGGAGTGGTTGCAGGAGGCGGCGGACCGTGCGGGCATTCCCCGGGAGGAGTCTTCGGGTGCCGTTTCCGCGGCTGCCGAGGTTCCTGCGGGCGAGGTTCCTCCGGGGGCGGTCGCGTCTCGTGGCGGGGGCGAGGTGCCGTACGAGCCGACGGCCGAGGACGGGGTGCCGGCGGGGGCGACCCCGTGGGCGGGGACGGATGTGAATTCCGGGGCGGACGAGCCGTCGGTGCCGTTGCCGGCGACGGTGTTCGCGCCGCCGCTTTCCGGGTCGGACGTGGAGGAGGGCGCGGCGGCGTCTTCGGGGGTGGCTCCGGAGGCGAAGACGACGTTGATGTCCGGGGGCAGTCAGCTGCCGAGGACGGCGATAGCGCCGGCGCTGGGGGAGGGTGCGGGGAGCATCGCCGACGCGCCGACGAGCAAGGCGCAGGTACGGCCGGGGGTTTCCAGGGCAGCGGCCGGTGCGCCGGCTGACGTGCCGTCCGTGCCTCCTGCGCCTCCGGCGCTGCCGGGGGCTTCTGGTGCGCCGGGTGGTGGGCTTGATCACGCTGCGACGATGTTGGCCGGACCTGCTGTGGTGGGTCCGCCGGTTCCGCCCGGGCCGCCGCCGGCTCCTGGTGTGCCTGGGGGTTCGTCCGGGGGTGCGGGTGTGGGTGCCGGTGCTTCTGGTGGGCCGGGTGGTGGGCTTGATCATGCGGCGACGATGTTGGCGGGGCCTGCTGTGGTGGGTCCGCCGGTTCCGCCCGGGCCGCCGCCGGCTCCTGGTGTGCCTGGGGGTCCGTCCCGGGGCGCGGGGGCTGGTGCGGGTGCTCCTGCGGCTCCTGGTACGCCCGGCGGCGGCGTGCATCATGCCGCGACGATGCTCGCGAACCCCGGTGTCCCGCAGCCGCCCGGCCCGCCCGGTCCGCCGCCCGGCGCGCCGCAGCACGGCCCGGCTCCCGTGGCGGCGCAGCAGCCCGGCGTGCCCACGGTGGGCCCCGGGTACCAGGCCGTGCTGCGCTACCGGGCGCCCGACGGTTCCGAGCAGCAGCTGATCCGTCGTTCGGCGCCCGGTACGCCGCACCCCGAGTGGCAGATCCTGTACGAGCTGCGTGCGATGAACGTGCCGCCGCAGCAGGTGCTGGAGCTGCACACGGAGCTGGCGTCGTGTGAGCTGCCCGGTGGTTACTGCGCGCGGATGATCCGCGAGACGTGGCCGCAGGTGCGGATCACGAGCGTGGCCCCGTACGGCACGGATCACGCGAGCCGTCAGCAGGGCATGCGGCATCTGATCACCCACCAGAGTGAACTGCACCAGGTGGCGGACGGTCCGGCGCGCCCCGCGCCGGTGCGGGCGCCGCTGCCGCAGGTTCCGTTGCAGCCGGCGATCCCGCTGGAGGCGATCGCGCAGGAGCTGGCGGGGGCGTTCGGGCCGCAGGGCGTGTTCCGTTTCGATCAGCGGGCGGTATCCCGTCAGGGTGTGCCGGAGATCGTGGCGCAGACGCTGATGTGGTCGGGTCTGCCGGTGGACTTCGGGCCGTTCTTCTGGGCGCAGGCGGTGCCGGGTCAGCCGTTGCCGACGTTGGCGGAGCTGGCGGCGCAGCGGCAGGTGCAGGCGGCGTCGGACGCGGGTTCGTACCTGGTGGTGGGCAGTGACTTCGGCAAGGCGCTGTGCGTGCAGTACGGGACGGCGCACATCGTCGCGGTTCCGGTGGAGGCCGGTCCGGGCGGGGCGCCGGTGCCGCCGCAGTTCGTGAATTCGAGCCTGCCGCAGTTCGTACGGTCGCTGGCGATGCTGGGTCAGATGTGGCGGTTGCGCCAGCATTTGACGCCGGAGCAGGCGGGGCGTTGGACCGTCGATTTCCAGGCGAATCTGGCGGGGCTGGACAGTGCGGCGCTGGCTTCGCCGGAGAGCTGGTGGTCGGTGCTGGTGGAGCAGATGTGGGACGGGCTGCTCTGATCGCGGCCGTCGGCAGGTGTGGCCGGGCCGGGACCTCCGTGAGGGGTTCCCGGCCCGGCCATTCCGGCTTCAGGGAGCAAATGACGCATCCTTGACGGGAATCCCCGCGAGAGAGGCGCTTCCAGCATGAGTGCACCGATGACACCTCAGGGACCTCAGCGTTTGGCGACCGCGCGCGGTCGCGGTTACCGGACGGATCAGGTCGACCGGTATCTCGCGCGGCTGTCGGGCAGCCGGGACGAGGCCTGGGAGCGGGTGGCTCGGCTGACGGTCCTGGCGAAGCGGATGGAGGCGGAGGCGCAGCGGCTGCGGGAGACGGTGGCCTCGCTGGCGCCGCAGACGTACGACGAGTTGAGCGAGCGGGCGCGGCGGATCCTGGCGCTGGCGCTGGAGGAGGGCGAAGCCGTACGGGGGGACGCGCGCGCGGACGCGTCGGCGACGCTGGGTGCGGCGGACGCGTACGCGGAGCGGGTGGCGGAGCTGGCGCGGCAGGACGCGCACGCGGTGGTGGAGCAGACCGAGGTGCGGGCGCGCCAGGGGCTGGAGCGGGCGCAGCGCGAGGCGGACGAGGTGCGGGCCAAGGCGCGGGACGACGCGGCGCGGTGGCGGGCGGAGGCGCACGCGGCGCTGGTGGAGACGCGGCGGCGGGCGGACGTGCTGGTGGCGGAGCAGGAGCAGGAGCAGCGGGAGCGCCGGGAGGCGGCGGAGCGGGAGATCGCCGTACGGGAGGCGGACCAGGAGGCGCGGTTGTCGCAGCTGGAGCGGGACGCGGAGGCGCGGCTGGCGGAGGCGCGGCGGGGGTTCGCCGAGGCGGAGGAGGCGGCGCGGCACGGCCAGGAGGACGCCGAGGCGCGGGGGGCGGAGCTGGTCGCGGCGGCGCGGGCGCGGGAGGAGCGGGTGGGGCGGGAGACGGAGCGGGTCCTGCGGGAGCATGCCGAGGCGCAGGAGGAGATGCGGGCGCACATGAGCCATGTGCGGTCGAGCCTGGCGGCGTTGACGGGGCGGGCTCCGGCGGAGGGCTGAGCGGGGCGGCGGCGGGCTGTGCGGGGCTCCGCCCGCACCCAGCGCACCCCGGCCCCGCGCGCCGCGCCTCAAACGCCTGCGGGGCTTGAGGGGTGGGCCGGACTTGCGGTGGCGGCCGGACTTGCGGTGGCGGCCGGGCTTGAGGGGTGGGCCGGGCTTGGGGAGTTGGACGGGCTTGCGGGGTTCGCCGGGTTTGACGGGGCGGCTGCGCCTGAGGGGGTGGCCGGGGTGGATTCGGCGGGGCCGGATGGGGCGTCTGCGGCCGGGGCGTAGACGTACGGGTCGCTGCGGAGGCCGTGGGAGGTGACGGTCACCGTGAAGGGGGTGGACGGGGGGTTGGGGAGGGGCGCGGTGAGGGCGCAGGTCAGGGGGTCGAGGACGGTGGGGACGGGAGTGTCGGCCACGGTGACGCGGGCGTCGTCGAAGCCGCCGCCCTCGATGGTGAGGACGCCGTCCGCGAGGGTGACGTGCGTGATGACCGGGTTGGCGCGGGTGGCCAGCTTGTTGACGAGGTAGGCACCCGCCGGGGCTCCGGTGAGGGCCCAGATCTCCCCGGGCAGGCGCGGGAGTCCGCCGCCGACGTCGGCGAGGAAGAAGAGGACGACGTAGAGCATCGTCACCGCGCCGAGTGCCACGTATTGGAGGTCGACCAGGTCCGTGCGTCCGCTGTCGTTCGCGATCAGCTCCCGCAGCGGCCGCCGGCCCGTGGTGGTCGGCTTGGGGGCCGGCTTGGCGAGGCTGCCGTTCTGCACGCGGATCCCGACGACCGTCTTGGCCCCGATCAGCGCCAGGTAGGGGCCGCCGAGCAGCGGCAGGTACACCGTCGTCAGGTTGGACAGCGGGCCGTGCTCGCCCTGGAACCAGGTGGCTCCGCCGCCTGCCGTCAGCCCGTAGGCGAGGCAGGTGAGCAGCAGCCAGACCAGGATGACGGTCCAGGCCAGGGCGAGGGTGGTGGAGGTGGAGAGCCGGCCGTCGCGGCCGGTGATGAAGCCGGGGTGGTGGTAGAGCCGCAGGGCGGTCGGGCCGGCCAGGGCGGCGAGTAAGGCCAGGGCGAGGAGTGCGGAAGTCATGGGTCCCCCGTGTGGTGGTGCCGGGCGTCGGGTCGCCTCCAGAGAAATACCCGCACGCCCGGAGCATGACAACTTGCGGGGGCTACTCCTGGCCCGGCAGGACGGGGAACGTGCGGGGCGCCACCGTCAGCAGGATCAGCAGCGCTGCCAGGGCGGCTACCGCCGCGCCGAGGAAGATGTGGTGCACGGCGGCGTTCACGGCGGCCCGCAGGTGGTCGGCGGCGGCCTGCGGGAGGAGTTCCGGCCGGTCCAGTGCCTTCGATACGTCGTCCAGGTGGTCCGGTAGTCCGGGAACGGGGGCCCGCGTCAGCCGGGCGGCGATGGTGGCGTTGGCGACGGCCCCCATGAGTGCCGCTCCCACGCTCTGGCCGACCTGCCGGGAGAACAGGACGGAGGCCGTCGTGGTCCCCCTTTCCGCCCAGACCACCGTGGACTGGACCCCGGCGATCAGCGGGAGTTGGAAGAGGCCGAGGGCGGCGCCGAGCAGCAGCATGACCGTCGCCGCCTGCCAGGGCCGGGCCGGGTAGGGGAGCAGGGTGAAGGAGAACAGGACCACGGCGGCCAGGGCGACCCCGGTGGCGGCGGTGTCGCGGAACCCGATGCGCCGGTAGACGTGCTGGGCGACGGCGGCGGTGATGGGCCAGGTCAGGGTCATGGCGGAGGCGACCAGGCCGGCATTGACGGCGCCGAGGCCGAGGACGGCCTGGGCGTAGGTCGGCATGAAGACCTGCGGGGCGGCCATGAGGAGGCCGAGGGCGGCCATGGCGAGGTTGACGGCGGCGATGGTGCGCCGGCGCCACACCCAGCCGGGCAGGATCGGTTCCTCGGCCCGGCGTTCCACGTGGACGACCAGGGCGGCCAGTAGTGCGCCGGTGGCCAGGAGTCCGAGGGAGGGGGCGGAGAGCCAGGGCCAGGCGACGCCGCCTTGGACGAGGGCGAAGAGCACGACCCCGCCGCAAGCGAACACGCCGAGTGCGCCGGCCCAGTCGATGCGGCCCCGGCGCCCCGGGGAGCGTACGGGTTCGGTGAGGTGGCGGGCGATGATCGCGAGTGCGGCGAGGGCGAGCGGCAGGTTGAGCAGGAAGATCCAGCGCCAGTCCGCGTAGGTGGCGATGACTCCGCCCACCGCGGGGCCGCCGACGGCCGAGGTGGCCCATACGACGGTCATCCGGGACTGGATGCGGGGGCGGTCCTTGAGGGGGTAGAGGTCGGCGGCGAGGGTCTGGACCGTGCCCTGGAGGGCGCCGCCGCCGAGGCCTTGGAGGATGCGGAACGCGATGAGAGCGGCCATGTTCCAGGCGGCGGCGCACAGCAGTGAGCCGAGGAGGAACAGGGTGATGCCGATGAGCAGGACGGGCTTGCGGCCGTAGGTGTCGGAGAGCTTCCCGTAGACGGGGAGGGTGACGGTGCCGGCGAGTACGTAGCCGGCGAAGATCCAGGAGAAGACCGAGAAGCCGCCGAGGTCGCCGACGATCTGGGGGACGGCGGTGGAGACGATGGCGCCGTCGAGGGCGACGAGGCCCATGGTCAGCATCAGGGCGGCGACGACGGCGGCCTTCGGCCGCCCGCGCCCCGCCACCACGTCCGCCCCTCCGCCCGTGCCCGCCTCCCCGGACTGGCCGGCTCTGCCCGCGTCCGTGGAGCGCGCCGGACGCCCGGCGTGGGCGGCACTTCGGGTTTCCCCGGCGTACGCGGGGCCCGCCGCCCTGCCGGCGTCCACGGTGGTCGCCGGCTCCGCGGGGTCGGTGGCTCTGCCCGCCTCCGTGGGGGGTGTCGGCTCCGCGGAGTCGGCGGCTCTGGCCGGTTCCCCCGCGTCCGCGGGGCGGGCCGGCCCGGCGGTGCTGGTCGGCCGCCTCGGTCTGGTCGTCCGCCACGGATTGGCTGAAACGTTTCGCCTTGCGCGGTTCCGCGCGCCCTCCCCAGGGCGGCCGCCCGCTCTCTCCCCCATGCCCACCGCAGTCCCCTCCACCGTGCACGCGTGTGCGGGCAACACCCTCTCACCGGGCGCGCGCCGGCGGTATCCCCGAGGCCCGCCGTCCCGAGGGATGAAAACCCCTAGGGGTTCCTCCGCAGCCAGGGCGAGGGGTCTTTCGTCCCCGCGGAGGAGGTGCGGGCCCGCGGCGGGTCTTTAACTGAGTCATATGAGCGGGACGGCCGGGGTGGGGGTAACCCCCGTACGGACACGGCGTAGGGCACCAGTGCCCGACGGGCCCCCGTTCAACAGACTTGGGCCGGCGAGCTGCGCCGGCCACCGACGAGGGGAAGCACCGTGACAACGGCCATGACCGAAACCAGGCAGGGGGGCACTGGGGGGCATCCCGCCGTCGCGGCCCGGGCACGCGAGGTCGTCAAGGCGTACGGCTCGGGCGAGACCCGCGTCGTCGCCCTCGACCGGGTCGACGTGGACATCCACCGCGGCCGGTTCACCGCGATCATGGGCCCCTCCGGCTCCGGCAAGTCCACCCTGATGCACTGCCTGGCCGGTCTGGACACCGTGACCAGCGGCCGGATCCACCTGGACGACACCGAGATCACCGGCCTCAAGGACAAGAAGCTCACCCAGCTGCGCCGCGACAAGATCGGCTTCATCTTCCAGGCGTTCAACCTGCTGCCGACGCTGAACGCCCTGGAGAACATCACGCTCCCCATGGACATCGCCGGCCGCAAGCCCGACGCCCAGTGGCTGGCCCGGGTGGTGGAGACCGTGGGCCTCGCGGGCCGTCTCAAGCACCGCCCGACCGAACTCTCCGGCGGCCAGCAGCAGCGCGTGGCGGTCGCCCGCGCCCTCGCCTCCCGCCCGCAGATCATCTTCGGTGACGAACCCACCGGCAACCTCGACTCCCGCGCAGGGGCCGAAGTCCTCGGCTTCTTGCGCCAGTCGGTGGACGAGCTGGGCCAGACCATAGTGATGGTCACCCACGACCCGGTCGCCGCCTCCTACGCGGACCGCGTCATCTTCCTCGCCGACGGCCGCATCGTGGACGAGATGGCGAATCCGAGCGCCGACCAGGTCCTGGACCGGATGAAGGACTTCGACGCACGCGGGCGGACCTCGTGACCGTCATGAAGACCGCGCGGCGCAACTTCGTCGCGCACAAGGGACGCATGGCCCTCTCCGCCATCGCCGTGCTGCTCTCGGTCGCCTTCGTCTGCGGCACCCTGGTGTTCACGGACACCATGAACACCACCTTCGACAAGCTGTTCGCGGTCACCAGTTCCGACGTCACGGTCAGCCCGAAGGAGCCCGACGCGGGCAAGGCCCCCGGAGACAGCGGCAAGCCCGAGGTGCTCGCCGGCCCGGTCGTCGAGCGCGTCTCGAAGATCGAAGGCGTGAAGTCCGCCGAGGGCGGAGTGATCTCGGCGGCGGTCACCGTCGTCAACGCCAAGAACGAGAACCTCGGTTCGGACGGCGGCGCCCCCACCCTCGCGGGCAACTGGACCGCGAACGAACTCAAGTCCATGAAGATCACCTCCGGCCGGGCCCCCCGCGGCCCGACCGAGGTGATGATCGACGCCGACACCGCGAAGAAGCACCACCTCGCCCTCGGGGACGACATCCGCACGATCGCCGTCACCGGCGACAACCGGGCGAAGATCAGCGGTATCGCCTCCTTCACCGTCACCAACCCGGGCGCCACCGTCGTCTACCTCGACACCGTCACCGCCCAGCAGCTGCTGCTCGGCACCCCCGGCGCCTTCACGCACGTCAACGTCACCGCCAAGGACGGGGTCAGCGACGAGCAGCTCAAGCAGAACATCGCCAAGGCCGTCGGCGCGGGCGCCTACAAACTGCAGACCGCGAAGGAATCCGCGGACGCCAACCGCAAGAGCGTCGGCTCGTTCCTCAACGTGATGAAGTACGCGATGCTCGGCTTCGCCCTGATCGCGTTCCTGGTCGGCATCTTCCTCATCTTCAACACCTTCTCGATGCTGGTCGCCCAGCGCACCCGCGAGATCGGTCTGATGCGCGCCATCGGCGCCGACCGCAAGCAGATCAACCGCTCCGTCCTCGTCGAGGCCTTCCTGCTGGGCGTCGTCGGCTCGGTCCTCGGCGTCGGCGCCGGTGTGGGTCTGGCCGTGGGCCTGATGAAGCTCATGGGCCAGATGGGCATGGACCTCTCCACCGACGACCTGACCGTCGCCTGGACCACCCCGGCCGTCGGCCTGTTCCTCGGCATCCTCGTCACCGTCGTCTCCGCCTACATCCCCGGCCGCCGCGCCGGGAAGGTCTCGCCGATGGCCGCGCTGCGCGAGGCCGGCACCCCCGGCGACAAGCGGGCCGGCCGCATCCGGGCCGCCTTCGGCCTGGTCCTGACCGGGCTCGGCGGCGCCGCGCTCTTCCTCGCCTCGGCCGCCGACAAGGCCACCCAGGGCTCGCTGTGGCTGGGGCTGGGCGTCGTCCTGACCCTCATCGGGTTCATCGTGATCGGCCCCTTCCTCGCCGGGATCGTCGTACGGGTGCTGTCCGCGCCGGTGCTGCGGCCCTTCGGTTCCGTCGGCCGGCTGGCCGAACGCAACGCGCTGCGCAACCCGCGCCGCACCGGCGCCACCGCCGCCGCGCTGATGATCGGTCTGGCGCTGGTCGCCTGCCTGTCGGTGGTCGGCTCCTCGATGGTGGCCTCCGCGACCGCCGAGCTCGACAAGTCGGTCGGCGCGGACTACATCGTCAGCTCCCCCTCCGGGCAGCCGGTCGTGCCGCAGGCCGAACAGGCGCTGCGGGCCGCCGCGAACCTGGACCACGTCACCGCGTACCGCGACATCCCGGTGAAGATCACCGCGCCCGACGGGTCGAGCGCCGACGACGGCCTGGGCGCCACGGACCCCACGTACGCCAAGGACATCCGGCGCACGATGACGGCAGGCGAGCACGCGGCGGCGTACGGGCCGAACGCGATGTCGGTCGGCTCGCTCTACGCCACCGAGCACCACCTCAAGATCGGTGACGAGCTGACGGTCGCCTTCAACGGCGGCAAGACGGCCAAGCTGAGGATCGCGGCGATCACCAGCGACGAAGGCAACCTCGACAAGGGGATGAAGTACATCAGCACGGCCGTCGCCGAGGCGAACCTGCCGGCCGACAGGCTGCCGCGCCCCTTCATGCTGCTGGCCACCGCCAAGTCCGGGCAGGCGGACGCCGCGTACGACGGGGTCAAGGCCGCGCTGGCGCAGTACCCCCAGTACAAGGTGCTCAACCAGGCCGACTACAAGCAGGTCCTGCGCGACCAGGTCGGACAGCTGCTGAACATCGTCTACGGGCTGCTCGCCCTCGCGATCATCGTCGCGGTGCTGGGTGTGGTGAACACCCTGGCGCTCTCGGTGGTCGAGCGGACCCGCGAGATCGGCCTGATGCGCGCCATCGGCCTGTCCCGGCGTCAGCTGCGCCGCATGATCCGCCTGGAGTCCGTGGTCATCGCCCTGTTCGGCGCGCTGCTCGGGCTCGGCCTGGGCATGGGCTGGGGCGCCACGGCGCAGCGGCTGCTGGCGCTCGAAGGGCTGAAGGTGCTGGAGATCCCGTGGCCCACGATCCTCGGGGTGTTCGCCGGCTCGGCCCTGGTGGGCCTGTTCGCCGCACTCGTCCCGGCGTTCCGGGCGGGGCGGATGAACGTTCTGAACGCGATCGCCACCGACTAGTTCGGGAGGCGTTCGCCACGGGGGTACACCGGCCCCGGTCGTGCCCGCAGGGGCGTGGCCGGGGCCGGTGTCGTATCCCGGGCCGGGGGGTCGTCACAGCCGTTGCAGGACGATGATCCCGCCGGCTTCGCCGAGCACCCCGAACCGGGTGCCGGGGTGCAGGCGGCCGGCGTAGGCGATCGGGTCGTCGCCGGCCCAGCCGGAGGAGGTGTCGAAGGCGAGGAAGGCCGGGAGCACGCCCGGGGCGGAGCCGATCCAGTAGACCCGGCAGCGCGAGGTCAGCCGGGACAGCGGCGGGGTGTCGGCCTCCACGCTCGCCCCGTCGGGGATCCGGGCCAGGAGCCGGTCGGCCTCGGTGACGCGGCTGGGCGTGGTGTACGTGGACCGGTGCCCCAGCCGTTCCAGGGGGAGGGTCGTGGCGCTGAGGGTGAGGGCGGCCGCGAGGAGCGCGCCGGGCAGCTGGACGGCGTAGGCGCGCAGCCACGGCCGGGTGGCGCGGCGGGCCCTGTCGAGGGCGTCGGTCAGCGCGAGGGCGGCGACGGGCATGAGGACGGCGCTGTAGTGCCAGTCGGTGGACCAGTAGTGGTCGTCGCCGGACAGGAACCGCCAGCCCAGGGTGGGCAGGGCCACCAGCAGCAGCGGGGAGCGCAGGGCCAGCAGCCCGGTGGTGGGGACCAGCACCCAGGCGAGGGTGTCCAGTTTGGTGGCGAGCCCGGCCAGCGGCGAGGCACCCCCGACCTTCTCCCAGTAGGCGTAGCCGCCGCCGAAGGCCGGTATCACGACGGTGAACACGAGGAGGGCCGCCAGCACGGCGAGGACGGCGGTCACGGCGGCGGCCCGTGCGGCCCGCCGGTCGGTGCGCCGGGCCTGGCGGGCGACGAGCACGGCCAGGGCGGCGAGGGTGAGGCCGAGGTCCTCCTTGACGAGGAGCAGGGGCAGCCCCCACAGCAGCGCCGCCCTGGGGCGGCCGGCGAGCAGCCCCTCCAGCGCGAAGGCGAGCAGCGGTACGGCGTAGCAGACCTCGTGGAACTCGAAGTCGACGGCCCGCTGGACGCCCCAGCTCAGCCCGTACGCGGCGCCCACGCACAGGCCCTGGGCCCGGCCGAGCAGGCGGGTCGCGGCGCGGGTGACGGGTACCGCGGACACGGCGAACAGGGCGGCCTGCGCGAGGAGCAGGGTGGCGGGGCCGGGGAAGACCCGGTAGAGGGGCGCGAGCACCGCGATGACGGGGCTGAAGTGGTCGCCGAGGATGTTGGCGCCGGGGCCCTTGAGGTCGGCGACGGGCGCCTGGAGGTGCGCGTACGCCCTGACCGCCTGCTCGAAGATGCCGAGGTCCCAGGAGGTGGTCTCCATGCGCCGGTGGCGGGAGAGGGAGAGCACGGCGTACGCGGCGAACAGCAGGGCGGCCAGTGCGTACGGTTCGGCGCGGCGGAGGTGGCGGCCCGCCGTGTCCCGGGGGACGGCGGCGGGCCCGGCTATGGCGTCAGTCGTCACGCGGTGGTGCTCCCTCTGCCGGTCGGGGTCGGGGGGTGAACCCTTGCGGCAGGGCGACGCGGCACGCTCGGTCGGTACTTCCGGGACATCGTAGAGGCGCGGCGGCGGCACGCAGCGGCCCGGGCCCGCGGTGCGCGACCTCGGCCGCGGCGACCTCGGCCGCGGCGCCCTCGGCCGGAGAACCGCCGGCGGCGGCCGGCCGCGCCGTGCCCCGGCGGCAATCCCTCGCGCGGGTGTCGGTCCCGCGTCGTACGCTGGGAGCCCCCGGCCCGTTCACGTGTCGGGTCCTTCGCGTTGCCCCTCCACCGGACGGAAAGCCTCCTTCATGAGCCTGCACGGACTGCTCGACGCCGTCACCCGGGACCCCGCCCTCGCCGAGGCGGTCGCGGCGGCCGGGGACGGCAACCGGATGCACGTCGACCTGGTGGGCCCGCCCGCCGCCCGGCCCTTCACGATCGCGGCGCTGGCCCGCCGCACCGGGCGGACGGTGCTCGCGGTGACCGCCACCGGGCGGGAGGCGGAGGACCTGGCGGCCGCGCTGCGGTCCTTCCTGCCCGCGGACGAGGTGGCGGAGTACCCCTCCTGGGAGACGCTCCCGCACGAGCGGCTCTCCCCGCGCAGCGACACCGTGGGCCGGCGGCTCGCGGTGCTGCGCCGGCTCACGCACCCCAGCAAGGACGACCCGGCCGCCGGCCCCGTCAGCGTCGTGGTCGCGCCGGTCCGCTCGGTGCTCCAGCCGCAGGTCAAGGGGCTGGGCGAGCTGGTGCCGGTGAGCCTGCGGCAGGGCGAGAGCGTCGATCTGGGGCAGGTCACCGGGGCGCTGGCCGCCGCCGCGTACGCGCGGGTCGAGCTGGTGGAGAAGCGCGGCGAGTTCGCGGTGCGCGGCGGCATCCTCGACGTGTTCCCGCCGACCGAGGAGCACCCGCTGCGCGTGGAGTTCTGGGGCGACGAGGTCGAGGAGATCCGTTACTTCAAGGTCGCCGACCAGCGGTCCCTGGAGATCGCCGAGCACGGGCTGTGGGCGCCGCCGTGCCGGGAGCTGCTGCTGACCGACGAGGTGCGGGAGCGGGCGGCGGCGCTGGCCGAGGAGCACCCGGAGCTGGGCGAACTGCTGAACAAGATCGCCGAGGGGATCGCGGTGGAGGGCATGGAGTCCCTCGCGCCCGTCCTCGTCGACGACATGGAACTGCTGCTGGACGTCCTGCCGGCCGGGTCGATGGCGGTGGTCTGCGACCCCGAGCGGGTCCGGACCCGGGCCGCCGACCTGGTGGCGACCTCGCAGGAGTTCCTGATGGCGTCCTGGGCGGCGACCGCCGGTGGCGGCCAGGCGCCCATCGACGTCGGCGCGGCCTCGCTGCGCGGCATCGCGGACGTACGGGAGCACGCGCGCGAGCTGGGCATGATGTGGTGGTCGGTGTCCCCGTTCGCCGCGGACGAGGAAGCGGCCGGGAGCGACACCCTCAAGCTGGGCATGCACGCCCCCGAGGCGTACCGCGGCGACACCGCCCGCGCGCTCGCCGACACCAAGGGGTGGATCGCCGACGGCTGGCACACCGTCTACCTCACCGAGGGCCACGGCCCGGCCGCCCGTACCGTCGAGGTGCTCGGCGGCGAGGGCATCGCGGCCCGCCTGGAGGCGGACCTGCGCACCCTGGAGCCGTCGATCGTGCACGTGTCGTGCGCCTCGCTCGACCAGGGCTTCGTGGACCCCGCCCTCAAGATCGCCGTGCTGACCGAGACCGATCTGACGGGCCAGCGCACCGCCAGCAAGGACCTGGGCCGGATGCCGACCCGGCGCCGCAAGTCCATCGACCCCCTCACGCTGGAGACCGGCGACTACATCGTGCACGAGCAGCACGGCGTGGGCCGCTACATCGAGATGGTGCAGCGCACCGTCCAGGGCGCCACCCGCGAGTACCTCCTGGTGGAGTACGCGCCCGCCAAGCGCGGCCAGCCCGGCGACCGGCTGTACATCCCCACCGACCAGCTGGAGCAGGTCACCAAGTACGTCGGCGGCGAGGCCCCGACCCTGCACCGGCTCGGCGGCGCGGACTGGACGAAGACGAAGGCGCGCGCGAAGAAGGCCGTCAAGGAGATCGCCGCCGACCTGATCAAGCTGTACAGCGCGCGGATGGCGGCCCCCGGCCACACCTTCGGCCCGGACACGCCCTGGCAGCGGGAGCTGGAGGACGCCTTCCCGTACGCGGAGACCCCCGACCAGCTCACCACCATCGCCGAGGTCAAGGAGGACATGGAGAAGTCCGTCCCCATGGACCGCCTGGTCTGCGGCGACGTCGGCTACGGCAAGACCGAGATCGCGGTCCGCGCCGCGTTCAAGGCGGTCCAGGACGGCAAGCAGGTCGCCGTCCTCGTCCCCACCACGCTTTTGGTGCAGCAGCACTTCGGGACCTTCTCCGAGCGCTACAGCCAGTTCCCCGTCAACGTGAGGGCCCTGTCCCGCTTCCAGTCGGACACCGAGTCCAAGGCCACCCTGGAGGGCCTCAAGGAGGGCTCGGTGGACGTGGTCATCGGCACGCACCGGCTCTTCTCGCAGGAGACGAAGTTCAAGGACCTGGGCCTGGTCATCGTCGACGAGGAGCAGCGGTTCGGCGTCGAGCACAAGGAGCAGCTCAAGAAGCTGCGCGCCAACGTCGACGTGCTGACGATGTCCGCGACGCCCATCCCGCGCACCCTGGAGATGGCGGTGACCGGCATCCGCGAGATGTCGACCATCACCACCCCGCCGGAGGAGCGCCACCCGGTGCTGACGTTCGTCGGCCCGTACGAGGAGAAGCAGATCGGCGCGGCCATCCGGCGCGAACTGCTGCGCGAGGGCCAGTGCTTCTACATCCACAACCGGGTCGAGTCCATCGACCGGGCCGCCGCGAAGCTGCGTGAGATCGTGCCCGAGGCGCGGATCGCGACGGCGCACGGGCAGATGTCGGAACAGGCCCTGGAGCAGGTCGTCGTGGACTTCTGGGAGAAGAAGTTCGACGTGCTCGTCTCCACCACGATCGTCGAGTCGGGCATCGACATCTCCAACGCCAACACCCTCATCGTGGAGCGCGGCGACAACTTCGGCCTCTCCCAGCTGCACCAGCTGCGCGGCCGCGTCGGCCGCAGCCGCGAGCGCGGGTACGCGTACTTCCTCTACCCGCCGGAGAAGCCGCTGACCGAGACCGCGCACGAGCGGCTCGCGACGATCGCCCAGCACACCGAGATGGGCGCCGGCATGTACGTGGCGATGAAGGACCTGGAGATCCGCGGCGCGGGCAACCTGCTGGGCGGCGAGCAGTCCGGGCACATCGCGGGCGTCGGCTTCGACCTGTACATCCGCATGGTCGGCGAGGCCGTCGCCGACTACCGGGCGGCCGTCGAAGGCGGTGAGCAGGAGGAGCCGGCGCTGGAGGTGAAGATCGAGCTGCCCGTCGACGCGCACGTCCCGCACGACTACGCGCCCGGCGAGCGGCTGCGCCTGCAGGCGTACCGGTCCATCGCGTCGGCGAACTCCGAGGCCGACATCAAGGCCGTGCGCGAGGAGCTGACCGACCGCTACGGCAAGCTGCCGGAGCCGGTGGAGAACCTGCTGCTGGTGGCGGGGCTGCGGATGCTGGCCCGGGCCTGCGGGGTCGGCGACATCACCCTCCAGGGCAACAACATCCGGTTCGGGCCGGTGGAGTTGCGCGAATCGCAGGAGCTGCGGCTCAAGCGGCTCTACCCGGGGGCGGTGCTCAAGCCCGCCACCTCACAGGTGCTCATCCCGCGCCCGAAGACCGCGAAGGTCGGCGGGAAGCCGCTGGTCGGGCGGGAGCTGCTGGGGTGGACCGGGGAGTTCCTCACCACCATCCTCGGCTCGTAACACCCGGCGCGGGGCGGTCCGGAGCCGGTGTCCGGGCCGCCCCGCCGCGGATCGTGCGGCGACCGTACAACGGTTGGGCACATCCCCTCACCATGGCCGGAAACGCTGTATACGCTCATACCCGCAACCCTTCCGCACGGCCCGTCAGGAGCACCGATGCACGCCCCCGGCATCCCGCCGCAGCATCACCACCGGCCCAGTACCGAGGGCGTGGTGGCGCTGCGCGTGCTGTTCGCGCTGCTGCCGGTCCTCAGCTGCGGATTCCTGGCCTGGGGCACGATGCTGCGGCTCGCGATAGTGACCCGCGCGACCCGTGACTGGACGCTGCTGGCGCTCAGCTGCCTGCTGTCGGTGGCCTCCGTCGCGCTGATCGGCGCGGACCCGACCCCGGACACCAGCGGCTGGCAGGGCAACGCCGGCGCCGGCATCATCCTCCTCACCGGCTTCGCCACCTGCGTGTACTTCCTCGTCGCCGACATCCGCCACCACGAGAAGCGGGCCGCCGCCCCCGCCGGGCACTGGTACGCCGCGCAGAACCCGCCCTATTCGGGCCCGCAACAGCAGACCACGCCCGCCTACGGCTACCCCCCCGTCCAGCCGCCGATGCAGTCCCCCGCGCAGACGCCGCTGCCGACGCCCCCGCCGCCGCAGGTCCCGCCGCAGCCGACGCCGCCCCCGCGCATCGGGCAGGTCCGCGCCGAACTCGACGAGCTCAGCGAACTGCTGCGCAAGCAGACCCCGCCGCCCCCCGGCGGCCCCTACCAGGACCCGAACCGGACCGCCGTGCAGGGCCCCGAGCAGTGACCGACCGGCTCATCGGCGAGCGCTACCAGCTCGCCTCCCTCCTCGGCCAGGGCGGCATGGGCCAGGTGTGGACCGCCTACGACCGGCGCCTGGACCGCCGCGTCGCCGTCAAACTGCTGCGCCCCGACAAGGTCGCAGGTCCCGGCACCGTCGCCGAGGAGCTGCGCCGCCGCTTCGTGCGCGAATGCCGGGTCACGGCGCAGGTCGACCACCCCGGCCTGGTCACGGTCCACGACGCGGGCAACGACGGCGACGAACTGTTCCTGGTGATGGGCCACGTCGACGGCTCCAACCTGGCCGACCACCTGGTGGAGCACAGCCCCTACCCGTGGCAGTGGGCCGTCGCGGTGGTCGCGCAGCTGTGCTCCGTGCTGTCGGCGGTGCACGCCGTGCCGATCGTGCACCGCGACTTGAAGCCCCGCAACATCATGGTCCGCCCCGACGGCACCGTGCTGGTGCTGGACCTCGGCGTCGCCTCCGTGATGGACACCGACACCACCCGCCTCACCAACACCGGCACCCCCATCGGCAGCCCCGCCTACATGGCCCCCGAACAGGCCATGGGCGGCGCGGTGGGCCCGTACACGGACCTGTACGCGCTCGGCGTGCTGCTCTACGAACTCCTCAGCGGCAACGTCCCCTTCGCCGGTTCGACGGCGCTGGGCGTACTGCACCGGCACCTGTACGAGCCCCCGGCGCCGGTGCGCCCCGGACGCCCGGAGGTCCCGCACGCGCTGGAGGCCGTACTGCTGCACCTGCTGGCCAAGGACCCGCAGGACAGGCCCGCCTCCGCGCAGGCGGTCTACGAGGCCCTCGCCCCGCTGCTGCCCCGCCAGGGCGGCGCCCCCTCCGGCCCGCTCGACCCCACCCGGCCGTTCCTGCGCCCCCAGGCGCCCTGGCCCGACCGCGCCACCGCTCCCCAGGCACCGCCGCAGCCCCCCGCCGCGCCCCGGCCGGACATCCCGGGAGCGGTGGACGAGGCGCGCAAGCTCCTGGACCAGGGGCAGCTCACCCAGGCCGTGGACATCCTCGGCGGCATCCTCCCGGCGGCCGCCGCCGAGCACGGGGAGCACTCGCCGGTGGTCCGCTCGCTGCGCAAGCAGTACGCGGCCACGCTGATGGACGACGGCCAGTACCGCCGGGCCCTGCCCGAACTGCGCTGGCTCGCCGAGCAGTTCCCGGCCGGGGACGCCCAGGCGCTGCGCTTTCGCTACGACGCCGCGCAGTGCCTCGAACAGCTCGGCGAACCGGCGGCGGCGCTCGCCGAATACCGCTCGCTGCTCCCGCTGTTCGAGAACCACTACGCCAACCCGGACCCGGGCCTGCCGCTGGAGGTCCGGCGCCGGATAGCGCACCTGCTGCTGTCCATGGGCGACCGCGCGGCGGCCCACGACACCCTGGTCCGCCTCCTGTTCGACGCGGACCGCCTCCACGGGCCGGCCCACCCGCTGCCCTCGGAGATCCGCCGCACCCTCCAGTGGCTCGGCCAGGTCCGCTGACTCAGCGCCGGAGGCGCCGCCGGGCCGCCCGCAGGGCCACCACCGCCAGGGCCGCCGCCGCGAGGGCGGTTCCCGGGAGCAGCCCCGGGGGCCGGAAGGAGCAGTCCACCGTGGTGGTGCGGCCGTCCAGCGGGACGGCGACGAGCCCCAGGTGCGCCCCGGCGGGACGCCCGTCGCAGGTCCAGCCGGCGATGGCGGGCGCGGCGAGGACGGCGGTGCCCTCGGTGCCCGGGCGGAAGGTGGCCCCGACCCCGGACGCGCCGACCCGCACCGCGACCGGCCCCGACGCGCGCAGCGCCGCCACCGCCGCGTCCAGGCGGGCCCGGTCCAGGCAGGACAGCTGCCACCGTGCGGGCGCCGGGGCGTCGAAGAGCAGGGCGGAGGAGGCGCCCCGGGAGGGGCCCAGCGGCTGGAGGGCGGCCCGGTTGCGCGGGGGAGTGGAGTTGAGGCGGAACGCGGGACCGTCCGCCAGGCGGGCGGTGGCGTTGTACTGCGGCGCCCACAGGAACGCCTCGGTGCCCGCCCGGCACACCCCGGGCGCGACGGGGTCCTCGTAGACGCGGGCGCCCAGCAGGAGTTCCTGGTTGGCGAAGGGGGACTCCCCGTAGGCGGGGGACGGGCCCGGCGGGCGGAGCGTGACCAGCGGAAGGGTGTCGGCGCGGATGAGCGTGCCGTCGGGCCGCAGGCGGGCGCCGACCGCGAACAGGGCGTCCGTGACGGGGTTGTCGAGGCTCTGCACGTTGCGGCCCCGCGAGGTCCAGCCGGCCCCCAGGGCGGCCATCGTGCGGGTGAACACGTCCGGGGTGTGGCTGCTGTAGTAGGCGCCGCCCTCCCCGCCCAGCAGCAACGGGTCGTTGCCCGTCAGGGCGGGCCGGCCCGGCTCGGTCCGGTACGCGGGCCAGCCCTCGGCACCCGCCAGCGCCCGGGCGCGCGCCGCGTGGGCGGGGCCCCAGGAGGGGTAGTCGTCCAGTCCGCGCAGCGTCCCCTGGTGCCCGTACGCGGTCGTCGCCGCGGCCTGCGCCACCAGGACCAGGGCCAGCCCCCAGGCCGCCGGCCAGGCGGGCCGGCCGCGGCGGCCGTGCGCGGCCCAGGCGGCCGCCGCAAGAGCGGCCCCCGCGCCGAACAGGGCGTACCCCCAGCCGGTCGCGAGCCCGCTCGCGCCCGCGCCGAGCGCGACGGCGGCCAGCACCCCCGCCCCCGCCGCCAGGGCCGCGGGGCGGGGCGGGCCCGCCGCCAGCGCCGTCCAGGCGGCGATCACCACGATCCCGGCGAGGACGAAGGTCTGCCGGTACGGGCTGCCGTTCGGCGTCGCGAAGACGTGCCAGGCCAGATGGGTCGGCGTCCACTGGAGGGACAGCAGCACCGCCACCACCAGGCCCGCCCACCACAGCCGGACCCGTAGCGGCAGCGCGCGGTGGAACGGCAGCGCGGCCGCCAGCAGCAGCGTCCCGGTGCCCACGAACAGGGCCGGGGAGGAGAAGGAGTAGGTGGCGGGCAGCAGCCGCGCCAGCAGGTCGGCCGCCGGCACCGGCCGGAACTCCTTGGACCAGCCCGGGTAGGCCCGCTTCGAGCTCAGGAACACCGGCAGCAGCACCGGCGCGGACAGGGCCACGCCCGACGTGGTCGTCACCGCCGCCCGCCCCGCCACCCGCAGCCGTTCCCGCACGCCGTCCCCGGTCAGCACCACCCGTACCAGCAGCACCAGCGCGGCGCCCAGCGTCGCCATGTAGGCGGTGTAGAAGTTCGCCGTCCAGCACAGCGCCACCACCGCCACCCCGACCACCGGCCGCCGCCCGCGCAGCGCCCACTCACCCGTCAGACACAGGAGCGGGAACGCGATCAGCCCGTCCAGCCACATGGGGTTGTAGGACGCCTCGATCACCGACCAGCCGCACAGCGCGTACGAGGCGCCCAGCAGTCCCGCCGCCCACCACGGCCCGCGGCGCTGCGTGCGCAGCAGCCAGGCCGTCGCCGCCCCCGCCACGGCCGTCTTGAGCACGGTGACGACGTACACCGCCAGGTCGGTCTCGGCGCGCGGGAAGAGCCCGACCAGCAGGGCGAAAGGGCTGCTCAGGTACGTGCCGTAGTCGGGCAGGAAGCTCGTGCCGTACCCGGACTGCCAGTTGAGCAGCATCCCGCCCCCGGCGCGCCCGTGCAGCAGGTCCCACAGGTGCGCGTGGAAGGGTACGAACTGGTTGCCGAGGTCGTTGACGCTGCGGTGGCGGTGCCCGTACGGGAAGACGCGTGCGAGGGCGTCGCCCGCGCACTCGGCGGCCGCGGTGGTCAGGGCGGCGAGTACCGCACCCAGGAGTGAGGTGCGGCGCCGGGAGCGGTGCGGTGTCGACATGGTGGGCCGACCCTGACAGCGGCACCGGTCCGCGCGGTGACCGCCCGGTGGCGCCGGCACGAACAGGCGCCGCACGACCGAGCCCCGCCCGCGGGCCGCCGCGCACGCGCGGCGCACCCCGACACCGCGCGGATCGTTGGTCGAACCGGTGGCTCGGAACCCCCCGACTGCATACCATCGATCACCGCACGGCCTTCTTGTGCATTGCCGCACAATCTCCCGGCCCTGGAGGCTCCTTTGCACCGTCGCACAGCGCTCTCCGTCTCCGCCGCCCTGCTCGCGGCGGCCCCCCTGTTGTCCGCCTGCTCCGGCCAGGCACATCCCGGCACGGCGGCCGTCGTGGGCGGCGAACGCATCACCACCTCCGCCCTCCAGGCCCAGGTGAACGAGGTCCGCAGCGCGCAGAACCGTTCCGATCAGGGCGCCCAGCTCATCGAGGCGACGCCCCGCCTGGACCGGTCCAAGCTGAACCGGATGATCCAGTCCGCCGTGCTGGAGCGCGCCGCGAAGGACGCCGGGGTCAGCGTGACGACCAAGGAGATCGAGGACGTCCGCAAGGCCCAGCTCCAGCAGGCGGGCACCCCCGCGGCGCTGGAGACGGCGGCCCTCCAGCAGGCCCAGCTCGCCCCGGACCAGATGGACGCGGACACCCGCTTCAAGCTGCTGCGGGACAAGCTGTTCGAGCACTACGGCAACCAGGACAAGGCGCTGGAGAAGCTGAGCGCCGCCGCGAAGGCGCTGCACGTCCAGGTGAACCCGCGCTACGGCCGCTGGGACGCGCGGCAGATCCTGCTCGGCGACGAGACGACCCCGTGGATCACCCAGCAGACCCGGCCGGATCAGGCACCCGCCGGGACGTGACCCGTGGGCGCGGAGGTAGGTTCGGAGGGTGACTGAGCACGCGCCGCCCTCCGAGCCCACCGGCCGCATCGTCTTGCTGACCACCAGCCACCGGGTCGCCCCCGGCCTGCTGTCCTGGTCGGCGTGGCAGACCCTGCACGCCGCCGACCGGGTGCTGTGCGCGGACCCCGACCACCCGCAGCTGCCGTACCTGCGCGAGGCGGGCGTGGAGGTGGAGCACGAGGACCCCGACGCCCACGCCCTCGTCGAGGCGTGCGCCGGCGGCCGCACCGTCGTCGTGCTGCCGGCCGGTGAGGGCGACCGGCGGCTCACCGACGGACTGGCCCGCCTGGCCGGCTCCGGCCGGGTCGCCATGCCCGACCTGGAGCTGATGCCCGGCTCCTACGACCTGCCCGGCGCCCGCCTCCTCGATCTGGTCCAGGTCATGGACCGGGTGCGCCGCGAATGCCCCTGGACCTCCCGCCAGACCCACGAGGGGCTGGTGAAGTACGCCATCGAGGAGGCGTACGAGCTGGTCGAGGCCATCGAGGCGGGCGACCGCGAGGAGCTGCGGGAGGAACTGGGCGACGTCCTGCTCCAGGTCTTCTTCCACGCGCGGATCGCGCAGGAGGACACGCAGGAGCCGTTCTCCATCGACGACGTGGCCGGGAACCTGGTCGAGAAGTTGATCCGGCGCCACCCGCACGTCTTCGGCGACGAGGCGGCCGAGACCCCCGAGGACGTCAGCGCGCACTGGCAGCGCACCAAGGCGGTGGAGAAGCAGCGGGAGTCGGTCACCGACGGCGTCCCGCTGGGCCAGCCCGGGCTGGCGCTCGCGGCCAAGCTGGCGGGCCGCGCCAGGGCGGCCGCCGTAGAGGTGGAGCTGCCCCGGGGCGAAGGCATCGGCTACGAACTGCTGGAACTGGCGGCGCGCGCCGAGGCGCAGGGCATCGACCCCGAGACGGCGCTGCGCGCGGCGGCCCGCGCCTACCGGGCGGCGATCCGCGCGGCGGAGGGCGTCGCAGCGCAGGAGTAGTCGCAGCGGCAGTAGTAGGGGAGGTCAGTAGTAGGGGAGGGCAGTAGTAGGGGAGTGGTAGGGGAGTGGTCAGGGCCGGCGGGGCGCGCGGGCCGCGGGGTTGTGCCAGTGCGGTGAGGGCCGGCTGAGGAACCACTCGCCGAAGCCGAGGGGGCGCCCGTCCGGACCGTGGCCGCCACCGGCGGCCGGGACGGGCACGGTGTCGTGGAAGACGCGCATGGGGTGTGCGCCGAGTCCCTCCAGCAGACGGGCGGTCTCCTCGATGAACTGCGGCGGCCCGCTGAGGTAGACGTCCTGCCCCCACCACGGCCCCTGCCGCCCGAGGGCAGTGGCCAGCCGGCCGGTGGCCTCGTTGCGGTGCTGCCCGGGCGCCGGGGTGACGTAGGTGACGGCGAGCCGCCCGGAGGCGGCGTACGCGTCGATGAACGGGCGGTCGTAGAGGTGGGCGGCGTCCCGCGCGACCGCGAAGAGCCGTACCTCCTGATCGGGCGGATGCTGCGCGAGTTCCTCCAGCAGGGCCCGGACGGGGGCCCAGCCGGTGCCGGCGGCGATGAACGTGACGGGGCGGCCCTCGCGGCGCAGGGTCGTCCCGCCGGCGGGCGCGCCCAGCCGCAGCACCTCGCCCGGGTCCGTGCCGCCGGTCAGGACGGTGCTGAGCCGGCCGCCCTCGATCCGGCTGACGTGCAGGTCGACCGTCCCGTCGGGGCGGGGCGCGTTGCCCAGGGAGTACGTGCGCCAGACGGCCGGGACGCGGTCGCTGCTCACGCTCACGTACTGGCCGGGCCGGTAGCCGAGCGGGGCGTGCGGGCGCAGGGTCAGGACGGCGAGGTCCCGCCCGTACCGCAGCCGGCGCACGACCTCCGCGTCCCACCAGGGCGGGTCCTCGCTCTGCTCGGCCGCGGTGGTCATCACCCCGGCGATCACCCGGTACGCCTCGGTCCAGGCCCGCGCCACGGCCGGGGTCCACGCCTCCCCGGCGGCCTCGGCGAGCGCGGCCAGCAGGCTGCTGCCGACGGCCGCGTACTGCTCGGGACCGACCATGAACTTGCGGTGGTCGCGGCCGAGGTCGCGGAGATAGGGGAGGAGCGACTCGCTGTCCAGCTGGGCGATGACATGCGTGAGGGCGGCGAACAGCCGGTCCCGCTGCCGCTGCATCTCCTCGGCGGAGGCGGGGAAGAGCCCGCGGAGCTCGGGGTGGTGCCAGAAGAGGTGGGAGTAGAAGAACCTGGCCGCGTGCTCGGCGCGTCTCTCCACCACCGCGAAGCTGCTCTTCAAGATCCTCACGTCCACAGGACCGAAGTAGGAACGGCGCGAGCGGCCGGGTCAAGCGACGGCACATCTACGGCCAGCCCCGACGAACCGGCCATAGCGGGTGCCGGCCGGCGGCCGGGATACGGTCGACGGGTGCACGAGCAGACTCCCGCAGCCCCCGAAGACCCCTCCTCCCCCCAGGGCCCCACCCTGTTCGACTGGGAGTTCGCCACCGACCCGTATCCGGCGTACGCCTGGCTGCGCGAGCACGCGCCCGTGCACCGCACGAAGCTGCCCAGCGGGGTCGAGGCGTGGCTGGTGACCCGCTACGCGGACGCCCGTCAGGCCCTCGCCGACCAGCGGCTCAGCAAGAACCCCGCGCACCACGCGGAGCCGGCGCACGCCAAGGGCAAGACCGGGATCCCGGGCGAGCGCAAGGCGGAGCTGATGACGCACCTGCTGAACATCGACCCGCCGGACCACACCCGGCTGCGGCGGCTGGTGTCGAAGGCGTTCACCCCGCGCAGGGTCGCCGAGTTCACCCCGCGCGTGCAGGAACTGACCGACCACCTCATCGGCCAGTTCGAGGGCAGGGGCGAGGCGGACCTCATCCACGAGTTCGCGTTCCCGCTCCCCATCTACGCCATCTGCGAGATGCTCGGCGTCCCGCGCGAGGACCAGGACGACTTCCGGGACTGGGCCGGGATGATGATCCGGCACGGCGGCGGACCGCGCGGTGGTGTGGCCCGCTCGGTCAAGCAGATGCGGACGTACCTCGGCGAACTCATCCACCGCAAAAGGGATGATCTGGGCGATGACCTCATCTCGGACCTCATCCGCGCCAGCGACCACGGCGACCACCTGACGGAGGCCGAGGCCACGGCGATGGCTTTCATCCTGTTGTTCGCCGGTTTCGAGACGACCGTCAATCTGATCGGCAACGGGCTGCACGCCCTTTTCATGAACCCCGGTCAGCGCGAGCGCCTGCAGACCTCGCTCGCCGCCGGGGAGAGCGCGCTGCTGGCCACGGGCATCGAGGAACTCCTGCGCTACGACGGCCCGGTGGAGCTGGCGACCTGGCGCTTCGCCACCGAGCCGTTCCTCCTCGGCGGGCAGCACATCGCGGCCGGCGACCCGGTCCTGGTGGTCCTCGCGGCCGCCGACCGCGACCCCGGGCGGTTCGCGGATCCGGACACCCTGGACCTGTCCCGCAGTGACAATCAGCACCTCGGGTACGGCCACGGGATCCACTACTGCCTCGGCGCGCCGCTCGCCCGGCTCGAAGGGCAGACCGCCCTCGCGAGTTTGCTGATGCGTCTGCCAGATCTGGAACTGGCTGTTCCGCCTGCGGACCTGCGCTGGCGCGGCGGACTGATCATGCGTGGCCTGCGCACCCTTCCGGTCCGCTTCACACCCCGAAACACGTGAGGGCCGGCGTGGGCGCCGCCTGACCCGGAGTCAGTTCCCGGCCGAACTTGTGACATGCGTTCGAAGGCGGCTAGGTTCTGCCGTTACCCAGCCGTTATGCGAAAGGTGTACTACATGCGTTCCGGGAACGGCCGCCACAGACGCCCCCGCCAGGTACCCGCCCTGGTCGTAACCGCCGGAGTCACGGGCTCCGCGCTGGCACTGCCGCTGCTCGCGGCCACCAGCGCCTCGGCAGCGGACACGTCCACCTGGGACAGCGTCGCCGATTGCGAGAGCGGCGGTACCTGGAGCGCCAACTCCGGCAGCGGGGCCTACGGCGGGCTCCAGTTCACGCAGGAGCAGTGGAACAACGCCGGCGGGCTCGAATTCGCCAAGCGCCCCGACCTCGCCAGCCGGTCCCAGCAGATAGCCGTCGGCGAGCGGGTGCTCGCCTCGCAGGGCCCCCAGGCGTGGCCGCTGTGCGCGGCGTCGTCCGGTCTCGTCAAGGACGGCCCCGCCGCCGACGTCGACCCCGGCGCCCTCGGCTCCCCGCGGCAGGTCGCCCCCAGCCCCTCGCGCCCCGACGCGGTGCCGGGCACCGGCTCGGCCGACCCCGCCACCGACTTCGGCGCGCCCACCCCGGCCGCCCCGGCGCCCGCCGCCCCGGGTCCGGCCGCCACGGCGCCGTTCACGCTGCCCATCGCGCCGCTCGCGCCCAACAGCGGGCTGCCCGTCATGCCCGACCCGGACCCCGCGACGCCGACGCCGACGCTGCCGGGCGACCCGAACGCCACCGCCCCCGCGACCCCGACCCTCCCGGGCGCCCCCGCCACCCCGGGCACCTCCGCGACCCCCACCACGCCGTCCCCCTCCGGGGCGCCCTCCACGCCCGCCGCCCCGGCGACCGGGACCCCCTCCGCCGCGCCGAACGCACCCGCGGCCGACTCCGTGACGGAGGGCGGCGGCAAGCACCGCGGCCCGGCCGCGGTCGAGACGCCCGCGGCGGCGCCTGACGCCGCGTCGGACCCCACGTACACGGTGAAGGCGGGCGACAGCCTGACCGCCATCGCGGACGCCCAGGGGCTCAAGGGGGGCTGGAACGCGCTCTACAAGGCCAACGAGCAGGTCATCGGCAGCGACGCCGACCTCATCAAGCCCGGTCAGAATCTGGATCTAACCAAGAAATAACGGGCACTTCGGACGGCCGTAAAGAGCTGAATGCCCGTTATCCGCAAGTGAGACATGCGTCTCTTCCGGTCAACTGGCGTGTCTCGTACCGAAGCTCCCGCAAACCCCGCCCTCACCTGCGAAAACGCCCTTAAGCGGAACGCAAGCAGGTCGATTTCTCCCCGATGTCCCTCGTTGAACATCGGGGAGAGACCTGTCTACCTTCTGAATCGCTCGCCACCGCGAGCCTCTTCGACCGCATCGCCGAATCCTGCCGGCGGACGGAGAGAACAGTCGTCGCGTAAAGCGCCGAAGGCAGGAGCGGGGGAACCAAGGTAGGCGCCGGGAACGGCCGTTGAGAGACGGCCGGGGAACCGGCTAGGGGTTAAGCCGCGCGCTGGTCGCGCGGCCGGGCAACTCACTCGCCCGAACCCGACAGCTCACCTCGCAGGCGTCGGTGAGGAGAAACTCCATGCTGCTTTCCGGCAAGGGCAAGCACCGCCGCGCCACGGCCATTGAGCGGACCACCCGCATCGTCACGCTCGCCGGTGTCGCCGGTGTCGCCGTCGCCGCGCCGCTCATGGCGGCCGGCTCCGCCAGCGCCGCGACCGCCTCCGAGTGGGACCGCGTCGCAGCCTGCGAGTCAGGCGGCAACTGGGCCATCAACACCGGCAACGGTTACTACGGCGGCCTGCAGTTCTCGTCCTCCACCTGGGCCGCCTACGGCGGCAAGGCGTACGCCGCCCAGGCCAACCAGGCCTCGAAGTCCCAGCAGATAGCCGTCGCCGAGAAGGTCCTCAAGAGCCAGGGCAAGGGCGCGTGGCCGTCCTGTGGCGTGGGCCTGTCGAACTCCTCGTACAGCGGCGGCGGCGCGGCCGAGGCGCCCAAGCCGAAGCCGAAGACCGAGACCAAGGCCGCGCCGGCGCCGAAGAAGGAGACCAAGCGGCCCGAGGCCCCGGTCACCCGCTCCGAGCGCTCCGAGGCCGCCCCGGCCCCGAAGGCCGCGCCGAAGACCGAGGCCCCGAAGGCGGGCAACGGCTCGTACGAGGTCAAGGAGGGCGACACCCTGGGCACCATCGCCCAGGTGAACGGCGTCAAGGGCGGCTGGGAGAAGCTGTTCGAGCTCAACAAGGACACCGTCTCCGACGCCGACCTGATCTTCCCGGGCCAGAAGCTGAAGCTCGGCTGAACCATCGGGTAACACCGATTCCGACCACCGCCCGGCGCGTCCCCCCACGCGCCGGGCGGTGGTGCGTGCGCGTGCGGGCCCGGCCCGCAACCGGACCCGGAGCGGGCCGATCGGCGCACCCTTTGTCCTGGAAAACGGGTGTCCGGCCGGTTTTTCGTCCCAGGACCCGGGCGGTCGGCCGGTCCAGTGCCCGGAGCCGGTTAGGCTCTAGTCGGCAGGGCCGTCCCACGGCCACCCGCCACCGCACACCCAGCGTCACATCCCAGAAGGAGATGCTCGTGCCGTCCATCGACGTCGTCGTAGCCCGGGAAATCCTGGACTCCCGAGGCAACCCCACGGTCGAGGTCGAGGTGGGCCTCGACGATGGCAGCACCGGCCGTGCTGCAGTCCCGTCCGGCGCCTCCACCGGTGCATTCGAGGCCATCGAGCTCCGTGACGGTGACCCCAACCGTTACATGGGCAAGGGTGTCGAGAAGGCCGTCCTCGCCGTCATCGAGCAGATCGGCCCGGAGCTCGTCGGCTACGACGCCACCGAGCAGCGGCTGATCGACCAGGCCATGTTCGACCTGGACGCCACCGACAACAAGGCCTCCCTCGGCGCCAACGCCATCCTCGGCGTCTCCCTCGCCGTCGCGCACGCCGCGTCCGAGGCCTCGGACCTGCCGCTCTTCCGCTACCTCGGCGGCCCGAACGCGCACCTGCTGCCCGTCCCGATGATGAACATCCTCAACGGTGGGTCGCACGCCGACTCCAACGTCGACATCCAGGAGTTCATGATCGCCCCGATCGGCGCGGAGTCCTTCTCCGAGGCGCTGCGCTGGGGCGCGGAGGTCTACCACACCCTCAAGAAGGTCCTGCACACCAAGGGCCTGTCCACCGGCCTGGGCGACGAGGGCGGCTTCGCCCCGAACCTGGAGTCCAACCGCGCCGCGCTCGACCTCATCGTCGAGGCCATCAAGCAGGCCGGCTACACCCCGGGCAAGGACATCGCGCTCGCGCTCGACGTCGCCGCGTCCGAGTTCTACAAGGACGGCAAGTACGAGTTCGAGGGCCAGTCCCGCTCGGCCGCCGAGATGACCGAGTACTACGCCGAGCTCGTCGAGGCGTACCCGCTCGTCTCCATCGAGGACCCGCTGTTCGAGGACGACTGGGCCGGCTGGAAGACCGTCACCGACCGCCTGGGCTCCAAGGTCCAGATCGTCGGCGACGACCTCTTCGTCACCAACCCGGAGCGCCTGGCCCGCGGCATCGAGGAGGGCTCCGCGAACGCCCTGCTCGTCAAGGTCAACCAGATCGGTTCGCTGACCGAGACGCTGGACGCCGTCGAGATGGCGCAGCGCAACGGCTTCAAGTGCATGATGTCGCACCGCTCCGGCGAAACCGAGGACGTCACCATCGCCGACCTCGCGGTCGCGGTGAACTGCGGCCAGATCAAGACCGGCGCCCCGGCCCGCTCGGACCGTGTCGCCAAGTACAACCAGCTGCTGCGCATCGAGGAGATCCTCGACGACGCCGCCGTCTACGCGGGCCGCTCGGCGTTCCCGCGGTTCCGTCCCGCGGACCAGTAGGCACAGCAGGCAGGTGTGATGGCGAGGGGTAATTACCCTCTTGCCTCCGTACGTCCCCGCACTCGGTCCCGTACCGTGTGCGGGGACGTATTGCGTACTGCGGGTGAAGGGGAGGCGGGGCCATGGCCGGGAACCGGGATCGGTTCTCCACCTTCTCGACCGCGACGAGGCTCAAGCAACTCGGTGAGCGGACCGCCGCCCACGTCTACCGCTCGCAGTCGCGCCGCCAGGTCCGCCGCAGCCGGCTCACCGGCCGGGCGGCGCTGCTGGTGCTCGTCCTCTGTACGCTGGTCGTCGCCCTCGCCTATCCGATGCGCCAGTACGTGTCCCAGCGCTCGGAGATCGCGGACCAGCAGCGGGCCGCCGACGGCGCGCGCAAACGCCTCGAACAGTTGCGCGACGAGAAGGCCCGCTGGCAGGACCCGGCCTACGCCGAGCAGCAGGCGCGCAAGCACCTGCACTTCCTGCGCCCGGGCGAGATCGGCTACATCATGAACGACCCCGGGGCCGAGGCCGCCGAGCACCGCCGCACCGGGCAGGCCGGTTCCGACCGGCCCTGGTACTCGAACGTCTGGGACGGCGTCGACAAGGCCGACCGGCCCGGCGACTGACCCAGACCACCCACACGAAACGAAGAGACGCACTCCAGGCATGCAGACGCCCCCGCCCCAGACCGACCGAACCGAGCCGACCGCCGCGGACATCGAGGCGTTCGAGCAGCAGCTCGGCCGCCCGCCGCGCGGCCTGCGCGCCATCGCCCACCGCTGCCCCTGCGGGCAGCCGGACGTCGTGGAGACCGCGCCCCGGCTCCCCGACGGCACCCCCTTCCCGACGCTGTACTACCTGACCTGCCCGCGCGCCGCCGGAGCCATCGGCACGCTGGAGGCCAACGGCGTGATGAGGGAGATGCAGGCGCGGCTCGCCGAGGACCCGGAGCTGGCCGCCGCCTACCGGGCCGCGCACGAGGACTACATCACCCGCCGCGACGCCATCGAGGTGCTCCAGGGCTTCCCGAGCGCCGGTGGCATGCCGGACCGGGTGAAGTGCCTGCACGTCCTGGTCGGCCACTCGCTGGCGGCCGGGCCCGGGGTGAACCCGTTCGGCGACGAGGCGCTGGCGATGCTGCCCGAGTGGTGGTCCAAGGGGCCCTGCGTCACGCCGTGCACCGGGGAGAAGGAGTCGTCGCAGTGATCCGGGTCGCGGGCATCGACTGCGGTACGAACTCCATCCGCCTGCTGGTCGCCGACTGCGACCCGGCGACGGGTGACCTCGTGGAGCTCGACCGCCGGATGACCATCGTCCGGCTCGGCCAGGGCGTGGACGAGACGGGCCGGCTGGCCCCGGAGGCGCTGGAGCGCACGTTCGCGGCCTGCCGCGCGTACGCGGCGGTGATCGAGGAGCTGGGCGCCGAGCGGGTGCGTTTCGTGGCCACGTCGGCCTCGCGGGACGCCGAGAACCGCGCGGAGTTCGTCCAGGGCGTGCTGGACATCCTGGGTGTGGAGCCCGAGGTGATCACCGGCGACCAGGAGGCGGAGTTCTCCTTCAACGGCGCCACCAAGGAACTCACGGGCCGCACCGACCTGGAGCGGCCGTTCCTGGTCGTGGACATCGGCGGCGGCTCCACCGAGTTCGTGGTCGGCTCGGAGCACGTCGAGGCGGCCCGTTCCGTGGACGTGGGCTGCGTCCGGATGACCGAACGGCACCTGGTGGTGGACGGCGTCGTCGCCGACCCGCCGACCGGGGCGCAGGTCGCCGCCATACGGGCCGACGTCGAAGCCGCCCTCGACCTCGCCTCGCAGACCGTGCCGCTGGGCCGGGCCCGCACCCTGGTGGGACTCGCCGGCTCGGTGACCACCGTCGCCGCGATCGCGCTGGGCCTGCCCGAGTACGACTCGTCGGCGATCCACCACTCCCGGATCCCCTACGAGAAGGTCCGCGAGGTCGCCGAGCGGATGCTGACCTCCACGCACGCCGAACGCGAGGCCATCGCGGTGATCCACCCGGGCCGGGTCGACGTCATCGGCGCGGGCGCCCTGGTCCTCCTCGCGATCATGGAGCGGGTCGGCGCCTCGGAGGTGGTCGTCTCGGAGCACGACATCCTCGACGGCATCGCGTTCGCCGCCGCGGAAGCGGCGGGGACGGCGAACCGCCGGTCCTGACCCCCCGACGCGCGGAGCCGCGGCGCCCCGGTGAGCCGACCGGGGCGCCGTCGTCGTGCCGGACTCAGATGCCGCGGAAGAGACCAGCCAGCGTTGTGACCTGCAGGGCTGGCCGATCACGGGGTGCTGACATGCAGTAATGGTCTTTCGGGTGTTTCACGCTCGTGCCTGTTCATGCAGCCGGAAGTCCTGGAAAGCCCCAGGGGGACTCCCACGGTCCGCGGGTCGTCGATCGGTGCGGGCCGTGCTGCTGGCGTTGATCCGCGTCACCGACTCGCTCATGGTTGCTGGAACGGCCCTTCTCGATCGCGTGGCAGGCTCGCCTTCCTCGATGAAGATGCCGGCGACCGTGCGCCCCCGCGCGGCGACGATGTCGTCGGTGTTCTGGTAGCGCTCGCCCGGGGCTCGGGCCGACCAGGTCAGCGGCAAGCTGAAGACACTCCTGCAGATGGCCATGGTGCTCGCCTACGCTGGCTCGGTGCGACGAGGTCCTCCCGTCCCTGCCGCTCCTGGAGAAGCCTCTGCCGAGCAGGTTGGGGCAGGGGGCCTTTACCCGGCAGCTCAACGAGTTCGTGCACTACTACGAGTCGTCGGGGACGACCGGCAACCCGATCGCCGCGCCCAAGGCCGTGGACGATCTGGTGGTCAACACGGTCAAATCGGCGAAATGTGGGGCCAGATCGTGAGCCCCGGCGACGTGGCGATGATCCTCATCAACGCTCCCTTCGCGCCGGCCGCCTACCAGTTCGAGAAGGTGCTGGAGTACCTGGGCGTGATGTCGCTGCGCCCCTGGGTCGACAACATCACCGGCGACTACAGCCGGGTTCTGCGGCTGGTCGAGGACCTGAAGGCGAACGTCTTCGTCGGGCCGCCCTCCCGGCTGCTGGAGCTGATCCAGTTCGCCCGGCGCCAGGGCGCGGCCGTGCCGCGGTTCAAGACGCTGTTGCTGATGGCCGAGCAGACCGGCCCGAGCTTCCTGCGCCATATGGAGCGGCTCACCGGCGCGACGGCGTACGTGGCCGCGTATGGCTCGTCCGAGACCGGGACCACCGCCCTCAGCTGCGAGGAGGGCTCGCTGCACCTACAGACCCAGAGCTACGTCCTGGAACTGCTGGACGACTCGGGGACTCGGCTGATCGACGGCAGCCCGGACCGCGGCGAACTCGTCGTCACCACCCTCGATCTGGACGGCCGGCCGCTGCTGCGCTACCGCACCGGTGACCTGGTCGAGACCGACTCCGGCAGCTGCGCGTGCGGCCTGGCGCTGCCGGTGCTGCGCACCCAAGGTCGGTCGCAGGACGTCCTGCCGCTGTCCGACCGGGGGATCCGGCAGAACGACGTCGAGGCGAGGATGTGGGCGCAGACCGCTCCCCGGCCGGTCGTCCTCAACTACATGCTGATCCTGCGCGGCGACGACGTGCTGTGCCTGACCACGACCGACGAGCCGCCGTCGCCTTCCTGGGCGGAGGAGATGGCGGACACGCTGGCGGACCTCTTCCCCGGCAAGCGGCTGGTGGTCCGGGCGGTGGAGCAGCTTCCTCCGCTGGCGTCGCTGGGCCAGTACCTGGGCTGGAAGCTGTCCCGCGTGCTGGACTCGGACGAGGAGCGCAACTGGGGCCGACCGGGCCGACTTCCGGCCCCGATCGCGGACATCGTCCGGAAGACCCTTGCCGAGGTGGCTAGTTCGTAGATTGTAGAACCAGCGAACTATGCATAGTGTCAGGGTCTGTTGCCGTTCCGGCAGCCGAGACGCCTGGAGAAAGCCATGACACACCGCGCAGGATTCTCGATCCCGATCCCGGGGTTACCGCTCAGAGAACACCGGACGCTTCTGGAGAGGGCGCCCGACTGGGGCTACACGGATGTCTGGACCGCCGAGTCGGCGGGTCCGGACGCCTTCACCCCCCTCGCGCTCGCCGCCGCCTGGTGCCCATCGCTACGGCTGGGCACCTCGGTGATCCCGGCCCAGACCCGCGGCCCCGCCACCCTGGCGATGACGGCGGCGACCCTGGCTGAGGCGACCGACGCAGAGGTGGTCGTCGGGATCGGGGCCTCCGGCCCGCCGTTCGTCGAGGACATCAACGGCATTCCGTTCCGCGAGCCCTACCGGCACGTGCGGGACACCGCCCGGTTCCTGCGCACCGCGTTCCACGGTGAGCTGGTCCAGGGGGACTTCGACACCTTCCGCATCAAGGGATTCCACTTGTCCCAGCTCCCGCCCAGGGCGCCGCGCGTGATGCTCGGCGCCCTCAGGCCGGGCATGCTGCGGCTCGCCGCCCGCGAGGCCGATCAGCTCCTTGCCCCCGCCCTCGGCGCGGAACTCCTTGGCGACACACGGTACGTCCTCGACGGTCAGGACGTTGGTGATCGCGCCCTCGGGCGCTTCTTCGTGTGCCCGACCGCCGACCGGGAGCTCGGCCGCATGATCGGGCGGCGCGTGCTGACCCCGATGCTCATGGCCCGCACCTACTGGGCGTTCCACTCCTGGTTGGGACGGGCCGACCTGCTCGGGCCCATGCGCGAAGCCTGGCTCGCCGGCGACTGGCACCGGGCGCAGACCCTGCTGCCCGACCGGCTGCTGGACGAACTGTTCGTGCACGGCAGCCCTGAGGAGTGCCGGGAGCACCTGGAGCGTTTCGTGGCCGCCGGCATCGACACCACGATCATCGCGCTCATCCCCCCACCCGAGTTCGGCGGGGGCCTGCCCGGCGCCACAGCCGCCCTGCACGCCCTCTCCCCGGCAGGCTCCTGACCGCAACGTCCCCCCACGGAGGAATCATGTCCGCCACCGCCACCGCCACCGCCACCGCCGACGGCACCGGCCGGCCCGCGTCCTTCGACGCGCCCACCAAGGCCCTGCTCACCGTCGGCGCCTTCGCCGCCCTGCTCGTCGGGTCCGACACGCTCGTCGTGTCACCCCTGATCCCCAGCATCGCCGAGGCCACCCACACCTCCGCCCACTCGGGGGGCCTGCTGGTGACCGCGTACGCCCTGGTGTACGCCGTGGTCGGGCCCCTGTTCGGCCCCGTCTCCGACCGCTGGGGCCGCAAGCCCACCGCCCTGGCCGGCCTGGTGGTCTTCTCGGTCAGCACCGCGCTGACCGGTGTGGGCTCCAGCTTCGCCCTCACCCTGGCGTTCCGCGCCCTGGCCGGTCTCGGTGCGGCCATGCTGCTGCCGAGCGTCTTCGCGGCCGTCTCCGACCGGGTCCCGCCGGAGCGCCGTGGCTCCGCCATCGGCGTGATCACCGGCATGCTCATGGGTTCCTCGGTCATCGGTGTGCCGGCCGGCGCCCTGGTGGCCCAGGTGGCTTCCTGGCGCTGGTGCTTCTTCGGCATCGGTGCGCTGGGCGCCGTGGCCCTGGTATGGGCCGCGCTGCGGTTCCCCGGCGGTCAGCCGCCCCGCCAACTGCCCGGCGGGCCGGTCAAGGTGTACATCGGTCAGTTCAAGGCCGCTCTGTCGATGAAGCCCGTGCTGTTCGTGCTCGGCTCGACGATGTTCTGGAGCGCGGGCCTGCAGGGCATGTTCGCCAACGTCGGCGAGTTCTACCGGTCCGCCTATTCCCTGACCACCGGACAGACCGGCCTGGCCATGCTGCTGGCGGGCGCCTGCAGCGTGCTCGGCAACCTTTACGGCGGCAGGACGGCCGACCGGTACGGACGCCGCCTGGTGATCGCCATCGCCGGCGTCGCTGCCGCGCTCGCCGTCGTCGTCTTCTCCCTGACCACCGGCTCCCTCGTGGCGGCGATCGTGGTGCAGGGCATCTGGGGCGCCGCGATCGGCTTCGGCCAGGCATCCCTGACCACCCTCGTCAGCGAGCTGAGCCCCCGCGCCCGTGGGACGGCGCTGTCGCTGAACGCGTCCTCCCAGTACGTCGGGGTCATGGTGGGCACCGCGGCCGCCACCGCGCTGCTGTCGGCCGGCTCCAGCTTCTTCGTCATCGGTGCGCTGTGCGCGCTGTGCACGCTCATCGTCGTTCCCCTGGTCCTGGTCTCCCGGACCCGTACCGCCGACGCAGCCGAGCCGGGGGCCGTCGGCGCCTCCTCCACCGCCCCGGCATCGAGCCCCGAAGGAAAGGCCAGCTGAATGACTGCCATGACAGATGCCGAGAAGGCCCAGTTCGTCCTCGGGGTCTACTTCCGCCCCCAGGCGGCGATTGAGAAGTACATGGGAGCGGAACGGCTCCCGGAGTGGACCGAGTACATGGCCGGGATCACGGCCGAGTCGACCAGGAAGCGGCCGCTCGACCCCGCGGACCAGGCACGCAGCCTCCTGGACGGCCTGGCGAGCATGCTCGACGTCTACGGTTCCGACTACACCACCACGGAAGCCGACGGGACCAAGCACCTGGAAGTCCGGCGCTGCGGCATCTACGACTACCGGGAGCGTGTCCAGCAGCAGGGCGTCGAACTGACCCTGAAGCGGCCCTGCGAGTTCTGCGTCGACTTCCGCTACCGCACCGCCGAGCAGCTGGGAGCCACGCTCTCTCACGAACTCGCCGACCGGGGCTGCAGCTGGACCTGCAGGACCGAGGGCGGCCCCACCGGGGACTGAACCGGTCCGGCGGCGTTTCCGGCACCCCTCGATCGTGCCGCACCCGTGTCGTCGCGGTACGACACGTAACCGAAGCAGAGATCTTCAAGGAGAAAGCATGTGTGGAATCGCCGGCCGGGCCGACTGGGAACGTGACCTCACCCAGGAGAAGGACACGGTGGAGGCCATGACCCAGACCATGGTGTGCCGTGGACCCGACGCCGCTGGCACCTGGCTCTCGCTCTGCGTTCACCGCCTCGTCGAGTACGCCTGGAACATTCCCTGGTCCCTGCACACTGCCGACGGTGTCCAGAAGAGTGTCCTGCGCCGGGCCGCCCGGGGACTGGTGCCCGACGCCATCGTCGACCGGCCCAAGAGCGCCTTCCCGTCGGGGGTCGGCTCCGCCTATCTGGCGGCGACCCGAGGGCGGGCCCGCGCACTGCTGGCCGACCGTTCCTCGCCGGTTCTCGCGCTGATCGACACGGATGCCGTCGCGGGCATGGTCCGTGCGACCGAGAGCGGCTCGGGTTCCTTCAGCCCACCGCCGATGCTGCCCCGCATCCTCCAGCTCGACGCGTGGCTGCGGCGCTACCGGGTCGATGTCGTCCTCTGAGGGCACGGTCCTCCCGAGCGGCGCGCAGGCCACGCGGGTACCACCCGACCGCTGGGAAAGGAACGATTCATGGCCGTGAACCGGCAGCTGACGATGTCTGCCCGTAGCACCTTTCACCGGGCCCGGATTCTGCTGCCCGAGGTGCCGCGGTGGGCAGCCGGCCGTGCCCCGGTCGCGGGGAGCGCGCGGTGATCCTGCGGACCGCGGCCGTGGTCGGGACCGGCCTGATCGGCACGTCGGTGGCCCTCGCCCTCAGCCGGGCCGGCGTCCAGGTGCATCTTGTGGACACCGACGCCGTGGCGGTCCGAACGGCCGCCTCCCTGGGGGCCGGGACGCCGACGGCGCCCAGGGAACCGGTCGACCTGGCCGTGCTGGCCGTGCCGCCGAGCATGGTGGGACCGGTCCTGTCCGAGTGGCAACGGCAGCGGCTGGCGCACAGCTACACCGACGTCGCCAGCGTCAAGCGGGCTACCGAACGGCACTTCGCGAAGCTCGGGGTGGACACGTCCACCTTCATAGGGGGCCACCCCCTGGCGGGCCGGGAGTGCTCCGGGCCGCTCGGGGCGCGGGCCGACCTGTTCCAGGACCGTACGTGGGTGCTCACGCCCTCATCGCAGACAGATGGCGAGACGCTCAACCGGACCCTGAGCATGGTGGCTACCTGCGGGGCGGTGCCCATGGTGATGGACAGCGGGCTCCATGACCGGGTCGTCGCTCTGACATCCCACGTGCCGCATGTGCTGGCCGCCCTGATGGCGGCGCGGCTGATACCCGCCCCCGACGCTGCCGTACGGCTCGCCGGGACGGGGCTGCGGGACGTGACCCGGATCGCCGCCGCGGACCCCGTCCTCTGGGCGGACATCCTCCAGCAGAACGCGGCGGACGTGGCGGACGTCCTGGACCTGGTGAGTGCGGACCTCTCGCAGGTCATAGGAACCCTCCGCGCCCTGAGTCCGGACCGGGGCGGCGCGCTTGCGGTGGACGGAGCAGTGCTGACCGACATGCTCGCCCGCGGTGTCGCCGGACGGGCCCGGGTGACGGGGACGCAGGCCGGAACCAGACCCGGTACGGTCACCGTGGCCGTGGCCTTCGCCGACGAGTCCGGAGCCCTATCCCAACTGTTGGACCTGGCCGGTGAGTTGACAGGCAACACTGCCCAGGCGGCGGTCTGGACTACGGAGCCGACGAGACCGGAGGCCGTGCCGTCTTCACGGTGCCGCCCCACCAGGCCCTGGATCTCGCACGCGGGTTGACGGACGAGGGATGGGCAGTCCGTGTCGAAACGTGGGGGAGCCGGTCGCTCCGCGTGGTGCGCGGTGAGTCACGCGGCGACGAGTCGACGGTCCGCGAACCGGCCCTCAACGGCGGCCGTACGAGGTGACGGGCCGGCCGCCATATCGGACCGTCCTTTTCGATCTGGATGGTGGCCGCCGCACCGGACCGCACCTTCCGCCACAGCGGGAGGTACGGTTGAAGTTCAACGATCACCGAACAAGCGAACCACGGAGCCCCTGTTGCGCTCTCTCAGCGAGCCCGCCCGCGAGGACATCCAGCTCGCCGCCGTCTTCCACGCGCTCAGCGACCCGGCGAGGCTGCACATCGTGCAGGACCTGGCCAACGGTCAGGAACGCAACTGCAGCAAGCTCAACACACAGCTGGCGAAGTCGACGCTCTCCCATCACTTCAAGGTGCTCAGGGAGGCGGGGATCACCCACACCAGGGTCGACGGCACCTGGAGATTCATCTCGCTGCGGCTCGACGACCTCGAGGCCCGCTTCCCCGGCCTGTTCGACGCCGTGATCCGCTGTCTGGCCCATCCAGCCCCCGCCGCGCCGGTCACCGGCGAGTAGGAGCCGTCCTGGGGGATTCCGGGGCGCCCGTTCCCCCGGTGCGGCGCCTCAGGCGGCGGAGCTTGGGGTGAGTTCCAGCACATCCCCGATCGCCGGGTTCATCGCCAGGAACTCGACGGGCAGGTCGTGCAGCGCGTCCGACAGAGCCCGCAGCACAGAATCGACCAGCGCCTCGCCGAGGTGTGCGGCGACCCGCAGCGTCACGGGAAGCGACCGGTCCGGGTCGGTGAGCGAAGCCGGTAAGAGAGGGTGCAGCCCCCATATGGCCTCGGCGCCGGCGAAGAGCAGGCTCACTCAGGAGCTGACTTGGATAGTGAAGCTGTCGGAGGTAATCGACCGCTGCTCGGTCGTCCATGAGGTGACAGGTAGCGATTCCGCCCTCGGTGAGGCGTCGGAAACCAGTCGTGAGACGCGGACGACGGTTGCGGGCGCTCATCGAGCCAGTGCTGCCACTCCCGCCGCAGAAGGCACCTGGCCTCCAGGCCGGTGAATGCCAGGCTGCGCTCAGATTCCACACCGGGCCGCGCTTCTCCACGACCCGGCTCCAGTGGATGCGATGTGCGTGGACGCCCAGGAAAGGCGGGTAGGCGGCGCTCGGCCTGGACTGGTCCTACGTCCGGATCCCCTTGACTGGCCGCGGGTGCCGCGCGTTGTGGCCGCCGGCGGACTGCCTCCCAGCGGTCCGCCGGACGGCCACATAAGTACTCCAGTGTCCGTCACTCGAAGCCTCCGGCCTGGCCTGAGTCCCAGGAAAGTCCCAGAGGCGCCTACGAGTTCCCTCCTGCGTCGTATTTGTGCAGGTCAGGGTGGGGTTCGCGATACTTATCCGGTCGCCGACCTTGACGACGAGGATCAAGCTCGCCGTCCAGGGCTTCTCACGCGATCCGGTAACTACTGGGCGGAGCCGGTAGAGGCCGGACGGTCCGATGAGTTTCTTGACGTCGGCGTCCTCGCGGTACGGATCGTCTCCCAGCGCCGTCAGTGCGGCGAGGATGCGCATCGCGGCCGGTTTGTCGATCGCCCGGAGTTGTCGTTGTGCCGGGGTGGCGAACCGGAACGCGTACTCACGCCGCGCCGTCACCCCGTTCGCTGAACAGGTCGGCCAGCAGCTCGGCCATGGTCACCGTCGGACCGCCTTCGGCCAGAACGGCCTTGGCCTCGCGGGCGAGCAGTTCGTCGGCCGCTTCTTCGAGTGCGTTGAAGTCCGCGATGGGGACCAGGGCGGCCACCGGGGCGCCGTTACGGGTGATTATGGTCGGTGCGCCCTGCTCCGCACGATTGATGTGGTCCGCGAGATGGGCACGGGCTTCGCGCACGGTCACAGCGTTCTCACTCATGACAGCAGTGTACGCGCGGGTGTGTACACGCACCTGTTCGGCGTCAAACCGGTGCGGGTTCGCCGGAGATACTGGACGGCATCGCGTTCGTCGCCGCGGAAGCGGTCGAGACCGACAAGCAGCGGTCCTGCCTGCTGAGGCGGCGCTTCGATGAGCCGATCGGAGCGCCACCCCCCTGCTTCAGATGTTGCGGTAGACGTTACGGCGGTCGCCGGCCTTGACGGCGAGGATGACGAGCTCGCCGTCGAGTACCTGGTAGGCGATGCGGTAGCTGTCGACCCGAAGCCGGTAGAGGCCGGAGGGCCCGGTCAGCTTCTTGATGTCTGCGTCCTCGCGCAAGGGATCGTCACCCAGAGCGGTGAGCGCGGCGAGGATGCGCATCGCGGCCGGCTTGTCGATCGCACGAAGTTGCCGTCGTGCCGAGGTGGTGAACCGGAAGACGTGCTTCACGCCGAGCCGTCACCCCCCTCGCTGAACAGGTCGGCCGGCAGCTTCGGCCATGGCCACGGTCGGGCCGCCTCCGGCAAGTACTGCCTCGCCCTCGCGGGCGAGCAGTTCGTCGGCCGCTTCGTCGAGTGCGTTGAAGTCCGCGATGGGGACCAGGGCGGCCACTGGGGCGCCGTTCCGCGCGATTATGGTCGGTGCGCCCTGTTCGGCACGGTTGATGTGGTCCGCGAGGTGGGCTCGGGCTTCGCGCACGGTCACTGCGTCCTCACTCATGTCGGCAGTGTACTCGCGGATGTGTACACGCGCCGACGGGTGGCGACGGAGTGCGGATTCACCGGAGATAGGGCGGTATCGCTTTCGACGCCGCGGAAGCGGTGGAGACGGCGGACCGCCGGCCCTGACCTTCCGACGCGTTGAGCCCGCGCCGCCCTGGTGACCCGCCCGGGGCGCCTCGGCCGCGTTCAGACGCCGCGACGGTAGCCCACCCTTGAAGTCGGCGGCGGGAGTTCCGTGGCCGGAGTCGGCCTGGTCCGGGGGTGGTTCGGGCCTGGAGCGGGTATCGACCCGGCCTTGTGGCGGCCTGTTCGGGAGGCGGAAGAGCCTTCGAATGCACGAGCTTCGTGAAGTTCTTCACAAGGAAAAGAGGTCCGCAGGGTGACGCGGAGGGTCCTTCGGGGCGTTCCCGGGCCCCGCGGGCCCTTTTTGTGCGAGCGTTCGTGCGATTGCGGGAGGGCGGACGCGCGGCTCGGTAGGTATCCACGAACCCGGTGGTCTACTCCGTTTTCGGCCTAGGAGGCCAGTTCAGGACGGGTGAACAACGTCTGTCGTTGCACCGTGGTTCCCGTTCGGCACCATGACGTGGGTCACGTGGGCGGCGCAGTGTAGCAGAGGGTTCCGAGTACCTTGTGAAGGGGCTCACGAGCGTCACCCCTTGGGGTGCTGGATACTCGTTCCATGAGCACCACGGAGCGTCCCAGGATCCTCGTTGTAGGAGGTGGGTACGTAGGCCTGTACGCAGCCAAGCGCATCATGAAGAAGATGCGCTACGGCGAGGCGACCGTCACGGTTGTCGACCCGCGCTCGTACATGACCTACCAGCCCTTCCTCCCCGAAGTGGCCGCAGGCAGCATCTCGCCTCGGCACGTCGTCGTCCCGCTGCGACGCGTGCTGCCCAAGGCAGAGGTCCTCACCGGCCGGGTCACCAGCATCGACCAGGACCGCAAGGTCGCCGTCGTCACGCCGCTCGTCGGCGAGGCGTACGAGCTGCCCTTCGACTACCTGGTGATCGCGCTCGGCGCCGTCTCCCGCACCTTCCCGATCCCCGGCCTCGCCGAACAGGGCATAGGCATGAAGGGCGTCGAAGAGGGCATCGGCCTGCGCAACCACGTCCTCGAGCAGCTCGACAAGGCCGAGTCCACGACGGACGAGAACGTCCGCCGCAAGGCCCTCACCTTCGTCTTCGTCGGCGGCGGCTTCGCCGGCGCGGAGACCATCGGTGAGGTCGAGGACATGGCCCGCGACGCGGCCAAGTACTACTCCAGCATCAAGCGCGAGGACATGCGCTTCATCCTGGTCGACGCGGCGGACAAGATCCTTCCCGAGGTCGGGCCGAAGCTCGGCACCTGGGGCAAGGAGCACCTCGAGTCCCGCGGCATCGAGATCTACCTCAACACCTCCATGGACTCCTGCGTGGACGGCCACGTGGTGCTGAAGAACGGCCTCGAGGTCGACTCCAACACCATCGTCTGGACCGCCGGCGTCAAGCCGAACCCGGTCCTGGCCCGCTACGGCCTCCCGCTGGGTCCGCGCGGCCACGTCGACGCCTCCCCGACCCTCCAGGTCACCGGCACCGACTACATCTGGGCCGCGGGCGACAACGCCCAGGTCCCGGACGTCGCGTCCCGCAAGGCCGGCGTCGAGAACGCCTGGTGCCCGCCGAACGCCCAGCACGCGCTGCGCCAGGCCAAGGTCCTCGGCGACAACGTCATCTCGGGCATGCGGGGCTTCCCGCAGACCGAGTACTCGCACTCCAACAAGGGTGCGGTGGCGGGCCTCGGCCTCCACAAGGGCGTCGCGATGATCGTCATGGGCAAGATGAAGATCAAGCTCAAGGGCCGGCTCGCCTGGTACATGCACCGTGGCTACCACGGCATGGCCATGCCGACCTGGAACCGCAAGATCCGCGTCTTCGCCGACTGGACCCTCGGCATGTTCCTCAAGCGCGAGGTCGTCTCCCTCGGCGCGCTGGAGTCCCCGCGCGAGGAGTTCTACGAGGCCGCCAAGCCGGCCCCGGCCCCGGCAGCCGCCCAGGCCCCGGCCCAGAAGGCGAAGGCCTCCTGACGCGCGCCTGAGCACGCCATGCACGCCCCGAAGGGGCCGCCCGCCATCCGTGGTGCGGGCGGCCCCTTCGGCGTTCCCGCCATCGCGGCGGCCCCCGGTCGGCGGGGGCCCCGGCGTCGGGGCGGGGCTTCGGGGCCGGGCTTCGGGATGGGGGCACGGGCTTCGGGGCGCGGGCCCAGGCTTCCGGGCGCGGGCCCGGGCTTCCGGGCGGGGGCCCGGGCTTCGGGGCGGAGCCCCTGACACGCACGCCTCGTGCCGTCCTGGGGTGTTCCTTGAGCCGCCTCCGCGAAGATCGTCCGTACAGGGCCTAACCCTCGCCGGAAATGGGTAGGCCGTTCGGTCGGAACTTCTGGAGGTGCCTGCCATGACCGACGCCGCGCCGCGGCTGGCCGCTCTCGCCGAAACCCTGCTGGGCGCCCCCGTGCCCGTGCGCATACGAGCCTGGGACGGCAGCGAGGCCGGCCCGTCCACTGGACCGACCCTGGTCCTGAACCACCGCCGGGCGCTGCGCCGCATGGTGTGGAAACCGGGCGAACTGGGTCTGGCCCGGGCCTGGGTGGCCGGTGAACTGACCGTCGAAGGGGACCTGTTCGAGCTGCTGGACCGGGTGGCCGGGCTGCTCTGGGAGCGCGAGCCCGCCCCCGCGCCGGCCCCGAAGCCCGCGGCCACCGGCCTCGCGAAGCTCGCCGCCCTGCGCCCGCACCTGCCGGCCGCCGCCTCCGGCGCCGCCGGAACGGCCGCTCTGCTGCGCGACCCCGAGGTACGGGCCGCCGTACGCGACCTCGTCGCCCTGGCCCGGCCCTGGCCGGCGCCCGCGCCGCCCCCCGAGGAGGCCGCCCGCCGCGGGGGCGCCATACACAGCAAGGGCCGCGACCGCCAGGCGATCAGCCACCACTACGACGTCGGCAATGCCTTCTACGAGCACGTCCTGGGCCCCTCGATGGTGTACTCCTGCGCGTACTGGAGTCCCGGCGGCACCCTGGAGGACGCGCAGCGCGACAAGCTCGACCTGGTCTGCCGCAAGCTCGACCTCGCCCCGGGCCTGCGCCTGCTCGACGTCGGCTGCGGCTGGGGCTCCATGGCCCTGCACGCCGCCCGTGAGTACGGGGTCCAGGTCACCGGCATCACGCTCTCGCAGGAGCAGGCCGTCTACGCCCGCAAGCGGGTCGCCGAGGAGGGTCTGGCCGACCGGATCGACATCCGGGTCCAGGACTACCGGGACGTCAAGGACGGCCCGTACGACGCGATCTCCTCGATCGGCATGGCCGAGCACGTCGGCGCCGCCCGCTACCGCGAGTACGCGCACACGCTGCACGAACTGCTCCGCCCCGGCGGCCGGTTGCTGAACCACCAGATCGCCCGGCCGCCGGAGCCCGACGAAGAGGCCTACCGGATCGACGAGTTCATCGACGCCTACGTCTTCCCCGACGGGGAGCTGTCCCCGATCGGCACCACCGTCGGCGAACTGGAGCGGGCCGGCTTCGAGGTCCGCGACGTGGAGGCGCTGCGCGAGCACTACGCGCTGACCCTGCGGGCCTGGGTGGCCCGGCTGGAGCGGCACTGGGACGAGGCGGTCCGGCTGACCTCCCCCGGCCGCGCCCGGGTGTGGCTGCTGTACATGGCGGCCTCCGCGCTCGGCTTCGAGCACAACCGGCTCGGCGTCAACCAGGTCCTCGCGGTCCGCCCGGGGAGCGGCGGGGTCTCCGGGATGCCGCTGCGGGCCCGCGAGTGGGGCGCGCCGCAGAATCCGTAGCAGGTGGTGGTACGGGTGAGGCCCCGCGACCGGAACTCCGGTCGCGGGGCCTCGCCGCATGCTGCGCGAGCGGAACTGCGGTCGCGGGGCCTCGCCGCAGGCGGGCCGCGCCTACTCGGTCTTGATGGCGGTCAGCATGTTCAGCCGGGCGGCGCTGCGGGCCGGCCACATGGCCGCCAGGGCGCCGACCACACCGGCCAGCAGCATGAAGACCGCGATCCGGTCGAAGGGGACGACCAGCGCGTAGTGCGGCACCCCGTCCTTGATGGTCTGGCCGACGGCCCAGGCGATGAACGTACCGAGGACCACACCGATGACCGCGCCGAACAGCGAGATCACGACGGCCTCCAGGCGGATCATGTTCTTGACCCGGCCCCGGTCCAGGCCGATGGCGCGCAGCATGCCGATCTCCTGGGTCCGCTCGTAGACGGACATGGCCAGGGTGTTGACGACGCCGAGCACCGAGATGATCAGCGCCATGCCGAGCAGGCCGTACATGATGTTGAGCGCGGTGTTGATCGCGCCGCCCAGCTCGTTGCGCATGTCCTGCTGGGTGGCGATGCTCATCGCCGGGTTCTTGCCGAGGGCGTCGACGAGGGTCTGCTGGGCCTTGGCGGAGGGGCCGCCGTCCATCTTGACGAAGACCTCGGGCAGGTACGGCTTCTCCTCGTGCTGGCTGAGGATCTTGTAGTCCAGTACGTACGGGGAGAGCATGCCGTCCATCTCCTTGTAGACGGCGCCCACCACCAGATCGGCCTTCTTGTCGTCGTCGAAGGCGGTCTTGAGGACCGAACCTACCTTGAGGCCACGGGACTTGGCCGTCGTGTCCGCGACCGCCAACTGGCCCTTGCCGAGGCTGTCCAGAGAACCGGACACGACTTCGATGTTGAGGAGCGACCCGATCGCGGACGGCTCGACGCCGGAGGCGGAGGAGAACTCCTTGCCGCCGCCGAAGCGCAGTGAGCCGGCCTGCTGCGGGGAGACCGCCTTGACGCCCGGAGCCTTGGCCAGTGCGCCGATCACGCTCTGGTCGAGGCCGCCGAAACCGCCGGACAGGGAGATCTTGTAGTCGGCCTTGAGCTTGTCGGTGGTCATCCGGTCCACGGCCTTGCCCATGGTCACGCCGAGCACCGACAGGGCGGTGACCAGGGTCAGTCCGATGGCGAGCGAGGCGGCGGTGACGGCCGTGCGGCGCGGGTTGCGCACCGCGTTCTGCGCGGCCAGCTTGCCGGCGACGCCGAACGCCTTGCGCAGCGCCGGGCGCAGGGCCGCGATGACCGGGCGGGAGAGCGCGGGCAGCAGGACGATGATGCCGATCATCGTGAGGAACGCGCCCCCACCGATGACCATCTTGCCGTCCTTGCCCATCAGCGCGCCGCCGAGGATCCCGGCCAGGCCGAACAGGGTGAGCGCGCCGCCGATGCTGTTGCGCAGCACCAGGGACTTGGCGGTGGCCGGCAGGTGGGCACTGCCCATGGCGGCGACCGGGGCGATCCTGGCGGTGCGGCGGGCGGGCAGCCAGGCCGCGAGCAGCGTGACGAGGACACCGATGGCGATCGCGCTCGCGATGGTCACCGGGCTGACGACCAGCGGGCCGGCCGGGATCTTCGCGCCGATGGAGTCCATCAGGGAGCGCATGCCGACGGCGAGGCCGACGCCGGCCAGCAGACCGACGGCGGAGGAGATCACGCCGACGACGAGGGCCTCGGCCAGCACGGACCGCTTGACCTGGCCGCGGTTGGCGCCGATGGCGCGCAGCAGGGCCAGTTCCTTCGTGCGCTGGGCGACCAGCATCGTGAAGGTGTTGTAGATCAGGAAGATGCCCACGAACAGCGAGATGAGCGCGAACGTCAGCAGCATCTGGTTGGTGGTGTCCATCTGCCGCTCGATGTCCTTGGCCTGCTCGGCGGCCAGCTCGGCGCCGGTCTTGGCCGTGGCGTCCTTGCCGACGAGCGGCTTGACCTCGGACAGCAGCCGGTCCGCGCTGGTGCCGGGCTTCGCGCTGACCGAGAGCTCCTGGTAGAAGCCGGGGGCCAGGTAGAGCTTCTGGGCGGTGGCGGTGTCGAACAGCACCAGCGAGCCGCCCGCGTTGACCTGGCCGTCCTCGGTGGTGAACACGCCCGAGAGGGTGTACTCGCCAGGGAGGCCGTTGGAGGCCACCCGCACCTTGTCGCCGACCGCGTACTCGCCGCGGCGGGCGGTCTCCTTGTCGAGGGCGATCTGGTCGGCCTTCGCAGGGCCGTTGCCCTGGGTGAAGGCGTAGCGCGGGTCCTTGCCGTCCTTGACGGGGGCGAAGTTGGAGCCGCGGTTGGCCCAGCCGCTGCCGATCAGCTTGCCGGAGGGGTCGGCGACACCGGCGAAGCCGGAGACGCGGCCGGAGACGGTGTCGACGCCCTGGAGGGCCTTGACCTTGTCGAGGGTCTGCGCGCTGATGCCCGGCTCGCCCTCCTTGGTCCCGTCGTCGTTGCGGGAGGGCCCGTCGGCGGTGACGGAGACGGCGATGCCGGTGAAGCTCTTGGCGGACTGGCCGGACAGGGCCTTGCCGACGGTGTCGGTGAAGACGAGCGTGCCGGAGACGAAGGCCACGCCGAGGACGACGGCGAGCACCGTCATCAACAGCCTGGCCTTGTGCGCGAGTACGTTGCGCAGGGCGGTACGGAACATGGTGGAGGCGTCCAGTGGTCGGGGGGTCAGCGGGGACGGGGAGGGGGCGTCCCTCAGCTGGTGCGGCCCTTGGCGTCGAAGGCCTTCATGCGGTCGAGGACGCCGTCGGCGCTCGGGTTCAGCATCTCGTCGACGATGCGGCCGTCGGCGAGGAAGATGACGCGGTCCGCGTAGGAGGCGGCGACCGCGTCGTGGGTGACCATGACGACGGTCTGGCCGAGTTCGCGGACGGAGTTGCGCAGGAAGCCCAGTACCTCGGCGCCGGAACGGGAGTCGAGGTTGCCGGTCGGCTCGTCACCGAAGATGATCTCCGGCCGGGAGGCGAGGGCGCGGGCCACGGCAACGCGCTGCTGCTGGCCGCCCGACAGCTGCGTGGGGCGGTGGCCGAGGCGGTCGGAGAGGCCGACCATCCGGATGACCGAGTCCAGCCACTGCTGGTCGGGCTTGCGGCCGGCTATGTCCATCGGGAGGGTGATGTTCTCCAGGGCCGTCAGGGTCGGCAGCAGGTTGAAGGCCTGGAAGATGAAACCGATTTTGTCGCGGCGCAGCTGGGTCAGCTGCTTGTCCTTGAGGGAGCCGAGCTCGGTGTCACCGATACGCACGGAGCCGCCGGAGAAGGTGTCCAGACCCGCGACGCAGTGCATGAGCGTGGACTTGCCGGAGCCGGAGGGGCCCATGATCGCGGTGAACCGGCCCTGGCCGAAGTCGACGGAGACGTTGTCCAGCGCGACCACCTGGGTCTCGCCCTGGCCGTACACCTTGGACAGCTGCGTGGCACGGGCGGCCACCGCCTGGGTGGTGGGGGCGTAGTTCATGGCGGTCACGGGTGACTCCTGTCGAGCGGGATGCTGCGCTGGGGCGGGACCCTCCCATCCTCGCCGCGCGCACCCCCGCCCCGGATCAGCCGCGGTGCCGGTTCGACGGCCCACTGGAGGCTGACACGGGGGCGTACACCTCCTCCTCTGGTATGACGCCGCTCCCCGTGAGGGCGCCGTGCGCGGGGGGTGGCGGGTGGGGTGGCGCGGGGAGGCGAAATCCCGTCAAATGCGCGCGGCAGGGATCATCCCCCGCGAGGTGCCGACCGTGCGTTATCGCACCTGACGCCCACTCAAGCGCCAATAGAATCAGACAACATCGGACAGACGCCCAGGTCGGAGCAGGGATACTTACGGATAGGCTCACCCTGGGCGTCCACAGTTCTTCCACGGGGGCCGCCAAGCCCTGCCCGGATGGTGGAATGCAGACACGGCGAGCTTAAACCTCGCTGGCCTTCGGGCCGTGCCGGTTCAAGTCCGGCTCCGGGCACCACACCCCCCCACCCCCCGGCCGCCCCGCCGGCGCACCGCCCCGGCGGAACACCACCCCTCCGCCTCACCCCGAGCCCGTGGGCTTCGCCGTCACCGACTCGATGAACGCGGCCGCTTCGTGCTCGGCGACGGGGACGTGGTCGATGTCGTCGTGACCGAGGGCGTAGCGCTTGAGGTACTCGGTCGGCTCCCAGCGGAGGTTGCGGGTGAATGCCTCGTCGTGGGTCCCGTCCTCTTCGACCCGGCGGCGGAGGATGCCCCTCGGGCTCTGCCGCGGGTGCCGTTCGTCGATCTTCGCGTAGTACGTGACGTCGCCCTCGGCATCCAGCGCGTCCAGGGTGGCGGGGGCGAGGGTGAGGAAGGGGGGCGCGGAGGCGTTGGTCTCCACGGTGCCCAGCGGGATCATCACGCCGTTGAGGTCGAGGTACTCCTCCAGGTGGAACCCGCCACCGCGCTCGAACATCAGCAGGAGCGGCTCGTACGGGTCCGGCAGACCGGCGGTCGGCTCGGTGCGGGCGTCACCCAGGCAGGCCCAGCGGACGGCCGCGCGGCACGTCGTCCGCAGTAACTCCGGCGCCAAACCCTGCACCAGCTCTTCCACCTCCGCGGCCACGTCGGCGGGCGTCTGCACCTCGGCGTCGACGTGTTCCGCCACGTCGAAGAAGGGCCACGCCTCCTCGGCCCCGCAGGCCCGGGCCCACAGCGCCGAGCGGCGCAGAAACTCCCGCACCAGCAGCGCCCGCGAGTGCTCCCGCCCGAAAGCCGAGGTCTCGTCACTCCAGTCAACCGCACGCAGCCGGTCCAGCACGGTGCGCGAAGGATGGTCGGTCACTTGAGGTTCAGCCGCCGGTCGCGGTCGCGGCGGCGAACACGGCCGAGCCCACCTGCATCGCGTTCACCCAGGCGTCCCAAGTCGGGTAGATCTCGCCCTTCGGGTCCACCAGGCAGTGGGCCTTGGCCAGCATGAGCGTGGTGTCCAAGGCTTCGCCCAGACCCGTGCAATCGCCCTCCAGGCCGTCGATCCACCCTTCGGCACTCTCCTGGAGTCCGGCGACTCCCGCTTCTGCGTTCCCGGTGGGAAACGGGTGGCGGGACACGCTCTCGACCACTGCTCTCCCTGACACGTACTCGTCCATCACACCGCCGCATTCACGCAGCAGCGACACCGGTACCTTCGCCGGCATGTCGAGGCGGGCGGTCTCCCGGCAGATCAGCGCGAGGTGGAAAGCCTGCACCCAGGTACCGGCGTTCAGGGGGGCGGCGCCGGATCAGGTGGGGAATTCGCCCAGCCATCCGTGCTCCAACAGGTACTTGGGAATGAACGGGGACTCCACACCGATCGGAAGTTTCCCGTCATAGGCCAGGCATGCCATGGCGAGTGGTCCGAGGGCGAGAGCGCCGTCGATGTCAGTCGCCCGCTCCTCATCCATCGTCCAGTACGCTTTGTGCGAGTTCAGCGCCTCCGTCAAAGCCGGGCCGAATTCTTCCTCATGCTTGCGGACGAAGTGGTAGAAAAGGTTGAGTGGCGGATAGATCACGCCTTGCAGAGCATCGGGCGGGGTGTTGCGTGCGACCTCGGGATTCGAGGCCTCGAACGCGGCCATGAGCTTTTCAGCCAAGCCCGGGCGTCGGAGCCAGTAAGTCTGCTGGACGTCGATCCAGTGATAGATGAATTCATCGTAGGTGCCTTCCGGTGAGCGCAATCGCTCGATCGGGACTTCGCACAGCTGCGTCATCCGCTTCTGCTCGCGGCAGATGACGGCCAGCCAGAAGGCGCTCAGCCAGTTTCCGGCATTGGCGAACGGCTGGTGGCCGATCGCCGGAATGGTGCGCAACTTGTCGTTGATGAAGCACTGCACGGAGCCCTCGCTCGTGCCGGTCACGGCGAACAGCGCCGAGCCGACCTGCATCGCGGTAACCGTGGCTTCCCACGTCTCCAGCCGGGCCCCCGAAGGATCGGCCACGGCGTGTGCCTGCAATGCGAGGAGAGCGCTGCTGAACGTGAAGTCGATCATGTGCGGCGACTCTTCGAGCTCCTCGACGTAGCCCACCATCCGCTTGCTCAGCCGGTCGGCGAACTCTTCCGCATCGGGGCGGGGCGCGATGTGCCGGGCGACAGATGTGGTCACGGAAGACTCCTCTTGCTGATGTCGAACCTCCGGTACTCCAAGCCAGTGTAGCTTCCGGTGTTCTTGCCACCCTTGACGACGATATATTCCAGTTTGCCGTCTCTGAGCGCCGCTCGAAGCTTGTCCGACAGCTCCGTTTCACCCCGCTTGTCCATTTCCCTCAGGATGTCGAGGAAGTATTCCCTGGTCCCCTGGGAAACGGACGGCCCCTTGACGCCGGGCATGTTGGGAGGTGCCGGAAGGTCGCGTTTGCCGAGGCGTGTGTCAATGCTGCTCTTCGATTCGATGACGAGGGCTCGTCCGTCATCGTGCAACCACACCTGATCGAACTGATCGTTACCGTTCTTCGGTCCCAGTAGCTCTTGCTCGGCGAAGTCCGGGTAGTTCTCTGCGACGAAGTGGTGCCGGGCAGTTGCTTCGCCGAATGCCTCGGTCGCGTCTCTCATTCCTGTGTGGGACGCCTTGTACACGGCTTCGGCTTGAGGCAAGCCGGACGAGTTTTTCCACTCGGTGACGAGATTGTTCCACGTGATGGCGGCATGACGCCTCTGGGCGAATCCGTGGAGATTGTCGAGCCGGTCAAGGTCTGAGACGTCGTCAGCCCCCAGAGGCTTGTAGTCGTCGTCCAGGAAGTGGGGTGCAGGGGGCTCGGGTGTGTCCTTGGCAGGAATCCAAGGAGCATCCTCAGCCAGCTTGGTGAGGTGGGGTGGTGTGAACCCGCTCTCGTCCTTGAGGTCCAAGCGCAAGCGGCGACCGAGACGGTTGTAATACCGCTCGCGATAGCCGGGTTCCTCGTTGGCCCGGTAGACCTGAATCTCTTCTATCTGTTCCTTGGTGAGGCTCTCGCGTTCCCCGTAGGGGTTCGGGCCATCCTGCATGAAGTCAGGACGTTTCACAGGTTGGCGGGGGGCGGGATCGTGACCACCCGTGGTCGGGTGGCTGTCATGGCCGCCCCCGCCCGGGGTGTCGGGGAGGTGGGAGCCGCCCGCGCCGGGGGTGTCGGGGAGGTGGGAGCCGCCCGCGCCGGGGGTGTCGGGGAGGTGGGAGCCGCCGGTGCCCGGGCCGTCGGGGTGGGAGCCGCCGGTGGAGGGGCCGTCCGGGTGGGTGCCGCCCGTGCTCGGGGTGTCGCCGTGGCCGTGGCCGCCGGTGGAGGGGGTGTGCGTCGGGTGGGAGGTGCCGCCGCCGGGGGTGGTGTTGAGGTCGTTGCGGGGCATGCCGTCCGGGGCGTGGCCGCCCGGGGTGTGGTTCCCGGTGTGGGCGGCGTTGTCGGCCGCGTGGACGGGGTCGGAGATGTCGGAGCCGAGGCGGATGGCGTTGTCGGCGTTGTGGGCGCCGACGCCGACCAGGACGGGGGTTTCGGCCTTGGGGGCGTGGGCCGTGGCCGGGACCGTCTCGGGCTTCGCGTCGGCGGCGTGCTGGTAGAGGCTGCCGTCCTTCGTGTAGAGGTTGCCGGCCGCGTCGATGTACTTCGCGGGGCTGTCGTCGAAGGGCAGCTTGACCGTGCCCGGCGGGAGGGTGGCGGTGCCCTCGGGGAGCTTGATGCCCCCGTCGGGAAGCTTGATCGCACCCTCGGGGACGGCGGTGCCGGAGGGGAGGTGAATCGTTCCGTCAGGCAGCATCGTCGAGCCGTCCGGCAGGGCGAACGCGCCGTCGGAGATCTTGGGGATCTCGACCTTGCCGATGCCCCGCAGACCGGCCATCACATCGCCGATCTTCGACAGGCCGGCACCCGCGCCCTTGAACACGTACGTCATCGGGTCGATGGCCCGCCCGGCCTTGCCCGCGAACGACAGCGCCTTCGCCGCGACGCCCGCCTTGCCCGCGCCCGAGGCCGCCGCGCCGGCGCCGTCGGTGAAGATCGCGGTGATCACGTTGAAGGTGACCGCGCCCGCCGCCCGCGACGGGTTCTCGCTCCACTGGTCCCACGCCAGCAGCGCCTTGCCCGTCTCCTTCATCGCCGTCCGCGAATCACGCAGCCAGGAGGGGAGGTATTTGCTCGGCATCGTCATGTACACCGAACCGACGCCCGGGATGATGGCGATGGACACACCGGTGGCCAGCTTCGCGAGCCCGGTCCACGCCTGCTTGGTGGCGTCCCAGCCGTCGAAGCCGACCAGCGTGCCCAGGCCCTTGATGGTGCCCCACACGCCGTCGACGATGACGCCCTTGCCGAAGTCGTAGGCGTGCTCCCACACCTGCCACCACGGCACCGACTCCTCGACCGCGTCACCCCACGGAAGCGACTTGGAGTGCTTGAGCGCCTCCGCGTCATAGCCGTACATGTTCGCGCCGTGCGAGCCGTCGTCGACCTTCAGCGGCGCTCCGCACACCAGCGCCACGATCTTGTCGTACGCGTTGCGTTCCGCCGTCTGGAACTGCGACCACACCTCGGCGATCTCGTTGCGCCGGTCGAGGTTCTCATCGACGAGATCCCCGTCCTCGTTCCACTTGTCGTCGCCGGAGACCTTGGACTTGAACGACGCCGCCTCCGCCTTGAGCGTCTCCAGCTTCTTCACCAGCGGGCGGATCTCGCTCGCGTACGTCCCCAGCGCGCCCGCGATGGTGCACATGTCGGTGGAGAACGACAAGGTGGTGTCCACGACCGGCTTCGTCACCGCGAAGAGCTGCTCGGCCTCGGGCGCCTTGTAGTACGCGGACATTCCGCCGAACGTGGTGTGCACCGAGGAGCCGGCGTTCGCCAGCGCGCCGCCGTCGCCCGACAGCGCCTTGACCTTCTCGTCCAGCACCGCGAGTTCACCGGTGAACACCGGCACCTCGGCGGGATCGACCGGATCGTTGTTGCTCACTTCGCGCCCCCCGTGGCGTCCCGCAGCTCGTCCAGCCGCACGTTCTTCGCCGCGTCCTGCGCGTGCTTGGCCGCGTCCAAGTCACCCTCGATGTACTCGTTCGTGGCCTTCGCCGCACCCAGCACCGCGGCCTGGATCCGGTCCACCATCGCCTTCACGTCCGGCTGGCGCTTCTCCAGGTACTGCGACAGCGCGGCACCCACCGGCCCCGTCGTGCCCCGGTGCGACAACGGCACCTGCCCCGTCGCCACCGGACCCTGCCGCGCCGCGTTCGGCACCGTCGCCGCCGAACCCGGCACCGCCGTGCCCGCCGCGTACGCCGCCTCCGACATGTGCGTCATCAGCGCGTTCAGCGCCTTCTCCAGCTCACCCGCCCGCTCACCGGTGAGCTTGAGCTGGCTCTGCACACCCTGCGGCTTGATGTCCCACGCCGTCATACGTCCCCCGAAAAACCGTTTCCGCTCAGCCGATGTTGTCGACCGCGGCCTTCGCCCGCGCGATCGTCTGCTGCGCCGTCGCGTCGTTCTTCTCCAGCGTCGACTTCAACAGGTGGATGATGTTCTTCACCTCTTGCGACGCGTTCTTCCAGCGCAGTTCCTTGCCGTGGTACTCATCCGCCACGCCATCGGCCGCGAAGTCCGACATCGCCGCCTTCACCTGCGCGTCCCGAGCCGCGATCACCTGCTCCAGCTGCCCGATCACGACCTGGATGTTGCCCTGCGCCTCGGTCGAGGCACCCGTGTCATACGAACGACGGTCCGTGCCACCGGCCATCACACATCACACTCCCCGTGTGGTTGGAAAGACTTACGACGTTCAGCGGCCGGCGAAGCGGGCCGCGTCGAAGTTCGCCGCCGACATCTGCTGCCGCGCGTTGTCACCCTGCTCGTGGTCACCGGTGCCGAAGGCCTGCTCCATCCCCGACTGACCGCCCAGGATCGCCGACAGAGCCGCGTTCAGCTCCTTCGTGATCCCGTCCGAGTGCTCCTTGAACGAATCGAAGGCGACCTTGCCCTGACCGTTGAACTTGCCCTCCAACGGATGCGCCGCCGTGATCAACTGCTGGATCAGCGTCCCCAGATCCGTACTCGACGTCCGCGACCCCGACATCAGGTTCGTCAGAACCTGCGTCCCCATGTCGAACTTCATCCCACACCCCCATCACCAGAGAACGACCACAAGTATGGTCGATTCTGCCAACCTACATCGCTTTCGCAACCAGCAACCGGCAGCTGTGACCAAAGCCGGACATCGATGTCCGCCTCCCAACCAGTGTCCTCACGCGCCCTTCAGATGCCGCATCAGCAGCTCGAAGTCCGCCCACCCGGCCAGGTCCGACGGGTCCCCCGGCAGCGGGTAGTACAGCGCCGGCCGGCTCTTGGGACCCAGCGGCAACGGCCGCTGCGCCAGCGGGGTGTTGCGCGCCCGGTCGCCCGCCATCGCACGCACCTCCTCCGCACCCAGGACGAAGGCCACCGGCACGCCCGGTCCCTCGAACCAAGGCGGCACCGCCAGATCGCGGCGGGCCCTGCGCAGCTGTACGAGCATGGACTGCAGGTGGTGGCGGGTGGCGAGGACCTCGGCGGTCCGGGGCAGGGCGTCCAACGGCGGCTCCTCGTCCGCCCCGTAGCCGAACGCGAGGGTGACCTCCTCCTCGACGCCCGCCTTCGTACGGCGGACCCGCACCGTGGCGACGCCCGGGCGCTGCGGCCCGCCGACCACCACGAACCAGGACGGCTCCGGCGCCCGCGCGTACGCGACGTCGGTCAGCCGGGCCGGGGACCACGGGAGGTTGGCCGGCTCCGCGGTGCCCCACCCGGCCGGCGGCCCGCCGGTGAGCTCCCGCCACACGGCCTCCAGGGCGTCCCCGAGGACGAGCCGTTCATCGGCGGGGTGGACCGCGCGGAAGGTGACGGCCAGCTGCCGTTCCCCGGTCGCGGCGACGTCCCGGAACGCGGCGGCCACCGGGGTGCGCGGGTCCTCGGGGGTCGCGTCCAGCGCCTCGACCGGGGCGAACAGCCCGCTCTGCCAGCGCAGTACGGCCCCGGTGAGGCCGTCGTAGTAGCCGTCCCGCTCGTCCTGCACCACCCAGCGCGAGGGCCAGCCGCTCAGGCCGTCCCTGACGGCGGGGGAGAGGGTGGTGCCCGGCGGGGTGACGATCTGCAGGCCCAGCTCGGCTTCGGCGGCGGCCCGGAAGGCGTCCGAGAGCCAGGCGGTCATGGCCACCACCGGGCGGTCCTGGATGACGACGGCCACCCGGTCGGTGAGCACGTCCACGGCGGGCTGCGCGGCGGCCGGCTCCGGCGCCACGGCCACCCCCTCGGTCCGCACCACTCCCAGCGAGCGCCCGGGCTCGCGCGGCCAGGCGGAGCCCCCCGCCAGCGCGGCCAGCCGGGCCGCGAAGGTGCCCGCCAGCCGGGCGGCGTCCTCGACGCCGGTGGTGGCGCGGGCCTCCGTCCACCAGAACGGGACCGGCGGGGCGGTGGCTCCGAGCAGCCGCTCGGCCTCCCCCTCGACCTGCACCAGCAGCGGCGCCTCGATGGAGACGAGCGGGCGGCCCTGCTCGTCGCACAGCTGCACCACGGCCCGCTCGGCCGCCGCGTTCACCAGCTTGTCGGGGCCGCCGGAGAGCAGTCCGGCGAGCACGGTCCACGGGTCGGGCATCCGCTCGGTGAGGGCGACGACGTCCTTGGTCATGTGCTGGTCAGATCCTTCGGTCGAAAGGCGTGCGGGGAGCGGGCACGGGTCCGGCGCTCACCCACGGCTGTTCACGGTTCGTACACGGCCGTGCGCGATGCACCCGCGGCTGTGCGTGGTTCACACGCGGCCGTGCGCGATGCACCCGCGGCCGCCCACCGTTCACCGGCGGCCGTACACGGTCTGGATCAGGCGGCTCGACTGGCCCCGGCGCACCAGCACCCCCCGCCCGGCGGGCTGCTGCGAGGCGTACACCCCGGGCAGCAGCTGGCCCTCGCTGCGGTCGCCCGCCATGACCAGGGCCGAGGCGCCCGACTCGCGCAGCCCCTGCACCAGCGGCTCGTACATGCCGCGCGAGGCGCCGGCGACCCGGCGGGTCAGGACGAAGTGCAGGCCGATGTCCGCGGCCGAGGGGACGTACGGCAGGAACGGCGCCAGCGGCGACTGCCCGGCCGTGGTCAGTACGTCGTAGTCGTCGACGAGCACGACGATCCGCGGGCCGCCGCCCCAACTGCCCGGCTCCAGGTCCTCCAGCGGCGCGGTGTCGTCGGGCATCCGCCGCTCCAGCTCGGTGGCGATGCCGGCGGACAGCCCGGCGCACAGCTTCGCGTTGTACGCGTAGCCGCCGTTGAACTCCTCCGGGACCACCCCGCGCAGGCCGCGCCGCGGGTCCATGACGGCGAAGACCAGTTCTTCCTCGTTATAGCGTTCGATCAGCCCGCCCGCGATCGTCGCCAGCAGGTTCGTCTTCCCGCACTCGCTGTCGCCCAGGACCAGCAGGTGCTGGTCGTGCCCGAACAGGTCGACCAGGACCGGCGCGAGCGCCTGCTGGTCCAGGCCGATCGGCACCCGCTTCGGCTCGGCGGCCGGACCGGGCAGCAGGTGCGGCTCCAGCACGTGCGGCAGCACCCGTACCGGCTGGGCCGTCTCCCCGCTCCAGGTGGCGCGCACCGTTCGGGCCGTGCGCTCCAGCACGGCGCCCAGCTCCGACGGGTCGGCCCGGCCGTCCGTCCGGGGCAGCGCGACCTGCGCGAAGAGCTTCCCGTCGGTCAGCACGCGGCCCGGTTCGTCGGGCGACAGCGTCTCGGCCAGCTTGCGGTCGACGCTGGACTCGCTGGGGTCGTTCAGCCGCAGCTCTACCCGCGTGCCGAAGTTCGACTGCGTGGCGATCCGTACGTCGTTCCAGCGCAGCATGCCGGCGACGACGTGGATGCCGTACCCGCTGCCGCGCTTGAGGATGTCGACGACCGCGTCGTCCAGGCTCTCGAAGTCGTCGCGCAGCGCGCCGAAACCATCGATGACCAGGACGATCTCCGCGGAGGCGAGCTGCGGCAGCCGGCCCGCCGCGTGCAGGGTGCGCAGCTGCTCGACGGAGTCGATGCCGTGCTCGCGGAAGAGCTCCTCGCGGGCGGCGAGCATCGTGCGCACTTCCTCCACGGTCCGCGCCGCCCGTTCGCGGTCCGCCCGGCCGGCGATCCCGCCGACGTGCGGTAGCCCGGCGAGGGCCTGGAGCCCGCCGCCGACCAGGTCGAGGCCGTACACGCCGACTTCCTGCGGGGTGTGGGTCAGGGCGAGCGAGAGGACCAGGGTGCGCAGCAGGGTGGTCTTGCCGGACTGCGGCCCGCCGATGACGGCGGCGTGCCCGCCCGCGACCGTGAGGTCGAGGTACCACTCGCCCTGCCACTGTTTCGTCGGGTCGTCCAGCACGCCGAGCGGCACCGCCAGCCGGCCGCGCCGCCTGGCGAGCTGCATCCCGCGGGGGCCCACGTCCAGCGGGCCCGCGACCGTGTCCAGCGCGATCGCGCCGGGCAGCGGGGGCAGCCAGATCCGGCGCACCGGTGCGGCGGCCTGCTCCAACTGGCCGACGATGACCCCGAGCTCGGTCGGACCGGTCTCGCGGCGCCGCGCGGCGGGCTCCTGCGCCTGCGCGCCGTCCGGCCTGGCCGGGCTGTTGAACGCCTCGTACGGGAGGGCGAGCGGCCCGCTGTCCTGCTCGTCGGCGCGCTGGACGGGGCCCCGGTAGCCGCCGGAGACGTAGCTCGCCTTGAAGCGTTCGTAGTGGCTGGTGTCCACCTTGAGGTAGCCGAAGCCGGGCAGCGGCGGGAGGTGGAAGGCGTCCGTGGTGTCCAGGACCGTACGGGACTCGTCGGCGGAGAACGTGCGCAGCCCCAGCCGGTAGGAGAGGTAGGTGTCCAGGCCCTTGAGCTTGCCGCCCTCGATCCGCTGGCTGGACAGCAGCAGGTGTACGCCGATGGAGCGGCCGATCCGCCCGATGGACAGGAAAAGGTCGATGAAGTCCGGTTTGGCGGTGAGGAGTTCGCCGAACTCGTCGATGACCACGAACAGGTGCGGCAGCGGCTCCAGATCGGGCCGGCGCTCGGCGCGCAGCGCGTTGTAGTCGCCGATGTCGGCGATGTTGCCCGCGTCCTTGAGGACCTGCTGGCGGCGCTTGACCTCGCCCGCGAGCGAGGCGTGCACGCGCTCGACCAGACCGGCCTGGTTCTCCAGGTTGGTGATGACTCCGGCGACGTGCGGCAGACCGGCGAACGGCGCGAACGTCGCACCGCCCTTGTAGTCCACGAGGACCAGCGCGAGGTCCTCCGGCGGATGCGTCGCCACCAGCGCGAGGACGAGGGTGCGCAGCAGCTCCGACTTGCCGGAGCCGGTCGCGCCGACGCACAGGCCGTGCGGGCCCATGCCCAGCTCGGACGACTCCTTCAAGTCCAGCAGCACCGGCTCGTGGGAGTCGCTGATGCCGATGGGCACGCGCAGGAAGGCCCGCTCCCCGCGCGGCGCCCACAGGCCGTTGACGTCGAGCTGGGCGACGTCCTCGATGCCCAGCAGGCTCGCGAAGTCGACGGGGCCCGACAGCGGGGCGTCGATCAGCGACTCGGCGGACAGGCGCAGCGGCGCCAGCATCCGGGCCAGGCCCTCGGCGAAGGGGACGCCGACCTCGTCCACCGTGCCGTGGGCGCTGACCGGTCGCTCTTCGCGCAGGTCCTCGATGAGCACCCGGTCGCCCTCTACGGTGATCCGTACGCCGACGTGGCCCGGCTCCTGGATCCGCTGGTCGAGGAGGTGCAGGACGGTGACGCCCATCTCGCGCAGCCCGACGGCGTCGTCGGGGCGCGGGAGTTCGACCGCGTCCTCCCCGTGCCCGTCGGCGATGACGAGCAGCCGGGAAGTCATCGACAGGGCGTCCTTGCCGGACAGGCCGCGGCGCACCTCGGCGGCGTAGGAGGCCCGGCGGCGCAGTTCGGGGCCCAGCAGGCGGGCGAGCTGCGGCGTGGACGGGGCGATCCGGCGGGCGGCGACGGGGCCGTCGAGCTGCTCGGTGTCCAGCAGGTGCGGCAGCCACTTGGCCCACTCCCAGTCCCCCAGCCGGTCACCGGGCACCGCCAGGGCGATGGCCACGTCGTCGGGGGCGTGGGTGGCGGCGGCCTGCATCATCAGGGCGCGGGCGACGCGCAGCCCGTCCTCGCGCGGGCCGATCACGGTGACGTTGCCGACGCGGTCCAGCGGGACGGTCAGCGGCAGTTCGGTGCCGGTGCGGAAGCGGGCGGTCAGCGCCGAGGCCTCGTTGAGCATGAAGCGGTCCGGTGGGGTCAGGACCGTCGAACCCTGCTCGGCGATCCGCAGGTCGCGCACCGGCATCTCGCCGGTCCCCACGCGCACCCGCAGGAAGTCCCCGTCGACGCGGCGGCGTTCCCACAGCCGGGCCGGGTCGCGCACGATGTCGTACAGGGCGCTCGGAGGCGGGTTGAGCACGCCGGCGTGCTCCGCCCGCTCGCGTTCCTCGGCGGCGAGTTCCTCCCGGAGGTCCTCCAGGTAGGCGAGGTAGGCCTCCCGCTGGGTGCGGCGGGTGCGCTGGGCCTTGCCGCGCTGCGAGAAGACGAGGCCGACGGAGCCGACGACGGTGACGACGAGGATCAGCGCGCCGAGCGCCGCGAACTGGCTGTTGCGGACGACCGTCATCATCACCACCGACGACATCACGCCGGCCACGGGCAGCAGCGACATCGCGATGTTGCCCGCCTTGCCCTCGGGGAGGTTGGGCGGCGCCTCGATGGTGCGGGCCTCGGAGGCGGCCGGGGGCCGGACCGTCCTGGCCGGGCGGTGGATCAGTCGGGTGCTCATCTTCGTGGTCCGTCGTCGTCCGTCAGTGGCGCTTCTGGGAGAGCTGGAAGGCGTCCGCGGCGATCCGGGTGGCGGCCGACCTCGTCGCCCGGGCGAGCAGGTCGCTGCGGATGGCGCCCCCGTCTGCCAGGTGGCGGTCGTGCGGCAGGACGTGGACGCTCGCGCCGGTGGTCCGCAGCGTGCGTACCGCCTCCTCCACGTCGATGCCCGCGTGCGGGGCCTGCTCGGTGAGGACGACGACCGTGCCGGCGATCACGTGCGGGGGCAGGCCCTGCATCCACTGGAGCACCGCGTACGTGCTGGCGACGCCGTCGAGGGTGGCGGGGGTGGCCAGGACGCGGGCCTGGGAGGCGGAGAGCGCGACGCGGGCGACCTCGGCGGGCAGCGTCTCGCAGTCGACGACCGTCACGCCGAAGTAGCGGCGCAGGGCGACCATGGCCCGCTCGTAGGAGCGGGTGTCGAGCATGGCGCCGATCTGGCCCTGGCTGCCGGGCAGCAGCCAGGCGTTGTCGCGGAGCTGGACGAGGTAGCCGGTGACGTCGAGCAGCGACATCTGCGGCTCGATGATCCCGGCGAGGTCACCGGTGGTCCAGCGCAGCGACTCGGCGCCGAGCCGGATGGGCAGCGAGCCGAGGGCCGGGTCGGCCTCGACGAAGAGCACCGGGTCCTGGCGGTAGTGCGCGTACGTCGTGCCCAGCAGGGCGGCGACCGTGGACTTGCCGGCGCCGCCGCGGATGGAGGTGACGGCGATCTGGCGGCCGGTGGTCACGGGCTGCTGGAGCAGCTCCGCGGTGCGGGAGGCTTCGGCGACCTCGCGGGAGACGGATGCGGAAACGGTTCGCCAGATCGCGGCGGCGGCACGGGACACGAAGGGCTCGCCGTTGCGGGGCTTGCGGCCCGCGCGGACGAGGCCGGGGTCGACGGCGGGGCGGGAGTCGAGCGTGCGACCCGGACGGCCCGCGGCCTCTCCGGCGGCGCCCTGCGGGTACCCGTACGCGGCGTGCGGCTGCGCGGCGTGGGGCTGCGCGGCGTGGGGCTGCGGGGCGGCGGCGTGCCCGGGCGGCGCCTGGGCCGGGTAGCCGGGCGCGGGGGTTCCGGCGCCGTGGGCCGCGCCGTGGGCCGGGGCCGGGGCCGGTACTGCACCGTGGGCCGGGACCGCGCCGTGGGCCGGGACAGTCCCGTGGGCCGGGGCGGGGGTCGAGCCCTGCGCCGGGACCGCGCCCGGGCCCGGCGCCGCGCTCGGGGCCGGGGTCGCGGCCTGCGGGTCCGGCCGGACCGGCTCCTGCCCCTGGGGGTGCGGCTGCTGGGCCCAGCCCCTCAGGTCGCGCAGGACATCGCCCTGCCAGTTCTCTCCGCTCGGCATCCCTGCCCCTACCCCTCTCGTACCGACCTGCCGCCCCGCCCGGAGCCGCCTGCGAGTTGACTCAGAACTTGTCGAGCAGCTGCCCGTAGATGCCGAACACCCCGACACCCAGCGGGAACAGCCCCACGACCCCCACCGACTCCACGAAGTCGGCGGTGCGCCGCAGCCGGACCTGCACGTGTTCGGGCGGCTGCACGGCGAGTCCGAGCAGCGGCAGCAGCGCGGCCACGCACAGTACGACGATCGCCCCGGTACCGCCGCCGTGCCCGATCCACAGCACCACGAGGCGTACGAGCAGCACCGCCGCCGCGGCCAGCAGCGCCACGACCTCGGCGACCAGCGGGAACGCCCGCGCCCGGGACAGCAGCACCACCGCGACGAGCGACGGCAGCACCACGGTCCACACGTTCGGCTCCGCGGCCAGCGTGAGCAGCCAGCCCGCGGTGGCGGCCGAGACGGCGGTCGCGACCGTCGCGAGGGCGAGGCCGCGGTGCGTGGCGGCGAGCGCGTTGCCCACCTGGTGGCGGCTGACGGAGGTCCCCCCGGAACGCGTGTCGTCCAGCGCGGTCAGACCGGAAGCCATCAGCGCGAGCCGCGGCAGCAGCCCGAGCAGCAGTACGGAGAACAGGGCCATGACCGTGCCCAGCCGCGCCGGGTCGCCCTGGACGGCGGCGACGGCCTCCCACACGAGGGTGATGACGGCGACGGCCCCCGCACCGATGAGCCCGCCACGGCCGAGCGGGGAGAAGTAGCCGAGCATGACGAGCGTCACGAGCAGTGCCCCCGCGACGGCGGCGAGCCGCAGTTCCCAGGGCCAGTGGTGGGCGTCGGCGGCGGTCCACGCCGTGAGCACGCCGAGCCCGCCGGAGGCGAACAGCAGCGCGGTGGCGAGGCCCCGGTTGCCCTGCCCGATCCGGGCGCCGACCGCACCGGCGGCGAGCAGCACGAGCGTGACGGCCAGCAGGGCGGCGGCCAGGGAGCCGAGGGCGACCTCGCGCCGGGCGAGCAGCGCGGCGGTCATCGTGAAGACGACGGTCGCGACCCCGGCGCTGCCCCTGCGGGCGGCGGGACGCCAGCGCCACGCCCGCAGGTCGAGGTCGTCGGCCACCAGGTCGGTCACGTCGTGCACGACGGGGGCGGGCGGCGCCGAATGGATCCTGACGAGCCGTAGGACCGCGCCGTCGGCTATGCCGGCCGAAGCGAGGGTGCTGTCCTGCGGGAGTGCGGAGCCGTCCGAGGTCAGCAGTTGGCGCGTCATCGGCCGCGAGGCGGCCCGGTCGTCGAGCAACTGGAGTATGTCCGGGAGCAGCTGCCCGATCGGCGTATCGGAAGGCAGGACCATGTCGGCCCGGCGCCGCTCGCCGACCAGGGTCACCCGGGACAGCTGTGCTCGGGAAGTCGTTGCTGTGCTCACCACTTGCAGGAACCTACCATCGCGGTGTCGCGGGCCTCGGGGACGGAATTTCTACGAGCCGCTCGGCCGGGGGGACTTCACGGCGGGCGAGGACGGCGATTTCGACGGCTTCGGCGATTTCGAGGACGGGTGTCCCGACGCGGGCGGGACCACGGCCTTCGACGCGGCCGGCGAGCCCGCCGGTCCGGGCGGCGGGCCGGGCGTCTGCCCGTACTGCTGCATCTGGCTCTGTTGCTGTTGCTGTTGCTTCTGCTGCTCGGCCTTCTGCTTCGCCAGCGTGGCCTGGATGAAGGACCATCCGACGCACCCCGCGCACAGGACGGCCGCGATGGCTATGCCCGCGAACATCTTGCCGAGGCGTTCGTCCGCGGTGCGCCGCGCCCGCTGCGCGCCGAACAGCAGCGCGTCGCGCATCCTGCGCCGGCGTACCGCCACCGACTCCAGCAACTGGCTGTCGTAGTCCCGTGCCATGTGCCGTCCGCCGCCTCCCCCGTGTTTTGCCTCTGCAACATAAAGCATTTATCAGCTTGGAACACGCGCGGCCCTCTTAAGATCCTCCTCCAGCAGTAGGGTGGTTTCTTTGCTAACGCATTACTCTTGTTCATGACGGCCGCGTCCCGCGGCCAACGGAGGAGTGAGATGAGGAGCAGTAACCCGGTCTTCTCGCGACGGGGGTTCAGCCGCGACACCGGCGGCTACGCGGGCTTTGACGCGCAGCAGGCCGGGACCGCGACCAACCCGTACGCGACGAACCCCTATGCCGCGGACGCCGTCACCGGCATGCCGCAGGCGCCGGCGCGCACCCACGCGATGACCATGGACGACGTCGTGAGCCGTACGGCCATGACGCTCGGCACCGTGGTGCTCACCGCGGTCATCTCCTGGATCGCGCTGCCCGTCGACCCGGCGAACATCAACAAGTCGTACGGCATCGCCATCGGCGCCGCGCTCATCGCGATGGTCCTGGCGCTCGTCCAGTCGTTCAAGCGCACCCCGGTCCCCGCGCTGATCCTGGCGTACGCGGCCTTCGAGGGCGTGTTCCTCGGTGTCATCAGCTCGGCCACCAGCACCTACATCGGTGCGGGCGTGGTCATCCAGGCCGTGCTGGGCACCATGTGCGTCTTCGCGGCCGTGCTGTTCGCGTACAAGATGCGCTGGATCCGCGTCACGCGCCGTTTCACGGGCTTCGTGATGGCCGCTGCCATGGGCTTCATGCTGCTCATGGTCGTGAACCTGCTGTTCTCCCTGTTCGGGGGCGGCGACGGCCTCGGCTTCCGCAGCGGCGGCCTCGGCATCCTGTTCGGTGTCGTCGGCGTGATCCTCGGCGCGTGCTTCCTCGCCATGGACTTCAAGCAGGTCGAGGACGGCATCGCGTACGGCGCCCCGCGCGAGGAGTCGTGGCTGGCGGCCTTCGGCCTCACCCTGACCCTGGTGTGGATCTACCTGGAGCTGCTGCGGCTGTTCCAGATCCTCTCCGGCGACGACTAGATCCGGCCGGTTCCGGCAGTCCGGCAGCCCCGGAAGACCCGGCGCGGTCCGGCAGGCCCGGAAGACCCGGCAGAGGAAGGCCCCGCGAGCGCGTGCGCTCGCGGGGCCTTCCCGCGTCGTGGAGTGGTACGGATCGAAGCGGTACGGATGGGGGTCGGTCGGGGGACTTGTCGGGGGCAGCGGCTCAGCCGAGTCTGCGGGCGGCCCTGCGCAGGTCGTACTCGTGGATGATCGCCTTCGCCTGGCCGTACGAGAGGTCGTGCGCGCCGCGAAGCCAGCTGACCTTCTCCTCGAACCGGACGAGGGAGGGGCCGTCGTCCACGGTGCGCAGCCAGTCGGACACTTCACGACCGGTGGTCAGGGGGATTCTGTCGATCATGTTGCGGTGTGTCTGCTCCGAGAACTCTACGGACATGGGCGCCTCCGGAGGTATCGCCTTGTTCTCTTCACGACACCGTGCCTCAGCGTTCGCCCGTTGGCAATGGCGCCGGGGCGGCGCGTAAGGTCGGCCGGGTGCTCGATACTTCGCCCCTGACCGCCGCCGTCGAACGTTTCGCCGACCGGCTGCGGTCCGCCCCGCAGAGCCGGCTCCAGCGTGGCGCCGCCGCCGAGGCGCTGGAACTGGCCCGCGAACTGGCCTTGCGGGCCCAGCGGCTGGAGGACCGGGTCCGGGACCCGCAGGGGGCGGCTCCGGCGCGCGTCGTGCCGGACGAGGGCGTCTTCGTGGTCGGGGACCAGGTGGCCGTCACCGGCCAGGACCTCGCCGAGGCGCTGCGCGGCATCCGCGAGGGGGAAAGCGGAACGGCCCCGTCCGAGATGCTGGACGAGGCCGTGCGGCTGGTGGAGCAGGCAGAACTCAGAGCGATGCGATGACGCGGTCCGCGAGGATGTAGACGTTGCTGTCCGGGTCCTCGGAGTCCCCGCAGGAGAACGTGAGGGCGTAGGCGCCGGAGATCCCCGAGCCGCCCAGCAGGACCGGCGCGGTACCCGAGCGCAGCGCCTCCGCCAGCCGCTCCGCGGTCTCGCGGTGCCCCGGGGTCATGCAGAGCGTGGTGCCGTCGGCGAAGACGTACACGTCCAGCGTGCCCAGCGGGCCCGGCCGGACGTCCGCGAGGGCCGTACGGGCCTCCGCGAGCTCCTCCAGGCGGCTGACGGTGCGCTCGTGGTCCACGCCCGGGTGCGGGGCCTGGACGGGGACGAAGTCGGGGTGCGAGGGGTGACGCCGGCGGGCCGCGGCCAGCTCGGCGGAGTCCTCGGGGTACTCGTCCAGGAGGTCCTCGCCCAGGACCGGCTCCAGGCCCACCAGGTCCGCCTGCCGGGGCAGGAAGAGCGGGCTGTCCTCGCCGAGACCGGGCAGCCCGCCCAGCAGCGAGGTCGGGGCCTCCCCGGCGAAGCTGGGAGAGGCGTCGGCGGCATCGCGGGCCTCCTGCGCGGCCCAGAAGGCCCGCGCTTCGGCCAGCTCCCGCTCCCGCTCCTCCGCGAGGGCTTCGGCGACGGCGGCTCGTATCTCGGCGGCGGGGGACTCCACGGCGCTGCGGGCGTGCGGCACGGTCGCTCCGCGCGGGTGGGCCGGCATCGCCAGCTCGCCGCGCAGGGCCGTGACCTGCTTACGCAGACCGTGTACGGCGTGCAGCGCAGCGGCGCCCACGGCCGTGGCAGCGGCCGTGGTCAGCAGCAGGGCAAGAGACATGGCGCTCACTGACTAACTCCTGGTTGATTCGATCCCCCGACTTCCTACATCAGCTTGACGTGTGCTGGGAATGGCATGCAGTGCATTACGTCATGAATTGGACAGGCCATAGGTCCCCCGGAGGTCTGACGCACGTCCCTGACCTGGGGAAATGCCGATCCCCCAGGACATAGGTCACATCCTGGGGGAGATTCGGTCACAGGTCGGCCGCGACGGGGTTGGAAACCGGGCGCACGCGCCCCGTGCCCCGGGGTGCACCGCGGGGCGCGCCCCTCCTGTCTCGGGGCGCTCCTACCCTCCGCTACGGCTCAGCTCAGCCGCTCGTTTTTGTGGTCGCGCTGTGCTTCGCCACCGCTGCGGGCAGGTGTGCCCCTCGTGCCTCGGGGCGTCCCTACCCTCCGCTACGGCTCAGCTCAGCCGCTCGTTTTTGTGGTCGCGCTGTGCTTCGCCACCGCTGCGGGCAGGTGCGCCCCTCGTGCCTCGGGGCGTCCCTACCCTCCGCTACGGCTCAGCTCAGCCGCTCGATGACCATGGCCATGCCCTGGCCGCCGCCCACGCACATCGTTTCGAGGCCGAACTGCTTGTCGTGGAACTGGAGGCTGTTGATCAGGGTGCCGGTGATGCGCGCGCCGGTCATCCCGAACGGGTGACCGACGGCGATGGCCCCGCCGTTGACGTTCAGCTTCTCCAGCGGGATCTCCAGGTCCCGGTAGGACGGGATGACCTGCGCGGCGAACGCCTCGTTGATCTCGAAGAGGTCGATGTCGCCGACCGTCAGGCCGGCCCGCTTGAGGGCCTGCTTGGAGGCCTCGACCGGGCCCAGGCCCATGATCTCGGGGGACAGGCCGGTCACGCCGGTGGAGACGATCCGGGCCAGCGGGGTCAGGCCCAGCTCGCGCGCCTTCGTGTCGCTCATGATCACCAGCGCGGCGGCGCCGTCGTTCAGGGGGCAGCAGTTGCCGGCCGTCACCAGGCCGTCGGGGCGGAACACGGGCTTGAGGCCCTGCACGCCCTCCAGCGTGACGCCCGCGCGTGGGCCGTCGTCCGTGGAGACGACCGTGCCGTCCGGGGTCGTGACCGGGGTGATCTCGCGCGCCCAGAACCCGTTCTTGATGGCTTCCTCGGCCAGGTTCTGCGAGCGCACGCCGAACTCGTCCATGTCCTGGCGGGTCACGCCCTTGAGCCGGGCCAGGTTCTCGGCGGTCTGACCCATCGCGATGTACGCGTCCGGGATCAGGCCGTCCTCGCGCGGGTCGTGCCAGGACGCGCCCTCGCTCTGCGCCACGGAGGCGGTGCGGGCCTCGGCGTCGGCGAACAGCGGGTTGTGGGTGTCCGGCAGGCCGTCGGAGGAGCCCTTCACGGAGCGGGAGACCATCTCGACGCCCGCCGAGATGAACACGTCGCCTTCGCCCGCCTTGATGGCGTGCAGGGCCATGCGGGAGGTCTGGAGGGACGAGGAACAGTAACGGGTGATCGTGCAGCCCGGCAGGTGGTCCATGCCCATCTGCACGGCCACGATGCGGCCCAGGTTGTGGCCCTGCTCGCCGCCCGGGAGGCCGCAGCCCAGCATCAGGTCGTCGATCTCGCGCGGGTCCAGCTCCGGGACCTTCGCCAGGGCGGCCTGGATGATCGTCGCGGTCAGGTCGTCCGGGCGGACGTCCTTGAGGGACCCCTTGAAGGCGCGCCCGATGGGCGAGCGGGCGGTGGAAACGATGACTGCTTCGGGCATCGGGGCTCCAAGGGGGTGCGTTGCGGCTCGTACCGGACCAGCATGTGAAGTTACCGGCCCGTACCGTCGAGGTCACCGGCCTCGCGGTGTGATGAGGACCGCACCGGCGCGGCCGGCGGGGGAGCCGGGCGGCCGGCGGTGCCCCCGGTGTCCCGCCCGGCGGCGGGAGGGCGGCCGCCTCAGGGGCCGGAATCCCGCGTCAGGGGCGGGAAACCGGGGCGTCGTCCGTGCTGTCCGTGGCCCCGGTGGCCCCGGTGGCCCCGGTGGCCCCGGTGGCCCCGGTGGCTCCAAGACGCCCGGCGGCTGCGCCCGTACCGCCCGCCTCCGCCGGTTCCGCCGCCTCGGCCGGCTGGCCGATCGGCTCCGACTCGGGGACCCGCCGACGCCGCCGGTGCTTGAGCAGGGCCCACGGGCCGCGGGCCGGGGTGACCTCCGTGCCCGCCTCGCCCGCCGCCGCGGAGGCGGCCTCCGCCACCGGCAGCAGGTCCTCGTCGCGGGACACGTCGAGGCGGTCCGATCCGGGCCACAGGCCCAGCGCCGCGCACAGGGTCGGCAGGACGGCCATGGCGGCGGTCGCGTACCCCTCCGCCGACGGGTGGTAGGAGTCCGGGCCGAACATCTCGCGCGGGTTCGCCGCGAACTCGGGCCCCAGCAGGTCCCCCATCGACACCGTACGGCCGCCCAGGGCGACCACGCCGATCGTCTGGGCGGCCGCCAGCTGGCGCGAGGCCCGGCGGGCCAGCATGCGCAGCGGCTGGTAGACCGGTTCGATCGTGCCCAGGTCAGGGCAGGTGCCGACGACGACCTCCGAGCCCGAGAGCCGCAGCCTCCGTACCGCCGCGGTCAGCAGGCGGACCGACTGGGTGGGCGGCATCCGGCGGGTCACGTCGTTCGCACCGATCATGATCACGCACACGTCCGGGGCCGGGGCGTCGCCGTCCAGCAGCAGCCCCACCTGGCGGTCGAGGTCGTCCGACATCGCTCCCGACAGGGCCACGTTGCGCAGCTCCACCGGCCGCTCGGCCACCGCCGCCAGGCCCGAGGCAAGCAGGGCGCCCGGCGTCTGCCGCGCCCGCCGGACCCCGAGACCGGCGGCCGTGGAGTCGCCCAGCATGCCCAGCCGCAGCGGACCGGGACTAAGCTCGGGACCACCGAACTCGCTCCCGTACACCCCGTCCGCGCGGGGCGGATCGGGCAGGCCGGTGCCCACCGTGCGCTTGGCGAACTGGACCTCCGCCAGTACAAGTCCCACCGCGGCGACTCCGAGCAGCCCGAGCCCGCCTCCTCCGTACGCCGCGCCCGCCGCGATCCGGCGGGCCGTCCTCGCCCTGGACACCTTTGGGCACCTCGCTTTCCTGCCGGTCCCGATGACCTTCCTGCCCCGTAGAGCCGGTCAGCCAATCCCTTTCCGCATACTCTGGCCGGACCTCCCGGAGAACCCGTGGAGTCCCCTCCTTGGAGAACATGGTGCAATTCCACGACTCGATGATCAGCCTCGTCGGCAACACCCCGCTGGTGAAGCTCAACCGTGTGACCGAAGGCCTGCAGGCCACCGTCCTTGCGAAGGTCGAGTACTTCAATCCCGGTGGATCCGTGAAGGACCGGATCGCCGTCCGGATGATCGAGGCCGCCGAGCAGAGCGGTGCCCTCAAGCCCGGCGGCACCATCGTGGAGCCGACCAGCGGCAACACCGGCGTAGGACTCGCCATCGTGGCCCAGCAGAAGGGCTACAAGTGCATCTTCGTCTGCCCTGACAAGGTGTCCCTGGACAAGATCAACGTGCTGCGCGCGTACGGCGCCGACGTGGTCGTCTGCCCGACCGCCGTCGATCCGGAGCACCCGGACTCGTACTACAACGTCTCCGACCGCCTCGTGCGCGAGACGCCGGGCGCCTGGAAGCCCGACCAGTACAGCAACCCGAACAACCCCCGTTCGCACTACGAGACCACCGGTCCCGAGCTGTGGGAGCAGACGGACGGGAAGATCACGCACTTCGTGGCCGGCGTGGGCACGGGCGGCACGATCTCGGGTACCGGCAACTACCTCAAGGAGGTGTCCGGCGGCAAGGTCAAGGTCATCGGCGCCGACCCCGAGGGCTCCGTCTACTCGGGCGGCTCCGGCCGTCCGTACCTGGTCGAGGGCGTCGGCGAGGACTTCTGGCCGACCGCCTACGACCGCAACGTGACCGACGAGATCATCGCGGTGTCCGACAAGGACTCCTTCCAGATGACGCGCCGCCTCGCCAAGGAGGAGGGCCTCCTGGTCGGCGGTTCCTGCGGTATGGCGGTCGTCGCCGCGCTCAAGGCCGCCGAGGGCCTGGGCCCGGACGACGTGGTCGTCGTCCTGCTGCCCGACAGCGGCCGCGGCTACATGAGCAAGATCTTCAGCGACGAGTGGATGGCGGGCCACGGCTTCCTGGAGGAGGCCGGACCGTCGGCGCGCATCGGTGACGTGCTCGCGGACAAGGAGGGCGCCATGCCGTCCCTCGTCCACATGCACCCCGAGGAGACGGTCGGCGAGGCCATCGAGGTGCTGCGCGAGTACGGCGTCTCGCAGATGCCGATCGTCAAGCCGGGCGCCGGTCACCCGGACGTGATGGCGGCCGAGGTCATCGGCTCCGTCGTCGAGAAGGAACTGCTGGCGGCGCTGTTCGGGCAGCGGGCCTCGCTGGGCGACCCGCTGGAGAAGCACATGAGCGCGCCGCTGCCGCAGGTCGGCTCGGGCGAGCCGGTGGCCGAGCTGATGGCGGTACTGGGCGAGGCGGACGCGGCGATCGTGCTGGTGGAGGGCAAGCCCACGGGTGTCGTCAGCCGCCAGGACCTGCTCGCGTTCCTCGCGAAGTCGGGCAAGTAGGCCGGTCCGCCGGGTGACGGCCGGGCGCCGGTTGCCGGTTCGCCGGGTGACGACCGGGAGGCCGGTCGGGCTTTCGGTCCGGCCGCTGCTTTAGGCCGTCGGTATGCCCCTCGTGCGGCCCGTCGCCCAAACGGTACGGGCCCGACACGTGACGGCAGCACCGGCTTAACACGCCTCCGGCACAGTGGTGGTTGTCGGCGGGGGAGCGGCAAGAGCCCCGGCCGACACCACCGAACGGCGTTGGCGTACCTCCGGAGCGGCTCCCGGACCGCGTGAACGCCACGGACGCGGACGGCCCTGACCCGGCCCGTGTCCCGCGCGGGGACCGCCGTCGTCCCGCCCCCCGGGCAACCGGGGGTGCGGCGGTTCCCGCGCACACCCCTGTCCACGGGGACTCAGTGCGACGGGGCGCCCCGGCCGGGTCGGTCACGGCGCGGCAGTCGCCCCGCTGCATGGGCGAAGTTCACCGCCACGATGCCCGCCCAGGCGACGAGCAGTCCCGGCAGGTGGGCCTGGGCGGCGGCGATGGCCGTCAGGGGAACCGCCAGTACCAGCGTGATGACGGCGAAGCCGAACCGTTCGCCGAAGCCGCCGTCCGCCGAGGGCCCGGCGGGGTCGTCGCCACGGGCGGCCGCCATCCGGTCCTCCGCCAGCCGGCGTCTGACCTGCGTGTGGACCTTGTCGACGAACGAGTCCACCAGCGCGGACTCGTACTCCGGCCCCAGCTCCCGGCGCGCGTCCAGCGTCGCGTCGAGTTCCTTCTTCAGCTCCTGGCGCTCCATGCGCCCACCGTAGGGACCTCCGTGCTCCCCGGCACTGGGGGTAGCCCCCGTCTCGCGCGCCGGCTCTCGTCTCGCGGAGCGGCCCGCGGCTTGCCGTCCTGCATAACCACATGCAGAGTGCTCGGTGACTGAATATTCACCGGTACGGGGACGGAGGGGACGGGATGAGCGACAGCCCGGCCGCGAGGCTGCAGAAGCTGTTCGAGGGACACCGGCTGACGCCGACCCAGCGACGGATCGCGCACTGCATGGTGCGGGGGGCCGCGGAAGTGCCCTTCCTGTCGAGCGTGGAGCTCGCGGAGCTGGCCGGGGTCAGCCAGCCGTCGGTGACCCGTTTCGCGGTGGCGCTCGGCTTCGACGGGTACCCCGCGCTCCGCCGCCACCTGCGCGAGGTGGCCCCGGCCGAGCGGCCGGAGGGCGGCGGGGAGGACCCGTACAACGAGTACCAGCAGGCCGTCCAAGGGGAGATCGAGAACCTGCGCCGGCTCTCGGCCATGCTCGCCGACCCCGCCCCCGTCCAGGAGGCGGGCCGGCTGCTCGCCGGTTCCCGCCCGCTGCCGGTGCTCGGCCTGCGCGCGGCGTCCTCGCAGGCCAGGGGTTTCGCGTACTTCGCCGCGAAGGTCCACCCGGACGTACGGCTGCTCGACGAGGGCGGTTCGATGCTCGCCGACCGGATCGACGCGGCGGTGACGGCCGGGGCGTCGGCGATGCTGTGCTTCGCGCTGCCCCGACATCCCCGGGAGGTGGTCGAGGCACTGGAGCACGGCCGGGCGGCCGGGCTGACCGTGGTGACGGTCGCCGACTCGGCCTTCGCCCCGGTGGCGCGCCACTCGGACCTGCTGATCCCGGCCCCGGTGGGCACGGGCCTGGCCTTCGACACCGCCTGCGCCCCGATGCTGCTGGGCCGCGTCCTGCTGGAGGCGATGGCCGACGCCCTCCCCGACGCCCAGTCCCGCCTGGAGGCGTTCGACGCGCGGGCGGTGTCGCGGGGGCTGTTCGTGGAGTGAGGGGGCCGGGGAGGCTCCGGGGCCGCGGACACGGACCCGGGCTCCGCCCCCTCACAGCAGCGCGTCCCGCCTCCCGCCTCCCGCCTCCTCGACCAGCGAGGTCACGGGCTGGACCGGCCGGACCAAGGCGAAGCGGACGTCCCCCGGCGCGGCCCCGGGCGCGGTCAGGGTGAAGCCGTGGACGGCCGGGCGGGGCAGGCTGTTGTAGCCGTAGTGGGCGGTGAAGAAGTAGGCGCCCGTGTCCGGGACCCCGATCAGGTCGCCCGGCGACAGTTCCGGCAGCTCCCGGGCCGTCGCCAGCAGGTCTCCCGCGAAGCACGCCGGGCCCGCGATGTCCTGGGCCAGCGGCGGGCCGGTCAGCGGGGCGCCCTTGATGTCGTACGGGAGGATCCGCAGCGGCCAGGACGCCGGGGCGTACACCGTGCGGGTGGCCAATTGCACCCCCGCGTGGGTCACCGCGATGCGCCGGCCGCCCGTCGCCTTCGTGTACTCGACCCGCGCCAGGATCAGCCCGTGCTTGGCCAGCAGGGACCGCCCGAACTCGGTGACCAGGCCGTAGCCCCCGTCGAACAGGGCGGGGACGGCCTCCCGCAGCGCCGCCACGTACTCGGCGTACGTCGGGGCGGTGGCGTCCGAGGCGAAGTTCACCGGGAGGCCGCCGCCGATGTCGAGGGTGTCGACCTGGCGCCGGCCGGCGGCCGCGTTGATCTCCTGCGCCAGCGCGTGCAGTTCCCGCACGCCCTGTGCGATCAGGGCCAACGGCACGCCCTGCGACCCGGAGTGGGCGTGCAGCCGGGTCAGCCAGGGCCGGGCCAGGTAGGCCTCCACCAGCCAGGCGCGGGCCCCCGCATCGCGCAGCGGGACCCCGAACTTGGAGGTGGCGGTCGCCGTCGAGAGGGCGTCGATCGTGCCGGCGCCCGTCTGCGGGTTGACCCGGACGCCGACCGGCGAGCGGGGCGGCCCCGCGGACACCAGGGCGTCCAGCCGCTCCAGCTCCTGCCGGTTGTCCACGTTGACGGCGATGCCGAGGGCGAGGGCCTGGCGGAGCTCCGCCACCGTCTTCGCGGGCGAGTCCAGGACGGTGGCCTCCGGCGCCACCCCGGCCGCCCGGGCCAGCGCCAGCTCCCCGGGGCTCGCCACCTCGCAGCCGATCCCCTCGTCGGCGAGCAGCCGCAGTACCGGGACCAGCGGGGCGGCCTTCACCGCGAAGGCGTGCAGGACGGGGGTCCCCGGCGCGAGCACCGAGGCGAAAGCGCTGTTCAGGGCCTGGGCGGAGGCGCGGATCCCGGCGGTGTCCAGGAGGCAGACCAGCGGCTCCGCCGCCTCCGCGCCGCCCACCAGGCCCTGTTCCACGGCGGCTCTGACGGCCAGGTCGCGCCGCCGGGCGGCGGAGCGCGCCGACCGGTCGAAAGCGCCGGCGGGAGTCGTCTCGGAAGCGCTGTCGCAAGCCATGACCGCATCCCATCATCCGGCGCGGTGGCCCGCAGCTGTTGACTGGATCTATTCATGCAGCGAGGATGTGAATGGATTGACCAACATCGGAGGAGGCACCGCCATGTCAGGACCCCGCCCCGTACGTGCCGCGCGAGGCACCGAGCTCAGCGCCCTGGGATGGCAGCAGGAAGCCGCCCTGCGGATGCTGCAGAACAACCTCGACCCCGAGGTCGCCGAGCACCCCGACAAGCTCGTCGTCTACGGAGGCACCGGCAAGGCCGCCCGCGACTGGCGCTCGTACGACGCGATGGTCCGCACCCTGCGCACCTTGAAGCAGGACGAGACGATGCTCGTCCAGTCCGGCCGCCCGGTCGGCGTGATGCAGACGCACGAGTGGGCGCCGCGCGTCCTGCTCGCCAACTCCAACCTGGTCGGCGACTGGGCCAACTGGGAGGAGTTCCGCCGCCTGGAGCACCTGGGCCTGACCATGTACGGGCAGATGACCGCCGGTTCGTGGATCTACATCGGCACGCAGGGCATCCTCCAGGGCACCTACGAGACCTTCGCGGCCGTCGCGGCGAAGCTGCATTCGATCGGCAAGGGAGGGGTCGGCGGCACCCTGGCCGGCACCATCACCCTCACCGCCGGCCTCGGCGGCATGGGCGGCGCCCAGCCGCTCGCCGTGACGATGAACGACGGCGTCGCGATCTGCATCGACGTCGACCCGCGCGCCATCGAGCGCCGCATCGAGCACCGCTACCTGGACGTGAAGGCCGACAACCTGCGGCACGCGCTCCAGCTCGCGGTCGAGGCGCGCGACGCCCGCAAGCCGCTCTCCATCGGCCTGCTCGGCAACGCGGCGGACCTGCTCCCGCAGATGCTCGCCGAGGGCGCCCCGATCGACATCGTGACGGACCAGACCTCCGCCCACGACCCGCTCGCCTACCTGCCGACCGGCGTCGCCTTCGACGACATGGCCGACTACGCGGCCAAGGACCCGGCGGGCTTCACCACCCGCGCCCGCGAGTCGATGGCCAAGCACGTCGAGGCCATGGTCGGCTTCATGGACGCCGGCGCCGAGGTGTTCGACTACGGCAACTCCATCCGCGGCGAGGCCCAGCTGGCCGGCTACGAGCGCGCCTTCGCCTTCCCCGGCTTCGTCCCCGCCTACATCCGGCCGCTGTTCTGCGAGGGCAAGGGCCCCTTCCGCTGGGCGGCGCTGTCCGGCGAGGCGTCGGACATCCACAAGACCGACAAGGCGATGCTCGAACTCTTCCCGGAGAACGAGTCCCTGCACCGCTGGATCAAGATGGCCGGCGAGCGCGTCCACTTCCAGGGCCTGCCCGCACGCATCTGCTGGCTCGGCTACGGCGAGCGCGACAAGGCCGGCGAGCGCTTCAACGACATGGTCGCCTCCGGTGAGCTGGCCGCCCCGCTCGCCATCGGCCGCGACCACCTCGACTGCGGGTCGGTGGCCTCCCCGTACCGCGAGACCGAGGCCATGCTCGACGGTTCCGACGCGATCGCCGACTGGCCGCTGCTCAACGCCATGGTCAACGTCGCCTCCGGCGCCTCCTGGGTCTCCATCCACCACGGCGGCGGCGTCGGCATGGGCCGCTCGATCCACGCGGGCCAGGTCTCCGTCGCCGACGGAACGAAGCTCGCCGGCGAGAAGATCCGCCGCGTCCTGACCAACGACCCCGGCATGGGCGTCATCCGCCACGTCGACGCCGGCTACGACATCGCCGAGACGGTGGCGGACGAGCGCGGCGTGCGCGTCCCGATGCGCGAGGGCGACGCGTGACCTCGCACACCCCCGACCACGGCGCCGCCGGAGCCCCGGCCCCTGCGGCGCCCGGGGGCGCCCCCTCCTTCCACAGCATGTGGAAGGAACTCGCCCCCATCGGCCGGAACGCGGACACGGGCGGGTACCGCCGGTACGCGTGGACCGGCGCGGACGCCGACTGCCGGACCTGGTTCCGGGAGCAGGCCCTGTCCCGCGGGCTCACGTACGAGACCGACCGCAACGGCAACCAGTGGGCCTGGCTCGGCGACCCCCTCGCGGGGGACGCCGTCGTCACCGGCTCGCACCTGGACTCCGTCCCCGACGGCGGCGCCTTCGACGGCCCCCTCGGCGTGGTGTCCTCCTTCGCGGCCCTGGACGAACTCCGCGGCAGGGGTGCGGAGTTCTCCAGGCCGCTGGCCATCACCAACTTCGGCGACGAGGAAGGGGCCCGCTTCGGTCTCGCCTGCGTCGGCTCCCGGCTCACCGCGGGGCAGCTGACCAAGGAGAAGGCGTACGAGCTCCGCGACGGGGACGGCGTGAGCCTGCCCCGGGCGATGGAGGCCGCCGGACACGATCCCGACGCGATCGGGGCCGACCCCGAGCGCCTCGCCCGGATCGGCGCCTTCGTCGAGTTGCACGTCGAACAGGGACGGGCCCTGGACCTGTCCGGCGACCGCGTCGGCATCGCCTCCGCGATCTGGCCCCACGGGCGCTGGCGCTTCGACTTCCGCGGCGAGGCCAACCACGCCGGCACCACCCGTCTCGTGGACCGGCGCGACCCGATGCTCACGTACGCGGCGACCGTCCTGGCCGCCCGCACCGAGGCGGCGCTCGCCGGGGCCGTGGCCACCTTCGGCAAGATCGCGGTCGAGCCCAACGGGGTCAACGCCATCCCCTCACTCGTACGGGGCTGGCTCGACTCCCGCGCCACCGACCAGGCCACCCTCGACACGGTCGTCACCGCCATCGAGAAGGCCGCCCACGAGCGCGCGGAGCAGGACGGGATCGACCTGGCCGTGGTCCGGGAGTCCTTCACCCCCGTCGTGGAGTTCGAGCACGCGCTGCGCGACGAACTGAACCGGATCCTGGGCGGGGCCGTCCCCGTCCTCGGAACCGGGGCCGGACACGACGCCGGAATCCTCTCCGCCGCCGTCCCGACCGCGATGCTGTTCGTACGCAACCCCACCGGCGTCTCCCACTCGCCGCGGGAGTTCGCCGCCGAGGACGACTGCGTCGCCGGAGTCCTCGCCCTCGCCGACGTACTGGAAGGTCTCGCGTGCCGTTGAAGACGTACTGGCTGGAACACGCCTGGCTCGGCAACCACGTCGAGCCGGGCGTCGCCCTGGAGGTGTCCGAGGACGGCCGGATCGCCGGGCTGGCCGGCGGCGTCCACGCCCCGCCGCGCGGCGCGGAAGCCCTGCGGGGCCTCACCCTCCCCGGCCTGGCCAACGCCCACAGCCACGCCTTCCACCGGGCGCTGCGCTCCCTCGTCCAGGTCGGCAGCGGCACCTTCTGGACCTGGCGCGAGTTCATGTACGAGGTCGCCCAGAAGCTCACCCCCGACACGTACTTCGCCCTGGCCCGCGCGGTGTACGCGGAGATGGCCCTGGCCGGCATCACCAACGTCGGCGAGTTCCACTACCTCCACCACGCACCCGGCGGCACCCCCTACGCCGACCCGAACGCGATGGGCGAGGCCCTGATCGAGGCGGCGGCCGCGGCGGGGATCCGGATCACCCTCCTGGACACCGCCTACCTCTCCGCCGGCTTCGGCCAGGAGCCGAACGCCCACCAGCGCCGCTTCTCCGACGGCACCGCCGACGCCTGGGCCGAGCGCGTCAGCGCCCTGCGCCCCCGCGAGCACGCCCTGATCGGCGCCGCCGTCCACTCGGTCCGCGCCGTACCCGCCGGCCAGCTCGCCACCGTGGCCCGATGGGCCGACGAACAGCGGGCCCCGCTGCACGTCCACCTCTCCGAGCAGACGGCGGAGAACGAGGCCTGCCAGGCCGCCCACGGCTGCACGCCCACGGAGCTGCTCGCCGAACACGGAGTGCTCGGGTCCCGCACCACCGGCGTCCACAACACGCACCTCACCGACCTGGACATCGGCCTCCTGGGCGGCACCGGCACCGGCACCTGCATGTGCCCCACCACCGAACGCGACCTCGCCGACGGCATCGGCCCCGCCCGCCAGCTCCAGCAGGCGGGCAGCCCCCTCTCCCTCGGCAGCGACAGCCACGCGGTGATCGACCTGCTGGAAGAGGCCCGGGCGATGGAGCTGAACGAGCGCCTCAGCAGCCGCACCCGCGGCCACTGGACGGCGAACGCCCTGCTCACCGCGGCCACCGCCGACGGCCACGCCGCCCTCGGCCTCCCCGATGCGGGCCGCCTGGAGAGGGGCGCCCTCGCCGACTTCACCACGATCGCCCTGGACTCCGTCAGGACCGCGGGGCCGCTGCCCCGACTGGGCGCCGAGACGGCCGTATTCGCCGCCTCCGCGGCGGACGTGCGCCACACGGTCGTGGGCGGCCGTCACCTCGTACGGGACGGGGTGCACACCCTGGTCCCGGACGTCCCCGCAGCCCTCGCCGAGTCGATCGCGGCCGTACGCGGCTGAAGGAGCCCCTGAACACCATGAGCACCACGGTCATCACCAACATCGCCAACCTGGTCACGAACGACCCCTCCCTCGGTGACGCTTCCCCCCTCGGACTGATCCCGGACGCGGCGGTCGTCATCGACGGCGACCGCATCGCCTGGGTCGGTGAATCCAGCAAAGCACCCGCCACCGACAACGCCTTCGACGCCGCCGGCCGGGCCGTGATCCCCGGCTTCGTCGACTCCCACTCCCACCTCGTCTTCGCGGGCGACCGCACCGCCGAGTTCAACGCCCGGATGTCGGGCCGCGCCTACTCGGCGGGCGGCATCCGCACCACCGTCGCCGCGACCCGCGCCGCCACCGACGCCGCCCTCGAAGCCAACCTGCTGCGCCACCTCGACGAGGCCCGCCGCCAGGGCACCACCACCTTCGAGACCAAGTCCGGCTACGGCCTCACCGTCGAGGACGAGGCCCGCGCCCTGCGCATCGCCGCCGCGCACACCGAGGAGGTCACCTACCTCGGCGCGCACATCGTCTCCCCGGACTACGCCGACGACCCCGCGGCCTACGTCGACCTCGTCACGGGCGACATGCTCACGGCCTGCGCCCCGCACGCCCGGTGGGTGGACGTCTTCTGCGAGAAGGGTGCCTTCGACGGCGACCAGGCCCGCGCGATCCTCACCGCCGGTGCCGCCGCCGGGCTCATCCCGCGCATCCACGCCAACCAGCTCTCCCACGGCCCCGGCGTCCAGCTCGCCGTCGAGCTCGAAGCCGCCTCCGCCGACCACTGCACCCACCTCACCGACGCGGACGTCGACGCCCTCGCACAGAGCACCAGCACCGTCGCGACCCTGCTCCCCGGCGCCGAGTTCTCCACCCGCGCCCAGTGGCCAGACGCCCGTCGGCTCCTCGACGCGGGCGCCACCGTCGCCCTGTCCACCGACTGCAACCCCGGGTCCTCGTACACGAGTTCCATGCCGTTCTGCATCGCCCTCGCCGTCCGGGACATGAAGATGACCCCCGACGAGGCCCTCTGGTCGGCCACCGCCGGCGGCGCCCGCGCCCTGCGCCGCACCGACATCGGGGTCCTGACCCCCGGCGCCCGCGCCGACCTGGCCCTGCTGGAAGCCCCCAGCCACGTCCACCTCGCCTACCGGCCCGGCGTCCCGCTGGTCTCCGCCGTCTGGCAGCGGGGCGTCCGCGCCGCCTGAGGGACGGGGCGCCGAACCGCCCGGGAGGCGGGCGCCGCACCGCCCCGGAACCGGTGCGGCGCCCCGCCGGAACACCCTCGTCCTTTGTCTTCCCTCCATAAGGCCCCGGGCGTACCTTGAGCCACCGATCTGATGTGCCGTCAGTAACTTGTGGTCCGAGGGGAAGACGAAGGTGTCCAACCGGAAACGCTCCACCATGCCCGTACCGGTCCCCGCCCTGCTCTGCGCGGTGGCCGGGTCCGCGGCCGCCCTGCTGGCGGCCGCCCCCGCGGCCCACGCCGACGTGGTCGACGTCGCGTACAACTGCCAGACCCCCATCGGGGACAAGTCGGCTGTCTCGCCCATCGACGTCAAGGCCGTCAAGGACGGGGACGCCTACAAGTTGACGATGTCCTTCCAGAAGGGCGTCTCCTCCAGCCCCATCGAACTCGGCAAGGGGGCGATGAACCCCAGCGCCGTCCTGCAGACCGACGGCGCCGAGAAGGTGTCGGTGCCCGTCACCGGTCCCGCCAACAGCGAGGCGGTACCCGCCGACACCCCCATCAAGATCTCCGACCTCTCGGGCACCTACACCCCGAAGAAGAGCGGCAAGGTCACCTTCACCGCCGGTGTGCTCACCATCAAGGCGATGGGCACCACCACCACCTGCACGCCCGGCAACAGCCCCAAGCCGTCCCTGGAACTCGACGTGACGGCCGCAGGCGGGGCCCAGGACGCCCCCGACACCCTCCCGCAGACCGGCCCCGCCGACTCCGCCCTCGCGCTCGGCACCCTGGGCGCCACCGTGCTGCTCTCCGGCGCGGCCGGGGTGCTCTGGCTGACCCGGCGCGGCCGGCCGGTCCAGCGGACCCGGCCCTGAACGGGGCGGCCCCGCCCATGCCCCTGCCCCACGCGCCCCGGCGCCGCGTCCCCAGGCGGCTCGGCCTCGCCCTCCTGGCGGTGACCGCGCTGCTCGGCGGGGTGCCCGCGAAGGCCGCCCACGCCGCCGACGGCCCCGGTTGGACCGCCGAGCCGGCCGCGGGCCGCGCGGGCGCCGCCGTACGCCCGTACTTCTACCTCGCCGGCGCCCCCGGCACGGTGCTGGAGGACAGCCTCGCGCTGGCCAACCCCACCGACCGGGAACACACCGTCACGCTGCGCGGGGCCGACGCCTACGACACCGCCGCCGGGGCCCTCGCCGTACGCCCCGCGGCGAAACCCGGCGCGGAGGGCGGCGCCGTCCCCGGCGCCGGCTCCTGGATCAGCTTCGGCCGGGGCGCGACGGTCCGGCTCCCCGCCCGTACCCGCGCGGTGGTGCCCTTCACCGTCACCCTGCCGCCCGGCTCCGCGCCCGGCGACCACCCGGCCGCGCTGGTCGCCACCGAAGCCGCCGAAGCCGCCGAAGCCGGCGCATCGAGCCAAGCCGGCCGAGCCGCCGAAGCCGGCCGCGAGGTGGCCGTACGGGTCAACCTGCGCGTCGGCGGTCCGGCCGTGGCGGCCCTCACCGTCGAGGACGTCGCCGTACGGGACGAAGCCGGGGCGGAGGTCATCGCGTACACCCTGGTCAACCGCGGCAACGTCGCCCTCGCCCCCACCCTCGCGGTCCGCGCCGACGGCAGCTTCGGCGAGGTCCCCGGGCGCGCCCCGCACGCCCTGCCGGTGGAACTGCTGCCCGGCCGGCGGGTCCGGCTGACCGAGCCCTGGCCCGGAGCCCCGCAGTTCGGCCGCGTGCGCCTCACGCTCACCGTCACCGCCCCCGGGGCCGCCCGGGCCACGGCCGCCGCCTCCGCGTGGTGCCTGCCGCGTTCCACCGCCGCCCGGGCCGGCCTCGGCCTCCTCGCCCTCGGCGGGGCCACCGCGGCCGCCCTGCTCCTCGTACGCGCCCGGCGCGCCCGCAGGGTCCGCGACCTCCGCGAGGACCCCGCACCGCAACCCCTGCCGAACGAGCGGAGCCGACAGTTGACGGGAGCGTCCAGGTGAGCGCCGACTCCGGCGGGACGGCCCGCGCGCGGATCACGGCCCTGCTCACGGCGGGCCTGGCGGTGTGCGTCCTGGCGCTGCTGCCGTCGGCCGCCTCAGCCGCCCCGGCCGCCGACGGCACGCCCACGGCCGCGCTCTCCCTCCAGGAGGCCGCCAAGGGCGCCGGCCTCACCGTCACCGGTACCGGCTGGCGGGCCGGGACGCTGGTGATGCTGCTGGTCTGCGGACAGAACATGATCGGCGGCACCAACAGCTGCGCCAACGCCGACGGGGTCGCCGTCGCGGTCGGCGACGACGGGCACTTCACCGCGCGGCTCCCCGTCGTGGGACCGCCCAAGCCGTGCCCCTGCGTGGTGAACGTGACCTCCGTCAACGGGGACCAGTCCACCATCGCCCTCCCGATCAAGATCACCGACCACCCCGTGGCCGAGCTGCCCGCCGAGTCCGGCACGGGCCGCCTCGCACTGCTCACCGGGGTCCGGCTGGAGGGCGACGACGGGGTGCTGACCTGGTTCGGGGCCCCGCCCACGCGGAAGTTCACGGTCACCGTCGGCAACCTCGGCTCCGCCCCGGTCAAGGACCCGGTCTTCCAACTCGGCACCTCGCACGGGGTGTACGCGCCCCTGTGGGAGGAGGCCCGCTGGAAGGGCACCATCGCGCCCGGCGGAAAGGCGGAGGTCCGGCTGGACGTGAGCCTGGCCGCGGGTGCGCACGGGGACTACACCGTCTCGCTCAAGTACGGGGACAAGGTGGTGGCCACGCAGCCCTGGGGCGTGGGGCGCCCGTACGGGGTGCTGCTGTTCTGGGCCCTGCTGCTGGTGGTGATCCCGACGGCCGTCTTCCGCATCGGCATGGCCGTCGTCGACCGGGTCCGCCCGCGCGGCGCCCCGGCCCCGCGTCCCGTCCCGGCCGCCCCGGCGGTCGCCTCCGAAGCCCCCACGGCGGTACTGCCGTGGTTCACCCCGGACACCGCGCCGGAAACAGACGCACCACCCGCATCACCGTCACCACCCGCACCACGTACACCGCAGACATCCGCACCGTCCGAGAACAGTCCGACGACGAAGGGACATTCGTGAAGACCCAACGGAGGGTGAGCGCGGCCGCGGTCGCGCTGCTGTTCGGCGGCGCGGGCATCCTGCTGGCGGCCGCCCCCGCCCAGGCGGCCGACGTCTCCTACAAGGTGGAGTGCATCCCGCCCGCGGGCGGTGGCGGCCCGGTCCAGGGCACCACCACCGTCTCCATCACCGCGCCCGCCACCGCGAAGGTCGGCGACGAGGTCGAGGTGGTCTGGAAGACCGTCAAACCGGCGTCGAACAACACCGACCTCATGGACCTGGGCAAGGACACCGTCAAGCCCACCGGATACGTCACGCTCGGCGGTGCGCTCAGCTCGGAGGTCAAGCTGGAGGGGGAGCGGAAGAACCCGCCCATCCCGAAGAAGGCCCCCATGGTCATGTCCGACATGAAGGGCAAGGTCAAGCTGACCAAGGCGGGTGACGTCACCATCACGCCGGGCAAGTACGACGTGGACTTCAGCGGCTTCGTCACGAAGTGCTCCCCGCAGGAGGCGGCCGGGGTCGGCGCCACCATCAAGGTCACCGAGGGCGGCGGCACCACCGGCGGCTCGACCACAGGAGGCACCGGCGGCACCACGACCGGCGGCTCCACCACGGGCGGCACCGGCGGCACCACGACCGGCGGCACGACCGGCGGCTCCACCACGGGCAGCACCGGCGGCTCGACCACCGGTGGCGCCGGCGGCCAGACCGACTTCCCCGGCAAGCCCGTCGAGGTCGCCTTCGACTGCGGGGCCGTCGTCCCCGGCGGTATCAAGACCCCGGTCACCATCAACGCGAAGAAGAACGGCAGCGGCTACGACCTCACCGTCAAGACCGCCAAGGGCGCGATGGCCAGCCCCATGGCCCTCCCGGCGGGCGCCCTCAAGCCCTCGATGGACATCAAGCTCGGCGGCGCCGACAGCGGTACGGTCAAGGTCACCGGCCCGGCCAACGCGGAGCCGATCCCGGACAAGGCCCCGGTCAGTCTCAGCGACATGACCGGTACCTACAAGCCCGGCAAGTCCGGCAAGGTGACGCTCAGCCCGGACCAGCTGACGATCGACGTCACGATGGCCCCCGGCGCCACGCCGATCAACGTCCCCTGCAAGGCCACCAGCAGCGGCGTCTCGCTGGAGCTGGACACCACCGCCCAGCCCGGCGGATCCGGCTCGCCCTCCACCACCGGCAGCACCACCAGCGGGTCCGCCGCCTCGGGCGGCCTCGCCGAGACCGGCGCGGAGGACGGGGGCGGCCTCAAGGCCCTCGGCCTGGTCGCCGGCACCGTCGTCCTGCTCGGCGCGGCGGTCTTCACCTTCACCCCCTGGCGCCGCCTGCGCGCAGACCGCTGAAACTCCACCGCGAGGCGCCGCAACGGAAACGGCCCGTCACACCGGAAGGTGTGACGGGCCGTTTCCGTTGGCGGGGTGCGTCAGTGGACGCTGCCCATGAGGGTCTGCACGCGCTTGCGGTAGGCGTAGACCGCGAAGCCGGCCAGCGCGGCGGCCGCGGCCTGCAGCGCGATGATGCCGAGCCCGTTCAGGTCGACGCCCGCGATGGAGAGCAGGCTGGTGATGCAGTCACCGGCGGTGACGGCGAGGAACCAGACGCCCATCATCTGCGAGGCGTACTTCTGCGGGGCCATCTTCGTGGTGACGGAGAGGCCGACCGGGGAGACGCACAGCTCACCGATGGTCTGGATCATGTAGATCGAGACCAGCCAGAGCGGGGAGACCTTGACGTCGCCGCCCGCCATGTTCATCGGGATGATGAAGACGAAGAACGAGGCGCCGATCAGGACCAGGCCCATCGCGAACTTCACGATGGTGTTCGGCTCCTGGTTCTTGCGGGCCAGCCACAGCCACAGCCAGGCGAAGACCGGGGCCAGGGCCATCACGAACAGCGGGTTCAGCGACTGGTACCAGGTGGCCGAGAAGCCGAAGCCGAACACGGTGCCGGCGGTCTTGTCGTCGGCGAACAGGGACAGCGTGGAGCCACCCTGGTCGTAGATCATCCAGAAGACGGCGGCGGCGATGAAGAACCAGATGTACGCGGTCATCTTCGACTGCTCGGCGCCCGACAGGTCCTTGTCGCGCTTGATGCGCGTCAGCACGGCGATCGGGATGATCAGACCGGCCAAGGTGAGCGGGACCAGCGCCCAGTTCAGCGTGTACATGCCGAGACCGACCACGGCGCCGTAGAAGACGGCGATGCCCACGACCGCGAGGACGACCTTGGTGAGGACGGCCTTGCGCTCCTCCGGCGTCAGCGGGTTCGGGACCAGGCTGCTCTTCGGGCTCAGGTGCTTGGTGCCGAGCAGGAACTGGGTCAGGCCCAGGCCCATGCCGACGGCGGCGAGGGCGAAGCCCAGGTGCCAGTTGTGCTCCTTGCCGACCGTACCGACGACCAGCGGGGCGACGAAGGCGCCGAGGTTGATGCCGATGTAGAAGAGCGTGAAGCCACCGTCGCGGCGCGGGTCCTCCGGGCCGTCGTACAGGTGGCCGACCATCGTGGAGATGTTGGCCTTGAGCAGACCGGAACCGACCGCGACCAGGATCAGACCGAGGAAGAACATCGCCTGGCCGGGCAGGGCCAGCGAGAGGTGACCGGCCATGATCACGAAGCCGGCGATGGCGACCGTCTTGCGGGCACCCCAGATGCGGTCGCCGAACCAGCCGCCCGGCATGGCCATCAGGTAGACCATGGAGACGTAGACGGAGTAGATGGCCGTGGTCGTGGCGGCCGTCATGGCCAGCCCGCCGCCCTGGCTGCCCGTGGCGGCGTCGGCGCCGCCCGAGACCAGGTAGTACACGAGGAGGGCGCGCATGCCGTAGTAGGAGAAGCGCTCCCACATCTCGGTCATGAACAGAGTGGCCAAGCCACGGGGGTGGCCGAAGAAGGTCTTCTCGGAGGCCGGAGCCGCCGATTCCTTCGTCAGGCTGGAAGCCATGGTCGATCCTTGCTTTTGATTCGGGTGCCTGGCTTCGTGAGCTCGACAGCGCCCGGTGGGGGGTGGCCGGCACCGGCGACGGACCGCCCACCCCACGCCTCGGGGTCTCGCCCCACGGGGTGGGAGCGAAAGAAGGTCCGTAACCGGGATCCACGCCCTGCGCGCATCCTTCGCGCGAGGGCCCGGCCCCTAGGTCATTCACTTCACCCGGGGCGGACGGGGCATCACTTGACACGTGTACGCATCAAGCTGCCGGTCCGCCCAGGACAGAAGGGGAGACCCCTGGCTCGTTTTCGGCACAAAGGTCCCCTGGGTAGTGCATCAGGCGTCTCGCCACCATACGACACGACACTGCGGCATATGGAAGGACTTGAGACATGGATCACAGGCGCCCCGGGAACCGTTCGACCATATTCGAAGGCGGCGGATAGTCCATAAGCCCAGATCGGCAGGGGTTTGCGGGCTGGCCCACGATTCGGTCGCCGCGCACTACCATCACCCACATGACGCGTGTACTGCTCGCCGAGGACGACGCATCCATCTCGGAGCCCCTGGCCCGCGCCCTGCGCCGGGAGGGGTACGAGGTCGAGGTCCGGGAGGACGGCCCCACCGCTCTGGCCGCGGGGCTGCAGGGCGGCGTCGACCTCGTCGTCCTGGACCTGGGCCTGCCCGGCATGGACGGCCTGGAAGTGGCCCGACGACTGCGCGCGGAGGGGCACGGCTTCCCGATCCTGGTGCTGACCGCCCGCGCGGACGAGGTCGACACGGTCGTCGGCCTGGACGCGGGCGCCGACGACTACGTGACGAAGCCGTTCAGGCTCGCCGAACTGCTGGCCCGCGTACGGGCCCTGCTGCGGCGCGGCGCGAACGAGGCCTCGCAGGCGCCGGCCACCCACGGGGTGCGGATCGACGTCGAGTCGCACCGGGCCTGGATGGGCGAGGAGGAGCTCCAGCTCACCGCCAAGGAGTTCGACCTCCTGCGGGTCCTCGTCCGGGACGCGGGCCGGGTCGTGACCCGCGACCAGCTGATGCGCGAGGTCTGGGACACCACGTGGTGGTCCTCGACCAAGACCCTCGACATGCACATCTCCTGGCTCCGCAAGAAGCTGGGCGACGACGCCGCGAACCCCCGCTACATCGCGACCGTGCGGGGCGTCGGCTTCCGTTTCGAGAAGAGCTGAACGAAGAGCTGAACGAAGAGCCGGAAGAAGAACCGAGCGAGAACCGGGTGCGGACCGAGCCATGCGCCGCCGTCTGATCAACTCCACGCTCGCCGTGGTACTCGTCGTGATCGCCGTGTTCGGGGTCTCCCTCGTCATCGTGGAGACCCGGACGATCACCAGCAGCGCCCAGGACCGCATCGGGTCGGAGGCGCTGCGGCTGGTGGGCATCGTCGAGACCGACGTCCTGGAGGGCAAGCCGGTCGACGCGACCGCGCTCGCCGAGCAGCTGGACATGGGCAGGTACGCCCGCATCACCGTGCCCGGCCGGCCGCCCGTCGAGGTGGGCGAACGGATCCCGGACAGCGTCATCCGCGGCACCGCCCGCGGGGAGCAGGGCGAGGTGGTGGTGGTCGAGGAGTCCCGCTCCACGGTCACCAAGGAGGTCGGACGAACCCTCGTGGTGGTCGGCGCGGTGGCGCTGCTGGCCGTCGTGGCGGCCGTCCTGCTCGCCGTCCGGCAGGCGAACCGGCTGGCCTCACCACTCACCGACCTCGCCGAGACGGCGGAACGGCTCGGCTCGGGCGACCCGCGGCCCCGCCACAAGCGCTACGGGGTCCCCGAGCTGGACCGGGTGGCGGACGTGCTGGACTCCAGCGCCGAGCGGATCGCCCGGATGCTCACGGCCGAGCGGCGCCTGGCCGCCGATGCCTCGCACCAGCTGCGGACGCCGCTGACGGCCCTGTCGATGCGGCTGGAGGAGATCACCGTCACCGACGACCTCGAGACCGTCCGGGAGGAGGCGAGCATCGCCCTGACGCAGGTCGAGCGGCTCACGGACGTGGTGCAGCGGCTCCTGACGAACTCCCGCGACCCCCGGACCGGCTCGGCGGTCCCCTTCGACCTGGACGAGGTCGTCAAGCAGCAGGTGGAGGAGTGGCGGCCGGCCTACCGCAGCGCCGGACGGGCCATCGTGCGCTCCGGCAAGACGGGCATACGGGCCGTGGGCACGCCGGGGGCGGTCTCCCAGGTGCTGGCCACCCTCGTGGAGAACGCGCTGATGCACGGTGGCGGCACGGTGGCGCTGCGTACGCGGGTGATCGGCAACCAGGCGGTGCTGGAGGTCACGGACGAGGGGCCCGGCGTTCCGCCCGACCTCGGCAACCGGATCTTCGAGCGGGCCATCAGCGGGCGCAACTCGACCGGGATCGGCCTCGCCGTCGCCCGGGACCTCGCGGAGGCGGACGGCGGCCGCCTGGAGCTGCTCCAGACGCAGCCGCCGGTGTTCGCCCTGTTCCTCAGCCGGACGGCGCCCGCGCCGCCGGAGCCCGAGCGTCCGGTCCGCTAGCGGACCATCCGTGAGGCCGGGCCGGTCAGCGGACCGCCCGTGCGGCCAGGGCCGTCACAGCCTGACCGTCCGTGCGGCCGGGTGCGTCAGCGGACCGGCGTGGCGGCCGGCTCCGGCGCGAGGGGCGCCGCCGGGGTCGCCGTGGCGGCCTGTCCGTCGCGCTGCTCGACGACCAGCGAGGCGGCGGGCGCGGGCAGCGCCTTGAAGACCCACGTCCGGTAGGACCAGAAGCGGAAGATCGTGGCGATGCCGATACCGGCGAACTTGAAGAAGTTCGTCGCGAGGGAGCCGTCCCAGCCGAGCCCGTAGGTGGCCGTGTACAGGACACCGTTCTCGATGACCAGGCCGATCACGCTGAACGCGGCGAACAGCGTCAGCTCGCGCGTGCGCGTGTGGCTGCTGTTGTCGGCGCGGTCCCGGTAGGCGAAGTAGCGGAAGCCGAGGTAGTTCGACGCGATGGCCACCACGGTCGCTATGACGCTGGCGCGCACCACCTGGAGGTCGGTCGTGCTGCGGATCAGGTTGAACACACCCATGTTCACCAGCACGCCCAGCCCGCCGACCGCCCCGAACTTGGCGACCTCCCGAGCCATACCGCGTATGCGTTCGAGGGCGGGTACGTTCTTCGGCGTGCTCATGTGATGGCTCAGTCCCTGTCCGTCGTCGCCGCCCTCCGTGCGGGAGGCGTCACTCGTCGTCGACGACCCGTCTCGGCGCACAGTCTTCTGCGTCACACGTATCCGTCAACCGAATCTCGTCGTCCGTCCATGGTAAGTGCCGCCCCCCGGCTGCGTCCGCCCCCGGCGCCCCGTGCGACGCACGGCACACGGGGGGCCCGGCGAGTCCTCGCCAGGGCTGCGTCCGGATGGCGGAATACCGACGGATACCCTGGAGGTGTGACGTTCCCGGTAGTCGGCATGGTCGGCGGCGGACAGCTCGCCCGCATGACCCACGAGGCGGGTATCCCCCTCGGCATCAGATTCAAGCTCCTCAGTGACACCCCACAGGACTCGGCGGCCCAGGTCGTGAACGATGTCGTCATCGGCGACTATCGCGACCTGGAGACGTTGCGTGCCTTCGCGCGCGGCTGTGACGTGATCACCTTCGACCACGAGCATGTACCCATCGAACACCTGCGGGCCCTGGAAGCGGACGGCATCCCCGTCCGCCCGGGGCCCGACGCGTTGATGCATGCCGCCGACAAGGGGGTGATGCGCGCCCGGCTCGACGAGATCGGCGTGCCCAGCCCCCGCCACCGGATCGTCAGCGATCCGGCGGACGCGGCGGCCTTCGCGCAAGAGGTCGGCGGGTTCCCCGTCATCCTCAAGACGGTGCGCGGCGGCTACGACGGCAAGGGCGTGTGGTTCGTCCGCACCCCGCAGGACGCGGAGGCCCCCTTCAAGGCGGGCGTCCCGGTCCTGGCCGAGGAGAAGGTGGACTACGTCCGCGAGCTCGCGGCCAACATCGTCCGCTCCCCGCACGGCCAGGCGGTGGCCTACCCCGTCGTGGAGTCCATCCAGGTCGACGGCGTCTGCGACACGGTGATCGCGCCCGCCCCGGACCTGTCGGAGGAGCTGGCGGGCGAGGCCCAGGCGCTGGCCCTGCGCATCGCGAAGGAACTCGGCGTGACCGGCCACCTGGCCGTCGAACTGTTCGAGACCACCGACGGCCGGATCCTGGTCAACGAACTGGCCATGCGCCCGCACAACAGCGGCCACTGGACCCAGGACGGTGCGGTCACCTCCCAGTTCGCCAACCACGTCCGGGCGGTGCTGGACCTGCCGCTGGGCGATCCGCGCCCGCGCGCCCGCTGGACGGTCATGGCGAACGTCCTGGGCGGCGATTACCCCGACATGTACGCGGCCTACCTGCACTGCATGGCCCACGACCCGCAGCTCAAGATCCACATGTACGGCAAGGACGTGAAACACGGCCGGAAGGTCGGCCACGTCAACACCTACGGCGACGACCTGGACGATGTGCTGGAGCGCGCACGTCACGCAGCCGGCTACCTCAGAGGGACGATCACCGAATGAGCACCAGCTCTCATGCAGGCCCCGCGGGCCCCGTCATCGGCATTGTCATGGGCTCCGACTCGGACTGGCCGGTCATGGAGGCCGCGGCCCAGGCGCTGGACGAGTTCGAGATCCCCTACGAGGTCGACGTCGTCTCCGCGCACCGGATGCCGCGCGAGATGATCGCGTACGGGGAGCAGGCCGACGCCCGCGGCCTCAAGGCCATCATCGCGGGCGCCGGCGGCGCCGCCCACCTGCCCGGCATGCTCGCGTCGGTCACCCCGCTGCCCGTCATCGGCGTCCCGGTGCCGCTCAAGTACCTCGACGGCATGGACTCCCTGCTGTCGATCGTCCAGATGCCCGCCGGGGTTCCCGTCGCCACCGTCTCGGTCGCCGGAGCGCGCAACGCGGGCCTGCTGGCCGTACGGATGCTGGCCGCCCACGACACCGAGCTGCTGGCCCGGATGCGGGACTTCCAGCAGGAGCTGAACGACCAGGCCACCGAGAAGGGCAAGCGGCTGCGTACGAAGGTCGCCGGCACGGAGTCGTTCGGATTCGCCAAGTGAGCGCCGCGCAGCGCCTGGCCGAGGCGCGCGAGCTGCTGGCCGAGCACCCCGTGGTGGACGGACACAACGACCTGCCCTGGGCGCTGCGCGAGCAGGCCCGCTACGACCTGGACCGGCTGGACATCGCCGGTGACCAGCGCGGCACCCTGCACACCGACATCCCCCGGCTGCGCGCCGGCGGGGTCGGCGCGCAGTTCTGGTCCGTCTTCGTACGGTCGGACTACGCGGGCGACACGGCGGTCAGCGCCACCCTGGAACAGATCGACGGCGTCGGCCAGCTGATCGCCCGTTATCCCGAGGCCTTCGCCCGGGCGCTGACGGCGGACGACATGGAGGCGGCCCGCGCCGACGGCCGGATCGCCTCGCTGATGGGTGCCGAGGGCGGCCACTCCATCAACAACTCGCTCGCCACCCTGCGCGCCCTGCACCAGCTCGGCGTGCGGTACATGACGCTCACGCACAACGACACCATCGACTGGGCGGACTCGGCGACCGACGAAGCCCGGCACGGGGGCCTCACCGGCTTCGGCCGCGAGGTCGTGCGCGAGATGAACCGCATCGGCATGCTCGTCGACCTCTCGCACGTCGCCGAGACGACGATGCGGGACGCCATCGAGGTGTCCACCGCGCCGGTGATCTTCTCGCACTCCTCCGCGCGGGCGGTGTGCGACCACCCGCGCAACGTCCCGGACGACGTCCTGGCGCTGCTCCCGGCCAACGGCGGGGTGGCCATGGCCACCTTCGTGCCGAAGTTCATCCTGCCCGGGGCCGTCGAGTGGACGCTGGCCGCCGACGAGAACCTGCGCGCGCACGGCTTCCACCACCTCGACACCACCCCCGAGGCGATGGCCCTGCACCGGGCCTTCGAGGCGGAGCACCCGCGCCCGGTGGCCACGGCCGCCACCGTCGCGGACCACCTGGACCACATGCGCGAGGTGGCGGGCGTCGACCACATCGGCATCGGCGGCGACTACGACGGCACGGCCTTCACCCCGTCCGGGCTGGACGACGTGGCGGGCTACCCGAACCTGATCGCGGAGCTGCTGGCCCGCGGCTGGTCGCGGGCCGACCTGGCCAAGCTGACCTGGTCCAACGCGGTACGGGCGCTGCGCGACGCCGAGGCGGTGGCGCGCGACCTGTCGGCCACCCGCGGCCCCTCCAACGCGGTGATCTAGGGCCGGGACGCCTTGGCGTTCGGGTGCCCGCTCCGCGGTGACACCCGAACGCCACACCCGCCGTGAACCCGCGCGCCCCGCATGTCACCGTGGCCAGACGAACCCCGCTTCTCTCCCTGCTGCGCCGAGACCGGAGCGAACGCCATGGCCGACTTGCAGGACGAACCCCTTCCGAGCCCCGGCACCGACGTGGGCCCCGGCTCCCTGGGATCCGAAGACCTCGCCGCCCACGGCGCGGCGCCCGGAGCCCTGGACCGGGCCATGGAGCTGCTGAGCGAACATCCCGTCGCCGACGGCTGCAACACGCTGGTCTGGACCCTGCGCCAGAGCCCGTACCACGACATCGACACCCCCGACCTCGGCGTCGACACCGACATCCCGAGGCTGCGCGCCGGCGGGGTCGGTGCCCAGTTCTGGTCCCTGCTGACGCCGAGCGAGGCGCCCGCCTCCGACCAGGTGGTGTCCGACACCCTGGAGCAGATCGACGTGGCGCTGTCCCTCGTGCGCCGCTACCCCGACAGCCTGTGCCTCGCGCTGACCCCCGACGACATGGCGGACGCCCGCAACCGGGGCCGGATCGCCGCGTTCCTCGGCCCGGTGCCCGGCCGGACGCTGAGCGGCTCCCTGGGGGCCCTGCGCGCGTTCCACGCGCTGGGCGTACGCCTCCTCGCGCCCGCGGGGGCGCCCTGGGCCCGGGAGGGCCTGACGGTCTTCGGCCACGAGGTGGTCAAGGAGATGAACCGGCTGGGGATGCTGGTCGACCTGGCCGGATGCCCGTCGGCGGTGGCCTGCCAGCTCGCGGGCGCCTCCAAGGCGCCGGTCGTCATCTCGAACACCGGGGCCGCGGCCCTGAACCCGCACCCGGGGAACGTGAGCGACGAGGTGCTGCTCGCGCTGCGCGCGGCGGGCGGGCTGGCGATGGTCACCTTCGACACCGAGCGGACCGGGGACTCCCTGCACGCGGTGGCGGACCACGTGGACCACGTACGGGCGCTCGCGGGCCCGGAGGGCGTCGGCCTCGGAGCCGCGTTCGGGGCCGAACCCGGCAGCCCCCGCCCGGCCGGCCTGACCGATCCCTCGGGCTACCCGAGGCTGGTCGCCGAACTCCTGGAGCGCGGCTGGACGGAACCCGACCTGGCCCTGCTCACCTGGGGCAACGCCCAACGCGTCCTGCGCGACGCGGAGTTCACCGCCCGCGCGGCCCAGCACCGCCGCCCGGCCTAGCCGCCCGGTCCGGCCGCCCGTTCTACCCGCCCGGTCCGGCCGCCCGTTCTACCCGCGCGGGGCCCCGGCGGGTTCGGGGTCGCGGGCCGGGCCGGCTTCCTCGGCCCCGGCGCCGACGGTCGCCCTCCACAGCCGGACGCCGGACCACACGGTCGCGCAGAGCAGCAGGCCGTTGCGGGCGCACAGCAGGAGCGTGCCGAACCAGGTGTTCTGCAGGACGTCGCCGTACCAGACGGGGAACACCAGCGAGGTCAGCACCGCGGCGGCGGCCAGCAGCCATGCGACCGGGCGCTGGGTGGTGTGCCTGGAGGTCAGGCAGACGGCCGCGAGGCCGAGCAGCCAGATCATGTACTGCGGGCTGATGACGCGGCTGGTCACCGTGAAGACCATGACCGCGCAGAGCGCGGCGTCCAGCGGGGTCGCGGCCGTCCAGCGACGTGCCCTGACCCGCCACAGGAGCAGCAGCATGAAGCCGACCACGGTGAGGGCGAGCGAGGCCCGCGCGACGGCCGGGACGTACGGGCCGACGTACTCGAAGGCGCCGTACTGGAAGGTGATCTTCCCCGGCCAGACCTTCGTCCTCATGGCGAGCATCAGTGCCGAACCGCCGACGGACTCGACCTGGACGCCCCGGCCCCCCTGGTTGCCGAGGAAGCCGAGGGAGTCCCGGAAGAGGACCGCGAAGACGGCGAGCAGCGCCGCGCAGGACAGGGCGGCCGCGGTGACGGCCTCCCGCGTGGACTTGCCGCGCGGGGTGCCCAGCAGGGTCAGCAGCGGCCACACCTTGACCATCGCGCCGATACCCGCGATCACCCCGCCGAGCCGGGGGCGGTGGCGCAGGCAGAGCAGCGACCCGACCGCGAGCAGCGTCACCTGGACGTCGTAGCGCGCGAACGGCGTCGCCATCAGCAGCGGCAGCGCGAGCAGCCAGAGCAGGGCGCCGGCCATGCTGCCGTCACCGCGGCGGCCGGCGCGGAGCAGGCCCGCGAGGATGACGCCGTCGCAGAGCACCGTCAGGGCGACGAAGGCCTGGAAGTAGGTGAGGAAGGGCAGCAGATCGGGCGAGAGGAAGATCGCCGCGGCCGCCGGCGGGTACTGCCAGGTGATGTCGTCGTGCGGCATCGACCAGGTGATCAGGACGTCGTACCAGTTGTGGTAGGTCCCGCTGATGTCCACGCGCACGAGGTTCGAGCTGTGGAAGTCGTGCACGAGCATCCACAGCATCAGCGCCCGGGTGGCCGCCCAGAGGGCCGCCACACCGAGGAGGGCGCCGCGTCCGCGCGCGGCTGCCGGGGAGGTCCCCCGGCCGTCGTGCGGGGCCGCCGGGGCCGAGTCGGGGGCGGCCGCGGGGCTGCTGGTAGCGCTCATCGGCCGCCACTCTACCGATCCGCCGCCCCCCGAGGTGCCCGGTCCGGACCGGACCCGGGCGGGCCCTCGGCGCACCGTGTTCCGCTCGGGACGCGGTCCCTCCGGGCGCGCGGCACGCCGCTCGGGCCCGGCCCCCTCAGGCGCGCGGTATGCCGCGCGGGCCCCGGCTCCCTCAGGCGCGCGGGCGCCCCATCGCCCGGTACGTCCACCCGGCGCCCCGCCACAGGTCGGGGTCCAGGGCGTTGCGGCCGTCCAGGACGAGGCGGTCCGTGACGACCTCGCCCAGCGCGGCCGGGTCCAGCTCGCGGAACTCCCGCCATTCGGTGAGGTGCAGGACGACCTCCGCGCCCCGGGCCGCCTCGACGGCGGACCCCGCGTACCCGAGGGTGGGGAAGACGCGCCGCGCGTTGTCCATGCCCTTCGGGTCGTAGACGGTGACCTGCCCGCCCTGGAGGTGGATCTGCCCGGCCACGTTCAGCGCGGGGGAGTCGCGCACGTCGTCGGAGTCCGGCTTGAAGGTGGCCCCGAGCACCGCGACGCGCTTGCCGAGGAAGGAGCCGCCCACCGCCTCGCGCGCGAGCTCCACCATGTGCCCGCGGCGGCGCATGTTGATGGAGTCGACCTCCCGCAGGAACGTCAGCGCCTGGTCGGCGCCCAGCTCGCCCGCCCGCGCCATGAACGCGCGGATGTCCTTGGGCAGGCAGCCGCCGCCGAAGCCGATCCCGGCCCGCAGGAACTTGGAGCCGATCCGCTCGTCGTAGCCGATCGCCTCGGCCAGCTTCACCACGTCACCGCCGGCCGCCTCGCAGACCTCGGCCATCGCGTTGATGAAGGAGATCTTCGTGGCGAGGAAGGAGTTGGCGGCCGTCTTGACCAGCTCGGCGGTCGGGAAGTCCGTCACCACCAGCGGGGTGCCCTCCGCCATCGGCGTCTCGTAGACCTCCCGCAGCACCTTCTCGGCGCGGTCGCCCTGCACGCCGATCACGATCCGGTCCGGGTGCAGGGTGTCCTGCACCGCGAAGCCCTCCCGCAGGAACTCCGGGTTCCACGCCAGCTCCGCGTCCGCGCCCGCCGGGGCCAGCGCCGCCAGCTTCGCCGAGAGGCGCTCCGCCGAGCCCACCGGGACCGTGGACTTGCCCACGACCAGCACGGGCCGGGTCAGGTGCGGGGCCAGCGACTCCAGCGCGGAGTCCACGTACGACATGTCGCAGGCGTACTCGCCGTGCTTCTGCGGCGTGTTGACGCACAGGAAGTGGACGTCGCCGAAGGCGCCGACCTCCTCCCAGGACCGGGTGAAGCGCAGTCGCCCGGACGACCCCGGCAGCCCGGCCACGTGCGCGGCCAGCAGCTCCTCCAGCCCGGGCTCGTACATCGGGACCCGGCCCGCGGCCAGCATCTCGATCTTCTCCGGCACCACGTCCAGGCCCAGCACCTCGAAGCCCAGCTCGGCCATGGCGGCGGCGTGCGTCGCGCCGAGGTAGCCGGTGCCGATCACAGTGATCCTGAGGGGGGCCATGGGTGCTCCAGAGGTGCGGGGCCGTTTGCGGCCACTGAGCATAGTCGGGCCCGCCCCGGGGGACGCTCCCCACGAAGGCACCACGGACCCCCGCTGTCACGCAGCTCACGTACTCCGTACATATCGCTGCCCTGACGCCGGAGACTAAGCTTCGGGTTACTTAACGGTAGTTAGCATCACGGACCGCGCGCCGACATCACGCAGCGCGCACCACGCATCACACCTGGGGAGTGAGAGATCTTGGCGGGTTCTGCCGACTTCGACCTGTACCGCCCGGCCGAGGAGCACGACATGCTCCGCGAGTCCGTCCGCTCGCTCGCCGAGGCGAAGATCCTGCCGTTCGCCGCGACGGTCGACGAGGAGTCCCGCTTCCCGCAGGAGGCCCTCGACGCGCTGGTCGCCAACGACCTGCACGCCGTCCACGTGCCCGAGACCTACGGCGGCGCCGGCGCGGACGCGCTCGCCACCGTGATCGTGATCGAGGAAGTGGCCCGCGTCTGCGCCTCCTCCTCCCTCATCCCGGCCGTGAACAAGCTCGGCTCGCTCCCGGTGATCCTCTCCGGTTCCGAGGAGCTCAAGGCCAAGTACCTCGGCCCGCTGGCCAAGGGCGACGCGATGTTCTCGTACGCCCTCTCCGAGCCCGACGCGGGCTCGGACGCCGCGGGCATGAAGACCCGCGCGGTGCGCGACGGCGACTTCTGGGTCCTCAACGGCGTCAAGCGCTGGATCACCAACGCGGGCGTCTCCGAGTACTACACCGTCATGGCGGTCACCGACCCGGAGAAGCGCTCCAAGGGCATCAGCGCCTTCGTCGTGGAGAAGGGCGACGAGGGCGTCTCCTTCGGCGCGCCGGAGAAGAAGCTCGGCATCAAGGGCTCCCCGACCCGCGAGGTCTACCTCGACAACGTGCGCATCCCCGCGGACCGCATGATCGGCGCCGAGGGCACCGGCTTCGCCACCGCGATGAAGACCCTGGACCACACCCGCATCACGATCGCGGCCCAGGCCCTCGGCATCGCCCAGGGCGCCCTGGACTACGCCAAGGGCTACGTCCAGGAGCGCAAGCAGTTCGGCAAGCCGATCGGCGACTTCCAGGGCGTGCAGTTCATGCTCGCGGACATGGCCATGAAGATCGAGGCAGCCCGCCAGCTCACGTACTCCGCCGCCGCCAAGTCCGAGCGCGTGTCCGCCGGAGGTGACAAGGAGGACCTCACGTTCTTCGGCGCCGCGGCCAAGTGCTTCGCCTCCGACGTCGCCATGGAGGTCACCACCGACGCGGTCCAACTCCTGGGCGGCTACGGCTACACCCGCGACTACCCGGTCGAGCGCATGATGCGCGACGCCAAGATCACCCAGATCTACGAGGGCACCAACCAGGTCCAGCGCATCGTCATGGCGCGCAACCTGCCGTAGAACGCACAGCGGGCCGGAGGAGGCTGGGGCAGCCACCTCCGGCCTTTGCGCGCCTGCTGATGGGCTAAATTTGAACCTTCGTACGCCCGAACCGGTTGGGGAGAAAGCAATGACGGAAGCGATCCTGCTGGTTGGCGGGCAGGGGACGCGGCTGCGTCCCGTGACGGTGAACACCCCCAAGCCGATGGTTCCGGCCGCGGGTGTTCCGTTCCTCGCACACCAGATAGCCAGGGCCGCCGCCGCCGGTGTCACCCACATCGTGATGGCCACCTGCTACCTCGCCGAGGTCTTCGAGCCCTACTTCGGTGACGGGTCGGACTTCGGCATCAAGCTGGAGTACGTCGTCGAGGACGAACCCCTCGGCACCGGCGGCGCGATCCGCAACGCCGCGCAGCGGCTGACGGGCGGACCGGACGCCCCCGTCCTCGTCTTCAACGGCGACATCCTCACCGGCCTGGACATCGCCGGCCTGGTCGAGTCCCACCAGACGGCCGGGGCCGACGTCTCCCTGCACCTGGTGCGGGTCGAGGACCCGCGCGCCTTCGGTCTGGTCCCGACCGACGCCGAGGGGCGGGTGCTGGCCTTCACCGAGAAGCCGCAGACCCCCGAGGAGATCGTCACCGACCAGATCAACGCCGGTTGCTACGTCTTCCGCCGCAGCGTCATCGACTCCATTCCGGCCGGTCGGCCGGTGTCCGTCGAGCGCGAGACCTTCCCCGGCCTGCTCGCCTCCGGTGCCAGGCTGCACGGCGTCACCGAGGACACCTACTGGCTGGACCTCGGCAAGCCCGAGTCCTTCGTCCAGGCCTCCGCGGACCTCGTGCGCGGTATCGTCTCCTCCCCGGCCGTCCCCGGCCCGCGCGGTGAGGCCCTGGTGCTCCCGGGTGCCGAGGTGGCGGACGACGCCAAGCTGTCGGGCGGTACCGTTGTCGGGGCTGGCGCCCGCATCGGGGCGGGAGCGGTCGTCCAGGGCTCCATCGTCCTGGAAGGCGCGATCATCGGTGCGGACACCAACGTGAGCGCCAGCCTGATCGGCGCCCGCGCTTCGGTGGGTTCGCGCACGGTGCTTGACGGCGCGGTCATCGGGGACGGCGCCGTCGTAGGGGCTGACAACGAACTCCGCGCGGGGGCACGGGTGTGGTGCGAGGCAGAACTGCCGTCCGCATCCGTCCGCTTCTCCTCCGACCGGTGACCAACTCCAGTGAGGCATAACCCTGTGATAGGCGAGCAGCAGACTCCCCGCGCGACCGACGTCGCATCCACGAAGCTCCCCGACAGCTGGGCGCACACCCCGCTCACCGTGGTCATGCCCACGTACAACGAGGCGGGCAACCTGCCGGGCATGGTCGAGCTGCTCATGGGCCTCGACCAGCCGGGCCTGCGCCTGCTGGTCGTCGACGACTCCTCGCCCGACGGCACCGGCAAGATCGCCGACGAGCTCGCCGAGGGTTTCCTCACCAAGGACGGCAAGCCGCGCATGTCGGTCCTGCACCGCACCGCCAAGGACGGCCTCGGCCGTGCCTACGCGGCCGGCATGGCCAAGGCCGTCGAGGACGGCGCCGAGTACGTGCTCCAGATGGACGCGGACGGCTCCCACCCCGCCGCGAAGATCGCCGAGATGCTGGGCGTCGCCCGCTCCACCGGCGCCGGTCTCGTCGTCGGCAGCCGCTACGTGCCCGGCGGCACCCTCTCCGATGCCTGGGGCGCGCACCGCAAGCTGCTCTCCCGCTGGGCCAACGCCTACGCGAGCACCATCCTCGGCACCCGCGTCCGCGACATCACGGGCGGCTTCAACCTGTGGAGCGCCGACGCGCTCAAGGCGATCGACCTCGCGTCGATCGGCAGCGCCGGCTACAGCTTCCAGGTGGAGATGAAGTACAAGGCCCTGCGCCGCGGCTTCCAGGTGATGGAGGTCCCGATCCACTTCGAGGACCGCACCGTCGGCGAGTCCAAGATGAACCTCGCGGTGCAGCTGGAGTCCATCGCCATGCCGTGGAAGCTCCGCGCCCGCGCCGGCAAGTAGCCGTCGAACCCGCCTGACGCAAGGGGCACCCCCTCGGGGGTGCCCCTTCCGTCGTGCCCGGCGGTCAGGCGCGCGCCGCGGGCCGGCTTTCGAGCCAGTGCCTCAGCAGCCGGGCGGACGGCCGTTCCACGTAGCGCTGGATCAGCCAGGCCGCCGCCAGTATCACGGCGACCGCCGACAGCAGCAGCGTCCACGGTTCGACGTCGCGGTGCCACCGGCGCAGCAGGGTGATGCCGATCTGCTGGTGCAGCAGGTACAGCGGGTAGGACATCGCGCCGCCGACCGGCAGCCACCGCCAGTCGATCCGGTCGAGCCACCGCAGGGCGACGGCGGCCATCACGAGGTAGCAGGCGCTCATGACGGCCAGGCACGCCCCCCAGGACAGCCGGTCGCCCTTGACGGTGTTCCAGTGGACGATGTCGTCCAGCCAGCGCTGCATCAGCAGCCACGAGAAGCCCACCAGGGCCCACGGCTCGCCGGCGCGCGGCCCCTCCCGGCGGATCAGGTAGAAGCAGATGCCGGAGACGAACAGCGGCGAATAGACCGGGTTCGCCAGGGTGTCGAGGACGGGCAGCCCGGACGTCGGCGCCAGGAGCGAGGCCACCGTCCAGATCCAGCAGAAGTTCATCACTTTGCGGTACGTCAGCCCCGTCCGGGCGACCACGGCGAAGAGCAGGTAGAACCGGACCTCGGACCACAGCGTCCAGTACGACATGTCCAGGTGGTCGCGTTCGAGCGGTGTCTGGAACATCGTCAGGTTCGTCAGGACCTGGCTCAGCCCGGGGCCGGAACCGCCCGACGGCTCGCCGTCGACGAGCAGCACGGCCGTGGTGAGCAGCACGCAGAACCAGTAGGCCGGTCCGAGGCGGACCACCCGGCTGCGCAGGTAGCCGCCGAGCGGCCGTCCCCAGGCCGACATGCAGATGACGAAACCGCTGATCATGAAGAACAGCTCGACGCCGAGCCAGCTGTAGCGGCCGAAGGTCGTCAGCCAGCCGAAGGCGTCGCGCCCCCAGAGTCCCTCGCGCGTGTAGTGGTGGAAGAGCACGGCCATCGCCGCGACGATGCGCAGCCCGTCCAGGACGCGCAGCCGCGGCCCGGTCGCCCGCCCGGACGCCGCCTGTCCGGGGATGGCGCGAGGGCTCGCGAGGTGGTCACCGTCTGACTGCGGCCTGGGGAAGGCGCGCGGGGACGGATGCAGGGACATGGACGCTCCAGGGGGAGGAAGGACGCCCGTCCGGTTCCATGCCGCACCGAAAGCACGGACTCCCGGACTCCCCCCGGCGCGTGAGCCGCAACACGTTTCACGGCAACCTACCGGACCGTTCCCGTACCCCGGCGCACGCCGACGCCCGCGCCGCCGCGCCCCCCCGCACGCGGTCAGCGGCTCTGCACGGTGACCTTCTCGTCGTTCTGGATCTGCTTCACCAACTGCTGCACCTTGGCCTTGTCCCAGATCAGGTTGCCGCCGCGCTCACCGGAGATGGGCATGTTCATCGACACGCCGTCACCGCCGTTGACGCCCTTCATGGCGAAGAACATCTGCCCCATGTCCCACAGGCCCATGTCCTTGTCCACGATCACCGTGTCCAGGCCCGCGCCCATCACCGGGTAGAGGGCGAAGGGGTTGAGGATCGTCGACGGGGTCGCCGCCTGACTGGCCAGCGCCGACAGGAACTTCTGCTGGTTCTTCGTCCGTTGCAGGTCCGACTCGGCGAAGGCGTACCGGGTACGGACGAACGCCAGCGACTGGCTGCCGTTCAGGGTCTGCCGGCCGGCCTTGAAGTCGGCTCCGGACTTCTCGTCCTTGAACCCCTTCTCGATGTCCAGTTCCACGCCGCCCAGCGCGTCCACGATGTTCGCGAAACCGGCGAAGCCGATCTCGGCGTAGTGGTCGATCCGCAGACCGGTGTTGAACTCGATCGTGCGCACCAGCAGCTCCGGGCCGTCCTCCGCGTACGCCGCGTTGAGCTTGACCCGGCGGCCCTGGGCGGGAAACTTCTTGCCGGACTGCGAGCCGACGAAGGACGGGATCTCCACGTCCGAGTCGCGCGGCAGCGAGATCATGGTGTTCCCGCTGGAGCACTTCGCCAGGACCATCATCGAGTCGGTGCGCTTGCCCTCGGCGGAGCCGGTGTGGAGCTTGCGCTTCTCCTCGTCGGACATGCCCTCGCGGCTGTCGGAGCCCACGATGAGGTACGTCGTGCAGTCGCCCTCCTTCGGGCGCTCGATGACCTTCGAGAGGTCCACCTCTCGGCGCACCTTGGAGTCGGCCCAGAAGTAGGTGCCGACCGTGGTGACCACCAGCGCGGAGACGAGGACGATCGCCCCGATCTTGATCCGCTTGCGCCAGTCGACGACGACCCGGACGGGGACGGGCCCCTGGCCGCCCTGCCCCGGCCGGCGCGGGCCGCCGGGCGGCCGCCCGCCTCCGCCGCCCGCGGGCGTGCCGTAGACCTGCCCGGTGCTGTAGCCGCTGTCGTAACCGCCGGGGCTCTGCGCCTGCTGCGGCGGCACGCCGTACCCGGGCTGCCGCACCGGAGGGTCGGCGGGCGGCCGGGGCGGGCCGGGCTGCCGGACGGGCGGCTGCTGCCGCTGGATGTGCCGCATCCGCTGCGGACCCTCGGGCTCGGGCCAGTCATTCATGTGCCCAAGGATGCCTTCCCGGCGGAGCCGCCCGACAGCCCGGTGGGCGGTTCGTACCGGTGCTGTTGCAGAGCTGATGCTTCGGGGACGGCTTTAAGGTGTTCGTATGACAGAGATAGCGGGCGATCCGCCGGGCAAGCCGATCTCGGCTTCCCGGACCACCCTCAGCCACATCATGACCGCCAACGACACGAACCTCCTGGGCACCGTCCACGGTGGAGTGATCATGAAGCTGGTGGACGACGCGGCGGGCGCCGTGGCCGGGCGTCATTCGGGCGGTCCCGCGGTCACCGCGTCCATGGACGAGATGGCCTTCCTCGCCCCGGTCCGGGTCGGCGACCTGGTCCACGTGAAGGCCCAGTGCAACTGGACCGGCCGCACCTCCATGGAGATCGGCGTACGGGTCCTCGCGGAGCGCTGGAACGAATCCACCCCCGCCACCCAGGTCGGCAGCGCCTACCTCGTCTTCGCGGCGGTCGACGCCGACGGCAAGCCGCGCGTGGTGCCGCCCGTCCTCCCGGAGACGGAGCAGGACGAGCGCCGCTTCCAGGAGGCCCAGATCCGCCGCACCCACCGGCTGGCCCGCCGCCAGGCGATCATGGCCCTGCGCGAGGAGCGCGCCGCCCAGGGGTTCGAGGCCTGAGCCCGGGAGCGCGCGGATCGAATCGGCGCGTGTTTCGAATCACGGAACCGCCATCCCGTCGTGCGGCGCCGTAAGCCGCCCGTAAGGTTGCGTCAGACGTCGGGGCGTGGTCGCCAGCGGATGCGACGTCGGATCCCGAGCCGGACACATCGCGGAGTCGAGCCCCCATGTCAGCTGTGATACCACCCCCGCCTGCGCTGGATGCCGTGCCCGCACGAACGGCCCCGCAGGCCGGGGGCGCCGCGCGCCGCCCCCGGCTCTACGTCCTGGACGGACTGCGGCTGATAGCGGCGCTCTCCGTGGTCTCCTTCCACTGGGCCGGCGTCAACATCCACCCCGAGGTGTGGGGCGCCACCCCGCGGACGCTGATGCCGAGCGTCCACCGGGTCGCCTCCTACGGGTGGATGGGCGTCCAGCTGTTCTTCCTCATCAGCGGCTTCGTCATCTGCATGTCGTGCTGGGGCCGTTCTCCCCGGGACTACTTCACTTCCCGGGTCGTACGGCTCTACCCCGCCTACTGGGCCGGCATCGTCATCACCACCCTCGTGGTGAACTTCGCGGCCACCGTCCGCGCCAGCCGCAAACCGATGAGCGTCAGCGACGTGCTGACCAACCTCACGATGCTGGAGCGCCCCCTCGGCGTGACCGAGGCCGACGGCGTGTACTGGACGCTCTGGATCGAGCTCCGCTTCTACCTGCTCTTCGCGATCGTCGCCGTCATGGGCCTGACGTACCGCCGGGTGCTGGCGTTCTGCGGGATCTGGACGATCCTCGCGGTGATCACGCCGAGTGCGGACAGCAAACTGATGGACACCGTCTTCATGCCGCAGGACGCCCCCTACTTCATCGCGGGCGTGGCGATGTACCTCATCTACCGGTTCGGCGTGAACCCACTGCTGCTCGCAGTGGTCGCCTTCTCCTGGCTGCTCGCGCAGAACCGGCTGCACATCACCGTCGGCGGTTACGAGTACGAGGTGCACCACACCCTGTCCTGGCCGGTGATGGCGGCCGTTTCCGCCGCGGCCTTCCTCGTCATGCTCGCCGCGGCGATGGGCGCCCTCAACTGGATCCGCTGGAAGTGGCTCACGGTGGCCGGTGCGCTCACCTACCCCGTCTACCTGCTCCACCAGGAGCTCGGCTGGGCGATGATCCGCTGGGGCCGCAACCACGGCATCGCACCGTTCCAGCTGCTCGCCCTCTGTCTGGCCGTCATCCTGCTGCTCTCCTGGCTCGTCCACCGCTTCGCCGAGCGGCCGCTGTCGGCGGTGCTCAAGCGGTTGCTGGACGGGGCGAAGGTCTCGCTGCCCAAGAGCGATCCGCCCGTCCGCCCCAGGTGACCGCGGGCCGCGCAGCGCGGTACGAACCGTCGCGGATTGGTTGCGGCCCCGGAGACTGATCTACCCTGGCACGTCGAGCCCCGGTCCGGATTTCCCATGCGCCGGCGCACCGCAGCCGTCCCGTGGACCCGGAAGGTACGAGCAGATGACGAGCAGGAGTACGGCTGCCATACCGGAGGCCGGCTCGGTCCACCGCGTGACGCACCCGGCGACGGACGGCGCACCGGCTTCGCGGGCGGCGCGCTTCGACTGGCTGTGGGCGGCGCTGCTGACCCTCGCCGTCACCGTCTACGGCAGCGCCGGGGTGCAACCCTGGCGCGACGAGCTGGCGAGCTGGAGCGCCGCCTCGCGCAGCACCGGGGACCTGATCGAGACGCTCGGCCACGTGGACGCCGTCTCCGGCCTCTACTACCTGGTCCTGCACTTCTGGATGTCGGTGTCCGGCGACTCCGAGACGATGCTGCGCATGCCGTCGGCGCTGGCCATGGCCGCCGCCGCGGGCTTCGTCGTACTGACGGCCCGTCGGCTCTTCGACCGCCGCACCGCCGTCTTCGCCGGCCTCCTCTTCGCCCTGCTCCCGTCCGTCTCCCGGTACGGCCAGGAAGCCCGGTCGTACGCCTTCGTGCTGCTCGCGGTCACCGCCGCCACCTGGCTGCTGATGCGGGCGCTCGACCGGCCGACGCTGCGGCGCTGGGCCCCGTACGCCCTCGCGGTGGCGCTGGCCGGGCTGTTCCACATCGTCTCGCTGCTCTTCCTGCTGCCCCACGCCCTGATCGTGCTGCTGCGGTGGCGGCGCGACCGCCGGGGCCGCACCGTCGGTACGTACGCCCTGGCGACCGCCGTCGCGCTGGTGCCGGTGATCCCGCTGGTGCTGTTGGGCCAGCGCCAGGTGGGCCGGCAGATCAGCTGGATCAAGACCCCGCACCTGCGGAGCCTCGCCGACCTTTGGAGCTCCCTCTACGGCAGCCCGCTCGTGGCCCTCGCCGTCGCGGCGGCCGCACTGCTCCCCCTCGCATGGGCCCGGGGCCGGCGACCCGCGCTGGAGCTCGGCCTGATCGGGGCGGTCCCCGTCGCGGCCGACTTCCTCGTCTCGCAGGGCAGCACCTCCTACTTCATGGACCGGTACCTGCTGTTCACCGTCCCCGCCTGGGTGGTGCTGGCCGCCGCCGGGCTGGCCGCGGTCAAGCCGAAGGCGGTGGGCGCGGCCGGGCTGGCCGCCATCGTGCTCCTCGGCCTCCCCGACCAGCGCCAGCAGCGCACGGAGCTCGTGAGGGTGGGCCTCGACGGCGAGGCGGCCGCGGGGATCATCGCCAAGGGGTACCAGCCCGGGGACGGCTTCGTGCCCGTCCGGGGCTCCGACAGCGTGTACATGATCGACTTCCAGGTGGAGTACTTCCTCCCCGACCGCGTCAAGCTCCGGGACGTGTTCTCCGAGCGCACCGCGGTGCAGCGCGACGACCTGTTCCCGCAGGAGTGCCCCCGGCCCGTCGACTGCCTCGACACCACGCGCCGCATCTGGGTCGTCACCTGGAGCGGGACGGACAACCCGTACCACAAGCTCCCCGACGCGCAGGCGAAGGCACTGCAGAGCCACTACAAGGTGCTCCGCAAGACCAGCGTCCGCGGGCTCCAGGTGTCCCTGCTGGAGCGGACGAAGTAGCCCCGCCCGCTAGGTGCCGCAGTTGACCTGGTCGCCGGTGGCCACCGCGAACTGGCCCCGGTAAGGGTCGTCCGCGCGGACCGGGATCACCTTCTGGTAGTCCGTGCCCGCCGTCACCAGGACCGTGCGGCCCTGGCCCGGTACCGCGCGCAGCTCGCTGCCGGGCAGGGCCGTCGCCACCGTGCGGGCCGAGCGGTCCCAGCGGGGGTCGTAGGTGATCACCGTGCGCTTGACGTCCCGGCGGGCGCCGGCGCCGGGGACCCCGGTGGTGTCGAAGCCGGTGGCGCGCAGCGCGGAGTCCACCCGGCCGCCGAGGCCGGCGATGCGGGTGCCGTTCTCCACCTGGACGCGGATCTCGTCGGGCGGCACGTCGACCGGGACCGCCGTCGGGGGCCGGCCGCCGCCCTGGGCGGGCTGGGCCGGCCGCCCGGCGGGGGCGTCGGCCAGGGGCCGGTCCTCGCGGAGCGACTCGAAGAGCTTGGCCGCCTTCGCCTCGTCCCACTTCACGGTCGAGCCGATCCCCTTGACCTCGTACGCGGTGTCGCCGACCGGCACCGAGGCGAACTCCGACGAGGAGGGGGTGAAGCCCCGCATCGCCTGCCCCAGAGCCAGCATCTGCTCCGAGCCGAAGTCCCGGTCGGCCCGCACCGAGCCCAGCAGCGTCGAGCTGACCTGCTTGAACTTCACCGGGTTCAGCAGCACCCCGCTGCTCGTGGCCTGCTTGATCAGGGCCGCGATGAACCGCTGCTGGCGCTGCATCCGGCCGAGGTCCGCGGCCCCGTCGACGTGGCGCGAACGTACGTACTGCAGGGCCTGGCCCCCCGTGAGGCGGTGGGTGCCGGGCAGCAGCTCCAGCCCGGTGTAGCTGTCGCGCATCGTCTTGGCGGTGCAGATCGTCACACCGCCCACCGCGTCGACGGTCTTCATGAAGCTGGTGAAGTCGACCTCCAGGTAGTGGTCGATCTTCACCCGGGTCATGTTCTCCACCGTGCGCACGGTCAGGTTGGGGCCCCCCTCCGAGTACGCGGCGTTCAGCTTGACGGCGTGCGCCTTGTGCGGGCGACCGGTGTTCTGGTCCTGGTGGGCGGGGACCTCGGCGTAGCTGTCCCGGGGCAGGCTGATCACGGTCGCCCGGTCCCGGTCGGCGGACAGGTGCACCAGCATGATCGTGTCCGTGCAGTGGCAGGGCGCCCCGCCGAGGCGGTACTCCCGCTTCTCCTCCGGGGTGATCTTGTCCCGGCCGTCGGTGCCGACGAGCAGGAAGTTCATCCCGTGCCCGGCCTGCGGGCGGTTCTTCATGTCCTTGAACGGGTCCACCCGGTCGATCCCGGTGTCCAGGCCGGTCATCACGGCGTGCCCGACGGCCCCGCAGGACAGCACCACCACCGCCAGGCCGCCCGCGAACCGCACCCCCCACCGGGGCCCCTCCCCGGGGCGCCGGACCGGGCCTCCGCCACCACCACCGCCGCCACCACCGTGCGGCGCGCGCCGGGGCGGCCGTGGCCTGGCGGGACGGGTGGGACGGTGCGGCTGGGGCACGGGGGACACCTCCGCGGGGGAGCAGCAGGGCAGGGGGAGGAGCGGCAGGGAACGACAGCGAGCGGCAGGGACAGCAGGGACAGGCAGTGCCGAAAAAGGTAATATCGGCGGTTTTGTCGGCTATGGGGGATTGGCGGATCGTCAGAACAGTAGGCCCATACGATCAGCGTCCGGCCGTACCGCTCGTCCGCCGCGCACCCGGTTCCCCCGTACGCGGTAACGTGACACCGATACCCGACCGTGAAGGACCACATGCCCGCCCAGCAGCCCGCAGTCTCGGTGATCATGCCGGTGCTCAACGAGGAACGCCATCTGCGTGACTCCGTCCGGCACATCCTCGGCCAGGAGTACTCAGGCGAGATGGAGGTGGTGATCGCACTCGGACCGTCCACGGACCGCACCGACGAGATCGCCGCCGAGCTCGTACGCGAAACCGCGTCCGACGAACGAGCCCGCGTCCACACCGTCCCGAACCCCACCGGCCGTACCCCGGCCGCCCTCAACGCGGCCATCAAGGCCTCGCGTCACCCGATCGTGGTACGCGTCGACGGTCACGGCATGCTCTCCCCGGACTACATCGCCACCGCCGTCCGCCTCCTGGAGGAGACCGGCGCGCAGAACGTCGGCGGGATCATGCACGCCGAGGGCGAGAACGCCTGGGAGGAAGCCGTCGCCGCCGCGATGACCTCCAGGATCGGCGTCGGCAACGCCGCCTTCCACACCGGTGGCGAGGCCGGCCCCGCCGAGACCGTCTACCTGGGCGTGTTCCGGCGCGAGGCACTGGAGCAGCAGGGCGGCTACAACGAGGAGTTCATCCGCGCCCAGGACTGGGAGCTGAACTTCCGCATCCGCGAGGCCGGCGGGCTCATCTGGTTCTCGCCCGAGCTCAAGGTCCGGTACCGCCCGCGGCCCTCCGTACGGGCGCTCGCCAAGCAGTACAAGGACTACGGACGCTGGCGCCACGTCGTGGCCCGCTACCACTCGGGCTCGATCAACCTGCGCTACCTGGCCCCGCCGACCGCCGTCTGCGCCATTGCGGCCGGGCTGGTGGCGGGTGTCGCCCTCACCCCCTGGGCCTTCGCCGTCCCCGCGGGCTACCTCGCGGCGATCACCGCGGGTTCGGTCCCGGCCGGCAAGGGGCTCTCCCTCAAGGCCCGTGCGCAGATCCCGGTGGCCCTGGCGACCATGCACATGAGCTGGGGCTTCGGCTTCCTGACCAGCCCGCGCGCGCTGGCGGACAAGGTCATCGCCAGCCGCCGCCCCTCGGTGCGCCGCGACCCCTCCGAGGTCTGAGCGGCCCGCGCCTGAACGGGACGGCCCGTACGCGAAGGGGACGGCCCGTACGCGAAGGGGACGGCCCGCAGGGGAAAGGGGTGGCCCCGGTCCGCAGCAGCGGACCGGGGCCACCCCTTCGCCCTTCCGGCTCAGGTCACCACCGGTAGGGCTTGTACACGTCCATGCACTGCCCGCTGTCCGCGCCGTTGATCGCCTCGGCCGTGTCCGGGACCGACCCGGCCACCGGGGCGGCCTGCTGCGGGTAGGCGGTCCCCTCACGCCAGTCGGCTCCCACGATCAGCGTGATCCGGGAGACGTCGGCCGACTGCTGCACCGCGCTCGCGGGGATGCCCAGCGCCGCGGCGACGCTCTGCGCCTCATCGGCCAGGTCCGCACTCGGGTAGCGGACCACGGTGGTCTTCTCCGGGATCAGCGCGCTGTCCGCCTTGGCCCCCGTGAACCCCTTTTCGGCCAGCGCCCCCGCGACGGCGGAGGCCCGCTGCGGCGCGAGCGGCATCCCGGCGCCCGTGCCGTTGACCACGTGCACGGTGATCTTGTCGGGCGCGGTGACCGGCTGTTGCGACGCGCCCGCGCCCGGCGTGCTCTGTCCGGGCTGCGGGGCCGGCTGGCCGGGCTGCGGGCTCTGGGCGGCCTGCGGGTCGCCGTTCTTGTCGAAGGCCACGTCCTTGCGGAGCATCGTCCACAGCTTGTCGGCGTCGCCCTGGTTGACGATCAGCCGGTCCTTGTCCCGGGGGTCCTGGAACGTCGGCATGGTCGTCATGGTGATGCGGTTGACCGGTACGTCTTTCAGCTGCATCGTCAGGCCGTACAGCTTCTTGACCGAGCCGATCTCCTCGGAGACCTCCAGCGCCTTCGTGGCCGCCTCCGCCAGGGCCGTGATCCGGCCCACGTCGGTGAAGGCGTTCTGGCCCTTCAGCTCGCGCATCATCGAGTTCATGTACATGTGCTGCGCCTGCGCCCGGCCCAGGTCACTGCTGAACGCGTGACGGGTGCGCAGCCACTGGAGCGCCTGCTCGCCCTTGACCTTGGTGACGCCGGCCTTCAGCTTGAGGCCGGAGCCGCCGTTGGAGGTCGGCAGGGGGCGGTCCCAGACGTTGTCCTTCACGCAGACGTCGACGCCGCCGATCGCGTCCGCCATCTGCACGACGCCGGAGAAGTCGATCATCATCCAGTGGTCGATGTAGACGTTGGTCAGCTTCTCCCAGGTGGCCAGCGTGCAGCCGGGACCCCCACGCCCGAGGGATTCGTTGATCATGGCGTGGGTCTTCTTGAACTTCTCGCCGTTCTTCGGGTCGGTGCACTCGGGTATGTCCACCAGGGTGTCGCGCGGAACGCTGACCACCGAGGCGTTCTTCCGGTCCGCGGAGACGTGCAGCAGCATCTGGACGTCGGCGAGCGGAGGCGCTCCCACGGCGTCCCGGTCGCCGCCGAGCTCCAGGTTCTCCGGCTTGTTCCGGCTGTCCGAGCCGATCAGCAGGATGTTCAGCGGACGCTGGCCCTTGGCGTTCGCCTCGGTCTTGGCCACGCCGCTCTCACCGCTGAGCCGCTGGCCGCTGCGGATGTTGCCGTCGAGGTGCCGGTAGTAGAGGTACCCGGCCGCCGACGTCGAAAGGATCAGGAACGCCAGGACCGAGGCCACCCAGAACAGCACCCGCCGACGGCGCCGGCGGACGGGCCGCCCTTGGCGCCCCGGGGGCCGGGCCCCGGCGGAACCCGACCGCGGTGGGGGCACGACGCCGGTCGCACCCCCACCGCCGCCGGGTATGCCGTCGCCGGTGGCCTGGTCGGGCGCCCCCTCCCCACGCACGCTGCTGTGCCTCACGCGTACCCCCCTCAAGATCACATCGATCGGTGTGCTGCCGGTCCTGCCGGCTGCCGGCCGCCGTTCGGCGGCCGGTCGACGAGCACGGCGGCTGTCAGCCGCCCCCCCAGGACGCCCTCGGGCGCCGCTACTTGGCGCAGATGGCCTTGTCCGCCTCTACCCGCTGGACACCTTCGGGCGCCTGCTCCGGTACGGGACCCGAGATCGGGACGCCCGGTTCCTTGAAGTCGGCGCCGAGGGTCAGTTTCATCGGAGTCCGTGGCGCGGCGTCCATCGACCCCACCTTGAGGGCCGAGCCCGCGAGCCCCATCATGTCCGCCAGCGCCCGGGCCTGGTCGGCCTGGTTGGGCGCGTACTCCAGCTGCGTGGTGTCGACCTTCACCGGGGCGTTCCCCAGGTTGCTGGCCTTGCCCACGCCCTTGCTGTTCTGCAGCCAGGTCAAGGTGGTCGAGGCCGACCCGGCCGGACCGCCGCCGTTGAGCACGTTGACCCGGACGTCCCCGGCGGGCGCGCGGTTGCCCTGGAGCTGCGCGTCCTGCTTGTTCTTGGCGTCCTGCTTCGCCGCCTGTTCCTTCTGCTCGACCTCGGTGAGCGAGACGTCGCCCCGGACCATCCGCAGCAACGGATCGGCCTGCGAGGGGTTCAGCACGACGGTCGCCTTGTGGCCCACGGGCTCGTTCGGGTTGTCGAGCACCGGCAGCGTCGTGAAGGTGATGTTCTTGAGGTTCATGTTCTTCAGCTCGCCCGCCAGCGCGGTGAGCTGCCCGATGGACCCTATGCCCTGGTCCACGCTCAGCGACTTGGTGGCCGCCTCGGCGAGCGAGAGGAACTTCTTCGGACTGGTCAGGGTCTCCTTGGACTTCATCTCGCGCATCATCGAGCCGAGGAACTGCTGCTGCGTCTTGATGCGGTCCAGGTCGCTCTCGTTGCCGAAGGCGTGGCGGGTGCGTACGAAGGCCAGCGCCTGCTCGCCCTGCAACCGGCTCTCGCCCGCCGGCAGGTCGAGTTTGGAGTCCTTGTCGTGGACGGCCTTCTCCACGCAGACCGGCACTCCGCCGACGGCCGTGCTCAGGTTCTTCACCGCGTTGAAGTCGACCATCATGAAGTGGTCGACCTGGATCCCGGTGATCTGCTGGACCGTGCGCATCGTGCAGCCGGGGTCACGGCCCTCCTGGCCCAGGCTCTCGTTGAACCGGGTCGCGCGCTGGCCGGGAATGTCTTTGACCGAACCGTTCGGCTGCTTCGTCGGGCACACCGGGATGTTGGTGATCAGGTCGCGCGGGATGGACAGCGCCGTCGCGTTGCTGCGGTCCTTGGAGACGTGGAACAGGATCGTCGTGTCCGCGTGGCCGACGCTGTTGGCGTCCCCGTAGCCCTCGTTGCCCTCGCCGCTGCGCTTGTCGGTGCCGATGACCAGGATGTTGATGGGCTGGTCCTTCTTGAACCCGCCCGTGCCCGCGGAACCGGTGTCGATGACGTTCAGATTGCTGTTGAGGTGCTCGTAGTACAGGTACGCGCCCAACGAGCCGGCGACGAGGACGAACGCGAGGGATCCGCCACCGATGACCAGCGCCTTCCTGCCGCGGAACGGGCGCTTCCCGCCGCCGCCCTTGCGGGAGCGCCCGGGTTTGCGCCCGCCGCCCCCGGGCGGGACGTCGCCGCGCCGGGGCCCCGGGACAGCCGGGGACGCGGGGGTGGCGGGGGGAGCCGTACGCGAAGTGCGCGATCTGCGGGGGGCGGCGACGGACGGCTGCTGCGCAGCGGAATTGCCCAGTCGCAGTTCGTAGTTGCCGGTGCGGGGGTTGAGAACCCACTGGTCAGCGGGGTCGATTTCGTCCGCCCGCCCACGGCTTTGCGAATCCACGGTTGCTCGAATCCTCCGTCGGTGCCTCGCGACGCGCCTCCCCCAAGGCGCACGGTCAACGTCCGGCTGCTGGTACCCGGCGTCCTTAGCGGCCTGGGCACCGGATCGCTCACCTTATCCGGCCATGTCGGCCGCAAACCATGGCGGTGACAAAACCCACCCCCCGCATAACGCCCAAAACGCCCAACCTGTGCGGTTAGCCGTTGGCTTTTTGGATTGCTTTACCGGCATCCCGGGGTGTCCGCCGTGGTCCCGGTGAACGTCGGGACGGGTGAGGGGGGCACGCCGGTTCCCACGAGCCAGGGGTAGACGGCCTTCGGCCCGTCCGTCGGGGACGGTCCCGCGGGCGGCTGGGGGGCCGTCGGTGAGGGTGGGGTGACCGTCAGCGGCTGGTCCGTGCGCAGCCGGAGGAACAGCCGGTCCGCGTCCGGTTCGACCAGTTCGTCCCTGTTGGGGTCGGCGGCGTACGGCCGACGCGGCACCGTGAGGAACCTGACCTCGTCCGTCGGTACGTCCCTGACCCCGCGGACCAGTTCGTACAGCCCCCGCAGCGTTGCCAGCCCCGGGTCCGTGGTCACCGCCGACGTCGCCGCGTCCAGCAGCGGGTAGAGCCGCCCGGGGTTCAGCAGCACCCCGTTGCTCTGCACCTTCTGCACCAGCGCGCCCAGGAACTGCTGCTGGCGCCGCATCCGTTCGGTGTCGCTGCCGTCGCCCAGGCTGTAACGGGCGCGCACGAAACCGAGGGCCTGCTCCCCGTGCAGCAGCTGACGGCCCGCCGGCAGCCGCAGTTTCGCCTCCGGGTCGTCCATCGGCTGTCGCAGGCACACCTCCACGCCGCCGACCGCGTCGACCATCTTCTTGAACCCGCCGAAGTCCAGCACCATGTGGTGGTCGATCCTGATCCCGGAGAGCTTCTCCACCGTACGGATGGTGCAGGCGGCCCCGCCCCACTCGTACGCCCAGTTGAACTGCGCCCGCTGCTCCTCGGTGCGGCTGCCGTCGGCCTTGAGGCAGGCCGGGATCTCCGTCACCAGGTCACGGGGTATCGACACGGCCGTCGCGCTCTTCCGGTCCGCCGGCAGGTGCAGCAGGATCGCGGTGTCCGAGCGCTGGGTGCCCCTGTCCCGGCCGTAGCGGGCGTTGTCCTTGCCCGAACGGGTGTCCGAGCCGATGAGCAGGATGTTCTGGGCGCCATCGGTGAGGTGCCTCGGGCGCTCGCGCTCGTAGCGCTCCAGCTCGGCGGCGGCGGAGGCGTCCGCCCGGATGTTGCCCTCCAGCTTCCGGTACAGCCACCAGCCGGCGGCCGCCCCCGCCAGCACCATCAGGGCCAGCCCGAGCGCGATCCAGCGCAACAGACGGCGCCGGCGGCCGCGCGGGGGCGTGGGAACACCTCCGGGCCGTCCGGTGCCGCCTCGTATGCCCGCGCTGCCCCTCACTTCCGCACCGTCCCCTCACCCGTACCGATCGGCCGCACGGGTGGGTACGGCCTGTGCCGATCCTGCCCCCGGCCGGCCGGGGCGGCCCGGGGGCAGGGCCTTGTAAAGGGCCGTGCGGGTGACAAATGGCGAAGGTGCGGGCGGTACGGGCCGAACGCCGGTCAGGCGGTGTGGGTGACCCGCTCGCTCTCGGTCCGCTGCGCCAGCGCGTCCTGCGGCAGCCGGTCCAGGTTCCGGCACAGCACCACGGAGCCGCCCGAGGCGAGAGGGGCGAAGAGTCCGGCCGAGAGCCCCTCCCAGGTGTCGTAACCCAGGCCGGACAGCATCCGCGAACCCTCGCCGAGGCCCCGCTTCGCCGCGTCCTCGCGGGCACGCCCGACGACCTGGGCGTACGAGAGCTCCTCGCCGCCGACCACCAGCCCGGGGGCGTCCGCGTCGACCGGCTGGAAGGGCGCGAACCGGTCGCCCTGGCCCGGCACCTCCACCGCGTAGTCCGCGAACCCGGCAGGCGGCTGCGGGAAGCGCCCGCCCAGCGGCCGCAGCGCGAGCGCCACCCGCTCCCCGGAGCACGCCGCGGCCTCCTCCAGGGTGTCCGGCCCGCTCACCACCACATCGGCGGCGGCCGGATCGCCGCCCACCTCGGCGACGACCCCGACGGAGGCGCAGGCGAGCAGCCACACCGCGCTCTGCCAGTGCGCGGGGAGCAGCAGCGCGAGCCGCGTCCCGGGCTCGGCGCCCAGGTCTCCCTGCAGCAGATTGGCGGTCTTGGCCACCCAATTGGCGAAGGTGGCGACGGACAATTCGACGCGCTCGCCCGTGGCGTCGTCGTAGAACGTGACGAGGGGGCGGCCCGGATCGGCGGCGAGCGCGGATCGCAGCAGGTCGGCAGGGGTGCGGTCAGTGGCGTTCACCCGCCACAGCGTACGCGCCGCCCTCCGCCGTACGGCGGAGGGCGGCTCCCCCGTACAGTGGAGGGGTATCCGCGTTGCAGCGGACGGGCCGTCAGTTCCCCGATGGCGGTTCGCGAGGGGCGTGCCCAGCATTCTTCCCATGCGTGGATTCCTTGCTTCCTCGATCGGCGTCGCGACGGCTGCCGCACTGGCCCTGCCGCTCGCCCTGACCACTCCGGCCCTGGCGGCCGTGCCCCTCGGCACGGCCGCCCCCGTGAACCCAGCCGGGTCCACCCAGTCGCTGCCGCTGGTCCCCCTGGGACCGGCCGCGGACCGCACGCCCGGCGTCCCCGGCATGAGCACCGCCCCGCGCCTGCCCGAGACCCGCGGCCTGACCGCACGCGAGGTCGAGAAGTTCTCGCTGGTCGGCGTGGTCTGGGACGACGCGGACACCCGGCTCCTCGGTCGCGTACAGGTCCGTACCCGCTCCGCCCGGACGGCGGCCTGGTCCGACTGGCAGGACATCGAGACCCACAACGGCGATCACGCCGCCGACCCCGACACGGCCGAACGCGGCTCCGGACGCGTCCGCGGCAGCACCGCCCCGCTGTGGGTCGGCGAATCGGACGGCGTCGAGGTCCGCGTCCAGGCCGAACAGGGCACCCGGGCGGCCTCCCCGCTGCCTTCGGGCATGCGGCTCGAACTGGTCGACCCCGGTACGCAGACCAGTACGACGGTCGCCGACGGCAAGAACCCCGGCGGGACCGGCGGGCGCGCGGCGGGGCGTCCGCGCGACGACGACAAGGGCGACGCGGAACTGGCCCCCGGCATGACCATGGAGATGACGGAGTCCTCCGCCGCGAACGTCCCGCTGGCGGCGCTCGGCGCCGACGAGATCACGGCCCTGGACAAGGCCGACTCCACCGCCGACGCGGTCGCCGCGAGCGACGGCGGCCTCAGCGCCGCCGCCCGCCCCTACATCGGGCCGCGGCCCCGGATCGTCACCCGCAAGGGGTGGGGCGCGGACGAGAGCCTGCGCGAATCCGGGTTCGTGTACACGAGCACCGTGAAGGCGGCCTTCGTCCACCACACCGCCTCCGGCAACAACTACGCCTGCGAGGACGCCCCGTCGGTGCTGCGCAGCCTGTACCGCTACCACGTGCTGAGCGAGGGGTGGCGCGACATCGGCTACAACTTCGCCGTCGACAAGTGCGGGACGGTGTACGAGGGCCGGGCGGGCGGAGTCGCCAAGCCGGTGCTCGGCGCGCACACCATGGGCTTCAACACGAACAGCATGGGCGTCGCGGTGATCGGCACCTTCACCTCCACCGCCCCGCCGGCCGCGGCGGTCAAGGCGGTGGCCGGCCTGACGGCCTGGAAGCTCGGGCTCTTCGGCGTCGATCCCCGCGCGAAGACGACCCTCACCTCGGGCGGCGGCAACCGGTTCAAGAAGGGCACCAAGGTCCGGATGAACGTCATCTCGGGCCACCGCGACGGCTTCGCCACGGAATGCCCCGGCCGCCGCCTCTACGACCAACTCCCCCCGACCCGCACCACCTCGGCCAGACTCCAGGGCCGCTGACCCCGAATCCCCCCGCCCCACCCCGAGCCCGCCCGGCGGGCCGGGGGCGCCGGGGGGGATCCCGGCCCCCGGCCCCGGGATACGCTCAAGGCGTGGCCGCCCGCTTCGACCCCCTCACGCCCACCGCCGCCCGCGGCGGTCGCACCGGCGTGCCCGCGGGCACCGGCCGCCCCGCCGGAGCCGGCGCCCGCAGCCGCGTCTGGGCCCCGCCCGGCCCCGTCGACCTCGGCCTCACCCTCGGCCCCCTGCGCCGCGGCCCCGCCGACCCCACCTTCCGCACCACCCCCGACGGCTCCGTCTGGAAGACCAGCCGCACCCCCGACGGCCCCGCCACCCTCCGCCTGGCCGCCGCCGCCCACGAGGTCCGCGCCGAAGCCTGGGGCCCCGGCGCGGCCTGGGCCCTCGACACCCTCCCCGCCCTGCTCGGCGCCGACGACGACCCCGCCGCCTTCGTCCCCCGCCACCGCCTCCTGCACGCCAGCCACCGCCGCCGCCCCGGCCTCCGCCTGACCCGGACCGGTCTGGTGCTGGAGTCCCTCATCCCGACGGTGCTGGAGCAGAAGGTCACCGCCGACGAGGCCTACCGCGCCTGGCGCCGCCTGGTGCGCCAGTACGGCGAGCCCGCCCCCGGCCCGCGCCAGGACCTGTACGTGATGCCCTCCGCCCGGACCTGGACCCTGATCCCCTCCTGGGACTGGCACAAGGCCGGCGTCGACATGAAGCGTTCCGCCACCATCCTGCGCGCCGCCCGCGTCGCGAACCGGCTGGAGGAGGCGGCGGCCATGGACCCCCTCGCGGCCGCGCAGCGCCTGGAGGCCGTCCCCGGCATCGGCCCCTGGACCTCCGCCGAGACCCTCCAGCGCAGCAACGGCGACCCCGACGCCGTCACCACCGGCGACCTCCACCTCCCCGGCATCATCGGCTACGCCCTCGCCGGGGACCGGGACGCCGACGACGCCGTCATGCTGGAGCTGCTCGCCCCGTACGCGGGCCAGCGCCACCGCGCCGCCCGCCTCGTCCTCCTGGCCGGCCACGCCCCGCCCCGCCGGGCCCCGCGCATGTACCGCACGGACATCGGCAAGATCTGACGCCCGCTACGCCACCGGCTGCGTCACCGGACCTCGATGAACGCCGCCGCCTCCCGCGCGGGCCGCTCCGCCGGGGCCGCGGCCGGGTGGCCGACCGCCACCGCTCCCATCGGGTCCCAGCCCTCGGGCAGCGCCAGCACCTTGCGCACCACGTCCCGGCAGAACATCGTCGAGGACACCCACGCCGAGCCCAGCCGTTCCCCGGCCAGCGCGACCAGGAAGTTCTGCACGCCCGCGCCCATCGCGACCACGAACATCTCCCGCTCGGCGGCGTCCCGCCGCGCGTGCCCGTAGTCGTGCGCGCCGTCCGTCACCATGCACGGCACCACCAGGTACGGCGCGTTCCGCAGCACATCGCCCCGCCGGACCCGCTTGGCGATGGACTCCTCGGACTTGCCGTCGCGCCGCAGGTCCTCGACCCACGCGTCCCGCATCGCGTCGAGCAGCTCCAGGCGCGCCGCCGCCGACTCCAGCAGCACGAACCGCCACGGCGTCGTGTGGTGCGGCGCCGGTGCCGTCACCGCCGCCGCCACCGCCCTGCGGACCGCGCCCGCGTCCACGGGGGCGTCCGTGAAGGCCCGTACGGTACGGCGCTGCGTCACGGCCTCCCGCACCGCCTCCGAGGTGCCGAGCCGGAACATGTCGTCGCCCGCCGCGCGGACCAGGTCCGCCGCCGAGGACCCCTCGCCCAGGAGGTGGGGCAGTCCGCGTACGACGGCCACCGGCAGCCCGGCCGCCTTGCCCTTGACGAGGTCCCCGGCCGCGGCGAGTTCGTCCGCGGTGGCGACGATCGTCGCGCTCAGCGGGTTGCCGTGCGCGTCGCGGCCGCCCCGCAGGTCGTCCAGTACGCGCACCCCCGCCGCGCCGATCGCCACGTCGGTGAGCCCGCTGCGCCAGGGCCGCCCGAAGGTGTCCGTCACGACGACGCCCACGTCCACCGAGAGCGCCTCCCGCAGCCCTTCCCGGATCGCGGCCGCGGAGGCGTCGGGGTCCTCGGGGAGCAGCAGCACCGTGCCGGGCTCCGTGTTCGAGGCGTCCACCCCGGCGGCCGCCATCACCAGGCCCCGCCGGTCCTCGACGATCCGCAGGGCGCCGCGGCGGGCGACGACCCGTACGGTCTCGGCGTCTATCGCCTCCTCGCGCGAATCGGCCCGTACGATCCGCCCCTCCGCCTTGGACACGATCTTGGAGGTGACCAGCAGGACGTCGCCGTCCCGCAGCCCCGGCTCGGCGGCGGCGATCAGCCGGGCGACGTCGTCGCCCGGCCGGACCTCCGGTATCCCGGTGACCGCCCGCACCTCGTACGAGGGGGCACTCACCGGGAGGCCTCCGCCAGATCCAGCGCGGCCCGGGCCATCTCGGCCGTGGCGGCGGTGTCGGTCATCATCAGCGGCACCGCGCGGCAGGCGATCCCGGCGGCCTCCACCTCGGCGACGGCGTCCGCGTCGGCGGTGTCGACGAGCCAGCCGTCCAGCAGCCCGGTCCCGTAGTGCAGGGCGACCGCGGCGGCGGTGGACTCCACGCCGACAGCGGCCAGCACCTTGTCCGCCATCCCGCGCACGGGGGCGCCCCCGACGATGGGGGAGAGGCCGACGACCGGGGCCCCGGCGGCGGCCACGGCCTCCCGGATGCCGGGCACGGCGAGGATGGTGCCCACCGACACGACGGGGTTGGACGGCGGGAAGAGGATCACGTCGGCGGCCGCGATGGCCTCCAGCACCCCGGGGGCCGGCTTGGCCTGTTCGGCGCCGACCGGCACCACGGCCTGGGCGTCGACGCCGGCGCGCATCCGGACCCAGTACTCCTGGAAGTGGACGACCCTGCGCTCGCCGGTCTCGGGGTCGTTGAGAGCGACGTGCGTCTCGACGCGGTCGTCGGACATGGGCAGCAGCCGTACACCGGGCTGCCAGCGGTCGCAGAGGGCCTCGGTGACGGCGCTGAGCGGGTACCCCGCACCGAGCATCTGGGTCCGGACGATGTGGGTCGCGAAGTCGCGGTCGCCGAGGCCGAACCAGGTGGGCCCGACCCCGTACGCCGCGAGTTCCTCCTTGACGGTGAAGGACTCGTCGGTGCGGCCCCAGCCCTGGTCCTCGTTGATGCCACCGCCGAGGGTGTACATCACCGTGTCCAGATCGGGGCACACCTTGAGCCCGAACAGGTGAATGTCGTCACCGGTGTTACCGATGACCGTGATGTCCGCTTCGGGGACGGCGGACTTGAGTCCGCGCAGGAAACGGGCGCCGCCGATACCGCCGGCCAGAACAACAATGCGCATGCGGCCAGTCTGTCAGCCGGCCGCGGACCGCCGCCCGGGGGTGGCGGCGTGGCGGACGGTGAGCGTCAGGCGCCCACCGGTGCGTCGGCGAGGGTCTCGGGCCGCGCCGGGGAGCAGCTGTGCATGGGCATCTCGGTCAGGCCGGGGAAGTAGACGTGCAGGCTGACGGCGCCGTCGAGGGTGTCGTTGACGACCTCGTGGGCGTAGCCGGGGGCGAAGACGCGCTGGGCTCCGGCGGCGAGGGTGAGCGGGCCGCGCCGGCCGTGCTCGGTGAGCTCGCCCTCCAGGACGGTCAGCACGCCGGAGGAGCCGCCGTGGTCGTGGAGGCCGCTGCCCTGACCGGGGACCCAGCTGAGCAGCCACACCTCGTAGCCGGGGCCGGTGCGCAGGCGGTGGTACCAGCGGGTGGTGGCGTCGTAGCGGACGAGGTGCTCCCACTGGGCGCGGTCCGCGGCGATCGAGCGGGCGAGGCCCACGAACTCGGCGACGGTGGCCGGGTGTTCGCGGGCGGGCTGGAGCAGGTGCTGCACGGAGAGGATGTCGCCGGCGATCTGGAGGTCGCTCTCGACCACGGCGGGGGCGGCGGGGCCGGTCGCGGTGGTGGCGGCGCTGGGCTGGGGGGTGCTGTTCATCGGGGGAGTCCTCGACGGATGTCAGTCGTACGGGCGGTCGCTGTGGGGGTAGCCGGTTGCGCGGAGGAGCCGGGGCTCCCGGGGCATCAACAGCTGCAACAGCGACAGCGAACCTGGGCAGCGCACAGGAACCCACGAATGGGGGTCCGGGTGGCGGCTGCGGGCGCTGACATGCGTACAAGGAGAACGGTTCGGGCGCCGGACTGTCAACCCAATGTCGGCAATGGCCGAAAAGATTCACCTCATCCGGGTACTCGGCGCGGAGAAAGGTTTGTGCAGTACCGACCAGGGCATGTGGCGCTGGGTATGGCCCTTCCGGCTGATCTCAAACCTCATGGCGTCATCGTGACCGGAATGTGATCCGCGCCGCATCTTCGGCCGGATCGCAACCACACCCCCGAGTGACGCGTGGGTTCGGAGTGAGGGCGGTAGCTTCGCGACACCTGTGGCATGTGTCTCGATTTTTGGCGATATGAACACTTACGGCATTCGCTTGGTTCCGCAGAGTGAATAAGGGGCCCAATAGCAGACCCCGGCTTGACTGCTCCGGAGCCGCGCACTTGTAATTTCACTCGTGTCGTTACGTAGCGATCAGTAACGGCAACACCACGGGGACGCACAGACAGAGCGAGGGGCGCACATGACCGAGCTGTTTCAGGAACTGCTGGTCGAGGAGGCGGACGAGGAGCTCGGATGGCAGGAGCGCGCTCTGTGCGCCCAGACCGACCCCGAATCCTTCTTTCCGGAGAAGGGCGGCTCCACCCGCGAAGCCAAGAAGGTCTGCCTCGCCTGCGAGGTCCGCTCCGAATGCCTTGAGTACGCCCTCGCCAACGACGAGCGATTCGGCATCTGGGGCGGCCTCTCCGAGCGCGAGCGCCGCCGCCTGAAGAAGGCAGCCGTCTGAGCCTGCTCCGGGCACCGACGGACACACCCAACCGCATAGCGAACCAAGCCGACGGTCCGCCTCCCGCACCTTCCCCGCAGGAGGCGGACCGGCGCGTTCCGAGCCGTTAGTGTGGCGCTGTCCAGCAGCCTCCGAGGGCACACCACCCCCGGACCTTCCCCCAGGACCCGTCCCGGGGGAACCCCCACGGTCGGAGGGCCCGTTCCGCGATGTCCCTGCACAGCAGCCCGACGGCCTCCCACCAGGCGGCCGGCACCCCCGAGTTCCCCCGGCACGTCGTCACCGCGGTCCTCGTCGCCCACGACGGCGCCCGCTGGCTGCCCCGCACCCTCGCCGGCCTCCTCGCCCAGGAACGCCCCGCACAGCAGTACGTCGCCGCGGACACCGGCAGCTCCGACGACTCCGCGCGCCTGCTCGCCGAGGCCCTCGGCCCCGACAACGTCCTCCACCTCGCCCGCCGCACCGGATTCGGCACCGCCGTGGACGAAGCCGCCCGTACCGCCGGCGCACTGACCCCCGAGGACCTCCCCTACCTCAAGCGCCCCAGCGGCTGGGACCCCGTCAGCCGCACCTGGCGCGACGACACCTACGACCTCCCCGAACTCCCCCACGGCGAACCCGTCCAGTGGCTCTGGCTGCTCCACGACGACAGCGCCCCCGAAGCCGACGCCCTGACCGAACTCCTGCGCGTCGCCGACGAAAACCCGGACGCCGCCGTCATCGGCCCCAAACTCCGCGGCTGGTACGACAAGAAGCAGCTCCTCGAAGCCGGCGTCACCATCGCCCGCAGCGGCCGCCGCTGGACCGGCCTCGACCGCCGCGAACAGGACCAGGGCCAGCACGACCAGATCCGCCCCGTCCTGTCCGTCTCCACCGCCGGCATGCTCGTGCGCCGCGACGTCTACGACGCCCTCGGCGGCTTCGACCGGCGCCTGCCCCTCATGCGCGACGACGTCGACCTCTGCTGGCGCGCCCACAGCGCCGGCCACACCGTCCTCGTCGCCCCCGACGCCGTCATGCGGCACGCCGAGGCCGCCGCCCGCGAACGCCGCACCGTCGACTGCGCCGGCCGCTCCTCCGTCAGCCCCCACCGCGTGGACAAGGCCGGCGCCGTCTACACCGTGCTGGCCAACTCCTCCGGCCGCGCCCTGCCCTACGTACTCCTGCGCCTGATCGTCGGCACCCTGCTGCGCACCCTCGGCTACCTCCTCGGCAAGGCCCCCGGCCAGGCCGTCGACGAGTTCACCGGCCTCCTCGCCACCCTGCTCCGCCCCGGCCGGATCCTCGCCGCCCGCACGGCGCGCCGCCGCCCCGCCGTCCCCGCCGCCGAGCTGCGCCCCCTCTTCCCGCCGCCCGGCTCCACGCTGCGCGCCAACGCCGAACAGCTCGCCGGGTACTTCGGCGCGGACGGCGACACCGACACCGCCGGCGCGAGCCGTCACGGAGCCGTCACCAGCCCCCTCGAACCCGGGTCCGAGGACGCCGACTACCCGGAGGGCGAACAGACCGGGCGGCTCAAGCGGATCGCCCGCAACCCCGCCCCCGCCCTGTTCGCCCTCCTCCTGCTCGTCTCCCTCATCGCCTGCCGCGCCCTCCTCTTCGGCGGCTCCCTCATGGGCGGCGCCCTGCTGCCCGCCCCCGACGGGGCCCTCGACCTCTGGCACGCCTACACCTCCGACTGGCAGCCGGTCGGCCCCGGAACCACCGCCGGCGCCCCGCCCTACCTCGCCGTCCTCGGCGCCGTCGCCACCCTGCTGTTCGGCTCCGCGCAGGCCGCCGTGACCCTGCTGCTCGTCGGCTCGGTGCCCCTCGCCGGGCTCACCGCCTACTTCGCCTCCCGCCCGCTCGTCGAATCGCGGCTGCTGCGCGCCTGGGCCGCCGTCGCCTACGCCTTCCTGCCCGCCGTGACCGGAGCGCTCGCCGGCGGCCGCCTCGGCACCGCCGTCCTCGCGGTCCTGCTCCCGCTCATCGCCCGCTCCGCCGCCACCGCCTTCGGCCTCGGTGCGCCCGCCGGCTCCCCCGACGGCAGCTGGCGCGCCGCGTGGACCACGACCCTCCTGCTGACCGTGGCCACCGCCTTCACCCCCGTCGTCTGGCCCCTCGCCGCAGTCCTCGGCGCCGCCGCACTGCTGATCCGCCCCGCACGCCGCGCGGCGTACGCGCTGCGGCTCCTGGCCGCCCTCGCGGTACCGCTGCTCGCCCTCGCCCCCTGGTCCCTCGGCCTGCTCACGCACCCCGGCCGCTTCCTGCGCGAGGCCGGCCTGCCCTACGGATCCGGCTACGCCACCGCCCTCGACCTGCTCGGCGCCGGCCCGGGCGGCCCGGGCACCACCGGCGGCACACTCCTGCTCGGCGTCGTACTCGCCGCCCTCGCGGCCCTGCTGCGCCCCGACCGGCGGTTCGCCGTCCGCGCCGCCTGGACCACCGCCCTGGCCGGCCTGCTCCTCGCCGTCCTGCTCAATCACGGCGCCTGGGCCGGCCCCGCCACCCTCGTGTACGGCCTCGGCCTGCTCACGGCCGCCGTGGTCGGTGCCGACGGAGCCAAGGAGCGCGTCGCCGCCCGCAGCTTCGGCTGGCGCCAGCCCCTCGCCGCCCTCATCGCGCTCGGCGCCGCCACCGGCCCCCTCGTCGGCGCCGCGGCCTGGATGGTCTCCGGCGCCGACGGCCCCCTCCAGCGGCGCGACCCCGTCCAACTCCCCGCCTTCGTCGCCGCCCAAGCCGACGACAGCAACCGCAGCCGCACCCTGGTCCTCGGCGGGACTTCCCCCGCCACGGTCTCCTACGCCCTGGTCCGCGGTTCCGGAGCGCGCCTCGGCGACGCCGAACTCCTCGCCGAAGCGGGCGCCGAACCCCGCCTGGCGAAGGTCGTGTCCAGCCTGGTCTCCGGATCCGGCGCCGACCAGAGCGCGCAGCTGGGCGGCTTCGCCGTCCGCTACATCGTCCTGCCCCCCGACGGGCCCCGGCAGTTCCGCCAGGTCCTCGACGCCACCCCCGGCCTCAAGTCCGGCCGCCAGGACGACGGCACCGCCGTCTGGGAGGTCGAACGCTCCCTCGCCCGCGCCGTCATCGTCCCCGGCAAGCAGGGCCAGGCACCCATCGCCGTCGAGGCGGAGCCCGTCGAGGCCCACACCAGGATCCCGGCAGGGGAGCAGGGCCGGATGCTGCGGATCGCAGACCGGGCCGCCCCCGGCTGGCAGGCCACCCTCGACGGCAAGCCCCTGAGGCCCACGACCCTGGACGGCTGGGCCCAGGGCTTCGAACTGCCCGCCGCGGGCGGCCGCCTGGACCTCACCTACCAGGACTCCCTCGCCCGCGACGCCTGGCACTGGGCCCAGGGCCTGCTCGCCCTGCTCCTCCTCGTACTGGCCCTCCCCGGCCGACGGGCACGGCTCGACGACGACCTCCCGGAGGAGGCGGCCGCCGTCCCCGAGCAGCCCGGGCCCGGCGAGGGCCGCCGCGCCCGCCGGCTGCGCGCCGAAGCGCAGGCGCAGACCGGGGCGCCGGCAGCCGCCGAAGCGGCCGCCGCCGACCCGTACGCGCAGATCCCGGCGCAGCCGGCCTACGGGGAACAGCCGTACGGGCAGCAGCCGTACGGGGACGAGCCGTACGGGGAGGAGACGTACGCCTACCAGGCCTACCCGTACGAACAGCAGCAGGCGCAGCAGCCGCAGCAGCCGTACGCCGAGCCGTACCCGTACCCCTACCAGCAGCAGCCGTACGACCCGTACCAGCAGCCACAACAGCAGCAGCCACAGCAGGAACCGCCGTACACCTACGGACAGCAGGACCCGCGTCCGGACGGGAGCACCCAGCAGTGAAGCAGAGCGCCCCCCTCACGCTGGCGGCCGTCACGGCGGCCCTGGCGGCCATCACCGCCGTCGCCTCCCTCACCGCCCCGGCAGCCGCGCCCGCCGACGCGAAGAAGACGGCGGCCGGCACCCGGATGCCGGTGGAGCAGTCCGTACTGGTGTGCGCCGCGCCCAGTTCCTCGGACATCGCCGAGACCACGTACACCTCCGTCACCCCCGGCACGGCCGGCGGCAAGGGCTCGGCCCGCCTCTCGGCCAAGGACGGCAAGACCGTCCTGGAACCGAAGGAGCCGGGCAAGCCCGTCGGCGCGACCGCCTCCGGCGCCGAGGCCCCCGCCCTCACCGGCGTCGCCTCCGGCAACCTCGCCCCCGGCTGGACGGCCCAGCAGACCACGAAGGTCGCGGCCGGCCAGGCCCGCGGCCTCCTCGGGGTCGGCTGCACCGCGCCCGGCACCGACTTCTGGTTCCCCGGCGTCAGCACCGCCAAGGGCCGGCAGGACTACATCCACCTCACCAACCCCGACGACACCGTCGCCGAAGTGGACATCAAGCTCTACGGCCCCGACGGGCTGCTCAAGGACAAGCCCGGCACCCCCGACCGCGTCATCCAGGTCGACCCCCACGCCACCGCCCGCGTCCTGCTCTCCCCCCTCGTCCCCGACACCCAGGTCGCCGACGTCACCGCCCACGTCACCACCGGCTCGGGACGGGTCGGCGCCTCCGCGCAGATCTCCGAAGACGGCGTCGGCGCCGACTGGCTGCCGGCCTCCGCCGACCCGGCCGGATCCCTGGTCCTGCCGGGCATCCCCGCCGACGCCACCTCCGTACGGCTGGTCGCCTACGCGCCCGGCGAGGACGACGCCGAGCTGAACCTGCGCCTCGCGGGGCCCGGGGGCGCCATCACCCCCGCGGGCAACGAGCAGTTGCACGTCAAGGCCGGTATGACGGCGAGCGTGGACCTCAAGGACGTGACCCGCGGCGAGGCGGGTTCGCTGCTGCTGACCCCGGCGGACCCGAAGAAGCCCGTACCGGTCGTCGCGGCGGTACGGGTGGTGCGCGGCAGCGGCGCGAAGCAGGAGCTCGGCTTCGTCCCGGCGACCTCCCCGGTCGGCGCGCGGGCGACGGTCGCCGACAACCGCACCGACGACAAGGCGACCGCCCTGGCCCTCACGGCGGTCGGCGCCGACGCGAAGGTGCGCGTCACGGCCTACCCGGGCACCGAGGGCGGCCAGCCCGCGGTCAAGGAACTCACCGTCAAGGCCGGCACGACCCAGGCCCTCTCCCCGGCCCCCGCCCCGACGGGCGGCAAGGGGGCCTACGCCCTGACCGTCGAGACCCTCTCCGGCGGCCCGGTCCACGCCTCCAGGACGCTGACCCTGCCGCAGGACGGCATCCCGATGTTCACGGTCCAGCCGTTCTCGGACGACCGCTCGACGGTGGCGGTACCGCGGCCGTCACAAGACCTCGGCATCCTCTTCTGAGTAGGGGGCGCCGGCGCCCGGCCACGACCTAGTCCTGTCCGTAGCGCGGGTCCACGATCTCCGGGGAGAGCCCCAGCAGGTCCGCCACCTGCTCCACCACGACCTCGTGGACCAGCAGCGCCCGCTCGTCCCGCGACTTCGCCCGGATCTCCACCGGCCGCCGGAACACCACGATCCGGGCGGGCCGGCCCTCGCCCGCGTCCGTCAGCCCGCCGAGCGGCACGGCCTCGTCGTTCCAGCCGCCCTCCGGGCCGCCCGGCGGCCCCGGCACGTCCGCCACCACGAACTCCACCTCGGCCAGCTGTGGCCACCGCCGCTCCAGGCGCTCCACCGAATCCCGCACCAGGTCACCGAAGAGCTCCGACCGGCTCGCCGCCAGCGGCACCTGAGGGGGCGCCACCGGCCCCCGCATGCCCCGCCCGTGCCGGTCACGCCGCCTCGGCCGCGGTTCGGAAGGCGGGGGAAGGGGGCCTGCGGAGGAGGGGTCGGGAGGGTTCGGGGGAGTCAGCGGGCTGTCCGTCACCCCCGCAGGGTAGCCCTCGCCCGGCCGCCGGGCGGGGGCCCGGCCCGGTCACGGACCGATGTCGTACCGCGAACGATCCGGCCAAGGTTCCCGGGTGTTCGGGGCGACACGGCCGGGTGGCCGACGGCGGAGTCGTCGCGGCCCGGTCAAGAGTGCGGTACCGTCCAACGTCGTGAGCCTTGTACGTCGCTGTTCGCGCACCGCGTGCGGCCGCCCTGCCGTCGCCACACTGACGTACGTCTACGCCGACTCGACCGCAGTTCTCGGCCCGCTCGCCACCTACGCCGAACCCCACTGTTACGACCTGTGCGCCGAGCACTCCGAGCGCCTGACCGCCCCCCGGGGCTGGGAAGTCGTACGCCTGACGGACGGCGGCCCTCCTTCGCGCCCCAGCGGCGACGACCTCGAAGCGCTGGCCAACGCCGTGCGCGAAGCGGCCCGTCCGCACGACCGGGCGACCGAGGCCGGCAAGTCCGTACCGGGGCCCCAGGCCACCGGCGAGACCCGCCGGGGACACCTGCGCGTCCTGCGCTCGCCGGAATCCTGACGCCCGCCCGCCACCCGCCTCATCTGAAAGGCGGTACTCCGTTCAGGGTAGGTTTGCTCCACCGCACAGAACCTCAGGAGGGGCAGGCAGTGGCCGCAGATCTTTCGAACATCGTCAAGGCGTACGACGTACGAGGCGTCGTGCCGGACGAGTGGGACGAGCCGCTTGCCGAACTGTTCGGTGCCGCCTTCGTCGAGGTCACCGGAGCGACCGCGATCGTCGTCGGGCACGACATGCGTCCCTCCTCGCCCGGCCTGTCCGCCGCCTTCGCCCGCGGCGCCGCCGCCCGCGGGGTCGACGTCACCCTGATCGGCCTGTGCTCCACGGACCAGCTGTACTACGCGTCGGGCAAGCTGGACCTGCCCGGCGCGATGTTCACCGCCTCCCACAACCCGGCCCAGTACAACGGCATCAAGCTGTGCCGCGCGGGGGCCGCCCCCGTGGGCCAGGAAACCGGCCTCGCCACCATCCGCGAGCTGGCGGAGAAGTGGTCGGACGAGGGCGCCCCGGCGATCCCCGCCGGCACCGTCGCCGGCACCATCACCGAGCAGGACACCCTCAACGGGTACGCCGAGCACCTCAAGTCCCTGGTGGACCTGCGCGGCATCCGCCCGCTCAAGGTGGTCGTGGACGCGGGCAACGGCATGGGCGGCCACACCGTCCCGACCGTCTTCGAGGGCCTGCCGCTGGAGCTCGTCCCGATGTACTTCGAGCTGGACGGCACCTTCCCCAACCACGAGGCCAACCCCCTCGACCCGAAGAACATCGTGGACCTCCAGGCCCGCGTGAAGGCCGAGGGCGCCGACCTGGGCCTCGCCTTCGACGGCGACGCCGACCGCTGCTTCGTCGTCGACGAGCGCGGCGAGGGCGTCTCCCCGTCCGCGATCACCGCCCTGGTCGCGGCCCGCGAGCTGGCCCGCAACGGCGGCAGCGGCGTCGTGATCCACAACCTGATCACCTCCTGGTCCGTCCCGGAGGTCGTCAAGGAGAACGGCGGCACTCCCGTGCGCACCCGGGTCGGCCACTCCTTCATCAAGCAGGAGATGGCCACCTCCGGGGCCATCTTCGGCGGCGAGCACTCGGCGCACTACTACTTCAAGGACTTCTGGAACGCGGACACCGGCATGCTCGCCGCGCTCCACGTCCTGGCGGCCCTCGGCGGCCAGGAAGGCTCCCTGTCCGAGCTGGTGTCCTCCTACGACCGCTACGTCGGCTCCGGCGAGATCAACTCCACCGTCGCCGACCAGGCCGCCCGCACCGCCGCCGTCAAGGACGTCTACGCCCCCCAGGACGGCGTCAGCGTCGACGAACTCGACGGCCTCACCGTCACCACCGCCGACTGGTGGTTCAACCTGCGCCCCTCGAACACCGAGCCGCTGCTGCGACTCAACGTCGAGGCCCGCGACCTGGCGACCCTCGCCAAGGTCCGCGACGAAGTCCTCGCCCTGGTCCGCGCGTAACACCCGCACCCGCTGTGTCACCGCCACCGCCGGGCCGCGAGACGAGCAGCCCGGCGGTACGCTGACCTCGCCCAAACCGCATGTTCGAAGGGAAGCGCACCATGCCGCTCGAAGCCGGCCTTCTGCAGATCCTCGCCTGCCCCGCCTGCCACTCGCCCCTGGAGGACAAGTCGGCCGACGCGGACGCCCCCGAGCTGATCTGCACCGGCCAGGACTGCGGTCTCGCCTACCCGGTCCGCGACGGCATCCCGGTCCTCCTCGTGGACGAGGCCCGCCGCCCCGCCTGAACCACCCCGCGCAGACGCCGAGACCGGTTCCGTCCCCCCGGGTCCGCCCCCGGGGTCCGTCCACCACACAGCCGGAGGCCGCCATGCTCGACGAGTCCATCCTCGACGCACCGGAGGAACTCGCCCTCGCCGACCGCCGTGGCCTCCTGCGCGGCGCCGCCGAAGCCGGGGCCCGCGTCCGCACCGCCGCCCGGCACGCCACCGAAGCCGGCCTCGGCGACCTGCGGCCCGAAGGGCGGCCCCGCGCCGTACTGATCGCCGGCCCCGGCACCGCGGCCACCGGCGTCGCCGACCTGCTCGGCGCCCTCGCCGGAGCCTCCGCCCCCGTCGCCCGCCTGCACCCCACCGGCGTCGCACACGCCGCCGGGGCACTGCGCTGGACGCTGCCCGGCTGGGCCGGCCCCGTCGACCTGCTGCTCATCGCCACCACCGACGGCACCGAGCCCGGCCTCGCCGTCCTGGCCGAGCAGGCCTACCGGCGTGGCTGCACCGTCGTGGCCGTCGCACCCGAGCGGTCCCCGCTGAGCGAGGCCGTGGACGGCGCGCACGGAGTCCTCGTACCGATGGCCAAGGCCCCGTACCAGGAGTACGACGAGTCGGCCGCCGCCGGCCCCGGAGCACTGTGGGCCCTGCTCACCCCGCTGCTGGTACTGCTCGACAAGGTCGGCCTCGTCGACGCCGCCCCCGGCTCCCTCCAGCTCGTCGCCGACCGGCTCGACCGCACCGCCGAACGCTGCGGGCCCGCGATCGCCACCTACTCCAACCCGGCCAAGACCCTCGCCACCGAACTCGCCGACTCGCTCCCCCTGATCTGGAGCGAAGGCGCCGCGGCCGGCCCGGCAGGACGCCGCTTCGCCGCCACCCTCGCCGAACTCGCCGGCCGGCCCGCCCTGTCCGCCGAACTCCCCGAAGCGCTGCCCGCCCACGGCGTCCTGCTCGCCGGGGCCTTCGCCGCCGGCGCCGACCCCGACGACTTCTTCCGCGACCGCGTCGAGGAACCGCAGGCCCTGCACGCCCGCGTCGTCCTGCTGCGCGACCGGCCCACCGGCGGCCTCAGCGCCGCACCCGCCGCCCGGGAACTCGCCCTGAGCCACGACACGGCCATCAGCGAACTCGAACCGGAGGAGGGCGGCGAACTGGAACAGCTCGCCGAACTCCTCGCCGTCACGGACTTCGCCACCGCCTACCTCGCGCTGGCCTCAAGGGCACACGGCTGAGGCCCCACCGGGCCCGCACAGAACCAGATCCACATCCAGGAAGACGACGATGGACCGCCTCACGAACCCGATCCGCCCCTACGCCTGGGGTTCCACCACCGCGATCCCCGCACTCCTCGGGGCGGAACCCACCGGTGAGCCGCAGGCCGAGATGTGGATGGGCGCCCACCCCGGCGCCCCCTCCCGTCTCGACCGCGGCGCGGGCGAGACCACCCTCGCGGAGATCATCGCCGCCGACCCCGAGGGAGAGCTCGGCGCGGCCGCCGTCGCCAAGTTCGGCCCCCGCCTGCCCTTCCTCCTCAAGATCCTGGCCGCGGGCGCGCCGCTCTCCCTCCAGGTCCACCCCGACCTCGCCCAGGCCAAGGAGGGCTTCGCGGACGAGGAGCGCCGGGGCATCCCCGTGGACGCCGGCCACCGCAACTACAAGGACGCCAACCACAAGCCCGAGATGATCTGCGCGCTGACCCCCTTCGACGGCCTGTGCGGCTTCCGCCCGCCGGCGGAGGCCGCGAAGCTCCTCGACGGCCTCGGCGTGGACTCCCTCAAGCCGTACGTCGACCTCCTCCGCGCCCACCCCGAGGAGGCGGCCCTGCGCGAGGTGCTCACCGCCGTACTGACCGCGGACCGCGCCGAGATGGCCCGTACCGTCGCCGAGGCCGGCGCCGCGATCGAACGCCTCGGCGGCGCGTACGCCCCGTACGCCTCGCTCGTCCACCACTTCCCGGGCGACCCCGGCGTGATCGCGGCCATGCTCCTCAACCACGTCCGACTCCAGCCCGGCGAAGCCATGTTCCTCGGCGCCGGCGTCCCGCACGCCTACCTCGACGGCCTCGGCGTGGAGCTGCTGGCCAACTCCGACAACGTGCTGCGCGCCGGACTCACCCCCAAGCACGTGGACGTGCCCGAGCTCCTGAAGGTCGTACGGTTCGAGCCGGGCGACCCGGCCGTGCAGCGCCCCGAGGGCAACGGCGAGGAGGTCTACGAGACCCCCATCGACGAATTCCGCCTTTCCCGCTTCGCCCTGGCCCCCGGCGCCGCCCCCCACCCGCTCCCGGACACCGCCCCGCAGATCCTGCTCTGCACCGCGGGCAGCCCGAAGGCCGGCGAAGTGACGCTGTCCCCCGGGGAGTCGGTCTTCGTCCCGGCGGGCGAGAAGGTCGAGCTGTCCGGGCCGGGCACCGTCTTCCGCGCCACCGTCGTCATCTGACGTACCGTCCCTACGGGCGGCTGCTGCAACAATGTGCCGCCGTAGCGCGGCGACCCGGCCAGGAGCGCCGCACCGAGGAAGGGACATCCTGCACCCATGAGCGCGTCGGGCGGTACCAGGGCGATCGTGGCGGCACTCGCCGCCAACCTCGCCATCGCCGCAGCCAAGTTCGTTGCCTTCGTCTTCAGCGGCTCGTCGTCGATGCTCGCGGAAAGCGTCCACTCGCTGGCGGACTCGGGCAACCAGGGGCTGCTGCTCCTCGGCGGCAAGAAGGCCCAGCGCGAGGCCACGCCCCAGCACCCCTTCGGATACGGGCGGGAACGCTACATCTACGCCTTCCTGGTCTCCATCGTCCTGTTCACCGTCGGTGGCATGTTCGCCATCTACGAGGGCTACGAGAAGATCAAGGAGCCGCACGAGATCGAGGCCTGGTACTGGCCGATCGGCGTGCTCGTCTTCGCGATCATCGCGGAGGGCTTCTCGTTCAAGACGGCGATCAAGGAGTCGAACGAGCTGCGCGGCAAGCAGAGCTGGCGCCAGTTCATCAAGCGGGCCAAGGCCCCCGAACTCCCGGTCGTCCTCCTCGAAGACGCCGGCGCCCTCGTCGGTCTCGTCCTCGCCCTGGCGGGCGTCGGCCTCGCCCTCGCCACCGGCAACGGCATCTGGGACGGCATCGGGACCCTCTGCATCGGCGTCCTGCTCATCGTCATCGCCCTCGTCCTCGCCGCCGAGACCAAGTCCCTGCTGCTCGGCGAGGCCGCGGGCCCCGAGCAGGTCGAGAAGATCCTGGCGGCCGCCGTCGACGGCGACGTCGTCACCCGCGTGATCCACATGCGCACGCTGCACCTCGGGCCGGAGGAGCTCCTGGTGGCCGCCAAGATCGCCGTCCAGCACGACGACACCGCCACCGAGGTGGCCAACGCCATCAACGCCGCCGAGGCCCGCATCCGCGAGGCCGTCCCGATCGCCCGGGTGATCTACCTGGAGCCGGACATCTACCACGCCGAAGCCGTGCAGCCGGGCGCCGGCCCGGACAAGAGCCTCTGACGCCGACCCCCGGCCCCCGGACCCCGGGCTCCGCTCCCCGTCCTGTTCTCCGCCTTGTTTCCCGTCCCACTGGGGTCCACCGCACTGATCGGGTAGATTCGTCATCAGTGTCAGGCGTCGCTGCTGATGGCGGTCGGGCGGTCCTCGCGACCGGCCGAGGGGAGAGAGGGCCCCCGACGGACTGTGCTCAGTGCTCTGGTGCGCCAGTGCACGGCCCAGCCGTACCCACCCTCTCGAACCATGAGGAGCAGCACCCATGGACTTCAAGGTCGCAGACCTCTCCCTCGCCGCCTTCGGCCGCAAGGAGATCACCCTGGCCGAGCACGAGATGCCGGGCCTGATGTCGATCCGCGAGGAGTACGCGGCGACGCAGCCGCTGGCCGGCGCCCGCATCACCGGCTCCCTGCACATGACGGTGCAGACCGCCGTGCTCATCGAGACCCTCGTCGCCCTCGGCGCGGACGTCCGCTGGGCCTCCTGCAACATCTTCTCCACCCAGGACCACGCGGCCGCCGCCATCGCGGTGGGCCCCAACGGCACCCCGGAGAACCCGCAGGGCGTTCCCGTCTTCGCCTGGAAGGGCGAGACGCTGGAGGAGTACTGGTGGTGCACGGAGCAGGCCCTGACCTGGCCGAACACCCCCACCGGCGGCCCGAACATGATCCTCGACGACGGTGGTGACGCCACCCTCCTGGTCCACAAGGGCGTCGAGTTCGAGAAGGCCGGCGCGGCCCCCGACCCGGCGACGGCGGACTCCGAGGAGTACGCCCACATCCTCACCCTGCTGAACCGCACCCTCGGCGAGAACCCGCAGAAGTGGACGCAGCTCGCGTCCGAGATCCGCGGTGTGACGGAGGAGACCACGACCGGTGTCCACCGCCTGTACGAGATGATGGCCGAGGGGAACCTGCTGTTCCCGGCGATCAACGTGAACGACGCGGTGACGAAGTCGAAGTTCGACAACAAGTACGGGTGCCGGCACTCGCTGATCGACGGCATCAACCGGGCGACCGACGTGCTGATCGGCGGCAAGGTCGCGGTCGTGTGCGGGTACGGCGATGTCGGCAAGGGTTGTGCGGAGTCGCTGCGCGGGCAGGGCGCGCGGGTCATCGTCACCGAGATCGACCCGATCTGCGCGCTGCAGGCGGCGATGGACGGCTACCAGGT
>NZ_JBITDH010000008.1:0-277808 GCF_044454045.1 Streptomyces sp. NPDC051578
GAACCCACCGCCACACCACCACGCGTGACCACCACAAGCGACGCACCCTCAAACCGCTCCCCCGCCAACCACTCCTGCACCACACCCAGAACCCGCTGCACGGTGGTGCGTACATCGGCGAGTACGTCGTCGGTCCCCGGGCCCGCACAGTCCAGGACAACGGCGGACGGCACCTCGGCAGCGTCCGCCACCCGCTCCCACGGCAGCCAGTCCGCGCCGGCGGCTGCGGTCCGTGGCGCGGGCTGCCAGCGGATGTGGAGCAGGGAGTCCCCGGCCCCGGAGCCCAGCTGTTCCGCCGACACCGGCCGGGAGAGCAACGACTCGACCGCCAGGACCGGGCGGCCCTGCTCGTCGGCCACGGTGAGCGAGAGCCCGTCCTGCTGGGCAACGGGGGTGATGCGCACCCGCAGCGCCTTGGCGCCCGACGAGTGCAGCGTGACCCCGTTCCACGCGAACGGCAGCAGGGTCCGGCCGCCGCCGTCCTCTCGGCCCGGCACCGCAAGCAGTCCGACGTGCATGGCGGCGTCGAGCAGCGCCGGGTGCAGCCCGAACTGCTCTGCCTCAGCGTGGGCCTGCTCGGGCAGGGCGACCTCGGCGAACAGGGCGTCGCCGAGCCGCCAGGCCGCCGTCAGGCCCTGGAATACGGGGCCGTAGTGATATCCGGCGGCCGCGAGGTCCGGGTAGGCGTCGGCGACGGGGATCGCTTCGGCTCCGGCAGGCGGCCAGTCCGTGAGCGCTTCCGCCACGGCGGCCGTGTCCGGCGGGGCGAGTACGCCGTCGGCGTGGCGGGTCCAGGGCAGGTCGGGCTGGTCGTCGGGCCGGGAGTGGATCGCGACCGTCCGGCGCCCGGCGTCGTCAGCCGGGCCGACCGCCACCTGAACGGCGATACCGCCCCGCTTCGGGAGAACGAGCGGCGCCTGGAGGGTGAGTTCCTCCAACAGCCCGCAGCCGAGCCGGTCTCCCGCCTGTACGGCGAGTTCCACGAAGCCCGTGCCCGGCAGCAGGACGCTCCCGAGCACGTCGTGGTCGGTGATCCAGCCGTGCGTACCGGCGGAGAGCCGCCCGGTGAGGACCGCGCCCCCGTCATCGGGCAGCTCGACCACCGCCCGCAGCACCGGGTGGTCGAGAGCGACCTGGCCGGTGTCGGCGGAGCCCCCGGAGGCCGAGGGGGCAGTCATCCAGAAGCGGGTGCGCTGGAAGGCGTACGTGGGCAGCTCCACGTTCCGGGCGCCGGATCCGGCGAAGAAGGCCTCCCAATCCAGGGGTACGCCGGTGGCGTGCAGCTGTCCGAGGGTGGCGATCAGGGTTTCGGGTTCGGGCCGGTTCTTGCGGAGGGCGGGTACCAGGACGGCCTGCTCGGAGTCCACGCCCTGCTGGGCGAGTCCGGTCAGGACGCCGTCCGGGCCGATCTCCAGGAAGCGGGTGACACCCTGCTCCTCCAGGGTCCGCACGGCGTCCGCGAAGCGGACGGCCTCGCGGACCTGGCCGACCCAGTACTCCGGCGACCGCCAGTCCTCTGACAACTCGCCCGTAACGGTGGAGACGACCGGGATGCGCGGCGCGGAGAACGTCAGCCGGGAAGCGACCGCGCGGAAGTCGTCCAGCATCGGATCCATCAGCGCCGAGTGGAAGGCGTGCGAGACCGCCAGCCGGCTGGTCTTACGGCCTTCGGTGGTGAAGTGCTCGCCCACGGCCAGCACGGCGGCCTCGACCCCGGACACGACGACCGAGTCCGGTCCGTTGACCGCAGCAATACTCACACCGTCGGTGAGAAGCGGCAGCACCTCATCCTCAGTGACCTGCACCGCGAGCATCGCACCACCGGTGGGCAGCTCCTGCATCAACCGGCCACGCGCCACCACCAACTCGGCCGCATCAGCCAGCGACAACACCCCCGCCACATGCGCGGCAGCCAGCTCACCGATCGAATGCCCGGCGACCACGTCAGGCGTGACACCCCACGCCTCCACCAACCGATAGAGAGAAACCTCCAACGCGAACAGGGCGGGCTGCGTCACCGCGGTCGCGTTCAACGCCTCCGCATCCTCACCCCACACCACCTCACGCAACGACCGCCCCAGGTGCCGGTCAACCTCCCCACACACCGCATCAAAGGCCTGCGCGAACACCGGGAACGCGTCATACAACTCACGCCCCATCCCCAACCGCTGAGCACCCTGACCCGTGAACAGGAACGCCGTCGACCCCTTGCCTGCCACGCCCCGCGCGACACTCGCATGCGGCTGTCCGGCGGCGAGGGCTGCAAGCCCGGCCTCACGGTCCCCCACGATCACCGCCCGGTGTTCCATCGCGCCGCGCGCGGTGGCCAGGGTGTATCCGACGTCCTCGGGGCGGTGGGCGCCGGCCACCGCGAGCAGGCGTTCCGCCTGGCCCGCCAGAGCAGCGGCGGACTTCGCCGACAGCAGCCACGGCACCACCGGCAGGCCGGCTTCCGGGCCTTCCCCGACCCCGGCCTCCTCCCGGGACGCCTGCTCCACGATCACGTGGGCGTTCGTCCCGCTCAGCCCGAACGAGGAGACCGCGGCCCGGCGGGGCCGCCCCTCGGCCGGCCACTCCCGGGCCTCGGTCAGGAGCTCCACGTCCCCCGCCGACCAGTCGATCTGGTCCGACCGCTCTTCCGCGTGCAGGGTGGGCGGCAGCACACCGTGCCGCATCGCCATCACCATCTTGATGATCCCCGCGACACCCGCAGCGGCCTGCGTGTGCCCCATGTTGGACTTGACGGAGCCCAGCCACAGCGGCTGTCCCTCGGGCCGTTCCTGGCCGTACGTGGCGAGCAGCGCCTGCGCCTCGATCGGGTCACCGAGCCGGGTGCCCGTGCCGTGCGCCTCGACCACGTCGACATCGGCCGCCGACAGGCCCGCATCGGCCAGCGCGTGCCGGATCACCCGCTGCTGCGCCGGCCCGTTCGGAGCCGTCAGACCATTGCTGGCACCGTCCTGGTTCAGCGCAGAGCCCTTCACCACCGCCAGCACCCGGTGCCCATTGCGCCGCGCGTCCGACAACCGCTCCAGCAACAGGACGCCCGCACCCTCACCCCACCCCGTACCGTCCGCCCCCGCACCGAACGACTTGCACCGCCCGTCCGGGGACAGGCCGCGCTGCTCGCTGAAGTACACGAGCATGTCGGGGGTCGACATGACGGTCACGCCGCCCGCGAGCGCGAGCGAGCATTCGCCGGAGCGCAGGGCCTGGGCGGCCATGTGCAAGGCCACCAAGGACGACGAGCACGCCGTGTCCACCGTGACCGCCGGACCCTCCAGGCCCAGCGTGTAGGCGACGCGGCCGGAGACCAGGCTGCCCGCCGTGCCGCCGGCGTAGTCGTGGTACATCACACCGGCGTACACACCCGTCCGGCTGCCCTTGAGCGCGGCCGGGTCCACGCCTGCGCGTTCGAGCGCCTCCCAGGAGATCTCCAGCAGCAGCCGCTGCTGGGGGTCCATGGTCAGCGCCTCGCGCGGGGAGATCCCGAAGAACGCCGGGTCGAACGCGCCCGCTTCGTAGAGGAAGCCGCCGTCGCGGGCGTAGGACTTGCCCGGCACGCCCGGCTCCGGGTCGTAGACGCCGGGGTCCCAGCCCCGGTCGTCGGGCAGTGGGGCGATGGCGTCCACGCCGTCGGCCACCAGCCGCCACAGGCCCTCGGGCGTGTCGACGCCACCCGGGTAGCGGCAGGCCATGCCGACTATGACGACCGGGTCGTCGTCCGTGGCTCGGGCGGTGGCAGCCGCCGGCGCCGGGGCCGCTTGCGCGCCGGCTCCGTCGAAGAGTTCCCCGATGTGCGCGGCGACGGCCGCGGCCGTCGGGTAGTCGAAGATCAGCGTGGCGGGCAGGCGGAGCCCGGTCGCCTTGTCGAGCCGGTTGCGCAGTTCCACGGCGGTCAGCGAGTCGAAGCCCAACTCGTCGAAGGCGCGGTGTGGTTCGACGGCGTCGTGCGAGGCGTGGCCGAGGACCGCGGCGACCTGCGTACGGACGAGGTCCTGGACGGCGGTGGCACGGGCGGCTCCGGTGAGCCCGGCGAGCCGCTCGCGCAGGGCGCCCGACCCCGGACGGGCGCCGGCCCGGCGCCCGGGGGCCCGTACGAGCCGGCGCAGTAGGGCGGGCGGCTCGTCGGTCTGGGCGCGCAGGACGGCGAGGTCCAGGCGGACCGGGACGGTCGCCGCTTCGCCCGAGGCGAGCGCGGCGTCGAAGAGGGCGAGGCCCGTGTCGGCGGGGATGGCGGGCGTTCCGGCCTGCCGCATCCGCTCCAGTTCGGCGTCACCGAGGTGCGTCGCCATGCCCCCGGCGGTGTCCCACAGGCCGAAGGCCAGGGCGCAGGCCGGTAGTCCGCCGGCCCGGCGGTGGGCGGCGAGGGCGTCGAGGAAGACGTTGGCGGCCGCGTAGTTGGCCTGGCCCGTCGAGCCGAGGGTGCCCGCGATGGAGGAGAGGAGCACGAACGCGGTGAGGTCCAGGCCCTCGGTCAGCTCGTGCAGGTGCCAGGAGGCGTCCGCCTTGGGGGCCAGGACGGCGCTGAACCGCTCGGGTGTGAGCGAGGTCAGCATCCCGTCGTCCAGTACGCCCGCCGCGTGCACGATCCCGCGCAGCGGGTGCGCGGGGTCGACGGTGTCCAGTACGGCGGCCAGTGCCGCGCGGTCCGCCACGTCGCAAGCCGCGACGGTGACCGAAGCCCCCGACGCGACGAGGTCCGAGCGGAGTTCGGCGACTCCGGGCGTGTCGGGACCGCGCCGCCCTACGAGGAGCAGGTGGCGCACCCCGTGCTCGGCCACGAGGTGGCGGGCGACCAGGGCGCCCAGCCCGCCGGTGCCGCCGGTGATCAGCACGGTGCCCGTACCGTCCCACACCGGTTCCGCGGCCGTGGCGGGCGCGGTCGAGCGCACCAGGCGCGGGACGGACGTGCGCCCCGCACGGACGGCCAGCTCCGGTTCGTCTTCGACCAGGACGTGGCCCAAGTCCTCGCTGCCGTCGGTGTCGAGCAGCACGAATCGGCCGGGGTTCTCCGCTTGCGCGGCTCGTACGAGACCCCATGCGGGGGCCTGCCTCACGTCGACCGGTTCACCGTCCTCGACGGCCACCGCGCCCCGGGTGACGAGGACGAGGGTGGCCCCGGAGAACCGCGGGTCCTCCAGCCACTGCCGCACCACGTCCAGGACGCGGTGGGAGACGGCGTGGGCGGCGGACACGACATCGGCCTCCGGGACCCGGCAGTCGAAGACCACCGCGCCTTCGACCGGGCCCTCGGCAGGCGCGTCCTCCCAGCGCAGCCACCGCCCGGGGGAACCGGCGCCGGCCGGCTGCCACGCCACGCGGTAGAGCGGGTCGTCGGCCCGCGCCCCGGCCCCGGCCGCGTCCACCGCCCGGCCGACGACCCCGCCGACCGCCGCGACCGGGGCTCCGGAGGCGTCGGCCACCTCCAGGGAGAGGCTGTCCGGTGTGGGCCGGGTGAGGCGCACGCGCACCGCCGAGGAGCCGACGGCGTACAGGCGTACGTCCTTCCACACGAACGGCAGCACCGTCGCGGAGCCGTCGCCGGAGCCGCCGGAGCCGTCACCCGAGTCCACCAGGGCGGGGTGCATCGCCGCGTCGAGCAGCGCCGGGTGCAGGCCGTACGCGTCCGCCGCCACCTCGGGCGGGAGCGAGACCTCCGCGTACAGCGCGTCCCCGAGCCGCCAGGCCGCCGTCAGGCCGCGGAAGGCCGGCCCGTAGGCGAGGCCACGGTCGCGCAGGGTCTCGTAGGCCCCGTCGACGGGCAGGGGTTCAGCCCCGGCCGGGGGCCACACCTCCAGGTCGAACGCGGGGGCCTCCGCCTCGTCGGCCAGCACGCCTTCGGCATGCAGGGTCCACTCCGGCTCGGGCGCGGACCCGGGAATGCCCTCCTCCCGGGCGTAGACGCCGACCGACCGGCGTCCCGACTCGTCGGCCGCCCCGACCACGATCTGTACGGCGACGGCACCGTCCTCGGGGAGGAGGAGCGGGGCGTGCAGAGCGAGCTCTTCCAGCACACCGCATCCGGCGTGGTCGCCGGCGCGGACGGCGAGCTCCACGAACCCGGAGCCGGGGAAGAGGACCGCGTCCCGCACCACGTGGTCGGCGAGCCACGGTTCGGCGGCCACGGCGAGCCTGCCGGTGAGGACCACCCCGCCCGAGTCGGCGAGGGAGACGACGGCGCCGAGCAGAGGGTGCTGGGGCGCGGACAGCCCGGCAGCGGGCGCGTGGCCCGCGGGACGGACGGCATCGACCCAGTAACGGGTGCGCTGGAAGGGATAGGTGGGGAGGTCAACGCGCCGGGCGCCGGTGCCGGCGTAGAAGGCCTCCCAGTCGACGCGCACGCCGTCCACGTGCAGGAGGGAGAGGGCCGAGACCAGGGTTTCGGGTTCGGGGCGGTTCTTGCGGAGGGCGGGTACGAGGACGGCCTGCTCGGAGTCCACGCCCTGCTGGGCCAGACCGGTCAGGACGCCGTCCGGGCCGATCTCCAGGAACCGGGTCACACCCAGCTCGCCCAACGCCTCCACCGCGTCGGTGAACCGGACGGCTTCACGGACCTGGCCGACCCAGTACTCCGGGGACTGCCACTGCGCCCCCGGCCATCCCGTCACGGTGGACACGGCCGAGACTCGCGGCTCGGAATAGGTCAACTGCGAGGCAACTGCACGGAACTCGTCCAGCATCGGGTCCATGAGCGCGGAGTGAAAGGCGTGGGATACAGCGAGCCGACTGGTCTTACGGCCTTCGGTGGTGAAGTGCTCACCGACAGCCAGTACAGCGGCCTCGACACCCGAAACCACCACCGACTGCGGCCCGTTCACCGCAGCAATACCCACACCCTCGGTCAGGAGCGGGAGCACCTCATCTTCCGCGGCCTGTACCGCGAGCATCGCACCGCCGGTGGGCAGCTCCTGCATCAACCGGCCACGCGCCACCACCAACTCGGCCGCATCAGCCAGCGAAAACACCCCCGCCACATGCGCGGCGGCCAGCTCACCGATCGAATGCCCGGCGACCACGTCAGGCGTGACACCCCACGCCTCCACCAACCGATAGAGAGAAACCTCCAACGCGAACAGGGCGGGCTGCGTCACCGCGGTCGCGTTCAACGCCTCCGCATCCTCACCCCACACCACCTCACGCAACGACCGCCCCAGGTGCCGGTCAACCTCCCCACACACCGCATCGAAAGCAGCCGCGAACACCGGGAACGCCTCGTACAGCTCACGCCCCATCCCCAACCGCTGGGCACCCTGGCCGGTGAAGAGGAACGCCGTCCGCCCCCCGGGCTGGACCCGGCCCGTCACCAGAGCAGGGTGCTCCTCCCCCGCCGCCAGCGCGGCGAGCGCCGCCAGCCGGCTCGCCCCGTCGCCCGTCACCACCGCACGGTGGTCGAACAGCGAGCGTGTCGTCGCCAGGGAGTGGCCGACGTCCCCGGCCCGGTGGTCGGAGCCTGCGACCGACTCCAGCAGCCCCCGGGCCCGGTCCGCCAGCGCCTGCGGGGTCTTCGCGGACACCGGCCACGGCATCACCGGCGGCAGCGCCCGCAGCGGCTCCGCCCCGGCCGCGGTCTCCGCCGTCGCCTGCGGCGCCTGTTCCACGATGACGTGCGCGTTCGTCCCGCTGAGGCCGAACGAGGAGATGCCCGCTCGGCGCGGCCGCTCCCCGGCCCGCCATTCCCGGGCCTCGGTCAGCAGTTCCACGTTCCCCGCCGACCAGTCCACCTGGTTCGAGGGTGCGTCGACGTGCAGGGTCCGGGGCAGTACCCCGTGCCGCATCGCCATCACCATCTTGATGACGCCCGCGACACCGGCGGCGGCCTGCGTGTGCCCGAAGTTGGACTTCACCGACCCCAGCCACAGCGGCCGGTCCTGGGGCCGCTTCCTCCCGTACGTGGCCAGCAGCGCCTGTGCCTCGATGGGGTCGCCCAGCCGGGTGCCCGTGCCGTGCGCCTCGACCGCGTCCACGTCCGCCGGCGTCAGGCCCGCGTCGGCGAGCGCCTGGCGTATCACCCGCTGCTGCGCCGGGCCGTTGGGGACGGTCATGGCACTGGACGCGCCGTCCTGGTTGACGGCGGAGCCGCTGACGAGGGCGAGGACCGGGTGGCCGTTGCGGCGGGCGTCGGAGAGCCGCTCCAGCAGCAGTACGCCCGCGCCCTCCCCCCACCCGGTGCCGTCGGCGGCCGCGGCGAACGGCTTGCACCGTCCGTCCGGGGCGAGTCCGCGCTGGCCGGAGAAGTACACGAGCATGTCGGGGGTGGACATGACGGTCACGCCACCCGCCAGGGCCAGGTCGCATTCGCCGGAGCGCAGGGCCTGGGCGGCCATGTGCAGGGCCACCAGGGACGAGGAGCACGCCGTGTCCACGGTGACGGCGGGGCCTTCGAGGCCCAGCGTGTAGGCCGTGCGGCCGGAGACGAAGCTGCCCGCGCTGCCGTCGGCGTAGTCGTGGTACATCACACCGGCGTACACACCCGTCCGGCTGCCCTTGAGCCGGGTCGGGTCGACGCCCGCGCGTTCGATCGCCTCCCAGGAGATCTCCAGCAGCAGCCGCTGCTGGGGGTCCATGGTCAGCGCCTCGCGCGGGGAGATCCCGAAGAACGCCGGGTCGAACGCGGCCGCGTCGTAGAGGAACGCGCCGTCCCGGGCGTAGGACTTGCCCGGCACGCCCGGCTCCGGGTCGTAGACGTCGGGGTCCCAGCCGCGATCGGCGGGGAAGCCGGACACGGCGTCGGTGCCGTCGGCCACCAGCCGCCACAGGCCCTCGGGCGTGCCGGCGCCGCCGGGGTAGCGGCAGGCCATGGCCACGATCGCGATGGGGTCGTTGCCCGCCGCGGTCAGCCGTGCGTTCTCTTCGCGCAGTCGCTCGTTGTCCGTGAGTGACTTGCGCAGTGCCGCTACGACCTGTTCCACCGATGTGCTCACGTCATCCTCGAATTCCGGTTCGGTCCGGTCGGTTTCAGCTGGGTTCGCCGCCGGCCATGGCGGCACGAATGAGGTCGTCCACGCCCATGTCCTCGATGGCGGCGCCCTGGTCGGGTGTCTCGGGATCCGTGAACGGGGCCGCCCCGGAGGCCGCTGCCGAGGCTCCGCCGGCGCCCGCCGCGTCGCCTTCCGCCAGTCCGAGCAGGGCGTCGAGCAACCCGGACTCGCGCAGTCGCGCGGCGGGGATGGACAGCAGGGCCCGCCTGATGCCTTCCTCGTCCAAGTGCGGTCCGGCGGCGGGGCCCTCGGGCTCCGTTTCGGGTTCCAGTTCCTCCAGCAGGAACCCGGCCAGGGCGCCCGAGTTGGGGTAGTCGAACATCAAGGTGGCGGGCAGGCGTAGCCCGGTCGCCTTCTGGAGCCGGTTGCGCAGCTCGATCGCGCCGAGCGAGTCCAGTCCGAGCTCGGTGAAGCCGCGGTCCGCCCCGACCCCAGCCGGGTCGCCGTGTCCGAGTACGGCCGCCGCGTGGCCCCGTACGAGTTCCTCCGCGTAGCGGACCCGCTCGGGCCCGGTCGGCAGCCCGGCGAGCTTGGCCCGGACGAGGGAGCCGGCGGTGTCGGCGGCGCCCGTCGCGGGCAGCGCCGTGGGCCGGGCGGTCTGGCGGGCGGCCGGCCCTGCGAGGGCGCGCAGCAGGGCCGGGATCTCGTCGGCGCGTCGTGCCAGCGCCGCGCGGTCGAGCCGGACGGGTGCCAGCAGGCCCTCGTCCAGGGCGAGCGCCGCGTCGAACAGGGCGACGCCGTCGGTGAAGGACAGCTCCAGCACGCCCGAGCGGCTCATGCGCCGCAGGTCGGCCTCGGTGAGTTCGGGGCCCTCGCCCACCGTGCCTTCCCACAGGCCCCAGGCGAGCGAAGTGGCCGCGAGTCCGGCGGCGCGGCGCTCGGCGGCCAGTGCGTCGAGGAAGACGTTCGCCGCGGCGTAGGTGGCCTGCCCGGCGGACAGGATCTGGCCGCCGGCCGAGGAGTACAGCACGAAGGCGGACAGGCCGAGGTCCTTCGTCAGTTCGTGCAGGTGCCAGGCGGCGTCGACCTTGGGCCGCAGCACCTTGCTGACCTGTTCCTTGGTGACGGCTCCGACCAGGGCGTTGTCCATGACTCCGGCGGCGTGCACGACGCCCGTGAGCGGGTGCCCGGCCGGGATCTCGTCCAGCAGCGCGGCCAAGGCGTAGCGGTCGGCCGCGTCGACGGCGACGATCCGTACGTCGGCTCCCGCCGCAGCCAGTTCCGCGCGCAGTTCGGCGGCCCCGGGGGCGTCCGCGCCGCGCCGGCTGGTCAGCACGAGGTGGCGTACGCCCTGCGCGGTGACCAGGTGCCTGGCCAGGACGGCGCCCAGCAGACCGGTGCCGCCGGTGATCAGGACGGTGCCGTCCGGGTCCCACGCCGAGGGTTCGGCGGCCCGGGCGGGCGCTGCGACGTAGCGCGGCACGAGGATCTCCCCGCGCCGGACGGCGACTTCCGGTTCGGCGGAGGCGACGGCGGCGGCCAGCGCGGCCACCGACTCGGGCGCCCCGTCGAGGTCGACGACGGTGAAGCGGCCCGGGTTCTCCGCCTGCGCGGCGCGCATGACACCCCACAGGGGTGCCTGTACGCAGTCCACGGGTTCCGCTTCCGGCCGGGCGGTGGGGACGGCGTCGCGGGTGACGAGGACCAGGCGGGAGTCGGCGAAGCGGGGGTCCGCGAGCCACTGCCCGAGTCCGTCGAGGAGCCGGCCGACGGAGGTGCGGACCTGCTCGGGCACCCCGGCGTTGGTGCCGAAGACGTCGGAGACGTCGGGTGCGGTCAGGACGACCACGTCGGGGACGCGCTGCTCGGAGGCGAGGTCGGCCAGGGCGGCGAGCGAGGCGACCGGGCGCAGACCCGGCAGTCCCGCCCCGACCACCACCCAGTCGTCGGTGGTCGCCGCCGGCCCGGCGGCCGGCTGGTGCGCCTGCCAGTCGACGCGGAACAGGGCACCTTCGCCGCCCGGCCCGTCGCCCGCCAGCTGCTGCGCGGACACCTCGCGCACGACGAGCGCGTCGACGGTGGCGACGGGCTCACCGGTGGGCGCGGTGATCCGCAGTGCGACGGCGTCGGGGCCCGGCTTGGTGAGGCGGACCCGCAGCGCGGATGCTCCGGTGGTGTGCAGGGTGACGCCGGTCCACACGAAGGGCAGGGCGGCCCGGACGGGGCCGTCGGCGTCCTCGTCGAAGATGCGCTCGGCGTGCAGGGCGGCGTCGAGGAGTGCCGGGTGGAGACCGAAGAGGGCGGCGTCGGTGCGGGCGTGCGCGGGGAGCGAGATCTCGGCGTACAGCTCGTCTCCGCGCCGCCAGGCCGCCGTGAGGCCCTGGAAGTGGGGGCCGTACCCGTAGCCGAGTCCGGCGAGGTCCTCGTACATCCCGCTGACGTCGACGGGCCTCGCCCCAGCCGGCGGCCAGGCCTCCAGGTCGGGGGCGGCCGCCGCCGGATCGGGGGCGAGGACGCCGCGGGCGTTGCGGGTCCAGGGCGCGTCGGCCGGAAGGTTCTCGGCCCGCGAGTACAGGGTCACGTCGCGACGGCCGGAGGCGTCCGCCTCGCCCACGACCACCTGCACCGCGATCCCCGTCTTGCCGGGCAGCAACAGCGGCGTCTCCTGCGTGAGTTCCTCCAGCTGGGCGCAGCCCACCTCGTGCCCGGCGCGGAGCGCCAGTTCCACGTACGCCGTGCCCGGGAGCAGCACGCTGCCGTGGACGGCGTGGTCGGCCAGCCAGGGGTGGGTGGCGGTGGAGATCCGGCCGGTGAGGACCGGGGCTCCGGTCTCCGGGGAGACGAGTACGGCGCTGAGCAGCGGGTGCCCGGCGGAGGCCTGCCCCATCCCGGCCGCGTCGCCGACCGCGGCGGGAGCGTCGAGCCAGTAGCGGGTCCTGAGGAAGGGGTAGGTGGGCAGGTCGACGCGCCGGGCGCCGGATCCGGCGAAGAACGCCTCCCAGTCGACGGGTACGCCGGTGGCATGCAGCTGCCCGAGGGCGGCGATCAGGGTTTCGGGTTCGGGCTGGTTCTTGCGGAGGGCGGGTACGAGGACGGCCTGCTCGGAGTCCACGCCCTGCTGGGCCAGACCGGTCAGGACGCCGTCCGGGCCGATCTCCAGGAAGCGGGTGACGCCCTGCGCCTCCAGCGCCGCTACGGCGTCGGCGAAGCGGACGGCCTCGCGGACCTGGCCGACCCAGTACTCAGGCGACCGCCAGCCCTCTGACAACTCGCCCGAGACGGTAGAGACGACCGGAATGCGCGGCGCCGAGAACGTCAGCCGCGAAGCGACCGCACGGAAGTCCTCCAGCATCGGATCCATCAACGCCGAGTGGAAAGCGTGCGAGACCGCAAGCCGACTCATCTTACGGCCTTCGGTGGTGAAGTGCTCACCGACAGCCAGCACAGCGCCTTCGACACCCGAAACCACCACCGACTGCGGCCCGTTCACCGCAGCAATACCCACACCCTCGATGAGAAGCGGGAGCACCTCATCCTCAGTGGCCTGCACCGCAAGCATCGCACCACCGGCGGGCAACGCCTGCATCAACCGGCCACGCGCCACCACCAACTCCGCCGCATCAGCCAGCGACAACACCCCCGCCACATGCGCGGCAGCCAACTCACCGATCGAATGCCCGGCCACCACGTCCGGCGTGACACCCCACGCCTCCACCAACCGATAGAGAGAAACCTCCAACGCGAACAGCGCGGGCTGCGTCACCGCGGTCGCGTTCAACGCCTCCGCATCCTCACCCCACACCACCTCACGCAACGACCGCCCCAGGTGCCGGTCAACCTCCCCACACACCGCATCAAAGGCCTCAGCGAACACCGGGAACGCCTCGTATAGCTCACGCCCCATCCCCAACCGCTGGGCACCCTGGCCGGTGAAGAGGAACGCCGTCCGCCCCCCGGCTCGTGCGGAGCCCCGGATGCCGTCCCCGGCGGCGACGTCGGCCAGGCCCCGCAGTGCGCTCTCGCGGTCCTGGCCGCCGGCCACGACCACCGCCCGGTGTTCCAGCGCCGCCCGGCCCGTCGCGAGGGTACGGGCGACGTCGGTGAGGTCCAGCTCCGGTTCGGCGAGGAGCCGCGCGTGCAGTTCCCCGGCCTGGCGGCCCGGTGCCTGCGGGTCGGCTCCGGACAGCAGCAGCGGCAGGGCCGGCAGGTCGGCCGATCCCGTCTCGGTCGGGACGGCTTCCGGTGCCTCCTCCACGACGAGGTGGGCATTGGTGCCGCTGAGACCGAAGGAGGAGACGGTGGCCCTGCGCGGCCGGTCCGCGCGGCGGGGCCACGGCCGCGCCTCCGTGAGCAGCCGGACGTTGCCGGCTTCCCAGTCGACCTCGGGCGAGGGCTGGTCCACGTGCAGGGTCTTGGGCATCAGGCCGTTGCGCAGGGCCATCACGGACTTGATGACGCCGCTGACACCGGCCGCGGCCTGGGCGTGTCCGATGTTGGACTTGATGGAGCCGAGCCATACCGGGTCGTCGGCGGGCCGCCCCTGCCCGTAGGTGGCGAGGAGGGCCTGTGCCTCGATGGGGTCGCCCAGCCGGGTGCCCGTGCCATGGCCTTCGACGAGGTCCACGTCGGCGGTGGTGAGGCCGCCGGCGGCGAGGGCGCGCTGGATGACGCGCTGCTGCGAGGGTCCGTTGGGGGCGGTCAGGCCGTTGCTGGCGCCGTCCTGGTTGATGGCGGAGCCGCGGATCACGGCGAGTACGTCGTGGCCGAGCCGCTGGGCGTCGGAGAGCCGCTCGACCAGGAGCAGGCCCACGCCCTCCGCCCAGCCGGTGCCGTCGGCGCCGCCCGCGAAGGCCTTGCAGCGGCCGTCGGCGGACAGGCCGCGCTGCTGGGCGAACTCGACGTAGATCTCGGGCGTCGACATGACGGTGACGCCTCCGGCCAGTGCCATGTCGACCTCGCCGCGACGCAGTGCCTGGCAGGCCATGTGCAGGGCGACGAGCGAGGAGGAGCACGCGGTGTCGACGCTGACGGCGGGGCCTTCGAGGCCGAGGGCGTAGGCGACGCGGCCGGTCAGGATGGAGGCCGCGGTGCCGTTGCCGAGGTAGCCGGCGACGTCGTCGGGGATGTGCTGGAGGCGGGATCCGTAGTCGTGGTACATCACGCCGGCGTAGACGCCGGTCTGGCTGCCGCGCATGGCGGACGGGTCGATGCCGGCGCGTTCGAACGCCTCCCAGGCGGCTTGCAGGAGCAGCCGCTGCTGGGGGTCCATCGCGATGGCCTCGCGGGGGCTGATGCCGAAGAACGCCGGGTCGAACTCGGCTGCGTCGTAGAGGAATCCGCCTTCGCGGGCGTACGTCTTGCCGTGCAGACCGGGTTCCGGATCGTAGATGGCGTCGGTGTCCCAGCCCCGGTCGGCGGGGAAGTCGGCGATCGCGTCGCGGCCCTCGGCGACGAGGTCCCACAGGTCCTCGGCGGAGCGTACGCCGCCGGGGAAGCGGCAGCTGATGCCGACGATCGCGATCGGTTCGTCGTCGGCGTACCCGGAGGGAGCGGCAGTCGGTACGGGGGTCCGCTCCGGGTCCGCCGTGCCGAATTCGCCGGCGAGGTGGTCGGCGACGGCGCGGGTGGTCGGGTAGTCGAAGACGAGGGTCACGGGCAGGCGGAGCCCGGTGGCGGCGTTCAGCGCGTTGCGCAGTTCGACGGCGGCCAGGGAGTCGAAGCCCAGTTCCTTGAACGCGCGGTCCGCTCCGACGGTGTCGGTGCTTTCGTGGCCGAGGACGGCCGCGACCTGGGTGGCGACCAGATCGAGCAGGGTCCGTTCGCGTTCCGCCGCGGTGAGGGCGGCCAGCTTTCGGGCCAGGCCGTCGCCGGCGGGGGCGGCCTGGGCGGCGGCGCGCCGGGTCGCGGGCCGGGTCGTGCCGCGCAGCAGCGGCGGGACGTCGGCGCCGCGGGCGTGCAGGGCCGCGGGGTCGACGGGCAGGGGGGCGAGCAGGGCGTGCCGGGTGCGCAGGGCTTCGTCGAACAGTGCCAGGCCGCGGTCGGCGGGCAGGGCGGGCAGGCCGAGCCGCTTCATCTTCTCGATGTCGGCGTCGGTGAGTTCTCCACCGAGGCCGGTGTTGACCGCCCACAGGCCGTACGCGAGTGCGGTGCCTGCTTGCCCTCGTGCTCGCCGGTGCGCGGCGAGCGCGTCCAGGAAGACGTTGGCGGCGGCGTAGTTGCCCTGTCCGGCGGGCAGGACGAGTCCGCCGGCGGAGGAGAACAGTACGAACGCCGTCAGGTCCATGCCCTGGGTCAGTTCGTGCAGGTGCCAAGCGGCATCGGCCTTGGGCCGCATGACGCTGTCCAGGCGCTCCGGGGTGAGCGTGGCGGTCAGGCCGGGGTCCACTACGCCCGCCGCGTGGACGACGCCGGTGAGCGGGTGCGCGTCGGGGACGGCGGCGAGGACGTCGGCGAGTGCGGCCCGGTCGGCGGCGTCGCAGCCCGCGATGCGGACGTCGTGGGCGCCGGCTTCGAGCAGCCGTTCCCGCAGTGCCCCGGCGCCGGGGGCTTCGGCGCCGCGGCGGCTGGTGAGGACCAGGTGCCGGACGCCGTGCCGGGTGACGAGGTGCTCGGCGACGCGGGCGCCGAGGCCTCCGGTGCCGCCGGTGACGAGGACGGTGCCTTCGCCGGTCCAGGGCGCCGGCGCTTCGGGGACGGCCGTCTTGACGAGCCGGGGGGTGAGGAAACGGCCTGCCCGCAGGGCGAGTTCGGGTTCGCCCTGTTCCAGGGCCTGTGCGATGAGGCCGGGGTCGGTGTCGGCCGGTGCGGTGGCGTCCTCGGGGTCGGTGTCGAGCAGCACGATCCGGCCCGGGTTCTCCGCCTGTGCGGCCCGGACCAGACCCCACACGGGTGCCTGGGTGAGGTCGGGGGCGGTTTCCGGATCGGTGGTGACCGCGCCGCGGGTGACGACGACGAGGGTGGAGGCCGCGAACCGGTCGTCTGCCAGCCACGACTGCAGCTGGCCCAGTACGTAGGCGGTGGCCGTACGGGCCGCGTCCGGCAGGGGCTGCCCGGCGGGGGCGGCGGGGCACGCGAGGACGACGGCGGGGGCGTCGGCGAGGATGGCCAGCCCGTATTCGTCCAGGACGACGGCGGAGGGGTCGCCGGGCACGGCGGGCGCCGGCAGGGTGCTCCACTCGATGTGGTGCAGGTCGTCGGAGACGGTGCCGTCGACGGGCTCCAGCTGGTCGGCGGACACGGGCCGGCAGATCAGGGAGGCGACGGTCATGACCGGGCTGCCGGTCTCGTCGGCGACGGTCATCGCCGACTCCTCGGCGCCGCGGATGCGGCGTACGTGGACGCGCAGTGCGGCGGCTCCGGTGGCGTGCAGGCCGACTCCGCTCCATGCGAAGGGCAGCAGCGCCTCGGTTCCGCCCTCGCCCTGGTCGACGAGGACGTCGACGTGCATGGCGGTGTCCAGGAGCGCCGGGTGCAGGCCGTACCGGCCGGCTTCGGCGCGGACCGTCTCGGGCAGTTCGACTTCGGCGAACAGCTCGTCGCCGCGCCGCCAGGCCGCCTTGAGGCCCTGGAAGGCGGGGCCGTAGCCGTAGCCGCGCTCGCGCAGCCGTTCGTACGCGCCCGCCACCTCGACGGGAGTGGCTCCGCGCGGCGGCCACTGGGTCAGGTCGGCCTCGGGCTGCGGGGGCGTCCCGGTGGTCAGGAAGCCGGTGGCGTGCCGGGTCCAGGCGTCCTGGGGAGCGCCGTCGAGGCGGGAGTGGATGTGCAGCGGCCGGCGGCCCGTCCCGTCGGGGGCGCCCGCGGCCACGCGCAGGGCGGCGCCGCCGGTCGCGGGCAGGACGAGGGGCGCCTCCAGCGTCAGTTCCTCCAGGAGGTCGCAGCCGACCTGGTCGCCGAGGCGTACGGCGAGTTCCACGAACCCGGTCCCGGGGAGCAGGACGGCTCCGTGTACGCCGTGGTCGGCGACCCAGGGCTGTCCGGCCGTCGACAGGCGGCCCGTGAGGACGACGGAGCCCGACTCGGGCGACACGACGGCGGCGCTGAGGAGCGGGTGGTCGAGGGGATCGAGGCCGGCGGATCCGACATCGCCCGTCGGGGCCGGTACGTCGAGCCAGTAGCGCTTGCGCTGGAAGGCGTACGTGGGCAGGTCCACGAGGGGGCCGGAGCGGCCCGGCCGGCCGAGGAGGGCGGCCCAGTCGACGGCGGTGCCGCGCGCCCAGGCCGCTCCGGTGCCGGTCAGGGTCTCCCGGGGCTCGTCGCGGTCGCGGCGCAGCAGGGGGATGAAGGCGGTGTCGTCACCGCTGACGCAGCCGGCGCCGAGCGCGGTCAGGACGGCGTCGGGGCCGATCTCCACGAAGGTGCGGACGCCGAGCTCTTCGGCGCGGCGTACGGCGTCCAGGAAGCGGACGGGCTCGCGGACCTGGCGGACCCAGTACTCGGGGTCCTGCCACTGGGCGGAGGCCTCACCGGTGACGGTGGAGACGACCAGCGGGATGCGCGGTGCGTGGAAGGCCAACTCGGAGGCCAGGGAGCGGTACTCATCCAGCATCGGGTCCATGAGGGCCGAGTGGAAGGCGTGGGAGACGGCCAGTCGGCTGGTCTTGCGTCCGGCGGCGGTGAAGTGCTCGCCGACGGCCAGCACTTCGGCCTCCATGCCGGACACGACGACCGACCGCGGCCCGTTGACCGCGGCGATGCCGACTCCTTCGCTCAGGATCGGCAGGACCTCGTCCTCGGTGGCCTGGACCGCGAGCATCGCACCGCCGGCGGGCAGCGCTTGCATCAACCGGCCGCGGACGACGACGAGTCGGGCCGCGTCGGCGAGCGACAGCACGCCCGCGACGTGCGCGGCGGCGAGCTCACCGATGGAGTGGCCGGCGACGGCGTCGGGCTTCATGCCCCACGCCTCCACCAGCCGGTACAGGGCCACTTCGAGGGCGAACAGGGCGGGCTGGGTCAGCGCGGTCGCGTTGAGGGCGTCCGCGTCCTCACCCCACACCACGTCCCGCAGCGACTGCCCTAGGTGCCGGTCGGCTTCGGTGCACACGGCGTCGAAGGCGGCGGCGAACACGGGGAAGGCCTCGTACAGTTCGCGGCCCATGCCGAGGCGCTGCGCGCCCTGGCCCGTGAAGAGGAAGGCGGTCTTGCCGTCCTGGGCCGCCCCGGCTCCGACGCCGGTGCCTGCTGCGACGCCTGCTCCGGCGTCGGCGAGGAGTTCCAGCGAGCGGGCGAGTTCGGCGCGGTCGGCGCCGAGTGCGACGGCCCGGTGCTCCAGTGCGGCGCGGCCGGTGGCCAGGGTCGCGGCGGCGGGGGCGAGTGCCTCGTCCGGGAGGTCGGCGAGGCGCTCGCGCAGCCGCTCGGCCTGGGCCCGCAGGGCCTCGGGGGTGGCCCCGGAGACGGGCCAGGGGATGGCGGGCAGGGACGGGGCGGGCTCGGCGGCGGTGACGGTGGCTTCCTGCCGCGGAGCCTGCTCGATGATGACGTGGGCGTTGGTTCCGCTGATCCCGAAGGAGGACACACCGGCCCGCCGTACTCCGCCGGGTGCGGTCCATTCGCGGGCCTCGGTGAGCAGTGCGACGTCTCCGGCCGACCAGTCGACCTGGTCGGAGGGCGTCTGCGCGTGGAGGGTGCGCGGTAGGACGCCGTGGTCCATGGCCATGACCATCTTGATGATGCCGGCGACACCCGCCGCGGCCTGGGTGTGGCCCATGTTGGACTTGATGGAGCCCAGCCACAGCGGCTGTCCCTCGGGCCGTTCCTGCCCGTAGGTCTCCAGCAGCGCCTGTGCCTCGATCGGGTCACCGAGCCGGGTGCCCGTGCCGTGCGCCTCGACCACGTCGACATCGGCCGCCGACAGGCCTGCATCGGCCAGCGCCTGACGGATCACCCGCTGCTGCGCCGGCCCGTTCGGAGCCGTCAGACCGTTGCTGGCACCGTCCTGGTTCAGCGCAGAGCCCTTCACCACCGCCAGCACCCGGTGCCCGTTGCGCCGCGCGTCCGACAACCGCTCCAGCAACAGGACGCCCGCACCCTCACCCCACCCCGTACCGTCCGCCCCCGCACCGAACGACTTGCACCGCCCGTCCGGGGACAGGCCGCGCTGGCGGCTCATGTCGAGGAAGGTGTCGGGGGTGGACATGATGGTGACACCGCCGGCCAGGGCCAGCGAGCACTCACCGGAGCGCAGGGAACGCGCGGCCATGTGCAGGGCCACCAGGGACGAGGAGCAGGCCGTGTCGACGCTCACCGCGGGCCCTTCCAGGCCCAGCGCGTAGGCGACGCGTCCGGAGACGACGCTGGCGAGGCTGCCGTTGCCGTGGTAGCCGGCCACGTCCTCGGGCAGCGGACCCAGCCGCAGGCCCCAGTCGTGGTACATCACGCCGGCGAAGACACCGGTGCTGCTGCCCTTGACGGAGCGGGGGTCGATGCCGGCGCGCTCGAAGGTCTCCCAGGCGACTTCGAGGAGGAGCCGCTGCTGCGGGTCCATGGCCTGGGCCTCGCGCGGGCTGATCCCGAAGAAGGCGGGGTCGAAACGGGCGGCGTCGTAGAGGAATCCGCCGTCGGTGGAGTACGTCCTGCCGGGCTTGCCGATCTCCGGGTCGTAGAGGTCGGCCGCCCAGCCGCGGTCGGTCGGGAAGGGCCCGATGGCGTCGGCTCCTTCGGCGACGAGCTGCCACAGCTCCTCGGGCGAGGTGACGCCGCCCGGGTAGCGGCAGGCCATGCCGACGATGACGACCGGATCGTCGTCGCCGGAGGCAGCGCGGCGGGGCTCGGGCGCCGCGGTGACGGCGGGGGCGGCGGCCGCGCCGAGGAGCTTGGTGACGAGGTGCTCGGCCAGGGCGGTGGCGGTCGGGTAGTCGAAGGTCAGGGTGGCGCTGAGCCGCAACCCGGTCGCGGTCGAGAGGCGGTTGCGCAGTTCCACGGCCGCCAGGGAGTCGAACCCGGTCTCGGTGAAGGCGCGGGTGGCGGTGACCTCTTCGGCGCTCTGGTAGCCGAGGACGGCCGCGGCTTCGGTGCGGACCAGCAGCAGGACGGTGGCGAGGCGGTCGGCGGCGCCGAGTCCGGCGAGCTGGGCGGCGAGGGGTGCCGGTCCGGTCGCCGGGCCGGTGGCGGCCGGTCCGGCCGCGACGGCCGGGCGGCGCACGGCGGTGCGCACGAGGGCCCGCAGCAGGGTCGGGACGCCGTCGCCGCGCGCGCGCACGGCGCGGTGGTCGACCCGTACGGGGACCACGGCCGGCTCGTTCCCGGCGAGCGCCTCGTCGAGCCGGGCGAGGTTCTCCTCGAAGGTCAGGGAGTCCAGGCCGAGGCGTTCGATACGGGTGAGGGCTGCCGCGTCGAGGGTGGCGCCCATGCCGGCGTCGCCGGCCCACAGGCCCCAGGCGAGGGAGGTGACGACCTGCCCGGCGGCGGCGCGGCGGGCGGCGAGCGCGTCGAGGAAGAGGTTCGCGGCGGCGTAGTTGCCCTGGCCGGCGCCGTCGAGGACGGTGGAGGCGGAGGAGAACAGGACGAACGCGGTGAGGTCGAGGCCCGCGGTCAGCTCGTGCAGGTTCAAGGCTGCATCGGCCTTGGGGCGCAGCACGGTGTCGAGCCTGGCGGGGGTGAGGGAGCCGACGAGGCCGTCGTCGATGACTCCGGCCGCGTGCACGACGGCGGTGAGCGGGTGCCGCTCGGGGATGCGGGCGAGCAGCGCCGCGAGGGCGTCCCGGTCCGCGGCGTCGGTGGCGCTGATGTCGGCGTCGGCGCCCAGGTCGGTGAGCTCGGCCAGCAGTTCGCGGGCGCCGGGGGCGTCGGGGCCGCGCCGGCTGGTGAGCAGCAGGTGGCGTACGCCGTGGTGGCGGACGAGGTGGCGGGCGAGTGCGGCGCCGATGCCCCCGGTGCCACCGGTGATCAGTACGGTGCCGTCGCCGTCCCACGGGGAGGGCCGGTCCTCACCGGAGGAGCCGGAGCCGGGGGCGGGGACGGGGGCGGGGACGGGAGCCAGTCGGGGAACGTACGACCGGGCTCCGCGCAGGGCGAGTTCGGGTTCCCGTGCGGCGGCGGCCAGGGCCCGCCCGAGGTGCTCTTCGCCCGCCGGGTCGGTGTCCACGAGGACGAAGCGGCCGGGGTTCTCCGCCTCGGCGGAGCGTACGAGTCCCCAGACGGGCGCCTGCGCGAGGTCGACGTCGGTGCCGGGTACGGCGGCGCCCCGGCGGGTGACGACGACGAGCCGGGAGTCGGCGTACCGGTCGTCGGCGAGCCAGTCCTGTACGGCGGCCAGCGCGTCGGCGGTGACGGCCCGGACGGCGGCGGGCAGGTCCCCGGCGGGGGTCGGGAGGGCGCGGTGGACGACGTACGGCGCCGGGATGCCTTCGTCGAGGGTCGTGAACGCCACTGCGTCGCCGGGGATTTCGAGCGGGTTCCACTGCACGCGCAGCAGCGGGTCGGGGCGGTCGCCCGCGAGCTGGTCCGCCGTGACGGCGCGCAGCAGCAGGGATTCGACCCGGGCGACGGGCGCGCCGTCGGGACCGGTGACGTCCACCGCGAGTTCCTCGCGGCCGCGCGCGGTGATCCGTACGCGTACGGAGGCCGCGCCGGAGGCGTGGAGGGTGACGCCGTTCCAGGAGAACGGGATCCAGGTCCCCTCGGGCCGGTTCCCCTGGGCGGCCAGGGCGTGGTCGGCGGGGTGCAGGGCGGCGTCCAGCAGGGCCGGGTGCAGGCCGAAGGCGGCGGCTTCGGCGCGGGCGGGCTGCGGGAGTTCGACGTCCGCGAACACTTCGCCGTCGAGGATCCAGGCGGCGCGCACTCCGTGGAACGACGGCCCGTAGCCGTATCCTTCGGCGGCCATGTCGGCGTACAGGCCGGAGACGTCCAGCGGCTCGGCGCCCGCCGGGGGCCACGCTCCCGCCGGGGATGCGGCGGCGGGGGCCGCGGGGGCCAGGACGCCGGTCGCGTGGCGGACCCAGCCGTCCTCGGCGGCGTCGGCGCTGTCGGTGCGGGAATGGCATGCGATGGTCCGGCGGCCCGCCGCGTCGGGGGCGGCGATCAGCACCTGGAGGGCGACTGCGCCCGTCTCCGGCAGGACCAGCGGCGCGTGCAGGGTCAGTTCCTCGACCAGCGCGCAGCCGGTCTCCGCGCCGGCGCGCAGGGCGAGTTCCACGAAGGCGGTACCCGGCAGCAGGGTGGTGCCGGCGATGGTGTGGTCCGCGATCCACGGGTGGGTGCGCAGCGAGAGCCGGCCGGTGAGTACGGTGCTGCCGGCGCCGGCGAGGTCGACCACCGAGCCGAGCAGCGGGTGCCGCACGGCGAGCTGCCCCAGTCCCGAGGGGTCCCCCGTGCTCTTGTCCGGGGTCAGCCAGTACCGCTTGGGGCGGAAGGCGTAGGTGGGCAGGCCTTCCACGCGGCGGGTGGGGCGGCCCGCGTACAGGGCGTCCCAGTCCAGCCGGGCGCCCCGCGCGTGGGCGAGGGCGGCGGCGCCGAGGGCCTCGCGGACCTCGTCCCTGCCCGCGCGCAGCAGCGGCGCGAAGACGGTGTCCGCCTCCCGCTCCTCGGGCAGGCAGTCGCGGCCGAGGGCGCTGAGGACGGCGTCGGGACCCAGCTCCAGGAAGGTGCGGGCGCCGCCGTCGGCGGCCAGCCAGGTGAGGGCGTCGGCGAAGCGGACGGCCTCGCGGACGTGGCCGGTCCAGTAGTCGGGGGAGCAGAGTTCCTCGGAGGTGGCGAGCCGGCCGGTGACGGTGGAGACGAGGGGGATGGCGGGCGGGGCGTAGGCGAGGATTCCCGCGATGCGCCGGAATTCGGCGAGCATCGGTTCCATGAGCGGCGAGTGGAAGGCGTGGCTCACGCGCAGCCGCTTGGTCTTGCGTCCCAGGGCGGCGAAGCGGTCGGCGAGGGCGACGGCGGCGTTCTCCTCGCCGGAGATCACCAGGGCGTCGGGGCCGTTGACGGCGGCGATCGCGACGTGGGGGTGTTCGCCGAGGAGGGGCAGGAGTTCCGCCTCGGTGGCCTGGACGGCGATCATGGCCCCGCCCGGGGGCAGTTCCTGCATCAGCCGGCCGCGGGCGGCGACGAGGGTGGCGGCGTCCTCCAGGTTGAGGACGCCCGCGACGTGCGCGGCGGCGATCTCGCCGATCGAGTGGCCGGCCACGAAGTCGGGGCGCACGCCCCAGGACTCGACGAGCCGGAACAGGGCGACCTCGACGGCGAACAGGGCGGTCTGCGCGTAGCGGGTCTCGTCCAGCAGCGCGGCGGCGTCGGAGCCGGGGGCGGCGAACAGGACGTCCCACAGGGAGGTGTCGAGCTGGAGGTCGAGCCAGCCGATGGCGTCGGCCAGGGTGTCCGCGAACACCGGGTGGGTGTCGTACAACTGCCGGCCCATGGCGAGGCGCTGGCTGCCCTGGCCGGTGAAGAGGAACGCGAGGCGTCCGGCGGGCAGGGTGCCGGTGCGGGTGGCGGGGGTGGTCCCGCCGGCGGCGAGGGTGCGCAGCCCGTCGAGGAGTTCGGCGCGGTCGGCGGCGACGAGGGCGGCGCGGTGTTCGAGGGCGGCGCGACCGGTACCGAGGGCGTGGCCGAGGTCGTCCGGGGTGAGGTCGGGGCGGTCGGCGAAGAAGGCGGCCAGGCGTTCGGCCTGGGCGCGCAGGCCTTCGTCGGAGCGGGCGCTGACGGGTACGAGGGCGGGCCGTGCGGGGGCCTGCGGGGCCGCTCCGGCGTCGGGGTCCGGGCCGGCGGCCCGCTCGGACGAGGCTGCTGCGGCGGCGCCGCGGTCCGGTCCTGCGGCGGCGCGGTCCGCGTCGGCCGCCTCGGCGCCCCGCTCGGCTCCGCGCGGCGCTTCCTCCACGATCACGTGCGCGTTCGTCCCGCTGATGCCGAAGCCGGAGACGCCTGCCCGGCGGGGTCTGCCGCCGTCCTCGGGCCACGGCACCGGCTCGGTGAGCAGGCGAACGGTGCCCGCGGACCAGTCGACGTTCCCGGTGGGCTCGTCGACGTTCAGCGTCTTCGGCAGTACGCCGTGCCGCATCGCCATGATCATCTTCATCAGTCCGGCCACACCGGCCGCGGCCTGCGTGTGCCCCAGGTTGGACTTGACCGAGCCCAGCCACAGCGGCCGGTCCTCCGGCCGCTCCCGCCCGTACGTCTCGATCAGCGCCCGGGCCTCGATGGGGTCGCCGAGCGTGGTGCCGGTGCCGTGCGCCTCCACCGCGTCCACCTCGGCGGCGGACAGCCCGGCGTCCGCGAGGGCCTGCACGATCACGCGCTGCTGCGCGGCGCCGCTGGGGGCGGTGAGGCCGTTGCTGGCGCCGTCCTGGTTGACGGCCGTGCCCCGGATGACGGCGAGGACCTGGTGGCCGTTGCGCCGGGCGTCGCTGAGGCGTTCCACGACGAGCAGGCCGACCCCCTCCGCGAAGGAGGTCCCGTCGGCGCCCGCCGCGAAGGCCTTGATCTGCCCGTCGGGGGCGAGGCCGCGCTGCCGGCTGAACTCGGTGAACAGGCCGGGGGTGCTCAGTACGGTGACGCCGCCGGCCAGGGCCAGGGAGCATTCGCCGCGGCGCAGCGACTGCACGGCCAGGTGCAGGGAGACCAGCGATCCGGAGCAGGCGGTGTCGACGGTCAGCGCCGGGCCCTCCAGGCCGAGCGCGTACGCGACCCGGCCGGAGGTGACGCTGAGGGCGCCGCCGGTGACGAGGTAGCCGGTCAGGGAGTCGGGGGCGTCCTGCACGCGGGGCCCGTACTCGGAGGGGCCGGCGCCGATGAAGACGCCGGTGGGGGTGCCGCGCAGGGAGGTGGGGTCGAGCCCGGTCCGCTCCAGCGCCTCCCAGGCCGTCTCCAGCAGCAGCCGCTGCTGCGGGTCCATGGCGAGCGCCTCGCGCGGGCCTATCCCGAAGAACTCGGCGTCGAAGTCGGGGGCGTCGTGGAGGAACCCGCCGGTGCGGGTGTAGCAGGTGCCGGGGGTCGCGGGGTCGTCGTCGAAGAGGGCGTCGAGGTCCCAGCCGCGGTTGTCGGGGAAGGGGCCTACGGCGCTCTCGCCCCGGGAGACGAGCTCCCACAGTTCCTCGGCGGAGCGCACACCGCCGGGGAAGCGGCCGCTGATGCCGACGACGGCGATGGGTTCGCCGTCGTGGCGCGACGCGCCCTGGGCTTCGGCGGCGCGCGGCGCGGGTGGCCCGGCGGGTGCGCCGAGCAGTTCCGTGCGTACGTACCCGGCCAGCAGTTCGGGGCTCGGGTGGTCGAACGCGGCGGTCACGGGCAGGGCCAGGCCCGTCGCGGCGTTGATCCGGGCGTGCAGGTCGACCATGCCGATGGAGTCCAGGCCCAGTTCCTTGAAGGAGGTCCCGGTCGTGACCACGGGCTCGGTGTCGGGCCTGGCCTTGCGGAGGATCTCGGCGGTCTGCGCGCAGACGAGGTCGAGCAGCAGCCTGGTCTGCTCGCTCTGCGGGAGTCCGGCCAGCCGGCCGGCCGGCTCGGCCCCCGGGCGGACGTCCGCGCCGGACGGTTCATCAGCGACAGGATCGAAGCCCGCGGACATCTGCACGCTCCCAGCTCGGTATCGATTGCCCCGGGCGCGGTTCCGGCCACGGGGTGATCGCACGCTAGGTGGGCCCCGAACGGGCGCGACACCCCTATCCCCCCAGGTGTTGACCCTGCCCGCGGCCGCCCCTCGCCGCGCCCGGCGCCCGCGCCCGCAGGCCGGCCGGGACGACGTGCCTGCTGGGCGGGGGTGCGGGGCGCTACGGGCGTGGTCAGGGGGGTGGTCGGTGTTCTCGGCGCGCTCCCCGGGCGCCTTCAATGGCACGCACTGCCCAGGGCGCCGCCTCCCGCGGGCCCCCGAGGCGAGAAGAGACGGGTGGAGCATGACAGTTGCCGATGTGAACGTCCGAGTGGCCGAACTGGGAGCGATCAAGGAGTCGGCCGAGCTGGGCCCGTCGCCGAGCGCGTCGCAGGCGCAGCACGCCCGGGGCAAGCTGACGGTGCGCGAGCGGCTGGACCTGCTGTTCGATCCGGGCACGTTCCGGGAGATCGAGCAGCTGCGCCGCCACCGGGCTTCCGGTTTCGGCCTGGAGGACCGCCGGCCGCACACCGACGGCGTGGTGACGGGCTGGGGCAAGGTCGACGGCCGCCGGGTGTTCGTGTACGCGCACGACTTCCGGATCTTCGGCGGCTCGCTCGGCGAGGCCCACGCGCAGAAGATCCACAAGGTGATGGACCTCGCGGTCGCGGCGGGCGCCCCGCTCGTCTCGCTGAGCGACGGCGCGGGGGCCCGTATCCAGGAGGGTGTGACCGCGCTCGCCGGTTACGGCGGCATCTTCCGCCGTAATGTCGCCGCTTCCGGTGTGATCCCGCAGATCAGCGTGATGCTCGGGCCGTGCGCGGGCGGAGCGACGTACTCCCCCGCCCTGACGGACTACGTGTTCATGGTCCGTGACATCTCCCAGATGTACATCACCGGCCCCGACGTGGTGCAGGCCGTGACGGGCGAGCGGATCAGTCACAACGACCTCGGCGGCGCGCACGTGCACTCCTCGGTCTCCGGTGCCAGCGCATTCCTGTACGACACGGAGGAGGAGTGCCTGGAGGAGGTGCGCCACCTGGTGTCCCTGCTGCCCTCGAACAACCGGGAGCTGCCGCCGTCGGTGGTGGCGGACGATCCGGCCGACCGGCGGTGCGGATCGCTGGCGGAGCTGGTCCCGGCCGACCCGGGCCGCTCGTACGACATGCGCGCCGTGATCGAGGAGATCGTCGACGACGGGGACCTGTTCGAGGTCCACGCCAACTGGGCGACCAACATCATCTGCGGGCTGGCCCGGCTGGACGGGCACGTGGTCGGCATCGTCGCCAACCAGCCCGCCTCCCTCGCCGGCGTGCTGGACATCCACGCCTCGGAGAAGGCCGCGCGGTTCGTGCAGACCTGCGACGCGTTCAGCATCCCGCTGGTGACCCTGGTGGACGTGCCGGGCTTCCTGCCGGGCAGCGACCAGGAGCACAACGGGGTCATCCGGCACGGGGCGAAGCTGCTGTACGCGTACTGCGCGGCCACGGTGCCGCGGGTGCAGGTGATCCTGCGCAAGGCGTACGGCGGCGCGTACATCGTCATGGACTCGCGTTCGATCGGCGCGGACCTGTCGTTCGCGTGGCCGACCAACGAGATCGCCGTGATGGGCGCGGAGGGCGCCGCCAACGTCGTCTTCCGCCGGGAGATCGCCGCCGCGGACGACCCGGAGACGGCCCGCGCGCAGCGCGTCAAGCAGTACCGCCAGGAGCTGATGCACCCCTACTACGCGGCCGAACGCGGCCTCGTCGACGACGTCATCGACCCGGCCACGACCCGGCAGGTGCTGGTGGACGCCCTGGAGGCGCTGCGGGCCAAGCACGTGCCGCTGCCCGAACGCAAGCACGGCAACCCGCCGTTCTGACCGCCGTGCGCGAGAGCGAGGAGTACGCCCCATGACCGAGCGGGCCGAACCACTGATGAGGATCGAGCGCGGGGCCCCGGACAGCACCGAACTCGCCGCGCTCCTCCTGGTGTTGCTCGCCGCCGGGCGAGAACGGGAACACCCCGGCGCGCACGCCGCGCACGAATCCCGCGCCGCCGCCTGGGGGCCGGCGCGCGGCTGGCGCCCGCCCGGCACCTGGACCGCCCGGTGAGCCGGGCGGCCCCTTCCCACCGCCACCTTCACCGCACCACACCTCACGAAACGGGACGTAGAACGACATGACCGCGACCACGACCGCCGGCGCCTGGCTGCGCCGCTTCCACCCCGCCGAGGACGCACCCGTACGGCTGGTCTGCCTGCCGCACGCGGGCGGCTCGGCCAGCTACTACTTCCCGGTCTCCCGGGCCCTGTCCCCCCAGGCCGACGTAGTGGCCGTGCAGTACCCGGGCCGCCAGGACCGCCGCCACGAGCCGTGCCTGGACGACGTACGGGAGCTCGCCGACCGGGTGGTGGCGCAGCTGCTGCCGTGGTGCGACCGGCCGGTGGCACTGTTCGGGCACAGCCTGGGCGCGACCCTCGGCTTCGAGGTGGCGCTGCGGCTGGAGGAGGCCGGGCACGGGCCGGTGGCGCTGTTCGCCTCGGGCCGCCGGGCGCCGTCCCGGCACCGGGAGAACGAACGCATCCACCTGGCACCGGACGAGCGGCTGCTGGCCACCATCAAGGCGATGAGCGGTACGGACCCGGCGGTGCTGGCCGACGACGAACTGCTGCGGGCGGTGCTGCCGGCGATCCGCGGCGACTACAAGGCTGCGGAAACCTACCGGTACCGGCCGGGACCGGTGCTGGAGTGCCCGGTGGTGGTACTGAACGGGGACGCCGACCCGGAGGTGACCGCCCTGGAGGCCGAGGGCTGGACCGACCACACGAGGGGTCCGGTGTCCTTCCACTGGTTCACCGGCGGGCACTTCTACCTGAACGAGCACGCCGCGGAGGTGATCGGCCTGGTCCGGCGGCGCCTCGCGGGGTCCTGAACGAGCGGGGTCCTGAACGAGCGGGGTCCTGAACGAGCAGGGTCCTGAACGAGCGGGGTCCGGCTGCCGTCGGGGCAGCCGGACCCTCTCGCCCGCGGGTGCTCAGAGTTCGAGGCGCGTCCCGTCCGCAGGGATCTCCGCTCCGGCCCCGCAGACCTCCAGGTGCTCCTTGGAGCCGGGATCGGCCATCGGGTTGGTGTTGTTGAGGTGTGTGTACGCCCACCGGGTGCCCGGCCGCGTGGCGCGCAGCCGCCGGACGTGCTCCAGGCTGCCGCCCTCCCCCGCCACCGGCAGGTGACCCATCGCCGCCTGCGGGGCCGTCGTCCCGGCGGCGCCCGTCGCACCGCCGAATTCCCGCGCCGTGTGGAACGTACCGTCGAGCAGGACGTAGCCGGCGCCCGCGGTGAAGGCGTCGAAGCCGTCGGGCCAGCGGGCCAGGCAGGGCGCGTACACGAAGGCGCCGCCCGTGGCCGGGTCCTCGAAGCGGTAGGCGACCACCCACGGGCCGGCCCCGGCCGAGCCGCGCGCGTATTTGGGGCGCTTGTCGCCGACCGCGAAGGCGATGACCCGCAGGCCCCCGATGTCCCGCGCCCCGCCCGCCGTCAGCTCGGACCACTCCCAGCCGCTGTAGCCGCCGAGGATCCCCCGCACCGGGAAGCCCTCGTCCAGCGCCCCGAGCACGGCCCTGCCCGCCCACACGCGCAGCCCGCCGCCCTCGCGGAGCATCATCAGGCCCAGCGTGTGGTCGAGCTCGGCGTCCGTCAGCAGCACCCCGCGCACCGGGGTCTGGCGGGGGCCGGGGCCGGCCGCGAGCTCCGGGGTCGCGAGGATCTGCGCACGGATGTCGGGCGAGGCGTTGACGAGGTACCAGTCGCGGCCGTCCGCGCTGACGGCGACGCCGTCCTGGCTGCGGGCGGGCGCGCCCGAAGTGCACACCGGGCAGGCGCAGTTCCACTGCGGGCAGCCGCCGCCGGCCGCCGTGCCGAGCAGGACGACCTTCATCGGCGCACCGCCGCGACCGGTCGGGGTCCGCGCATGACCATCTCCGGCGGCGCCGCGCCGGGCGTCGCCAGCAGCAGGTCGACGACGCCGCGCCGGTCCGACTTGGAGCAGACGGGGTCGGTCGCGGCGGCGTCCCCGGTGAACAGGAACGCCTGGCAGCGGCAGCCGCCGTGGTCGACGGAGCGCCGGTCGCAGCTGCGGCACAGGTCCGGCATCCATTCCTCGCCGCGGTAGGCGTTGAAGGAACCGGACTTGTACCAGATGTCGCCGAGGGGGGTGTCCTTGACGTTGTCGAGGCTGAGGGTGGTGATCGCACTCGCCGCCGGGCAGGGCAGCACGGTCCCGTCGGGGGCGACCGTGAGCTGGAGGGCGCCCCAGCCGTGCATGCACGGTTTGGGGTAGGGCTCGTAGTAGTCCGCGAGGACGTACACGATCTCCATGGTGCCTTTGAGTCGCTCGATGGCGGCCCGCACGACCGGCTCGGCCGCTGCCAGCTGCTCGGGGGTGGGCATCAGGGCCGCCCGGTTGCGCAGCGCCCAGCCGTAGTACTGGGTGTTGGCGAGCTCCAGGCGGTCGGCGCCCATGGCCTCGGCGAGTTCGATGAGGCCGGCGAGCTGGTCGTGGTTCCCGCGGTGCAGGACGGCGTTGACGGTGAGCGGCAGTCCGCGTGCGCGGACCAGCGCCGCGGCGGTGATCTTGTGGTGGTGGGCCCTGGCGCCGGCGAGCAGGTCGGCCCGTTCGGCGGTCGCGCCCTGCACCGACAGCTGGACGTGGTCCAGTCCGCGGTCGGCCAGGTCCGCGAGGCGCGCTTCGGTCAGTCCGAGGCCGCTCGTCACGAGGTTGACGTACGCGCCGAGGCCGCTCACGTGCGAGACGAGCTCCGGCAGGTCGGGGCGGGCCAGCGGCTCTCCGCCGGACAGGTGCACCTGGAGGACGCCGATGTCGCGGGCCTGGGTGAACACCTCCGTCCACTGCCCGGTGCTCAGCTCCTTCTCGCGCTCGATCAGTTCCAGCGGGTTGGAGCAGTAGCCGCAGTGCAGGGGGCAGCGGTGGGTGAGTTCGGCGAGCAGCCCCAGCGGCGGGGCGGCCGCCGGTGTCGCCGGTGCGGGGGTCAGGTCCATCGGACGACTCCGTTCTCGGCGAGCCGCGTCAGCACCGCGCCCACCTCTTCCTCGCGCACCCCGGCGTAGGTGGCCCCCAGCGCCTCGGCGATCCCCGGGACGGTCGTCGCCCCGTCGCACAGTTCGAGTACGGAGACGGCCGTGCGGTTGGGCACGAGCACGCCCTCGGGGTGGAGGACGACGTGGGTCTGCCGGGTCTTGTCGTAGATGAGCCGCACACCGCGGCCGAGTACGGGCCGGTCCACGGCCACTCCTTCTCGCAGGTCTCGCAGGTTCGGTTCCCCGTCACCCGTGCACGGGGACGGCGGCGCGTTCGATGGCGTCGAGCATCAGCCACAGCACCTCGCACTTGAAGCGGAGCGCGGCGACGGCCGCGTCCTGCTGCTCGCGGGTGGTGGCGTACCGGACGACGATGTCGAGGGTGCCCTTGCCCTCGCCGGAGACCGCTTCGATCCGGTCGGTGAAGTAGGCGAGGTCCTCGGCGCGGATCCAGTCGTAGTGGGCGAGCATGTCGGTGACCCTGCGGGTCATCAGGTGCCCGGCGAACATCTCCGTCAGACCCGAGGCGACCGCCTCGGTCCACGGCCGGGTGCGGGCGAAGGTGACGTACGCGTCGACCGCGAACCGCACCCCGGGCAGCAGGTGGCGTTCGTCCAGCACCTCTTCGCGGGTCAGGCCCACGGCCTCGCACAAGCGCATCCACCGCTCGATGCCGCCCTCGTCGCCGGGGGTGCCGTCGTGGTAGGCGAGGCGGTCGACCCAGGCGCGCCTGACCTCCGGCAGCGGGCAGTTGCTGATGATCGCCGCGTCCTTCTGCGGCAGCATGCGCTGGTAGTACCAGCGGTTCGCGGCCCACAGCCGCAGCTCGCGCCGGTCCAGGCCGCCGCTGTGCAGGCGCTGGTGGAAGGGGTGGGCGCCCCAGTACGAGGAGGACAGCCCGCGCAGGGCGCCGACGAACTCGGACTCCCCCAGAAGTGTGGTCATATCAGTTTCCCGCCCGTGGTCCATTGTCCTGTGCCCGTGGCGGGAGCCGTGTCCGCCGGCTCCCGCCGTCCCGAGGACCGGTTCACTTCTCCAGGCGCGCGGCGTACGCGGTGACCTCGAAAGCCGTCTCGAAGGCGACGAAGTCGGGGGTCGTCCACACCTCGGTGGTCCACGCCTCGGGGGTCTCGGTAATCTCAGCCATGGTGTGCTCCTTCGCTCGGTGCCGTGCCGATTCCGGCAGAAACCTACGGCCGCCGGCGGGCGCCGCCGATCCCCTAAACACCCCTGACCGCTGTCCGGCACCCCTGCCACGGGCGTCACCCGGCCGGCTGACCCCGTTGGCCGTCGGGCGCCGGGCCCGGCTTGCTGGACGGATGAGACAGCGATCACCGGGCGCGTCCCGGACACAGAACCTGGAGACGCCCCGGGCGGCGGGGGTGGCGGGCATCGTCTTCGCGGTCCTGCTGGCCGCGGCGATCGTGCTCGCCCGTCTCGGGCTGCCCGAAGGGACCGCCGACTCCGCGGTGCGGCCCGACGCCGGGCAGCGCAACGAGCTGAGCACGGCCGTGGAGCTCGTCCCCTTCGCCGGCATCGCCTTCCTGTGGTTCATGGGCGCCGTGCGCGCGCACACCGGGGAGGCCGAGGACCGGTTCGTCGCCACCGTCTTCCTGGGCAGCGGACTGGTCTTCGTCGCCTCCCTCTTCGGCGCCGCCGCGGCCGCCGGGACCGTGCTCTCCGCCCACCAGCCCCAGGACTTCGGCCGGCATTTCGCGTACGAGCTGCTCACGACGTACGGCATGCGGATGGCCGCCGTCTTCGTCTTCGCGACGTCCACCATCGGACGCAAGCTCGGCGTCTTCCCGCGCGCCCTGAGCGCGGCCGGGCTCGTGGCCGGCCTGGTGCTCCTGGTGGTGGGCTCCTCCGTGCCGTGGTCCGAGCTGGTGTTCCCCGCGTGGGCGCTCCTGATCAGCCTGTACATCCTGCGGGCCGCCACGCCCACACCGTGACGGCGCGGGAGCGGACGACCGTCACCTGGATGGTCCGGCCGGACGGGCCGGAACGGCCCGCGCACGGCACGCTGGTCCGGGGAGCCGAGGGGGTCACCGAAAGGACCGCACGTTGCTGAGGCTTGTCGTCGATCTCAACCGGTGCCAGGGATACGCGCAGTGCGCGTTCCTCGCGCCCGACGTCTTCGCGATGCACGGGGACGAGGGGCTCCTCTACGATCCGCAGGCCGAGGAGGCCCAGCGCGAGCGGCTGGCGCAGGCGGCCGCCGCCTGCCCCGTACAGGCCATCCTCGTGGACGACCTGGACCGCGACCGCGACCTGGCGGGCGCCGCGGAGGCCCGCGATGCATGAAGTGACCCTGGACCACCTCAAGCGCGAGGGCCGGATCGTCGTGGTGGGAGCCTCGCTGGCCGGGCTGCGCGCCGCCGAGACGATCCGCGACAAGGGCTTCACCGGATCCCTGACCATGATCGGTGACGAGCCGTACGAACCGTACGACCGCCCGCCGCTCTCCAAGGGCGTCCTGCTCGGCAAGTCCACCGCCGAACGCACCGCACTGCCCCGCCGCCGCGCCATCGACGCCGAGTGGCGCCTCGGCACCGCGGCCACCGGCCTCGACATGGCGGCCCGGCGCGTCAAGCTCGCCGACGGCGACGAGGTCCCGTACGACCGGCTGCTGATCGCCACCGGCGTACGGGCGCGACCCTGGCCGAACCCGGCCGAGGCCGAGCTCGACGGGGTGTTCGTGCTGCGCACCCGCGACGACGGCGCGGCGCTGGCGCGGCGGCTGGACGCCGGACCCCGCCGGGTCCTGGTGATCGGCGCCGGATTCACCGGCTCGGAGATCGCCTCGGCGTGCCGGGAGCGCGGGCTGCAGGTCACCGTCGCCGAACGCGGCGACGCGCCCCTCGTCGGCGCGCTGGGCGGGGTGATCGGGGCGGTGGCCGCCGAACTCCAGCGGGAGCACGGCGTCGACCTGCGCACCGGCGTCATGGTCACCGCACTGGAGGGCGACTCCACCGGCCGGGTGCGGGCCGCGCACCTGTCCGACGGCACCACGCTGGAGTGCGACGTGGTCGTCGTCTCGCTGGGCGCCCAGCGCAACACCGAGTGGCTCGCCGGGTCCGGGCTCGGCGCGGGCCCGCGCGGCATCGCCTGCGACGCGGGCTGCCGGGCCTTCGATATCCGGGGCATCGTCACCGACGACATCTACGTGGCGGGCGACGTGGCCCGCTCCCCGCACCCCCTGTTCGGATACCAGTTCCTGTCGCTGGAGCACTGGGGCAACGCGGTCTCCCAGGCGGAGACCGCCGCGCACAACATGCTGAGCGTGAGCACCGACCGGCGGCCGCACATCTGGGTGCCGGCCTTCTGGTCCTCGCAGTTCGGGGTGAACATCAAGTCCGTCGGCGTACCGTCGATGGGCACCGAGATCATGATCACCCAGGGCTCGCGGGCGGAACGCCGCTTCACCGGCGTGTACGGGTACCAGGGCCGCGTCATCGGGGCCGTCACCTTCGACAACTCCCGGTGGCTGCAGTTCTACCAGCAGCAGATCGAGACGACGGCGCCGTTCCCGGTGCCGTTCCCCACGGTCGACCGGCGTCCCGACGGCCACCGGCCCGTCCCGGCCGACTTCCCCGACCCGTCCGTGCCCACGCACGGGCCGACCATCACCCTCAGCGGATATTCGCCGGCCGACCGGCGGATGACGTTCACCCCCGCCGGGCACTGACCCGCAGGCCCCCGGAGGACCCGCAATGACCCACGGCATCCTGAGCGACATCCTGGACTACGCCAACCGCGCGAACCCGTACCCGCTGTACGAGGAACTGCGCAAGACTCCCGTGTTCCACGACGGGAGCGGGCCGTACGTCATCAGCACCTACTACGAGATCCAGAGCCTGCTGCACGACCCGAGGCTCAGCTCCGACGCCCGCAACCTGGCCGCGACGGCCGGGGACCCGCTCGCCGGGGAGTCCGAGGAGGAGGCGGCGGCCCTGCCGCCCAGCTTCCTCAAGCTGGACCCGCCCGAACACGACCGGCTCCGCCGGATGACCAACCGGCCCTTCGGGCCGCCCCACTCCCCGCACCGCGTGGACGGGATGCGCGGCGACCTGCGCGCCATCGTCACGGGGCTCATCGACGACCTCGGCGACCCCGGACAGATCGACCTGGTCGACCAGTTCGCCTACCCCTTCCCCGTCACCATGATCTGCCGGCTGCTCGGGGTGCCGCGTGAGGACGAGCCCCGCTTCCACGTCTGGGCGGACACCCTCGCCGCGAGCCTGGACCCCGATCCGGACGCGGACCCCGCCGAGCGGCAGCGCAAGACCCACGACTCCCGCATGGAACTGGGCATGTACCTGGCCGGGCTGATCGAGGAGCGGCGCAAGCAGCCCGGTGACGACATGCTGTCCCAACTGGCCGCCGGGCACGGGCAGGACGAGTCCATGTCCACCATGGAGCTGCTCAGCACCGCCGCCCTGCTGCTGATCGCGGGGCACGAGACGACGGTCAACCTGATCACGAACGGGATGCTCACGCTGCTGCGCAACCCCGACGTACTGGAGCGGCTGCGCCGGGAGCCGGAGCTGGCGGCGCCGCTGGTGGAGGAGCTGCTGCGGTTCGAACCGCCGGTACAGCTGCTGCCGCAGCGCACCCCGCTCGTCGACATCGAGGTGCGCGGGGTCACCATCCCCAAGGGCTCCTCGATGTGGCTGATCCTCGCCTCGGGCAACCGGGACCCCCAGCGCTTCGAGAACCCCGACCGCTTCGATCCGGACCGCCGGGACGTCCAGCACCTGGGCCTCGGCAGCGGCATCCACAGCTGCTTCGGCGCGCCCCTGGCCCGCCTGGAGGCGCAGCTCGCCCTCACCGAACTGGCCCGCCGCCTCCACAACCCCCGGCTCTTGGAGGACCCGCCCCCGTACCGTCAGAACGCCGTCCTGCGCGGCCCCCGCCACCTCCGCATCGCCTGCGACGAGGTCCGCTCCTAGGAACGGGCTCCACGACGGCCGGCCGCCTGCGCCTTCGCTCAGGCGGTCAGCAGTCGTTCCCGGAGGCGCTGGACGGTGGCCGGGGTGACGCCGACGCGGTCGATGAGGTAGGCGGAGGGGGAGCCGTAGCGGGCGGTCAGGTCGTCCAGGACGAGGGCCAGGACCGTCGCGGGGGCGCGGCCGTACGAGGGCCAGCGCATCGTGCGGCCCGGGTTGGCGGTGTGCCAGTCGGCGAGGAGGCGGGCCGTGGCCAGCTCGGTGAGGGCGAAGTCGGCCAGGACGTCCTCGCGGGAGACGCCGAGCAGCGTCAGTACGAAGGCGGCGATCAGCCCCGTGCGGTCCTTGCCGGAAGTGCAGTGGAACACCGTGGCCCCCGGCTCGGCCCCGGCGATCAGTTCCAGGGCCCGGCGGATCTCCTCGGCCCCGTCCTCGGTGACCTCGGCGGCGCGGTCCGCGAGGTAGCGCCAGGGGTCGATGGCGGGGTCGATGTCGGCCTGGTCGTAGGGCCGGTGCTCGATGCTGAGGTTGGCGTACACGAACCGGTGCGGTTCGGGCACCCTCCCCTTCGCGTCGGCCTCCCAGGGGTAGCGCAGGTCGATGACGGTCCGTATCCCGAGGTCCAGGAACCGCTGCCAGTCGGCGCCCCGGAGTTTGCCGAGGGAGTCGGCGCGGTAGAGCGCGCCCCAGGCGACCCGGCGGCCGTCGGCACCGCGGTAGCCGCCCATGTCGCGGAAGTTGTGCAGGCGTTCGAACGGGATGTGGCGGCGCGTCACGGGCGGGGCTCCTGTCGGGGGAGGTGGTCTTCCGCTCAGGATGATGCCTCAGCCGCACGCGCTCAGCCTTGCGGTCCACCGTCGTCGCCGCCGACGCCGCCGGCGCTCAGCGCTTGCGCGCCACCGTGAGGCCGTCCGCGATCGGCAGCGTCACCGACTCGACCCGCTCGTCGGCCCGCACGTGCGCGTTGAACTCCCGGATGGCCAGGGCGTTGCCCGTGGCGTCGGGGCGGACCGCCTCGCCGCCGTACAGGACGTTGTCGGCGAGCAGCAGGCCGCCCGGGCGCACGCGGGGCACGAGTTCGTCCCAGTAGGCGCGGTAACCGGTCTTGTCGGCGTCGAGGAACACCAGGTCGATCACCGGCTCGGGCGGCAGGTCGCGCAGGGTCTCCAGGGCGGGGGCGATCCTCAGGTCGATGCGGTCGGCGACCCCGGCTGCCTTCCACGCCTCCTGGGCGATGCTCGTCCACTCCTCGGAGACGTCGCAGGTGAGCACCTTGCCGCCGGGGAGCAGGCCCTGGGCGAGGGCGAGCGTGGAGTAGCCGGTGAAGGTGCCGACTTCGACGATGCGCAGGGCGCCGGCGAGCTTCGCCAGCAGGGTGAGGAGGACGCCCTGCTCGTGCGGGACCTGCATCTCGGACGGGCCGCCGAGGGCGTGCGTGCGCTCGATCAGCTGCAGTTGGACGGGGGTGGCGGGTTCGGCCTGCTCGACGAGGTAGGCGTACACCTCGGGGGTGAGGTGGACGGTCTTCGCTTCGCGGGGGGTACGGGTCATGGAGGTGCGTGGTCCTTTCGCAGGGGGTCGCGCGGAGTGCGCGGTGGCCATCATGTCCGGCCGCTCCGCACCCGCGCACCTGGATATCCGGTAGGGCAACGACGGCGCGGGTGCCTCGGAAACGGCGCCTCCACCCATCTATCCATGCCCTGTCACATGTGAAATATTACCTGCGCTCCCTGGCCGACCCTCTGGCCGCCTCCCTGGCCGACTGCCGGCCAACTCCTCGGAAGGACGACCGCGTTGCGCAGACTTGCCGTGGCCGGAGCGGCGATATCACTCGCCCTCCTCGCCGCCACCCCCGCACTCGCCGCCTCACCCCCGCCTCCCCCGCCCCCGGCGGCCGCACAGCAGGCCCAGCAGGCCCCGGAGGCCGACCGGCAGGCTCCCGCCCCACCGCCCGCGCCGCTCGAACTCCAGCGCCAGGCCCTGCGCCGCCAGGCCCTCGAAGGCATCGCGGCCGGCGGCGGCAGCGGCCCCGGCGCCCTGCGCGCCGAGTCCGACCGCACCCTCCCCCGCCAGGCCAAGGTCGGCGACCGGTACGTCGAACTCGCCCAGGAACGCAAGGACAAGGTCTTCGTGATCCTCGCCGAGTTCGGCGACCAGGTGGACACGACGACCGAGTACGAGGGCAAGCCGCGGTTCGGCGGCACGCCCGGCCCCCGCCACAACACCATCGGCAAGCCGGCCGCCGACGACAACCACACGCTGTGGCGCAAGGACTTCGACCGGTCCTACTACCAGCGGCAGTTCTTCTCCGACGCACCGGAGTCGGCGAGCATGCGCGCCTACTACCAGCTGCAGTCCTCGGGCCGCTACGACATGGACGGCACCGTCACCGACTGGGTCAGGCTCCCCTGGAACGAGGCGCGTTACGGCACGGACAACTGCTCCGAGCCCGGCCAGTGCCGCACCAACTGGGACCTCGTCCGCGACGCCACCACCGCCTGGTACGACTCCGAGCGCGCGAAGGGCCGTTCGGCCGCCGACATCAAGGCGCAGCTGGCCGAGTACGACCAGTGGGACCGCTACGACGCCGACCACGACGGGAACTTCAACGAGCCCGACGGCTACCTCGACCACCTCGTCATCGTCCACGCCGGCAAGGACCAGACGTGGGGCGGGGGCGCCCAGGGCAAGGACGCCGTCTGGGCGCACCGCTGGTTCGCCTACTGGGACCAGGCCGGAAGCACGGGTCCCGCGGGCAACAAGGCGGGCGGCACCCCCGTCGGTGACACCGGCATCTGGGCGGGCGACTACCTCACGGGCGGCGAGAACAGCGGAGCAGGCCTGTTCTCCCACGAGTTCGGCCACGACCTCGGGCTGCCGGACCTCTACAGCTCGGACGGGGACAACAGCGTCAACTTCTGGTCGCTGATGTCGTCGGCCTCCTACCTCGGCAAACGCCCCGGCACCACCGGGGAGTTCCCCGGCGACCTCGATCCGTGGAGCAAGCTCCAGCTGGGCTGGCTGGAGTACACCGAGGCGGACGCCGGCCGCAAGACCCGCGCGACCCTCGGCGTGTCCGGGTACAACACCGAGGACCCGCAGGCGCTGCTGGTCCACCTGCCGCCCTCACGGACCACGACCGAGCTGACCGACCCGTACGAGGGCGCGAGCCAGTGGTGGAGCGGCACCGGCGACTTCATGGACAACACGCTCGGCCGGACCGTCGACCTCACCGGCACGACCGGGTCCGCCCTGCTGGACGCCCGCGTCTGGTACGACATCGAGAAGGACTTCGACTTCCTGACGGTGGAGGCCTCCACCGACGGCGGCGTCGCCTGGACCCCGCTCCCGGGAACCGTCGACGGCACACCGATCCCGGCCAAGGGCGTCTCCGGCACCTCCGCCGGCTGGATGCGGCTGTCCGTGCCGCTGGACGCCTTCGCGGGCCGCGAGGTCCGGCTCCGGCTGCGCGTCACCTCCGACGGCAACACCCACGGGCGGGGCGTCACCTTCGACGACATCCACATCACCGCGGGCGGCCGTGAACTGCTGCACGACGGCGCCGAGCAGGGCGCGAACGGCTGGACGGCGCTCAAGTGGTCCCGTACGGAGGGCCGCAACGGCAGCGAGGAGCACCCGCGCGCCTACTTCGTCGAGAACCGGCGCTACACGGGCTACGGCAGCCTGCTCAAGACGGGCCCGTACAACTTCGGCTTCACGGGCGACCGGGTCGAGTTCTTCCCCTACCAGGAGGGCGTCCTCGTCTGGCTCTGGGACACCGCGTTCAGCGACAACACCACCAAGGCACACCCCGGCGGCGGCCTGCTGCTGCCGGTGGACGCCCGGCCGGAGCCGCTGAGGTTCACCGACGGCAGCCTGCTGAACGCCCGGGCGCAGACCTTCGACGCCCCCTTCTCGCTCCGCGCGAGCGGGCGGGTCGTGCTGCACAAGGCGGGGACCCCGCTGGTGATCGCGTCGAGGCCGGGGGTCGCGGTCTTCGACGACCGCCACGGCTCCTACTGGAACGCGGAACTGCCGCAGCTCGGGGTCAAGGTCCCGGACACCGGCACCCGGATCGCGGTGGTGAAGGAGGCCGCGGGCGGCGCGCTGACGACGGTCCAGGTGAGCCCTTCCCCCTGAGCCCGCTCCCGGGCGCCTTCCCCGGGTCCGGGCCCGGGGCCCTCGCCGGGGCCCGGGCCCGGACCCGGGGCCGGCCCTGGGTGTTTCCCGTGGGCCTCCCCCTGAGCCGGACGGCGGTCCGGCTCAGGGGGCGCCGGCGCGCCCGGGCGGGGTCTATCCGCGGGGCACCACCGTCGCCAGGACCTTCGGCAGCGGGTACCAGTCCGCCGATGCTATGGAGGCGTGGTGCCCCGCCATCAGCGCGAGCCGGTCCAGCGCCTGGGCCTCGGTCGGGTGGACTCCGTCGATGGCGGGAGCCACGCCCTGCGCGTCGGTGGCGACCAGGAGGTAGTGGTTGCGGTCGTACCAGCCGGTGTCGATGGAGCCGTCCGCGTAGGCGCTCGCGTCACCGTCGAAGACCACGAACCAGGGCCGCAGCGAGGCGTCCGCGTAGCGGGCCCGCGGATCGCCCGCCTCGGCGCGGTGCACCGCAGGGAAGGCGGCGGCGGTGCCGAGCCGGCCCGTGGAGGCGAGGGTGCGCAGGTGCGTGGCGTACTCCCGGTCCGTCCACAGCGTGTCGGCGCCGTTGCCCTCCTCCACGGTGCCGGGGATCAGCTCCACGAGGAACTTCCCGGCCATGGCGGCGCGGCTCGGCCAGGCCCCGGCGCGGGCCGCGGTGTCCAGGTCGGGGTAGCCGGCGGCCAGCTGCGCGGGCCGGTAGACGGCCTCGCCCAGCTTGGCGGTGAGCAGCGCGTCGAGGTCGGCGGGACCGCGCCCGAGGTTGGCGGCGAAGCCGTCCTTGAGCTCCAGTTTGAGCACGACCGGGCGGTGGCCGGGGTGCGCGTCGTGCCAGCTGCGGATGTCGGACAGGCAGCCCGCGAGGTTCTGGTCCCGGGACTTGGTGCGCAGCTGGGCGGGGCTGGTGGCGTTCTCGCAGTTGCTGTTGTTGCCGAAGGGGTTGTCGTGCGAGACCCGCCAGGAGCTGCCGAAGAAGTTGGTCCACACGTCGAGTTCGAGCATGGCCGCGCCGGAGTCCAGGGCGTCCGCGAAGTACGGGTACTTGGCTTTCTCGTAGGCGTTGTGCACGCCGACGCCGGTGGATCCGATGTAGGACAGGCCGCCCTCGGCCCCGGCGGGGGCCGCCGGGCCCAGGGCGAGGCCCAGGCCGAGCGCCGCCGCGACCAGACCGGCCGAGACCGTGTCCCTCCACCTGTTGCGCAGTCTCATCCGTTCGGCTCCCCTCGCGTCCGTCTCACTCAAGTCGCGTGGAGGCTAGGGGAGTTCGGTGTCGTACGGAAGGACGCAGGATGTCGGGAGAGGGGCGCGGGCGTCCGGCTGTGAGCACCGACACACCGGAATCCGGAACTCCCGCCGTCCGCGCACCGTCGGACGGGACGTCGGGAGAACGTCAGGGGGCGGGGAGCGCCACATGGTCGGCAAGGTGAGGGATCGCGCGGTACGGGTCTGCGTGCTGCTCGGAATCTGCCTCGCCCTGGTAACCGCCGGAGCCCTGGTGTGGGGGGAGCTGCGCGCGGTCGCCTCGAACCGCGCCGACGGCGACCCGGAGCAGGGCAGCTACCTCCAGGACCCGGAGCGCGCCGACCGCACGGCCGGTGACGTCCTGGACGGGATCGTCGCGGAGGGCGAGGAGCCGCCGGCCGATGCCGCGGCCTTCGCGGGGACGGCGTCCGGCTCCGAGGCGTCGGGAGCCCCGGACCCGGTGCGGTGGACGGAGGGCGGCTGGCAGCCCTCCTCGCCGCTGCGGGCCCGCACCGCCCCCTCCGAGCCCGCGATCGGGGCGCTGTTCTCCCCCGGCAACGACTGGGACGCCGACCACCACTGCTCGGCCAGCGTGGTCCACTCGCCCGAGGGCGACCTCATCGCCACCGCCGCGCACTGCGTGTACCAGGACGGCTTCCGCACCAATCTGGCCTTCGTCCCCGGCTACCGCGACGGGAAGGCCCCGTACGGCGTGTGGGTCCCCACCCGCATCGACGTGGACCCCCGCTGGACGAGCGACGGGGACCCGGACCACGACGTGGCCTTCCTGAGGCTGCGCCGGCCCGGGCACCCCGGTGAGCGGCTGGAGGACGTCACCGGCGCGCTCACGATCCGCTTCCGGCCCCGACTGCCGCTGCCCGCCCGGCTGGTCGGCTACCCGAACGACAGCGAGCAGCCGCTGGACTGCTACAACACCGCCCGCGCCGAGGGGCCCACGCAGCTGCGGCTGGACTGCGCGGACGTACCGAACGGCACCAGCGGCGGCCCGGTGCTGACCGACGGGCACACGCTGATCGGGGTCATCGGCGGCCGCGACGGGGGCGGCGACGAGACGACCTCCTACAGCAGCTGGTTCGACGACTCCGTCCGCGGCCTCTACACGAGGGCGACCTCGGGACGCTGAGCCCGGGCGCCGGGGCGGCGGGGCGGCGGGGCGGCAGGCGGCTGGGTGATTGTCCGGAGCGTCGTCGTCCATGCCGCAGAGTCTGCGTCGCATCCCGGCGCCGGAGCAGGGCCCACCCGGGGCGCCCAGGAGCGCGACGGGGGCGGACGGGTTTCACCCAAGGGCGCCCGACACCCCGGAACGCCCCCCCGGAAGCCACCCGACCGCGCGCCGGCGCCGGCCCGGCCTTCGAGGGCGACCCCGGGTTGCGGGGGCAACGGCCCGGGTTCCCGCTGGGCGGCGGCCCGGGCGGGCTGCGCGGGGCCGGCTTCCGGGAGGCGCGCGGCATCAGCCTCAAGAGGGCGGCCGGCACGGGTCGGCGGGGTTGCGCGGCACCCGGTGCCACCCTGGTCCCGGGCCACGCGAGCCCGACCAGTAGGCTGCGGGTCCACCCGCTCCCCGTCCCCGAGGTTCCGCGCAGTGAGCTCCGCCGCACCCCCCAGCCCCGTCACGGTCGTCGGCCTCGGCGCCGACGGCTGGGCCGGGCTCACCGCCGCCGCGCGCTCCGCGCTGGCCACCGCCGAGGTGCTGATCGGCGGCCCCCGGCAGCTGGACCTGCTGCCGGCCGGGGAGTGCCCCGGTGAGCGCGTCGCGTGGCCGAGCCCGCTGCGCCCCGCCGTGCCGAAGCTGATGGCCGAGCACACCGGCCGCAGGATCGCCGTACTGGCCAGCGGCGACCCCATGTTCTACGGGATCGGCCGCGCCCTCGCGCAGGAGCTCGGCCCGCACGCCCTGCTGGTCCACCCGCATCCCTCGTCCGTGTCGTACGCGTGCGCCCGCCTCGGCTGGCCGGTGGAGGACACCGAGGTCGTCACGGTCGTCGGCCGCCCGGTGGCACGGGTCTCGGCCGCGCTGTACGAGGGCCGGCGGCTGCTGGTGCTGAGCGCCGGAGCGGCCTCCCCGGGCGAGATCGCCGCCCTGCTGCGGGAGCGGGGCTTCGGCCCCAGCCGTATGCGGGTGCTGGAACAGCTCGGCTCCGAGGACGAGACCGCGTACGAGGGCCATGCCGACACCTGGGACCGCGCGCCCGGCGACCCCCTGAACGTGGTCGCCGTGGAGTGCCGGCGCGACCCCCGCGCGGACACCCCGCGCCTCGGCGCCACCCCCGGCCTGCCCGACACCGCGTACGAACACGACGGCCAGCTCACCAAGCGGCACGTCCGCGCCGCGACCCTGTGCGCACTCGCCCCGGCCCCCGGCGAACTGCTGTGGGACATCGGCGGCGGCTCGGGGTCGATCGGCATCGAGTGGATGCGCACGCACCCCTCCTGCCGCGCCGTGACCGTGGAACGGGTACCGGAGCGCGCCGAGCGGATCGCCCGCAACGCGGCGGCGCTCGGGGTGCCGGGCCTGCGGGTGGTCACCGGCGCCGCCCCCGCCGCGCTGGTCGCACTGCCCGCCCCCGACGCGGTGTTCATCGGCGGGGGCCTGACCGCGCCGGGCCTGCTGGACGCGGCCTGGGCGGCGCTGGCCCCCGGCGGCCGGCTGGTGGTCAACACGGTCACCTTGGAGTCGGAGGCCGTACTGGCCGACCGCTACCGCCGGCACGGCGGTGAACTGGTGAAGCTGGCCGTCGCGCACGCCGTGCCGGTCGGCGGCTTCACGGGTTGGCGGCAGGCGATGCCCGTCACCCAGTGGACCGTGACCAAGCCGTGGCCGGAGCCGGCATCACCGGCGACAGAGACGAAGGACCAGACATGACCGTGTACTTCATCGGAGCCGGCCCCGGCGCCGCCGACCTGATCACCGTGCGCGGCGCCCGGACCCTGGCGGCCGCCCCCGTCTGCCTGTACGCGGGCAGCCTCGTCCCGCGCGAGCTGCTGGCCGAATGCCCGCCCGGCGCCCGCCTGGTGGACACCTCGCAGCTCAACCTGGACGAGATCGTCGCCGAGTTCGTCCGGGCCCACGCCGCCGGTCAGGACGTGGCGCGCCTGCACTCCGGGGACCCGTCCGTCTTCTCCGCCGTCGCCGAGCAGATGCGCCGTCTCGACGCGGCCGGCATCCCGTACGAGGTCGTGCCGGGCGTACCGGCCTTCGCCGCGGCCGCGGCCGCGCTCAAGCGGGAGCTGACCGTCCCGACCGTGGGCCAGACCGTGATCCTGACCCGGATCGCCCAGCAGGCCACGCCGATGCCGCCCGGCGAGGACCTGGCCACGCTCGGCCGCAGCGGCGCGCTGCTCGTCCTGCACCTGGCCACCCGCTACGCGGAGCGCGTCGTCGCCGAACTGCTGCCGTACTACGGGGCCGACTGCCCGGCGGCGGTCGTCGCGATGGCCAGCCGCCCCGACGAGCTGATCCTGCGCGGCACCCTGGCCGACATCGCGGACCAGGTGAAGGCGGCCGGCCTGGTGCGCACCGCGGTGATCCTGGTCGGGCGCACCCTCGGCGCCGAGCAGTTCCGCGACAGCCACCTGTACTCCGCCGAGCGGGACCGGCATGCCTGCTGAACCCGGCCCCGTACGTCACGTCCTCGTCCTGGGCGGGACGACGGAGGCCCGCCGCCTCGCGGAGGCCCTGGAGGCGGCCCCGTACCGGGTGACGACCTCACTGGCGGGCCGGGTCGGCGCGCCGGTGCTGCCGCCGGGCGAGACGCGGATCGGCGGCTTCGGCGGCCCGGACGGCCTGGCGGCCTGGATCCGCGCCCACGGGGTCAGCCACCTGGTCGACGCCACGCACCCCTTCGCGGAGCGCATGAGCTTCAACGCGGCCCGGGCCGCGGCCCTTTCGGGGATCCCGCTGCTGGCGCTGCGCCGTCCCGGCTGGGCGGCGGCGCCTGGCGACGACTGGCACTTCACGGACTCCCTCGCCGGGGCGGCGGCGCTGCTGCCCGGCCTCGGTGAGCGGGTCTTCCTCACCACCGGCCGGATGGGCCTGCACCACTTCGCGCACCTCACCGAGCCCTGGTTCCTGGTGCGTTCGGTGGACGCCCCGGGCCCGCCCGCTCCGCCGCGTCTCGAAGTGCTGCTGGCTCGGGGCCCGTTCACCCTGGACGACGAGCGGCAACTGCTGGCCCGGCACCGGATCGACGTCCTGGTGACCAAGGACAGCGGCGGCTGTGCCACCGCCCCCAAGCTGACCGCGGCCCGCGAGGCGGGCATCCCGGTGGTCGTCGTACGCCGGCCACCGGTGCCGGCGGGCGTGGCGGAGGCCGCCTCCGTGGAGGCGGCCCGCGACTGGCTGGCGACCCACCCGACCTGATCCGCCCCCGCGGCAAGGGCCCCGACCTCTCGGCGAAGCCGTCGGGCGGCCGCACACCGCCGGGACGCGCCTGCTCGCCGCCGAACGGCCCAGATCGCGGCGGGCCGGGCGCAGGACCTGGGCCTGCTCGCCCTCGTCGGCGGCGCCGGGCGCGCTGTCGCGGCGCGGCCTGCTCGGCGCCGGACGCCGGCGCGGGGCGCGGAAGGCCGCCGCCCCCTGCCCGGCTCGCGGAGCGTGAGAAGGCCCCGGACGCGCCGACCGCGAGTCGGCGCGCCCGGGGCCTCGGTGGCGGCCCCTTACCCGTAACGGCGCGGGGTCCAGGTCAGGCGGGTCCCGTCGGCCCGCTCCGTGACCTGGGTCTGCGAGGAGCCGACCAGCAGGATCGTGCGCATGTCCACCTCTTCCGGGACCAGTGCGTCCAGCGTGACGATCCGGACGGACTGCTCGGGGCCGCCCACGTCACGTGCGACGACCACCGGGGTCTGCGGCGAGCGCAGTTCGAGCAGCAGCTCGCGGGCCTGCGCCACCTGCCAGGTCCGGCTGCGCGAACCCGGGTTGTACAGGGCGAGCACCAGATCGGCCTGCGCGGCGGACCGCAGCCGCTCGGCGATGACCTCCCAGGGCTTGAGCCGGTCGGACAGCGAGATGGTGGCGTAGTCGTGGCCCAGCGGGGCCCCCGCCGCCGCGGCGGCCGCGTTGGCCGCGGTCACCCCCGGCAGGACCCGTACGGGCACGTCCTTGTACTCCGGCTGCCCCGCGACCTCCAGGACCGCCGTGGCCATGGCGAAGACCCCGGGGTCGCCGCCGGAGACCACCGCCACCCGCTTGCCGCGCCGGGCGAGGTCCAGGGCGAACTCGGCGCGCTCGGACTCCACCTTGTTGTCGGAGCCGTGCCGGACCTGGCCCGGCTTCACCGGCACCCGGTCCAGGTACGTCGTGTACCCGACGAGCACCTCGGCGTCCGCGAGCGCCCGCCGGGTCTGCGGGGTCAGCCACAGCGGCCCGGCCGGCCCGGTCCCGACGACCACGACCCCGCCCGGCCCGGACGGCACGCTGCCCGGGTTGCCGACGCGGCTGGGCACGACGGCGACGGCGAAGTACGGCACGCTGTCCGGGTCGGTGTCGGCGAGGGCTCCGGTGCGCTCCCCGGCCATCGTGGCGCGCTCGACGTAGCGGGCCTCGGCGAGCCGGCCGCTGTCCTCCATGGCCCGCCGCACGGCGGGGAAGGTGCGCCCGAGCTTCATGACGACCGCCGAGTCGGTGGCGGCGAGCCGGGCGGTGAGCTCCTCCTCGGGCAGGGTGCCGGGCAGGATGGTCAGCACCTCCTCGCCCTCCACGAGCGGGGTGCCGAGCCGCGCGGCGGCGGCGCTCACCGAGGTCACCCCGGGGATCACCTCGGCCTCGTAGCGGTCGGCGAGCCGCTTGTGCATGTGCATGTAAGAGCCGTAGAAGAGCGGGTCGCCCTCCGCGAGCACGGCCACGGTCCGGCCGGCGTCGAGGTGCGCGGCGAGGCGGGCGGCGGAGGCCTCGTAGAATTCCTCCATGGCGCCCTGGTACCCGCCGGGGTGGTCGGTGGTCTCGGTGGTGACCGGGTAGACCAGCGGCTCCTCGATGTGGTCGGCGCGCAGGTGCTTCGCGGCGATCGAGCGGGCGATGGACCGGCCGTGGCGCGCGGAGTGGTACGCGACGACGTCGGCCTCGGCGATCACCTCGACGGCCCGCAGGGTCATCAGGGAGGGGTCGCCGGGCCCGAGCCCCACGCCGTAGAGCTTCCCGGGGCCGGTGCTGTTCGCGGTGCTCATTCTTCCTCGCTCGCGATCGCGTTGACGGCGGCGGCCGCGATGGCGCTGCCGCCGCGCCGGCCGCGCACGATCAAGTGGTCCAGTGCGCAGGGGTGTTCGGCGAGCGCGTCCTTCGACTCGGCGGCGCCGATGAAGCCGACCGGGACGCCGATCACGGCGGCGGGGCGCGGTGCACCCTCCTCGATCATCTCCAGCAGCCGGAACAGCGCGGTCGGCGCGTTGCCGACGGCGATCACGGAACCCTCCAACAGGCCCCGGTCCCGCCAGACTTCGAGGGCCGCTGCGCTGCGGGTGGTGCCCATCTTCGCGGCGAGCGCCGGGACGGCCGGGTCGGAGAGGGTGCAGATGACGTCGTTGTCCGCGGGCAGCCGCTTGCGGGTGACACCGCTCGCCACCATCTGTACGTCGCACAGGATCGGCGCGCCGGCGTTCAGGGCGGCCCGCGCCCGCAGCACGACGTCGGGCGTGTAGCCCAGGTCCTGCGGCAGGTCGGTCATCCCGCAGGCGTGGATCATGCGCACCGCGACCTGGGCGACCGAGGCGGGCAGCCCGGAGAGGTCCGCCTCGGCGCGGATCGTGGCAAAGGACTGGCGGTAGATCGCCGCGCCGTCCTTCTCGTACTCGAACACTGTGTACTCGCTCATTTCTTCGCTGCGTCGTGGGAGGTGGTGCGGCGTGCGTCCCTGAGGGCCGCGGGAAGGTCGGTGGGCCGTACGCCGTGGCAGGGGGCGTGGCCGGGGGCGCGGAGGTCGTATCCGTCGGGGGTGGCCAGCACGTCCGCCCAGGCGGTGCCGCGCGGATGTCCGCAGCGCCGTTCGCATCCCGACCAGTGCACGGGCAGCGCTCCGCCCGCGAGGGCGGTGACGGCCCGCGCGTCGGCGCGCACGTCGCTGTGGGACCGGGCGCACCCGGGGCGCCCCGTACAGGCCGTCACGGACCGCCAGGGGTCGGCGGGGGTGGTGATCAGCCCGGCGTCGGCGAGGACGGCGAGGGCGTCCGCCGCGGTGGCGGTGGTCAGGCCGGGAACGACGACGCCGCGCCAGGGGGTCAGGCGCAGCCGCCCGGTGAGGCCGGCCAGCAGGTTCCACTGGGCGGTGGTGAGGCGTCCCAGGGGCGCGAGCACGGAAAGCGCCGCGCTCCGCCCGGGCCCTTCGACCACGCCGGGTTCGGGCGCGGCGCCCCGCGGCGCGGCGGCATCGGCCATGACGGTCGACCCGACTGCGGCGCCGGTCAGCCGTTGCCCCAACTCCGTGACGGTGAGGGCCTGTTCGGCGGGCAGTTCGGCGACCCGCCAGGCCCGCGTCCCGGCGTCCCGGGCGGCGTCGAGGAAGTACCGGGCGGCGACCAGGGCGGCCCGCGGGGCGTCCGTGGCGGACACGAGCAGTCCGTCGCGGGCTCCGGCCGTGGTGAGCAGGGCGTGCCCGGGCCCCTGCGCGAGCAGGTTCACGTCGGCGTCGAGGGAGCTCACGTCGCCGCGCCCGTCGTCGAGGGCGAACAGGAAACGCCCGGACAGCGCGACGGCCTCTTCGTCCGCGCAGAGCAGCCGGTCCAGCTCCGCGACCCAGGGCGCCACGTCGGGCAGGCCGCTGCGGTCGAGCCCGGTGAGCGGCGAGGCCACGATGTTGCGCACCCGTTCGTGGGAAGCCACGGGCAGCAGTCCGGATGCAGCCAGTACGGAGGCGAGCTCTCCTCCGCAGGAGGCGCCCAGCCCGCGCAACTGCGCGTTGCCGCGCGAGGTGAGGTCGATGTGCCCGTCGCCGAGCCGGTCCGCCGCATCGGCGAGCAGCCCGGCCGCGCGCGCCCCGAGCATCCCCCCGGGTATCCGGACCCGCGCGAGGTACCCGTCGTCCGCCGAGTGCAGCCGCAACGCGCCGGGACATGCGTCACCGCGCTCCCGTATGACGGGTTCGTCCCGCGATGCGGCGGAAGGCGGCTGTGGCATGGCCGCGAGCATACCCACGTTTCCCCACCCCCGGCCTGTGTCCACCGCCACCCTGATCTGCGTCCCCCCACCCGGAGCCCCAACTCCACCTCCACCCCCACCCCCCGACCCAGCCCACCGCCGTTCGAGGCGCCGGAGGGGCTGGGACTCAGCGCCCCCGCCCGACACATCCAACCCCGCCGCCCGAATCCAGCCCCGCCGGCGTTTGAGGCGCGGGGGCCCGGGGGCAGAGCCCCCACAACGCCCCGCACCCACACCCGCACCCACACCCGCACCCCCGCCGCCCCGCCCCGCCCGCACCCACCTAAGATGACCACCGGCGGAGCCACACGGCCCGCCATCGCCGAGGACGGCGACATGGGAGGAAGCCCGGTGCGATTCCGGCGCGGTCCCGCCACTGTGAACCCCGCGGAGCAACCGGCAGGGTGAGTCAGGAACTCCCGCCGTCCACACTGCCCGGGGCGCGGAAACCCCGAGGAAGGCCTGCCGCCGCATGATCCTGCTGCTGTCGACGTCCGACACCGATCTGCTCAGCGCCCGCGCAGCCGACGGGCCCGTCCCGTACCGGTTCGCGAACCCCTCCCGCCTTCCCCTCGACGACCTCCCCGCCCTCCTCGACGGGGTCGACCTGGTCGTCGTACGCCTCCTCGGCGGCCTCCGCGCCTGGCAGGACGGCCTCGACCTGCTCCTGGCCCCCGGCCAGCACCGCTCGGTCGTGGTCCTGACCGGCGAACAGGCCCCGGACGCCCAGCTGATGGAGGCCTCCACCGTCCCCATCGGCATCGCCGCCGAAGCGCACGCCTACCTCGCCCACGGCGGCCCCGCCAACCTGGACCAGCTGGCCCGCTTCCTCTCCGACACCGTGCTCCTCACCGGCCACGGCTTCGAGCCCCCCGCGGCCGCCCCCACCTGGGGTCCCCTGGAGCGCACCCCGGCCGGTACCACCGGCCCCCGGGTCGCCGTTCTCTACTACCGCGCCCACCAGATGAGCGGCAACACCGCCTTCGTGCACGCCCTGTGCGAGGCCATCGAGGCCCACGGCGCCCAGCCGCTGCCCCTCTACGTCTCCTCCCTCCGCACCCCGGAGCCGGAGCTGCTCACCGCCCTGGAGTCGGCGGACGCCATCGTCACCACCGTCCTCGCGGCGGGCGGCACCAAGCCGGCCACCGCCTCGGCCGGCGGCGACGACGAGTCGTGGGACGCCGGTGCCCTGGCCGCGCTCGGCGTGCCGATCCTCCAGGCCCTGTGCCTGACCGGCTCCCGCAGCGCGTGGGAGGAGAACGACGAGGGCCTCTCCCCGCTGGACGCCGCCACCCAGGTCGCCGTCCCGGAGTTCGACGGCCGCCTGATCACCGTCCCGTTCTCCTTCAAGGAGCTCGACGACGACGGCCTGCCCGCCTACGTGGCCGACCCCGAGCGGGCCGCCCGCGTCGCGGGCATCGCCGTACGCCACGCCCGGCTGCGCCACATCGAGCGCCGCGACAAGAAGGTGGCGCTGGTCCTCTCCGCGTACCCGACCAAGCACTCCCGCATCGGCAACGCGGTCGGCCTGGACACTCCGGCCAGCGCGGTCGAACTGCTGCGCACCCTCATCGCCGCGGGCTACGACTTCGGTCCGACCGCCGACATCCCCGGCCTGGTCTCCGGCGACGGAGACGAGCTGATCCGCGCCCTGATCGAGGCCGGCGGCCACGACCAGGACTGGCTCACCGAGGAGCAGCTGGCCCGCAACCCCGTCCGCATCCCCGCCGCCGACTACAAGCGGTGGTTCGCCGAGCTCCCGGCGGAACTGCGCGACAGCGTCAACGCGCACTGGGGCGAGGCCCCGGGCAGCATGTTCGTCGACACGTCCGCCAACCCCGAGGGCGACATCGTCCTGGCGGCCCTGCGCCGCGGGAACCTCCTGATCCTCATCCAGCCGCCGCGCGGCTTCGGCGAGAACCCGATCGCGATCTACCACGACCCGGACCTGCCGCCGTCGCACCACTACCTGGCCGCGTACCGCTGGATCCAGGCCCGCGAGGAAGACGGCGGTTTCGGCGCGGACGCGATGATCCACCTGGGCAAGCACGGCAACCTGGAGTGGCTGCCCGGCAAGAACGCCGGCCTCTCCGCCTCCTGCGCCCCGGACGCCGCCCTCGGCGACCTCCCCCTGATCTACCCCTTCCTCGTCAACGACCCGGGCGAGGGCACGCAGGCCAAGCGCCGCGTCCACGCCACCCTGGTCGACCACCTGGTGCCGCCGATGGCGCGCGCGGAGTCGTACGGCGACATCGCCCGCCTCGAACAGCACCTGGACGAGTACGCGCAGATCAGCGCCATGGACCCGGCGAAGCTGCCCGCCATCCGGGCGCAGATCTGGACCCTGATCCAGGCGGCGAAGCTCCACCACGACCTGGGCCTCGAAGAGCGCCCCGACGACGAGGGCTTCGACGACTTCCTCCTGCACGTCGACGGCTGGCTCTGCGAGGTCAAGGACGCCCAGATCCGCGACGGGCTCCACGTCCTCGGCGGCGCCCCGACCGGTGAGGCCAGGGTCAACCTGGTCCTGGCGATCCTGCGCGCCCGCCAGATCTGGGGCGGTACGACGGCCCTGCCGGGCCTGCGCGAGGCCCTCGGCCTGGACGAGTCCGCGCCGACCCGCACCTCGGCGGACGCGGTGGAGGAGACGGCCCGCGCCCTGGTCCAGGCGATGGAGGACGCGAACTGGTCTCCGGACGCGGTCGCATCGGTCGCGGCGGACCACGCCCCGGAGGTTTCGGCGGTCCTCACCTTCGCCGCACGGGAGGTCGTCCCCCGCCTGGCCGGCACCACGGACGAGATCGCCCACGTCGTGGCCGCCCTCGACGGCCGGTTCATCCCTGCGGGCCCCTCGGGCTCGCCCCTGCGCGGCCTGGTCAACGTCCTGCCGACCGGCCGCAACTTCTACTCGGTGGACCCCAAGGCCGTCCCCTCCCGCCTCGCGTGGGAGACGGGCCAGGCCCTGGCCGACTCGCTCCTGACCCGCTACCGCACGGACAACGGCGAATGGCCCGCCTCCGTCGGCCTCTCCCTCTGGGGCACGAGCGCGATGCGCACGGCGGGCGACGACGTCGCCGAAGCCCTGGCCCTGCTCGGCATCCGCCCCGTCTGGGACGAGGCCTCGCGCCGCGTCACGGGCATCGAGCCCATCCCCCTCCCGGAACTCGGCCGCCCCCGCATCGACGTCACCCTGCGCATCTCGGGCTTCTTCCGCGACGCGTTCCCGCACGTGATCGGCCTCCTGGACGACGCGGTCCGGCTGGCGGCCTCCCTGGACGAACCGCACACCGAGAACTTCATCCGCGCCCACGCCCAGGCCGACCTCGCCGCCCACGGCGACGAACGTAAGGCCACCACCCGCATCTTCGGCTCGCGCCCCGGCACGTACGGCGCCGGCATCCTCCAGCTGATCGACTCCCGCGACTGGCGCACCGACGCCGACCTCGCGGAGGTCTACACGGTCTGGGGCGGCTACGCGTACGGCCGCGGCCTGGAGGGACGTCCGGCCCGCGCCGAAATGGAGACCGCCTACAAGCGGATCACCGTCGCGGCGAAGAACACGGACACCCGCGAGCACGACATCGCCGACTCCGACGACTACTTCCAGTACCACGGCGGCATGGTCGCCACGGTCCGCGCCCTTCGCGGCACGGCCCCCGAGGCGTACATCGGCGACTCCACCCGCCCGGAAACGGTCAAGACCCGCACCCTGGTCGAAGAGACCTCGCGCGTCTTCCGCGCTCGCGTCGTCAACCCCAAGTGGATCGAGGCGATGCGCCGCCACGGCTACAAGGGCGCCTTCGAACTCGCGGCGACGGTCGACTACCTGTTCGGCTACGACGCCACCACCGGCGTGATCGCCGACTGGATGTACGACAAGCTGACGGAAACCTACGTCCTGGACCCCGAGAACCGCGCCTTCCTCGAACAGGCCAACCCCTGGGCCCTCCACGGCATCGCGGAACGCCTCCTGGAGGCCGAATCCCGCGGCATGTGGGAAAAGCCGGACCCCCAGATCCTCGAATCCCTCCGCGAGGTCTACCTCGCCACGGAGGGCACCCTGGAGTCCGAGTCCGAATAACCCCGCACCGCAGGACGCTCTCCCCGACCGATCGCCCGGTCGAGGAGAGCGCCCTACCCCGACACGGCGACGCCCTCATCGACGTCCCAACTGCTACCTCAGGCCGCGCGCCCGCCGCACCTCCCGTCGCCGCCGACGGGAGGTTTCCCAAGCCTCCGAGTGCACAACTGTGCGCGCGTTTCCTCGCTCTCGGCACCCGGCTGCCGCACGACCGGATCAACAAGGCCCGCAGTCCCGGCATGCGGGTCCCCTGAACCACACAGAAGAGCGACGCTGCGCGTCGAGATCCGGTCACTGGGAAGCCCCCGTCCAGTCCAGCGGGGCCGAGGCACCACCTACATGGAAGCTTTGGCCGCGCCCCGCGAGAAGCTCGAAAAAACCGTCCAAAGCAGGTCCCCACTAGACGCCACCAGCTCCACGGCGCGCTCCGCGACGCCCGCCGCGCCTGGCACACCGAACAGGCCCGCGCCAAGGCCGGCCGTCCCGACCTCGACCGACGACAACCTCGTCCTCGGCCACTGGACCTACCACGGTTCGGGTAACAGCCCCGGCGCCGGGCTCCTCACTGCTGGCGTATGGCACCTCAGAGAACCGGAACGGCAGTTCCTAGCGGAAGGGGGCTGCTGATGACCTCGCATCAGCCCACCGTGCCCCACCAGGCACCGAGTAAGCTGCAGGAACTGCTGACCGTGCCTCAGGTCATGGCACGCGTCCAACTCGCAGGGCAACATCAGCGAGTACCTGACGTACTGGCTGGAGGCCGTCGCAATCCACCAGCTCCGCGAGAACCCCCACACCCGCTACACCGCCTGCGTCCACCAGCGCCTCATCCCCGGCCTGGGCAAGAGGAAGCTGGCCAAGCTCACCGCCAAGGACGTCCGCACTTGGCTCAACCAGCTCCGCACCACCTGCCAGTGCTGCACACGCAACGTTGACGCCCGCCGTGATCAGGCCCGCTGCTGCGCAGCCGGAGTGTGCTGCTCCAAGCGACTCTCGCCGCTGACGCTGGCGTACATCCACTCCGTCCTTAAGTGGGCCTTGGAGCACGCCGTCCGCGAGGAGGAGACCACACGCAACGTGGCCCGCAACGTCCGCACCGGTACACCACGTCCTCGTTGGTTCGAACCACTCACGGGAGATGAAGCCCGTCAGTTCCTCGCTCCGCCCGCGATGACCGCCTGTTCGCGCTGTACGAATTCGCCCTCCGCACCGGACTCCGCAAGGGCGAACTCCTCGGCCTCCAGTGGGAAGACCTCGACCTCCAGAACGGCATTGCCAGCATTCGCCGCACCCTCTAGCGCACCCAGAACGGCGGGTTGACCGCCCTGCCCACCAAGACCCGCGCATCCGAACGGCGCATCGCCCTCCCCAGCGAGTGCATCCACTCATTCAAGGGACACCGTGAGGTACGGAAGGAGAACGAGAGGCAGCAGCGGAGGACTGGAGGGACAACGGCCTCGTCTTCAGCACGCCAGCAGGAGGGCCGATCGATCCAGCGAACCTCAATCGCAGCTACCGTGCCCTCCTCGATCGGGCAGAGCTCCGCCGGATTCGCTTCCACGACCTACGGCACCCCACCGCCACCCTGCTCCTGGAGCAAGGCATCGAACTCGTCGTGATCAAAGAACTCCTCGGCCACGCCCACATCGGCGTCACCGCCACCGTCTACGCCCACGTCCGAGTCCGGCTCCAACGCGACGCCATCGACCTCCTGTGACGCACGCTCCGCAACTCCACCGAGACCACCGTTCCAGACGCCATTGCCGACCCACCTCCTTGCGGACCGGCCGTCCGCTGACGTTACCGTCAGCTACTGCCGTCAAGCGCGCAGAAGCCCCGCCGGAATCGGAATCCGGCGGGGCTTCAAAACTTCCCCTGCGACCAGAATCAGGGGAAATTTGCGGCGATTTATCGGCTATGCATGCGCCCTGCCCTCAGGGCTTATTGACTGCCATCGCCGGAGGCGCTGCGGCGTCGATCCTTGGAAAATTCGCCAGCCAAACGCGCTTCGAATTCTTCCTTTTGGTTCTCATTCCAATACTTGACGGAACGCCATCGCTCTTGATCGTACTCCTCATGCCACTGCCATGGAGAGGCCAGCGCCCACAAGGCATTCCATGACACATCGACCTGCAGGCGGATCAATGGCTGCGCCTCATTGCCTCCGTCCGCGAAAGGTAGGGAATGCTGAAGCGTGACCACGAGATGATGCAGGGTGGTTCTGACGGCACGCACCATTTGCCGCTCGTCAGTTCCGCGCTCCGCCTGGGCCAGTCGCGCAGTTCGGGCCATGAGGAACGATTCCAGGCGTGTGACATCGTCGATGGTGAGGTCACACCCGTAGCGCAGCGACCCTCTTTGGCCCTTTGGAACTTCCATGTTCTTCCCCGATCGACTGGGATGGACCGCTACCTCTGCCAAATTGGCTCATCGTAGTCGAAGTCAATCTCACCCCACTCGTCCTTCTTCCAGACTCGGGTCACATGCTCCCACGAGATTCCACCATCGAAGGCTATCTCCGCCTCGTGGGCATTTGGGTTCATGCCGCCCATTCTCGCGTTAACATCAATTCCGCCCGGTGCCCCACTAATCTCGTATACGTACCCATGCCTGGCAGTGGGGAAAGTGGCAGCAGTCTGTGCATGCCTGGACGTCGATACGAAGCTACCGTGAGTATTGTTTTCTACGTACTCGCCAAGGGTTGTGCCCGCATCCGGATTGCGGGGCATAAATCCGCCGGCCTCTTCGATCTCAATGGGCGACCTCGTATCACCGCGATAAACCGTACCGCAGTTGTGAACCAGGACCGGCGTAGCGCCAGCCAGCACATAGTACGTGTGCTCGCTGGACAGTCTTCCCCTGCATTTTCGCTGGTCAGCGAATTCTGGCCCGTCCGTGGAAGCACGTGGAAGTCCCCTGCTGTTCGCCCCTGTTGCCGTCAGCGTTGCCGTCAGACGGCTACGTGCGTGAGGGCGGTGGAGTGGGCTTTGGCCGGTGTCCTGCCCGGGTTGGGGTCGGGCATGGTCAGGGGGCCGTACGCTGGCCCGGCAACTCGGGCAGGCTTTGGACCTGCCCGGAATTTGAACGAGTGGCCCCCTGGTCTTGCCCTACGCGGGCCCCGACCCGGGGAGGTGGGTAAAGCCCACGGAGCCGACCGGCCCCACCTCCGGGCCTCCGCCCCGGCCAACTCCCCTCCGTCGCCTCGCCGTCGGCCTGGCGATCGCCGCGCGGGCGCGTCCGGTCTTCTTCGCGCTTCCGGTAGCCGCTGCGCTGCCTCTGCGCGGCCTGGTCGCTGGCCGGCCCGCGGTGGCGGAGCCGAGAGCGGGCCGGGTGGGCGGCCGTGCCGCGCGCGACCCGCGTCAGCGGGTCGCCTTGAAGACGTAGAGAAAGTTTGGACGCATCCCGCTTCGGCGGTACGCCGTGGTCGGTGGCCGAGCGTCCGGCTGGGCCGCTGGCCTGGCGCGATGGCCTCCGGCGTGTGGGTGCTGTTCCGGTTTGCGGTGGTGGTTCTACTCGGCTCGGGTGACCTTGGCGTGGTCGGTGAAGACGCGTCTGAAGAGCTCGTGGCCGGTGTGTCCGGTGTGACGGAGCGCCCAGTCCTGTGCGGCTTCCTGCTCGGCGTGGGGTCCGGATTCGGCTCCGCAGTTGGCAGTGGCACAGAACGTCTTGTAGGTGATGCCGCCTTCGGGTGCGTGGCGGATGGTGTGGGGGATGTGCCGGTATACGGCGCGGGGGCTCACTGGTGGCCCTCCGGGTGGCGTCGCATGTAGACGTTGCAGTCGCTGACGGTGGTCATATCGCCCACCAGGCGGGCCCGGTCACGCACGTTGGCCAGCTCGGCACAGCCCGCGCAGCCCTCGACCGGTGCCGGCTCCGGGTCCAGGCGCAAGGGGAGTTCGACCGGCGGGGTCGAGTACCTGGTCGGCTCCGTCACTGCACATCGCCACCTCTCGAACGTGACATGGCCGACCTCTTGACAGGTCGGTGCTCTAGTTCAGTATTCGAGTGGCCGAAGCACTCCCGCTACGGTTCGTAGTGCACTAGTGTGCTCTCACTGACATTACGTCAACTCAACGGAGGGGCAAGCCTTATGCCCAGTTCCAAGACGTTCACGAAGATCGCGGATCACTTCCGGGAGCGCATCCTGTCGGGAGAGCTTGAGCCGGGCGCCAAGCTGCCGACGAACCGGGAGATCGCCGGCCAGTGGCAGGCTGCGGCCGCCACCGTCTCCCGCGCCTTGCAGGCCCTCCAGGTGGAGAACTTCATCCGCACCACCCCGCGCGGCACCTATGTCGCCGATGACCCGCGCTGGACGCTGTCGGCGCGGGACCGGCTGGCCCGGGTCCAGCGGGTGAAGTCGTTCCTGGCCGAGGGTGAGACGAGCCGGGTGACGGCGGCCGAGCTGATCATTCCGCCGCTGTATGTGGCGGAGATCTTCGACCTGGAGGCCGGGGACCAGGTGGTGCGGCGCGAGTGGCTGGCTGGGCGGGGCAAGACCCGGACCGTGTTCGCGGTGACCTGGTACCCGGCCCCGTTCGCCGCCCTCGTACCGGACCTGCTGAACACCGCCCCGGGCCGCAATCACGGACTGTCCGCCCGAGTCCTGGAAGCCACCGGGCGCACGATCACCCACGCCCGTGACGACATGCACGCCCGCCCCGCCGACGCCCGAGAGGCCAGCGCCCTGGGGCTGCCGATCGGCTCCCCGATCCTGGCCGGCGCCCACCGATGGTCGGACGCGGAGGGGGTCATCGAGTACGGGGAGTGGTGCCTGCCGCCCCGGTTCACCATCGGCTACGAGTACCAGCCCTGACCGATCCACGCGAAGCGTCCCCGAATGCCAGCCTGCGGCCTTCGGGGATGCTGTCGTTCACGTGTCCGCCTCAGTCCGCGTCGCGGCCTTCGAGGCGTTCGACACGCTCCTCCAGCTCCTCGATCCGCTCCAGGGCTCGTTCCAGCTTGTAGGCCAGATCCGCCACTCCGGCAGCCGGGAACGCCTTCTGCGGGGCAGCCGACGCTTCGTCCGACTCGGCCACCGGCTGCACCGCGACCGGCACCTCTGTGCCGAACTCGCCCCCCACGACGACGTACGCTATCGACCCGTTCCGCTGGTGGGCCTTCTTCATCCTGCCCTCCAGGGCGAGGAAGGTCAGGGCCTGGTCTGCGGATTCCGGGTCGCCGCCGATCGTATCGACCACCTCGTCCACGGTGACCGTGGCGCCCCTGGCCAGTGATCCGTCCCTGATCTTGCGGACCAGGCGGCCGTGGATGAGCTGGGTGGCGAAGCCGTGGTCGTCCCAGTCGCGTACGTAGACCTCGTCGCCGGGCAGCTCGCCGGGGTAGCGCAGGAGGAAGTTGCCCGCCAGCAGAGAGATGGCGTTGGTGACCACGTTGAGCGGCACCGCGTAGTGCTCCGCCAAGACCTCGCGGGCGGGCAGCCTGGCCCCGGGTGCCAGAGTGCCGGTATAGATCTGCTGCTGGAGGTCGCCGGCGACCTTCTCGAAGGCGTCCTCGAAGTCGGCTGAGCGCGTGACGAAAGTGCCGCGCCCCTGGCGGGCGATGACCCAGCCCTCGTTCCTGAGGAGCCGGATGGCCTTCTGCACGGTCAGGCTGGATGCCTTGTAGGTCTGCATGAGCTGGCTCTGCGTCGGCAGGAGCTGGCCTGGACGTAGTTCGCCGTCCCGGATCTGCTGCCGCAGGTCGTCCGCGATGCGTTCGAACGTCAAGCGCGCTTCGTCAGCAGCAGCCATGTCCATCCCCGGTCCGATTCCGATTCCATCCGCCGCGGGCCGCCCGCTGCCTGTCGTGTTTCACCAGCTCAGCGGCCTCACGGGGTCAGGGTAACCGCCGGATGGATGGACCATGGCGAGAACGGATGGAACTCAATAGGGATGGACTTCGGATGGAATGAATGTATGGTTGCGGCACGCGATCACCCACACGGGTGGCTCGCACCCCTCTACCTGGAGGTTTGCCGTGAAGACCATGCCCATCGACCAGTCCCAGGCCCTGGTGATCCTGGCCTCCGAGTCCCGGCCGCACTTCAAGGACCGCGAAGGCCAGCAGCCCGCGATCGACCGGGGCACCGGCGCGCACCTGCACCTGGTGGACGTGATGTTCGCCTTCAACGGCCGCGCCGAAGTGATCACCGTGAAGGTCCCGGAGCCGGGTCTCGGCAAGGGCCTGAAGGTCGGCCTGCCGGTCGTCTTCACCGGGCTTGTCGCGTCGGCCTGGGAGAACGAGATCCACGGGAAGGACCGGCACGGCATCTCCCTGCGCGCCGACGCCGTCACCGCCAAGGCGGGCGCCTGATGAGCGGCAACCCCCTCGGGCTCGCGCTCCTGGCCGTGGTTTGTCTCGGCGTGCTCGGACTGCTGGGCTGGGCCGGGTACTGCGTCGCCCGCTGGTACCGGGCCGACGCCGAGACCCGGATCAGCCTGCGGCAGGCGCGGCGGCTGCGGTGGGGCTGGAAGCGGCTCGCCCCGATGCTCGGCCTGGCAGTCAAGGACGCCACTCCCACCGTGCTCCAGCAGTTCGGGCCGCAGGAGCAACAGCCGAAGCCGCAGGTGCTGGTGCCGCGTTTGCGCACCCGTGCCGACGCCTTCGGCGTCACCGTCACCGCCGATGCCCTGCCGCAGGTCGGGCTGAGCGCCTGGCAGGACGCCAGCGAGGGCCTGTGCGACGCCTGGGGAATGCGCCGCATCCGGATCAGCCAGCCCAAGCCCGGAGTGATCGTCGCGCGTGGGTTCCGGCGTGAGCCGCTGGAGGCGGTGATCCGCTCACCGCTGCTCGGTCCTGATGGCTCCCCGGTGTGCCGACCGGGTCAGTTCGTCTCCACCGATGACGTGCTGCTCGGCTGGGACGAGGACGGCACCCCTATCGTGCTCAACCTCGCATACTCCGCGCACGCCCTGGTCGCCGGCCCCACCCGCTCCGGCAAGTCGATCACCGTCAACACCCTGCTCGCCTACGCCTCGCTCATGCGGGATGTGCGTCTGATCGTGATCGACCCCAACCTCGGAGCTGTCGCGCCCTGGTGGCGTACTGCCTACAAGGTTTCCGATGCCGTCCACCCCGAGGTGCCGACCGAGATCCTGCGCTGGGTGCGCGAGGAGATGCAGCGCCGTGAGCGGCTGTTCTGGTCCGGTCGCACTGACCGCATCACCGAGTTCAGCCCGGAGCTGCCGCTGCTGCTCGTGGTGATCGACGAGGTGGCGAACTACACCCGGCACCCGGACCGCAAGGCCCGCGAACGCTTCGAGGCCGAGCTGCTCGCCATCGCCAGCCAGGGCGCCAAGTTCGGCATCCGGCTGTGGCTCCTCACCCAGAAACCCTCCGCCGACGTGCTCACCACCGCCGTCCGCACCAACCTGTCCGCCCGGATCTGCCACCGCGTCGACACCGTCGAGGACTTCCTGCACCTCTTCCCCGACGGCCGGGAACTGGACATCACCGCCGCCGACCGCACCATGCCCCAGGGCGTCTCCATCGCCTCCGTCGGCGACATGCGCACCCCCGTCCGGCTGCGCTCGGTCTACCTGCCCACCGAAGCCTGCTGGCAGATCAACGACCTCATGTGCGCCGAAGGGCTCAAGGTCCGCGACCTGCCCAACCACATCGACCTGGACAAGGCCGCGTGACCGCCGCCTCCTGGTCCTGCTTCGCAGTGATCCCCGGCAAGGGCGTGTAGTCGCCAAACCCTCGCCCCTGCCGGGGCCTCCCTCCCCATCCATCCACGGCACACGCGTGTGCCGCAGCGCAGAGAGGTCCCGCCAGCATGCCACCGCACAACCCCACCACCACAATCCCCCGCCCCGAACCCGCCAAGGCCGCGCTACCTACATTCACCGGGTACCGGAACCTACTCGGCGTGGTACGGCAACTATCCTCGCTCGGTGGCTGCGCCCAGCCGATCCGGCTCGAAGGTCAGCGCACCGAGATCGACGCGTTCACGGGCGAGATACTGCGCGAACTGAAGTCCAAGGAGCTGCCCGCCGGGCACCTGCTGGTCCGCTGCGGCAACCGCCGCACCACCCGCTGCCCCTCCTGCGCCGAGCTCTACCGCCAGGACACCTACCACCTCATCGCCGCCGGCCTGCGCGGCGGCAAGAACATCCCCGACCAGGTCGCCACCCACCCCCGCGTCTTCGCCACCCTCACGGCGCCCTCGTACGGGCCGGTCCACGGGCGACGCACCAGCGGCTCCGCCCGCTGCCGCTGCGGACGCACCCACACCAAAGGCGACCCACTGCTCGGCACCCCGCTCGACCCCGAGCGGTACGACTACACCGGCGCCGTGCTCTGGAACGCCCACGCCCCCGCCCTGTGGGCCCGCTTCATGCTCCACCTGCGCCGCACCATCGCCGCCGCAGCCGGACTCCCGCAACGACTGCTCTCCAAGGTCGTCCGGGTGTCGTATGCCAAGGTCGCCGAGTACCAGCAGCGCGGAATGATCCACTTCCACGCCGTGATCCGCCTCGACGGCCCCACAGGCAGCCGCACCCCGCCACCCGCCTGGGCCACGCCCGTACTTCTGGCCGATGCCATCCGGCTCGCGGCCACCCGCGCCCGCATCGACGGATCAGAGGTCAACGGTCGCACCCGCTCCTTCGCCTTCGGCGAGCAGATCGACATCAGGATCATCCAGTCCTCCGCCTTCCAGGGCGGGACCACGATCACCGAGGGCAAGGTCGCCGGATACGTCGCCAAGTACGCCACCAAGGGCACCGAAGCCGCCACCGGCACCCTCGACCACCGGCTGAAGAAGATCACCGACCTCTGGTTCGAGTCCGTACCCGAGCACGCCGCCCGCATGATCCGCACCGCCTGGGCCCTCGGCGCCCACGACGACCTCAAGCACCTGAACCTGCGCAAGTGGGCCCACATGCTCGGCTTCCGCGGCCACTTCTCCACCAAGACCCGCGCCTACTCCACCACCCTCAGCGCCCTCCGAGCCGCACGCGCCGCCTGGCACCGCCGACACACCCCTCCGCCCTCACCAACCACCCTCGTCCTCGCCCACTGGGCCTACGACGGCACCGGCCTCACCCCCGACCTCGAACGCCTCGCCACCCTCATCGGCGGCGGCCCGACACGAGCAGAGGCGGTGACAGCCGATGCGTGACGACGAACTCCTCACCGTCCCCGAGGCCATGGCTCGCCTCAAGATCGGCCGCTCCGCCCTCTACGACCTCCTGCGCACCCGCCGCCTGGCCTCCCTGACCATCGGACGCGCCCGCCGCATCCCCACCCACGCCCTCGCTGACTACGTCCAGCGCCACCTGGAAGAGGCCGCCCGATGACCGCCCCCAAGCGCAAGAAGGCCCGCGCCAACGGCGAAGGCACCATCTACCAGCGCAAAGACGGCCGCTGGGAAGCCGCCGGCTACGTCCTCGCCGCCGACGCCACCCGCAAACGCGTCCGCGTCTACGGCGCCACGCGGAGGGAAGCCGCAGACAAACTCGCCGAGAAGATCGCTGACAGCAACCGCGGCCTCCCCGTCGCCACTGCCGACAGCACCGTCGGCGAGTACCTCACCTACTGGCTCGGCAGCGTCGCCATCCACCGACTCCGCGAGAACACCCACACCCGCTACGCCGCCTGCGTCCGCCTCCACCTCATCCCCAGCCTCGGCACCAAGAAGATCGCCCGCCTCACCGCCAAGGACGTACGCACCTTCCTCGACCGACTCCGCACCACCTGCCAGTGCTGCGCCCAGGGCCTGGACACCGAACGGAAGGAGTGCTGCGCCGTCAGCGAGTGCTGCCAGAAGCAGCTGTCCGCCTTGACCGTGACCTACGTGCACTCGGTGCTCAAGTCGGCACTGGAACACGCCGTCCGCGAAGACGAACTACCCCGCAACGTCGCCCGCAACGTCAAGGCCACCACGCACCAGCCCAGGCGCTTCCGTCCGCTCACCGCAGCGGAGGCCCGCCAGTTCCTCGACGCGGCCCGCGCCGACCGGCTCCACGCGCTGTACGAACTCGCCCTCCGCACCGGACTCCGCAGAGGCGAACTCCTCGGCCTCCATTGGGAAGACCTCGACCTCAACAGCGGGACCGCCAGCATCCGGCGCTCGCTCCAGCGCACCCGCACCGGCGGCCTCACCCACCTGCCCACCAAGACCCGAGCATCCGAACGCAGCATCGCCCTCCCGACCGAATGCATCCACTTCCTCAAGGAGCACAAGCAGCAACAGGACATGGACCGCAAGGCCGCAGACTCAGCCTGGCAAGACAGCGGCCTCGTCTTCACCACGCCCACCGGCCGACCTCTCGACCCAGCCAACCTCACACGCCGCTTCCGTAGCTTCCTCGACCGCGCCGGACTCAGACGCATCCGCTTCCACGACCTCCGCCACTCAACCGCCACCCTGCTTCTAGAACAAGGCGTCGACCTCGTCGTCATCAAGGAACTCCTCGGCCACGCCCACATAGGCGTCACCGCCGGCGTCTACGCCCACGTCCGCCTTCGCATCCAACGCCAAGCCATCGACGCCCTTGGCAACGCCTTCAGCCCGACGGACAACGACTCCGACGACCCACCCGCCGCGACCATCGTCCACTGACGTTGCCGTCACCGTTGCCGTCAAACACGGCAGAGGCCCCGCCGGAAATTCATTCCGGCGGGGCCTCTCAATGCACCTACGAATACAACTCCAGCCATCCCCAATCACCGGGACACGTGCTCAGCTCTCGAAGGCAGTACTTCAGGCAATTCTGAAGAGTGGGTGCGTCCGTACGGATCAATTCGCGCCCACCCAGTCCTGGACCTGACATCACCATCGTCCAGGGCTTGTGTCCTGTTTGCATGCGCTCATGGTCAACCTTGAGGAGGACGCTGACACCAGCCCTCCCCAGCTGATCCATTAGTAGCTCAATATCCACCATCACTACTCCCCTCAATACCCTCGCAACATCGAGGCAATCTCCCCAACATCCATGCTGTGGCCTGCCTTTTTGGGAGTGGCGACTCTGGATATAACACTCCACAGCTCATCCGAGGTTGGCCCGCTGGTGATGCCGTTGCGATCCATTAGCTGGGATACAACAGCATGAGCAGTTCGCTTATTTCCATTGTCGAACATGTGACTACCGGCAATGTCTCGAATCACCACGGCCGACTTCTCCCAGAAGCTACCATAGCGACTCGCGTTGATCATTACGTTCTCGGGAGTTCCACGCTCCGCGACCATCCCGCCGAATCCGCGGTTGAGCTCAGTTATCTCATCCGGCGAGACGGGGTTCTTGAAGCCGCCGCCACCGCAATTGTGGACGAGTACCGGCGTGGCCCCCGCCAGCACATAGTACGTGTGGAGGTCGGCGACCGTGAGGTTGTGCGTGGTGACCGCGTAGGGGTAGTTGCGGACCGCGGTGATGTTGAGGGTCGTGCCGTCGGGCTGGCGGAGCTTTTCGCCCGGCTTGAGTTCGCCCGCGTCGACCCACTGGTGGCGGGATTCGCTCCAGTAGGGGTGGTGGTGGGTGGAAGTGATCGTTGCCGGCGGGCCGCGGGGAGCGGCGTCGTCGGTCAGGGTGAGGTCGGTGAAGTCCTTGTCGTCGGGCGTGGTGATGGTCGTGACGACGGTCTTGGCAGCGCTTTCACCCGTCTGCGGGTCGGTCGCCATCACACGGTCGCCGTCATGGACATCGGCGATCGACTTCGTGGAGCCGTCCGCCATCAGGACCTGGACCTCGGCGGGGAAGCTGTTGTGCTTGAGACAGGCGTCCCCGGCCTCGGACTCGGCGGAGCCGCTGCTCCTGTTGGCCGATTCCGCCTCGCTCTTCGCGGCGTCGGCCTCGCCCTTGCCGGCTTTCGCCTCGGTGCCGGCGGCATCGCTCGCCGATTCCTTGGCTGCGGCTCCTTCGCCTGATTTGGCTGCCTTCGTCGCTGCGGCGGCCGCCTCCTCCTCCGCCTTCTTGGCCTTGGAGAATGCCTGCATGGCCTTCGCGGCCCTGCCCTCGGCGACGTGGATGGCGTCGTAGGCCTTGTTCATCTCCTTGTAGATCTTGTAGGCCTTGATGCCTATCTTGACCGCTTTGAAGATCTTTCCCCACGGAACCGAGTTGAGGGCCGTGTTGATGCAGGCCATCACATCGCCCTTGGTGAAGCAGTCCCGGGCGTCGTTGAAGCCGATCAGGTCCATGACGACGTCGATGATCGCGTGCTGCAGCTCATCGCGGCGCTTCTTGGCCTTCGCCACCTCGCCATTGGCGCTGTCAAGGGAATCTTGGGCGGCATGCGACCCCGACGATGTATGGCGGGGCGGCGTGGATCCTACGTGGACCTCCACCGGAGCCGGCGATGGGTCCATGTCGTAGGCGACCTGATCCTCATGCGTGCGCATGAGACCGCTGGGGTCCGAGCCGTTGACCGGGTCGTTGTTCGAGTACCCGTACGCGTTCCACTGCTGCGGGTCGCCCGCGTCGATGAGCGGGTCCGGGCTGATGAAGCGGGCCGTCGTCGGGTCGTACTCGCGGGCTCCCAGGAGGGTGAGGCCGGTGGCCTTCTCCTTCGTGCCGCCGACGAAGCCCTTGTCGCCCGCCCAGGCGCCCGGCGCCGGCTGCGTGCCGCGGTCGTTGCCGAACGGGTCGGTCGGGCGGCGGACCTGGGAGAGGTCCGAGGCGTTGAACTGCACGCCGTTGGTGCCGTGGTGGTCCGACGCCTGGTAGGCGAGGGTGGACGTGCCGCCCGTCGTGGTGCGGGTGACCGCCATGCCGCCCGGGGCGCCGTAGGTGCGGACGTCGGAGACCTTGCCCGTCGCCGTGTCCACGGTGATCTGGTCCGCGCCCAGGTTCAGCGTGGTGCTGGTCGGGTCGCGGCGGATGAGCTGGTTGCCGCCCGTGTCGTACACGTAGCTGGTGCCGGCGCTCTGGCCGGTGCCGGTGATCTTGTCGAGCTTGCCCTGGTCGTTCCACGTCAGGGTCTTGGTGCCCGCCGTATTGGTGATCGAGGCGGTGTTGCCGGTGGCGTCATAGGTGTACGAGGTCACCTTCGTGCCCGCCGTGCTGGTCTCCGTGGAGGCCATCAGCGCGTGCGGACCACCCGTGCCGCCGCCCGTCTTCGGGTCGGTGGAGGGAGTGTTGGGACCGGTGCCGAAGGTCTGGGTGACCGTCGTGTCCTTGGTCGCGTTACCGGTGATGTCCTTCTTGACCAGCTTGGTGCGGTTGCCGAGCTTGTCGTACTCGTACTGCTGCCAGTACGGCGCCGGACCGCCCACGCTCGGCTTGCCCGTACCGTCCACCGCAGGGCCGCCGCTGTTGGCGCAGCCACCGATCCCGCGCACGCTCGGCTGGGGAGCCGTGCCGGTGGCGCCGGTGTCGGTCCAGGCCTGCGTCATCCGGCCCAGGTAGTCGTACGTGAAGCACTGCAGGTCACGGGCCGTCCCGTCCTGCGTGTTCCCGACCGACGTGAGCTTGCCCGCCTGGTTGTAGGTGTAGTCGACGACATCGACGCTCGCCGTGGTCGCCGTCTGCTTGTCCAGCGTCGAGCGCACCGGGCGTCCGGTGGACAGGTCGTAGTCGAGCGTCGAGACGATCTGCTTGCCGCTCTTGCCGACCGTGCCGCGGATGGGCCGGCCGAAGGCGTCGTAGCGCACGTCGACGACGTACGGCGTGAGCGTGGTGCCGATCATGCCGTCCAGCGCCAGCAGGTTGCCGGCGTTGTCGACGTTGAAGGTGAGCGTCTCCGCCTTCAGACCGGCTTCGGGAACCGCCGGCAGGGTGGTCGTCTCCAGCTGACCGTAGGGGCTGTAGGTGTTGGTGGTCTCGTAGATGCCCTGGAGTTTGTTCTCGCTCGCAGGGACCGTGATCCTGCTGCCGAGCGGACGGTAGCCGCCGTCGTAGCCGGTGACCTCCGAGCGGTACGCGGCACCCGCGGCTCCTCCGACGTAGCGCGTGGTGCTGTCGGGCTTGCCGAGCACCTTGCTGTCGTAGGTGAAGGCGCCCACCTGCTTGGCCGGATCGACGGCCGTGCCCTCGTACGTGGCGATCGTGCGGCCGAGGAGGTCGCTGACCGTCGTGGCGCTCTTGCCGCGGGCGTCGGTGGCCGTGACGAGGCTCTTGGCGTCGTCGTAGACGGTCGTGCTGGTGCCCGCGTCGGGGTCGGTGGTCTTCACCGTGCGGCCGAGGAGGTCGTACGCGAAGGTCCACTCGTTGCCGGCGCCGTCCTTGCGCGACAGTTCCTGCCCCTGGGTGTTGCTCACGTACGTGGTCTCGTCGTACGCGCCCGTAGGGGTGTTGCTCTTGTACTGGCGCAGGACCGAGGTCAGGCCGTTGGTGATGGTCGCCGTCGCGAAGCCGCCGTTCGGCGGGGTCGAACGGACCTCGTCGGCGCCCGGGTACTCCGTCTTCGAGCGCCACTGCTCGACGCCGAAGGACTGGAACACCGAGGCGGTCTGGCGGCCGAGACCGTCCAGGACCGAGACCGTCTGCGCCGGGATCTTGCTGTCCGGGTTGACACCGCCGTTGGGCAGGAACAGCGCCCCCGACGGGTCCTTCTCGTCGTTGTAGTAGGGCGCGCTGGTCTTGACCTGGTGACCCTGCGAGTCGAACAGCGCGTCCGTGACCAGGCGGCCCGTGACGCCCGAGCCGGGGGTGGCCTGCGTCTGGCGGACGCGGCCCAGGCCGTCGTAGATGGTGTAGCTGGAGGTGTAGGTCTGGCCGTCCTTCATGAGCGCCTGGCTCAGCACGGTGGACGGCGCGTTCGTGCCGTTCATCGCGTAGGAGAACTTGCGGACCGGGAGGAAGGAGTTCGCCCGCTCCTGCCCCGGCTGCCAGATGGCCAGGACCCGGCCGAAGGCGTCGTAGTCGCGCTCGGCGACGTGCCCGTTCTCGTCCTTGGTGATCAACGGCAGCGAGCGGCCGATGTCCAGGGTGTTCGAGGACTTCCAGCCCAGCGGGTTGGTGTGCACGACCTCGGAGGGCAGTACGCCGGTGGCCGGCTTGTACTCCGTGGACGTGACCGCGCCACCGGGGTGGGCGGCATCCTTGCGCACCTTGTTGGTGTTGCTGGTGACACGGCCGTACGCGTCGTATGTGGACGTGGAGTTGAGGCGGTAGACCGGCTTCCCGGCCCCGTCGTACGTCTCCAGGACCTCGGTGCCGGTCTGGTCGGCGGTCGCGGCGGACTGCCCGAGGGGCAGGCCGTCGAAGTAGGCACGCGTGTCGCCGACCGTGTTGGCGGCCGTCGGCGCCTGACCGCAGGCGGCCGACAGGACGAGCGTCCGAGAGGCGATCTGCGTCAGGGCTCCGCCCGGACCGGTCGCGTACTCGAAGGTGGTGCAGAGGCGCTCGGTGGGACGGGAGACATCGCTCACGTCGTCGACCTGGAGCGGACGCGAGAACAGGGTGGTGTCGTACGTGGACGTCCGCTGGCTGGTGCGCCAGGTACCGTTCGCGAGCTTGGCCCGCGAGGTGACCTTGGCCGTGTTCATCGCCCGGGCCGTGATGGCGGGCATGCCGCCGGACTGCGCGCGCGTCGCGGTGACCGCACCGATCCACGGGTCGGAGACCTCGTCGCCGACGACCGTTCCGCCGTCACGGTCGTAGGTCTCGGTCTGACGGACGAAACCGGAGAGGACGTCCTCGTCCTTGATGGTGCCGCCCTGCGCGTCCCCGATCGTGACGCTGCGCTTGCTGCCGTTGGCGAGGACGTCGCCGTCCATGCCCCGCAGGTACGTCGTCACGCTCTTGCTGCGCGGGGCCTCGGCGCTGTTGCCGTTGCCCGTCCGGGTCGTGACCGTCGCGAAGCCGCGGAACTGGTCCCACGTACGGGTCTTCGGGTCGGCGGACTCGGAGTCGTTGCGGTGCCAGGCTATGCCGCCGCCGTACTCGTAGTCCGTCACCGAGGTGACCTGGCCGGCGACCATGTCCTGCTGGGTGACCGACTGGATGACGATCTTGTTGAACCAGTCGTTGACCGGGTCGGGGTAGGACTGACCCGGCAGGTACCACTTGACCGGCATGCAGGCCATGGTGTTGCCGTCCTCGGAGGACGGCATGGTGCCCTTGAGGCGCGAGCACTCGGGGGCCTTGTAGACCACGTTGATCCGGCCACCGGTCTCGGTGGTGATGGTCTGGATGCGCGGGCGGTTGTACGGCGGCGCCGATGCGTCCGTACCGTCCGGCCGCTTGACGACGCCGTCGACGCGGTTGGCCATCTGGAGCGGCTGGAAGGACACCGCGGGCAGCGTGATGGCCGTCTTGCCGTTGGAGCCGGTGCGCTGGATCGAGTCGAGCCACAGCGTGGGTGCGGTGCCGTCACCCGGGTCCTGGAACGACTGGTTGAAGGCGAAGGAATCGACCTTGCGCCAGGCGGTACCGGTCCACACCTCGGTGTACAGCTGGGTGAACTTCTTCGTCGTGAAGTACGTCGGGGAGAGGTTCAGGCACTGCCCGGTGGCGGGGCACTCCTGGTCGACCGGGGTGTCGGGCCAGGACTTGGCATTCGCTTTGGTGCGCTGGGCGGGGTCGGTGCAGGTGACCGTCCCGATGACGACGCAACGCTCGGCGTTCTTGATGACGACCTGGGCTGCCGGCTTGGCCGCGCCCTTCGCCGCGATCTGATCGGGCAGACGCTGGCCGTAGCCGATCCAGGTCGGGTAGGAGGCGCGCTGGTACTTGGTCGAGGTGCCGGTGCCGTTGTTCTGGCCGCCGCCGCGTCCGTAGTAGTTGTCCTCCTGCTCGTAGCGGTAGGAGATCAGGTTCTGGTGCGGGTCCACGACGTAGTCGAGGTTCCACTGCCAGCCCATCTGCACGAACGAGCCGTTGGCCGGGGTCTGGGCGCCCAGGCACTTGTCCTGGCCGCTGTTGAAGTACACCGGGACGGTGGAGACGGACTTGGCCTCCGGGTCGGTGCCGTCGCCGCCGGGGAGCCGGTTGGAGCCGAAGTAGTACTGGGTGCCGTCGGTGGTGGTGACCTTGAAGCCCTCACCCTTCCAAGCCGCGTTGCGCTGGCCCGTCAGGCGCTCGATCTTCGTGCCGTCCTCGCCCTGGAGGCGGTAGACACAGGTGGTGTCGTCACGCACGATCTGGCCGGCATGGCCCGCCAGCGACAGGGACAGGATGTCGCCGGCCCAGCACTCGTCACCCGAGTCCTTGATCCCGGCGTCCTTGCAGCTCTTGTAGGAGCGGGAGATGGAACCGGGGCTCCACTCCCATCCCTCGCCGAAGCCGCTCGCCTGCGCGTTGGTCGACGCAGTGCGGCCGTCGATCGAGGAGGAGTCGTAGCCCAGTGACACGTCGGGCGCCGCGCCGGCGATCGACGACGGCACCTCGACGGTGTACCCGTAGGTGAAGTTCGCGGCGTTGGAGCCGGCCTGCCAGGAGGCGGACGGCAGCAGCGGAGTCGCGGAGTAGTCACCGCTCGCACCGGCCGGACCCGGCTCCACGGCAAGGGCCACGCCCTGGGCGGCCAGCACCTGCGGGGCGGCTGCCGGAGCGGACTTCGCCCCGGGCTGCGTCTTCAGCAGAGCGGAATTCGCCGGGGCGGAGGCCGCCTCGGCGCTCTTGGGGGCCTCGACCTCCGCGACGAGTCGCCCGGAGGCGTCCCGGTGGGAGGCGACGGGTGTACGGGTCGTACAGCCGGCGGCACCAGGGGTGATCAGGGCACAGGTGGGCAACTGCACCAGCCGCGCGCGGTCGGCCCAGTTGGCGCCTGCCGTCTTGGCCCAGGCCCGCACGTCGAAGCCGACTTGCACCGTGCCGGACGCAGTGGCGCCCGACGGCTCGGTGAGGGCGACGAGGGCGCCGTTCACACCGGCGGCCCGTGCCTTGGTCTCGTCCTTGACCTCGACCTTGAGCGTTCCGCTCCCGCCGCCGGAAGCGTCGGGGGCGCCCTGCGGGGTACTCGCGGAGGGCTTCGCCGCCGCCTTTCCCGGCCCCAGCCAGACGGGCAATGCGCCTGCCTGTACCGAGGCAACTCCGGTTGCACCGGCGGCAGTTCCCGGACGGCTCAGTTCAACGACTGCCGCGCCGACGGGGTTTGTGGCCTTCGCATCCGGAACCCACGTGCGGCCGTGGTCGGTTCGCTTGCCCGATGGCTTCGCATCCGCACCCTTGACGGGTTTGGCGTTGGGCAAGGGAGTTTTCGGTGGCACCCACACCTTCGGCGGCTTGTCAGCCGCCTCGGCCAGGGGAAGCCCCAGGCCGGATACGAGCACCGCGAGCACCGAGACGACCGCGACACGCGACCGTCCCGCGCGCGAGCGCTCAAAAAAAGCACGCCGAGACAAGCGATTCCCCCCACAGGACCATAAAAGAGATGTTTCCCCGGGCCTGGTCAGCCCAGATCGAACGCACCCTATGGAATGCACGTTCGACACGCACAGGGATTCCTTAAAAGATGCCTACATGATCCATATCACCTGCCAGACAAGCCGGTATTTCCCGTAGCCAAGCGGACACCCGCACCGATTTTCGTTTTGACAGAATTGCAGACGTGAAGACAGGGTGCGGCTGACTTCTGTCCGTCTCACAGCTCAGGGGGGCCGTCTCACGTGAGGCAGTCATTCTTTCTTTCACGGACGCCGAGACCGGGGGGCCTCAGACGACGCGCTCCCCGCGGCTCGGCGCTTCCCGTTGCCGGAGCCGCGTTGCTGTCTCTCGGGGCGGGTCTGTTCGCAGGACCGCCCGCCCAGGCCGCCGTGCCCGGTGACACCACGCGTGCGCACGGTCCCGCCGACGCCAACTGGCCCTCGCCCAAGGGCAAGCCGGCACCGAGCGCCGAAGCGCAGGCCGTGGAGGACGCCCGGGCCCAGGCGAAGCGCACCGGCAAGGCGGTGTCCATCGGGCACCTCACCACCGGCAACTCGCAGACCTTCGCCAATGCCGACGGCACCCTGACCACCGACTCCACCCCGGTACCGGAACGGGTCAAGAGGCCCGATGGCACGTGGCAGCCGCTCGACGCCACTTTGCGCCGGAACCCGGACGGAACCGTCTCCCCCGTCGCCGTGGCGTCCAAGCTGTCCTTCTCCGGCGGCGGCAGCGGCCCCATGGCCACGATGACTTCGGCCGACGGCAAGAAGCTGTCCCTCAAGGCCCCCTTCCCCCTTCCCGAGCCGGTACTTGACGGAGCCGGCGCGCTCTATCGCGGCGTCCTGCCCGACGTCGACCTGGAACTGACCGCCACCCCGGTGGGCGGCTGGCGCCAGGTGCTGATCGTCCGTACCGCCGAAGCCGCGGCCGACCCCGCCGTGAAGAAGCTGCAACTCGCCGTCGAGTCCGACGGACTCACCGTGAGCGCGGACGGCGCCGGCAACCTCAAGGCCACCGACGGCCAGGGCCGGACCCGCTTCTCCGCTCCTTCCCCGCTGCTCTGGGACTCGGCCGCCGAGACGGCGAACAGCCCTGCCGGTGTCCAGGCGCCGGCCGCCAAGTCCGCTGTCAGCGGCCTTCGGGCGGCCCCGGTCGCCGGGCAGCCGGCCACCGGCCCGAGCGGAACCGAAGCACCGCCCCTTTCGAGCGCGAAGGGACCGGGCCGGGGCGCGGCGGTCGCCCCGATCGCCACGACGACCGACTCCAGGACCATCCAGCTCGTTCCGGACGCCACCGTCCTGGGCAAGGGAACCGGCCCCTGGTACATCGACCCGGGTTGGAACCCGGACGTCGACAACGGCACCCAGGCCTGGTCCCAGGTCCAGGAGGCCTACCCCGACACGAACGAGTACAACGCCACCGGTGACGGCAAGGACACACCCGCCACCGGCTACTGCGGCTACTCGACCTGCACGCGCAAGGGCCGGGAGCGCGCGTACTTCCAGGTCGGGATCAACCCGGTCCTCCAGGGCGCCGTCATCCTCGACGCCCGCCTGTACGCGAACGTGGTCTCCTCCTCCAGCCCCAGCACCCCCACTCCCATGGGGCTGTACCTGACCGGCTACATCTCCAACCCCACCATGTGGACCCACCAGCCCTGTGGCACCGGTTCGGTCATGCAGGGCTGCGCCAAGATCGGCTCCGTCACCATGTCGGGGTCCGGCGAGATCTCCTTCGACGTCAAGTCCCAGATGGTGACCGCCGCCCGGGACAAGTGGCCCACCTTCTCGTTCGGCCTCGCGCCCGACAACGAGAACAACATGTACTACCGGCAGCAGTTCGCCAACACCGCTCACGTCAAGGTCACGTACGACATCCAGCCCACCGTCTGGTGGCCGCGCAGCGCTCCGACCCCCGGCTTCGCGGACACCGCCTCCTACGCGGACTGCCGTACGCCGGGTACGGCCAACCCCTGGGACAACCCGGGCTGGATCGGCGCGAACAACAACATCACCCTGACCACCTCCACCTACTCGGCCACCGGCCGCCAGCTCCAGACGACGTTCCAGTACTGGGACGACGACAACGCCGGCAAGACCGCGTACGCGACGACGGGGTGGAACAGCAGCTACGGCGCCGTCACCGTCGACATCGGCCGGCTGACCGAAGGCCACCAGTACGGCTGGACCTCACGCACCACCGACGAGACGCTCACCAGCACCGATTCCGACTGGTGCTACTTCCGCGTCGACCGCACCGCGCCGACCGCGTCGGTCAGCTCCACGGACTTCCCCGAGTCCGGCACCATCGGCGCCCACCCCAAGCTCGCCGGCCAGGAGGGCACCTTCACCCTCACCGGTGACGACAAGGCCCCGGCCGCCGGCGGCCGTAGCTCCGGCCTCGCCTGCGCCCGCTGGACCACCGACCCGGTCAAGGCCGCTGCCACGGGCTGGAAGTGCACCGACACGGACCCCGGCGTCACCAAGCTGACCGGCGGCCAGGCCACCATCAAGGTCACCCCCTCCCGCTGGGGCACCAACTTCGTCTACCTCCAGACCCAGGACATCGCGGGGAACCTCTCGCAGCCCGTCGCGTACAGCTACTACGCGCCGTCCAACCCCAACAGTGCGGCCCCTCTCCTCGGGGACGTCGACGGTGACAAGAAGGCCGACATCCTGCTGCCCGACACGGCGGGCAACCTCCGCCAGATCGGCGGCGGCACCGACCCCGCCGCGGCGCCCAACGCCCGGATCCGTCCCGCTCCCGGCGGCAACGGCTGGAACACGATCCAGATCGCCCACCGCGGCAGCCTCGGCTTCAAGGACATCGACGACCTGATCGCCCACCAGCCGGGCAACGCCAGCCTGCACCTCTACACGAACAACGGCATCGGCGGACAGTTCGACACCCAGGCCCCGACCACCGTCGGCAAGCCCGCCGGCTGCACCAACCCGGCCGGTACGGCCATCGACTGCGCGGCGAACGGATACGGCGCCAACTGGGCCAACGTGACCCAGATCGCGGCCTTCGGTTCCCCGGCCGGCGACACCCTGGACGGGGACGGGGCGCTCCCGCGCACCTCCCTCCTCTTCGTCGAGAGCGGCCGCCTGTGGCTGGCCACCGCCGGCTCCACCAATCAGTTGGGGGCCAAGGCGGTCCTGCTCTCCGCCAACGACCAGCGCTGGGACGGCTACGAGCTGATCGCCCCGGGCCGGGCCCAGGGCACCGCGTTCCCGACCCTGTGGGCCCGCTCCAAGAGCGACGGGAGCCTGCACGCCTTCTCGGTCAAGGGCACAACGGACAACCCGGACCTGACCGGCTTCACCGACCCGGCGGCAGGTCCGCTGACCGGCAGGATCGACCCGGCGGCCTACCCCCGCGTGGGCTCGAACGGCGACCTCAACGGTGACGGGCTGCCGGACCTGTGGGCGGTCGACGCCAACCAGCAGCTCGTCGCGTTCAACGGCGCGGGCACGGCCGGCACCAACCCGACCGTCACGGGCGTCGACACGACACCCATCACCCTGGGCAACCTCAACATGCCCAAGGCCCAGTGGAAGCTGACCGGCCAGACCGGAACGACCACCCCCAGCTCGGTCGGCACGTTCCCGGCGACCACCTCCGGCGTCACCTTCCCCTCGGAGAAGGTCGGCGACCGCACCACGGCCTACGCGGCCTTCGGCGGCGCCGGTTCCGCGATCACGACCACCGGTCCGGTGGTCGACACCCGCAAGAGCTTCACCCTCAGCACCTGGGCCAAACCGGGCGCCCAGGGCGGCCTCATCGCCAGCCAGGACGGCACCAAGAACAGCGCCTTCGTCCTCTACGCGGACCCGGCCGAGGGCAACTGGCGTTTCGGACTCGCCACGGCCGATGACGGAAGCTGGCCGTACGACCGGTCCGACGCCCTCAACACGACGGCCCGGTACACCCCGGGTACCTGGCAGCGTCTGACGGCCGTCTACAACGCCGCGACCGGCCTGATGAGCCTGTACGTCAACGGCACCCTCGCGGCCTCCGGCAACCACCTGGCCGCGAGCAGCCCGGCGGCGACCGGCCCGCTGGCGATGGGCCGGTACCAGGTCGCCGGCAAGCCTGACTTCTTCGGTGGTTTCACCGGCGGTGTCAGCAACTTCGCCGTCTATCCCTACGCGGCGCCGCCCGTGACGCCGGGAGCGACGACGAAGGTCTCCTACACCCTCACCGGCACCAGCTGCGCGGACCTGGCGCAGGACGCCACGAAGATCCAGATCTGGGACTGCAACGAGATCAGCGGCGGCTTGGCCCAGAAGTTCGAGGTCCGGGCCGACGGAACCATCGGCATCCAGGGCAAGTGCCTGGACGCCAAGGACGCCGGCACCGCCCCCGGGACGCTGCTCCAGGCCATGACCTGCCACGGCCACCCGGCACAGCAGTTCCTGCCGCGAGCCGACGGCAGTCTCTACAACCCCGTCTCCGGTCGCTGCGTCGACCTGAACCAGGGCAACACGGCCAACGGGGGACAGCTCCAGCTCTGGGACTGCAACCAGAGCAACGCACAGCGCTGGACCCTGCCGGCGCTGGGCACCGCCCCGCTGCCGGTGCCCAGTACCGCGTAACGCGCCCGGGCAGCGCGTGCGGCAGCGCAGTGCGCGCACCGCTCAGAGGAGGCCGTCTTCCCGCTGTGGGAAGGCGGCCTCCGCGGCGTTCGGGGCCGCCATCCCACGTCCGGCGGTCCCGCGCCGGGGAACGGGGGATCCGTCACCTGATGCGGTGAACCGGGCCATGGGGTGGGGGCGGGCTGGGTAGGGCAGTGCTGATCTCGTGCGGGGGGCCGGGTCTGGAGGGCCCTCCGCCGCCCCGGACGGAAAGGCCCCACCCGCCGTGACACAGCCGTTTCAACTGCCGGACTTCTACGTGCCCTATCCGGCGCGACTGAGCCCGCACCTGGAGTCCGCCAGAACCCACGCCAGGCAGTGGGCCCGGGACTTCGGGATGCTGGAGGGGTCCGGTGTCTGGGAGGAGCGGGACCTCGACGCGCACGACTACGCGCTGCTGTGCTCGTACACCCATCCGGACTGCGACAGCGACGCGCTGAACCTGGTCACCGACTGGTACGTGTGGGTGTTCTTCTTCGACGACCACTTCCTGGAGACGTACAAGCGCTCCCAGGACCGTGCCGGCGCCAAGAAGTACCTCGACGGTCTGGCCGCCTTCATGCCCATGGACCTGGCCGACGGCTTCCCCGAGCCGGCCAACCCCGTCGAGGCGGGACTGCGGGAGCTGTGGCTGCGGACCGTGCCGGCCATGTCGATGGCCTGGCGGGAACGATTCTCCCGGTCGACGAAGAACCTCCTCGACGAGTCGATGTGGGAGCTCGCCAACATCGACATCGGCCGGGTGGCGAACCCCCTCGAATACATCGAGATGCGCCGCAAGGTCGGCGGCGCCCCCTGGTCGGCCGGACTGATCGAGTACGTCTGTGCCGAAGTCCCGGCACGGGTGGCGCACTCGCGTCCGCTCGGCGTGCTGCGGGACGCCTTCTCCGACGCCGTGCACATCAGGAACGACATCTTCTCCTACGAGCGCGAGGTCGGTGACGAGGGCGAACTGTCCAACGCGATCCTGGTGTGGGAGAAGTTCCTCGGCTGCAGCACCCAGGAGGCCGCCGAATCCGCGAACGACCTCCTCACCTCCCGCCTCCAGCAGTTCGAGCAGACCGCGCTCGCCGAACTCCCCCAGCTCTTCGCCGACCACGCCATGGACCCCGCCGAGATCGCGGCCGTACTGGCCTACACCAAGGGCCTCCAGGACTGGCAGTCCGGCGGACACGAATGGCACATGGTCTCCAGCCGCTACATGAACAAGGAGGCCCGACCCACCGCCCCGCTCTCCCTGCCGTTCCTCCCCAGCGGCCTCGGCACCACCGCACTCGACGTCCGCTCGATCCTGGAACCCCGCGCGATGGAGCAGCGCCGGCGCAGCTTCACCCACGTCCCGTACGAACGGACCGGGCCGTCCGTCATCCCGGACGTCTACATGCCGCACCGGCTCAGTCTCAGCCCCCACCTGCCGCACGCCCGCGAGGAGTCGGTGGCCTGGGCGCGACGCATGGGGATGCTGGACCCGCAGCCGGGCGATCCCGGCTCGGCGATCTGGACCGAGGAGAAGCTGCGCGGCTACGACTTCGCGCTCTGCTCGGCCGGCCTCGACCCCGACGCCACGCCCGGGGAACTGGCGCTGAACGCCTCGTGGCTGACCTGGGGCACTTACGGCGACGACTACTACCCGGTGGTGTTCGGGCTGGGCAGGAACCTGACCGCCGCCAAGGCGACGACCGCCCGCCTGATCTCCATGGTCCCCGTCGACCACGCCGAACTGCCCGCGCCGGTCACCGTGATGGAGCGCGGCCTCGCCGACCTGTGGGTGCGCACCACCGCCGGCATGTCGAGCGGGCAGCGCACCGAGTTCCGGGCCACGCTCGTGGACATGCTGGAGAGCTGGCTGTGGGAGGTGGACAACCAGGTCCACAACCGCGTCCCGGACCCGGTGGACTACGCCGAGATGCGCCGGCGCACCTTCGGCTCGCACCTCACCATGTACCTGTGCCGCCTCGGCCACGAGGGCCGGGGCATCCCGGAGGAGATCTACTCCTCGGGCACCATCAGGTCGCTGGAGAACGCCGTCGCCGACGCCGCGTGCCTGATCAACGACATCTTCTCGTACCAGAAGGAAGTGGAGTTCGAGGGCGAGTTCCACAACTATATTGTGATCACTCGCAACTTCTTCGGCATCGGCTATCCGGAGGCGCTGCACATCTGCCACCAGCTGATGACCCAGCGCACGGAGGAGTTCGAGCACATCGTCGCCCACCAACTGCCGCTGCTCTACGACGACTGGAAGCTGAGCCGTGAGGCCCGGACCGCCCTGGACGCCTACGTGGGTGAACTGCAGGACTGGCACGCCGGCGTCCTGCACTGGCACCGGGAGGTCCGCCGTTACCGCTCGCAGGACCTTCACCGGCTGCCGGACGGGCTGTCCACCGGGGTCTTGGACTCCGCCTTCGGCATGTCCGCGGCACGGCTCTCCCTGCCCGCCTGACCCCCGCGGCGCGGGGGCGGTCCGCTCGGCCGCCCCCGCTCCCCGGGCCCCTCAGGACTCCGCCCCTTCCACCGGGGCGGCGGCCCGCGCCCCGGCCGGTCGGCGCCCGGCCGGTCAGCGCGCCGCCGGCCCGCTCCAGTCGGCCGGGACGTGGCCGAGCCTGACCCGCTGCGGGTGGTCGCCGACGGGGACGGAGACGCGCTTGGTGCCGGTCGCGAAGTCAATGGCGGTGACCCGGTCGGCTCCGCTCTCGGAGATCACGCAGGCGCTTCCGTCGCCGTCCACGGTGGCCCAGTACGGCTTCACGGCGGGCACGGGCGGGGCTTCGGCGAGCGTGGCCCGGTCCACGATCGTCGCGTAGTCGTCCATGGTGCCGGCGACGCAGAGCTTCGCGCCGTCGGGGCTCATCGACAGGCCGTGGTGGCGCGAGTCGTTGACCCAGGTGGTGCGGTCGGTGCTGGTGGCGGGGTTGCCGGGCAGTTCCTTGATCCGGGTGATCCGGTCGGTGGCCACGTCGTACTCGACCACGCCGTTGAAGAAGGACACCTGGAAGTAGACCTTCGACTCGTCCGGGCTGAACGACATGGGCCGCACGGCGTCCGAGAGGTCCGGGCGGCCGAAGGCGTCCAGGCGTTCGCGCATGTCGATCACCCGGACGGTGCGGAAGGTCCGGGTGTCCACGACCGTGATCTTCCGGTCGCCCTTCGTCCAGTCCAGCCAGGGCGCGTCCAGGGCGGAGGTCACGTCGCCGATGGAGCTGTTCCACAGGTAACGGCCGCCCTGCGTGAAGACGTTCTCGTGCGGCTTGTCCCCGGTGGTGAAGGACCCGACCTGCCGCCCGGTGGCGATGTCGAGCACGTGCACGGTGTTGGCGGTCGAGGCGGAGACGGCGACCCGGGTGCCGTCCGGGGACAGCGCCATGTGGTCGGCACGGTAACCGGCCACGGGGAAGCGCCAGTTGATCCGCCCGGTGCGGACGTCGATGGAGACCACGTCGGCGAAGCTGGGGCGGGAGGCGACCACCGCGGAGCCGTCGGGGGTGGTGTACATGTCGTCCACGAACTGGTCGTGGCCTTCGCCCGCCGTGGCACGGATCCCGAGGAAGAAGCCGAGCTTCACCGGGTTGAGGTAGATCTCCCGCAAGCGCTCGTCCTTGTCGGGGATCACGTTGATCCGGCCGACCTTGGCGAGATCGCCGGTGGAGGCGAGCACGTCGGCGGTGCCTTCCCAGTTGTTCCCGACGAACAGCACCTCGCGTGGCGCGGAGGAGCCGGGCTGCGGTGCGGGCGCCGCGCCGAGCGTGGCCGCGGCCAGTACGCAGGCGGCGAGCAGGGTACGTGCGGGGAACCGGGACATTCGCTCAACTCCGTTACGGGGAGGCGCTGTTACCGGCCGGTAAAAATAGGTGCAACACCGGAAGGGCGCAACCCCCGCGCAGCGCCCGTCTCACACCCGCCGCGGCATGCTCCCGGCACCTGTCAGGCGACGGAGCCGATCCGACCGGCCACCGCCTGCGCCCCCTCGCGGTGGATCGGTATCCCCCCGCCCGTGAGGGACGCACCGGAGCCGCCGCGGCGGTTGGCGACGATCTCGGAGGCGATGGACAGCGCGGTCTCCTCCGGGGAGCGGGCGCCGAGGTCCAGGCCGATCGGGGAGCGGAGCCGCGCGAGCTCCAGTTCGGTGACGCCCACCTCGCGCAGGCGCGCGTTGCGGTCCTCGTGTGTGCGGCGCGAGCCCATGGCCCCGACGTACGCGACGGGCAGCCTCAGGGCCGTCTCCAGCAACGGGACGTCGAACTTGGCGTCGTGGGTCAGCACGCACAGGACGGTCCGGGAGTCGATGGTCCCGCTGTCGACCTGGGCCTCCAGGTAGCGGTGCGGCCAGTCGACCGCGATCTCGTCCGCGTCGGGGAAACGGTTCTTCGTGGTGAACACCGGCCGGGCGTCGCACAGGGTCACGTGGTAGCCGAGGAACTTCCCGATCCGCACCAGGGCGGACGCGAAGTCGATGGCCCCGAAGACGATCATCCGCGGGGGCGGGACGCTGGACTCGACGAGCACCTTGAGCGGCTCTCCGCAGAGCCGCCCGTCGGCGCCGATCTCCAGGACGCCGGTCCTCCCGGCGTCCAGCATGGCGCGGGTCTCCTCGGCGACGGTGCGGTCCAGCTCCGGGTGCGCGCCGAAGCCTCCTTCGTACGAGCCGTCGCCGCGGACGGCCACCACCCGGCCCATGAGCTGCGCCGGGCCTTCGGCGACGCGGGCGAGCGCCGCCGCCTCCCCACGGGCGGCGGCGGCCAGCGCGACCGCGAGCACCTTCCGAACGGGAGAGCCCACGGGGACCGGGGTGACGAGGATGTCGATGACTCCGCCGCAGGTCAGACCCACGGCGTAGGCGTCGTCGTCGCTGTAGCCGAAGCGCTCGGTGACGCTCTCGCCGTCCTCCAGGGACTGCCGGCACAGCTCGTACACCGCGCCCTCCACGCATCCACCGGACACCGAGCCGATCACCGTTCCCTCGCCGTCGACGGCGAGGGCGGCACCGGGCTGCCGGGGGGCGCTGCCGCCGACCGCCACGACCGTGGCGACGGCGAAAGCACGGCCCTGCTCGACCCACCGGTTGAGCTCTTCGGCGATGTCCAGCATGTTCGGCCTCCTCGGAGGGGTTCGGTTCCAGTATCGGATGCGTGGAGGTCAGGTGCCGATCAGGGTCACGGCTACTTCACGCCGAGCCACCCCTCGATCGGGTGGAGCGAGAAGAAGACGACGAAGATGACGGTCAGCGCCCACATGAAGGCACCGATCTCCCGCGCCTTGCCCTGCGCGACCTTGATGGCCACGTAGGAGATCACACCGGCGGCGACACCGGCCGTGATCGAGTAGGTGAACGGCATGAGCACCACGGTCAGGAAGACCGGGATGGCGGTCGAGCTGTCGGCCCAGTCCACGTGGCGGGCGTTCTGCATCATCATCGCGCCGATGACGACCAGGGCCGCGGAGGCGACCTCACCCGGGACGATCTGGGTGATCGGGGTGAAGAACAGGCAGGCGGCGAAGAAGAGGCCGGTCACGACGGAGGCGAGACCCGTACGGGCCCCCTCGCCGACACCGGTCGCCGACTCGACGAACACGGTCTGGCCGGAGCCGCCGGCGATGCCGCCGATGGCGCCACCGGCACCGTCGATGAACAGCGCCTTGGACAGGCCCGGCATGCGGCCCTGGTCGTCGGCGAGCTTCGCCTCGGTGCCGACGCCGATGATGGTGGCCATCGCGTCGAAGAAGCCCGCGAGGACGAGGGTGAAGACGATCATGCCGACCGTCATGACGCCGACGTCGCCCCAGCCGCCGAACTCGACCTTGCCGAAGAGCGAGAAGTCGGGCATGGAGATCGCCGAGCCGGAGAGCTCGGGCGCGCCGTTCTTCCAGGCCTTCGGGTCGACGTGGGCGACGGCGTTGATGATCGCCGCGACGACGGTTCCGCCGACGATGCCGATCAGGATGGCGCCGCGGATCTTGCGGGCCTGGAGCATGAAGATGGCCAGCAGGGTCAGGCAGAAGACGAAGACGGGCCAGCCGGAGAGCTGCCCGGCGGCGCCGAGGGTGACGGGAGGAGCGAACTCCGCACCGTTCCCGACGAAGCCCGCCTTGTAGAGGCCGATCAGGGCGACGAACAGGCCGATGCCCATCGTGATGCCGTGCTTGAGCGCGAGCGGGATCGCGTTCATGATCATCTCTCGGAGGCCGGTGACGACCAGGAGACAGATCACGACGCCGTACATCACGCACATGCCCATGGCCTGCGGCCAGGTCATCTGCGGAGCGACCTGCGAGGACAGCACGCCCGAGACGGACAGGCCGGCCGCGAGGGCGAGCGGCACCTTGCCGACGAAGCCCATGAGGAGCGTGGTCAGGGCGGCGGCGAAGGCCGTGGCCGTGATCAGGGCCTTCTGGCTCATGGTGTCTCCGGCAGCGTCCTTGCCGGAGAGGATGAGCGGGTTGAGCAGGAGGATGTACGCCATGGCCATGAAGGTCGTGACGCCGCCACGAATCTCATTGCCGATGTTGGACCCTCTGTGGGTTATGTGAAAGTACCGGTCGAGCCAAGAACGCCCGGCGGGGGTACGAGTGCCGTCGCCGGCCTCTTCCGCGGTGGTCTTGGGCTCCACAGACGACTGGGTCATGGTGCCTAACTCCCAAGGTTCATAGGGGCACCCGCATGGGGATTGAAGATCGCGGGATTTGGGATGGTGCGTTTGGCTGCACGACCCGGGGTGACGGCCCGAGGCGACGCGATGGTTACTGCGGTGATGCGGGTACTGCGGTGATGCGGGTACTGCGTGGGGGTGCCGGAGGGACGGGCCGCGAGCGGTGCGGTCGGTCCCGCGTGTTCCGGACTTCGTACTCCGGGCGGTGCGGCTGGAAGTGTGACGTCCCGGTGTCACACCGCCCGGAGGATCCGTGGGGGTCGGTCCGGGGCCTCGCGGCCCGGACCACGCCGTCCTAGAGGGTGCCGGTGAGGGCCTCCGGACGGATCGGCGTCTTGTTGAGCTCCAGACCCGTCGCCTGCCGGATCGCGGCGAGGACGGCGGGAGTGGACGACAGGGTGGGCGCCTCGCCCATACCGCGAAGGCCGTACGGCGCGTTCGGGTCGGCGAGCTCCAGGACGTCGACCGGGAGGGTCGGCGTGTCGAGGATGGTCGGGATCAGGTAGTCCGTGAAGGAGGGGTTGCGCACCTTCGCGGTCTTCGGGTCGACGATGATCTCTTCCATGATCGCCACGCCCAGTCCCTGGATGGTGCCACCCTGGATCTGGCCGACCACGGAGAGCATGTTCAGCGCCTTGCCGACGTCCTGGGCGGTGGCCAGCTCGACGACCTTGACGAGGCCGAGCTCGGTGTCCACCTCCACCACCGCGCGGTGCGCGGCGAAGCTGTACTGGACGTGGCCGTTGCCCTGACCGGTCTTGAGGTCGAAGGGCACGGTCGGCCGGTGCCGGAACTCCAGCTCCAGGTCGATCGCGTCCTCGCCCTCCAGGATCTCGGCGATGTCCGCGAGGACCTCGCCGCCGTCGGTGACGACCTTGCCGCCCTCCAGGAGCAGCTCGGCGGTCGCCCACGCCGGGTGGTAGGACCCGTTCTTGCGGCGGCCGATCTCCAGGACGGCCTCGCGCACGGCCTCGCAGGTGTTCTTCACCGCGCCGCCGGTCATGTACGTCTGCCGCGAGGCGGACGTCGAACCGGCGGAGCCGACCTGTGTGTCGGCCGGGTGGATGGTGACCTGCGTGACGCCCAGCTCGGTGCGGGCGATCTGCGCGTGGACGGTGACACCGCCCTGGCCGACCTCCGCCATGGCCGTGTGGACCATCGCGACGGGCTCGCCGTTGATGACCTCCAGCCGCACGCGGGCGGTGGAGTAGTCGTCGAAGCCCTCGGAGAAGCCGACGTTCTTGATCCCGACGGCGTAGCCGACGCCGCGTACGACGCCCTCGCCGTGGGTGGTGTTCGACAGGCCGCCGGGCAGCGCGCGGACGTCCGCGCCCTCGCCGGCGGTCTCCCACTGGCGCTCGGGCGGCAGCGGGCGGGCCTTGACCCGGCGCAGCAGCTCGGCGACGGGCGCCGGGGAGTCCACGACCTGCCCCGTGGGCATGACCGTGCCCATCTCCATGGCGTTGAGCTGGCGGAACTCGACCGGGTCCATGCCCAGCTTCGCCGCGAGCTTGTCCATCTGGGCCTCGTAGGCGAAGCAGGCCTGGACGGCGCCGAAGCCGCGCATCGCGCCGCAGGGCGGGTTGTTCGTGTAGAGGGCGATCGCCTCGATGTCCACGTCGTCGATGACGTACGGGCCGACCGACAGCGAGGAGGCGTTGCCCACGACCGCGGGGGAAGCGGACGCGTACGCGCCGCCGTCCAGGACGATCCTGCACTTCATGTGCGTGAGCTTGCCGTCCTTGGTGGCCCCGTGCTCGTAGTACAGCTTCGCCGGGTGGCGGTGCACGTGGCCGAAGAAGGACTCGAAGCGGTTGTAGACCATCTTGACCGGCTTGTTCGTGGCCAGGGCCAGCAGGCAGGCGTGGATCTGCATCGAGATGTCCTCGCGGCCGCCGAAGGCACCGCCGACGCCGGAGAGCGTCATGCGGACCTTCTCCTCGGGCAGGCCGAGGACCGGGGCGATCTGCCTCAGGTCCGAGTGCAGCCACTGGGTGGCGACGTAGAGGTCGACGCCGCCGTCCTCGGCGGGTACGGCGAGGCCGGACTCGGGGCCGAGGAACGCCTGGTCCTGCATGCCGAAGGTGTACTCGCCCTCGACGATGACGTCGGCGCGCTCGCGGGCCTCCGCCACGTTGCCGCGGACGATCGGCTGCCGGTGCACGATGTTGGGGTGCGGGACGTGTCCGGCGTGGTGGTCGTCGCGGCCCTCGTGGATCAGCGGCGCGCCCTCGGCGAGGGCGGAGGCCTCGTCCGTGACGAGCGGCAGCTCACGGTAGTCGATCTTGATCTTGGCGGCCGCGCGACGGGCGGCCTCCGGGTGGTCGGCGGCCACGAGTGCCACCGGCTCGCCGTGGTGACGCACCCGGCCGTCGGCGAGGACCGGGGTGTCCCGGATCTCCAGGCCGTAGTTCTTGATCGCGGCCGGCAGGTCGTCGTAGGTCAGCACCGAGTAGACGCCGGGCATGGCGAGCGCCTCGGAGATGTCGATCGAGGTGATCTCGGCGTGGGCGACGGTGCTGCGCAGGGTCTGGCCCCACAGCATGTCCTCGTGCCACATGTCCGAGGAGTACGCGAACTCGCCGGTGACCTTGAGGGTGCCGTCCGGACGCAGCGTGGACTCGCCGATGCCGCCCTGGTGGTGCTTCTGGGTGACGTTGGTCGGCGTACCCGCCGGAACCGTACGCGTCTTCTGCGCCATGGTCAGACCGCCTCTCCCTGACGGGCGGCCGCCAGGCGGACCGCGTCGAGGATCTTCTCGTAGCCGGTGCAGCGGCAGAGGTTGCCGGACAGGGCCTCACGGATGTCCTGGTCGGAGGGCGAGCTGTTCTGCTCCAGCAGCGCATCGGCCTGCACCAGCAGACCCGGGGTGCAGAAGCCGCACTGCACGGCGCCCGCGTCGAGGAACGCCTGCTGGACGGTGGAGAGCTCCACGCCCTCGCCGGTCTGGGAGTCGGCGCCCGTGGCGGACCACTGCTTGGCCTCGTCCAGGGTGACGCCGCCCTTGCCGCCGCACGCGCCGCCGGTGCCGCAGGCACCGCCGTGGCCGTGCGCCTCGCGCTGCTTGGCGAACTCCGCCAGGCCCTCGACGGTCACCACGTCGCGGCCCTCGACCTGGCCGGCGGCGACCAGACAGGCACAGACCGGCACGCCGTCGAGACGGACGGTGCAGGAACCGCACTCGCCCTGCTCACAGGCGTTCTTCGAACCCGGCAGGCCCAGGCGCTCGCGCAGGACGTACAGGAGGGACTCGCCCTCCCAGACGTCGTCCGCTTCCTGCTGCCGGCCGTTGACGGTGAAATTGACGCGCATGATCACGCAGCCCCTTCGAGCGAGCGGCCGTCGCCGGCCCCGCGGTACTGCTCCCAGGCCCAGACGAGCTGGCGGCGAGCCATGATGCCGACCGCGTGACGGCGGTACTTCGCCGTGCCGCGGACGTCGTCGATCGGGTTGGCCGCGCCGGAGGCGAGGTCACCGAACTGCTTGGCGATCGAGGGCGTGATGACCTTGCCCGAATCCCAGAAGCCGCCCTCTTCGAGCGCGGCGGTCAAGAACTCCTCGGCGGTCTTCGCGCGGATCGGGGTCGGCGCGGCCGACCCGATGCCGGTACGGACCGTGCGGGTCCCGGGGTGCAGGGCGAGGCCGAAGGCGCAGACGGCGATGACCATCGCGTTGCGGGAGCCGACCTTGGAGTACTGCTGGGGGCCGTCCGCCTTCTTGATGTGAACGCTCTTGATGAGCTCGTCGGCGGCCAGCGCGTTGCGCTTGACGCCCGTGTAGAACTCGTCGATCGGGATCATCCGCGAGCCGCGTACGGATTCCACCTCGACCTGCGCCCCGGCCGCGAGCAGCGCGGGGTGGGAGTCACCGGCGGGCGAGGCGCAGCCCAGGTTGCCGCCGACACCGCCGCGGTTGCGGATCTGCGGGGACGCGACCGTGTGCGAGGCGAGCGCGAGGCCGGGCAGCTCCGTGCGGAGGTTCTCCATGATCTGCGTGTACGTCACCGTCGCGCCCAGGCGCACCACGTCCTCGCCGACCTCCCACTCCTGGAGCGGGGCGATGCGGTTCAGGTCGAGGAGGTACTCCGGCCGGCGGTGGTCGAAGTTGATCTCGACCATCACGTCGGTACCACCGGCGATCGGCACGGCAGAGGGGAACTCGGCCTTGGCGGCGAGCGCCTCCTCCCAGCTCGCGGGGCGAAGGAAGTCCATGAGCGGCTCTCTTCCTCTTCGTCGTGTCGTTCACTTCAAGCCAGGCGGCTCGGAGCCCCTCGACCGGTCGTTCATGTGCTGTTAACGCGGTGTGGAGCCAGTACACAAGCCACGCGTCCCCCGGGTGCAGTCACCGAAACCATGAAGGAGTTGGCTGACGGCCTCCCTCGTCTTGTAGATTCGTATGAAAGGCAGGATGCGACGACCTGCCCGTTTTCCAACGGCAACATCGAGACAGATCGGCGGCGACATCATGCGGCTGCGCGCACTGCTGGAAACCGAGGCGCTGGGGCTGCGGCTGCTGGGCGGCGAGGAAGAACTCGACCGGACGGTCCGCGGGGTCATGACGACCGACCTGAGGGATCCCAGCCGATACCTCTCCGGAGGCGAACTTGTCCTGACCGGCCTGGCATGGCGAAAGAATCCGGCCGACTCCGAGCCATTCGTACGAATCCTCGCGAGCGCGGGGGTCGCCGGCCTCGCGGCGGGCGAGGCGGAGCTGGGGGACATCCCCGACGACCTGGTATCGGCCTGTCTGCGCAACCGGCTGCCGCTGTTCGCCGTGAACGAAGACGTCGCCTTCGCCACCATCACCGAGTACGTGGTGCGGCAGGTCTCCGGAGAGCGCGCGGGGGACCTGGCGGCCGTCGTGGACCGGCACCGCCGCTTGATGACATCGGGTCCCGCCGGTGGCGGCCCCGACGTGGTGCTGGATCTGCTCACCACGGACCTCGATCTCCGGGCCTGGGTGCTCTCGCCGACGGGCCGGCAGATCGCCGGGGCGGGCGAGCCGCTGGCACCGGGCGTCTGCGCGGCACTGGCGAGCGAGCACCTCGCGGCGGTCCGGACGGGCCGCAGGGGGCCCCACCGGATCTCGCTCCAGGGTATTACCTACTCCCTGTTCCCGATCAGGGGACACGGGCGCGGTCCGGGCACCGTCAGCCGTGACGTGCGCGAGAGCGTGCTGTCCGACTGGCTGCTGGCCGTCGAGGCCGACGCGGGCGACTGGCCCGCCGAACGGCTCGACCTGCTGCAGGGCGTCACCCAGCTGATCGCCGTCGAGCGGGACCGGCGGGACGCGGCGCGCACCGTACGCCGCCGGCTGGCCCAGGAGGTGCTGGAGCTGGTCCAGACGGGCGCGCCGCCCGCGGAGATCGCGGCCCGTCTGCGGGTGGCCGCGCCGGTGCTGCTGCCCGGGCTTTCGGCCGCCCCGCACTGGCAGGTCGTCGTGGCCCGGGTGGACTGGGACAACGGGGACATCCCCGGCGGCCCGGTGGCCCAGTCGCTGCTGGAGGAGATCCTGGTCGACCCGTCGCTCTCGGGGCCGGAACCGTCCGACCGGATCGCGGTGGCCCATGCGGGTGACGAGGCCATCGCGCTCGTGCCGCTGCCCGCGCTTCCCGGGGAGCCCGGGGAGGACAAGGGCCCCGACCGGGCGCTGCACGCCGACGAGCTGCTGGCGTCCGTACGGGATCCCCTGGCCGCCGGTCTGGCCGACGACGGGCGGCTCACGCTGGGCGTCAGTGCGGCCGTGCACTCCGCCGAGGGGCTGCGCGGGGCGCTGGAGGAGGCCCGGCACGCCCGCCGGGTCGCCGCCGCCCGGCCGGGCCGGGTGTGCGCCGCCGGACACCACGAGCTCGCCTCGCACGTCCTGCTGCTGCCGTTCGTCCCGGACGACGTCCGGCGTGCCTTCACGGCCCGGCTGCTGGACCCGCTGCGGGACTACGACCGCCGCCACCGGGCCGAGCTGATCCCGACCCTGGAGGCGTTCTTGGACTGCGACGGCTCCTGGACCCGGTGCGCGACCCGGCTGCACCTGCACGTCAACACCCTGCGCTACCGGGTCGGGCGAATCGAGCAGTTGACCTCGCGTGACCTCTCCCGGCTGGAGGACAAGCTCGACTTCTTCCTGGCCCTGCGCATGAGCTGAGCCGTGGCGCCCGCCCGGCCGGTGAACCACCGGCCGGCCACCGAACGAATCGCGCCAGGGGCCCGGGGCGACGGCTGACGAGCCGTCCGGACTTTGTGAAAGAGTTCACCCGACCCCTTGGCCGGAGCCGTCGATCCGTGCTCTCATTTCGCCCCAGGGCTCAACGACGTGCTGCTCGATTGCTTCGGGGAGGGCAATGTGGCGGATACCGCCATGTCCGGTGCGGGATCGACGGGGGGCGACGACCCCCTCCAGCGGGCGATATGGCGGCTGCGCTCGCGCGGCTGTTGGACCGACGCGGCGGCCCTGCTGACGCCGCACGCGGGCAATGCGCGGGCCGCCGTGCAGCGGACCGCGCTGCTGGTCGAGCGGTGCCTGTTCACGGGGCAGGGCTGGGCGGAGGCGGAGGACGCCCTGCGCATCGCGGAGGCGGTGGCGCAGGAGGACGACGAGCGGGGCGCGGCGGCGTGCGAGCGGGGCCAATTGGCCTACGCGGCCACGGTGCTCGGGGTCCGGGACCGCTCGGACGAGGCGCGGTCGGCGCTGGGGCGGGCGGCGGCGCTGCTGTCTCCCGGGTCCCGGACCAGGCCGCTGCTGGACTTCCGGCGCGGCCTGGTCGCCGAGCACCTCGCGGAGGCCCCGGAGGCGGCCCGGCCGGCGTACCACCGGGCGCACGCGGGCGCGCTCGCCCACGGGGACACGCTGCTCCTGTCGTTCACGTGGCGGCACTTGGCCGCGCTGGCCCTGCGGGACGGCGAGGTGGCCGAGGCCCGCGACGGCTTCGCGGAGTCCCTGCGCATCCGTGAGGAACTCGGCTTCCTGATCGGCACGGCCCCGGCGCTGGCGGCCCTGGCCGAAGCCGAACCGGAACCGGAGGCCGCCCGTCTCCGCGCGGAAGCCCGCCGCCTGTTCCACCTCCTGGGCGGCGTCCCGACCTGGCTGGCGGACCAACTGACCCCCACCCCGGCCTGACCCCTGGCCGGGGCTTCCCTGGGCCCCGGCCCCGACCTCCTGGACCTCCGCCCCAGCCCCCGCGTCTCAATCGCCGGCGAGGCTTGAGCCACCCGCCCCGCCGACGGCAAACCCGGCCCCGCCCCGCGGCAAACCCCGCCGCGCCGGCACAACCCAGCCCCGCCGGCGATTGAGGCGCGGGGTACCGGGGCGGAGCCCCGGGGAGCCCGGCGCAGCCGGTGCGGGCAAACCTGGCCCCGCCGACGGCAAACCCGGCCCCGCCCCGCGGTAAACCCCGCCGCGCCGGCACAACCCAGCCCCGCCGGCACAACCCAGCCCCGCCGGCGATTGAGGCGCGGGGTACCGGGGCGGAGCCCCGGGGACCCCGGCGCAGCCGGGGGCGCTTCGCGCAGCGGCGCCGCACCCGGACGGGCTCCGCGAGGGGCGTCAGGCGTCGGCGCCGGCGAAGTGGTCCCGGACCAGCGCCTCGACCACCCCGACCTCGCCCGCGATCAACGCGTCCAGCAGCGCCGCGTGCTCCGCCGCATCCGCCACCAGCTCCGCCCGCCGAACCCGCGGAGCGCCCGGCAGCGGCAGCATCGCCCGCCGGTGCAGCTCCTCCGTCAACCGCACCAGCTGGTCGTTCCCCGCCAGCGACAGCACCGCCCGGTGGAACGCCCGGTCCGCCTCCCCGTACGCCGCGAGGTCACCGGCCCGCGCCGCCTCCCCCGTCGCCGCGGCCGCCGGCCGGAGCTCCGCCCACGCCGACGCCGGTACGTCCCGCGCCAGCCTCAGCATCACGGGCACCTCCAGCAGCGCCCGTACCTCCGCCAGCTCCGCCAGCGCCTGCGGGCTGCGCCCCAGCACCCGGAACCCGCGGTTCGGCAGACATTCCACCGCCCCCTCCAGCGCCAGCTGCTGCATCGCCTCGCGCACGGGCGTCGCGGAGACCCCGAACCGCTCCCCCAAGGCGGGGCCCGAGTAGATCTCCCCGGGTACCAGCTCGCCGTCGACCAGCGCCGCCCGCAGCGCGTCCAGCACCTGCCCGCGCACCGAATGCCGCCGCACCCGCCGCGCCTGCCGCGCCTTCTGCGCGGGAACCGCCTGGATCGTCGTCTCCTCGGCCGGCACCCGGTCGTGGGCCGTTCCGTGCACTCGGTCCTCCTCCGGGTTTCGACCTGCTCCGAGAATAGGCGACACGCCCGGCCCGGCCCCCGACACGCGTTCCGCACCGATCGAGTAAGGTAAGGCTTACCTAGTAACGATCAGCGATCGGTGTGCCCCCATGCCCCTCCAGACCCAGGCCGTCACAGACGCCTACCGACGCCTGGCCGAGGTCTACCCCGCCCTGGAGATCACCGAGGTCGGCGCCGGCGAACCCCTCCCCCGCGGCGCGGGATGGACCGGCGCCGACGAGCTCGCGGCCGGCGGCCCGGCCCTCGACGCCTACCTCGCCTGGGACACCGCCCAGGTGCTCCGGGACTACGGCCGCCCCGGCCGGCCCGACGTCGTCGCCGGGTTCGGGTTCCACCGCTACGCCTGGCCCGCCTGTCTGCTGATCACCGTCCCGTGGTTCTCCCACCGCCGGGTCCCGCGTCCGGCCGAAGTGGCGTTCCACCGGACCCTCGGCCGCCTCGCCGTCCGGTTCGACGGTTTCGCCTGCCTGCCCGGCGATCCCGCGGTCGCCCTCCCCGGAGCCCGGGTCGTTGCCGACGAGGACGCCCTGCGGCGGGAGGTGCGCGACGCGGTGGCCGAGCACCTCGGGCCCGTGCTGGAAGGTTTCGGCCCCCGCATGCGGCGCGGCCGCCGGGCCCTGTGGGCCATGGTGACCGACGAGGTCGTCGAGGGCCTGTGGTACGTCGGCGGGTTGCTGGGCGAGGAGGAACGGGCCAGGGCGGAGCTGGAGGCACTGCTGCCCCCGTCGGCCGCGCCCTACCCCACCGGCACGGGTTTCCGCACCCTCAGGGGCCACGACGACACCCCGCTGCCCACGCGTGACCGGGCCGGCTGCTGCCTCTTCTACACGATCCACCCCGAGGACACCTGCCTGACCTGCCCCCGCACCTGCGACGCGGACCGCGCCACCCGCCTCGCGGCAGCGGCCGACGGCGCCCTCGCCTCGTAACCCCTGGCGACACCGCGGACCCCGCAGGTGTGCCCCCGTCCCACCAACCCACCCCTGCGGGTGATGTCGATTCGAACACAACTGACCTCTTTGGCTTGCCAGTTCGAATCACAACACCCTATCCGGCGCGCGCCACCCCCCGAACGCGTCCTCTTGCCGGGAAACCCGCATGCACCGCCGGCCGGCTGCGCCACTATGGCGCCGGAACGCCGCATACGCGAGGCAAGGACATCCGCATGAGACTGACCGACATATCGCTGGACTGGCTGCTGCCCGGCGGCCTGTTGATCCTGGGCGTACTTGCGGCAGTGGCGGTACTGGCCCGCGGCAAGCGCGAGAGCGAGAAGGCCGCGGCCGAGGACACCTGGGAGCGCAGCGAGGAGCGGCGCCGGCGCAAGGAAGCCGTCTACGGCACGGCCTCGTACGTCCTGCTGTTCTGCTGTGCGGCCGTCGCCGCCGCGCTCTCCTTCCACGGACTGGTCGGCTTCGGCCGGCAGAACCTGAACCTGTCCGGGGGCTGGGAGTACCTCGTCCCCTTCGGCCTCGACGGCGCCGCCATGTTCTGCTCGGTGCTCGCGGTGCGCGAGGCGAGCCACGGCGACGCGGCGCTCGGCTCGCGCATGCTGGTCTGGCTGTTCGCCGGCGCGGCGGCCTGGTTCAACTGGGTGCACGCGCCCCGCGGGAGCGGCCACGACGGCGCCCCGCAGTTCTTCGCCGGGATGTCCCTCTCGGCGGCCGTCCTGTTCGACCGCGCCCTCAAGCAGACCCGCCGGGCCGCGCTGCGCGAACAGGGCCTGATCCCCCGGCCGTTGCCGCAAATCCGGATGGTCCGCTGGATGCGGGCGCCCCGGGAGACATTCGGCGCGTGGTCCCTGATGCTCCTGGAAGGCGTACGCACCCTCGACGAGGCCGTGGACGAGGTGCGCGAGGACAAGCGCGAGAAGGAGCAGGACCGGCACCGCAGGCGCGACCAGAACCGGCTCGACCGGGCGCGCATCAAGGCGCTGGGCCGGCAGAACAGGGCGTTCGGGCGTTCGCGCGGCCGCCAGGTCGAACTGCCGGGGCTGGCCCCCGGGTCGGGCTCCGCGCCGGTCGGCGCGGAGCCGGCCATATCGGAAGCGGAGCAGCTGCCCCTGCGACGCCGGCCCTCCCTGCAGGCCGTGAACGGAACCGAATCCGCTGAACCGGCCGGTCCCCGCACGGTCGACCTCACCGCCGAGGACGACACCCAGACGATCCCCCGGCTCGACTCACTGGAGCGCAAACTCAAGGACCTCGAACAGCAATTCGGCTGATCGGGCACGGCTGATCGGACGCGATCGCGGGGCCGGTCCGGACGCGTGTGAGCGCGCCCGGACCGGCCCTCACGCGTCGAGTTCGAACCAGACCACCTTGCCCGCACCCGGGGCCAGCGCGTCCACGCCCCAGTCGTCGGCCAGTGTCTCCACCAGGACCAGCCCCCTGCCGTGCGTACCGTCGTCGGCGGTCGGTACGTGCGGTCGGGGCCGGCGGGAGGCGTAGTCGCGGACCTCGACCCGCAGCCGGGTGTCCGCGATGCAGGCGGACACCTCCGCGCCCTGTTCGGTGTGGACGAGGGCGTTGGTGACGAGTTCGGTGATCAGCAGCTCGGCCACCTCGGTGGCCTCCGCTCGGCACCGGTGGCGCATCAGCTCCCTCAGGGACCTCCGGACCTCCCCCACGGCTTTCAGGTCCGCCCGGCGAACGCTGTGGACGATCTCCGGCGCGTCCACCGCTGCGCCGCCCTCGACGGACGGCTCGCGCGGCACCGGCCGCCCTCTCCTCCACTGCTTTCCGGTCTTCGCCCCCACCCGCACGGCGATGTACCTCCCCCGTGTCGCCTTTCCGAATCGACCCGTACTCTCGAACAGGTCTACGGGATGCATGCCCGCCGGGGCAATCCGCACTCCTGCGGGCTCAGGGGCGCGGCACGTTGCGCAGGTTGGATCGCGCCATCTGAACCATCCTGCCGACTCCTCCGTCCAGCACGATCTTGCTGGCGGAAAGCGCGAAACCGGTCACCATCTCGGCCTTGATCCTGGGTGGGATCGACAGGGCGTTGGGGTCGGTCACGACGTCCACCAGAGCAGGCCCCTTGTGCCGGAACGCGTCCTTCAAGGCTCCCGCGAGCTGCTTGGGTTTCTCGACGCGCACCCCGTAGGCGCCGGCTGCCCGGGCGATGGCGGAGAAATCCGGGTTGTGGTTCGCGGTCCCGTAGGCGGGCAGGCCGGAAACCATCATTTCCAGCTCGACCATTCCGAGGGACGAGTTGTTGAACAGGACTACTTTGACGGGCAGCCCGTACTGCACCAGGGTGAGGAAATCTCCCATCAGCATCGAGAACCCGCCGTCACCCGACATCGACACCACTTGACGACCGCGGTCGGTGAACTGGGCGCCGATGGCCTGCGGAAGGGCGTTGGCCATGGAGCCGTGGCTGAAGGAGCCGATGATGCGGCGCTTGCCGTTCGGGGAAAGATAGCGTGCCGCCCACACGTTGCACATGCCCGTGTCCACGGTGAAGACGGCGTCGTCGTCGGCCAGTTCGTCGAGGACGGCGGCGACGTACTCGGGGTGGACGGGGGTGTGCTTCTCCACCTTGCGCGTGTACGCCCGCACGACGCCCTCCAGCGCGTCCGCGTGCTTCTTGAGCATCCGGTCCAGGAAGCGGCGGTCGGTCTTGGTGCGCACCCGGGTGTTCAGCACGCGCAGGGTCTCCCGTACGTCACCCCAGACGGCGAGGTCCAACTGCGAGCGCCGACCGAGGTGTTCGGGGCGGATGTCGACCTGGACGATCTTCACGTCGTCGGGCAGGAAGGCGTTGTATGGGAAGTCGGTGCCGAGCAGGATCAGCAGGTCGCACTCGTGGGTGGCCTCGTAGGCGGCGCCGTAGCCGAGCAGCCCGCTCATGCCGACGTCGAACTTGTTCTCGTACTGGATCCACTCCTTGCCGCGCAGGGCGTGCCCCACCGGTGCCTTGACCCTCTCGGCGAACTCCATGACCTCGGCGTGCGCCCCGGCGGTGCCGCTGCCGCAGAACAGGGTGACCCGGTCCGCCCCGTCGATCAGCCGGACCAGTTTCTCGATCTCGCCGTCCCCGGGCCGTACCGTCGGCCGCGCGGTGACCAGGGCGTGCTCCACCGTCTTCTCCGGGGCGGGGAGGGAGGCGATGTCGCCGGGCAGCGAGACGACGCCGACACCGCTGCGGCCGATGGCGTGCTGGATGGCGCTCTGCAGCACCCGGGGCATCTGCTTGGGATTCGAGATCAGCTCGCTGTAGTGGCTGCACTCGGTGAACAGCCGGTCGGGATGGGTCTCCTGGAAGTAGCCGAGCCCGATCTCGCCGGAGGGGATGTGCGAGGCCAGCGCGAGCACCGGGGCCATCGAGCGGTGGGCGTCGTACAGACCGTTGATCAGGTGCAGGTTTCCGGGGCCGCAGGAGCCCGCGCAGGCGGCGAGGCGGCCGGTGATCTGGGCCTCGGCTCCGGCCGCGAAGGCGGCTGTCTCCTCGTGGCGGACCTGGATCCACTCGATGCCGTCGGTCCGGCGGATCGCGTCCACGACCGGGTTGAGGCTGTCGCCCACGACCCCGTACATCCGCTGCACGCCCGCGCGCACGAGGATGTCGACGAACTGCTCCGCCACGTTCTGCTTGGCCATGGAAGGGGCGCCCTCTCCGGTTCGGCTCTGCCGGGTGCGCCTTCCATCCACGCACGAACCGCCCCGTTACGCCTCCCAGACCGCGGCCGCCGTGCGGTCGTCGGCGTAGCCCTTGAGGCGGAGCTGGGCGTCCGCGAGGAACGCCGCGAGGCCGGGCGGCTCCGCCTGCGACCAGCGGGCGGCGAGTTCGGCCGGGAGCAGGCCCTCCTCGCGCATGGGCGCCGCGAGACCACCCGAGCAGAGCAGCAGGGTGTCCCCGGGCCGGGCCACGGAGGCGCGGAAGCGGAAGCCCCCGGCCGCGTCCACGGGAGGGTGCGCGGTGTCCTCCGGTTCCAGGTCCTGCCACTGGCCGGCCCGCAGCCGGAAGAAGCCGCCCGCGCCCGCGCCGAAGCACACCCGGGTGCGGCACTGCGGATCCACCGGGAGCAGCAGCCCCCGCAGCCCGGCGGTGTAGCCCTCCTCGTCCAGCCCCAGCTCCGCCGCGTGGGCGCGCAGCCGGCCGTAGCCCCGGTCGGTGAGCCGCTGGAGCCCGGAGCGCAGGGCCTCGCGGCTGCCGGCCCGGATGTCCTCGGCCAGCCGCTGCCGGCTCCGCCCGACGGCGGCCGCGACGGAGTGGCACAGCTCCGCCGCGGCCTCCCGGGCCCCGGGCGCGGCCCGGTCGCCGCCCGCCAGGGCCACCAGGACCAGGGCGTCGTCGCCGCTGCCGAAGCGGGCGGTCAGCAGGAAGTCCCGGCGGGCTTCCCCGCGGAAGCGGGCGGAGTCCCCGCGCAGCGAGGCTGCGCGCAGGGTGTAGGTGCCGTAGCGGGCCCCCTCCAGGACGGTGTCGGGGGTGATGTCGCCCAGCCCGGCCGGGTCGGCCTCGGGCAGCGCGCCCGGCTCGGCCGCGTAGGTCGGGGCCCGGTCGCCGAGGTGGCGCACGTCGGGGCGGCCGGCGGGGTCGTGGCCCGGCGGTGCGGCGACGGGGGCGGCCGGCTCCTGGGCAGCGGCGGGCCCGGCCGGCGCCGGCTCCGCAGCGACGGCGGCGGCCGGCGGCCTGCGGCGCCGCAGCGGCAGCCCCGTGGCGGGCGGTTCCGGCGGGACGGGGGGCACGGTGACCCCGCCGAGGGCGTATCCGGTCGGCCCGGGCCGGCGCGGGTCGGGCGGCTGCTCCCCGGCCGGTGGCACCGGCTCCGCCTCCCGGCGCTGTCCAGGCAGCAGCGGGCCCGGCGGGTCCGGCGGGTCCGCCGCCGCGACGGGGGCCGCGCCGTCCTCCACCAGCACCGCCGCCGACTGGAAGCGGTGGTCCAGCGTGTCCTCCGGATCGGGCTCGGGTCCCGCGCCCTGGTCCTCGTAGAGCTTCTGCCACCAGTCGTCCGCGCGCCGCTGACTCATGCCGCTATTCTCGGCCGCCCGCGGGGGCGGAAAACGCCGAATGCACGAAAGAGGCCCACCGGGCCGCCGCCCGGTGGGCCCCTCGCGTTCCCGTCGTACACAACGGCGAATTCCGCCGTTCCGTTCGACCGTCCGGGGGGTGCGGGCGCCGCCACGACCGTGGTTCCGCCTCGGTGGCGACGGCGGGCTCCCGCTCGGCGTGGGCTCGTGGCCTGCGGATGTTCTACTTCGGTGCCCTCACCTTGGCAGAGGGCCCGGGGATGCGGCGATGATGTCGGCGGCGGGTTCGCGCCGTGGCCGCTTCCCGCCAGGAACGGTACGAAGGGGTGGGTGGAAGGGTTGCTGGGTGCGATAGGCCTGGACGAGGGCCAGGAGTCGGCGTACCGCGCGCTGGTGGCGCTGGGCGCGGCGGAGGTGCCCGACCTGGCGCACCGGCTGTCGCTCCCCGTACGGCAGACCGAGGGGGCGCTGCGGCACCTGGAACGCCACGGCCTGGCGGCGCAGTCCTCGGCCCGGCCCGGGCGCTGGGTGGCGGCCCCGCCCGGGGTGGCGCTGGGCGCGCTGCTGACCCAGCAGCGGCACGAGCTGGAGCGGGCGGAACTGGCGGCGACGCTGCTGGCGCAGGAGTACCGGGCGGAGGCCGCCGAGCCGTCGGTGCACGACCTGGTGGAGGTGGTGACGGGCGCGAGCGCGGTCGCCCACCGCTTCGTGCAGCTCCAGCTGGGGGCGGTGGAAGAGGTGTGCGCGCTGGTCGACAGCCGCCCGGAGGTGGTGACGGGGGCGGAGAACGAGGCGGAGGAGCGGGCCGTCGTACGGGGCGTCGCCTACCGGGTCGTCATCGAACGGGAGGTGCTGACCCAGCCGACGGGGATCCGTGAGGCGACGACGGCGCTGGCGCGCGGCGAGCACGTCCGGGTCACGGCGAGGGTGCCGACGAAACTGGTGATCGCGGACCGGAGTCTGGCGATGGTGCCGCTGACCGCGCCGGGCGCGGAGCCGACGGCCCTCGTGGTGCACGCGTCGGGGCTGCTGGAGTCCCTGTCGGGGCTGTTCGAGGCGGTGTGGCGGGAGTCCCTGCCGCTGCGGCTGGGCGCGACGGGCTCGGCGGAGCAGTCCCTGGACACCCCGGACGCCACCGACCTGGAGATCCTGAGCCTGTTGCTGGCGGGGATGACGGACGCGAGCGTGGCCAAGCACCTGGAGCTGGGGCTGCGGACGGTGCAGCGCCGGGTCAAGGGGCTGATGGAACTGGCCGGGGTCACGACTCGGCTGCAGCTGGGGTGGTACGCGTACGAGCGGGGCTGGGTGGCCCGGTAGGGGCCGTTCGGCCCCGCTGAGCAGATGGATCTGCCTCAGCTGCTCCTGGTGGGGCTGGTGTTGCTGCTCGGGCTGCTGGGGGTGATGGTGCCGGGTGTGCCCGGGGCGTGGCTGGTGTGGGCCGGGGTGCTGTGGTGGGCGCTGCACGAGCGCTCGGCGGCGGCGTGGATCCTGCTGGTCGCGTCGACGGGGCTGCTGCTGCTGGTGCAGGTGGTGATCTGGCTGCTGCCGCCGCGCCGGCTGCGGGGGGTGGGGATCCACCGCCGGATGGTCGTCTGCGCGGGCGCGGGCGCGGTGCTGGGCTTCGTACTGGTCCCGGTGGTGGGGGCCGTCCCGGGCTTCGTGGGCGGCGTCTGTCTGAGCGAACGCCTGCGCCTGGGCTCGTCCGGGGAGGCCCGACGTCGGCGCGGGTCGTGATGCGGGCGGTGGGGACGAGCGTGCTGGTGGAACTGCTGGCGTGCCTGACGGTGACGGCGGCGTGGGCGGGCGTGGTCGTCGGGGCGTAGACCTGGACGCCGGCTCCGTCCCGCTGCGGGGTCCCGGCCGGGGTGCGAGGCTGCCGGTATGACGACAACGGGGTTCAAGGGTTTCAGCGAGGCGGAACTGGCGTACCTGCGGTCCCAGCGTCTGGGCAGGCTGGCGACGGTGGACCGGGACGGGCAGCCGCAGGCGAATCCGGTGGGGTTCTTCCCGCAGGAGGACGGCACGGTCCTCGTCGGCGGGTCGGCGATGGGCAAGACGAAGAAGTGGCGCAACCTCAAGGCGAACCCGAGGCTGTCGCTGGTCGTCGACGACCTGGTGAGCACCCGACCGTGGCGCGTGCGCGGCATCGAGATCCGCGGCCACGCCACCTTGGAGGTCGGCACCCACGCCCTGGGCCCCCATTTCAGCCCCGAGGTCATCCGGATCCACCCGGACCGCGTCCTCACCTGGGGCCTGGACCCCGCCGACGCCTGAACGCCGCCCCAAACCGGCGGGGCGGAGCGGGGCAGCGGCGCCTGAACCGGTGCGGGCCGGGCCGGGCCGGCGGCGCGGGCCAGCGCCCGATCGGCCGACCCCGGCCCGCAGGGACGGCTGCCCCGGGGGGCGACAGAAAGCAGGCCCGGCCGCCCCGGTCGCAGGGGCGGCGGCACCGCGGCGGAACCGCCGGAACCGAGGCAGGCCGGGGCAGCGCCTGACCGGCTGCCTCCGACCCGCAGGGACGGCGTCACCCCCCGGGTCGGCAGGGTCGGCTGCCCCGGGGGTCCACAGTCAGTCAGGCCCGGCCTCCCGGCCGCAGGGGCGGCGGCACCGCGGACGAGCCGCCCCACCTGTGCGACCGGGGCAGCATTTGGTCGGCCACCCCGGCCCGCAGGGACGGCGTCACCCTCCGGCCCGGCCGCGGGCGAGGAGGGCCAGGGCCCGGTCGGCGTCGAGAGGAAACCGCCCGACCTCTGCGGCCGGGCCCACCTCCCGGACGAACCACCCGAACCGGTGCAGGCCGGGTCCGCGAGCCCCAACGGGGCGCGCCGGGCCCGCAGGGACAGGCGTCACCGCCCGAGCCCGCAGGGTCGGCTGCCCCGCGGGCGACAGACAGTCAGACCTGGCCGCCCCGTGCCCGGCGGCGGCGCCGCGGCGGAACCGCCCGACCCGTGCGGCCGGGGCGGCCTCGCGGACGAACCGCGCCCCAACCGCTGCGGCCGGGGCAGCGCCTAACCGGCTGCCCCGGCCCGCAGGGGCGGCGTCAGGCACGGGCCGCAGGGGCGGGTGGCGGTCAGGCGCGGCCGCCCCGTTTCGCGGAGTGGTTGGCCCGGCCCTCGGCCGCCTTCAACCGCCAGTCCCGCCGGAGCTCCGACCGCAGCCGCGCGTCCGTCTTGGCGACGATCCGCTGGTTCTCCCGCAGCAGCTTGCGGTAGCTCTCCAGCCGCCGCTGCGCCAGCGCCCCGGACTCCACCGCCGCGAGCACCGCGCACCCCGGCTCCGCGACGTGCGCGCAGTCGTGGAAACGGCAGTCGGCGGCGTAGTCCTCGATCTCCGAGAACACCTGCCCGACCCCCGACTCGGCGTCCCAGAGCCCGACGCCCCGCAGCCCCGGGGTGTCGATCAGCACGCCCCCGCCCGGCAGCGCCAGCAGGTTGCGGGTCGTGGTGGTGTGGCGGCCCTTGCCGTCGACCTCCCGGGCCTCCTGGACCTCCATCACCTCGGCGCCGAGCAGCGCGTTGGCCAGGGTCGACTTCCCGGCCCCGGAGACGCCCAGCAGCACGCTCGTGCCGCCGGACACGACCGCGGCCAGGACGTCCGTGCCCTCGCCCGTCAGGGAGGACACCGTCAGCACCTGCACGCCCGGGGCGGTGGTCTCCACGTCCTGGACCAGGTGGGCGAGCACCACCGGGTCCGCTACGAGGTCCGCCTTGGTCAGGACGACCAGCGGCTGCGCCCCCGACTCCCAGGCGAGCGCCAGGAAGCGCTCGATCCGGCCCAGGTCGAGGTCCACCGCGAGCGAGACGGCGATGACGGCGTGGTCGACGTTCGCGGCGAGGATCTGCCCCTCGGAGCGCTGCGAGGAGGTGGACCGCACGAAAGCGGTCCGGCGCGGCAGGTACGCCTTCACGTAGCGGGGGTTGCCGGCCGGCTCGACGGCGGCCCAGTCACCCGTACAGATGACCCGCAGCGGGTCGTGGGGGGTGACGAAAGCGGTGTCGGCGCGGACGGTGCCGTCCGCGGTGATGACGTCGCACTGGCCCCGGTCGACGCGTACGACGCGCCCCGGCAGCAGGCCCTGGGCCTCGTACGGGGCGAATTCGGCCGCCCAGGCGTCGTCCCAGCCGAAGGCGGTGAGGGTGAGCGCGCGGGCGTCGGAAACAGAAGAAGACAAGGGGAACCCTTCACAGGGGTGGCCCCGGCGGCGCACGCCCGGTGGCGCGCGCGGAGGTGTGGGGTCAGCCGGAGGCCACGGAGGTGGCATTGACGGTCTTGTGGGTGCGGGCAGCGCCCTGCGTCACGACAGTCATCAATGGACTCACCTCCGGGTCATGCACGAACTGGCCGTCCCCCGACCGGCACAACGCGTGGCGGCGGCCGGGAACCGGATCACCGTAACAACGCCGCCGCGGCCAACGCCAACGCTTTTCCCGCCCGTTCGGAAAGGCGGCGCCCGCACCGCCCTAGCAGGCGCCCCCACCGCCCGCGCGAGGCGGCCTTGACAGGCCGCCCCGGCGCAGTCAGTGCTTGCGCAGCCGCGCGGAATAGTCGTCGGGCGGCAGGAAGTTCGACCAGCGTTCGGGGAACTCCGAGGGCATTCCGGCGTCCTCGTCGTCCTCGGACTCCCCCTCGGCCAGGGCCCGCCAGGCCGCCGCCCGCGCGATCAGCTGGGCGGCCTCCGCCTCCCGCACCCGCTCGTTCGCCTCGCGCGCCGCCGCAGTCGCCAGCGAGGGCCAGACCCGGTCGATGGCGGCGTTCACGGCCGCGCCGACGAGCACGGCGAACGCCGAGACGCCGATCCACAGCAGCACGGCCACGGGCGCGGCCAGGGACCCGTAGATCGTCGGTCCCTCGACGGTGTTGGTCAGGTAGATCCGCAGCAGGAACGAGCCGAGCACCCACATCGCCAGGGCCACGAGCGCGCCCGGCACGTCCTCGATCCACGGGGATCGAACGGGGACGGAGACGTGGTAGAGCGTCGTCAGGAAGACGATCGAGAGCAGTGTGACGGTCGGCCAGTACAGCACGGCGATCACTTCGGTGCTCCAGGGCACCCACCGCACCACGGCGTCGGGGCCCGCGACCATCAGGGGCAGGACGATCGCGCCGACCACGAGGGCGACGACGTACAGCAGGAACGCCAGCAGCCGGGTCTTGACGATGCCGCGCTGCCCGTCGAGGCCGTACATCACCGTGATGGTGTCGATGAAGACGTTGACCGCCCGCGATCCCGACCACAGTGCGAAGGCGAAGCCGATCGAGATGAGGTCGGGGCGGCCGCCCCGGGTCACGTCGTCCAGCATCGGTCTCGCGATCTCGTTGACGCCCCGGTCGGAGAGGACGGTGCCGACCGCCCGCAGGATGTTCTCCTCGATGCTGGCGACGAACGTGCCGCCCGTCCAGCCGTCCACGTACCCGAGGAGGCCGAGGAGGCCGACGAACAGCGGGGGGAGCGAGAGGAGGGTGAAGAAGGCCGCTTCGGCGGCCAGGCCGAGGATGCGGTACTCGACGCACGAGTTGACGGTGTCCTTGAGCAGCAGCCAGCCCATCTTGCGCTTGGACACGTTGCGGTAGAGCGCGCGGGCCCGGTGGAGCCGTCCCGGCCGCCCTGGGATCCGCTCGGGTGTTTCTTTTGCTGGCTGCACGTCCTTACGGTATCCGCATGGCAGCCACCACCCACACAGTGACCAATCAGGCTCCGCCCCTCGTGGGCTACGACGCCTACTCCGGCGACCGTGCCCTGTCCGAGGGCGTCGAGCGGCACCTGGCCGACGCGCCCCCCGCGCTCGTGGCGGAGGTACGGGAGGAGCTCATCTCCCTGGGTCGTGCGACCGGCTCGGAGCAGGCGCAGCTCTGGGGGGTGCAGGCGAACGCGAACCCACCCGAGCTGCGCACGCACGACCGGTACGGGAACCGGATCGACGAGGTCGAGTTCCACCCGGCGTGGCACCGGCTGCTGGGGCACGCGGTGACCTCCGGGCTGACCGACGCGTGGGGCCGCCCGGCCGGGCACCTGCGCCGCGCGGCGGGGTTCTTCCTGTGGTCGCAGGCCGAGTCGGGGCACGGCTGCCCGGTCTCGATGACGCACGCGGCGGTCCCGGCGCTGCGGACGGACCCGGTCCTGGCCGCCGAGTGGGAGCCGCGGCTGACCTCGCACGTGTACGAGGAGGGGTTGCGGCCGCCGGGGCAGAAGGCCGGCGTGCTCTTCGGCATGGGCATGACGGAGAAGCAGGGCGGCAGCGACGTACGGGCGAACACGACGGTGGCGAAGCCGCTGGACGCGTCCGGCGAATACGTGCTGACCGGGCACAAGTGGTTCTGCTCCGCGCCGATGTCCGACGGCTTCCTGGTGCTGGCTCAGGCCCCCGGAGGCCTGAGCTGCTTCCTGGTGCCGCGCGTGCTGCCGGACGGCACCCGCAACGCCTTCGCGATCCAGCGGCTCAAGGACAAGCTGGGCAACAAGTCGAACGCGTCGAGCGAGGTGGAGTTCGACGGGACGTGGGGGCAGCGGGTCGGCGAGGAGGGGCGGGGCGTACGGACCATCATCGAGATGGTCGCCGCGACCCGGCTGGACTGTGTGATCGGTTCGGCCTCCCTGATGCGCCAGGCGCTGACCCAGGCCGTCCACCACGCCGAGCACCGCTCCGCCTTCGGGGCGCGGCTCATCGAGCAGCCGCTGATGCGCAACGTCCTGGCCGACCTGGCCCTGGAGTCGGAGGCCGCGACGGTGCTGACCCTGCGCCTGGCGGCCGCGTACGACGCCGGTACGGAGCAGGAGCGGGCGTTCCTGCGCCTCGCGGTGCCGGCGGCCAAGTACTGGGTGACCAAGCGGTGTACGCCGATGGTGGCGGAGGCCCTGGAGTGTCTGGGCGGCAACGGCTACGTCGAGGAGTCCGGGCTGCCGCGCCTGCTGCGCGAGTCCCCGCTCAACTCGATCTGGGAGGGGTCGGGCAACGTCCAGGCCCTGGACGTGCTGCGCGCCCTCTGGGGGTCCCCCCACGCCGCCGGGCGTAGGGGGAGGGAGCCGCAGGCGCTGAACGCGTTCCTCCAGGAGGTGGGGCTGGCCCGGGGCGCCGATCACCGGCTGGATGCGGCCGTCAAGGACCTGCTGACGGACCTCGCGGACCTGGAGGGCATCGAAGCGCGTGCCCGGCGGGTGGTGGAGCGCATGGCGCTGGTGCTGCAGGGGTCGCTGCTGGTGCGGTGGGCCCCGCCGGAGGTGGCGGACGCGTTCTGCGCCTCGCGCCTGGGCGGTGACTGGGGGGCGGCCTTCGGGACGCTGCCGCACAGCCTGGGCCTGGGAGCGGTGGTGGAACGGGCGCGGATCACCGGCTGAGAGCGGGCGCGTACGGGTCCGGCCGCCGACTGGAGCGGCGGGTGGTGCACGGGCCCGGATCGCTGGCCGGTAGCGGTCCCCAAACCGTTCCGCGCCGGGATCCGTGCCCGCTGACCCGAGACCGGGGGCGGCGCCGCGCCGACTCGGCGCCGCCCCTGGTCCGAGAAGCCCCGAGGAAGGAGCTGTCACGCCGCTCGGCGGCGTGCCGATAGTTTCGGTCGGGCGACCGGAGGTTGGCGAGGGTTGCATACGGTTGCAACCCGGGTTGCAACCCTTCGCCTCTGGAACCAGTCGAACCAGTAACCGGTCGAACGAGTCACGCAGTCAGCTCCTTGACTGTCCACGGGGAGGTTCCGGTGGCCGACACCGCAGGCAGCACGGTCGATGTGGCGCGCATCTCCGCCATGGACGCGCGGGAGGCGGCGCGTCTGCTCAAGGGCGTACGGGCGGCCGCGCTGGCCGGTGACCGCCTGCCGGTGGCCCCGCGCCCGGAGATCGCCGAGTCCTGGCGGCGGATGATGGCCGGCGGGGTGCACCCGGACCGCGACGCGCGCTCGCGGCTGCTGTCGGCGGCCGAGACCGAGGAGCGCCGGCAGGTCTCGCCGCTGCGGGAGATCCTCCCGGTGCTGCGCGAGGGCCTGCTGCCCGAGCTGGACGAGGCCCTGCACATCATGGTCGTCGCCGACGCGGACGGGCGGCTGCTGTGGCGGGAGGGGCACTCCTCGATCCTGCGCCGCGCCGACCGGCTGGGCTTCGCGGTGGGCGCCGACTGGGCGGAGGCCGTCGTCGGCACCAACGGCGTCGGCACCTCCCTGGTGACCCGCAGGCCGGTCCAGGTGTTCTCGGCGGAGCACTTCGTCTCCAGCCACCACGACTGGACCTGCGCCGGGGCCCCCGTACGCGACCCGAGGGACGGCCGACTGCTGGGGGTCGTCGACGTCAGCGGCCCGCTGGCCACCATGCACCCGGCGACGCTGGCCTGGGTGACCTCGGTGGCCCGGCTCGCCGAGCGCGAGTTGCGGATCCGGCACCTGGAGTCCCTGGAGCGGCTGCGGACGGTCGCGGCGCCGCTGCTGGCGCGGTTGCCGGGGCGTGCGGTGGCGGTGGACCCGCAGGGCTGGACGGCGGCGGCGACGGGTCTGGCCCCGGCGGACCGGATCCCGCTGCCGAAGGGGTTCGGGCCCGGGCGGGTGTGGGTGCCGCAGCTGGGCCACTGCGCGGTGGAGCCGCTGCCGGGCGGCTGGCTGCTGCGGATCGAGGAGTCGCGTGCCGGCAGCGGGGCGGCGAGCCGGGTGGTCCTGGACCTGAGCCGGGCCGGGTCGTGGTCGGCGACCGTGTACGGGGCCGCGGGCAGCTGGTCGCTGGAACTGAGTCCGCGCCACGCCGAGCTGCTGTTCCTGCTGGCGGAGAGCCCGCGGGGGCGCTCGGCGGCCGAGCTGGCCGCCGAGCTGTTCGGGGACCCGAGCCGCACGGTGACGGTCCGCGCGGAGATGTCCCGGGTGCGCCGCAACCTCGCCGGGGTGCTGGCGCACCGGCCGTACCGCTTCGCGCAGGACGTGGAGGTGGAACTGATCCGCCCGGCGGTCCCGGCGCAGCTGCTGCCCCATTCCACGGCGCCCGCGGTGGTGCGGGCCCGCCTGGGCCGGGACGGGTGGCTGGGGGCCCCGCGAGGTCATGTGATTCCCTGACCTGCATGAGCACCATCACGCTGACCACCTGGTCGCTGGAAATGACCTCGTCGGAAGACCTCGTACCGGCGGCCGTCCCCGGCCCGGAGATCACGATCGCCCGGGCGGAGGTCCCCTCGCCCGAGTTCAGCCGGTTCCTCTACGCCTCGGTGGGCGGGGACATCCACTGGACGGACCGGCTGTCGCTGACCCGCGCCGAGTGGGTGGAGCAGCTGGAGCGGCCGGGGGTGGAGACGTGGGTGGCGTATGACCGCGGTACGCCGGCGGGCTACGTGGAACTCGACCCGCAGCCCGGCGGTGTGGTGGAGATCGTCTACTTCGGTCTCCTGCCGGACTTCCGCGGCCGCCGCATCGGGGGCCACCTGCTGTCGGTCGGCACGGCCCGGGCGTGGGACCTCGCCCGGCGGTGGCCGGATCTGACTCCCACCCGCCGCGTGTGGCTGCACACCTGCAGCCAGGACGGTCCGACGGCGATGGACAACTACCTGCGCCGGGGCTTCAAGGTGTTCAAGACGGAGACGGAGGCCAAGCCCCTGACCCCGACGCCGGGTCCCTGGCCGGGCGCCTGAGCGCCGGCCCGCGGGCGGCGGGCGAAACGCGCGGCAGGGGTGACCTGGATCACGCCATCCCATCATGCGAGACCAGTTCGTCCGAATCCTGGACACTAGTGGACTCCTCCAATCGGCCCGTGCCACGCTTCCGCCATGAATGGAGCTGGAATTGCCTTGGTGAGTCGGCGGCACGTCGACCTCGGCCGCATGTCCAGCGCCATCTGTCCGGCGCGCTGACGGAACCAGCAACCGCCGCACATCGCCGCTGTCCCCGCTGCCGCGGACGCGTCGACCCCGGGGCCGTACGGCCTCCACCAGCCCCCTGACGGCTGAAATCCGCCCTGCCCGCCGGCACAACCGGCCTTGGCGCGGCCATCAGCCACACCTGCTCAGCGTGCGGGGGTCACGCCGCCGCTCCCCCTGCCCTTGCCCTGAGCCGCCGAAGAAGGACGTACCGCCATGGCCGCCACCCCCGAAACGCCCGCAGCCGCAGCCGCGCGCCGCAAGACCGGCCGTCACCGCGGTGAGGGCCAGTGGGCCGTCGGACACCACACCCCCCTCAACGGCAACGAGCAGTTCAAAAAGGACGACGACGGTCTCAACGTGCGGACACGCATCGAGACGATCTACTCCAAGACCGGCTTCGACTCGATCGACCCCAACGACCTGCGCGGCCGTATGCGGTGGTGGGGCCTCTACACGCAGCGCAAGCCCGGGATCGACGGCGGCAAGACCGCGGTCCTGGAGCCGGAGGAGCTGGACGACAAGTACTTCATGCTGCGCGTCCGCATCGACGGCGGCCGGCTGACCACAGAGCAGCTGCGCGTCATCGGCGAGATCTCCGAGGAGTTCGCCCGCGGCACCGCCGACCTCACGGACCGGCAGAACGTGCAGTACCACTGGATCCGGATCGAGGACGTCCCGGAGATCTGGCGCCGTCTGGAGGCCGTGGGCCTGTCGACCACCGAGGCCTGCGGTGACACCCCCCGCGTCATCCTCGGCTCGCCCGTCGCCGGCATCGCCGAGGACGAGATCATCGACGGCACGCCCGCCATCGATGAGATCCAGCGCCGCATCGTGGGCAACCCGGCCTTCTCCAACCTGCCCCGCAAGTTCAAGTCCGCCGTCTCCGGCTCTCCGCTGCTCGACGTGGCCCACGAGATCAACGACGTCGCGTTCGTCGGCGTGAACCACCCCGAGCACGGCCCGGGCTTCGACGTGTGGGTCGGCGGCGGCCTCTCGACCAACCCCAAGCTCGGCGTCCGCCTGGGCGCCTGGGTCTCGCTCGACGAGGTCCCGGACGTCTACGAGGGCGTCATCTCGGTCTTCCGCGACTACGGCTACCGGCGGCTGCGCACCCGCGCCCGCTTGAAGTTCCTCGTCGCCGACTGGGGCGCGGCCAAGTTCCGCCAGGTGCTGGAGGACGAGTACCTCAAGCGGCAGCTCACCGACGGCCCGGCGCCCGAGCAGCCCTCCGGCCAGTGGCGCGACCACGTCGGCGTACACCGGCAGCAGGACGGCCGGTTCTACGTGGGCTTCGCGCCCCGGGTCGGCCGCGTCGACGGGGCCACCCTGACCAAGATCGCGGACGTGGCCGAGCAGCACGGCTCCGGCCGCCTGCGCACCACCGCCGAGCAGAAGATGATCGTGCTGGACATCGACGCCGACCGAGTCGACTCCGTGGTCGAGGCCCTTGAGGCGCTGGACCTGCGGGTCAAGCCGTCCCCGTTCCGCCGCGGCACGATGGCCTGCACCGGCATCGAGTTCTGCAAGCTGGCCATCGTCGAGACCAAGGCGCGCGGCGCCTCGCTCATCGACGAACTCGAACGCCGGCTGCCGGACTTCGCCGAGCCGCTCACCATCAACATCAACGGCTGCCCGAACGCCTGCGCGCGTATCCAGGTGGCGGACATCGGTCTCAAGGGGCAGCTGGTCCTGGACGAGAACGGCAACCAGGTGGAGGGCTACCAGGTCCACCTCGGCGGCGCGCTCGGCCTGGAGGCCGGCTTCGGCCGCAAGGTCCGCGGCCTCAAGGTCACCTCGGCGGGCCTGCCGGACTACGTGGAGCGGGTCGTCACGCGCTTCCAGGAGCAGCGCGAGGACGGCGAGCGCTTCGCCGCCTGGGTCGGCCGTGCGAGCGACGAGAGCCTGTCGTGAGCGAGCGCGCCGCACCGTTCTACTGCCCGTACTGCGGCGACGAGGACCTGTTTCCCCACGAAACGGGTCACGGCGCCTGGGAATGCAGGGCCTGCAACCGAGCCTTCCAGCTGAGGTACCTCGGGCTGCTGGCCCGGGGCGTTCGGTCCGAACAGCCTGGAGGGGAAGCGATATGACGACGACTCGGGAAACGGCGACGCAGGACACCAGGGACCTCAAGGCACTGGCCGAGCAGGCGGGCCGCGACCTCGAGGACGCCTCCGCGCTGGAGATCCTCACCTGGGCCGCCGAGACCTTCGGGAAGAAGTTCGCCGTCACCTCCTCGATGGAGGACGCGGTCGTCGCACACCTGGCGTCCCGCGCCTTCCCCGGCGTGGACGTGGTCTTCCTCGACACCGGCTACCACTTCGAGGAGACCATCGGCACCCGTGACGCGGTCGAGGCGGTGATGGACGTCAACGTCATCACCCTCACCCCGCGCCAGAGCGTCGCCGAGCAGGACGCCCAGTACGGCCCGAAGCTGCACGACCGGGACCCGGACCTGTGCTGCGCGCTGCGCAAGGTCAAGCCGCTGGAGGAGGGCCTGACCGCCTACGAGGCGTGGGCGACGGGCCTGCGCCGCGACGAGTCCCCGACCCGGGCGAACACCCCCGTGGTCGGCTGGGACGAGAAGCGGCAGAAGGTCAAGATCTCGCCGATCGCCCGCTGGACGCAGGACCAGGTGGACGCGTACGTCGCGGAGCACGGCGTGCTGACCAACCCGCTGCTGATGGACGGCTACGCCTCCGTCGGCTGCGCCCCCTGCACCCGCCGCGTGGCGGAGGGCGAGGACGCGCGGGCCGGCCGCTGGGCCGGGCGGGCGAAGACCGAGTGCGGACTGCACGGCTGATGACCGACATCGAAGAACCGACGGAGACGAGAACGATGAGCGTGAGCGACCAGGGCGCCACCGTGTGGCTGACCGGGCTGCCGAGCGCGGGCAAGACCACCATCGCGTACGCGCTGGCCGAGCGGCTGCGGGCCGAGGGCCACCGCGTGGAGGTCCTCGACGGCGACGAGATCCGCGAGTTCCTCTCCGCCGGCCTGGGTTTCAGCCGGGAGGACCGGCACACGAACGTGCAGCGGATCGGCTTCGTCGCCGAACTGCTGGCCAGCAACGGCGTCAAGACGCTGGTGCCGGTGATCGCGCCGTTCGCCGACAGCCGCGAGGCCGTCGCCAAGCGGCACGCCGCCGCGGGCACCGCCTACCTGGAGGTCCACGTGGCCACCCCGGTCGAGGTCTGCTCCGAGCGCGACGTGAAGGGCCTGTACGCCAAGCAGGCGGCGGGCGAGATCTCCGGTCTGACCGGGGTCGACGACCCGTACGAGGCTCCGGACTCCCCGGACCTTCGGATCGAGTCGCACACGCAGTCCGTGCAGGAGTCGGCTTCGGCCCTGTACGCGCTGCTCACCGAGAGGGGTCTGGCATGACGACCGTCGCCCACCTGCACGAGGGGACCGACGCTCCCTACGCGCTGTCCCACCTCGACGCCCTCGAATCCGAGGCCGTGCACATCTTCCGCGAGGTGGCCGGCGAGTTCGAGAAGCCGGTGATCCTCTTCTCCGGCGGCAAGGACTCCATCGTCATGCTGCACCTGGCGCTCAAGGCGTTCGCGCCCGCGCCGGTGCCCTTCACGCTGCTGCACGTCGACACGGGGCACAACTTCCCCGAGGTGCTGGAGTACCGCGACCGCACGGTCGAGAAGCACGGCCTGCGCCTGCACGTGGCCTCCGTCCAGGAGTACATCGACGCCGGCAAGCTGCGCGAGCGCCCGGACGGCACCCGCAACCCGCTCCAGACCGTTCCGCTGACCGAGGCGATCCAGAAGCTCAGGTTCGACGCGGTCTTCGGCGGCGGCCGTCGCGACGAGGAGAAGGCCCGCGCCAAGGAGCGCGTCTTCTCCCTGCGCGACGAGTTCTCCCAGTGGGACCCGCGCCGCCAGCGCCCCGAGCTGTGGCAGCTCTACAACGGCCGCCACGCACCGGGCGAGCACGTGCGCGTGTTCCCGCTGTCGAACTGGACCGAGCTGGACGTGTGGCAGTACATCGCCCGCGAGGGCATCGAGCTGCCGCAGATCTACTTCGCACACGAGCGCGAGGTGTTCAAGCGGAACGGCATGTGGCTGACGGCCGGCGAATGGGGCGGCCCCAAGGAGGACGAGACGACGCAGAAGCGTCTCATCCGCTACCGCACCGTCGGTGACATGTCCTGCACCGGTGCCGTCGACTCCGACGCCACCACGCTGGACGCCGTGATCACCGAGATCGCCGCCTCCCGCCTCACCGAACGGGGCGCCACCCGCGCCGACGACAAGATGTCCGAGGCCGCGATGGAAGACCGCAAGCGCGAAGGGTACTTCTAGAAATGACCTCCACCACCGATCAGGTCGCCGGGCTCGACGACCTGGCAGCGACCACGCTGCTGCGCTTCGCGACCGCCGGTTCCGTCGACGACGGCAAGTCCACGCTGGTGGGACGGCTGCTGCACGACTCCAAGTCGGTGCTGACCGACCAGCTGGAGGCCGTCGAGGCCGTCTCCGCCCAGCGCGGGCAGGACGCCCCCGACCTCGCGCTGCTCACCGACGGCCTGCGGGCCGAGCGGGAGCAGGGCATCACCATCGACGTGGCGTACCGCTACTTCGCCACCGCCCGGCGCCGGTTCATCCTGGCCGACACCCCGGGGCACGTGCAGTACACCCGCAACATGGTCACCGGCGCCTCCACCGCCGACCTGGCCGTGGTTCTCGTCGACGCCCGCAACGGCGTCATCGAGCAGACCCGCCGCCACGCGGCCGTCGCGGCGCTGCTGCGCGTGCCGCACGTGGTCCTCGCCGTCAACAAGATGGACCTCGTCGGCTACGAGGAGGCGGTCTTCGCGAAGATCGCCGAGGAGTTCACCGCGTACGCCTCGGACCTGGGCGTGCCGGAGATCACCGCGATCCCGATCTCGGCCCTCGCCGGTGACAACGTCGTGGAGCCCTCGGCGCACATGGACTGGTACGGCGGGCCGACGGTGCTGGAGCACCTGGAGACCGTGCCGGTCAGCCATGACCTGACCGCCTGCCCCGCGCGCTTCCCGGTGCAGTACGTGATCCGGCCGCAGACCGCCGAGCACCCCGACTACCGCGGCTACGCGGGCCAGATCGCCTCCGGCGTGCTGCGCGTCGGCGAGGCCGTCACCGTCCTGCCGTCGGGCCGTACCTCGGTCATCGAGGGCATCGACGCGCTCGGTCAGTCCGTCGACATCGCCTGGGCGCCGCAGTCGGTGACGGTGCGGCTGAGGGACGACATCGACATCTCGCGCGGGGACCTGATCGCCCCGTCCGCGAGCGCCCCGGCCACCACGCAGGACGTCGAGGCGACGGTGTGCCACGTCGCGGACCAGCCGCTGGCCGTCGGCGCGCGCGTGCTGCTCAAGCACACGACCCGCACCGTCAAGGCGATCGTCAAGGACATCCCCTCGCGGCTGACCCTGGACGACCTGTCCCAGCACCCGGACCCCGGGCAACTGGTCGCCAACGACATCGGCCGCGTCGTCGTCCGTACCGCGGAGCCGCTCGCGCTCGACGCGTACGCCGACTCGCGCCGCACCGGGTCCTTCCTGCTGATCGACCCGGCGGACGGGACCACCCTGGCGGCCGGCATGGCGGGCGAGGCCTTCGCGGCCCACGCCCACGACGCCGAAACCGAGGCCGTCCAGGCCGACGACGAGGGATGGGACTTCTAAGCCATGACCGTCGACATCTACTCGACCTTCGCCAAGGAGGGCGGCCGCGTAGGCAGCGGCCACCTCGGCAGCGGCCAGGGAGGGGTGGGGCGATGTGCGCGATGACGTACGCGCACCGCATGCGCGCCCACACCCCCCACCAGCCCTGCCCGCCCTCGCTGCGAAGACGAAGACCCGCGCCGTGACCCCACGGCGCTCCGAGAGGAATCCCTCGCGTGCCTGCCACCGCCACCACCGCCCGTAAGACCCTTCGCCGCGGCGCCGCCGCCGCCCTGCCCCTGCTGATCGGCGCCCTCGCCTCCTGCGGCTACGGCTCCCAGGCGACGAAGGACGACGCGAAGACGGCCGCCGTCCCCGCCGCCGACGCCAAGAAGCTCTCCGCCCCCGAGGTCCGCATCGGGTACTTCCCGAACCTGACGCACGCCACCGCCCTGGTCGGCCTCCAGGAGGGCCTGATCGCCAAGGAACTCGGCGGCACCACGATCAAGCCGCAGACCTTCAACGCCGGTCCGTCCGAGATCGAGGCCCTCAACGGCGGCTCCCTCGACATCGGCTTCATCGGCCCCTCGCCGTCGATCAACGGCTACGTGAAGTCCAAGGGCCAGAACCTGCGGATCATCTCCGGATCCGCCTCAGGCGGCGTCAAGCTGGTCGTGAACCCGGACAAGATCAAGACCCTGGACGACCTCAAGGGCAAGAAGATCGCCACCCCGCAGAAGGGGAACACGCAGGACGTCGCGTTCCTCAACTGGATCTCCGAGAAGGGCTGGTCGGTCGACCCCGAGTCGGGCAAGGGTGACGTCTCCGTCGTCCGCACCGACAACAAGGTCACCCCCGACGCCTTCAAGCAGGGTTCCATCGACGGCGCCTGGGTGCCGGAGCCCACGGCCTCCAAGCTCGTCTCCGACGGCGGCTCCGTGCTCCTCGACGAGACGTCCCTGTGGCCCGACAAGAAGTTCGTGATCACCAACGTCATCGTGTCGCAGAAGTTCCTCAAGGAGCACGCGGACGTGGTCGAGGCCGTGCTCAGGGGCACGGTCAAGACGAACGAGTGGATCAACGCCAACCCGGACAAGGCGAAGGCCTCCGCCAACGCGAAGCTCGCGGCGGACGGCGGCAAGCCGCTCGACGCGAAGATCATCGACCCGGCGTGGCCGAGCATCCTCGTCACCGACGACCCGCTGGCGGGCACCCTCAAGACGGAGTCCGACTGGGCGGTCAAGGCCAAGCTCATCGAGCAGCCCGACCTGACCGGCATCTACGACCTGACGCTCCTGAACAAGGTGCTCAAGGCCGCCGGCAAGCCCGAGGTCTCCGACGCCGGTCTCGGCGTCAAGTAAGCCCGTAACCCGAATCCCCCAGGAGGTGACGACCATGGCCACCACGCTCGCCAAGGCTGCCGAGGGCGCGGTAGCGGAGCGGACGCACGCCGCGCGCATCGAGCACGTCTCGAAGTCCTTCCCCGGCCCGGCCGGATCGCAGCTCGTCCTGGACGACATCAGCCTCGATGTCGCCCCGGGAGAGTTCGTCACCCTCCTGGGGGCCTCGGGGTGCGGCAAGTCCACCCTGCTCAACCTGGTCGCCGGACTCGACGAGCCCAGCGCGGGCAGCATCGAGACCGCCGGCCGCCCCGCCCTGATGTTCCAGGAGCACGCCCTGTTCCCCTGGCTCACGGCGGGCAAGAACATCGAACTGGCACTGCGGTTGCGCGGGGTCGCCAAGGCCGACCGCAAGCCGGAGGCGGAGCGGCTGCTGGAGCTGGTCCGGCTCGGCGGGGCGTACGGCAAGCGCGTCCACGAACTGTCGGGCGGCATGCGCCAGCGCGTGGCACTGGCCCGCGCCCTGGCCCAGGACAGCCGGCTGCTGCTGATGGACGAGCCGTTCGCCGCGCTGGACGCCATCACCCGGGACGTGCTGCACGGCGAGCTGACCCGGATCTGGGAAGAGACGGGCCTGTCCGTCCTGTTCGTCACGCACAACGTCCGGGAAGCCGTGCGCCTCGCCCAGCGCGTCGTCCTGCTGTCCTCGCGGCCCGGCCGGGTCGCCAAGGAATGGACCGTGGACATCCCGCAGCCGCGCCGCATCGAGGACGCGGACGTCGCGGAACTGTCCCTGGAGATCACTGAACACCTGCGTGGGGAGATCCGCCGCCATGGCCAGCACTGACACCGCCCCCAAGGCCAAGAGCGACGACCTGGCGGGCCTTGAGGCCGGCCTGGACGCGCTCGACGCGGTCCAGACCCATCGCACCCCGGTCCGTGAGGTCCTCCTCAAGAAGGTCCTGCCGCCCGCGGTCGCCGTCGGTCTGGTCCTCGTGGTCTGGCAGGTCCTCGTCGCGGCCCACGTCGCCGACGAGACCAAGCTGCCCTCGCCGTCCGCGGTGTGGGACGGCCTGACCGGCATGTGGCTCAAGGGCACCCTGCTCGACGTCGTCTGGACCAGCGTCTCGCGCGGTCTGCTCGGCTTCCTGCTGGCCCTGGCCATCGGCACCCCGCTCGGCCTGCTGGTCTCGCGGGTGAAATTCGTCCGCGCCGCGATCGGCCCGATCCTGTCCGGCCTCCAGTCGCTGCCCTCGGTGGCATGGGTGCCGCCGGCGGTGATCTGGCTCGGCCTGAACGACGCGATGATGTACGCCGTCATCCTGCTCGGTGCGGTGCCGTCCATCGCCAACGGCCTGGTGTCGGGCGTCGACCAGGTCCCGCCGCTGTTCCTGCGGGCCGGCCGCACGCTGGGCGCCACGGGGCTCAAGGGCACCTGGCACGTGGTCATGCCGGCCGCGCTGCCCGGCTACCTCGCCGGCCTCAAGCAGGGCTGGGCCTTCTCCTGGCGCTCGCTGATGGCCGCCGAGATCATCGCGTCCTCCCCCGACCTGGGTCTGGGGCTGGGCCAGTTGCTGGAGAACGGCCGGAACAACATCGACATGCCGGGCGTGTTCCTCGCGATCCTCCTGATCCTCATCGTCGGCATCGCCATCGACCTGCTGATCTTCAGCCCGGTCGAGCGGTGGGTGCTGCGCAGCCGCGGCCTGCTGGTCAAGAGCTGAGCTGAGTACCGTGTTCCGTTCCCCCGTACTCCTGGTCATAGCCCACGGCAGCCGCGATCCGCGGCACGCCGCGACCGTGCACGCCCTCACCCGGCGCGCCCGGGCGCAGCGGCCCGGCCTGCGCGTGGAGACGGCGTTCCTGGACTTCAACGCCCCCTCGGTGCCACAGGTCCTGACCCGCCTCCACCTGGCGGGGGTACGGGAGGTCGTGGCGCTCCCGCTGCTGCTCACCCGGGCGTTCCACGCCAAGACGGACGTCCCGGCGGTGCTGGCGGAAGCCGCCGGCCGCCTGCCGGGCCTCTCGGTCCGGGTCGCGGACGTCCTCGGCCCGTCGCCGCTGCTGGTCCGCGCGCTGGAGCGGCGCCTGGCGGAAGCAGGCCTCACCCCGGCGGACCGCGCCACCACCGGTGTGGTGCTCGCGTCCGCCGGTTCCTCAGACCCGGAGGCGATCGCAGTGATCGCTGAAATCGCGCGGGAGTGGCGGCGCACCGGTTGGTGTGCCGTGCGGCCTGCGTTCGCCTCCGCTTCCCTGCCCCGCACGGAGGACGCCGTACGGGCCCTGCGCGCCGAGGGCGCCCGCCGGGTGGCCGTGGCCCCGTACGTCATCGCCCCCGGCCGCCTCCCGGACCGCATCGCGGCCGGCGCGGCGGCCGCGGGCGCGGACCTCGTGTCCCCCGTCCTCGGCCCGGCCCCGGAACTGGCCCGTCTCCTCCTCCACCGCTACGACGCGGCAATCCTGACCCCGGCCCTCACCCCTGCCCTCTCGGCCTGAGCACCCTCAGATCGCCCCCCTGCCCCCAGCCCGCCCGGCGCTTGAGGACACGGCACGTCCCCGCCCCCCAGCCCGCCCGGCGCTTGAGGGCATGGCACGTCCCCGCCCCCCAGCCCGCCCGGCGCCTGAGGGCACGGCACGTCCCCGCCCCCCAGCCCGCCCGGCGCTTGAGGGCACGGGCGCGCAGCGCACGTACGGGGTCCGGGGCGGAGCCCCGGTGAACGGAGGAAGGGCGGGTCGGGGACCGGCCCCGCGCAGCGGCAACCCCGCAGCGGCAACCCCGCACCGGCACCGGCACCGGCACCGGCCCCTACCCCCGGGCAACCGCCTCATCGGCCAGGGCCGCCAGGTCCTCGACCGCCATCGCCCCCGGCGGCAGCCCCTCCCGCGCGAAGATGTTCGCGGCGTGCCGCAACGTCTCGTTCACCGGCGTGGCCACCCCGTGCAGCCGCCCCAACAGGCAGATCTCCCCGTTGAGGTAGTCCGCCTCCACCGACCCCGTCCCCCGCGCCAGGCTCTGCCAGGACGACCCGCCCCGCACCCCCGCCGGCTGCTCGACCTTCCCGTCCCGCGCCGCCGCCTGCTCGGCATCGGAGGCGTAACCGATCCCGGCCGCGTCGAACGCCGCCTTGCCCTCGCGGATCGCCCTGAGCAGCAGCGCCGCCTTCGCCGGATCCGGTTCCGGCCCCGTCGTCGCCTGGATCGCGTTGCCCAGGTTGCCCAGCAGCTTCGCGTACTTCCACCGCATCACGTCCTCGACGACCGGCGCCCCGAAGCCCGCCTTCTCCAGGTCGGCGGCGATCGCCCGGGCCCGGGCGTCGCTTCCCCCGGCCGCGCGGCCCAGGTGCAGGATGCCGCTCAGCGGTGCGCACAGCGCCGAGACCACACCCGGCTCCAGGAAGGTGGCGGGCAGCCAGACGCAGACCCCGTACACGCGCGCGAAGCGCCGTAGGGCCAGCCGTTCGCTCTCCACGCCGTTCTGGAGGCACAGCACCGGCAGGCGCTGCGCCGCCGTGCCCCCGCCCGCGACCTCCGCGTCGCCCCAGGCGTCCAGCGCCGCGATCGCGTCCTGGGTCTTCACGGTGAGCAGCAGCACGTCGTCCGGCCGCAGTTCGCCCAGCTCCGCCGGGCCGGTGACGACGGGCAGCCGGTGGACCCGTTCTCCGCCGACCGTCGTGAGCCGCAGCCCGTCCGCCGCGAGCGCCTGGGCGTGCGCGCCCCGGGCGACGAGGACGACCTCCGGGCCCGCTTCCGCGAGCCGCCCGCCGATGGTCGCGCCGATCGCCCCGGCGCCGATGATGATGTACCGCATGCCCCGAGCCTGGCACATCCCGGTCCCGGCGCCGGGACCGGGGCTCCGGCTGCGGCGGCCGTGTCAGTCGCGGGTCAACTCGACCAGCTTGACGACGGTGTTCCAGTTGCGGGTCGTCGCGTCGAGGCCCTTGAGGAGGGCCGGTCTGTGGAGCACCTCGCCCAGCTTGGAGACGCCGAGGCCGCCCGGTGCGTAGAGGTAGACCACGCGGTCGCCGAGGCGGAACTCCTCGGGGAGGAAGGCCTGCGCGTCGATGGCCGCGTAGCGCTCCGGGGAGGGCTGCGCGGAGAGGAACATGGCGTGAAGCTGTCTGCCTTCGAGTTCGGCCGCCGGGAACGGGCAGGCCTCGGCCACGGCGCGCAGGTGCGGGCCGTCCACGACGAGGCAGGGGACGGGGAAGCCGAAGTGCGCCTCGATGGCCGCCTCCAGCCGGCGGGCGAGCGCGTCGGGGTCCTGCTCCGTACTGCTGAACACGGCGTTGCCGCTCTGCAGGTATGTCCGTACGTCGTCCAGGCCGAGCTGTTCCATGACGGCGCGCAGCTCGGCCATCGGGACCTTTTTGCTCCCGCCGACGTTGATTCCGCGCAGCAGGGCCGCGTAGGTCGTGCGGGCTGTGGGCTGAGGGCTCATGTCCCGAACGATAGGGCGCCCCACTGACAGTGCCGGCAAGCAGTGCCGGCCGACCGCGCCGAGAGCGGCGACGCGGGCCCGTCAGGACAGTTCGGCCTCGATGAGGTCGGCGGCCTGCCGGGCCCCGCCCTCGGCAGCCATCTGCGTACGGATGGCCTCGGCGCGGGCGGCGACCTCGGGAGCGGTGGTCAGGGAGAGGACGGCGTCGCGCAGGGTGGGGGCGTCGGCCTCGTCCATCGGGACGTGCCGGGCGATGCCCAGCCCCTGGAGCATGTCGGCGTTCCCGAACTGGTCGACGGCCTGGGGGACGGCGACCATGGGCGTGCCCGTCGCCATGCCCTCCTGGCTTCCGCCGGCGCCCGCGTGGGTGATGAACGCGTCAGCCTGCCGCAGGATGTCCAGCTGGGGAACCCAGCGGTGGACTTCGACGTTGGCGGGGATCTCGCCGAGTTCGGCCTCGTCGGTGAACTTGCCGATCTGCAGGACCACGTGCCAGTCGGGCAGGTCCGCGAAGGCGTCCATGCAGGCGCGGTAGAAGGCGGGAAGTTTGGTGAAGGTGGAGCCCATGGAGACCAGGACCACCTTTTTGCCCTCGGCGGCGGCCGGCCGCCGCCAGGTCCCCTGGGTGGCGCCGCGGTCGGCCTGGCAGGTGCCGACGAAGGTGTAGACGGACTCGTCCACGCGGTCGGCGTGCGGCTGGAGGGCCTTCGGAATCAGCACGATGCTGCGGCGGGGGCGGCCCACCACGCGGTCGGGGTCGTCCGCGATGCCGTTCTCGTCGAGCCAGGCCCGGAAGCGCGCGTAGTAGTCCCGCCCGCGTTCGGTGGCCCGCAGTTGCTCCTTCATGGGCGCGGCGACCTCCTCCTCGTAGCCGGTCCAGGCGACCAGGTTCGGGGAGAGGGAGATGTCGGGGACGCCCCAGCGGCGGGCGAGGACGACCGCCGGGTAGGCGGTGATGTCGTGGATGACGAGGTCCGGCTCGTCGCCTTCGAAGGCGGCGGCGAGCTGGGGCAGTGCCTGGACCGCGTCTTCGAGGAAGGGTTCGAGGTGGTCGATCAGTTCGGTGCCCCACGCCTCGGGTTCGTCGTCGGTGGGCAGGGTCGAGCGCCAGATGACGGGGGTGGCGCCGGTTTCGGCGACCTTGTCGGCGAAGGAGGCGGGAATGGCGTAGCTGACGCGGTGACCGCGGGCGACGAGTTCCCGGATCACTTCGATGCTCGGGTTCACATGCCCGTGGGCTGCGATGGAGAACATGGCGATGTGTGCGGGCTTGGCTGTGGTCACGAGTCCGACCATAACGAGACGATACGTCTCGTGCAAACGGATTCACTCCGACGTGTGAGCCGCCCCGCCGGCCGTGCCGGACCGGAGGGTGACGGTGGGTCAGAACGGCCGTCGGCGGGGATGGCAGACTGGCCGGGACGTGGTGGCAGGGGACGATCCGGACAGGGACGGGCGGGACAGCGGCATGGACGAGGCGCGGGCCAGGGACGTACTGACGGCGGCGGGGGTCGCCGGCGGGGCCGAGCTGCTGGCCTTCGGCGAGAACGCCGTCTTCGCGGTGGGCGACCTGGTGGTCAAGGTGGGCCGGGATGCGGCGCTGCTGGAGCGGGCCGAACGGGAGGTGGCGGTCGCGGAGTGGCTCGCCGCGAGCGGGGTTCCCGCGGTCCGGGCGGCCGAGCCGGGGGCGCGGCTGGTGGACGGGCACCCGGTGACGGTGTGGCACCGCCTCCCGGAGGCGGTCCGCCCGGCGGCCCCGCAGGATCTGGCGCTCCTCCTGCGGCGGATCCACGCCCTGCCCGCACCGCCGTTCGCGATGCCGGCGCGGGACCTGCTGGGCGGGGTCGAACGCTGGCTCCGGCTCGCCGGTGACGCGGTCGGCCCGGCGGACGCGGCGTACTTGCGGGCCCGGCGCGACGCGTACGCCGGCCAGGTGGCCGCGCTGACGCCCCACCTGCCGCCCGGGCCGATCCACGGTGACGCCCTGCCCCGCAACGTGCACGTCGGACCGGACGGACCGGTCCTCGTGGACCTGGAGACCGTGTCGGCCGACCTGCGCGAGCACGACCTGGTGGTGATGGCCCTCTCCCGCGACCGGTACGGGCTGCCCGACCAGTCGTACGAGGAGTTCGTGACGGCCTACGGATGGGACGTGCGCGAGTGGCCCGGCTGCGCGGTGCTGCGCGGCGCGCGCGAGACGGCGAGCTGCGCGTGGGTCGCCCAGCACACCCCGGCCAACCCGGCGGCCCGCACGGAGTTCCGCCGCCGCGTCACCTCGCTCCGCGACGGCGACACCGAGACCCGCTGGCACCCCTTCTGAGCCCCCGCCCCGAAAAGCCCGCCCGGAAGCCCGGCCCCGAAGACCCGGCCCGAAGACCCGCCCCAAGCCGCGGCCCTTCCCCGCCCGACCCCGCCGGCATCCCCCGCGGCGAACCGCTCATGTCCGGCATCCGCGCGCGGGCCCGCCCCCCTGGGCCTCGCCCCGTGGGGCTCAGGCCCCGGCCGGTATGAGCCCCCGAAGCGGCCACGCCGTGTCGATGACGGCGTCCGGGCTGCCCTGGCCCCGCAGGTACGACTGGAAGTCGCGGGCCCAGCGGGCGTGCCAGGCGCCCTGCCGGTCATGCAGGTCCGACGGACTGAGCGCGGCCACCTCCGGATGCCGTGCGGCTATGGCCCGGGCGACCTGGACCGCTGCCAGCGCGTCGGCCCCCGCGTCGTGCGCGGCGTCGAGGACGACCCCGTACACCCCGCACACCGCCTCCAGGGTCCGCTTCCCGCGCCGGTAGCGGTCCACGGCCCGGTCGATGGTCAGCGGGTCCACCACCGGGCCCGTCCGCGCCCCGCCCAGCCGGTCCGCCAGGGACGGCAGCCCGTGCCGGGCCAACTCCGCGGCCAGCAGCGTCAGATCGAAGGCGGCGTTGTACGCGACGACCACTGAGCCGCGCAGCCAGTGGTCCGTGAGGACGGCCGCCACCTCGTCGGCGACCTGGCGTACCGGACGGCCGTCCGCGACGGCCCGCGCCGTGCTGATGCCGTGGATCGCCGAAGCCTGTTCCGGGATGGGTATCCCCGGGTCGGCGAGCCAGGCACGCCGCTCGCGCACCTCGTCGCCGTGCACCTCGACCACCGCGGCCGTCACGATCCGGGACTCCCCCGGCTCCGTGCCCGTCGTCTCCAGATCGAATCCGACCAGCGCTCCCCCGTGCCACGCCGCCATGGCGCCCCTCCCCCGTACAGACTTCCGGTCAACGACTTTCAGCCTGCCATGGGCCACTGACAGTCAGGACACCGGGCGGGAATCCTCCCAAACCGATTCGAATTCCTCCCGGTACGTGGTGAAAAGTCCGTGGTCGGCGTCCTTGGGGACCCCCCGGCCGCCCCCGCGCAGCACCAGCACCGGGGCCTCCATGCCCCGCGCGCGCCTCAGATACGACTGGACCACTGCGATGCCCGAGGACTCCCCCTCCACCAGGTACGCCGTGAAGCGGGGAGTCTCGTCGAAGACGTGGATCTCGAACCGCGACGCGTCCCGCAGCCCGGCCCGGACCCGCCGCACGTGCAGGATGTTCATCTCCACGGACCGGCTCAGCTCGCCCTTGCGCAGCCCGAGCTCCCGCTCGCGCCGCTTGACGGCGCTGCTCGCCGGGTTCAGGAACAGCAGGCGCACCCGGCAGCCCGCCTCCGTGAGCCGCACGAGTCTTCGGCCGGAGAAGTTCTGCACCAGCAGGTTCAGGCCTATGCCGATGGCGTCCAGTCGCCGCGCACCCCCGAACAGGTCCTCGGCCGGCAACTGGCGCTGGAGCCGTACCCGGTCGGGATGGACGGAGATGACGTCGGCGTACCGGTCGCCCACCAGGTCCTCGACCGCGTCGATCGGCAGCCGGTCCGCCCCCGGGCTGCCCGCGCCGCCGCCCAGCACCTCCAGCAGCCGCGCCGATGCCCGCTCCGCCTGTTCGAGGACGGCCCGCGAGAGCGCCCGGTTGCGGGAGACCACGTTGCGGGTGACCTCCAGCTCGTCGAGGGCCAGCTCGATCTCCCGGCGGTCGTCGAAGTACGGCTCGAAGCAGGGCCAGTGCTGGACCATCAGCTCCCGCAGCTGGGGCAGCGTCAGGAAGCTCAGTACGTTGTCGTCGGCCGGGTCCAGGAGGTAGCCCTTGCGCCGGCTGACCTCGCGGACGGCCACCGCCCGCTGGACCCACTCCTGCCCGGCGGGCCCGGCCGCCGCGACAACCCAGTCGTCCTGACCGTGCACGGGCTCGTAGATGGGCCTGAGGACCGCGCCGACGACGGCCCGCAGCCGCTGCTCGATGAGGTTCAGCCAGATGTAGGCCCGTCCCGCCCGCTGCGCGCGGGTACGGACCTCGCTCCAGGCGTCCGCGCCCCAGTCCAGTTCGGCTCCGGTGCGTGCGCCGCCGCTCTCCGGCGGGGCCAGCGAGACCGCCCCGGCCGGCACCCCGGCCTGCGCGCTTCCAGGGGCGTCCGCCGGGCCACCCTCGTGCCCGCTGTCACCAGGGGGCAGCTCCAGACCTCCCGAGCTCACCCGTGCACCGCCTTCTGCGTCTGGACGCCCGTCTCCAGTGATCACGGAAGGGTACTCCGCGCGCGCGGCCCGACGCAGCCCGATGGCCCGTACACCGACTGCCCGTTGACCCATTATCCGATGCCCGGACAGTCCGCTGACCCTGATATCAGCTCTCCGGGTCACCCGGTAGAACCACCCCAAGTCCACGCGTGGCGGCCTCCTTTCGGGGAAGATCTGGCAGTGACGTTGTCCATGCCCGATCAGCCGGGACGTCAGCCGACACCGAGGGAAGAGTCGTTATCTATGCAGGTCTGGCCGGGACAGGCGTATCCGCTGGGTGCCACGTACGACGGCGCCGGAACCAACTTCGCTGTCTACTCGGAGGCCGCTCGTCGGATCGAGCTGTGCCTGCTGCACGACGACGGCTCGGAGACCGCCGTCGAGCTCCGTGAGACGGACGCCTTCGTCCGGCACGCCTACCTGCCCGGCATCATGCCCGGCCAGCGCTACGGCTTCCGCGTCCACGGGCCGTACGAGCCCGAACACGGAATGCGCTGCAACGCGGCGAAGCTGCTGCTGGACCCGTACGCGCGGGCCATCAGCGGCAGCGTGGCCTGGGGCGAGGAGGTGTACGGCTACCACTTCGGGCGCCCGGATTCCCGCAACGACCTCGACTCCGCCCCGCACACGATGACCTCGGTCGTGGTGAACCCCTACTTCGACTGGGCCAACGACCGGCCGCCGCGACACGAGTACCACCACACCGTGCTCTACGAGGCCCACGTGAAGGGCCTGACCATGCGTCACCCGGAGCTCCCGGAGGAGCTGCGCGGAACGTACGGGGCGCTCGCCCACCCGGCGGTCATCGGCCACCTCACCAAGCTGGGGGTGACGGCGCTGGAGCTGATGCCGGTGCACCAGTACGTCAACGACCACCGCCTCGTGGACGACGGTCTGAGCAACTACTGGGGCTACAACACCATCGGCTTCTTCGCGCCGCACAACGGCTACGCCTCCGGTGACCGGGGCGAGCAGGTACTGGAGTTCAAGTCGGCGGTCCGCGCCCTGCACGAGGCCGGGATCGAGGTGATCCTCGACGTGGTCTACAACCACACGGCCGAGGGCAACCACCTGGGGCCGACGCTGTCGTTCCGTGGGCTGGACAACGCCTCGTACTACCGGCTGGCGGACGATCCGCGCCACTACATGGACACCACGGGCACCGGGAACTCGCTGCTGATGCGGTCCCCGCACGTCCTCCAGCTGATCATGGACTCGCTGCGCTACTGGGTCACCGAGATGCACGTCGACGGCTTCCGGTTCGACCTCGCGGCCACGCTGGCGCGGCAGTTCCACGAGGTGGACCGGCTGTCCTCGTTCTTCGACCTGGTCCAGCAGGACCCGGTGGTGAGCCAGGTCAAGCTGATCGCGGAGCCCTGGGACCTGGGCGAGGGCGGCTACCAGGTGGGGAACTTCCCGCCGCTGTGGACGGAGTGGAACGGAAAGTACCGCGACACCGTACGGGACCTATGGCGCGGACAGCCGCGCACGCTCGCGGAGTTCGCCGGGCGGCTGACCGGGTCCTCGGACCTCTACCAGGACGACGGGCGCCGGCCGCTGGCCTCGATCAACTTCACCACCTGCCACGACGGCTTCACCCTGCACGACCTCGTCTCCTACAACGAGAAGCACAACGAGGCCAACCGGGAGGGCAACCGGGACGGCGAGACCCACAACCGGTCCTGGAACTGCGGGGTCGAGGGGCCGACCGAGGACCCGGAGGTCGTGGAGCTGCGCGAGCGCCAGATGCGCAACTTCATGGCGACCCTCATGCTGTCCCAGGGCGTCCCGATGCTCAGTCACGGGGACGAGTTCGCCCGCTCCCAGGGCGGCAACAACAACGCCTACTGCCAGGACAACGACCTGTCGTGGGTCCCCTGGCCCGAGCCGGGCAAACCGGCGCCCGCGCTGCTGGAGTTCACCCGCCAGATGGTGTGGCTGCGCCGTGACCACCCGGTGTTCCGGCGGCGCCGCTTCTTCCACGGACGCCCGGTGGAGGGAACGCACGACGAGCTCTCCGACATCGCCTGGTTCACCCCGCACGGCGAGGAGATGCGGGCCCGCGACTGGCAGGCGCAGCACGCGCGTTCGCTCACGGTGTTCCTCAACGGCGAGGCCATCTCCGAGCCCGGGGCGCGGGGGGAGCGGATCACCGACGACTCGTTCCTGCTGATGTTCAACGCCGGCGCCGAGGGGCAGGAGTTCACGATCCCGGCCGGACACGGCGCCCGGTGGCTGCTGGTGGTGGACACGGCGAAGCCGGACGTCCTGCCGCCCGGCACCGGACCGCAGTACGCGGCCGGCGACCGGGTGCCGCTGACGGGACGCTCCCTGGTGGTCCTCCAGCGCCCGGCGTAGGCCCTGTCCTGTCCGGGACAGGGCCTGCCCGGGATGGGCGCTGTCCGGGCGGGCGTCACCCGGATGCGCCGGGCGAGGGCACGGAATCCGGCTGCGGGGGTACGTACGTCTTATGAGCCAGTCATACGAAAGCTCCCGCCCGGCACCCGACGCCCGGACAGCCGTCACGCCGGCCTCCACCTACCGCATCCAGCTCTGTCCCGAGTTCCCCTTCGCCGCCGCCCGGGCCGCCGTGCCGTACCTCGCCTCGCTCGGCGTGTCCCACCTGCACCTCTCGCCCTCCCTGGAGGCGGTGCCCGGTTCGACCCACGGGTACGACGTCACCGACCACTCCCGGGTACGGGAGGAGCTGGGCGGCGAGACGGGCCTGCGCACGCTCGCCCGCACCGCGCGCGAGCACGGCCTCGGCCTCGTGCTCGACATCGTCCCCAACCACATGGCGGTCCCCTCGCCGCTGCGCCTCAACCGGCCGCTGTGGGAGGTCCTGCGGGAGGGGCCGGACTCCCCCTACGCGCGCTGGTTCGACATCGACTGGGAGGCGGGCGGAGGTCAGGTGCTGCTGCCGGTCCTCTCGGGTCCGCTGGAGGTGGAGTCGCTCAGCGTCGACGGCGAGGTGCTGCGCTACGGGGACCACGAGTTCCCGCTGCGGGCGGGGACCGCCGGGCTGCCGCTGCCGGAGCTGGCGGCGGCCCAGTGGTATCGGCCGGCGTTCTGGCGCGAGGCCCGCACCTCCCTCAACTACCGCCGCTTCTTCACGATCTCGGACCTCATCGGGGTCCGGGTGGAGGACCCGGAGGTCTTCACCGCGACGCACGCCAAGATCCTGGAGCTGGTCCGCGACGGGGTGCTCCAGGGGCTGCGGATCGACCACGTGGACGGGCTCGCGGACCCCGAGGGGTACCTGCGGCGGCTGCGCGCGGAGGCGGGCGAGGGCTGCTGGGTGGTGGTGGAGAAGATCCTCGCGCGCTCGGAACGGCTCCCCGCGACCTGGCCCGTGGCCGGCACCACCGGGTACGACGCGCTCCTGCGGGTGGACGGGGTGTTCACCGATCCCGCCGGGGCGGCCGAACTCGCCCGGGACTACCGCAAGTCCACCGGCGCCGGGTCCTGGGCGGAGACGGCAGAGACGTGCGCGCGGGAGGTGCTGACCGGCGACCTGGCGGCGGAGCTGTCGGCACTGGAGAACATGGCCGGCAAGGAGCTCCGGGACGCCGTACTGGAGTTGCTGGTGGCCAACCCGGTCTACCGGCCGTACCCGGGTGGTCCGGGACTGCCGCCCGAGGCCCTGGAGCGGGCGGCCGCGCTGGTCGGCGCCGGAGCGGTGGACGGCGTACGGGACCTCCTGCGGCAGGATCCCGCGTTCGCGGCGCGCTTCGCCCAGACCTCGGCGGCCCTGCGGGCCAAGTCCCTCGAAGACCGGGCCTTCTACCGCTGGGCGCCGCTGCTGTCGGCGACGGAGGTGGGAGGGGATCCGGGTGACCCGGCGGTGCCGGTCGCGGAGTTCCACGCGTACTGCGCCGAGCTGGAGCGGGAGTGGCCCGCCACGGGGACGGTGCTGTCCACCCACGACACGAAGCGCAGCGCCGACGTCCGGGCCCGCATCGCGGTGCTCTCCCAGGCCCCGGAGCTGATGGCGGGGGCCGGCGCCGTACCGGACGCCCAGCTGGCGTGGGTGGCCCGGCAGAGCGCGCTGGGCCTGGGACAGATCCCGGACCGGGAGTCCCGGCTCGCGGCGGCGCTGGTCAAGGGGGCCCGAGAGGCGGCGCTGCGCACGTCCTGGACCGATCCGGACGAGGAGTACGAGGGCGCGGTCACCGCTCCGCCGGAGGTGGACCTCCCGCCGGAGCCCGCGGAGGCGGCGCGGGCCAACGTACTCGGCATGACGTTGCTGCACCTGGCCATGCCGGGGGTGCCGGAGGTGTACCAGGGGGCGGAGAGCGAGTACCGGGCGCTGGTCGACCCGGACAACCGCCGGCCGGTCGTCTTCCCCCGCGAGGAGCTGGCCCGGCTCGACGGGGGCGGTGTCCCGCACGGCCTGGCGGGGGAGAAACTGGCCCTGTCGGCGGCCCTGCTGCGGCTGCGGCGCGCCCGGCCGGAGCTGTTCACCGGGTACCGGCCGCTGGCGGCCCGGGGTCCGGCCGCCGACCACTGCGTGGCGTTCGGCCGCTCTCCGGGCCTGATCGCGGTGGCCACCCGGCTCTCGCACCGGCTCGCCGGCGACGGCGGCTGGCGTGACACGGCGCTCCCGCTCCCGCCGGGCCGCTGGACGCCCCTGCTGCACGAGGGCGCGTACGAGGGGGAGGCGCTGCTGTCGCACCTGCTGGCCGACAGCCCGGCGGTGGCCCTGGTCCGGGCGCAGTAGCCCCGTACCGAAGGGGGGATGCGGGTTCCGGCCGCCGTCGCCCGCCCGGGAACGCGGCCGGGGCCGCCTCCCGCCCGCCGCCGGGGTTACCCTCCGGGCATGGAACGCGCAGAGGTTCTGAAGCGAGTCATCGGCATCCTCACCGAGGCCCAGGAGATCCGCAGGGCGGCCGAGGCGGGGGAGGACGACGACGTCCCCGCGGCGGAGGCGGGGGTCGTCACCCAGCTGCTGAACGAGATGCTGCCCTCGATCAGCGTCCCGGCCGAGTCCTCCCCGCAGCAGGTCGCCCGGCTGGTCGCCGAGGCGCTCGGTCCGGCCCTGCACACGATGGTCGCCGGTTTCAGCCTGGCCTTCACCAGCCTCGCCATGGTCCACGACAGCGGCCGGACCGACCTGTCCTCGATCCAGGTCCTCCAGCAGCTCGCGCTCGAAGTGGAGTCGGGGGAGTTCGACGACGGCTCCTGAGACCCCGGGGGGCCGGCGCCATGCCCTCCGGATCACCGCCGGCAAGGCGTTGGCCAGGGCTTTCTCCCGAACATCGGACACAAGTGCGGGGCGCGCGGAGCAGTACGGGGCGTGCGCGGCGGGCATGGCATGAGGTGTGACCCTCCTTCGAGACATGCGCTACCCCACCCCGCACCAACTCGCCTTCTCCGCCCGCGCCCTGGCGGACGAACACCCCGCCCGGGCCCTGGTGCGGCGGGTCGGCCGCTCCCGGGGCGGGGAACCGCTCTGGGTGCTGTCCCTCGACGCCGCGCCCCCGGGCCGGAACGTGCTCGTCGTCGCCGGGGCGCACGCCAACGAGCCCGTCGGCGGGGCCACCGCCATCGCCCTGGCCCGCCGCATCATCGCCGAGCCGGCCGCCGCGAACGGCTGCGGCTGGCACTTCCTGCTCTGCGCCGACCCGGACGGCGCGGCCCTGCACCGCACGCCTCGCCCGTACTCGCTCCTGGACTACCACCGGGCCTTCTTCCGGCCCCCCGGGCCGGAACAGCCCGAATGGGCGCCGTCATTACTGCCCCCGGACCGGCTGCCGCCCGAGACGACGGCCCTGACCGCGCTGATCGACGAACTGCGGCCCGTCCTCCAGGTCTCCCTGCACGGCACCGACCTCGGCGGCTCCTGGGTGCAGCTCACCCAGGACATACCCGGCCTCGCGGAGCCGTTCGCCAAGTCCGCCGCCGAGCTGCGCATCCCGGTGGAGACGGGGGCCTCGGACGCCACCGGCTGGCCCTCCCCCGGACCCGGGATCTTCGTCATGCCGGAGCCGGGGACCGGGCCCGACGGGGCCTTCCACCCCGAGGACACCCGGCTCAGCACCTGGTACCACGCCCACCGCTACGCCGGCACCACCGCCATCGTCGAAGTCCCCATGTGGGCCTCGGACACGGTGGACGACCCGGCCCCGCACCCCGACCCGCGCGGCGCGCTGCGGATGCTCGCCGGCCGGCTCACCGCCGAGGCCGCGCGGGTGGCCGCCGTACGGGGGCGGATACCCGACGCCGCGCTGCCGGGCGGCCTCGCCCCGCTGCTGCGCGCGGTCGACTGGACCCTGGTGCTGATCCCGCGGATCGCCGCGGAGTGGACCGGCCCGGGCGCCCCGGCCGAGGCCACAGCGGCCCATATCGGCAGCATCGACGCCTTCGGGCGGCGGCTGTCGCTGCGCGCCGCCGCGATGCTGCTGCGGGTGCTGCGGGCCCAGGGGGATCCGGCCGCGGCCGGCCTGGACCGGCTCGTCACCGGCTGGTGCGAGGAGTTCGCGGCGCGGTTCCAGGCCCGCTGGGTGCCGGTGGCCGCCCAGGTCGAGCACCAGTCGCGGACGGTGCTCGCGGCGTGCGAACGGCTGACGGCGCTCATCCGGTAGCGGGCGGCCGCACCAGGAGGGAGTAGCGCCGCTTGGGCCTGCCGGTGGCTCCGAGCCGGTCGTAGAAGCGGATCGCGCCCTCGTTCCAGTCGGGCGTCTGCCACTCGACGTGTCCGAGGCCCCGCTCCCGCGCGAGGCCCGTCACGGCGTCCATCAGCGCGCCGCCGAGCCCGTGGCCGCGCGCTGCCTCGGCGAGGTAGAGGCAGTCCATGTGCAGGTAGTGGCGCCCGTCCCAGAACGAGAACTCCTCCGAGCAGGCCGCGTACCCGACGACCTCGCCCTGCGGGGTCTCGGCGAGCAGCACCCACACCCGGGCCCCGTCCGCGAACAGGGCTGCCCCGAGCCGCGCCTCCAGCCCCGGGGCCCGCGGATGCGACTTCTCGTACGCGACGTGCTCGTGGACCAGTTCGACGATGCGCGGCAGATCCTCGACCCGCGCCGCCCGCACCCCACTCCCGTATCCGCTCATGCCCCCATCCTGCGCCCCGGCCGGGCGGCGGGCGCAGGCGGCCTCAGCCCGCCGAGAGGCGGAAGGTCATGCGGCCGAAGCCGATCTGGTCGCCCTCGCCGACCACCGCGGAGCCGGTCACGCGCCGGCCGTTGACGGTGGTGCCGTTGGTCGAACCGAGGTCGGTGAGCACCCACACGCCCTCGCGCAGGGTGAGTTCGGCGTGCGCCCGGGAGACCGTCTCGTGGCTGAGCCGCAGGCCGTTGCCCGGGTCGCGACCGATCCGCAGGGGCGCCGCGCTCGGGTGCGGCATCAGCAGCGCGGGCAGCTTCTCCACGCGCCAGGCGCGGCGGACGCCGGCGCTGACGGCCGATACGCGGCCCACCCAGCCGAACAGCCGCTGTGTCCAGGGGCTTTCACCCTGTTCCCGGGCCCGGAGGTCGGCGGTCAGGGCGGCGAGTTCCTCGGAGCGGCGGGCGACCAGCGCGAGTTCCATGCGCCGCAGGAACGTGTCGTGGGACAGCCGGCCCAGGGCAGCCCCTTCCCGGAGCTCCCCCAGCACTCGGTCGCGCTGGGCGTCGGAGACCCGCGGCGCGGGATAGGCGGGGAACTCGAAACTGGACGTCACAGGGTGATTGTCGGCCCGTCGTGGGCAAAGTGTCCAGAACTCCCCCGCCCCTGCCGGGATGATGGGCCCGAGTGAGGGCGACAGGGCCAGGTACCGCCGGAGACGAGGGGACCGTCCGTGCAGTTCGAGGTGTGGGCACCGCAGACAGGTCGGGTCGCCGTGCGACTGAACGACACCGCCTACGAGATGACCCGCGATCCCGCGCCGGACCGCGACGGCTGGTGGGTCGCCGAGGCCCCGGCCGCCGACGGTGACCGGTACGGGTTCCTGCTGGACGACGATCCGCGGCCGCTGCCCGACCCGCGCGGCCGCCGCCTCCCGGACGGGCCTGAGGGTCTGTCGGCGGTGGTCGACTTCACGCCGCTGCACCCGCAGGCGCCCCCACCCCGGATCCCGCTCCAGGACGCCGTCCTCTACGAGCTGCACGTCGGCACCTTCACCTTCGAGGGAACCTTCGACGCGGCCGCCGCCCGCCTCGCGCACCTCACCTCGCTCGGTGTCACGCACGTCGAACTGATGCCGGTCTGCCCGTTCCCCGGCCGGCACGGCTGGGGCTACGACGGCGTCGCGCCCTGGGCGGTGCACGAACCCTACGGGGGTCCGGCGGGGCTGGCGCGGTTCGTGGACGCGGCGCACGCGGCGGGGCTGGGCGTGGTGCTGGACGTGGTCCACAACCACCTGGGCCCGTCCGGGAACCACCTCCCCGCCTTCGGGCCGTACTTCACCGACACCCACCACACGCCCTGGGGCGCGGCGGTCAACCTGGACGCGCCCGGTTCCGACGAGGTCCGCGCGTACTTCATCGGCAGCGCCCTGGCCTGGCTCCGGGACTACCGGATCGACGGGCTGCGGCTGGACGCCGTACACGCCCTGGCCGACGGGCGGGCGCTGACCTTCCTGGAGGAGCTGGCGGCGGCCGTGGACGAGCTCGCGGCGGAGACCGCCCGGCCGCTGTTCCTGATCGCCGAGTCCGACCAGTGCGACCCGCGCACCACCACCCCTCGCGGGGCCGGCGGCCTCGGCCTGCACGCCCAGTGGAACGACGACTTCCACCACGCCCTGCACTGTGCGCTGACCGGCGAGTCGCAGGGGTACTACGCCGACTTCGCCGTGGCCCCGTTCGCGGCCCTCGCCAAGACCCTGACCCGGGCCTTCTTCCACGACGGCACCTGGTCGTCGTTCCGGGGCCGCACCCACGGCCGCCCCGTCGACCGCCGCCGGACGCCCGCGCACCGCTTCGTCGGCTACACGCAGACCCACGACCAGGTCGGCAACCGGGCACTGGGCGACCGGCTCTCCGCCTCGCTGTCGCCTGGGCTGCTCGCCTGCGCGGCGACGCTCGCGGTGACCGGGCCGTTCGTGCCGATGCTGTTCATGGGCGAGGAGTGGGGCGCGCACACGCCCTGGCAGTACTTCACCGACCACCCCGATCCGGAGCTCGCGGAGGCCGTCCGGACCGGCAGGCGCCGGGAGTTCGCCGCGCACGGCTGGAAGGAGGAGGCGATCCCGGACCCGCAGGATCCGGCCACCCGGGAGCGGTCCTGCCTGGACTGGAGCGAGCCGGAGCAGGCCGGGCACGCCCGGCTGCTGGAGTGGTACCGCACCCTCGTGGCGCTGCGCCGCAGCCATCCGGACCTGCGCGACCCGGATCTCGCCGCGGTCCGCGTCGCCCACGACGAGGAGCGGCGCTGGCTGACCTTCCGCCGCGGGGACGTCCGGGTGGCGGTGAACCTCTCCCCCGAGCCGGTGACGATCGCGCTGGGCCGCAACGGGGTAAGGGTGCTGGCCGCCTGGGAGCCGGTCGAAGGACCCGGCGGGGACGGCCGGATCCACGTACCGGGCGAGTCGGCGGTGGTCCTGGGGCCCTGAGCCGCTACGACGGGCCGCCCGTGAGCCGCGCCGCGACGGCGAGCGCGGCTCCGGTGGGTGTGCCCGGCGCGAGGAGTTCCGTACGGTGCACCAGGCGCGGCGACTCCAGCGGTACGGCGACCCCCGCGCGGGCGGCCCGCGCGACCGGCAGCGGCAGCAGGGCCAGGCCGTGGCCGGCGGCCGCGAGGGCGCACAGGGCGTGCAGGTCGGTGCCGTCGTAGCGCAGGGCCGGCGCGGTGCGGACGGCGGGGGCGAGCCCCACCCCGGGGGCGTCGAGCCAGCGCGCGTCGCCCAGGTCGTCCAGCCGGACGGCGGCCCGCCCGGCGAGCGGATGCCCGGCCGGGAACAGGACGGCGAGCTCCTCCTCCCCGATGCCGGTCACCCGCAGCGGGGCCACGTCGGGCAGCCGCAGCGGATCGCTGGGCGCGGCCAGGCCGTCGACGAGCCCGAGGTCGCACTCCCCGGCGGCGACGACGGCCGGCACCTGGGCCGGGGGCAGTACCCGCAGGGTCACCCCGGTGGCGGGGAGGGCGGACAGCAGACGCGGCCCGACGGCGAGCGGGGACGCGGCGACGGTGACCCTCCCGGGCGGCGCGGCGGCCAGCCGCAGCACATCGGCGCGGGCGGCGTCCAGGCGCAGCAGGAGCGGCCCGGCGTGTTCGAGCAGCCGCTCCCCGGCGGGCGTCGGCGCCACGGGCCGCCGGGTGAGCAGCTCGGTCCGCAGGTCCGACTCCAGGGCGGCGATGTGCTGGGAGACGGCGGACTGGGTGTAGCCCAGCTCCCGTGCGGCGGCGGAGAAGGAGGCGAGCCGCGCGACGGCGACGAACGTGCGGAGCAGGTGCGGGTCCATGCCATCAGGATCGCTTATCGATCATGCAGGAACAATAGTTGGCGCTGAACGGGCGGCCGCGCGCAGGATGGGCTCATGAACACCGCGACCACCACAGCCCGGCCCGCAGGGACCGCCGGGACCGCCGCCCGGATCGCCCTCGTCGGCGACCGCTCCCCGCACGTGAAGTCCCACACCCGGATCCCGCTCCTCCTCGACGCCCTGGCCTCCCGCGACGGGTTGGTCCTGGACGCCTACTGGATCCCCACCGCCGACGCCGGGGCCGAGGCGGCCTCGGGGGCGCTGGCCCGGTTCGACGCGGTGTGGGTGCTGCCCGGAAGCCCGTACGCCAGCGAGGCGGGGGTGCTGGCGGCGGTCCGGGTGGCGCGCGAGGAGGGGATCCCCTTCCTCGGTACCTGCGGCGGCTTCCAGCATGCGCTGCTGGAGTACGCCCGCAACGTCTGCGGGATCACCGGTGCCGCTCACGCGGAGAACGATCCGGGCGCCGAGGACCCGGTGATCGCACCGCTCGCCTGTTCGCTCGTCGGTCACGAGGGTCTCGTACGGGCCGAGCCCGGGTCACTGGCCGAGTCGGTGCTCGGCGCGGAGCGCAGCCTTGAGCGCTACCACTGCGCCTACGGTCCGGCGCCGCGCCACCTGCCCGCGCTGGAGGCCGGCGGGCTGCGGCTGTCGGGGCACGACGAGGACGGGCAGGTCCGCATGGCGGAACTGCCGGGGCACCCCTTCTTCCTGGCCAGCCTGTTCCAACCGGAGCTCGCCGGCGACGGCACGAGGCCGCACCCGATCGTGAAGGCCCTCGCGGCGGCTGCCGTGGCGCACGCCGCCGGGGCCCACGCCGCCGGGGCCCACGCCGCCCGATAGGCGTCGCAGGACCACCCGTCTGATCAGCTATGCTGTGCATGCACGTCGAACGGGTGGTCCGCCGCCCTTCGTGGTGGGTGTAGCTCAGTTGGTAGAGCACCTGGTTGTGGTCCAGGTGGCCGCGGGTTCAAGTCCCGTCACTCACCCTGTCGACCCTGTGGGGGTACGAGGTTCTCCTCGTACCCCCACAGGTGTTTTCCGGCCTCCGCGACCTGCTCAGCCCCGCAGGAAGGCCTCCACCTCGGTGACGAAGGCCACCGGGGTCTCGTGGGGCGGGTAGTGGCCGGCGCCGGGAACCGTGCGGACGCGGCAGTCCGCGTACCAGGCCTGCCAGGTGGCCCGCATCACGTCGGCGGTGAGGGCCGGGTCGTACGCGCCGACGAGGACCAGCACCGGGACGGAACTGCCCTTGACGGCCGAGGACAGGTCGAGGGGCTGCCAGCTCGCCAGGTAGGCGGCGAAGGCCTCGGGCCGCGAGACCTCACACGAATGGGCGACCATCCGGTCGAGCCAGCGGCGGCTCACGCGGTTGCCGGTGACCAGGTCGAGGATGGCGCGCCGGTTGCCGGCGTTCTCGGCGGCGCCGTAGAAGAGTTCACGGGTGGCGTCGTCCATCTCGTACGGGGCGGCCGGCACCGGGGCGAGCCCGATCAGCTTCTCGATCCGCTCGGGCGCCCGCACCAGGACCTGTTGGGCGGCCTTGCCGCCCATGGAGTGGCCCAGCAGCGAGAAGGTGTCCCAGCCGAGCTGGTCGGCGAGTGCGAGGACGTCGTCGGCGATCTCCGGGAGGCTGTACCGGCCGGCGACGTCCCGCCGCTCGCCGTAGCCGCGGTAGTCGAGGAAGGCGTACGAGAACCCCTCCGGGTCCAGGTAGTCGAGCACGGAACCCCAGTTGGCGGACGTACCGAACCAGTCGTGCAGCACGATGACGCGGACGGGACCGGTGCCGATCCTGCGGTGGGCGATGGCCATGCGTTCTCCCTCGGTGACGTGGGCGACGTGGAAACGCGACGCCGACGTTCTGCCCAGCGCACCTGCCGTCACACCGTGGGGGCGCACCTGCCGCACGGCCGCCGCCCGCAGGACACGGGGCCCTGGGGCGGCGGCCGGCGCGCGGTCCGGCCGGGCCGTCAGACGGTGCTGATCGCGGGGTCCGAGACGCCGGGGGCGCCCGTCTCCACGTGGCCCGCGAAGCGGCGCAGGAAGGTGGCGTCGGCGTCCGAGACGACCTTGACGTCGTACCAGCGGCCCGTTGCTGCCAGGTCCACCGTGTACGCGGCCGTGCCGCCCGCCGCCACCCGCAGGGTCTGGGACGCGCCGCCGTAGGTGTTGGTCACCGTGAGGTTGACGGCGGTCGTACCGGAGTTGGCCAGGGTCAGCTTGAGGTTGCCGGTGGCCGCGTCGTGGCGGGCCGTCACCTCGGGACCGGCCTTCTTCGCCGGGCCCTTCCAGGTGCGCAGGAACCCGTTCGGGCCCCAGACGCTGAGGTTGATCTGGTATCCGGTGGAGCTGCTGGTGCTCCAGGTGTCCGAGAGGGTCTTGCCCGCCTCGACGGTGTAGGGCCACGGGCCGTCGGTGCGGTTGCCCGAGGTGCTGTGGAAGTGGGCGCCCAGGGTGGGGCCCGAGGAGAACGTCAGCGTGAACTTGCCGGTGGAGACGGTGGCCTTGCCGTCCACGTAGGGGACGTAGCCCAGCGCGCGCGTCGGCTTGGCGCCGCCCTCCTGCTTGGGCAGGGAGCCGGTCGCCGGGGGGACCGGGTGGTAGGAGGGGTGCGCGTTGTGGTCCGCCGGGACGTATCCGGCGGTGGAGGGCAGCGGCGCCGGGGAGGCGTCCGCCTTGGTGAAGTCGAACGCGGAGGTCAGGTCACCGCACACGGCGCGGCGCCACGGCGAGATGTTGGGCTCCTGCACCCCGAAGCGCTTCTCCATGAAGCGGATCACCGAGGTGTGGTCGAAGGTCTCGGAGCAGACGTAGCCGCCCTTGCTCCAGGGGGACACGACGATCATCGGGACGCGGGGGCCGAGGCCGTAGGGGCCGGCCGCGTAGCCGCCGCCCCCGGCGTACAGGTCCTTGGAGACGTCCGCGGTGGACAGGCCCCAGGCCGAGGAGGCCGGCGGGTAGGGCGGGACGACGTGGTCGAAGAACCCGTCGTTCTCGTCGTAGGTGATGAAGAACGCCGTCTTCGCCCACACCGCCGGGTTCGCGGTCAGCGCGTCCAGGACCTGCGAGATGTACCAGGCGCCGAAGTTGACGGGCCAGTTCGGGTGCTCGCTGAACGCCTCGGGTGCGGCGATCCAGGAGACCTGGGGGAGGGTCCCGGCCACGACGTCCGCGCGGAGCTTGTCGAAGTAGCCCTCGCCGGCCTTGGCGTCGGTGCCCGTACGGGCCTTCTCGTAGAGGGCGTCGCCCGGCTGGGCGCTCCGGTAGCTGTTGAAGTACAGCAGGGAGTTGTCGCCGTAGTTGCCGCGGAACGCGTCACTGATCCAGCCCCAGGAGCCGGCCGCGTTCAGGCCGTCGCCGATGTCCTGGTAGATCTTCCAGGAGACGCCGGCCGCCTCCAGCCGCTCGGGGTACGTCTTCCAGCCGTAGCCCGCCTCCTGGTTGCCGAGGACCGGGCCGCCGCCGACGCCGTCGTTGCCCGTGTGACCCGACCACATGTAGTAGCGGTTGGGGTCGGTGGCGCCGATGAAGGAGCAGTGGTAGGCGTCGCAGACGGTGAAGGCGTCGGCCAGGGCGTAGTGGAAGGGGATGTCCTTCCGGGTCATGTACGCCATGGTCGTCGCTGTCTTGGCCGGGACCCACTTGTCGTACTTGCCGTTGTTGTAGGCCTGGTGGCCGCCCGCCCAGTCGTGGTTGAGGCCTTCGACGAACTGCATGCCCAGGTCGGCGACCTGCGGGTTGAAGGGGAGCACGTCCTTGGTGCCGTTGGACTGGTAGAAGACGGACTTGCCGTTGTCCTGGAGGACGGGCCTCGGGTCGCCGAAGCCGCGGACGCCCTTCATCGTGCCGAAGTACTGGTCGAAGGAACGGTTCTCCTGCATGAGGACGACGATGTGCTCGATGTCCTGGATGGTTCCGGTGCTGCCCTGTGCCGGAATGGCGGCGGCCCGGGCGATGCTCTCGTTCAGCATGGCGGCGGCGGCCGTGCCGCCCGCGATCTGCAGGAACCTGCGACGGTTGAGTTCAGCCACGGTGGAGACCTCTGGGGGTGTGGAGGGGGGCGAGGGGCGCCCCAAGGACAGCGGCCCCGGGGGACCGGACGGAGATCCTTGTCTGACCTTGTGCCGTACAACTGGCGAACGAAAGGGCCCGGCCGATCTCCCCGCGCCCCGCCGGTGGAACGGTACGTCGCCCCGCCCGCGCCCAACAGATGCCGTACGCGCAGTACTTGCCGAAGCCGCCCGCACAAACGCCACCGGCCGCCGGGCGAAGGCCCGGCGGCCGGTGGCGATGGACGGTGCGCCCGGCGGGGTCAGTCCTCCGTCGGGGTCAGACGCAGGCTGATGCTGTTGATGCAGTACCGCTGGTCCGTCGGGGTCGGGTAGCCCTCGCCCTCGAAGACGTGTCCCAGGTGGGAGCCGCACTTCGCGCAGCGGACCTCGGTACGGACCATGCCGTGCGAGGTGTCCGCGATCAGCTCGACCGCGTCGCTGTCCTTCGGGTCGTAGAAGGACGGCCAGCCGCAGTGCGACTCGAACTTCGTGTCGGAACGGAACAGCTCCGAGCCGCACGCCCGACAGGAGTAGACGCCTTCCGTCTTGGTGTCCGTGTACTCACCGCGGAAGGCCGGTTCGGTGCCCGCGAGGCGCAGCACCTGGTACTCGGACGGGGTCAGCTCCGCCTGCCACTGCTCGTCCGTCTTCTCGACCTCGTACGCCATGACGTTCCCGCTCCCTCAGTTCGACGGCCGGGCGAGACCGATGCTCTCCAGGATCAGGGGGCCCAGATCCGTGACGTCGCCCGCACCCATGGTGAGAACGAGATCGCCCGGCTTCGCCATTCCCGCGATGACCTCGGCGACGGCGTCCTTGTCGTGCTCGGCGGCGACGTCGGCGCCCGCGGTGCGGGCCGCCTCGATGATGATCTCGCTGGTGACCCCGGGCAGGGGGTCCTCGCGGGCCGGGTAGATGTCCAGGACCACGGAGGCGTCGGCCAGGGCCAGGGCCAGGCCCATCTCCTTGCCGAGCTCCTGAGTGCGGGAGAAGAGGTGGGGCTGGAAGACCACGAGGATGCGGGAGTCCCCCGCGGCGCCGCGGATGGCCTCCAGGTCGGCGGTCATCTCCGTGGGGTGGTGCGCGTAGGAGTCGATGACCTGCACGCCCGCGGCCTCGCCCTTGAGCTGGAGGCGGCGCTTGACGCCGGTGTACGTGCCGAGGGCGGAGGCCAGGTTGTGCGCCGGGATGCCGAGCGCGACACCGGCGGCCAGCGCCGCGACCGCGTTGTGCGCGTAGTGGCGGCCGGGCACGGAGACGGTGAAGGTGAGCATCCGCCCGTCCAGAACCACCGTGACCTCGCTGGTCAGGCCGCGCGGGGTGATCTTCGTGATCCGGACGTCGGCCTCGGCCTCCTCGCCGTACGTGACGACGCGCAGCCCCTCCCGCCCGGCGACCCGCGCGGCGATCTCGGCCGCACCGGCCTGGCCGTGGGCGACGACCAGGGTGCCGCCGGGGACGATCTTCGAGACGAAGGTCTCGAAGGACTCGTAGATCTCCTCCATCGACGCGTAGTTCGCGTGGTGGTCGAGTTCCGCGTTGAGGATGATCGCGACCTGCGGGGCGTACGTGTGGAAGCTGCGGTCGCTCTCGTCCGCCTCGGCCACGAAGATGTCGCCCTCGCCGTGGTGGGCGTTGGAGCCGGGGGCGTCCAGGTCGCCGCCGATGGCGTAGGAGGGGTCCAGGCCCAGGGAGGAGAGCGACACCGCCAGCATCGAGGTGGTGGTGGTCTTGCCGTGCGTGCCGGCGACGGCGATCGGCCGCAGGCCGTCCATCAGGGCGGCGAGGGCGTCGGAGCGGTGCACGACCGGGATGCCGAGTTCGGCGGCGCGGGCCAGCTCGGGGTTGTCGGCGCGGATGGCACTGGAGACGACCACGCAGGTGGAGTCGTCCGCGAGGTGGCCGGCGGCGTGCCCGACGTGCACCGTGGCGCCGTGGGCGCGCAGCGCCTGGGCGGTCTCGGAGTCACGGGCGTCGCTGCCGGCCACCCGCGCGCCGCGCTGGGCGAGGATCTTCGCGATGCCGGACATGCCGGCTCCGCCGATGCCGATGAAGTGGGGCCGTTCCATGGCGGTCGGCAGGCCGGGCTTCATTCAGGTCGCTCCAGTGATCGGTTGCTAGGGGTGGGCCGGGGCCCAGCCTATTCGTTGTGGGCGAAGAGCTTGAGCACCGGAACGCCGACCTTGTGGCGCGCGCGGGAGGCCCAGTCGCGGTGGAAGAACTCCTCCACGAAGTGCGGGGCGGTCAGGACGATCACCTCGTCGGCCCCGGTCTCGTCCACGACGGACCTGAGCTTGTCGAGCGGGTGGTCCTCGACGAGCTGCCCGACCGCCTTGGCCCCCTTTCTGCGCAGGGCCTCCAGCGAGTGTTCGAGCGCCTGTGCGGCGGGGCGGCGGGCCGCGTCGCCCTCCGGCTCGTCGCCCTCGCGCAGCGCCTCGGGGAGCTCGCCGAGCGCGACGTCGTCGATGGCGCGCAGCAGCCTGTCCTGGTCCCCCCTCGGTTGCATGAGGACGATGAAGGAGACCTCGTCGTCTCCGTGCAGGGTGGTGACGAAGTCCACGTCCACCGGGGTCAGCGGCTGCTCGATCATCAATACGCTCGTGAACACGGACGCCCTCTCCTTCATGGGCCGAGGCCGGTGGGCCGACCTCTGCGGAAACCATCCTGCCCCGCTCTCGCGCGGGCTTTGCGCGGATATCTCTGCCCAGGTATGTGCCCAGCGGAAGCTAAGCGGAACGACGAATTCCGCCCCTCGTTCAGATTCGACGGTAACGGGTGAAGAGGAACCCGGCCTCCTCCAGCACACCGGCCGCCGCGAGCCGGTGCGGAACCGTGACCGAGGGGCCCGCGGAGATGCGCTGGGCGTCTCCCGCCGTGAGCATGGGGGAGATCGTCAGGCACAGCTCGTCCAGCGCGTCGGCGGCCACGAGCTGCCCCAGCAGCCGGGGGCCGCCCTCGGTGAGCTGGCGGCGCAGCCCGCGCGCGGCCAGCTCCCGTACCGCCCGTACGGGGTCCACGGCCGCCCCGTCGCCCGCGAGCACGACCTCGGCCCCCGCCGCGGCCGCCTCGGCCACCCGGTCGGCGGGCGCGGCGGCGCCCGTGACGACCAGCGTCGGCACCAGGGGGGAGGTGAACAGGGGCAGCGAGAAGTCCAGCTCCATGCTGGCGGTGATCACCGCGATGGCGGCCGCGGGCCCCTGGCCCGAGGCGCTGCGGCGGTCCGCGAAGGCCTCCCGGGCGCGTGCCGGGCGGTAGCCTTCCTGGCGAACCGTTTCCGCGCCGACGACGATCACGTCGGCCAGGGCGCGCAGGGTGCCGAAGATCTGCATGTCGGTCTCGCCGGAGATCGGCTGCGAGCGGCCGTCGTGCTGGGCGGCGCCGTCCAGGGTCGAGACCATGTTGGCCCGCAGCCAGTGTTCCTCCGGGCCGAGCCGGGGGTACGCGTAGGCCTCCGCCAGCTCGTCCAGCGACCACGGACGGTCGTTCTGGTCTGCTGATGTCTGATCGGTCACAGGGAACAGGCGTCGCATCGATGCAGTGTGCCACGGCACGTAGAGTTGAGGGCTGTGTCCACCTCTCTCACGACCTCCGGTCAGGCCTCCGGGCGGCATCCGATAGCCGACGCGGGCCCCCAGGCCCTGTGTGCCCGGGCCCCCCGCGTGCCCGCCGAACGGCTGGTCGCCGAGATGGTGCCGCCGCCGCGTTTCGACTCGGTGCGCTTCGACACCTACGACCCCGACCCCACCCAGCCCAGCCAGCGCGAGGCCGTCACCGTGCTGGGCGCCTTCGCCGCGGGACTGGGCGGGGCGCACGCGAGCGGCGCGGGCAAGCGCCGCTGGTTCTCGAAGAAGCCCGCCGCCGCGACGGCCTCCCCCGGCGGGGTCTACCTAGACGGCGGTTACGGCGTCGGCAAGACGCACCTGCTGGCCTCCCTGTGGCACGCGACCCCGGCCGAGCCCGCGCTGAAGGCGTTCGGCACCTTCGTGGAGCTGACGAACCTGGTCGGCGCGCTTGGCTTCCAGCAGACCGTGCAGACCCTGGGCGGGCACCGGCTGCTGTGCATCGACGAATTCGAGCTGGACGACCCGGGCGACACCGTGCTGGTGTCCTCGCTGCTGAGCCGGCTGGTGGAGCAGGGCGTGGCGCTGGCCGCCACCTCCAACACCCTGCCCGGCAAGCTCGGCGAGGGCCGGTTCGCCGCGGCCGACTTCCTGCGCGAGATCCAGGGTCTGTCCGCGCACTTCCGGCCCCTGCGGATCGACGGCCAGGACTACCGGCACCGGGGGCTGCCGGAGGCGCCGGCGCCGTTCTCGGACGAGCAGGTGGCCAAGGCCGCGTACGCGACGCCGGGCGCGAGCCTGGACGACTTCCCGGGCCTGCTGGACCACCTGGCCAAGGTGCACCCGAGCCGCTACGGAGCGCTGACGGACGGGATATCCGCGGTGTGCCTGACCGATGTCGGCCCGGTCCCCGACCAGTCGACGGCGCTGCGGCTGGTGGTGCTGGCCGACCGGCTCTACGACCGGGAGATACCGGTCCTCGCCTCGGGCGTGCCGTTCGACCGTCTGTTCAGTGAAGAAATGCTCAACGGGGGCTATCGGAAGAAGTACTTCCGCGCCATATCCCGGCTCACCGCCCTGGCACGCGACGCGAAGGAGCTGGTGGCCCAGTAGGTTGGACGGCGCCGGGCCGTCCACGCCCAACCGATCGTCAGGCACGGGGCGGGTCCGGTCGTTTCCACTTCTGCGAAGGGATCCACCATGGCCACCACGCGTACCGCGCACACCGAATGGCAGGGCAACCTCCTCAAGGGCTCCGGCGTCGTCAGCCTCGACTCCTCGGGCCGGGGTTCGTTCGACGTCTCCTGGCCCTCGCGCGCCGAGGCCGCGAACGGCAAGACCAGCCCGGAAGAGCTGATCGCCGCCGCGCACTCCAGCTGCTACTCGATGGCCCTCTCCCACGGCCTCGACGGAGCCGGCACCCCGCCCACCCGGGTGGAGACCAAGGCCGACGTCACGTTCCAGCCGGGTGAGGGCATCACCGGCATCCACCTGACGGTGCGCGCCGAGGTTCCGGGCCTGGACGCCGACGCCTTCCAGGCCGCCGCCGAGGACGCGAAGAAGAACTGCCCGGTCAGCCAGGCCCTGACGGGTACGACGATCACGCTGAGCGCCGAGCTGATCTGACGCCGCTCCCCCACGGCCGGCCGGTTGTGACCGGCCGGCCGGTCCGCTCCGGCGGGGTCCCGGAACCGCCGGAGCGTTGGCGGTCCGCCCCGCCGTGCGCCGCCGCCCCCGATGTCGGATGATCGGACGAAGTCGACTGATCGGGGTGGACGGCGATGGCGAAGAAGGACGGTAAGCGCGGCAAGGCCCCGGCCGGGTCCCCGCCTTCCCTGCGCGAGTTGCTCCGCGTTGCGCCCGGCCGGGTCGACCTCACGGCCGTGGACCCGTCCTCGACCCCCGGCGGTCCCTCCCGCAAGGCGGACGCCCTGGCCGACACGGCCGAGGCGACGGCGGAGCCGCTCGCCTCGCTCCAGGAACGGCTGTACGCGGCGAGCACCGCGGGTGACCGGCGCCGGCTCCTGCTCGTCCTCCAGGGCATGGACACCAGCGGCAAAGGCGGCACGGTCAAGCACGTGATCGGCCTCTTCAACCCCTCGGGCTGCCGCATCCAGGCCTTCAAGGCGCCCACTCCCGAGGAACGCAGCCATCCCTTCCTGTGGCGCGTCGAAAGGGCCCTGCCCCGGCCCGGCGAGATCGGCATCTTCGACCGCTCGCACTACGAGGACGTCCTGATCGCCCGCGTCCGCGAACTGGTTCCCCGCCGCGAGCTGAACCGGCGCTACGAGGAGATCAACCGCTTCGAGGAGGCGCTCGCGCAGGACGGCGTCACCGTAGTGAAGGTCTTCCTCCACCTCTCCTACGAGGAGCAGCGCGCCCGGCTGCTGGCCCGGCTCGACAACCCGTCAAAGCACTGGAAGTTCAACGTCGGCGACATCGAGGAACGGGCGCTGTGGCCGGCGTACCGGCGCGCCTACGAGCTGGTCCTGGAGCGCTGCTCCACGGACGCCGCGCCCTGGTACGCCGTGCCCGCCGACCGCAAGTGGTACCGCAACTGGGCCGTCGCAAAGCTCCTGCTGGAGCATCTGGAGGACATCGGCCCGCGCTATCCGGGTGCTGATTTCGACGTAGACGAGTGCCGTGCGCGTCTACTTGCCACATAGTCGGATATTTTGCCTGGCGTGACCCTCTCCGTAGCAGTGCGCAAAGCCGCGGCCGCGGCCGTACTCGGTGCCGCCCTCGCCGGTTGCGGGGGCGGCACCGGCTCCTCGCCGAAGCCCGCCAACGAAGCCCGCATGGGTTCCCCGGCGCCCCCCGCCCCCGCTTCCCCCTCCGCCGCCCCGTCGGGCACCCCGCAGGCCGGCGCGCCGGCCCGGGTGCCCGTCCTGCCGCCCGGCCCGAACGGCCTGACGCCCGTCTTCGAGAGGACGAAGCAGCACGTCGAGAAGACCGTCGCGCTGACCTTCGACGCGGACATGACCTCCGATCAGGGGCCGCGCGCCGCCTCGGGGGAACGTTTCGACAACCCGCAGCTGATCTCGTCGCTGCGCGCCCTCAAGGTGCCCGCCACCATCTTCATGACGGGCCGCTGGGCGGAGGAGTACCCGGACCAGGCGAAGGCCATCGGCAGCGACCCCGGCTTCGAGATCGCCAACCACTCCTACAGCCACCACGCCTTCAAGTCGCCCTGCTACGGGCTGCCCGCGCTCGACGGCGCCGCCGCCAAGGCCGACGTGGACCGGGCCTTCGCCGCCTTCCGGAAGGCGGGCGCGGTCAACACCGTCCCCTACTTCCGTTTCCCCGGCGGCTGCTACGACGACCAGGCGCTGCGGGCGCTGTCCCCGGCCAAGGTGACGGCCGTGCAGTGGGACGTGGTCAGCGGCGACGCCTTCGCCAAGGACCCGGACGCGGTGGCGGAGCAGGTGCTGGCCGGGGTGAAGCCGGGGTCGGTGGTGGTCATGCACTGCACGCGCAGCGCGGCGCCGGTCACCGAGCAGGCCGTCCGCAAGGTCGTCCCGGAGCTGCGCAAGCGCGGCTACCGCTTCGTGAAGGTGTCCGAGCTGATCGGGAAGTAGGGACCCGGAAGGACCCGACCGCCCGCGAGGAGGTCCCGCGGCGGTCAGTGCGCCGCGGGCGCCTCCGTGACCTCGCTGGGCCGGACGATGACGAAGCCCTCGCCGCTCAGCTTGAGCTGTACGGCCTCCCCCGAGCCGCCGCGGATCATCGACCCGACCGACTGGGAGCGGTGCAGCCCGGTCTCCAGGGCCGCGCTCCAGCCGACCACCGCGTCGGTGTCCACGTAGACGGGCGCCTGCGCGGTGACCGGGATGATGATCGGATTGCCGTCGCAGATCACCGCGAGTTTGCCGGTGCCGGTGAACAGGCTGTTGAAGAGGCCGCCGCCGGTCATGCCGGCGCCCTTGACCATCTTGATCTCATAGGACAGCGACGGGTCGAAGCACAGGACGTTGCGTCCGTTGATGGTCAGGGCGTCGCCGGGCTCGAACTCGACGATGAAGCAGTTCGCGGCCTGGTGGGCGAACCAGGCCTCGCCCTGGCCGCGCACCGACATCAGCGGCAGGCCCTCGCCGGTCACGGCGCGCTTGAGCATGCCGCCTATGCCCTGCCCCTTGCGCTCGAACTGGAGGTTGCCGCGGAAGGCGACCATCGAGCCCTGACGGGCCAGCATCTCCCCGTTGACGGCGTATTTGACGGACTTGGCGTTCTGCAGGGTCATGCCAGCGACGGCGGAGGGCTGGACCAGGTTCCCGGACGCGAAAAGATCACTCTTCATGGGCCCGATCCTCGCCCGGACGCCACCCCTGCGGCATCCTCCTCAAGTCGGAGGCTGGCAGACTGGGCCGGATGAGCACCGAGGACACCCAGGCCCGCCAGGACACCGCCCCCGCACCTGCCGTGGGGGCCGACAGTCCGTTCCGCAAGGAGCACGCGGCCCGCGACGAGGCCCCCCAGTTCGTGCTGCCGCTGGTCGTGCGGATCGAGAAGGCCGCCCCGCCGGCCAGGACCGACGCGCTGGAGACGGCGGCCCGCGCGGTGCTGGTGCTGCTGACGGACGAGCGCTCGCACGGCGGGGGCGAGTGGGCCGACGCCGTCCGGGACTGGCAGGACGCCCGGATCCGCAAGGTGGTCCGGCGCGCCCGCGGGGCGGAGTGGCGCAAGGCCGGGACCCTGCCCGGGGTCACCGTCCGCGGCGGCGGACCGTCGGGGGCCGAGTGCGAGGTACGGGTCTTCCCGCCGGTGCCGGTGGACGGCTGGCCCAAGGAGCTGGCCAAGCTCCAGGTGTCGGGCACCGACCTCGACGACCCCGAGCCGGCCGCTCCGGCGGCCCCCGGCGTTCCCGTGCTGTGGCTCAACCCGGACCTGGACATGTCGGCCGGCAAGGCGATGGCCCAGGCCGGGCACGCGGCGCAGCTGGCCTGGTGGGAGCTGACCCCGGCGGAGCGCGGCGCGTGGCGGGACTCCGGTTTCCGGCTGGCCGTACGGACGGCACCGCGCGAGGCGTGGGCGCAGCTGAGCGGGAGCGGCCTGCCGGTGGTGCGGGACGCGGGGTTCACGGAGATCGCCCCGGGTTCCTGCACGGTCGTCTCGGACCACCCGGCGCTGCGGGCGCGGCTGTAGGGCCTGCCGCGGCCCTCCGGCCGCGGCCGGAACCTCAAATGTTGCTCTGAACGTCCCCCGCCGCGGGTTGGCGGGACTCCGCCGGGGCCATCACATCGGCCTGAGGACCGATGGAAGGGGGCGGGGGACATGGAGCCCGTGGCACACCTGGGGGTGGGCATCGGCTGGCGGCCGGAGATCGCGGAAGCCGTGGAACGGCTGCCGGGCCTGGACTGGGTCGAGGTGGTGGCGGAGAACATCTGCCCCGGACATCTGCCCGCCCCGCTGACGCGGCTGCTGGAGCGCGGCGTCCGCGTCGTCCCGCACGGGGTCTCCCTGGGCCTCGGCGGCGCCGACCGCCCGGACGCCGGGAAGCTGGCCGCACTCGGGGAGCGGGCGGTGGCGCTGGGGGCGCCGCTGGTCACCGAGCACATCGCGTACGTACGCACCTCCTCGCCGGCGCTGGAGGCCGGACACCTGCTGCCGGTCCCGCGCACCCGGGAGGCGCTGGACGTGCTCTGCGAGAACGTCCGGATCGCGCAGGACGCGCTGCCCGTGCCGCTGGCGCTGGAGAACATCGCCGCGCTGTTCCCGTGGCCCGGGGACGAGCTGACGGAGGCGCGGTTCCTGACCGAGCTGGTGGAGCGGACCGGGGTGCGGCTGCTCATCGACGTGGCGAACCTGCATACCAACCGGGTGAACCGGGGCGAGGACCCGGCGGCGGTGCTCGACGCGATCCCGCTGGAGGCGCTGGCGTACGTGCACGTCGCCGGGGGCGTGGAGCGGGGCGGGGTGTGGCACGACACGCACGCGCACCCCGTGCCGCCGGTGGTGTTGGACGTACTGGCGCAGCTGCGGGCACGGGTGGAGCCGGCCGGGGTCCTGCTGGAGCGGGACGACGACTTCCCGCCGGAGGGCGAGCTGGAGGGCGAACTGCGGGCCGTCCGGGAGGTGCTGGCCGCCGGTCCCGACCAGCCCGCCCGCGAGGCGCCGCGGCCCGCACCGGCCGCGCCCGACCGGCCCGGCCCGCCGGACGGCGACGACCGCCCCACGGCGGGCGCGGGCGGGCCGGACGGTGCACGGACCCGGCTCGGGCTCCAGCAGGCGGCCCTGCTGTCGGCGCTCGTCGCGGGCACCCCCGTACCGGAGGGCTTCGACCGGCAGCGGATCCGGGTCCAGGCCCGGGCGCTGGCCGCCAAGCGCGCTTCGGTGGTGGCGAAGCTGGCGCCGGAGCTGCCCGTGCTCCTGGGCGGCGGGGACGCGTACCTCACCGCGTTCCTCGGCTACGCCCGCGGCCGCCCGATGACGGCCGGATACCGCCGGGACGCCCTGGACTTCGCCGAGCACCTGCTGATCCGCGGCCTCCCGGCCGACCCGGCCGCCCGCCGCCGTCTCACCGCCTGGTGGCGGGACCGGGCCGGGGCGCGGCCGCCGCACCGGGTCGTGCGGTGGGCGCGGGCGCTCGTGGGGAGGGCGGCGTGAACGTACTCGCCGTGGCGCTCTGGCTCGCCGTGGCGGCCTCCAGCGTGCTGCTCCTGCTCGGTGTGCGCGGGCGCCGCTCCCCGGCGCCGGGCTCGACGGCGTACCTGTACGACCTGTCGGAGGCCGCGTTCCTCGCGGGCGGGCCCGGGGCGGTCGTGGACAGCGCGCTCGTCTCCCTGCTCTGCGACGGCCGGCTGGTGGTCGGCGGCCCCGGCATCGTGCACGCGCGACCCGGGGTGCGGGGCGCCGACGTCGCCGAGCGCGCCGTGCTCCAGGCCCTGCTGCGGGCCCCGTCGGGGTGGCTCTACCAGGTGCGGTACGCGGCCATGGTCGACCCCGCCGTGCAGGAGACCGGGGACGCCCTGGCCGACCGGGGGCTGATCACCGTGCCCGGGTCGGGGCGCGGGTGGCGCCGCTGGGGGCGGGCCCAGGCGGTGGTGTGCGCGGTGATGGTGCCGGTGTCCCTGGTGCTCACGTTCGTGGCGTGGGCGCCGGGGCGGGGGTTCCAGGTGCCGTTCGTCCTCGAGGTGCTGCCCGCGCTGCTGATCGGGATCGCGTGCGGCGTCACCGGCGCGCGCCGGGCGCGCCGGCGGATCACGCCTGCGGGGCGGGAGGCGCTCGGCGCGATGCGGGCCCGGTACGCGGGTGACCGGACCCCGCGCGTGCAGACGGCCCTGTTCGGGCTGCGCGGTCTGCGGGACCCGTACCTGCGGCAGCAGCTGGTGCCGGCCGCCCGCGGTACCCGCCTGGCCGCGGCGCAATCGGGTCCCCGGCGGGCTGGCGACCTCGGACCGTCCGATTCGGCCGCCCCGTTCGCGCCGCTGGTGTGGTGCGCGGCGGCCGATGGCGGCGGCTCCGGCTCCTCCTGCGCGGGCGCCGGTTCCGGCTGCGGCTCCTCCGGTTCCGGCTGTTCCACCTCCACCTGTTCCACCGGCTCCGGCTGCTCGTCCGGTTCCGGCTGCTCCGGCTCCTCGGGGTCCTCCTGCTCGTCCTCCTCGGGCTCCGGCTGCTCCTCGGGGTCCTCCTGCTCGTCCTCCTCCGGCTCCAGCTGTTCGAGCAGCTCCTGACCGCCCGTCGGGCCGGACCGTACGACAACCGGGCCGGACCGGTACGACAAAAGGGCGGAGCGGGGCGACACCCGGGGCGGGGTGCTGTACAGCGACGCCCGGGCGGCATCTGATCGGACCAGCCGATGAGATGAGAGGGCCGCCATGCGCAGCAAGCTCCCACGCCTCGCGGTCGTCGCGGCGGTCCTCTCCCTCGCCCTGGCCGGTCCCGTCCCCGCCCCGGCGGCCGCCCGGGACGACCGGGGCGCCGAGGACGCCGAGGCCGCCGGGGCCGAATCCGTCGCGCGCAACCCGCCGCCGCTCGACTTCGGTCCCTGCCCCGACGCCGAGATGCTGCCGGATCCCGTCCGGTGCGCGACGTTGCGCGTCCCGCTCGACTACGCCCGCCCCGACGGCCCGCGGATCTCCCTCACCGTCAGCCGGGTCCCCGCCACCGGCCGCGCCGGAGCGGCCCGCCAGGGCGCCCTCGTCCACAACCCCGGCGGGCCCGGCGCCTCCGGGATGGCCTTCCCGCTCTACGCCGCCCTGCCCGCCTGGCAGCGCGTCGCCGCCGCCTACGACCTCATCGGGTACGCCCCGCGCGGGGTCGGCCGCTCCGCCCCGCTGTCCTGCCAGGACCCGGCCGCCCGCGCCGCGGCGCCCACCCAGATCCCGGCCGACCCCTCACCGGCGTACAAGCGGCGACGGGCCGCCGCCGCCCGGGCGTACGCCCTCGGCTGCGCCCGCCGGGCCGGCGCCGCCCTGCCGTACTACACGACCCTGAACAACGTCCGGGACCTGTACGTGCTGCGCGCCGCGCTCGGCGAGCCGAAGCTGAACTTCCTGGGCGCCTCGTACGGCACCTACCTGGGGGCGGTCTACGCCACCCTCTACCCGGGCCACCTGCGCCGGATGGTCTTCGACTCGGCCGTCGACCCCGACCCGCGCCGCGTCTGGTACCGCAACAACCTCGACCAGGGCCCCGGCTTCGAGCGCCGCTGGTACGACTTCCGCGCCTGGGCCGCGTGCCACCACTCCACGTACGGCCTCGGCGCCACGCCGGAGGCCGTGCTGGGCGCCTACGAACGCGTCCGGGGCGCGCTGGCCCGCCACCCCGCCGGCGGGGTGGTGGGGACGGGCGAACTCCACGCCGCCTTCCTCCAGACGGCCTACTACGACGACGTCTGGCCGGACCGGGCCCGGGCACTGGCGGCCTACCTGCGCGGCGACCCGGGCCCGCTGACGGAGCAGGCGGCGCCGGACCCGGAGCGCGCCGCCGCGGCCGAGAACGCCACGGCCGTCTACACGGCGGTCCTGTGCAACGACGCGCCCTGGCCCGCCGACTGGGAGACCTGGGACCGGGACAACACCGAGGTCGCGCGCCGGGCACCCTTCGAGACCTGGGCCAACGCGTTCCTCAACCTGCCCTGCGCCTCCTGGCCGGTGCGCGAGCGGCAGCGCCCCGTCGACGTCGGGGCCGGGCGGCCGGCGCTCCCGCGCACGCTGGTCGTGGCGGCGGAGCGGGACGGGGCGACCCCCTACCCCGGTGCCCTGGAGCTGCAGCGGCGGCTCGGACCGTCGGCCGCGCTGGTCACGGAGGAGGGGGCGGGGCACCACGGGGTGGCCGGCGGTCGCAACGACTGCGTCGACCGTCATGTGGAGCGGTACTTGCTGACGGGCGGCACCCCCGGCGGGCGTGCCACGTGTGCGCCGCATCCGGAGCCCGCACCGGTGTCGCTGGACGAGCGGGCGGCGGGCACCCGGGGGAATGCTCCCAGGGCGCTGCTGCCGCCGGTCGTCTGAACTTCCGGGCGGGGTCTCCGGCTGCGTCGATTCGGGGGCGGGGCCTCCCGATCACCGGAACGCCGCTCCTCTCGCGGAGCGGACTCCTCCGGTCCTTCCCCCCAGGGGAGGTATCAGGCGAGCCCGGCCACCAGATCGGCGACGGACTTGCGGCGTCCGGTGTAGAAGGGCACCTCTTCACGGACGTGCATACGGGCCTCGGAGGCGCGCAGGTGACGCATCAGATCGACGATGCGCCACAGTTCGTCGGCCTCGAAGGCCAGCAGCCACTCGTAGTCGCCGAGCGAGAACGAGGCGACGGTGTTGGCCCGCACGTCGGGGTAGCCGCGGGCCATCTTGCCGTGGTCGGCGAGCATGCGGCGGCGGTCGTCGTCGGGCAGCAGGTACCAGTCGTACGAGCGCACGAAGGGGTACACGCTGACGTAGTCGCGCGGGTTCTCGTCGGCGAGGAACGCCGGGATGTGGGACTTGTTGAACTCGGCCGGGCGGTGCAGGGCCATGTTCGACCAGACCGGCTCCAGGGAGCGGCCCAGCTTGGTGCGGCGGAAGAGGTTGTAGGCGGTCTGCAGCTCGTCCGCCGTCTCCGCGTGCCACCAGATCATGATGTCGGCGTCGGCGCGGAGGCCGGAGACGTCATAGGTGCCGCGGACGGTGATGTCCTTGGCGGCCAGCTGATCGAAGAGTTCCTGGACCTCGTCGGCGAAGCCGGTGCGGTCCTCCGGGAGAACGTCCTTCAGCTTGAAGACGGACCACAGGGTGTAGCGAATGACCTCGTTCAGGTCCTTCGCCTTCTTCCCCGCGTTGGGAATCTTCTCTGGTGCAGTCATGTGCCTATTGTCCCGTGTGCTGATCAGTGGTCCGTGCCAGGGGTGCCGAACGTACCCCCGAGCGCGCCGAGCACCACGTCGGCGGCCTTGCCGGCGCTCGCGACGCACGCCGGGATCCCCACGCCGTCGTAGAGCGCGCCGCACACCGCGAAGCCGGGCAGGGCCGCGACGGCGGCGCGGATGCGGGCCACGCGGGCGAGGTGGCCGACGGGGTACTGGGGCAGGCCGCCGTCCCAGCGGGTGACGGTGGAGGCGAGCGGGCGGGCCGCGAGGCCCGAGGCCTCGCCGAGGTCGCGGAGGCAGACCTCGACCAGCTCGGCGTCCTCGTGCTCCAGGCCGGCCTCGTCGCCGTGGCGGCCGACGGAGGTGCGCAGCAGGAAGAGGTCCGGATCGGCGCCCGACCAGGCCCACTTGTTGCTGGAGAAGGTGGAGGCCTTGATGGTGCGGCCGTCGACGGGCGGCACGAGGAACCCGCTGGCCCCGCCGTCGGTGACCGCGGGCGGCAGGTCGGAACGCCGGAAGGCCATGGTCACCAGGGCCACCGAGGCGTACTCGACGGCGCGCAGCTCCGCGGCGGCCGCGGGCGCGAGCGCGTCGAGCAGCCGGGCGGCGGGACCGGCGGGGGTGGCCAGGACCACGCCGTCGGCCTCGATGACCTCGGATCCGGCGACCACGCGCCAGCCTTCGGACGTACGGATGACCTCGCGCACGGGACGACCGGTGCGCAGGTCCGCTCCGGCGGCCCGGCAGGCCTGCGCCACCGCGAGCGGGAGCCGTCCCACGCCGCCCTCGATCCCGGCGAAGACCGGACCGGCCGCCTGGGGCAGTGCCTCCGCCCGGCGCCGCAGTTCCCGTACGCCCTCGAACAGCAGCGCGTGCGTGCGGGCGGCCTCGTAGAGCTGCGGCACGGCGGCCCGCATCGAGATCCGGTAGGCGTCGCCCGCGTAGACACCGCCGAGCAGCGGTTCCACGAGCCGGTCGACGACCTCGCGGCCGAGGCGGGCGGCGACGTACTCGCCGACGGCGACGTCCTCGCCGATCTCGACGGGCGCCAGCGTCGGCTCTGCCTCGATCCGGGCGAGGCCTTCGGCGGAGAGCACCCCGGAGGCGGCGAGGGGCGCCAAGTCGCCCGGGACGCCCATGACATGGCCGTGCGGCATGGGGCGCAGCGCGCCGCGGGTCCACAGGTGGGCGGTGGCCGTGGCGGGCGACCGGAGCGCCTCGCCGAGCCCCACGGCCCGGGCCAGGGCCACGGCTTCGGGGCGGCGGGCGAGCATGGATTCCGCGCCGAGGTCGACGGGGGCCCCGGCCAGTTCGCCGGCGTGCAGTTTGCCTCCGAGGCGGGGGCCGGCCTCCAGGAGCGTGACGCGGACACCGTCGGTGAGCAGCCGGTGGGCGGCCGCGAGGCCGGCGATGCCACCGCCGATGACGACGACGTGGCCGGGGTTCCCCGGCCGGTCCGTACGCATGTCCGCTTCGTGCATGGACACATCGTCTCAGACCGATCAACGCGTCCCGTTCCCGGTCCTCTCGGCGACCGGGAAGGGGTACGGAACACGCATTCGGCCGTTCGCCCGTAGCGTGTCCTGCACGTGACGGTGGCGCAGGCGGAGGACGGTGCGGACGATGGCAGCGGAACGACTGGTGGTGGTCGGCGGCGACGCGGCGGGGATGGCCGCCGCTTCCCAGGCCCGGCGGTTGAAGGGCCCGGCGGAGCTCGCGATCACCGCCTTCGAGCGCGGGCACTTCACCTCGTACTCGGCGTGCGGCATCCCGTACTGGGTCGGCGGACGGGTCGGGGAGCGCGACGAGTTGATCGCCCGGACCCCCGAGGAGCACCGGGCCCGCGACATCGACCTGCGGATGCGCACGGAGGTCGTGGAGCTCGACCTCGCGGGGCGGCGGGTCCGCGCCCGGGACCTCGAATCGGGCGCCGAGAGCTGGACGGAGTACGACAAGCTCGTGCTGGCGACGGGCGCCCGTCCGGTCCGCCCGCGCCTGCCCGGCATCGGCGCGCACGGGGTGCACGGGGTGCAGACCCTGGACGACGGGCAGCGCCTGATGGACACCCTGGAGCGGACGCGGGGCCGCAGGGCGGTCGTGGTCGGCGCCGGCTACATCGGCGTGGAGATGGCGGAGGCGCTGGTGGGCCGCGGCTTCGAGGTGACGGTGCTGCACCGCGGCGAGCAGCCGATGGCGACCCTGGACCCGGACATGGGCGCGCTGGTGCACGCTGCGATGAACCGCATGGGCATCCGCACGGTGGCCGGGGCCGAGGTGACGAAGATCCTCACGGACGAGGAGGGCCGGGCGGTGGCGGTGGCCACGGCGGCGGGTGACGAGTACCCGGCGGACGTGGTCGTGCTGGGCATCGGCGTCGAGCCCCGCACCGCCCTGGCCCGGGCGGCGGGGCTGCCGCTCGGCGAGTCGGGCGGGGTGCTGACGGACCTGTCGATGCGAGTGCGGGGCCACGAGGACATCTGGTCGGGCGGCGACTGCGTGGAGGTGCTGGACCTGGTGGCGGGCCGCAACCGGCACATCCCGCTGGGCACGCACGCCAACAAGCACGGCCAGGTGATCGGCGCGGGCGTCGGCGGTGGCTACGCGACGTTCCCGGGGGTGGTGGGCACGGCGGTGAGCAAGGTGTGCGAGCTGGAGATCGCGCGGACGGGGCTGCGGGAGAAGGACGCGCTGGCGGCGGGGCTGCGGTTCGTGACGGCGACGATCGAGTCGACCACGACGGCGGGGTACTACCCGGGCGCGGCGAAGATGACGGTCAAGATGCTGGCGGAGCGACGGACGGGGCGGCTGCTGGGGGTGCAGATCGTCGGCGGGGCGGGGTCCGCGAAGCGGGTGGACATCGCGGCGGTGGCCCTGACGGCCGGTATGACGGTGGAGCAGGTCGTGTCCCTGGACCTGGGCTACGCGCCGCCGTTCTCACCCGTGTGGGACCCGGTCCTGGTGGCGGCCCGCAAGGCGGTGGGCGCGGTGCGGGCGGCGGACGCGTAGGCAGCCCTGCGGGGCCCACCCCTCCCCGCCCTCCTCCGTTGCCCGGGGCTCCGCCCCAGGCCCCCGGTCCTCAAACGCCGGCGGGGCCGGCCTTCCAGCCCGTCCGGCGTTTGAGGACCGGGTCCTTGCGGACCGGGTCCGGGCTAGCGCTGCGTGCGGGTGTGGACGTAGTCCACGAGGCGGGTCAGGGCGTCGGGGTCCGTGGTCGGCAGGACGCCGTGCCCGAGGTTGAAGACGTGGCCCTCCAGGCCGGCCGCGGCCGCGAGGACCTCGTCCGTCTTGGCCCGCACCGCGTCTTCGGTGGAGAACAGCACCGCCGGGTCGAGGTTGCCCTGGAGCGCCTTGCCGGGGCCGACGCGGCGGGCGGCCTCGTCGAGCGCGACCCGGTAGTCGACGCCCACGACGTCCGCGCCGGCCTCGCCCATCAGGCCGAGCAGCTCGCCGGTGCCGACGCCGAAGTGGATGCGCGGGACCCCGTACGAGGCGACCGACTGCAAGACCTTCGCCGACGCCGGCATCACCGAGCGGCGGTAGTCCGCGGGGGCGAGCGCGCCGACCCAGGAGTCGAAGAGCTGGACCGCGGAGGCCCCGGCCTCGATCTGGACCTTGAGGAAGGCGGAGGTGATCTCCGCGAGGCGGTCCAGCAGCTCGGCCCACAGCTCCGGGTCGCCGTACATCAGGGCCTTGGTGTGCTCGTGGTTCTTCGACGGGCCGCCCTCGACCAGGTAGCTCGCGAGGGTGAAAGGCGCACCGGCGAAACCGATCAACGGCGTGGAGCCGAGTTCACCCGTGAGCATGCCGATCGCCTCGGTGACGTACCGGACGTCCTCCGGGGTGAGGTCGCGCAGCTGTGCGAGGTCCTCGCGGCGGCGGATCGGCTGGGCCACGACCGGGCCGACGCCCGGCTTGATGTCCAGGTCGACGCCGATGGCCTTGAGCGGCACCACGATGTCGGAGAAGAAGATCGCCGCGTCCACCTTGTGGCGCCGCACGGGCTGGAGCGTGATCTCCGTGACCAGGTCGGGGCGCATGCAGGACTCCAGCATGGCCGTGCCCTCGCGCACCTTGCGGTACTCGGGGAGGGAGCGCCCGGCCTGCCGCATGAACCACACCGGGGTGTGCGGCACCGGCTCGCGCCGGCACGCCTTCAGGAAGGCGGAATCGTACGTCTGACTCGGCTGGCCCGTCGGGCGGTCAATGGCGCTCACGACCCAAATCTTCGCACGTATGAAGAAGTGCCCGGCCCGGTGCGGGTGTCCCTGCGCCGCCGGGGCGCTCGTTCCGCCTAGTCTTCCCCGCATGGCTGCGGCTCAGGGACGATTTTCAGATGGCGCCGACGGTATGGACAGCGCGAAGGAGAGCTCCGTCCCGCTCCCGTTCCGGCGGGCGGTCGACGGCTTGAAGAAGGCGCGGCTGCGGTCGGGGATCGAGATCGACCCGACGAAACCGCCCCGGAAACTGGCCCCGCACGCCTATGCCCTGGAGGCGGCGGTCGTCGACGGCGAGGACGATCTGGCCGACGGCCGGCTGATCCTGCTCCACGATCCGGCGGGGCACGACGCCTGGCAGGGCACCTTCCGCCTGGTGACGCTCGTACGGGCGGAACTGGAGCCGGAGATGGCCGCTGACCCGCTCCTGCCGGAGGTCTCCTGGTCCTGGCTGACGGGGGCGCTGGACGCGCGCGGGCTGACCTACGGAGAGGCGAGCGGGACCGTGACCATGGCGAGCTCGCACTACTTCGGCGGTCTCGCCGAGCGGCGCCCGGCCACGCAGATCGAGATCAGGGCCTCCTGGACGCCCCGCGAGGGGGTGGGCGGGGTGCCGGACACCGCGGCGCACCTGTCGGCCTGGTGCGAGCTGCTGTGCCAGATCGCCGGGCTGCCGCCGGTGGGGCCGACGGACTCGGGCACGGGTGTGGTCTCCCTGCCACAGCGGCGCGGTCCGCACCACCCGTAGGTGAGGGGCCGTACGGCCCAGGGAGGTCCGGCGGGGTGCAGGGCGGGTGGGCGTCGACGCTCCTGGGTGTCAGAACTGGGCGCCCGTTGCGGCCTTCTGATCATCGCTTGATCGATCACGCGTCCGAATTGCCCGAATTGTTACTCACCAAATCGTGATCATTCCCTAAAGCCGGGCGGGTGACGTGCCGAAAGAGTCAGTGACCATCAGCACGGTGCGCACCGGCTTCCTTCCCCGAGCCGGACGTCCCGCCACTCCCCCAGGAGGCCTAGGTGTCCGTTCTTCTCGAGCAGCCCGCAAGCCTGGTCGCCTACCGCCCGAACAAGCCGACGGCCATGGTCGTCGTGGCCGACCCGCGCGTCCGTTCCACCGTGACCCGCCATCTGTGGGCCCTCGGAGTACGTGATGTGATCGAGGCGTCGTCCATCGCGGAGGCCCGCCCCCGCGTCGGCAGCCCGCGCGACATCTGCGTGGCCGACGTACACCTGCCCGACGGTTCCGGTCTCACCCTGCTCTCCGAGACCCGCGCCGCCGGCTGGCCGAACGGCCTGGCCCTGTCCGCCGCCGACGACATCGGCGCCGTACGCAACGCCCTCGCGGGCGGAGTCAAGGGCTACGTCGTCACCGGCACCCGTACCAACATCGGGCTCCCCACCCGTCCCGGCGCCGCCCCCATCGGCGCCGCGGCCGCCCGTATGCACCGCCGCCCCCCGGGTGCCCCGAGCCACCCGGGCGGCTACCGCGAGCTCTCCGGCCGCGAGGTCGAGGTCCTGCGCCTCGTCGCGGAGGGCCAGTCCAACAAGGCCATCGGCGTCTCGATGGGCCTGTCCGCCCTGACCGTCAAGTCCCACCTCGCCCGGATCGCCCGCAAGCTGGGCACCGGCGACCGGGCCGGGATGGTCGCCGTCGCGCTGCGGACCGGGATCATCCACTGACCCCGCCCGGAGGCTCCTGGGCGACGTCCCGGGGAACCCCCGGGAAACGCCCGCGCCGCACCCCCGCTCCACTCCCGCGCCCGTCGACGGAACGTTCCGGCGACGGGCGCGTCACATCCACGGATACCCTTGAGCGGTGACCGACGCCCAAGAGACCGCAGCAGACCTGCGCACCACCACCGGGGGCGGCCCCCCGGACGACGTCGACAAGGCGCCGATTCCCTTGCTCGAACCCCGCGAGGGGATCCCCCCGGTAGTGGCCGACGACGACGCCCTGGCCCGGGTGGTCGCGGCCTTCGCCGCGGGCACCGGCCCCGTCGCCGTGGACGCCGAGCGCGCCTCCGGATACCGGTACGGCCAGCGCGCCTACCTCGTGCAGCTGCGCCGCGAAGGCGCCGGATCGGCGCTGATCGACCCGGTCGGGTGCCCCGACCTGTCCGCGCTGGGCGACGCCCTGAGCGGTACCGAGTGGATCCTGCACGCCGCCACCCAGGACCTGCCGTGCCTGCGTGAAATAGGCATGACCCCCACCTCCTTGTTCGACACCGAGCTGGCGGGCCGGCTGGCCGGCTTCCCGCGGGTCGGACTGGGCGCGATGGTCGAGGGCGTGCTGGGCTACGTGCTGGAGAAGGGACACTCCGCGGTCGACTGGTCCACCCGCCCGCTCCCCGAGCCGTGGCTGCGCTACGCCGCGCTCGACGTGGAGCTGCTGGTCGACCTGCGGGACGCGCTGGAGAAGGAACTGGACCGGCAGGGCAAGCTGGAATGGGCCCGCCAGGAGTTCGAGGCGATCGCCTCCGCGCCGCCCGCCCCGCCGCGCAAGGACCCGTGGCGCCGTACGTCCGGCATGCACAAGGTGCGCCGGCGCCGGCAGATGGCCGTCGTACGGGAACTGTGGGAGTCGCGCGACCGGATCGCCCAGCGGCGCGACGTGTCGCCGGGCAAGGTGCTGGGCGACGCGGCGATCGTCGAGGCGGCCCTGGCGCTGCCGGCCAACGCCACCGCGCTGTCCGCGCTGCCCGGATTCGGACAGCGGATGGGGCGCCGCCAGCTGGAGCAGTGGATGGCCGCGGTCGACCGGGCGCGGGCGCTGCCCGAGAGCGAGCTGCCGCAGCCGGGGGCGACCCCGGCCGGCCCGCCTCCGCCGCGGGCCTGGGCGGACAAGGACCCGGCCGCCGCCGCACGGCTGTCGGCGGCCCGCACCGCCGTCTCCGCGCTGGCGGAGGGGCTGAACCTGCCGCAGGAGAACCTCATCGCCCCGGACACCGTGCGCCGGCTGTGCTGGGAGCCCCCGCAGCGGCTGGAGCCGGAGACGGTGGCCGAGGCGCTGGCCGGCTACGGCGCCCGCCCCTGGCAGGTCGAGCAGGTCACCCCGGCCCTGGTCGAGGCGCTGGCCGCCACCGCCTGACCACCCACCGAAGCCCCCGGCCCGTGCCGGGGGCTTTCGCGTACCCGCCCGGCGCCGCACGGCCGGGTGCGCGGTGTGACCTTCGCCGCTCCGCGGCCCGGGGGTGTCCACTTGGGTTACTCACAAGTAGCATGGGCCGGGTGAGCGCCCGCTCAGTGAGCGGCGCCACGCGCAGCAGTGCCACCCCGCACCTGGAGGAGAGCCAACGTGCCTCGTACCGTCAGGGACGTCGTCTTCGTCGACGGCGTCCGCACCCCGTTCGGCAAGGCGGGCCCGAAGGGCATCTACCACGAGACCCGCGCCGACGACCTCGTCGTGAAGGCGATCCGGGAGCTGCTGCGCCGCAACCCGGACCTGGACCCCGCGAAGATCGACGAGGTCGCCATCGCCGCGACCACGCAGATCGGCGACCAGGGCCTGACGCTGGGCCGTACGGCCGGCATCCTCGCGGGCCTCCCGCAGTCGGTCCCGGGCTACTCGATCGACCGCATGTGCGCCGGCGCGCTGACCGCCGTGACCGCCGTCGCGGGCGGTGTGGCCTTCGGCGCCTACGACGTCGCCCTCGCCGGCGGTGTCGAGCACATGGGCCGCCACCCCATGGGTGAGGGCGTCGACCCGAACCCGCGGTTCGTCTCCGAGAAGCTGGTCGACGAGTCCGCCCTGTTCATGGGCATGACCGCCGAGAACCTGCACGACCGGTACCCGACGATCACCAAGCTCCGCGCCGACGAGTACGCCGTGCGCTCGCAGGAGAAGGCCGCCAAGGCGTACGCCGACGGCAAGATCCAGCAGGACCTGGTCCCGATCTCGGTGCGCAACACCAACGAGGCCGCGGGCGAGACGGGCTGGGGCCTGGTCACCTCCGACGAGCCGATGCGCCCGGGTACCACGCTGGAGAACCTGGCCGGCCTCAAGACCCCGTTCCGTACGCACGGCCGAGTCACCGCGGGCAACGCCGCCGGTCTCAACGACGGCGCGACCGCCGCGATCATCGCGTCCGAGGACTTCGCCCGGGAGAACAACCTCCCGGTCAAGATGCGCCTGGTCTCGTACTCCTTCGCGGGTGTCGAGCCGGAGGTCATGGGCTACGGCCCGATCCCGGCCACCGAGAAGGCCCTCGCCCAGGCCGGCCTGTCGATCTCCGACATCGGCCTGTTCGAGATCAACGAGGCGTTCGCGGTCCAGGTGCTCGCCTTCCTGGAGCACTACGGCATCGCCGACGACGACTCCCGCGTCAACCAGTACGGCGGCGCGATCGCGTTCGGCCACCCGCTCGCCTCCTCGGGCGTGCGCCTGATGACGCAGCTGGCCCGCCAGTTCGAGGAGCAGCCGCACGTCCGCTACGGCCTGACGACCATGTGCGTCGGCTTCGGCATGGGCGCGACGGTCATCTGGGAGAACCCGCACTTCACCTCCGAGGGAGACGCCAAGTGAGCACCACCACTGAGCTCCTCAAGGGCGCGGCCGAGCTGTTCCCGGACGAGGTCGTGACCCAGGCGCACGTACGCCACCTGGACCTGCCCTTCGGCGCCGGGCGCTTCGCGCTCATCACGCTGGACAACGGCTTCGACCACACCAAGCCGACCACCTTCGGTCCGCAGTCCCTCGCCAACCTGAACGCAGCGATCGACCAGGTCGAGCAGGAGGCCACCGCCGGCTCCATCGTCGGCGCGGGCATCACCGGCAAGCCGTTCATCTTCGCGGTCGGCGCCGACCTCAAGGGTGTCGAGCTCCTCAAGAACCACGACGAGGCGCTCGCCATCGGCAAGGGCGGCCACGACGTCTTCAAGCGCCTGTCGGCCCTGGCCGTCCCCACCTTCGCGTACTACAACGGTGCGGCGATGGGCGGCGGCGTCGAGGTCGGTCTGCACTGCACCTACCGCACCGTCTCGAAGGCCATCCCGGCCTTCTCGCTGCCCGAGGTCTTCCTCGGCCTGGTTCCCGGCTGGGGCGGCTGCGCCCTGCTGCCGAACCTGATCGGCGCGGAGCGCGCGGTCTCGGTCATCATCGAGAACTCGCTCAACCAGAACAAGCAGCTGCGCGGCAAGCAGGTCTTCGACCTGGGCATCGCCGACGCGCTGTTCGAGGGCGCGGACTTCCTGGAGCAGTCGCTCCTGTGGACCGCGAACGTCCTGAACGGCACCACCGAGGTCGTCCGCGCCGAGGTCGAGCGCGGTGACGCCTGGGACGCGGCCGTCGCCAAGGGCCGCTTCATCGCGGACTCCAAGGTGCACGGTGCGGCCCCGGCCGCCTACCGGGCGCTGGAGATCATCGCCGCGGCCAAGGACGGCGACCTCCAGGCCGGTTTCGACGCCGAGGACAAGGCCCTCGCCGACCTCATCATGGGCGGCGAGCTGCGCTCGGGCATCTACGCCTTCAACCTGGTGCAGAAGCGCGCCAAGCGCCCGGCCGGCGCCCCGGACAAGTCCCTGGCCCGTCCGGTCACCAAGGTCGGCGTGGTCGGCGCGGGCCTGATGGCCTCGCAGCTGGCGCTGCTGTTCCTGCGCCGCCTGGAGGTGCCGGTGGTCCTCACCGACATCGACCAGGAGCGCGTGGACAAGGGCGTGGGCTACGTCCACGCCGAGATCCAGAAGCTGCTCGGCAAGGGCCGCATCAACCAGGACAAGGCGAACCGCCTGACCGCCCTGGTGAGCGGCGTCCTGGACAAGGCCGAGGGCTTCGCGGACGCGGACTTCATCATCGAGGCCGTGTTCGAGGAGATGTCCGTCAAGCAGAAGGTGTTCGCGGAGGTCGAGGCGGTCGCCCCGGCGCACGCGATCCTCGCCACCAACACCTCCTCGCTGTCGGTGTCGGAGATGGCCTCCAAGCTCCGGCACCCGGAGCGCGTGGTCGGTTTCCACTTCTTCAACCCGGTCGCGATCCTCCCGCTGCTGGAGATCGTCCGCGGTGAGCAGACGGACGACGCCTCGCTGGCCACGGCCTTCGGTGTCGCCAAGAAGCTCAAGAAGACCGCGGTCCTCACCAAGGACGCCCCGGCGTTCGTCGTGAACCGCATCCTGACCCGCTTCATGGGCGAGATCCAGAACGTCATCGACGAGGGCACCCCGGTCGAGACCGCGGAGAAGGCCATCGAGCCGCTCGGTCTGCCGATGTCGCCGCTGGTCCTCCTGGAGCTCGTGGGCCCGGCGATCGGTCTGCACGTCTCCGAGACCCTGAACCGCGCCTTCCCGGAGCGCTTCACCGTCTCCCCCAACCTCAAGCGGGTCGTCGAGGCCGGCAAGCGCGGCTTCTACGTCTACTCCGCCGAGAACGGCTTCAAGCCGGAGCTGGACCCCGAGGTCGCCGCGCTCCTGGAGCAGGGCGACTCGGTCCTGACCGAGGAGCAGGTGCGCGACCGCGTCCTGGACGCGGTGGCGCAGGAGATCGGCCTGATGCTGGAGGAGGGTGTCGTGGCCGAGGCCCAGGACATCGACCTCTGCCTCATCACGGGCGCCGGCTGGCCCTTCCACCTGGGCGGCATCACGCCGTACCTGGACCGCGAGGGCGTCTCCGAGCGGGTGAACGGCAAGAAGTTCCTCGCGCCCGGCCTGGCGAGCGTCCCGGCCTGACCCGGGCACCGACCCCGGACGCCCGTCCCCCTCACCAGGGGGGCGGGCGTCCGCCGTTTCCCGGAACCCCTGAGTCCGGCTCTACGGGGGTGGCTGCGGCCGGCGGTGAGGCGGCTGGCAGAATATCGGGCATGGCGGACGACAACAGACCTTTCAGCCGCCGGAATCTGCTCTTCGCGGGCGGCGCCCTCGCCGCCGGCATCACCACGAGCGGCCTCGTGTGGGCACTCGGTTCCGATACGGATGAAGAGCCGCCGGACAACTCCCCTCCACTCGTCGGCGAGTTCGATATGCGGACAGGTGCGGAACTGCTGGCGCCCACGCCGCTTTTCAACACGACGGGTCCCCAGTCGTTCGCGTTCGACGATGCGAACGGGCTGCTCTACACCCTCCAGGGCATTCAGGGTGATATCCAGCTCGACGGCGAGACGGAGCCGGTGGATTCCGGTGCCCGCAAGAGCGCGGGCGATATGTGCCTGACGCGGATGAGCAGTTCCGGCGTACCGCTCGGGCACATGTATCTGCGCGGCTTCGGGCACGGCATTTCCTTCGGCGTGGAGCCGGTCGGCACGTCCACCTACATATGGGTGGAGGGCAGGCCCGACCTGGCGAGCGGCTACGGCCGCTCGGTGGCACGGGTGCGCTTCAAGGACGGGGCGCTGGTCGACGGCTCGGACGACGCCGTGACCCAGTACGAGCCGGTGCCCGGCGCCACCGAGGTCTCGCCCGCACTGGACCTGGCGGGCGGCCGGGTGCTGGTGAGCCACACCGAGGACGGGGAGCACCGGTTCTCGGTGTACGGGAAGGCGGACTTCCTCGCCGGTCACTTCGACGCCGCGCACCTGATGCGGGCCGGGGTGCAGGTCAAGGAGGAGGAGTGGTTCCAGGGCTGCGCGCTGCACGGGGACTTCGTGTACGTACTGACCGGCCATCCATATACCGGAAAGAAGGGGGACAATCCCCCCAAGTCCGGGGGAAATACCTATGTCTCCGCAATAGACATCCGAACCGGCGAGCCGCAGGGCCGCCGCAAGGTGACGGTGGCTCCCGGTCTACCCTATAGGGAACCCGAGGGAATGGCCATCAGTACGGCCGGCGGGCGGGCCGGATTGTGTGTGGGATTTTCCATAAAGGCCGAGGAACGGCGCGAGCTGACGGTGTATCGCTTCACCCCATGAGGGTCGCCTGACCTCGAACGACACAGGCGCGGCAGGTTCACGGGGACCCCGAGGATCGTTGGCCCGGGGTTCACCGGACGTTCTTAAACCGTCCATAAAGCTGCTTATACTTCTCCGACGCGCTGATAGAACCTTTAACCACCTCCTTGGGAGAGACTCCCCCGATGGGCTCCAAACGACTGCACGCCGCCATGGGCGTACTGATCACCTCTGGGCTCATCCTCAGCTTCCTCGGCATGATGGTCGCCGTCGCGCTGGTCTCCGTACCGCTGTTCACGTACTGCGCGGCCGTCAGCTACGTGGCCGACCTGATGCTCCACAACACGGAGTCGACGACCCTGGAGCGGCTGCGCGACTCCCGCTTCGGTCTGACGATGCGCTTCCTCATCCGGCAGTTCCTGCTGCTGGGCCTGTGCGGGGCCGTGGCCGACATCGCGTCGTTCGTGTCGCAGATGACGACCATCGGGCTGCTCCTGCTGTTCATCCTCCAGCTCGCCTACGGGGCGCTCCTCAAACACGTGCGCAAGCAGCGCAACGAGCTGCCGTTCACCACGCGCGGGCTGGACACCGAGACGGCCCTCGGCATCCGGCGCATGCCGCACCCCTTCCTGGTGAACAAGCACGTCCGCAAGACGCTCCACCTGGACATCCCCCTCGTGGGCGGCGCCCTGGCCACCATCGCCACGGACGACTGGCGCTTCGTCACGTACGGGATGATCACCACCGTCTTCGTCGCCTACCTCTCCCTGCTGGTGCTGCTGCCCGACGCCCGCAACGCGCTCAAGCTGCCCACCACCGACGAGGCCATCGACGAGCTGAACCACCAGCTGGCGCACTACCGCCCGCAGGTCGCGCTGTACTTCACCTTCGCCGCCATCTCCAAAGACTTCATGTACCAGGTCAACATGTGGCTGGAGTCGCTGGAGTCCCTGGAACTGCGGCCCATTATCGTGCTGCGCGAACGGGCGACCCTGCGCTACCTCGACGCGACGTCGGTTCCCGTCATCTGCGTCCCCAAGGCGGACAACCTCGCGCGGATCGAGATGAACGAGCTGCGGGTCGCCCTCTATCCAGGCAACGCGGGCAAGAACGTGCACATGCTCCAGCGCGCCGAGGTCAAGCACGTCTTCATCGGCCACGGCGACAGCGACAAGCTCGCCAGCAGCAACCGCGTCAGCAAGGTGTTCGACGAGATCTGGGTGGCCGGCCGCGCCGGGCGCGACCGCTACGAGCGCATCAAGCACGCCGTGACCCACAACCAGATCGTCGAGGTCGGCCGCCCCCAGCTGATGTCCCTCCAGCGCTGGACCGGCAAGGTCGCGGGCCCCGTGCCCACGGTCATCTACGCCCCCACCTGGGAGGGCTGGACCGACGACGCCTGCTACACGTCCGTCATCCCGGCCGGCGAGAAGCTGATCCGGGCGCTGCTCGACCACGAGCTCGACATCCGCATCATCTACAAGCCGCACCCGCTCACCGGCTCGCGGTCCGCCGAGGCGGCCGCCGCGCACCGGCGCGTCATCGCCCTGCTCGAAGAGGACAACGCCCGGCGTTTCGGCCGCAACGTCACCGATTCCAAGGCCGCCGCCAAGAAGCTGGCCCGGATCGACAAGCGCATCGCCGACCTCTCCGAGCGCGGTGTCCGCTCCAAGTACCCGGACCTCACCGAAGAGGAACGCACCGCCCGCATCCGGCGCAGCCGCAACCAGGCGGGCAAGCTGTACTGGAGCGCGATGCCCGACGCCGCGCACCACGTGGTCACCGAGCGGATCCCGGCCCTCTACGACTGCTTCAACCAGTCCGACCTGCTCATCGGCGACATGTCGAGCGTGGTCTCCGACTTCATCGCGACCCTCAAGCCGTACGCGATCTTCAACCTGGACGGCCTGCCCGACCAGGAGTTCCGCAACGAGCAGCGCACCGCCTACGCCTCGTACCTCCTGGACTCCGACTGCAACGGTCTGTCCCAGGCCATCGAGGCGATGCTCAGGCCCCGCGAGGATTTCATGGCCCCCTACCGGGAGCAGCTGAAGCAGTACCTCCTCGGCGAGGAGTACCCACCCTCGGTCGTCCGCTTCAACGCCGCCGCGAACAACCTCTACCGGCGCGGGCTCCTCGACTTCCCCATCGAGGAACCGGAACAGACGTACCACCCCGCATGACGGGCGGACTCCCCGTAGTCCCATCCGCCCGCAGCCATGACTCCCCTCAGCCCAGGAAGAAGGCGACGTGTCGTCCAGACCCAGCCCCCGCCGCACCATCGCCGTCGTCCTCGCCGGGGGTACGGGCCAGCGCATCGGCCTCGAAATACCGAAGCAGCTGCTCAAGATCGCCGGTAAGCCGATCCTGGAGCACACGCTGCACGTCTTCGAGAGCGCGGCGGACGTGGACGAGGTCTTCCTCCTCATGACGCCCGACTACGTGGACGACGCCCGGCGCATCGTCGAGCGGGCCGGGCTGGAGAAGGTCACCCGCGTGCTGGCGGGCGGCTCCACCCGCAGCGAGACCACCCGTATCGCCATCCGCGCCGCCTCCGAGGGGCTCGGCGAAGGCGAGGACGTCAACCTCCTGTTCCACGACGCCGTGCGTCCGCTGCTGTCGCAGCGCGTGGTGCGCGAATGCGTGGAGTCCCTGGAGCGCTACCAGGCCGTCGACGTCGCGATCCCCTCCTCCGACACCGTCATCGTGACCCGCACCCACGGGGGCGACGGCGAGTTCATCACCGAGGTGCCCGACCGCTCCCGGCTGCGCCGCGGCCAGACCCCGCAGGGGTTCCGGCTCTCCACCATCCGCACCGCGTACGAGCGGGCCGCCGCCGACCCGTTCTTCCAGGCCACCGACGACTGCTCGGTGGTGGTCAAGTACCTGCCGGACGTACCGGTCCACGTGGTCACGGGCGACGAGTACAACATGAAGGTCACCCAGCCGGTCGACGTCTTCATCGCCGACAAGCTGTTCCAGCTGGCCTCCCACGCCGCGCCCGCGCAGGCCGGGGAGGACGCCTACCGCTCGCAGCTCTCGGGCAAGACCGTGGTCGTCTTCGGCGGCTCGTACGGCATCGGCGCCGACATCGCACGCATCGCCGAGGGCTTCGGCGCCCGCGTCTTCGCGCTGGGCCGCTCCACCACCGGCACGCACGTGGAGAACCCCGACCACGTCGCGGAGGCGCTGGCCGGGGCGTACGCCGAGACCGGGCGCATCGACTTCGTCGTGAACACTGCAGGCGTGCTGCGGGTCGGCCGGCTCGACGAGGCCGGCGACGACACCGTCCGCGAGGCGCTGGAGGTCAACTACCTGGCCCCCGTCAACATCGCGCGGACCGCGTACAAGTACCTCTGCGAGACCCGCGGCCAGCTGCTGCTCTTCACCTCCAGCAGCTACACCCGCGGCCGCGCCAAGTACAGCCTGTACTCCTCCACGAAGGCCGCCATGGTCAACCTGACGCAGGCGCTCGCCGACGAGTGGGCCGAGGACGGCATCCGCGTCAACTGCGTGAACCCGGAGCGCACCGCCACCCCGATGCGGACCAAGGCGTTCGGGCAGGAGCCCTCGGACTCCCTGCTGACCTCCGAGGCGGTGGCGCTGACCTCGCTGGACGTCCTGCTCTCCGAGATGACCGGCCACGTCATCGACGTGCGCAAGCAGGACCCGACGACCAACGCGGCGCAGCGCTCCGCGTTCGATGCGGCGCTGGCGTCCGTACTCATCCAGACCACGGAGGACGGGGGAGTCTAGTCGTGAGCTACGTACCCGAGCCGCAGCGGGGGCGGCCGCGGCGGCTGTTCGTCGCCGGTGACTCGCAGGCCGTCAGCCGGCCCTACAGCTACCTGCCGATGGCGGGCTGGACGCAGGCACTGCCGCTGTTCCTCACCGATGCCGTGGAGGTCGTCAACTGCGCCCGTGCGCGGGCGAGTTCCAAGAGCTTCCGGGAGCGGGGCAGGCTCCAGTGGATCCTGGACCAGCTGGAGCCGGGCGACTACTTCCTGTTCGGCTTCGGCCAGATCGACGTGAAGCCCGATCCCGGGCTGCACACGAAGCCGTTCTCCACCTTCCGGGAACAGCTGACCGCGTACGTGCACGGCGCGCGCGAACGGCAGGCGCACCCCGTGGTGCTGCTTCCGTACGAGCGGCGCCGCATCGACGCGCACGGCAACGTCGCCCGCTTCCTGGGCGACTACCCGCTCGCGGCCCGCCGGCTCGCCGAGGACGAGCACGTCCCCTGCATCGACCTGTACGGGCAGAGCCTGCAGTGGTGGGAGGAGCTCGGGCCGGAGGCGTCCAAGCCCGTCTTCACCTACCTGCGGCCCGGTGAGCCGTTGCTGGAGAACGTCCACGACGGGGACAACGTGCACCTGCGGGCCGAGGGCGCGATCGAGTGCGCCCGCTTCGTGGCCCGCAGCCTCGCCGAGCAGGGGGTCGTCCCCTCCCACTGGGTCCGTGACCTCGACCGCAGCCGCTTCTCGTACGAGGAGCTGGGCTGGCTGGACGAGGAGACCTTCAAGCACCGCACCGCGTCCCGGGTGTCCGGGCCCGTGGCCGCGAAGGAGTCCCGCGCGTGAACCTGCTCCGCCGAGGCCGGGCCGCCGGCGACGATCCGTCGTCGGGCGCCGTCTACGCGGCCCTGTACAGCTCCGCCGACCCCCGGACCGGGGCCGCGCCCGGGGAGACGGTGCAGTTCGCGCTGTCCGTCGCGGCCGACCCGGGGGCCGGGCGGGGCTGTGCGTACCTGATGGAGGAACCGCTCAGCGGCGCCGGTGAGATCGTCGGGGTGCAGGGGCTGGAGTACTTCCCGCGCCAGCGCTGGTTCCGGGTGCGCACCGACGCCGGTGAGACCAGTACCGGCGCGCTGCACCTGCGGGTCGGCGAGGTGACCGGACCGCGCAGCATCCGTGCCCAGATCGTCGTCGGTGTCCCGGACGCGTCGGGCCGAAAGCTCATCCGTACCGGCCGGCTCGGCGCGGAGCCGCTGCCCCTGCTGCCGCCCGCCGCACGGGGCCTGCGGATCGTGACCGCACAGGGCAGCCCCGGCACGGTGAACCTGCTGTCGGGCGCCCCGGCGGGCAGTACCGCCGTATCGGTGTCGCAGCCGCGCAGCGGAGAGGCGGAGCTGTCGTACGACGGGTGGGTCACCTACACCCCCGCCGCCGGAGCCACGGGCTACGACCGCTTCACGTACACGGTGACGAGCCCGGCCGGAGTGGAACTGACCTCGCACGTCAACGTGTTCGTGGGGTCGCCGGACTCTCCCGGCGCCTTCCCCGAGCGCCCGGCGGACAGTGCCCGCCGCCCCTGGCAGTGGCCCGAACTCACCGGTGAGATGCCCTGGCCCCACCGTTCCCGGCAGAACTGAACGAGGATCACGAGATCATGAACACAGCCGTCGTGGGCGTCATGGACATGAAGGACGTAACGGTCGCGCTCCGCGTCCGCGACCAGGCCGCCGCGCTCGACGCCTGCCTGGCCTCGGTCTTCGCGCAGACGATCGGTACGGACCGGCTGGAGATCATCGCCGTCGACGACGGGTCCACGGACGAGAGCGGATCCGTGCTGGCCCGCGTCGCACACCAGCACCCCTCGGTGGTGCGCATGGGGCAGGTGGCACGCGGGATGACCCCGGCGTCTTCCCGCAACTGGGCACTGAGCCAGGTCCGGGGCCGGTACGTCATCTTCCTGGAGGCCACCGACCGCCTGGCCCCGGACGCGCTGGAGCGGATGGTCACGGCCGCCGACGCGTATGAGGCGGACGTGGTGCTCGGGAAGACCGAGGGGCCCGGCGCACCCCCGGAAGCCGCCTCGCTTTTCCGCAAGAACCAGCCCTATTCCGATCTGGACTCCTCGAAGGTCTATTGGTCGCTGAGCCCGGACAAGCTGTTCCGCAGCACGCTGCTCCAGCGCCGCGCGCTGGCCTTCCCCACCGACATGACGATCGGTGACGACCAGGCCTTCACCGCCGCGGCGCTCATCGCCGCGGACAACGTCTGCGTCGTCGCCGACGGGGCTTGCGTGGTCAAGGGCGCCGCCCCGGCCCCCCACGCCACCTCGGCGGACCGGGTCGCGCTGGCCTCGCGGATGCTGGCCCTGGTCGGCTCCCTGCTGCCCGAGGGGCCCCGCCGGGACCGGCTTCACGCACGGCACCTGGAGGTGGAGCTCGGGGAGGCCACCGCCGCCGCCCTGCTGACGGTCACCGACCCGGCTGAGCGCGAGCAGGCTCTGTGGTCGGCCGCGGAGGTGCTGCGTACCCAGGTGTCGCCCGGGGCGCTCGCGCTGCTGCCGCGCAGGGTGGCGGTGCGCTTCGCGCTGCTGGCCGCGAACCGCTTCGCCGAGGCGCAGGCGATGGCCGCCTTCGAGGCCGACAAGGACCGGCCGGCCGTACGCAAGACAGTGGAGAACGGCCGGGTGTTCACCACGCTGCCGTTCTTCCGCGACCCGCACGTGGGCCTGCCGGACGACCTGTTCGACATCACCGGCGACATGACCGTCAGCCATCAGTTGCAGAAGCTGCGCTGGGACGGCCCCATGCTGCTGCTGGACGGCTTCGCCTTCTTCGAGCAGCTGTCGACGAAGGAGCGGGCCACCCGGGTGGTGCTGCGGGAGCGGACCAACGGGGCCCGGGAGACCTACACGGTGACCGCCCGGCGGGACGACACGCTGACCAACGCCAAGGGCCGGCCCCGCGCGATGGGCCGCTTCTCGGCCCGGGTCAACCTGGCGCAGACCGCGAACGGCTGGCCGCTGGCGCCGGGCGTGTGGGACCTGCACCTCGCGGTGAGCTTCGAGGGCGTCACGCAGGAGGTGCGCCTCGGCCCCCGGCGCGGCCCCGATGTGGACACGACCTCCCGGATGCCGGTACGGATCGCGCCCGCCCCCGGGGCCGGGGGCATGGAGCTGGTCGCCACCCCGTACTACACGGAGTCGGGGGGCCTGAGCATCGAGATCGCCCAGCGGACCCCGCTGCCCGGGGGCAACTGAGCCGTCTGTCGCGCGGGTTCAGCCGACGGTCGTCCAGGGGCCGAAGGCCAGGCCCTGCTCCGTGGTGTCCTGGCGGGTGAAGGTGAGGGCCCCGTCGCGGTCCAGGGCCGCGACGACGAGCCGGCCGGCCGCGTCGACCGCCACCTGGGGGGCGCGGGCCCCCGGGGCCCCGAGGGGGACCCACCAGGTGCCGTAGCCCTCGTTCTCGGTGACGTAGGCGGTGACTTCGACCTCCCCGTCCGCGCCCACCTGGGCGAGCACCGTGCAGTCGTAGCCGCCTATGTCGGCGCGGGTGACGCCCGGGGCGCCACGGCCGCCGTGGCCGCCCAGACCCATCAGGCCGCCCTGCGCGCCCGGTGCGGCGGGGCGCCAGGCGACCAGCGAGCCGTCGCCGGGGTAGCGCCAGAAGTAGGTGACCCGGCGCGGTCCCGTCTCGCACACCGCGGGGGTGCCGGGGACGACCGGCGTGGGGACGCGGTCGGCGAGGACGAACCGGCCGCCGCTGACGCCGCTCCAGCGGTCGGCTCGGCCCGGGCCGAGGGCGAGCAGTTCCAGCGGCCCGCCGTTGGGCATCAGCGGGGTCACGTCGCCCGCGTAGGACTCGTCGGCCAGTTGCTTCCAGCCGCCCCACTTCCCCTCGGCGTTGCGGCTGCGGCGCAGGACGCCCCCGTAGCGCAGGGAGACGATGACGTGGGTCGAGCCGGAGCGCTGGTTGACGGCGATCCGGGGCGGACCGGCCGGGCCGTCGCCGGTGGGGCCGCCGCGGAGCGCCGGGGTGCCGAGGCTGTGCCAGTCGATGAGGCCGCGGCCTGGCTGGAACTGGGTGGACACGAGGATCTCGGGCCTGCCCGAGCCGTCGGGAGCGGCGGTCTGCGCCACGAAGTGCACGTACCCCTCAGGGCTGCGGGCCATCGCGACGGGGCCGGTCCAGCCCGGGACTTCGAAGAGCTCGGGGCCGGTCCAACCGGTGCGGGGCGCGGCGGCCTCGGTCCAGCGCAGGAGGCCGCGCGGGCCGGAGGCGTAGGCGGTCAGGCGGCCGTCGTCGCCCTTGAAGAGCCAGGTCCCGGCCGGGGGCGAGGCCGTGGGCGAGCCGGCGGCCCCGGCTCCGGAGGCTTGGCGGGCACCACGGGCCGAAGTGGCGGTCCGGCTACCGCCTCTGCCTCGGATCACGCCGCTCTCCACTCATCCGCCGAGTCGTCCCGCCCGGACGGGCAGGGCTGTTCACCCGAAAGAACCAGCCACTCGAAAGTGTGTCTTATGATGCACCCCATCGATGATAGAAGGGCTCCGCCTCCATGACCGACCGGCCCTCGGGCTCCTCCCCTTCCTCCCGGCGCCGTCCGCGTCGCGGCAGGCGCGTCCTGTGGATCGTACTGTCGGTCCTGGCGGCCCTCGTCCTCGCCACGGGTGGCGCCGGCTGGTGGGCCTACAGCCACCTCAACGGCAACATCGACAGCGTCGACCTGGACCGGGCCATCGGGGACAACCGGCCGCCCAAGGTCGTCGAGAACGCCCAGAACGTCCTGGTGCTGGGTTCCGATTCGCGGGCCGGAGCCAACGGGGACCTGGACCACGGCGACGTCAGCGGAGCCCGCTCGGACACCGCGATGCTGGTCCACATACCCGAGGGCCGGTCCAGGGCCACCGCGGTCAGCATCCCCCGCGACACCCTGATCAGCCGGCCCGAGTGCAAGGACGAGGACGGCGCCACCGTGCCGCCCGCGAACCGGGTCATGTTCAACTCGGTCTACTCGGTGGCCGGTCCGGCCTGCGTGGTCAAGACCGTCGAACAGCTCTCCGGGATCCGCGTGGACCACTTCGTCGAGGTCGACTTCGCCGGCTTCAAGGACCTCGTGGACGCCCTCGGCGGGGTCACCGTCACCCTCGACAAGCCGATGAGCGGAGCCAAGGGCGGCCTCAAGCTCGACGCGGGCACCCACCGGCTGAACGGCACCGACTCGCTCAAGTTCGTCCGTACCCGCTACGGCTACGGCGACGGCAGCGACCTCGGACGCATAGGCCTCCAGCAGAAGTTCATGCTGGCGATGCTGGCCGAGATCAAGAACCAGGACGCCCTCGGCAACCCGGCGCGGCTCTACAAGCTGGCCGACGCCGGCACCAAGTCGCTCACCACCGACTCCCAGCTCGCCTCGCTGACCGCGCTGGCCGACTTCGCACAGAGCATGAAGGGCGTCGACCCGGCCACGATGGAGACCATCATGCTGCCCGTGGCCTACGACAAGGTCGACCCCAACCGGGTGATCGTGGCCCAGCCGCAGGCCTCCCAGCTGTGGGACGCCCTGCGCGCGGACCAGAAGATCCCCGCTTCGGCGAAGGACTCCCCCGCCAAAGGCTGAGGCCGGCGCTCCGACCCGGGGCCGTCAGTAGTCCGCTTCCTGACCGGCCCGGGCGAGGCGGCTGTTGCGCCGGCTGTACAGGAAGTAGACGAAGAAGCCGACGACCATCCAGATGCCGAACCGCAGCCAGGTCTCGGCCGGCAGGTTCAGCATCAGCCACAGCGACGCGGCGATCGACAGGACGGGCACGAGCGGGACCCACGGCGTACGGAAGGACCGGTGCAGGTCGGGCCGGGTACGGCGCAGGACGATCACGCCGAGGGCGACGACCACGAACGCGAACAGCGTGCCGATGTTGACCAGTTCGGCGAGCTTCTCCAGGCTCGTGAAGCCCGCCACGACCGCGATGACCACGCCGAGCGTGATGGTCGCGCGGTAGGGCGTGCGGTACTTCGGGTGGGTCACGGAGAAGAAGCGGGGCAGCAGTCCGTCACGGCTCATCGCGAAGAACACCCGGGTCTGGCCGAGCAGCAGGATCATGCAGACGGTGATCAGCCCGATCGACGCACCGAGGCTGATGGCGCCCGAGAAGAAGGGCTGGTTCACCGATTTGAAGGCTTCGGCGAGAGGGGCGGTCGCTGACATCTGCGTGTACTTCTCCATGCCGGTGACCACCAGCGTCACGGCGACGTAGAGCACCGTGCAGATGATCAGTGAGCCGATGATGCCGCGCGGCATGTCCCGCTGGGGGTTCTTGGTCTCCTCGGCCGCGGTGGCCACGACGTCGAAGCCGATGAAGGCGAAGAAGACCAGCGAGGCCGCCGTGAAGATGCCCATGACGCCGAAGTTGGTGGGGGCGTAGCCGAAGAGCAGCTGGACCAGCGGCGCCTTCCAGCCGCTCCCCGGGGGCTGGGCCTGGGCCGGCGGGATGAACGGCTTGTAGTTGTCCGCCTTGATGAAGAACAGGCCCGCGATGATGACCAGCAGCACCACCGTCACCTTGATGGCGACGACGATGGCGGTGATCCGGGCCGACAGCTTGGTCCCCACGACGAGGATCGCGGTCAGTACCAGGACCAGCAGGAAGGCCAGCAGGTCGAACGTACCGCCCGCGTCCGGCCCCGACAGCCCCGCGGGCAGGTTCCAGCCGAGGTTGGTGCTCATGAGGTGGCGCACGTACCCGGACCAGCCCACCGCCACGACGGCGGTGCCGAGCGCGAACTCCAGTACGAGGTCCCAGCCGATGATCCAGGCGGGCAGCTCGCCGATCGAGGCGTAGGAGAAGGTGTACGCCGAACCGGCCACCGGCACGGTGGAGGCGAACTCCGCGTAGCAGAGCGCCGCGAGGGCGCACACGATGCCCGCCGCGACGAAGGCGAGGGCGGTGGCGGGTCCGGCGTTGTTGCGCGCCGCGATGCCCGTGAGGACGAAGATGCCGGTGCCGATGATGACACCGACCCCGAAGACCGTCAGGTCCCAGGCGGAGAGCGACTTCCGGAGCGCGTGTTCCGGCTCTTCCGTGTCACGGATGGACTGCTCCACCGTCTTGGTCCGGAAGGGGCTGTTCAGGTTCCTGCTCACCGACGCACCTCCGGCTGATGACGAGGCACACGAGAACGGGCCGGGAGGCCCACCCCCTCAAGGGTGATCTCCCGGCCCGTCACGCGCAACCGCGCGCGCCTGGTCGCGTCAGTCGACGGTGGCGGCCGGCTCGCTGTCGTAGCGGCCGTCCAACTTGGCCACCAGGCCCGTGACCTGCCGGGCGATGTCGGGCGCGGTGAGCCCGATCTCGGCCAGGATGTCCTTGCGCAGCGCGTGGTCCAGGAAGCGCTGCGGGATGCCGAAGTCGCGCAGCGGTACGTCGACACCCGCGTCGCGCAGGGCCTGCGAGACGGCGGCGCCCACGCCGCCGGTGCGGCCGTTGTCCTCGACGGTGACGACCACGCGGTGCTGCTCGGCGAGCGGGGCCAGCGCCTCGTCCACGGGCTTGACCCAGCGCGGGTCGACCACGGTGGTGGAGATGCCCTGCTTGTCGAGCAGGGCGGCGATCTCCAGGCACATGGGGGCGAGTGCGCCCACCGAGACGAGCAGCACGTCCGGCCGGGTGACCTCCGGCGCGGGGGCGCGCAGCACGTCCATGCCGCCGATCCGGCCGACGGCGGGGACGGCCGGGCCGACGACGCCCTTGGAGTAGCGCACGACGGTCGGCGCGTCCTTGACGTCGACGGCCTCGCGCAGCTGCGCGCGCAGCTGCTCGGCGTCGCGCGGGGCGGCGAGGCGCAGCCCCGGGACGACCTGGAGGATGGACATGTCCCACATGCCGTTGTGGGAGGCGCCGTCGTCGCCGGTGACGCCCGCCCGGTCCAGGACGAAGGTGACCCCGCACTTGTGCAGGGCCACGTCCATGAGGACCTGGTCGAAGGCGCGGTTGAGGAAGGTCGCGTAGACCGCGAAGACGGGGTGGACGCCGCCGGTCGCGAGGCCGGCCGCGGACGTGGCGGCGTGCTGCTCGGCGATGCCGACGTCGTAGATGCGGTCCGGGAACGCCTCGGCGAACTTGTTGAGGCCGACCGGGTGGAGCATGGCGGCGGTGATGCCGACGATGTCCTCGCGCTCGTGGCCGAGCTTGACCATCTCGTCGGCGAAGACGGAGGTCCAGCTGGCGGCGGCGGTCTTCACCGGCAGGCCGGTGTCGGGGTGGATCACGCCGACCGCGTGGAAGCGGTCCGCCTCGTGCTCCAGCGCCGGGGTGTAGCCGCGGCCCTTCTGGGTGAGGCAGTGGACGATGACCGGTCCGCTGAACCGCTTGGCGCGCTGGAGGGCCGACTCCAGGGCCTCGATGTCGTGGCCGTCGATGGGGCCGATGTACTTGAGGCCCAGGTCCTCGAACATGCCCTGCGGGGCGATGAAGTCCTTGAGGCCCTTCTTGGCGCCGTGCAGGGTCTCGAAGAGCGGCTTGCCGACGACCGGGGTGCGCTCCAGGAGTTCCTTGCCGCGGGCGAGGAAGCGCTCGTAGCCGTCCGTGGTGCGCAGGGTCGCCAGGTGGTTGGCGAGACCGCCGATGGTGGGGCCGTAGGAGCGCTCGTTGTCGTTGACGACGATGACGAGCGGGCGGTCCTTGGCGGCGGCGATGTTGTTCAGCGCCTCCCAGGCCATGCCGCCGGTCAGGGCGCCGTCGCCGATGACGGCGGCGACGTGGTGGTCCTCGCGCCGCAGCACCTCGTTGGCCTTGGCGAGGCCGTCGGCCCAGCCCAGCACCGTCGAGGCGTGGGAGTTCTCGATCACGTCGTGCTCGGACTCGGCGCGCGAGGGGTAGCCGGACAGGCCGCCCTTGGTGCGCAGGCCGCCGAAGTCCTGGCGGCCCGTGAGCAGCTTGTGGACGTAGGCCTGGTGGCCGGTGTCGAAGAGGACCTTGTCCTTGGGCGAGTCGAAGACCCGGTGCAAGGCGATCGTCAGTTCGACCACGCCGAGGTTGGGGCCGAGGTGCCCGCCGGTCTTGGAGACGGCGTCGACGAGGAAGGACCTGATCTCGTCGGCGAGCTGGGAGAGCTCCTCCTGGCTGAGCCGGTCCAGATCGCGCGGTCCCTTGATGCGGGTCAGCAGCACCCGTGCCTCCTTGCAGTTGCTTGCTGGTCTGTCGAGTCTAATGTTCCGCTCGCGACGAGCATCATCGGGCGGTACCGGGACGGCCACGCCTTTGTCATACCTGTACACACCCCCGGCAAATCACACATCCCAAACGGGCGCATACCCGCACAGGCGTACGCACACATGTACGCACGTGTGCCCGGCGCCACGCGAAGTGGCACCGGGCACTGTGACGGTTCTTACCGCCGGGTCACCGCCCGCGGCAGCGCCGTCAGGCGCGTCCCGCCGTCTTCTGGGTCTTGCGGGTGACCGAGTCGATGACCACGGTGGCCAGCAGGACCGCGCCGGTGATCATGTACTGGATCGGCGTCGCGATGCCTTCCAGGGCCAGACCGTACTGGATCGAGGTGATGACCATGACGCCGAGGAGCGCGTTCCAGGTCCGGCCCCGGCCGCCGAAGAGGCTGGTGCCGCCGATGACGGCCGCCGCGATCACGTTCATCAGCAGGTCGCCGGCGCCGGCGCTCTGGTTCGCGGCCGCGATCTTGGAGGCCCAGAAGAGCCCGCCGACGGCGGCGAAGGTGCCGGCGATGGCGAAGACCGCGATGCGGATGCCGGTCACGTTGATGCCCGCGCGGCGGGAGGCCTCGACGCTGCCGCCGAGCGCGAAGACGTTGCGCCCGAAGGTCGTGCGGCGCAGCACGAAGTCCGTGCCGACGAGGACGAGCAGGAACAGCACGACCGCCAGGGGCAGGCCCTTGTACTGGTTGAACACCGCGGCCGGGCCGAAGGTGAACACCGCGAGCACGGCGGTGCGCAGCACGATCTCGCCGAGCGGCCGGGAGGGGACGCCCGCGGCCTGGCGGCGGCGGTTGTCGAAGAAGGTGGCGAGGAAGTACGCCGCCACCGCGACCGTCGCGAGCCCGTAGCCGGCGGCCACGTCAGAGAAGAAGTACGTGGTCAGCTGACCGACCACGCCCTCGGAGTCGAGGTTGATGGTGCCGTTGCTGCCGAGGATCTGCAGCATCGCGCCCGACCAGAACAGCAGGCCCGACAGGGTGACGGCGAAGGCCGGGGCGCCGATGCGGGCGAAGAAGAAGCCGTGGAGGGCGCCGATCAGCGCGCCGCCCGCGACGGCGGCGAGGATCGCGAGCCACTCGTTCACGCCGTGGGTGACGGCGAGGACGGCGACGATCGCGCCCGAGACGCCGCTGACCGAGCCGACCGAGAGGTCGATCTCGCCGAGCAGCAGCACGAAGATGATGCCGACGGCCATCATGCCGGTGGCGACCATCGTGATCGCGATGTTGGTGAGGTTCTCCGGGGAGAGGAAGTTCGCGTTCAGCCCCTGGAAGATGCCCCAGATGATGATCAGGCCGAGGACGACCGGGATGGAACCCAGGTCGCCGGCCTTCATCTTGCGGCCGAACTCGCTGAGGTAGCCGGAGAGGCCCTGCTCGCGGACGAGCAGGCGGGGGTCGACGGCCGGGATCGCGTCCGACGCGGCGGCCGGGTTGACCGGATCGAGGTGCTCCGTCCGGCCCGCGGGGCCCTTGCCCAGCGGATCGGCGGCAGGGTTCTGGGTGCTCACTTGCGGGCCTCCCCGGTGCGGGCCGCCCGGCGGGTCACGGCGTTGTCCGTGGCCCCGGTGATGGCGGAGATGATCTCTTCCTGCGAGGTGTCGGCGACGCTGAAGACGCCGTTGTTGCGGCCCAGCCGCAGCACCGCCACCTTGTCGGCGACGGCCTTCACATCGGCCATGTTGTGGCTGATGAGGATGACGGCGTGGCCGCGCTCGCGCAGCCGCTCCACCAGGTCGAGGACCTGGGCGGTCTGCTCGACGCCGAGGGCCGCCGTCGGCTCGTCGAGGATGACGAGCTTGGGCTCGCCGAGCATCGAACGGGCGATCGCCACGGTCTGGCGCTGACCGCCGGACAGCGAGGCGATGGGGATCCGGACACTGGGGATCCGGATGGACAGGGTGGTCAGGAGCTCGCGGGCGCGGCGCTCCATCTCCACCTCGTCGAGGATGCCGCGGCGCTTGAGCTCGCGGCCGAGGAAGAGGTTGCCGACGACGTCGATGTTGTCGCACAGCGCGAGGTCCTGGTAGACCGTCGCGATGCCCAGGTTCTGGGCGTCGTGGGGCTTGCTGATGGAGACCGGGCGGCCCTCCCACTCGATGACTCCGTCATCGATCGGGTGCACGCCGGCGATCGTCTTGACCAGCGTGGACTTGCCGGCGCCGTTGTCACCGACGAGGGCGACCACCTCACCGGAGTGGATCTCGAGTTCTACGTCGGTCAGGGCCTGAACGGCGCCGAACCGCTTCGAGACCCCTCGCAACGCCAGCACGGGCGCAGCGGACACATGAACCATCTCCTTCGCCGCCTGACCGGCGGGGATGTCGTGCAAAAGAGCAGGAACGCGAATGGGGCTTCGGGGGCCGAGGCCCCCGGGATACGGAAGAAACGTTTCTGTACCGGCGCCCCGCGGATGGCGGGGAAAGGGGGCGGGGCGCCGGACAGGCGAGGGGTCGTCCCTGTCGGGTCGACGAGGCCTTCGGGGCCGGCCGCTCGGACCGGCCGCTCGGGCTTGCTACTTCAGGCCGATGCTCGCGCAGGCGGCCGCGTACTTGTCGGTGCAGATCTCTTCGGCCGTGTAGACGCCGTCCTTGACGACGGTGTCCTTGATGTTGGCCTTGGTCAGCGAGACGACCGGGATCAGCACGGACGGGACGCCCTTGGTGGTCGGGCTGTCGACGTTCTGATTGACGATGCCGTCGATCTTCTCGTGCTTGGCGAGGGCGACGGCCATCTCCGCGGCGGCCGAGGCCTCCGGGGCGTACGGCTTGTAGACGCTCATGAACTGCTCACCCGCGACGATGCGCTGCACGCCGGCGAGCTCCGCGTCCTGGCCGGTCACGGGGGGCAGGGGGGACAGGCCGGCCGCCTTGAGGGCGGTGATGATGCCGCCGGCCATGCCGTCGTTGGCGGAGTAGACGCCGATCACCTTGTCCTTGCCGAGCGCCGAGAGCGCGCCCGCCATGTTGGTGTTGGCGTTCTCCGGCTTCCACTCCTTGGTGTCGTACTCCTTGCCGATGTTCACCTTGCCGTCGAGGACGGAGTGAGCGCCCTTCTTGAACAGGGCGGCGTTCGGGTCGGTGACGGAGCCGTTCATCATGACGATCTGGCCGTCCTTGGCCTTGTCGCCCAGCGCGTCGAGCAGCGCCTTGCCCTGGACCTTGCCGACCTCTTCGTTGTCGAAGGAGGTGTAGGCGTCGATCGGGCCCTCGGCGAGGCGGTCGTAGGCGACGACCGGGATGCCGGCGTCCTTGGCCTTCTTGACCGAGCCCGCGATGGCCTTGGCGTCGACCGCGTCGACGATCAGGACGTCCACCTTGTTGGTGATCATGGTGTCGACCTGCGAGTTCTGCGTGGTCGCGTCCTGCTTGGCGTTGGCGTAGACGACCTTCGCCTTGCCGCCGGTGAGGTCGGCGACCTTCTTCTCGATGAGCGGCTTGTCGAACTTCTCGTAACGGGCCGTCTGGTTCTCCGGAAGGAGCAGGCCGACGGTTATCGCGTCGCCCTTGGCCGCGCCCGACTCCTTCGCCTTGTCGCCGGACTCCTTCGCGCTCCCACATGCGGCGAGGGAAACGGCCATCGCGCCGGCGGCCACGGCAACAGCGGCTCTGCGCATACGAGTGTTCATTGGTTGAACCTCCCTGACGAGGCCGCGACAGTGCGGCCGAGGTGGATGCGAGTCAACCCCGGCCGCAGTTTGCCGTCAAGGAGTGAATCCTTAACGAGATGACAACGGTGCCATCCGTTATCTAACTGAAGACATCAGGGCGGGAGCCCGAACTCCGATTCCATTTTCCGCCAAAAGCGTCGAATCGCCCATCTCGCTCAGCACGAGGGCCAGGGCGCCGAGCACTTCCGCGCGCCCGCCCAGGGAGCCCGTGAGCACCGACAGCTGGCGTGCCGCGCTGGGGATCGCGTACCTCCCCACTGATTCACGGATGGGGGCGAGGACGAGTTCACCGGCTTCGGCGAGCGAGCCGCCGAGCACCACCCGGCTGGGGTTCAGCAGGTTGCACAGACTGGCCACGCCGCTGCCGATGTGCCGGCCGACGTCGGTGATGACCCGACGGCATCCGGGGTCCCCCTCGCGGGCCAGCTCGACGACCCGGTCCATCGTCAACTCCGGTCCGTGGCTGCCCTGGAGGAGGGGCAGGACGTAGCGTGCGGCGGTGAAGGTCTCCAGGCAGCCGCGGTTGCCGCACCGGCAGACCGGGCCCGACTCGTCGAGGGTGATGTGCCCGATCTCGCCCGCCGTACCGCCGGGCCCCCGGTAGATCTGACCGTTGATCACCAGGCCGGAGCCGACGCCGCTGGCGACCTTGATGTAGGCGAGGTCCTTGACCCCCCGGCCGCTGCCCCAGACCAGCTCGCCGAGGGCGCCCAGGTTCGCGTCGTTGTCCACGTACACGGGTACGCCCAAACGGCTGGACAGCTCCTGGCGCGGGTTGATGCCGGCCCATCCCGGCAGGATCGCGGTGGAGCCGAGCGTGCCGGATTCGAGGTCGATGGGGCCGGGGACGCCGAGGCCGACGCCGATCACCTTGTCGCGGCCCACCCCGATGCCCGCGATCAGCCGACCGACCAGCGCTTCCGCCCGGTCGAACCCCTCGGTCCAGGACGCGTCCACGTCCAGCGGTTCGGAGTCCTCGGCGAGCACCTGGTGGGCGAGATTGCCCACGGCCACCCGCAGGTGGGTGTGGCCGAAGTCCACGCCGATCACGATGCCCGCATCACCGCTGAGCGAGACGCTGCGGGCCCGACGGCCGCCCGCCGAGGTGTCGGTGACCTCGACGGTCCCGCCTTCCTTGAGCTCGCGGACGATGTTGGAGACCGTGGCCGCCGACAGTCCGGTGGCGCGGGCGATCTCCGCCTGCGTCAGTGAACCCGCGAGCCGGACGGCCCGCACGACGCGTTCGAGGTTCGCGCGATGCAGCGACGACTGCGATCCCGGAGTCTGCACGACTCATCCACTCCTGCCCATAAGCGACGGCCGGCCGTCGCCCCCCGGCCGGCGATCAGGGCTGAGTGCTCCGAGACACCGGCGTCTCTCCAACTTGTGAACCTTAAGTCGAGCCTTTGGCCCGTCAGACGTCAAGAGGCTGACGCAGCACGAAACGGCCACTATCGACCATATGGGAGTAAAGAAGCTGTCCATATCGTGTTACGGTCGCTGAGGCGTCGATCCTCTGCGGCCCTTCCGGCCGGATCCGGCGCCACGCCGTGACAGCGCTACGCGAGGAGGTGTTCGGGATGAGTCCCGATCGAAGTCCTCGCCGCGCCCTCGCCGGCTGATCAGCCCCGGGCTGACCCCGAGTCCGCGGGCGGCTGCCGCCGCGCCGGCCGGCGCGACCGCGTCCCGCCGCGTTCGCCGCTCCCCCCTTCACCGGCCCTCCACGGCCGTCCCTTCCCCTCCATGCCCCGTGGCGTACCCACGGCCCGTGCCGTGCACGCGTACGCCGCCACTCGGTCACTCCGCGTGACCGTGCCGCTCCGCGCTGCCCGGATCCCGCGGAGGGAGGTATTCGTCATGACCATGCTCACCCCTCGTTCCCCTTCCACCCTCGCACCGCCGGGCCGGGACCGCCGCGAGCGCAGCCGCGGAGCTGGAGCGCCGCACCCGCCTCGTCGCGGTCCGGCTCACCGAGGCCGCCACCCGCCCGGTCGCCGAGGTGCTCGAAGAGCTCGGCGCCACCCCCGAGGGCCTGTCCCGGGCCGAAGCCGCGCACCGCCTGGAGCTGCACGGCCGCAACGAGGTGGCCGGGGGGCGCGCCCCGCGCCGGCCCCGCCGGCTGGCGAAGGCGTACGCGAACCCCTTCATCGCCGTCCTCGTCTTCCTGGCCGCCGTCATGTACGCGCAGGACCCCGCCGACCCGGGTGTCGTCATCCTCTCGGTGATGGCGGGGACCGCCGGCCTGCTGCGCTTCTGGCAGGAGTTCCGCTCGGGGCGCGCCCCGAGGCGTTGCAGGCGCTGGTCACCACCACCTGCGCGGTGCGCAGGCGGGCCGGCGGCGGCTCCCTCGCGACCACCGTCGAGGTGCCCATGGACCAGGTGGTGCCGGGCGACGTGGTCAAGCTGGCCGCGGGTGACCTGGTCCCGGCCGATCTGCTGCTGCTCGCCTCCAAGGACCTGATGGTCGCCCAGGCCGCACTGACCGGGGAGTCCCTGCCCGTCGCCAAGGCCGACACCCCGACCCGCGCCGGGGACGCCGCCCGCCGGGACGGGAGCGGCGACCCCGCCGAGGCCGACAACCTCGTCCTCACGGGTACGTCCGTCACCTACGGCACGGCCACCGGGGTCGTCGTCGCGACCGGCGCCGACACCTACCTCGGCTCGATGGCCGGGGCGATGGCCGGGGAGCGCCCGCCCACCGACTTCGACCACGGCGTGCGCCGCGTCAGCCTCCTGTTGATCCGCTTCATGCTGGTGATGGTCCCCGTCGCCTTCGTGGTCAACGGCGTCACCGAGGGCGACTGGGACTTCGCCGTCGCCGTGGCGGTCGGACTGACCCCCGAGATGCTGCCGATGGTCGCGTCCGCCAACCTGGCCCGCGGCGCGGTGGCCATGTCCCGCCGCAAGGTGGTCGTCAAGCGGCTGAACGCGATCCAGGACCTGGGCGCGATGGACCTCCTGTGCACCGACAAGACCGGCACCCTCACCGAGGACCGGATCGTCTTGGACCGCTACCTCGGCGTGCACGGCGAGGAGGACCCCGAGGTCCTGGAGTAGGCGTACCTCAACTCCCACTTCCAGACGGGCCTGCGGAACCTGATGGACCGGGCCGTCATCGAGCGCGTGGACGAGGCCGAGGAGGTTGTCGTCGACGCACCTTCTCGATGGTCGACGAGATCCCCTTCGACTTCGCCCGCCGCAGGATGTCCGTGGTCCTGCGCCGCGAGGCCTTCGGGGACGGGGCCACCGCCGCCGAGCACGTCATGATCACCAAGGGCGCGGTGGAGGAGGTGCTCGCGCTGTGCACCCACGTCGTCGACCGCGGCCGCAGGACGGAATTCACCGGGCAGCTGAGGTGGCACGTCACCCGGACCGCCGAGGAGAACAACCGCCGGGGCCTGCGGGTCCTCGCCGTCGCCACCCGCACGGTCGGCGCCCCGCGACACCTACTGCGTCGCCGACGAAAACCGGCTGACGCTGGTCGGGTTCCTCGCCTTCCTCGACCCGCCGAAGGCGGACGCCTCCCCCGCCCTGCGGGGGCTCGCGGACCGCGGCATCACCGTCAAAGTGGTGACCGGCGACAACGAGCCGGTCGCCGCGCGGGTCTGCGCGGACGTCGGCCTCGACGCCGGCCGGGTGGTGAGCGGCCGCGAGATCGACCGCCTCGACGACCCGGCGCTGCGCGAACTGGCAGCCCGTACGACGGTCTTCGCCAAGGTCAACCCGGCACAGAAGGCCCGTGTCGTGCGGGCCCTGCGGGCGGACGGGCACACCGTCGGCTTCCTCGGGGACGGCATCAACGACGCCGCGGCCCTGCGTGACGCCGATGTCGGGATCTCCGTCGACACGGCCGTCGACATCGCCCGGGAGTCGGCCGACATCATCCTGCTGGAGAAGGGCCTGGTCTACGACCTCGCGCAGCTGGCGACCCCGTGGGACCGGATGGACGAGGAGTACCTGCGCCGGCCCCGCACCTGGGACGCGAGGGGCATCGGCCGGTTCATCGTGACGCTCGGGCCGGTCAGCTCCGTCTTCGACATCGCGATGTTCCAGATCATGTGGCACGTGTTCGGCGCGAACGACGAGGCGGCCCAGTCCCTCTTCCAGTCGGGCTGGGTCGTCGAGGGCCTGCTCTCCCAGACCCTCGTCGTCCATATGATCCGGACCCGGAAGATCCCGTTCATCCAGTCCCGGGCCTCCTGGCCGGTGATGGCGGCGACGGTCCTCGCGGTGCTGACGGGCCTGTTCCTGCCCTTCTCCCCGCTGGCCGGTCCGCTGGGCATGGTCCCGCTGCCGCCGGGCTACTTCCCCTGGCTGATCGCCGTACTCCTCGCGTACTGCGCGCTCACCCAGGCCGTGAAGACCTGGTACGTCCGCCGGTTCGGCAGCTGGCTGTGAGCCGGCCCCGGTTGCGGGGGCTGCCCCGGGCGGGGGCGCCCCCGGCGGGGCGGCCTACTTGAGGGTGGCGGAGGTCAGGCCGGCCTGGATCTGGCGCTGGAAGGAGAGGTAGACCACCAGCATCGGGATCATCGCGATGGTCACGCCGGCGAACAGCACCGGCAGGTCCGTCTCATAGCCCATCTGGTACTGGAGCTGGATCAGGCCCTGGGTGAGCATGTACCGCTCGGGGTCCGATCCGCTCTGGGGCTGCATCAGCACGGAGGGCAGGATGTACTGGTTCCACTGCCCCAGGACGTTGAATATCCCCACGCTGATCAGGCCGGGCTTGGCCATCGGGAGCATCACCTGGAAGAAGATCCGCGTGTCGGAGGCCCCGTCGATCACCGCCGCCTCGTGGACCGCGCTGGGCAGCGTCCGGAAGAACGAGTGCATGAAGAAGACGGTGAACGGCATCGAGTACGCCACGTACACGAGGATCAGTCCCTGGTACGTGTTGAGCATGTCGAGGCGCTTGACCATGAAGAACAGCGGGACGAGCGCCAGGAAGACGGGGAACATCGCCCCGCTGACGAAGAAGTAGTAGACGACCCGGTTGCCGGGGAAGGGGTAGCGGGCCAGTACGTACGCCGCCATCGACCCGAGCAGCATGGTCAGCGGGACGGAGAACACCAGCACGATCAGCGTGTGGGCGAAGTAGTCGCCGATGCCCTTGTCCCAGGCGCGGGAGAAGGCGTCGAAGTGCCAGTGGGAGGGCCAGCTGAGGGCCGAGCCGCCGATCTGCGAGTCGGTCTTGAAGGAGCCGAGCGCGAGCCAGATCAGGGGCAGGACGATCAGTATCGCCCAGACGGCCAGGAACCCGTGCGAGAAGACGTTGAGCACCATGCCGTCGGAGGGGCCCTTGCCGCCCTCCTTGGCGCGGCGGCCGGCGCCGCCGGGCTGCTCGGCGGCGGCCTCTCCCGGGGCCTTGATCACTGTGGTCATCGGTGTCTCCCGCTCAGAACTCGATGCGCTCGCGGCGGGTGGCGCGCAGCGTGACGATGGAAAGGATCATGGTCAGGACGAGCATGACCACGCCCATGGCGCAGGCGTATCCGCTCTTGCCGAAGTAGAGGAAGTTGCGCATCAGCACGGTCGCCATGACCTCGCTGTGGTGGTCCGGGCCACCGCCGAACTGGCCCGAGGTCATCGTGGACACGAGGACGAACATGTCCATCGCGGCGATGCCGAGATACACGGCGGAGGTCTGCACCGAGTCCCACAGCAGGGGCAGGGTGACCTTGAAGAAGGTCTGGGCCCGCCCGGCGCCGTCCAGCAGCGCGGCTTCGTAGATGTCTTTCGGGATGGACTGCATGGCGGCGGAGAAGAGCACCAGGTAGAAGCCGACGCCGTGCCAGACGACCACCATCAGCAGGCACCACAGCACCAGGTTCGGTTCGTTCAGCCATTCGACCGGGCGGGTCGGGTCGACGAGGCCGAGCTTGGTGAGGAAGCCGTTGAGCAGGCCTCCGGCGTCGCTGCGGTACACGGCGCCGAAGAGGACGGCGAGGATGGCGAGGGAGAGGACCTGCGGGAAGAAGTAGACGATCTTGTAGAGGCCCGATCCGCGTACGCCCCGCACCCCGCCGGCGCCGCTGCGGCCGCCCGCGTTGACCATGAAGGCGAAGAACAGGGCGAGCAGGATGGTGATCACCGGGACGAACACCAGGAGCAGCAGGTTGTGCCACAGGGCCCCGCGGAAGACCTCGTCCTTCATCAGCGCCGAGTAGTTGTCCAGGCCGACGAACTGGAACGTCGGCGACTGGCCCGACCAGTTGGTGAAGGAGTAGCCGAAGGTCTGGATGTAGGGCCAGATGACGAAGGTCAGGTACAGCGCGAGCGGCAGGATCAGGAAGCCGGCGATGAAACCGCCCCGTCCTGCGCCGCGGGCAACGTGGCTCATGGTGTCCGTCCCGTCCGTGACGTCAGCTGCGGCGGTTGTTCTTCGCGTTCGGGTCCTTGGCAGCCTTGTCTACCGCAGCCTGGGCCCGCTTGATCCATTCCTTGGGCTGGATCCGCTGGGCCATCAGCTCATTGGACGCGTTCTGGATCTCGGTGTCCATTTCGCTGTACCAGTCGGGGTACAGGTAGTTGAAGGTGTTGGTTCCCGCCGCCTTGACCGCCGCCACCGCGGACTGCGTGCCCGGGCGCAGCTTGACGTCGGGGTTGACGCCGTCCTTGACGACGGTGAGGGAGTTCGCCTGCTGGGCGAAGGTGGTCGACCATTCGCGTGACAGCATCGAGCGCAGGAACTCCAGTCCGCCGGCCTTGTTGGCGGCCTTCTCGGGGACGATGAACGGCTCGCCGGCCCCGGCCCGGATGGCCTCGAAGGGCAGCTTGCTGTCGGCGAGCAGCGGGACCGGCAGGAACTTCATGTCGAAGTCGTCCGGCGTCTGCTTGAGCTGCTCGTTCTCCAGCCAGGAGCCGGAGGGGATGAAGGCGGCCTTGTACTGGTTCCACGCGGTCTGGGACTCCGTGTGGGTGAGGCCGTTGGTGCCCGGCATCAGCAGGCCCTTCTCGACGACCTCGTACACCGCCTCGACCGCCGCGAGGGCGGCGGGGTTGCCCTCGAAGGCGTTCGGTTCGAGGTTGTCGATCGCCTTCATCGCGTCCAGGCCGCCCTTCTTGGCGATCAGGTCCATGATGACGACGTTGATGTAGTACGGGTACTTCCCCTGGTGGGCGAGGCCGCCGATGCCGGCTTCCTTGGCCTTCGTACAGACCGCCAGGAAGTCGTCCCAGGTCTTGGGCTCGCTCCAGCCCTTCTCCTTGAAGAGCTTGCCGGAGTACCAGAAGCCGAACACGGTGTAGACGTAGTACAGGGCGACGAACTTGCCGCCCTGGGTGCCCTGTTCGACGGTGCCGGGGATGAGCGTGTCCCGGACCTTCTTGGACGGGTCGTCCAGGGAGGGCGCGTCGAGGACCTGGGTGAGGTCGGCGAGCTGGCCGCCCTTGGCGAGGACGTCGACCTTGATCTGCTGGGCGCCCGAGTCGTCGATGACGTCCGGCGGGTTGCCGCCGTTGAAGCGCGGCTGGAGCTTGCCGGTGATCTCCTGGGTGCCCAGGTGGGAGCTGGTGGTGCCCCACTTCTTGTCGAAGGCGGCTTCCCACGCCTTGGCGTAGTCGTCGCCGAACCCGCCCTTGAAGACGACGACGTCCATCTTGCCGCCCTTGGCCACGCCGAAGGGGTTGTCCTTGGAGACGGCCCCCTTCGCGGGACCCTTCGTCGTGGTGTCGCCGCCGGAGGCGCAGGCGGAAAGGAAGCTCATCGTCGGGACGGCGATCAGGCCGAGTGCCGCGGAGCGCTTGATCAGGTCCCGGCGGCCGAGGCCCTCACCGGTGCTGTTCTCGCCGTGGGCGGAGGTGGATCCCATGCTCAAGTCCTCGCCTTCGTCTGGAGTGTGAAGGAGGAAGGAACGCACGGCGGATGCCGTGCACGCGGCATCGCCGCAGGTCCCCACCGTCCCCCCGTCCGGGGCCGCTCGTCTCGCGGTGGCCCGGACGGCCACAGGTATAGTCCACTTCCGCTCGGGTGAGCAAGATCGTGCACAAGTATCTGCCCCGGCTTTTCCGAGTTGAGACCTCACCGTCACCTGGCTGGCCGATACCCGACGGTCCGGACAAGCGGAAGGGCCGTACCCCCTTTCGGGGGTACGGCCCTCGGGTGCCGCTCGGCATCCGCGTGACTAGCCGCGGATCAGGTTGCGGAGCACGTACTGCATGATGCCGCCGTTGCGGTAGTAGTCCGCCTCACCGGGGGTGTCGATGCGCACGACCGCGTCGAACTCCACACCGGTGTCGGTGGTGACCTTGACCGTGCGCGGGGTGGTGCCGTTGTTCAGCTCCTCCACACCGGTGAAGGAGAAGGTCTCCTCGCCGGTCAGACCCAGCGCGGCCGCCGAGGCGCCCTCGGGGAACTGGAGCGGGAGGACGCCCATGCCGATCAGGTTCGAGCGGTGGATGCGCTCGTAGGACTCGGCGATGACGGCCTTGACGCCGAGGAGCGCGGTGCCCTTGGCCGCCCAGTCGCGGGACGAGCCCGAGCCGTACTCCTTGCCCGCCAGGATGACCAGCGGGACGCCGGCGGCCTGGTAGTTCTGCGAGGCGTCGTAGATGAACGAGACCGGCGCGTCGGGCTGGGTGAAGTCGCGGGTGAAGCCGCCCTCGGTGCCCGGCGCGATCTGGTTGCGCAGGCGGATGTTGGCGAACGTACCGCGGATCATGACCTCGTGGTTGCCGCGGCGGGAACCGTAGGAGTTGAAGTCGCGGCGCTCGACGCCGTGCTCCGTGAGGTACTTGCCGGCCGGGGTGTCGGCCTTGATCGCACCGGCCGGGGAGATGTGGTCGGTGGTGACCGAGTCGCCCAGCTTCGCCAGCACGCGGGCGCCGGTGATGTCGGAGACCGGGGTGGTCTCCATCGTCATGCCCTCGAAGTAGGGGGGCTTGCGGACGTAGGTGGACTGCGGGTCCCACTCGAACGTGTTGCCGGTCGGGATGGACAGCGCCTGCCACTGGGCGTCGCCCGCGAAGACGTCCTGGTAGGACTTGTTGAACATGTCCTCGCCGATGGCGTTCGCCACGACGTCGTTGACCTCGGCCTCGGTGGGCCAGATGTCCTGGAGGTAGACCGGCTTGCCGTCGGTGTCGATGCCGATGGCGTCCTTGGTGATGTCCACCTTCATGGAGCCCGCGATGGCGTACGCGACGACCAGCGGCGGGGAGGCCAGGTAGTTCATCTTGACGTCGGGGTTGATGCGGCCCTCGAAGTTGCGGTTGCCCGAGAGCACCGAGGTGACCGCGAGGTCGGCCTCGTTGATCGCCTTCGAGATCTCCTCGTCCAGCGGACCGGAGTTGCCGATGCAGGTGGTGCAGCCGTAGCCGACCAGGTTGAAGCCCAGCTTGTCCAGGTACGGGGTCAGGCCGGCCTTGTCGAAGTAGTCGGTGACGACCTTCGAGCCCGGGGCCAGGGTGGTCTTGACCCACGGCTTGCGGGTCAGGCCCTTCTCGGCCGCCTTCTTCGCCACGAGCGCCGCGGCGACCATGACGTAGGGGTTCGAGGTGTTGGTGCAGGAGGTGATCGCGGCGACGGTGACGGCGCCGTGGTCGATCTCGAACGAGGTGCCGTCGGCCAGGGTGACCAGGGTCGGCTTGGTGGGGATGCCGTTGGCGGAGGCCGGGGCGTCGGACGCCGGGAAGGACTCCTTGCCGGCCTCCTCGTCGTCGCTGACGTAGTTGCGCACGTCGACGGCGAACTGCTCGGCGGCGTTCGCGAGGACGATGCGGTCCTGCGGGCGCTTGGGGCCGGCGATGGAGGGGACGACCGTGGAGAGGTCGAGCTCCAGCTTCTCGGAGAAGTCGGGCTCGGCGGCCGGGTCCAGCCACAGACCCTGCTCCTTGGCGTACGCCTCGACGAGCGCGACCTGCTGGGCGTCGCGGCCGGTCAGGCGCAGGTACTTCAGCGTCTCGTCGTCGATCGGGAAGATCGCGGCGGTCGAGCCGAACTCCGGCGACATGTTGCCGATGGTGGCGCGGTTCGCGAGGGAGGTGGCGGCGACGCCCTCACCGTAGAACTCGACGAACTTGCCGACGACGCCGTGCTTGCGCAGCATCTCGGTGATGGTGAGCACGAGGTCGGTGGCGGTGGTGCCGGTCGGCAGCTCGCCGGTCAGCTTGAAGCCGACGACGCGCGGGATCAGCATGGAGACCGGCTGGCCGAGCATGGCGGCCTCGGCCTCGATGCCGCCGACGCCCCAGCCGAGCACGCCGAGGCCGTTGACCATGGTGGTGTGCGAGTCGGTGCCGACGAGGGTGTCGGGGTAGGCCTGGCCGTTTCGGACCATGACCGTGCGGGCCAGGTGCTCGATGTTGACCTGGTGGACGATGCCGGTGCCCGGGGGGACGACCTTGAACTCGTCGAAGGCGGTCTGGCCCCAGCGCAGGAACTGGTAGCGCTCCTTGTTGCGGCCGTACTCCAGCTCCACGTTCTGGGCGAACGCGTCGTTGGTGCCGAACTTGTCGGCGATGACCGAGTGGTCGATGACCAGCTCGGCCGGGGCCAGCGGGTTGATCTTCGACGGGTCGCCGCCGAGGGCCTTCACGGCCTCGCGCATGGTGGCGAGGTCGACGACGCAGGGGACGCCGGTGAAGTCCTGCATGATCACGCGGGCCGGCGTGAACTGGATCTCCTCGCTGGGCTGCGCCTGCGAATCCCAGTTGCCGAGGGACCGGATGTGGTCGGCGGTGATGTTCGCGCCGTCCTCGGTACGGAGCAGGTTCTCCAGCAGGACCTTCAGGCTGTAGGGAAGGCGGGCCGCGCCCTCGACCTTGTCCAGCCGGAAGATCTCGTACGACTCGTCGCCCACCTGCAGCGTGCTGCGGGCGTCGAAGCTGTTCGCCGACACGACAGTCTCCTTCATGCATGATTTCGCGCGTATAACCGCATCCTGCCGCCACGCCCCATGGCCAATCCGCTAAGGTAGGGCTAAGTTAGGTAACCCTTACCAGCGGGGGCGGCTGCGGTACGCCTTCGGCAGATATCTCGATGTCGAGATAACTCTAGTACATGTCCGGGGGCAGGGACGAGGTACGCACCCTCAGTCCCGCCTCCACGGTCAGCTGGCCGGGCGATTCCGCTTTCCCGGATTCGATCAGCGCCACCAGCGCGGACACCGCCCGGACGGCGATCCGCTCGGGGTCCAGGGTGACGGTGGTCACGGGCGGGTCGTTGCGGGCGTACGCCGGATCCTCGCTGGCGCAGACCAGCAGCAGGTCGTGGGGCGTACGGATGCCGTGGCGCGCGGCGGCCGCCAGCGCCTGCCTGCCACCCGGGTCGTACACGCAGTAGACGGCGTCGGGCCGGGCGGGCCCGCCGAAGGCCCCGTCGAAGGCGTGACCTGCGCGGTCGTCCGGATCGAAGGGGATCACCAGCGCCTTCGCGCCGCGCCGCGCGCACCACTGTTCGTAGGCGGAGGTGACGGCCCCGGTGTAGAACTCCCGGCCGTATCCGGAGTGCAGTGCGATGCGCCGGGCTCCGGAGGTCGCGAGGTGGTCGAGCACCTCTCGCGTGGTGCTCGCGTGGTCGTTGTCCACCCATATGTCCGAAGGCCACGGGTCCGCCGGGCGGCCGTCGAAGACCAACGGCATGCCGCGGGCGCGCAGGGCGCGCAGCACCGGGTCCCCGGCCGGGCTGTCGAGCAGCAGCATGCCGTCGACGGCGAGGGTGTGCCACAGCGGCTCGCCGCCCCGGTCAGCGGGCAGCGTCGTCAGGGCGTAGCCGCGGGCGTGCGCGGCGGAGGTCGCGGAGGTGAGCAGCCGGGAGAAGTAGGCGATCCCCGCGAAGTCCCAGGCGGATCCGGCGTACGTGGTCACCGCCAGCCCGAGGGTGCGGGTGCGGGGACCGCGCCGGGCGCCGTAGCCGAGACCGGCCGCCACCTCGCGGACGCGGCGGCGGGTGCCGTCGGCGAGGCGGCCGGTGCCGTTGAGGGCGTGCGAGACGGTCGCGGTGGAGACCTCCGCGGCGCGCGCGATGTCGGCGATGGTCGGTCCGGGGCCGGGCACGGGGTCATGGTACGGGCGGGGCGCGGTTGCGGGCAGGGCGTGCGGGCGGGGCGCGGCTGCGGGCAGGGCGTGCGGGGGGGGCGCCGTCAGGGCGGGCGTAACGGGCGGAGGTCGCGGAGAGCTGCGGCGGCGCGGGGAGGGGCGGCGTGCGGAATCCGTCGCCCGGGACGGGTTCTGGTTAACGGGTTAATCACCCAGTGTCCACGCCACGTACCGACACCGCCGTACCGATGTCTGGAGTGGCCATGACCCCTTCCCCCCTGTCCCGGCGCGGACTCCTCGCGTCCGCCGGAGCCGCCTCGGCGGCGACCCTGCTGGGCGCGGGCGCCGCTTCGGCCGCCGCCTCCGCGCCTTCCGGGGGTCGCGGCTCCGCCGCGCTGGTGTTCCACAACGCCCGGGTGTACACGGGCCGGTCCGGCGGCGCGCCGGTGGAGGCCCTCGCGGTGGGCCGGGACGGCAGGATCCTGGCCACCGGTTCGAGTGCCTCCGTACGCCGGCACGCGGGCCGGGACACCGAGGTGGTCGACGCCCGCGGCAACACCGTGATGAGCGGCATCCACGACGGGCACGTCCACCCGCTCAATGCCGGCGAGCGGTCGCTGCGGCCCTCGCTGGCGAGCGCGGAGACCACCGTGGCGGAACTCACCGCCCTGCTGACCGGGTTCCTCGCGGACACCGGCGGGGCGGGCGCGGAGCCCGACGGCTGGCTGGTCGTGGAGGACTGGAACCCGATCGGGCTGCTGCCCACGGGGACCAGCCCCCACCACACGATGTTGGACGCGCTGCCCACGCGCCGGCCCGTCGTCCTGATCGGCGGAGACGGGCACAACCTGTGGGCCAACCAGCGCGCCCTGGACATCGCCGGGATCACGGCGGCCACCCCCGACCCGGTCGGCGGCAAGGTGGTCAAGGGAGCCGACGGGCAGCCGACGGGCGTGCTCAAGGACGATGCGCAGGCCCTGGTGAGACGGCACGTCCCGGAGCCCTCCGCGGCCGAACTGACGGCGGCCTGCGCGAAGGTGCTGGAGCTGGCGGCCGCTTCGGGGGTCACGACCATGATGGACGCCCTGGTCGGCCGGCACGAGCTGGAGCTGTACCGGGCGCTGTCGGCGGCGGGCAAGCTGCCGCAGCGGATCGTGCCGGCCATCCGGCTGGAGGCGGAGCAGGCGAAGGACCCGGCGGCCTCGCTGGAATACGCGCGGGGGCTGCGGCGGGAGTTCGAGGGGGTACGGGGACTGCGGTTCGGGATGGTCAAGGTGTTCCTGGACGGGGTCATCGAGTACCCGGCGCAGACGGCGGCGCTGCTGGAGCCGTACCTGGACGGAGCGGGCAGACCGACCGCCAACCGGGGCGAGCTGTACACCTCTGCGGCGGACTACGGCCGGCTGACGGCGGCCTTCAACGCGGCCGGCTGGCAGATGCACGCCCACGGCCTGGGCGACCGGGCGGTCCGTACCGCTTTGGACGGATACGAGTACGCCAGGCGGGTGACGGGTCATCGGGACGCGCGCAATGCGATCGCCCACCTCCAGATAGTGGATCCGGCCGATCTGCCCCGCTTCGCCCGGCTCGGCGTCGCCGTCTGCATGCAGCTCCAGTGGGCATCGCGCGACACCTGGACGATGGAGGCGCTGCTGCCCTACATCGGGCCCCGCCGCCACCGTTGGATGTATCCGGCACGGAGCATCGAGAAGGCGGGGGCGCGGCTCACGGGCGGCTCCGACTGGCCGGTGGACGTGCTGCAGGTGTGGAACCAGCTGCGGACGGCGATCGACCGACAGGGCGCCTTCGGCGAGGGCGAGCTGTACCGGGAGCTGGAGGGCCTGAGCCGGGATTCGGTCTTGCGGATGCACACCTCGGGCACCGCCTGGCAGTTGCGCCAGGAGCAGCTGACCGGCACGGTGGAGACGGGCAAGGCCGCCGACCTGGTACTGCTGGACCGGGACGTGACCCGCTGTCCGGTGTCCGACATAAGCGACACGGGCGTACGCATGACCCTGGTCGGCGGACGCGTCGTGCACGACGCGGAGTCCGCGGCGGGCCGGGCGGCTTCGGCCCGGGCCGAGCGGGCGCGATCGGCGCCGCGCCCGGCCACGTACGCGGCGGTCCACGGCGGTCGGCACCACGCCTGCGGACACTGAGCCGGCAGGGGCCCGGGACCGCCTGCCGGCTGACCCGGGGTCAGCCGGCAGGCCTCCCGCACCACGGTGGGTAACACCCGTCCGCCACACCCCGTTCGGCCCCCATCTCATATCTGAGATACGGTGCACCCATGGCAGACGACTACCTCGTACGCATCGGCAAGCTCATCCGTGACGCCCGTCAGCACCGGGGCTGGACACAGAGTCAGCTTGCCGACGCGCTCGGCACCAGCCAGAGCGCCGTCAACCGGATCGAGCGCGGCAACCAGAACATCAGCCTTGAGATGATCGCCCGAATCGGTGAAGCCCTCGACAGCGAGATCGTCTCTCTGGGCTACGCCGGACCCATGCACCTGCGGGTCGTCGGGGGCCGCCGTCTCTCCGGTGCCATCGACGTCAAGACGAGCAAGAACGCGTGCGTCGCACTGCTCTGCGCCTCGCTGCTCAACAAGGGCCGCACGGTGCTGCGTCGGGTCGCCCGCATCGAAGAGGTCTACCGCCTCCTCGAAGTCCTGAACTCCATCGGGGTGCGCACCCGCTGGATCAACGACGGCGTGGACCTGGAGATCGTCCCTCCGGGGCGCCTCGACATGGACGCCATGGACGCGGACGCGGCACGCCGCACGCGCAGCATCATCATGTTCCTCGGTCCGCTGCTGCACCGGATGGACCAGTTCCGGCTGCCCTACGCCGGCGGCTGCGACCTCGGCACCCGCACCATCGAGCCGCACATGATCGCCCTGCGCCGCTTCGGCCTGGAGATCACCGCGACCGAGGGCATCTACCACGCGCAGGTCGCCGCCGGAGTCTCGCCGGACCGCCCGATCGTCCTGACCGAGCGCGGGGACACGGTCACCGAGAACGCGCTGCTGGCCGCGGCGCGGCACGACGGCGTCTCCGTCATCCGCAACGCCTCCTCCAACTACATGGTCCAGGACCTGTGCTTCTTCCTGGAGGCCCTGGGCGTCAAGGTCGAGGGCATCGGCACGACCACCCTCACCGTCCACGGCGTCCCCCACATCGACGTCGACGTGGACTACTCCCCCTCCGAGGACCCGGTCGAGGCGATGAGCCTGCTGGCCGCGGCCGTGGTCACCGAGTCGGAACTGACCATCCGCCGGGTGCCGATCGAGTTCATGGAGATCGAGCTGGCGGTCCTGGAGGAGATGGGCCTCGACCACGACCGCTCCGCCGAGTACACCGCCGACAACGGCCGCACCCGCCTGGTCGACCTGACGGTCCGCCCGTCGAAGCTCGAAGCCCCGATCGACAAGATCCACCCGATGCCGTTCCCGGGGCTGAACATCGACAACGTCCCGTTCTTCGCGGCCATCGCCGCGGCCGCCCAGGGCCAGACGCTGATCCACGACTGGGTGTACGACAACCGGGCCATCTACCTGACCGACCTCAACCGCCTCGGCGGCCGCCTCCAGCTCCTGGACCCCCACCGCGTCCTGGTCGAGGGCCCCACCCGCTGGCGCGCGGCGGAAATGATGTGTCCCCCGGCCCTTCGCCCGGCGGTGGTCGTCCTCCTGGCCATGATGGCCGCCGAGGGCACCTCGGTCCTGCGCAACGTCTACGTCATCAACCGCGGCTACGAGGAACTGGCGGAGCGCCTCAACTCGGTCGGCGCCCAGATCGAGACCTTCCGCGACATCTAGCCCCTGCCCGGGCGATCGGCGTAACCCCGGGTGCACAGCCGGGGCGCGGCCGTGCACCCGGGGGCATGACCAGGCGCAGGGTGGTGGTGCGGGCGGCCGACAGGCACGACTGCGTCCGGTGACACCTTCGGGTGACCGCCGGGCGCAGGTCTTCCGAACCGCCCGTTCCGGACCGAGTCTTGACGCTCCCCACCACTCACGGAGGCGCGTCCGATGACCAGCAAGGACAGTGAGAAGCAGGCGGACGAGGAGATCTCCTTCGCGTGGGACGGCGACTCCCGCTGGGAGGCCGCGAAGTACATCACGCTGCGTCACATGGCCCGGCGCCTGCCGCACCTGATGAAGCGCTCACTGGCGATCGCCTGGCGCGTCGACCGGGCCTCGGTGGCCGGGCTCTTGACCTGTCAGGTCGTTTCCGGCGTCGCGGCGGCCCTCGGCCTGTTCGCGACCACTTCCACGATCACCGCGCTCATCTCCTCCGGTGACATCACCGAGAGGCTGTGGCAGGCGTGGCCTTCCGTCGTGGTGCTCGCCGCCGCGGCCGGCGTCCGGGCCGCTCTGTACATCGCCATCACCTGGCTGACCTCCCGCATCGCACCCCTGCTCCAGCAGGAATACGAGCTGATGCTTCTCGATGCGGCCACCGGCAGCGAACTAGCCGCCTACGACAGCCCCGGCTTCAAGGACCGCTGGGACAACGCGGAACGCGGCGCGGTCGTCTCCAAGGACATCATCGAAGAGGGCCAGGATCTTCTGGCCGCGCTCGTCTCCCTCCTCGCCGGCGCCGTCGTGCTCGGCACCCTCCACCCCCTGCTCCTGCCGTTCCTCGTCCTCGCCAGCCTCCCCCAGGGCATCGCCCAAGTACACAGCGCCCGCGCCACCTACCTCGCCGCGATCAAGATGACCGGCCACAGCCGCATGATCGGCGTCCTGCGCTGGCACCTCGCCGACCGGCACTCGGCCGACCAGATCCGCGCCGGGACCATGGCGCCCTTCCTCCTCGACAAGTACCGCAGGCTCACCAACCGGGTCACCACCGTCCACCGCGAGGCCGTCACCGAAGGCGCCCGCATGGCCTTCCTCGGCGCCCTCGGCGGCGGCCTCGCGTCCGCGATCGTCTGGGGCGTCCTCGTCGCCCTCCTCGCCACCGGCCACCTCACCGTCGCCGCGGCCGGAACCGCCGTCCTCGCCCTGCGCACCGTCACCGGCTCCGTCCAGGGCGTCGTCCGCAACGCGGCGATGATCTTCCGAACCGGTATGTACATGGACGACTGGTCGAAGTTCCTGGAGGAGACCGGCGGCTACCGTCTCGCCTCCGGCGACGTCGTGCCCGCCGCTCCGAAGGAGATCCGCACCGAGAACCTCGTGTACCGCTACGAAGGGGCCGACAAGAACGCCCTCGACGGCATCGACTTCACGGTCCGCACCGGCGAGATCGTCGCCCTGGTCGGCGAGAACGGATCGGGAAAGAGCACCCTCTCCAAGCTCCTCACCCGCCTCCACCTCCCCACCGCCGGCACCGTGACCTGGGACGGCCGTCCCACGACCTCCCTCGACCCCCACGCGGCCTGGAAGCACGTCTCACTCGTACCGCAGGACTTTTCCTGCTGGCCGATGACCGCCCGCGACAACATCACCCTCGGGCAGCCCCGCGGTGACGGCGACAAGGAAGTCTGGGAAGCCGCCGCCGCGGCCGGTGCCGACGAGGTCGTCCGGGAACTGCGCGCCGGTCTCTCCACCCTGCTCGCCCGCGAGTGGCTCAACGGCGCCGAACTCTCCGGCGGCCAGTGGCAGCGCATCGCCCTGGCCCGCGCCTTCTACCGCCCCGCCGCCCTCCTCGTGCTCGACGAACCCACCTCCGCCCTGGACCCCCGCGCCGAACACCGCATCTTCACCAACCTGCGTCACGCCGCCCGCGACCGCGCCGTGGTCCTGGTCACCCACCGCCTCGCCAACGTCGCCGTCGCGGACCGCATCGTCGTCCTCGACCACGGCCGGGTCGTGCAGGAAGGCACCTTCGGCGAGCTGTCCAGGGCCGGCGGACTCTTCCGCGAACTCCTCGAACTGCAAAACGACCGCACCGTCCCGGCCCAGCGCGCCGCGAAGGAGAAGACCGCGTGAACGCGACGCCGCCCTGATGGCTGCAGCCCGGGAAGGGCGGGAATCGGCCAGCAGGAGGAGGCGGGCCGACGGGGCGAGGGGCAGAATCGGGGGTTCGGGACGACGTCTGGGGGGCGGCCATGGCAGTGGACAGTACGACGGGGACACGCGCGGGTACGGAGGTTCCGGTGTTGGCCGGGGCGCCGTTGCTAGGGTCGTTGTTCGACCTGACCTCGGATTCGCTCGGTACCTACCTGCGTGCCCAGCAGCGCCACGGTGACGTCGTGCGCGTCAGCGCCGGGCCGCCCGGGCTGCGTACCGAGCTGTACTGCGTCTTCTCCGCGGAGGGCGCGCAGCAGGTCCTGGCATCGGAATCGGCCAACTTCCGCAAGGACAACCCCTTCTACCAGGAGATCCGGGAGTCCCTCGGCAACGGCCTGCTGACCAGCCAGGACGAGGAGTACCTGCGCCAGCGCCGGCTGGTCCAGCCGCTGTTCACCCGCCGCCGGGTGGACGGCTACGCGAGCGCCGTCGTCTCGGAGACCAGGGCGACGCTCGACGCCTGGGCGAAGGCCGCGGACGGGATCGTCGACGTATCGGACGAGATGATGCACCTGGCCCTGCGCGCGGTGGCCCGGATCCTGTTCGGCACCGACGTGGACGCCACCGTGGACGTCATCGACCGGTCCTTCCCCGTCATCACGGAGTACGTGCTGCGGCGCGGCTACTCCCCCGCCAACATCCCGCGCAGCTGGCCGACTCCGGGCAACCGGCGGGCGGCGGCCGCGATGGAGGAGCTGTACGCGGTCTGCGACCGGATCATCACCGAGCGGCGCGGCGCCCCGGACGGCCGGGACAGCGGCGACGGCCCGGCAGGCGAGGACCTGCTGACGCTGCTCGCCGCCGCGCAGAGCGCCGACGACGCCGCCTTCGACGCCACCGAGCTGCGCGACCAGGTACTGATCTTCCTGCTCGCCGGTCACGAGACGACCGCCACCTCCCTGGCCTTCACCCTGCACCTGCTGGCCCGCCACCCCGAGCACCAGCAGCGGGCCTACGAGGAGGTCTCCCGGGTACTGGGCGACCGGGCGCCCGAGGCCGCCGACCTCGACCGGCTGCCGTACCTCACGCAGGTTCTCAAGGAGGCGATGCGGCTCTACCCCGCGGCCCCGGTGATCGGCCGCCGCGCCGTCGCCGCGAGCCGGATCGGCGGGCTCACCGTCCCCGCCGGCGCCAACGTGATCCTGGCGCCCTGGGTCACGCACCGCCACCCCGCCTACTGGCCCGACGGCGACCGCTTCGACCCGGAGCGCTTCACCCCCGAGGCGGAGGCCGCCCGGCCGCGCTACGCCTGGTTCCCCTTCGGCGGCGGCCCGCGCGCCTGCATCGGCCAGCACTTCTCCATGCTGGAGTCGGTGATCGCGCTCGCCGTGATGCTGCGGGAGTACGAGTTCGAGGCCGTGGACCACGAGATCCCGGTCGGCGTCGGCATCACCCTGCGCGCCGACGGTCCGGCCCGCTGCCGGCTGCGCCGACGGCCGGCGCGGGCCGGGCAGGACCCGGAGGAGACGGGCTAGATCAGACCGCCGCAGGGGTGTGGTTGCCCTGGAGGCGTGCCAGGTCCGAGGGCCGGACCTGGATGACCACCAGGGCGATCACCGCGGCCATCAGGGCGAACGCGGCCGCCACGATGAAGGCCGAGCTCACGCCGGACGCCAGGACCTGATCGCCCCAGGGGTCGGGGAGTTGGCCGGTGCGCAGGAACACGGCCCGCTGGCCGGGGTCGGCGGTGGCGAGGAAGGCCGGGACCTGGGTGTGGGCCTCGTTGCGGCTGGCGGTGCCGAAGACGGTGACCAGGATGGACAGGCCGAGCGAACCGCCCACCTGCTGCATGGTGTTGAGCAGTCCGGACGCCGCGCCCGACTCCCGCGGGGGAACGTTGGACAGGGCCATCAGCGTCAGCGAGACGAACTGCATGCCCATGCCGAGGCTGAAGATGAGCATCGGACCCAGGATGCTGCCGAGGTACGTCGAGTGGACGTCGGTCTGCGTCAGCCAGGCCAGCCCCGTCGCCGAGCAGAGCGCGCCGCCCACCATGAAGGGTTTGGGCCCGAGCTTGGGCAGCAGCTGTGAGGCGAGGCCCGCGCCCATCCCGATGACCGCGCTGACCGGCAGGAACGCGAGGCCCGCCCGCAGCGGGCTGAATCCCAGCACGTTCTGCACGAACAGGGTCAGGAAGAAGAACATGCCGAACATCGCGCAGGCGAGGAAGAGCATGATGCCGTAGGTCCCCGCGCGGTTGCGGTCGGCGAACATGTGCAGCGGCGTGATCGGCTGTGGCGAGCGCCGCTCGTTGATGACGAACAGGGTCAGCAGGACCACGGCGGCACCGAAGGAGCCGAGGGTCAGCCCGTCGCGCCAGCCGTCCTGCGACGCGCGGATGAAGCCGTAGACGAGGGCGACCATACCGGTGGTGCACAGCAGCGCGCCCGCGAAGTCGAAGTGTCCGGGGTGGCGTTCGGACTCGCCGATGACCTTGACGGCCATCAGGGCGATGGCCACCGCGATCGGGACGTTGACGAAGAGCACCCAGCGCCAGTCGAGCCATTCGACGAGGACACCGCCGGCCAGCAGTCCGATCGCCCCGCCGCCCGCCGAGACCGCCGCGAACACGCCGAAGGCCCGGTTGCGGGCCGGCCCTTCGCGGAAGGTGGTGGTGATCAGGGCGAGCGCGGTCGGTGAGGCGATGGCGCCGCCCATGCCCTGGAGCGCACGGGCGCCCATCAACTGACCGGCGTTCTGGGCCAGTCCGCCGAGCAGGGAGGCGAGCCCGAAGAGCAGCACGCCGAAGATGAAGACGCGTTTGCGGCCGAGGATGTCGCCGGTGCGGCCGCCGAGGAGCAACAGGCCGCCGAAGGTGAGGGTGTAGGCGTTGACGACCCAGGACAGGCTCTCGGTGGAGAAGTGGAGCGCGGTCTGGATGTGCGGCAGCGCGATGTTCACGATGGTGATGTCGAGGACCACCATGAGCTGGCAGCAGGCGATGACGAACAGGGCGAGGCCGTGCCCCTCGCCTCCTCCTCGGACCTTGCCGTCGGTCCCCGTGCTGGTCGGCAATGTGTTCCCGTCCACCCCTCCGACGCTAAACCTGCCCCTGGGGCGCCACCACTCGAATGGCCTAACGCCGCAGTGCTGTACAGTGTGATATTTCACATGGCAGACTGCGATCATGGATGATTTCCTCAGGCTCTCCGCCGCCACCGGCCGGTTCACCTACGGAGCCCCGCGCGCCTTCTCCTTCGGCGACGAAGGCCGACTCCTCTGGTTCCTGCGCTCGTCGGGACCCACCGACCCCCTCGACTCCCTCTGGGTCCTCGACACCGCGTCCGGCGCCGAGACCCTCCTCGCCGATCCCCGGACCCTGCCGGGCGGCGCCCTCCCCACCGCCGAACGCCGGCTGCGCGAGCGGATCCGGCTCGTCGCCGCCGGCATCGGCTCCTACGCCCTCTCCGGCGACGGCCGCCGCGCCGTCTTCGCGCTCCACGGGCGGCTGTACGAGGTCGCCTCCGACGGCGCCGCCCCGCCCAGGGAACTCCCCGCCGCCGGCCCCGCGATGGACCCGCGCCCCAACGCGGACGGCTCGCGCGTCGCGTACGTCACCGCCGACGCCCTCCACACCGTGCCCGGTGGCCGGGTCAGCCCGGACGACGGGGCCCGCTGGGGCGTCGCCGAGTTCGCGGCCGCCGAGGAGCTCGACCGGGACCGGGGGCACTGGTGGTCCCCCGACGGGGAGACCCTGCTCGCCGCCCGCGTCGACGAATCCGCCCTCGGACGGCGCTGGATCGGCGACCCGGCGCACCCGGAGCTCCCGGTGGAGGACTTCGCGTACCCGCAGGCCGGCGGCCCCAACGCGGACGTGCAGCTGTGGGTGCTCGGGCCCGGCGGAGACCGGGTGCGGCTCGACTGGGACGCGGCGACCTACCCGTACGTCTCGGACGCCGCCTGGGAGTCGGCCGGCGAGATCCTGCTGACCGTCCAGGACCGGCTCCAGCAGACCGTACTGCTCCTGGGCGCCGACCCGGTGACCGGCGCGACCCGTGAGCTGTCCCGCACCACGCACCCCCGGTGGGTGGACCCGCTGCCCGGGACCCCGATGCGGCTGCCGGACGGGCGGATGCTCACCGCCGCCGACACCCCGGATGGGGCGGCGCGCGCCCTCGCGCTCGACGGCAAGCTCCTGACCGGCAGTGACGTCCAGGTCCGCCGCGTGGCCGGGCTCCACGAGGGGCTGATCCTGATCGAAGCCGGGCAGCGCGACCCCGCCGAGCAGCAGGTGCTGCTCCTCGACCCCGGATCCGGTGGGCTGACCGCGCTCGCCGACGGGCCCGGGGTGCACACCGTGCTCGCCTCGTCCGGGGCGCTGCTGCTGACCAGCGCCGACGCCGACGGGATACGCCGCAGCGTACGCACCGCCGACGGGCGGGAGTTCAGCCCGGCCGATCTGGCCGAACCGCTGCCCCACCGGGTGGTCCCGGTGCTGGAGCGGGTCACCGAGCACCGCGTCCCCACCGCGCTGGTACTGCCGCGCGGGCACGTCCCCGGCACCCGGCTGCCGGTGCTGGTGGACGGTTACGGAGGCCCCGGCTTCCAGGACGTGTCGGCGGAGCCGCGCCGCTGGCAGCACCGCCAGTGGTGGGCCGACCAGGGCTTCGCCGTGGTCACCGTCGACAACCGGGGCACCCCGTACGTCTCCCCGGCCCACACCCACGCGATGTACCGGGGCTTCTCCGAGGTCACCCTGGAGGACCAGGCGGCCGCCCTCCAGGAGCTGGGCGCCCGCCACCGGGACCTCGACCTCACCCGGGTCGGCGTGCGCGGCTGGTCCTACGGCGGCTACCTCGCCGCCCTCGCGGTGCTGCGCCGTCCGGACCTCTTCCACGCGGCCGCCGCGGGAGCCGCGCCGACCGACTTCCGGTACTACGACACCGCCTACACCGAGCGCTACCTCGGTCTTCCCCAGGAGCACCCCGAGGTGTACGAGCGGGACTCGCTGATCCCGGACGCGCCCCGGCTGACCCGGCCCCTGCTGCTCATCACCGGCCTCGCGGACGACAACGTCCACCCGTCCCACACCCTGCGCCTGTCACGGGCCCTGACGGATGCGGGCCGCCCGCACCGGCTGCTGGCGCTGCCGGGAGTCACCCACATGACGCCGGGCGGCACGAGGGAAAAGGTCATGCTCCAGGAACTGGACTTCTTCCGGCGCGAGTTGCGCGTCTAGAGGGACGATTTCCGACGGGACGACCGAGGGACCCGAAGACGAGGTGAGGGGCCCCGGAGCCGATCGTGTCGGCTCCGGGGCCCCTCTTCTCCCCGGGGTCCCCGTCAGTCCCCCGGGAAGTGACAGGCCACCTCGCGCGAGGCGGCGATCCGCAGCAGCGGGCGCTCCGTGCGGCAGACCTCCTGGGCCTTGGGGCAGCGCGGGTGGAACGTGCAGCCGGGCGGCGGGGCCGCCGGGCTCGGCGGGTCGCCGAGCAGCACGATCCGCTCGCGCCCGCGCTCCGCCGCCGGATCCGGCAGCGGTACGGCCGACAGCAGGGCCCGGGTGTACGGGTGCTGGGGGTCGTCGTACAGCAGGTGCTTCTCGCCGATCTCCACGATCCGGCCCAGGTACATGACGGCGACCCGGTCACTGACCCGCTTGACCACCGACAGGTCGTGGGCGATGAACACGTAGGCCAGGCCCAGTTCGCGGCGCAGCCGTTCCATCAGGTTGACGACCTGGGCCTGTACGGAGACGTCCAGGGCGGAGACCGGCTCGTCGGCGACGATCAGCCGGGGGCTGGTGGCGAGCGAACGGGCGATGCCGATGCGCTGCGCCTGGCCTCCGGAGAACTCGTGCGGGTAGCGGTCGATGTGCTCGGGGATCAGCCCGACCAGTTCCATCAGTTCGGCGGCCTTGCGGCGGGCGTCCGCGGCCGTCCAGCCCTGGACCAACAGCGGGTCGGAGATGATCCGGGCCACCGTCTGGCGGGGGTTGAGGGAGGAGTGCGGGTCCTGGAACACCATCTGGATGTGCTTGCGCAGCGGCCGCAGGGCGCCCTGGGACAGCCGGCTGATGTCCCGGCCCTCGAATTCGATGCTGCCCGCGGTCGGTTCCAGCAGCCGCACCAGCATCCGGCCGGTCGTGGACTTCCCGCAGCCCGACTCCCCGACCAGGCCGAGGGTCTCGCCCTCGGCCAGGTCGAAGGAGACGCCGTCGACGGCGCGCACGGGCGCCCCCCGGCGCCCGGTCGCCGAGCGCCGGCCCGGGAAGGTCATGGTCAGGTCGCGTACGGAGAGCAGCGCCTTCGGTGTGGTGGTCATCGGGTCACCTCTGCCGGGGCGCCGGCTCCGGCGAAGTGGCAGGCGACGGTGCGCGCCCGCCCTTCTCCGTACGGTTCGAGCTCCGGGCGTTCACCGGTGCAGCGCGCCGCCGCCTTGGGGCAGCGCGGGGCGAAGGCACATCCGGGAGCGGGGGTCAGCAGGGACGGCGGCGAGCCGGGGATGGCCCGCAGGGGCGCGTCGTCGGCGTCGTCGAGCCGGGGCAGGGAGTCCAGCAGGCCCCGGGTGTAGGGGTGGGCGGGCTCGGCGAACAGCTGGTCGACGGGCGCCTGTTCGGCGGCCCGGCCCCCGTACATCACCAGCACCTCGTGGGCGACGCGGGCCACCACGCCCAGGTCGTGGGTGATCATCACGACTCCGAGTCCGCGGTCCTGTTGCAGGCGGGCGATCAGCTCCAGGATCTGGGCCTGCACGGTGACGTCGAGGGCGGTGGTCGGCTCGTCGGCGATCAGCAGGTCCGGCTCGCAGGCCAGGGCCATGGCGATCATGGCGCGCTGCCGCATGCCGCCGGAGAACTGGTGCGGGTACTCCCCCGCGCGGCGGGCGGGTTCGGGGATCCCTACCTCGCCGAGCATGTCGACGGCCCGCTTGCGGGCGGCGGCGCGGCCGGCCTTGAAGTGCACCCGGAAGTGCTCGGCGATCTGCTCGCCGACGGTGTAGTAGGGGTGCAGGCTCGACAGCGGGTCCTGGAAGATCATGGCCATCTTGCGGCCGCGCAACCGGGACAGTTCCCGTTCGGACAGGCCGGTCAGTTCCTGCCCGTCGAGGGCGACGGACCCGCCGATCTCGGCGCCCCGGTGCAGGCCCATGACGGCGAGCGAGGTGACGGACTTCCCGGATCCGGATTCCCCGACGATGCCGAGGGTGCGCCCGGCCTCGACGGTGAACCCGAGTGAGTCGACGGCGCGGACCGTGCCGCGCGGGGTGGTGAAGGTGACGCGCAGATCGCGTACTTCCAGGAGAGCGGCCATCAGTACCTCACCCTCGGGTCGATGACGGCGTACAGGAGGTCGACGACGAGGTTGGCGACGACGATGAAGAACGCGGCGAGCAGCGTGACGCCGAGCACCACCGGCTGGTCGGAGCTGACGAGCGCCCCGTAGAACAGCCGGCCGACGCCCGGGAGTCCGAAGATGGACTCGGTGATGACGGCGCCGGCGAGCAGCCCTCCGAGATCCATGCCGAAGATGGTCAGGATGGGGGTCATCCCGGAGCGCAGCCCGTGCTTGACCACGACGGTGCGTTCGGGCATGCCCTTGGCGCGGGCGGTACGGATGTACGGCTCGGCCATCGCCTCGATCATGGAACCGCGGCTCTGGCGGGCGTACATGGCGGCGTACAGCAGGGCGAGTGCGGTCCAGGGCAGCAGCAGGTTCGACGCCCAGCCGAGCGGGTCGTCGCCGAACGCGTGGTAGGAGGGGTAGGGCAGCAGTCCGGCGACGCGGATGACTCCGTAGATCAGCATCACGGAGGTGAAGTACACGGGCAGCGAAGCGGCGGCGACGGCGCCGACCATCAGGGCCTTGTCGGTGGCGGTGTCCTTGCGCAGCGCGGCGGTGACCCCGGCGCCGAGGCCGAGCAGCAGCCACAGCACGGCGGCGCCGAAGGCGAGGGACGCGGAGACCGGCAGGCGGTTCATGAGGAGGTCCCAGACGGGCATGGCGTTCTCGTACGAGTAGCCCAGGCAGGGGAAGTCGCACTGGACGGCGTACTGGCCGCTGCCGAGGGTGCGGCCGGTGAAGATGCCGCTCAGGAAGTCGAGGAACTGCCGCCACAGGGGCAGGTCGAGGCCGAGGTACTCCCGTACGTCGGCGAGCCGTTCGGGGCTGCAGGTCTTGCCGCAGGCCGCCGCGGCGGGGTCGGAGGGCAGGACGTAGAAGATGAGGAAGGTGACGGCCGTGATGGCGAGGAGCACCCCGGCCAGGGCGAGCAGCCGGCGGACCAGGTAGAGGATCACGTGCGGCCGCCCCTCGGGTCGAGGATGTCGCGCAGGGCGTCGCCGAGGAGGGTGAAGGCGAGTACCGCCAGGAAGAGGAAGACGCTAGGGATGACGAAGTACATCGGGTCGGTCTCGTAGTAGGCGACGGACTCGGCGATCATCTGGCCCCAGGACGGGGTGGGCGGGCGGACGCCGACGCCGAGGTAGCTGAGCGCGGCCTCGGTGCTGATCATGCCGGGGATCAGCAGGGTGGTGTAGGCGATGACCGGGCCCGAGACGCCGGGGAGGATGTCGCGGGTCAGGATCCGCCAGGCCCCGGAGCCGCCGACGCGGGCGGCGTCGACGTATTCGCGGTGTTTGAGGGAGAGGGTCTGGCCTCGGACGACGCGGGCGACGCCCGGCCAGCCGAACAGGCCGATCACCGCCGTCATGAGCACGATGCGGTTGACGTCCTTGGCCACCGACAGCATCGCGATCATGAAGATGAGCGAGGGGAAGGACATCGTCAGGTCCATCAGCCGGGAGAGCACCGCGTCGGTGCGCCCGCCGAAGTAGCCCGCGGCGATTCCGGCGGCCGTGCCGGTGACCACCACGATCGCGGTGGCGGCGAAGGCGATCAGGAGGGAGACCTGGGCGCCGTTGACGACGCGGGAGAACAGGTCGCGGCCGCTGACGGGTTCGACGCCGAGCCAGTGGGCGGGGCTGATCCCGCCGAGGGAGCCGAGCGGCTGGCCGCCGAGGTAGGGGTCGATGGCGGTCTTGTCGAACTCGTCCGGGGCCCAGCCGCCGAGAGCGCCCAGCCAGGGGGCGGTGACGGCCATCAGGACGAAGAGGAGGACGACGCAGGCACTGATGCGGACGGCGGGGCGGCGGCGCAGTTCCCGGCGGGCGAGCTGCCAGGGGCTGCTGCCGCCGGCCGGCGCCGGGGCGCCGTCCTCGGCGGCGCCGGGGCGCGGTGCCCCGCCCGGAGCCGGGGCGGGCGGCGTCGGGCCGCCGGCCCCGGGTGCTGTGGTGGTCATGGTGTGGGGTTCCGTATTCCTCAGCCCTGGCTCTTCGAAGGGTCCTTGAGGCCGACGGTCGCGTAGTCGATGGTGCCCGTCCACACGGGGTGACCGAAGGCGCCGGCGATGTTGGGGCCGACCAGCAGCGGCTTGCGCTCCAGCAGGACCGGGACGGAGGGGGCCTTCTTCATGACCTCCGCGTCGAGGTCAATCCAGGCCTGCGCGGCCTGCTTGGCGTCGGACATGGCGTTGATCTCGTCGATCCGCTTCATGGTCGCCTCGTCGCGGAACTGGCTGTAGTTGCCCTGGTTGCCCTTCTCCTTGATGGTGCGTCCGTCGAAGACGAAGGGCATCCAGGTGGAGCCGGAGGGGTAGTCGGGGCACCAGCCGCTGAGGGTCATGTCGGGGGTGGTGGACAGGTCGCCGATGACGTCGTAGTAGGCGCCCGGGTCCACGGTGTCGATGACGACCTCGATCCCGACGCGGGCCAGGCCCTGCTGGATGGCCTCGGCCTTGCCCTTGTCGCCGGTGGAGACGGCGAGGGACACCTTGAGCTTGTCCTTGCCGGCCGCCTGGAGGAGTTCCTTGGCCTTGGCCGGGTCGCCGGTCGGGGCGATCTTGAGGGTGTCGGCCTGCTTGCCCCCGGTGAGGGCCGGCGGGAGGTAGGCGGTGGCGACCTCGTTGAGGGCGGGGCCACCGCCCGCGGTGATCACCGATTCCTTGTCGACGGCGTACTGCATCGCCTCGCGCACCTTCGGGTCGTTGAAGGGGGCGCGGGAGTTGTTCAGGTGCAGCATCTCGGTACAGCCCTGGGACTCGGCGAGCAGCCGGGCCTTGACGTCCGCCTTGGGCAGCACCTTGGGCGCGCTTTCGGGGCGCATGTTGGCGTACTCGATCGCGGAGGCGTCCGGGCCCGTGCCGGCGATGATCCGGTCGTCGATCTGGCCGCCCTTGAGGCCCATGACGACCACGAACTTGTCGGGATAGGCCTTCCTGACGGTGTCGGTCTTGGCGTCCCAGTGCTCGTTGCGGACCAGGACGAGCTTCTTGTCGCGGTCGTACGACTCGATCTTGTACGGGCCCGAGGAGAACGGGCGGGCGTCGTACTGCGTGCCCTTCTCCTGGGACTGGGGGACGGGCGCGAAGGTGGGCAGGGTCGCCGTGGCGGAGAACTCGGCGACGGGGCGCTTGAGTTGGAAGATGATCGTGCGGTCGTCGGGGGTCTTCACCGAGTCGAGGTGCTGCCCCTGGAGCGGCCCCTTGTACCCCTCGGTGCCCGCGAGGTACTGGGCGGCGTAGTCGGGGCCGCCGGTCAGGTCGGGGGCGAAGGAACGCTCGACGTTGTACTTGATGTCCTGGGCCTTGACGGGCGAGCCGTCCTCGTACTTCACGCCCTCTTTGAGGGTGAAGGTCCAGGTCTTTCCGCCGTCGGAGGGGGTGCCGAGGTCGGTGGCGAGGTCCGGGACGAGTTCGCTGCCGGCCCTGCCGGGCTCGGACTTGAAGGTGACCAGCGTGCGGTAGAGGAGCCGGGTGCCGAAGTCCATGGTCGGCATCACCCAGTTGCGGGCGGGGTCGAGGTGGGAGAAGTCCTGGTTGGACAGGACGGTGAGGGTGCCGCCCTTGACCGGCGTCCCGCCGAGGATCTTGCCGTCGTTGCCGGCTGCGGGGTTGGAGGCACCCGATCCGCCGGCCGAGCCCTTCTTGGTGTCGGAGCAGCCCGAGGCGCCGAGTGCGAGGGCTGCCACCAAGGCGGTGGCGAGGGCGAGTTGGGTGCGCTTGGTCATGGTCACTCCAGTGAAGGGCCGCGCTCTATGATGTGACCGGTAACATAGTAATGTGAAATTGCACTGACAAGGGGTTGGCGCCGCCGTTATCCAGCCGTGTCCAAAAAGGGCCGCCGGCAAGGGAGTTGGAATCCCTGTACGGCGGCCCTCGGGATGCGGAACTCAGACGCCCGAGCCCAGGCCGCCCGGGGGCCGGCCGACCGGCTCGTCCCGCCCCTGCGCCCACAGCGAGCGGACGTGACCCAGGTGGCGGACCATGCACGCCTCGGCCGCCGCCGCATCACCGCTGATCATCAGGTCGAGCAGCTCGATGTGCTCCTCCGCCGAGGAGACCAGCTTGCCGGCCTCGTCCAGGCCCGTCAGACCGTAGAGCCGGGAGCGCTTGCGCAGGTCGCCGACCGTCTCGACGAGGCGGTCGTTCCCCGAGAGCGCCAACAGGCTGAGGTGGAAGCGGCGGTCCGCCTCCAGGTAGCCGATCAGGTTGTGCTCACGGGCGCTGGCGACGATCTCCTCCGCGATGGGGCGCAGGGCCTCCAGCTGCTCAGGGGTCGCCAGTTCGGTGATCCGGCCGATCGTCGGCACCTCGATCATCGTGCGCAGTTCGGTGTACTGGTCGAGGTCCTTCTCGCTGACCTCGGTGATCCGGAATCCCTTGTTGCGGACGGGCTCGACCAGTCCTTCGCGGGCCAGGTCGAGCATGGCCTCGCGGACCGGGGTGGCCGACACGCCGAGTTCGGCCGCCAGGCCGGGGGCCGAGTAGACGCTTCCGGGGCGCAGCTCGCCCGCGATCAGGGCTGCTCGGAGGGCGTGACCGACCTGGTCACGGAGCCGTTCCTGGGCCTTGATGAGGCTGTGCTGCTTCAGGTCACCCATTGCTGTTCCTCCGAGCATCGAGAGGGACAGCGTACAATGTCACGTTGCTCTGCCGGTCCCCGTTCTCTGGAGCAGGGCGACCGCCACCGCCAGATCCTCCCAGGCCATCCCCACGCTCTTGAAGAGCCGCGGACCATCGTGTCCTCCCGGCGCCGGATGGCGGCCGGCGACGAGGTCGGCGAGGGTGCCGGTGATGTGGCCGGGGCCGATCGCGCCCTCCGCCTCCGGGATCAGCAGGTCCCCCGCCTCGCGCAGGGCCGCCGCACGCGACTCCACGTACACGGCCGAGCGGCGCACCAGGGCGGTGTCGGTCTCCCGGGCGTCCGGTTCGTGCGAGCCGACCGCGACGACCGTCGCCCCGGGGCCGACCAGCCGTCCGTCGAACAGCGGGGTACGGGCCGTGGTGCAGCAGAGCACCACGTCCGCCCCGGACACGTCCTCGGGGGTACCGGTCCGGGCGGTGAGCCCCAGGGCCCGCGCGTGCGCCACGAGCCGCCGCGCCCGCTCCGGGGCCCGGGCGACGACCGTCACCCCGGCCAACTCCCGCTCCGCGCGCACGGCTTCGAGATGTCCGTAGGCCTGCGGTCCGGCCCCGAAGACGACCAGCGCGAGCGGCCGGTCCCGCGGTGCCAGGTGGCGCAGGGCCAGGGCCGACACGGCCGGGGTGCGCAGGGCGGTGAGTGCCGCGCCGTCGAAGAGGGCCAGGGGCCGCAGGGTCGGGCCGTCCAGCAGGAGGTAGGAGCCGGTGATCCGGGGCAGCCCGAGCCGGGCGTTGCCCGGCGCGACACCCGCGATCTTCACCCCGGCGTAGGCGCCCGCCGCGGCCGGCATCAGCAGCAGCTCCCCGCCGGGCACGGGTACGGCGGTGCGCTGCGGGCACCCCTCCGGGTCCAGTCCGGCGCGCAGGACCCCGGCCAGGGCGTCGGCGGCCTCGGCCGGGGTGAGCAGCCCCGCCGTCTCCTCGCCGGAGAGCTGCGGGATCACAGCAGGAACCCCGCGCCGAGCTCGTCGTGCGGGTCCACGGTGAAGACGTGTCCGCCGGTGCGGTAGGCCGTCCCGGTGACCTCCGTGATCAGGCCTTCCGCGTCCCCGCCGACGACCCGGCCGGTGAACACCGTGCCCACGACGGACTCGTGCAGCAGGTCCTCCCCCGCTGCCGGACGCCCGTCCTGCGCGAGCACGGCCAGCCGCGCGGCGGTGCCGGAGCCGCAGGGGGAGCGGTCGGTCTGCCCGTCGGCGAAGACCGTCACATTGCGCTGGTGCGGTCCGAAGGGGGTGTCGGGGAGTTCCTCGTAGAGGATCACCCCGTACACGCCCGAGAGCAGCGGCCCGCCCGGGTGCCAGGTGCCGGGGTGCGTGGCCAGCGCCGCCCGGATCTCCTGCCCTGCGCGCACCAGTGAGGGCAGCGCGGCGGTGGTGACCTCCAGCCCCAGGTCCCGGGCCGCGACCGAGGCGTAACAGGCGCCGGCGTGCGCGATGTCGGCTTCGGCCAGGCCCAGCGTGGTGGCGACCGGCACCTTGCGGGCGCCGACCCGGGCGGGGACGCCCCGGAACGTCACCCCGGTGGTGCGGCCGCCGGAGCGGTGCACGGTGGCGGTGACCCGCCCGGACGGCACGTCGATGCGGACCTGGACGCTGCCGTCGTCCGGGGCCGGGACCCGGCCGGAGTCCACGGCCCAGGCGCCGAGGGCCATGGTGCCGTGGCCGCAGGCGGTGGAGTAGCCGTCCTTGTGCCAGAACAGCACCCCGAAGTGCGCCCCGTCGTCGTCCGGCGGAACGACGAACCCGCCGTACATGCCGGCGTGCCCGCGCGGCTCCTGCACCAGGAGCCGCCGTACGTCGTCCAGCGCACCGCGCCGCGGAGCCGTCGGGGAGCCGCCGGGACCGATGGCGGTGGCGCAGCGCTCGGCCACCGTGTCCCCGGGTACGGCCGGCATGCCTTCACCGGCGGTGTCGACGATGCGGAAGGGCTCGCCCGCCGCGTGGTAGTCGGTGGTGCGGACGGTGGTGAGGGCGGTCGCGTGGACCGCGGTGGGGTCGGCGGTCACAGCAGGAACCCCGCGGGGAACGGGTCGGCGGGGTCCAGGAAGTACTGGGCGGTGCCGGTGATCCAGGCCCGTCCGGTGACCGTGGGGACCACCGCGGGGAGGCCGCCCACCGTGGTCTGCGCCACGAGCCGGCCGGTGAACTCCGTTCCGATGAACGACTCGTTGACGAAGTCGGTGTCGAGCGGCAGCAGCCCCCGGGCGTGGAGCTGGGCCATCCGCGCACTGGTGCCCGTACCGCAGGGCGAGCGGTCGAACCAGCCGGGGTGGATGGCCATGGCGTGCCGGGAGCGGCGGGCGTCCGAGCCGGGGGCGGCGAGGTAGACGTGCTTGACCCCGGCGATGGAGGGGTCCTCGCGGTGGACGGGCCGGTCGGCGGAGGCGTTGACGGCGCCCATGACGGCGAGTCCGGCCGCCAGGAGGTCGTCCTTGCGGGCCCTGTCGAAGGGGAGCCCGAGGGCGTCGAGTTCGACGAAGGCGTAGAAGTTGCCGCCGTAGGCCAGGTCGTAGCTCACGGTGCCGTATCCGGGGACGTCCACCTTGAGGTCGAGCCCGGCGCAGTACGAGGCGACGTTGGTGAGCGTGACGGCGGTGGCCGATCCGTCCTCGACCCGGACGTCCACGCTCACCAGGCCGGCCGGGGTGTCGAGCCGGACCGTGGTCACCGGTTCCACGGCCGGGACCAGGCCCGTCTCGACCAGGACGGTGGCCACCCCGATGGTGCCGTGCCCGCACATGGGCAGCAGGCCCGACACCTCGATGTAGAGCACGCCGAAGTCGGCGTCGCGGCGGGTGGGGGGCTGGAGGACGGCGCCGCTCATCGCGGAGTGGCCGCGCGGTTCGTACATGAGCAGGGTGCGGACGTGGTCCATGTGCTCGATGAAGTAGAGCCGCTTGTCGGCCATGGTGTCGCCGGGGATGACCCCGATTCCCCCGGTGATCACGCGGGTCGGCATGCCCTCGGTGTGCGAATCCACCGCGTGGTAGATGTTGCGCGTGCGCATGGGTCCTCCAAGGGTCCTAGTTGTGGCCCTCGGCGAGGGCCTTCTCGGTGGCGGCGCGGACGGCCGCCTCGATCTCGCCGGTGAGCGGGAAGCGCGGCGGGCGGGTGGTGCCGCCGGGGCGGCCGGCCAGGTCCATGGAGAGCTTGATGGCCTGCACGAACTCGGTCTTGGAGTCCCAGCGCAGCAGCGAGTGCAGGGACTTGTAGAGAGGCAGCGCGGTGGCGAGGTCGCCGGCGACGGCGGCCCGGTACAGGGTGGCGCAGGACTGCGGGAGGGCGTTGGGGTAGCCGGCGATCCAGCCGACGGCGCCGGCGAGGGCGAGTTCGAGGAGCACGTCGTCCGCGCCGATCAACAGGTCGAGCCCGGGGGCGAGTTCGGCGATCTCGTAGGCGCGCCGCACGTCTCCGCTGAACTCCTTCACGGCGACGATGCTGCCGTCGGAGTGCAGCCGCGCCAGGAGCGCGGGCGTCAGGTCCACCTTGGTGTCGATGGGGTTGTTGTACGCGACGACGGGCAGCCCGGCCCGCGCCACCTCGGCGTAGTGGGCGCGGACGGCGTCCTCGTCGGCGCGGAACGCGTTGGGAGGCAGCAGCAGGACGGATCCCGCCCCGGCTTCCGCCGCCTGCTCGGCCCAGCGGCGGGCCTCGGCGCTGCCGTAGGCGGCGACCCCGGGCATGACGCGGCTGCCGTCGCCGGCCGCCTCGACGGCGGTGCGGACGACCCGGGCCCGCTCCTCGTCGGTGAGGGTCTGGTACTCGCCGAGGGAGCCGTTGGGTACGACCCCGTCGCAGCCGTTGGCGATCAGCCAGGCCACGTGTTCGGCGTAGGCGTCGTAGTCGACGGTGAGGTCTTCGCGCAGCGGCAGTGCGGTGGCGACCATGATGCCGTGCCAGGGGCGGCTGCGGGGCTGGGCGGGCGCGGGGGTGGGCGCGTGCGTCATGTGGGACTCCCTAGAGTGGTGTGTGACATTTTACTGTGGGACGCGAGATGCCCACAAGGGTCCGGACGTGCCGGATCCGGATTCGGATCAGCGGTTTTCCTGCGGCAGTTCGGCCAAATGGCGCAACGGTACCGGGCAGGAGAGGGGGCGCCGGTCGGGGGCGGGCCCCGAGGCGGAGGAGGTCTCCCCCGCCAAGGCGGCCACGGCCGGGCCGCACATCCGGCCCTGGCACCAGCCCATGCCGGCCCGCGTGAGCAGTTTGACCGTACGGGCGTCCCGCGCGCCGAGATCACAGGTGGCCTGCCGGATCCGGCCCGCCGGGACCTCCTCGCAGCGGCACACGTCGGTGTCCTCGCGCAGCCAGCCCGTCCACCCTCCGCCCGGGCGGTGCGCGGCGGCCATCGCCCCGGCGAAGGCGCGCAGCCGCGAGCGGCGGCGGAGGAGGGCGGCCGGCGCGGGGCGGCCGGCGATGGAGAAGGCGGCCAGTTCGCCCTCGACCAGTGCCAGTTGGGCGCCCCCGATACCGCCGGTCTCGCCCGCGGACCAGATCCCGGGGACGGAGGTGCGCTGCCCGGCGTCCAGTTCCAGGGCGGCCGTCCCGTCCGCCCCGGGGCGGGTGGCGCAGCCGAGGGCGGTCGCCAGCTCCAGCTGGGGCACGAGGCCGTGGCCGACGGCGACGGCGTCGCAGGGGATCCGCCGCCCGGTGCCGGGCAGCGGACGCCAGTCGCCGTCCAGCCGGGTCACGGTGACGGCCTCGACCCGGCCGCGGCCGTGCGCTTCGGTGACGGCGTGCCGGGTCAGCAGGCGCACGCCGTGGCGCAGCAGCGCGCCGCCGTACGTGGCGCCTTCGGCCAGCTTGCCGAGGTTGCGCAGCAGGGTGGGCAGCCGGCCCGCGTACGCGGTGTACGAGGCCGCCTCGACGACGGCCGGGACGGCGGCTCCGGCGGCCGCGAGGGAGCCGGCCACGGCGAGCAGCAGCGGCCCGCTCCCGGCGACGACCACCCGCTTGCCCGGCAGCACCAAGCCGCCCTTGAGCATGGCCTGGGCCCCGCCGGCCCCGACGACCCCGGGCAGGGTCCAACCGGGGAAGGGCAGGTGCCGTTCGTAGGCTCCGGTGGCCAGCAGGACGGCGCGGGCCACCAGGGTGACGGAGCGCTCCTCGGGGCCCGCGACGGCGTGCAGGGTCCAGCGCTCGCCGTCCGGGACCACCGTCCAGACGTGGTGCGCCGGGAGGTAGGTGATCCGGCCCGCCGATTCGTGGGCGCGCAGGGCGGCTTCGCGGGTGGCGAAGGCGGCCCATCCGTGGTGCAGGGCCTCCGGCCGTTCGGCGCCGAGGGAGGGCGCGGGCCGGCGGTAGAACTGGCCGCCGGGGCGCTCCCCCGCGTCCAGCAGCGCCACCCGCAGCCCGAGGCGGGCGGCGGTGACGGCGGCGGCCAGCCCGGCGGGCCCGGCACCGACGACGGCGAGGTCGGGCACGGCGAGGCCGCTCCCGGCCGGGCCGGGCACGACGCGCTCCGGCGACGAGGGGTCAGACGGCGAGGTCGGCACGGCCGGTCCCTTCCTGGGTGGTGACGGTGTCCCCGGGCCGCGCCGGGACCAGACAGGCCCGCTGGTTCGGCCGGCCGTTGACCGTGACGAGGCAGTCGTAGCAGCTGCCGATCCCGCAGAACGCCCCGCGCGGGGCGCCCCCCTCACGCGTGGTGCGCCAGGCGAGGATTCCGGCGTTCCACAGCACGGCGGCGATGCTCTGGCCGGACTCCGCGGTCAGCTCGCGGCCGTCGAAGCGAAGGGCGTACGTCGCCCCGGGGACTCCGCCCACGAGGTCGCGGGGCGAGCGGTCACCGGTGGGCCGGCTCATCGGAGGTCTCCTTCTTCGGGCGCGCTTCGGATCGGGGCTTCACGGGGGGCTGCGTGCGGCCGGCTCACGGCTGCCCCTCCGTTCCCGGCTCCGGCCCGAAGGGCCGGTCCGGCCGGAACGGCGCGGGGTCCAGGGGCGGTTCGGCTCCGGTCAGCGCGGCCGCGACCAGCACACCGGTGGCCGGGGCCAGGCCGATGCCCGCGCCCTCGTGCCCGCAGGCGTGCAGCAGCCCGGGCACCCGGGGGTCGTGGCCGATGGCCGGAAGGTGGTCGGGCAGGTAGGGGCGGAAGCCGTGGTAGGTCCGCAGTACCCGTACGTCGGCCAGTACGGGGAACAGCGCGGCCGCCTGGGACGCGAGGCGGCGCAGGGCCTCCACGGACAGGGAGCGGTCGAAGCCGACCCGCTCCCGGGTGGCCCCGATGAGCACCGGGCCCGAGGGGGTCCCCTCGACCACCGCCGAGGACTGCAGAGCGGCGGACCCACTGGCCACGTCCGCGATGTAGTCGGCGGCGTAGACCTTGTGCCGCACGACCCTCGGCAGCGGCTCGGTCACCAGGACGAAGCCACGGCGCGGGAGCACGGGCAGCGTGATGCCGGCGAGTTCCGCGATCCGGCCGCCCCAGGTGCCGGCGGCGTTGACGACGGCCGGGGCGAGGAGTTCCCCGGTCCGGGTGCGCACTCCCCTTACGGCCCCGCGCTCCACGACGAACTCCGTCACCTCCTCACCGAGCTGGACCAGGGCCCCCTCTGCGGCCGCCGCGGCCAGCAGCCGGGCCGCCGCCTGGGCGGGCTGGACCTGGGCGTCCTGCGGGTAGTGGAAGCCTCCCGCGAGTCCCGGGGCCAGATGGGGCTCCAGCTCGCGCAGGTCGCCCTCCTTCACCTCGACGGCGGTGACGCCCGCCGCGCGCTGGCCTTCGGCGAAGCTCCGCAGCGCCCCCAGCGAAGCCTCGTCCGGCGCGACGACCAGGCCGCCCTTGTCCTCGTACTCCATCTCCTGGGGGAGGGCCGCGGCGAGTTCGCGCCACAGACCGGCCGACAGCAGGGCCAGGTCGAGCTCCGGTCCTGCTTCCTTGTCGGAGACGAGCAGGTTGCCCTCGCCCGCACCGGTGGTGCCGCCGGCGACGGATCCGCGGTCGACGACGGCCACGCGCAGACCCGCGCGGGTGGCGTAGTACGCGCACGCGGCTCCGACGACACCGGCGCCGATGATGACGGCGTCCAGACTGGTTCTCTTGGGCACGGCAGTAATATGTCACATTCTTTATGGGGTGCCTAGGGTCGGCCGGGCTCACCGGCCCTGCCCGGACCGGCCCCTTCCCCCCGTTGCGGCAAGGGACCGGTCCGGAGCCGTGGTCAGCTGCGCAACGGGCCCTCGCAGCTGTAGCTCGACGTCCCCGCCTTGTGGTCGCTCCAGATCTCCACGGGGCCGAAGGAACAGTTCATGTCGGCCAGGTTGTTGGAGGCCGGGGCCGCCCGGTCGAGGATGAAGTAGTCCACCGTCTCGGACATGTCCTTGAAGTTCTGGTCGTCGCTGCGCCAGTTCTTGAGGTTGGCGGTGATCCGGCCGGTACAGGTGAACCGGCGCTTGCCGGGGTCGCCGTTCTCCACGCAGTCCGGCGTGTTGTACGTGGCCGCCGCGAACGAGGACTTCACGTTCGCGAGCGCGGAGTCGCGCAGCCGGTCGTTCGCGGTGAACGTGGTGTTCGGCACGTACAGCTGGTCGACCTTGGCGATCTGCGCGTCCAGGAACTTGTCGTAGTCGCGCTGGAGGTAGGTGTCGGCGCCCATCCGGTGGCGCCAGGCGTCGAATCCGGCGACGTCGTTCTCGCGCAGGTGGGTGTACATCTCGCGCAGCAGGCTGGGCTTCTCGGTCCACAGGAACTCGAAGAACGTCCCGGCGTAGTTGTAGAAGCGGAAACCGTCGCCGTCGTACGTGGCGTTCAGCAGCTGCTCGACCGACATCCGGGGACCGCCGCCGGCGGTGTCGGCGATGATGCCCTTGACCAGGGACTTGCGGACGGCGATGCCGTTGTCGCGGGTCGCGCCGTCGAAGAACTCGGCGGTGCCCTCGTCCATCGCGGTGGTGCGGTCGCCCTCGTACCAGGCGCCCTCGCCGAAGAAGCCGGGGACGGCGAAGCGTCCGTTGAGGTAGTGCGTGTACTCGTGGCGGAAGAGCTCTTCGAGGGTGAGGGTGGAGTCCTGCGGGACGCGGCGCTGGTAGGTGTAGAAGGTGGCGCCGTTCTCGATGTACATGCCGCCGTTGTTGGTGCCGTAGCCGTTCAGCATCGTCTGGTAGGTGACGTAGTCGGCGCGGGAGGCGTACAGCACGATGTTCAGCGTGGTGTTGGGGTCGCCGGCGAGCGGCTGGTCGGTGCCCAGCACGCGGTGGAACTGCGTCTTGACCTGCTTGCTCGCGTAGTAGAGCTGGTCGACGGTGGCCCGGTCGAGGGCCGTGCGGACCTTGATGCCGCCGTTGTCGTACGTGTAGGTGTTGGGGAAGAGCATCTTCTCGATGTCCTCCTTGCACACCCCGTACTGCTTGCACGCGTTGTAGGTGTTCAGCCAGCTGACGACCTTGGCCCAGGGCTCGCTGCCGTTGCCCCAGGCCGTCTTGACCTGGGGAAGGAGCGCGCCGAGGTCGGCGGTGATCTGGTCCTGGAGGCCGTCGACCTGGCCGAAGCGGCCGTACTCGCCCAGCCCGTCACGGACGGCCCATTCGTTCGTGGTGCCCTTGAGGTGGGTGTACCCGGCGAAGGCCTTGAAGGCGGCCCGGTAGGAGGGGTCCGCCTTGACGGCGGCGTGGAAGTCGGAGTCTTCGTTGCCCGGGTACACGCCGAGGTAGTTGACCGTGAGGGCAGCGAGGGCGGCGCCGCCCCAGTTGGCGTCGCCGCTGGTCGCGGGGTGCGAGGCGTCCAGGGTGGCCAGGACCTTCTTGACGAGGCCGAGCTGGCGGTGGCGCATGCCGGGCCCGGTGGCGTAGAGGGCCTCGCGCAGGGTCCGGCCGTTGGAGGCGGTGGCGTCGAAGGTGTGCGCGGCGTTGCCGAAGTCGGTGACGGCCCGGCTCATGGCGTCGACGGTCGCGGCGTCGGTGAGGTCGATCTCGTCGCGTGAGAAGTCGTGGTAGACGGCGGCGTGCAGGAAGGTGAACATCTCCTCCAGGTGGGAGGAGTTGCGGCCGTCGTGGGCGGCGGCCAGGGCGGATATCCGGCGCGAGACGGCCTGGACGTGCGCGTCGTCCATGACGGGTGCCAGGCGGGCGTCCCAGGTCCATATGAGGCCCCGCAGGCAGCCGTCCGCGAGGACGGCCGGGTCGGCGAGGAAGTCGGCGAACTGCTCGGGGGAAAGCGCCGTGATCCCGTCGAGGGTGCAGGGGACGTTGACGGCCAGGCTCCGGGTGGTGGGGGCACCCTGGGCGGGCTTGCCGCTCTTGTCCGTGCGCTGTGCGGAGGCGGCGGCGCCCGCGGCCGGGGCGGCGCCGGGCACCTTGCCGTCGGATATCGCCTGGCCGCCGGGGGCGGGGGCCGGTGCGGAGGTGGTGGGCGCCAGGGCGTCGGCGCGGTGCTCGACCTCGTCGAAGGGGTTCGGCGCGATGGCGCCGGGGGCTCCGCCGGTGGTGCCGGCCGCGGAACCGGAGGTGAAGGTGGCGGGTACCGGGGCACCCGTCTCGGCCGCGTGGGTCACGGCCTGGCCGGCGGAGGCGAGGAGCGTGACGGCGACGGCGGCCGAGAGGAGGGACGAACGCACAGCTCTGTGCTGGGACACCAAGGACTCCTGTGGGGAAGGGAGGGCTGAGGATGTGGCGTGCGAGGTGCATGAGGTGCGAAGTGCGTGAACTGCCCTGCTTCACGCGGCGTTTGACGGGGATTAACGCGGCGCGGTGTGAGCTGTAACATAGTAATGTGAAATTGCACTGACAACCCCTGTGCGCCCACCAGTTCGCTTCTCTTTCAGGGAGCCCCCGTGACCGATGCCTCCTCCCGCCTCCACATCGGCAGCCACGACCTGCCCGTCTCCCCTGGGCTGTCCCGTTTCATGGCGGGCGGCTGGGCCCCTTCGCCGCTGCCCGGTTCGAGCGGGATTCCGGCGTCCGCCGTCACCCCCGCCCGCCGGGCCCGCCTTTCGGCGCTCTTCCCGGGCGAGCGGCTCATCGTCCCGGCCGGCGAGCTCAAGGTCCGCTCCAACGACTGCGACTACCGCTTCCGCCCGCACAGCGCGTACGCCTGGCTGACGGGACTGACCGGCGAGGACCAGGTGGGCCACGTCCTGGTGCTGGAGCCTTCGGGCCCGCACGGACACGAGGCGGTGCTGTACCTGCGCCCCCGCTCGCCGCGCGCGGACGGCAACGAGGAGTTCTACCGGGACCGCCGGTACGGGGAGTTCTGGGTGGGCCGCCGCGCCGACCTGGCCGAGGCGGAGGCCCTGACGGGCATCCGCTGCGCCCACCTGGACTCCCTCGGCTCACCGACGGGCCGAGAGGCCTCCCGTGACACCGAACTCGCTTCCGCCCTCTCGGAATTGCGTCTGGTGAAGGACACCTGGGAGGTGGACCAGCTCCAGTTGGCGGTGGACCACACGTCGGCCGGGTTCGAGGACGTCGTACGGTCCCTGCCGCGCGCGCTGGAACACCCGCGCGGCGAGCGCTGGATCGAGGGCGTCTTCGGCCTGCGCGCCCGGGCGGAGGGCAACGGGACCGGGTACGACACGATCGCCGCCTCGGGCGCGCACGCGTGCGTACTGCACTGGATCCGCAACGACGGCCGCCTGGACCGGGGCGATCTGCTGCTGTTGGACGCGGGCGTGGAGACCGACACCCTCTACACGGCGGACATCACCCGCACCCTCCCCCTGTCGGGACGCTTCTCCCCCGTCCAGCGGCAGGTGTACGAACTGGTCCTGGCCGCCCAGGAAGCGGGCATCGCCGCACTGCGGCCCGGCGCGAGCTTTCGGGACTTCCACCGCGCGGGCATGCGGGTGATCGCGGAAGGGCTCGCGGAATGGGGTGTCCTCAAGGACGCGGAGGGCGACCTGCACCGGCGCTACACCCTGTGCAGCAGCGGCCACATGCTGGGGCTGGACGTCCACGACTGCGCGAAGGCGCGGGCCCGGACGTATCTGGACGGGGTGCTGGAGGAGGGGCAGGTCCTCACGGTGGAGCCGGGCCTCTACCTCCAGCCCGACGACGAGACCCTGCCCGCGGAACTGCGCGGCATAGGGGTGCGCATCGAGGACGACCTGGTCATCACGGCGACGGGCGCCCGGCTGATGTCGGGCGCCCTGCCGCGGACGGTCGGCGGCATCGAGGAGTGGATGGGGACCCTGCTGGAGGGCTGAGCCGGCCGGCCGGTGCCGGGCGCGCCACCCGGAGCACCGGCTCAGAGGCCGCCCGAGGAAGCACCGCATTCGGCGCAGATGGAGGCGCCGGCCGGCTTCGAGACGGCCGGCGCCCCTTCCCCGTCGCGCCCCGCCGCCGCCGAGTTGGCGGTCAGGACGTGCTTGAAGCGTTGCTGGCGCCGCAGTTCACGGATGTCCATGGAGTGCATGCGGCCGACTCCGGATGAGGTCCAGGCGGCACATCCCGTGCCCAGGACAGCGCAGATCAGCGCGATTCTCAGGAGCATGTCTGGCACAGCGGTTCCTCTCCGGTAACTGGTGGCAGGGCGTCGGCCGTCTGGCCCGCTCACCCCCGTCATAACGCCCCGGCATATGCGGGGTTGCGCCTTGTCAGCCGATTGCCACAACCGCAGAAATGATAAAAGACACTGGTCAAGGCCGGTTTACCGCACGCTCTGCATCACCTGAACGGCCCGCACCCTCCCCGGTCTCGGAACCGTTTATGGACTATGACAAATGCAAACCACGCAGAAATTTTTCTGCGGAGCGCCGGCGGCCTCGGACTCGGCGCGAGCGCCTCGACCACGAGGGCCGGAGAATGGACGTACACGAGCTGGACCCCCGACAAGGGTGCGACCCTGCGCAGCCAGCGGCATGAGGTCGACCTCCACTACTCGTCCTCGATCTTCGAGGACTTCCTGGAGGCCATGAACCGGATCCAGAACGAGTTCAGCCGGCGCTCGCCGCACACGGACCCGGCCCAGACCGCCGTCAGCGAGTGCTCAGGCGAGACCCCCCGTGTTTGAACAGTACGAGCGGCACGACGGCAGCGGATGGCACGTCGCCCACCCACAACCGCTCCTGGGAGCGGGCGAGGTGGACATCCCGTGGGATCCGGCCGAGGAACTGGCCCATCTCCTGCAAGAGGCCAGGCAGCCGAGGCCCACGGAGACGTTCGACCACTACGGCTTCGACGACACCGGGGATACGGGCGTCGCCGTCGGCGCGGTCACCGAGCCGGCTCCGGGAGCCTACGAGAGGCCGGTCCCGCCGGCCCGCGCCGGGCACCGCCGGACCTCGGCGAAGAGCTCCGTGGTGACCCTGCTCGGAACGGGCAGCCTCTTCACCGCCCTGCTGGTCGCCGTCATCGCCGCCGTGGTGAGCATCTTCAGCGGTCTGGCCATTTGTGAAGCGCTGCGCCACAGCGCCGGACCGCGCACGGCGGACGACGTCGTCAGCTGGTGGCCGCTGCTCATCTACGGGCCGTGGGTGACCGCTTCCCTGTCCATCCTCCGGGCCGCACTACATCAGCGGCGCGCCGTCCATTCCTGGTCCATCGTCCTGCTGTTCTCCACCCTGGCCACACTCCTGTGCGTCGCCCAGGCACCCAGCACGTTCGCCGCCCAGGCCGCAGCCACCCTCCCGCCCATCGCCGCGCTGGCCTGCCTGCAGCAACTCGTCCGCCAGATCACCCTCACGCGACCGCCCCGCCAAGCCGTTCCACGCCACCGCGGCCGCACGTTTTCCCTGCTGCGGCCACCGACCGTCGTGAGCAGCCCGGACAGCGCACTCCCCGACTACCCGGTGATGGACCAGAGGGCGGCCCGTACCGCTACCCCTCCGAGATTCCGCTACGGATCGTGAACTCCCGTCCCTCCGGCAACGCGTCCCTTCCCCCAGGTCAAGGAGCTTGATCACTTGCACTACGAGAACGAAGATCAAAACGCATTAGTCACGGGCTACGCCCGGTCTCAGCCCTACGGGTGTGCACCGTGACCGGCGGCCCTCCACGGAATCCGGGCCGCGCCGGGGCCACGCCCCGCCGCCCGGGTGGCGCACGCCCCCGCCCCCCGTACCTTTCCCGACGTATCCTGGGAGGACAGCACCATGCCCTACGAGCTCACCCACGCCGAGCGACTCCGGTACAAGCGCAGCCAGGACGCCGCCTACCACGCGGGCGAGGAAGCCGTCACGAGCCTCCAGGCCGCACTCTCCCTCGCCGGCCTGACCCTGCCCTCGCTCTGCAACGACGGCCCGGTCGGCTGCCGTGGTTTCGTCCGGCTCGGCGGGTGCAGCACGGCCGTCGCGAACCGACTCGCCGAGGTGATCGCAGCGGGGGCCCACGCCCTGCAGGGCGAGCACCTGTGAAGTGAGCCCCGCAGACGGGCGCGTTAGGCCGAACTGATGACGTTGGCCTCGCGGATGTCGCGCGTGTCGGGCGGCCTATGCACAATGCGTTTGCCGATGTCGGCCGTGGGGTGAGGTGACCTCTGCGTGATGTCTTGAGCTGGAGGTACACCGCCCATGTCGGGCAACGGAAATCCCACGGTCAGAAGGCGCCGCCTGGGCGCGGAACTCCGTCAGCTCCGCAAGGCCACGGGCATGACGTCCTCGCAGGCGGCGCAGCGTCTGATGGTGTCCCAGCCGAAGATCAGTCTCATCGAGACCGGACGGCGCCCGATCAACCCGCGCGACGTCCGCGACCTGTGCCGGATCTACGGAATCACCGACCAGGCGTTCGTCGACTCGTTGATGCGGATGGCGAAGGAATCGGGCCGCCAGGGCTGGTGGGTCTCCTGCGGCGACGTCCCCTACGGCGTGTACATCGGGCTGGAGACGGCGGCGGCTTCGATCCACTCCTACGACGCGCTGCTGGTGCCCTGCCTGCTGCAGACCCCTCCGTACGCGGCGGAGGTCATCGCACGGTCCTTCCCGCACCCCACGGCCGAACAGGCCGCCGTCAGCCTCGACGTACGGCTGCGGCGCCAGCACCGCGCGCACCACCCCGCGCGCCCGTTGCGCTTATGGACCATCCTGGACGAATCGGCGCTGCACCGCACGGTGGGCAACCGCGAGGTCATGCGCGAGCAGCTCGAGCACCTGAACTCCCTGGGCGCCGAGCCGCACATCACCGTGCAGGTGCTGCCCCACGGCGCGGGGGCCCATCCCGGCGTCCTGGGGCAGTTCTCCATCCTCACGTATCCGGAATCCGAGTCGGGAGTGGTCTACCTGGAGCGCCTCACCAGTGACCTGTACCTGGAGAAGCATGCCGACCGGTACCCCTACCAGATCCTGTTCGACCACTTGCAGGCGCAGGCCCTGAACGCCGACGACTCCCGGCACCTGATCAACGACATGATCAAGACGTACCGCGGGGCCCGCTGACGGCGTCAACGGGCCCCGCCGGGCCACTTACCAGCGGCCTCCGCCGTGGTCATAGCCCGACGAATTGTCCCAACCACCGCCGTTCCAGTTGTCGTTCCAGTTGCCGTTGTCGTTCCAGCTACCGTGGTCGTCGTTCCAGTAGCCGTTGTCGTGGTCGTCGTTCCAGCCGGCGTTGCGCCAGTTGCCGCTGTCGTCGTCGTTCCAGCGGGAGGAGTTGCCGCAGTCGCGTGAGTCGTGCCCGCGCGAGTAGGTGGAGTGCTGCTGGCTGTGTTGCGGAAGGCCCGTGTGGGTGGCGGCGAACGCGCCGCTCACCGGCATGAGGCCGAGCGTCACCCCGGCGGCCCCCGCCACGACAGCTGCGATGATCCCACGGCGCATAACGATGCACCTCCGAGAATTGGGGATGTTCCTTACAAAGGGGACATTTCCACCCTCCCTCTTACCCCCACCCGCTGTCAAAGGCACCCGCACCGCACCTTCAGTCCAGGACGGCGATGCCGTCCAGTTCTACGAGCGCCTGCTCGTCCCAGAGCCTGACGGCCCCCACCACCGCCATCGCCGGATAGTCCCGGCCCACCAGGGCCCGCCAGATGCGGCCGAGTTCCGCGGCGTGGCGCCGGTACGACTCCACGTCCACCGGATACACCGTCACCCGGGTCAGCTGCGCAGGGGCCCCGCCCGCCGCTGCGAGCGCCGTGAGCAAGTTGGACAGCGCCCGCTCGAACTGCTGCGGCAGCGTCTCCCCCACCACCTTGCCGGAGCCGTCCAGCGCGGTCTGTCCGGCGAGGAACACCAGGCGGGAGCCGGTCGCCACGACGGCGTGCGAGAAGCCCGCCGCAGGGGCGAGTTCCGCCGGGTTGACGCGCTCCACACTCATCGCGCGGCCACCTCCCGGTAGAGCTCCTTGGCGATGATCGTGCGCTGGACCTCGCTGGCCCCCTCGTAGATGCGCGGTGCACGCACCTCCCGGTAGAGGTGTTCCAGCAGGTGGCCCCGTTGGAGGGCGATCGCGCCGTGCAGTTGGACCGCGTGGTCCACCACGTACTGCGCGGTCTCCGTCGCCAGGAGCTTGGCCATGGCCGCGCGCCTGGGCACCTCCGGGGATCCGCTGTCGTAGGCCCCGGCGGCCGCGTAGACCAGCAGCCGGGCGGCCTCGGTCCGCGTCGCCATCTCCGCCACCCGGTGCGCCACCGCCTGGAGGTCCGCCAGGACCCCGCCGAAGGCGCCGCGGCCCGAGGTGTGCGCGAGCGTCGCGTCCAGTGCCGCCCGGGCCATGCCCACGGCGAAGGCCCCGACGCTGGGCCGGAACAGGTTCAGGGTGTCCATCGCGACGCGGAACCCGCGCCCCGGTTCGCCGAGGACGTCCTCGGGGCCGACCGGGACCCCGTCGAAGGCGAGCGAGCCGATGGGGTGCGGGGACAGCATGTCCAGCGCCTCGCCCGACAGGCCGGGCCGGTCCGCCGGGACGAGGAAGGCGGTGACGCCCTTGGCCCCCGGGCCCTCACCCGTGCGGGCGAACACGGTGTAGAAATCCGCCTCCGGGGCGTTGGAGATCCACCGCTTCTCCCCCGTGAGCCGCCAGCCCCGACCGTCCACACCGTCCACACCGGCGGCGGCTCGGCCGGGGCCGCCGCCGTCCCGTTCCGCCGCCAGCGCCAGCGCCGCCGCGTCCGAGCCGGCGCCCGGCTCACTGAGGGCGAAGGCGGCCACCAGCCGGCCCGCCCGCACCCCCGGCAGCCACCGCTCCCGCTGCGCCGGGCTGCCGGCGCGCAGCACCGGGTACGCCCCCAGCCCCTGGAGGGCCAGCGCCGTCTCCGCCTCCGTGCAGCCGTACGCCAGCGACTCCCGCAGCAGGCACAGCTCCAGCGCGCCCGAGACGAACACCCGCTCCAGCAGGCCTTCTTCCCCGAGTGCGGCCAGCAGCGGCCGGTTGACCCGGCCCGGCTCGCCCTTCTCGGCCAGCGGTCGCAGCCGCCGCGCCGACAGTGCGCGCAGCCGCCCGCACCATTCCTCCTGGTCCACCCCGAGCGCGAATCCGGTCATGCAAACAACCCCGCATCTATCGCGTCCTGTTGACTGCCGTCACCGTCACGATACGCTCGTCACGCGACCCGCGACCGTCCCGAGGGGGCGAACCAGCCTTGGAGCTCAAGCCTTCCGCGCACGTCGACACCTTTACCCGCGACCACCTGCCGCCCGGCGGAACCTGGCCGCGCCTGCTGTTCGACCTGCCCGAGCTGGCCTATCCGGACCGGCTGAACTGCGGGGCGGAGCTGCTGGACGCCACCATCGACCGGTTCGGGCCGCACCGCCCGGCCTTCCGGGGCGCGGGCGGCGAGGTGTGGTCGTACGGGGAGCTGCGCGAGCGCGTCGACCGGCTCGCCCACGTCCTCACCGCCGACCTCGGTGTCGTCCCCGGCAACCGGGTGCTGCTGCGGGGGCCGACCAGTCCGTGGCTGGCCGCCTGCTGGCTGGCGGTGATGAAGGCGGGGGCGGTCGCGGTCACCGTACTGGCCCAGCAGCGCGCGCAGGAGCTGGCCACGGTGTGCGCGATGGCCCGGGCGGGCCACGCCCTGTGCCACGTGGACGCGCTGGACGACCTGGTCAAGGCCGAGGTCCCGGGGCTGCGGATCACCCCGTACGGCGGCGAGGACCCGGGCGACCTCCTCCGGCTCGCCGCACGGCACTCGGGGCCGTTCCCCGCGGCGGCCACCTCCGCCGACGACGTGGCCCTGATCGCCTTCACCTCCGGCACCACCGGGCGCCCCAAGGGCTGCATGCACTTCCACCGTGACCTGCTCGCCGTGGCGGACACCTTCTCGCGCCACGTGCTGCGCCCCCGTCCCGACGACGTGTTCGCGGGCAGTCCCCCGCTCGGCTTCACCTTCGGGCTCGGCGGCCTGGTGGTGTTCCCGCTGCGGGCCGGGGCCTCCTCGCTGCTGCTGGAGCAGGCCGCGCCGCGGCAGCTGCTGCCGGCGCTCGTCGAACACCGGGTGACGGTCCTGTTCACCGCGCCCACCGCCTACCGGGCGATGCTGGACACCCTGGGCCCCTACGACGCGGGCGCCTACGACCTCTGCGCGCTGCGCCGCTGCGTCTCGGCGGGCGAGAACCTGCCGGCCGCCACCTGGCAGGCCTGGTACGAGCGCACCGGGCTGCGCATCATCAACGGCATCGGGGCCACCGAGCTGCTGCACATCTTCATCTCGGCCGCCGACGAGGACATCCGGCCCGGCACCACCGGCCGGGCGGTGCCGGGCTGGGAGGCCCGCGTCGTGGATCCCGCGGGCCTGCCCGTGGCGGACGGGGAGCCGGGGCTGCTGGCCGTCCGGGGGCCGGTGGGCTGCCGGTACCTGGCCGACCCGCGGCAGACGGAGTACGTACGGGACGGCTGGAACCTGACCGGGGACACGTACGTGCGCGACGCGGACGGCTACTTCCGGTACGTCGCCCGCGCCGATGACATGATCATTTCCTCGGGTTACAACATCTCCGGCCCGGAGGTGGAGGAGGCACTGCTGCGCCACCCGGACGTGGTGGAGGCCGCGGTGGTCGGGCGCGCCGACGAACGCCGCGGCCAGGTCGTCGTGGCGTACACCGTGGCGCGCGACGGGGTCACCCTGACGGAGGAGGCGCTGCGGGCGTTCATGCGCGCCGAGCTGGCCCCGCACAAGTGCCCGCGGGCCTTCGTCTTCGTCCCCGCGCTCCCCCGGACGCCCACGGGCAAACTTCAACGCTTCCGCCTGCGCGATCTAGAGTGAACCCGTGGCCGAGCAGCACACCCCGCGATCCCTGATCGTCACGTTCTACGGTGCCTACGGGCGGGCCTTCGAGGGCCCGGTCCCGGTGTCCGCGCTGATCCGCCTGCTGGGCGCGGCCGGCGTGGACGCACCTTCCGTCCGCTCGTCGGTGTCCCGGTTGAAGCGGCGGGGCTTCCTGCTGCCCGCCCGCGCGGCCGACGGGGCGGCCGCGTACGAGCTGTCCGAGGAGGCCCGGCAGCTGCTGGAGGACGGCGACCGGCGGATCTACGGGTCCCCCCGGCTGTCGCAGGAATGGTTGGTCGCCGTCTTCTCCGTCCCCGAGCAGGAGCGGCACAAGCGGCACCTGCTGCGCTCCCGGCTGGCGCGGCTGGGCTTCGGCGCGGTGGCGCCGGGCGTCTGGATCGCCCCCGCGCACCTGTACGAGGAGACCGGCCGCACCATGGAGCGGCTGCACCTGACGCCGTACGTGGAACTGTTCCGCGGCGCCCACCTCGGTTTCGCCCCGACGGCCGAGGCGGTGGCCCGCTGGTGGGACCTGACAGCGCTGGCCAAGCAGCACGAGGAGTTCCTCGACCAGCAGGAACCGGAGCTGCGGGCCCTCCAGTCGGGCCCCGGTCCGACCCCGGAGCAGGCCTACCGCGGCTACCTGCTGGCCCTGGACAGCTGGCGCCGGCTCCCCTACGCGGACCCGGGGCTGCCGCGGGAGCTGCTGCCCGCGGACTGGCCGGGCGACCGCGCGGCGGCCGTCTTCGCAGAACTGCACGCGCGGCTGCGGGACCTCGGGGCCGCGTTCGTGGAGCAGTAGGCCCGGGGAGAGCGCCCGGACGGGGCCCGGCGGCGAAATGGGGTGCGGGGGGGCCGGGCGGCGGACAACATGGGGCCGCATGACCTGGACCCTCAGCACCGACTTCGCCGCCTTCGTAGCCGCCGCGGGCCCGGCCGTCGCCGCGCGGCCCGTGGAGAACACGTCCCTGCTCACCGCCATGGACGCGCTGGAACGGCGCGGCCCGACGGCCTACGGGCCGGACACGCCGTTCTTCGGCTGGTGGACCGGCGCCGACGGGGCCGTGTCCGGCGGGCTGCTGTGCACCCCGCCGCGCCCGCTGCTGCTGGGCGCGGTGCCGGCCGAGGCGGTGGAGGCCCTGGGCTCCGCGCAGGCCGTGGAGCCCCTGCCGGCCGGCGTCGACGGCTTCGACGTACGCCGCCGGGACGCGGCCGCCCTGGCGGCGGCCTGGGGGAAGCCGTCGCGGGTCGCGGCGGAGGCCCGGCTGTACCGGCTGGCCGGCCTGGTCGCCCCGCACCCCCTGCCCGAGGGCCGGCCCCTGGCCGCGACCGAGGCGCACCTGCCGCTGCTGGTGGAATGGGTCGACGCGTTCAAGCGCGAGTCCGGTGAGCCGGGGCGCGCCCGCGAGGCGGCCTTGCGGGACCGGGTCTCCTACGGCGGGATGCTGCTCTGGGAGCACGCGGGAACGCCCGTGTCGATGGCGGGCTTCTTCCGCCCGGTCCGCTCGGTCTCCCGGGTCGGCCCCGTCTACACCCCGCCCCAGCTGCGCGGCCGGGGCTATGCGGCCGGGGTGACGCACGCGGTGAGCGAGGCGGCGTACCGGGCCGGCGCCACGGAGGTGGTGCTCTTCGCGGACCTGGCCAACCCCACGAGCAACGGCGTCTACCGGCGCCTCGGCTACACCCCCGTGGAGGACCGGGTCGAGCTGGCGGCCCTCTGACCGGCAAGGCCGCCGAGCTGCTCCCCGCGGCCGTCAGGTCCGAGCCGCCGGCCCGCTGCTACCCGCGGCCGTCAGGTCCAAGCCGCTGGCCCGCTGCTACCCGCGGCCGGTCGGCGGTTTGCGGCTGCCGGCCCGGTAAGGGGCCGGCCACGGCGCGGCCGGGCCGGTGTAGGACTGGTCGGCGGCGGCGTGCAGGGTCCAGTGCGGGTCGTAGAGGTGCGGACGGCCCACCGCGCACAGGTCGGCGCGCCCGGCCAGCAGCAGGGAGTTCACGTCGTCCCATGAGGAGATCGCGCCGACCGCGATGACCGGGACGCCGAGGGCGTTGCGGATCCGGTCGGCGTACGGCGTCTGGTAGGAGCGCCCGTACTCGGGGGCCTCGTCCGCCACCACCTGGCCCGTGGACACGTCGATGGCGTCCGCGCCGTGGGCGGCGAAGGCGGCGGCGATGCGTTCGGCGTCTTCGGGGGTGGTGCCGCCGGGGGCCCAGTCGGTGGCCGAGAGCCGGACGGTCATGGGGCGGTCCTGCGGCCAGGCCTCCCGGACCGCGTCGAAGACCTCCAGTGGGAAGCGGAGCCGGTTGTCGAGGGAGCCGCCGTAGGCGTCGGTGCGGTGGTTGGTGAGCGGGGAGAGGAACCCGGACAGCAGGTAGCCGTGGGCGCAGTGCAGTTCGAGCAGGTCGAAGCCGGCGTCGGCGGCCCGGCCGGCGGCAGCGGCGAAGTCCGCCCGGACCGCGGCCATCCCGGCGGTATCGAGGGCGCGCGGGACGGCCGAGACGCCGGGCCGGTACGGCAGCGGGGAGGCGGCCACCACGGGCCAGTTCCCCTCGGGGAGGGGATCGTCCATGCCCTCCCACATCACCCGGGTCGAGCCCTTGCGGCCCGAGTGCCCGAGCTGCACGCCGAGCGCGGCCCCGGGCGCGGAGGTGTGGACGAAGTCCGCGATCCGCTTCCAGGCCTGCGCCTGCTCCTGCGTGTAGAGGCCCGCGCAGCCCGGGGTGATCCGGCCTTCGGCGCTGACGCACACCATCTCGGTCATGACGAGGCCGGCGCCGCCGAGGGCCCGGGCGCCGAGGTGCACCAGGTGGAAGTCGCCCGGTACCCCGTCCTTCGCCGAGTACATGTCCATCGGTGAGACCACGACCCGGTTGCGCAGGGTCAGTCCGCGCAGGGTGAACGGGGTGAACATGGGCGGGGTTCCCCCGTCGTCGGGGCAGCCGAAGTCCCGTTCCACGGACCGGGTGAAGCGGGCGTCGCGCATCCGCAGGTTGTCGTGGGTCACCCGGCGGCTGCGGGTGAGGAGGTTGAACGCGAACTGCCGGGCGGGCTGGTCGACGTATCCCGCGATGTCCTCGAACCACCGCATGCTGGCGGCCGCCGCGCGCTGGGTACTGGCCACCGCGGGCCGGCGGGCGGCCTCGTAGGCGTCCAGGGCGGCCGGTACGTCGTCGGGCCGCGCGGCCACGGCCTCGGCGAGCGCGAGGGCGTCCTCCACGGCCAGTTTGGTGCCGGAGCCGATGGAGAAGTGCGCGGTGTGCGCGGCGTCCCCGAGCAGGGCCACGTTGCCGTGGGACCACCGCTCGTTGACGACGGTACGGAACCGGGTCCAGGCCGACTTGTTGCCGCGCAGCGGCCGTCCCCGCAGGGCCTCGGCGAAGGTCTTGGCGCAGCGGGCCGCCGATTCGTCCTCGTCGCACAGGTCGAGACCCGCAGCCCGCCACACCTCCTCCCGCATCTCGACGATCACGGTGGAGGCGTCGGGCGCGTACGGGTACCCGTGCAGCTGCATGACCCCGTGCTCGGTCTCGGCGATCTCGAAGCGGAAGGAGTCGAAGGCGAAGTCGGCGGCGAGCCAGATGTAGCGGCAGCGGCCGGTCGTCACGGTCGGCCGGAAGTGCCCGGCGCCGCCCTCCCTGGTCGCGCTGTGTACCCCGTCCGCCGCGACCACCAGGTCGTACGAGGCCGCGAGCACGTGCGCGTCCGGTGCCCCGGTGCGGAAGCGGAGCGCCACCCCGAGGTCCGTGCAGCGCTCGTGCAGGATCTCCAGCAGGCGCCGGCGCCCCAGGGCCGCGAAGCCGTGGCCGCCGGAGGTCAGCATCCGGCCCCGGTGCACCACGGCCACGTCGTCCCAGCGGGTGAACTCCGCGCTCAGGGCGGCGTGCACGACGGTGTCGGCGCGCTCGATGCCGCCCAGCGTCTCGTCGGAGAGGACCACGCCGAAGCCGAAGGTGTCGTCGGGGGCGTTGCGTTCGCGGACCTCGACCGTGTGGCCCTGCCTGGCCAGCAGAGCGGCGCAGTACAGTCCGCCGGGCCCCCCGCCCACCACGGCCACCCGCAGCCTCGTTCCGAGGGGCACGGCGCTACCTGCCCTTCCACTCCGGCGGCCGCTTCCCGGTGAAGGCGGCGTGGAACTCGGCGTAGTCCTTGCCGTGCATCAGCAGGGCCTGCGTGTTGGCGTCGAGTTCGACCGAGGCGGCCAACGGCATGTCCAGTTCGGCGGTGAGCAGCGCCTTGGTCTGGGCGTAGGCGAGGGCGGGTCCGGCGGCCAGGTGCGCGGCCAGCTCGGCGGCCCGGACGTGGGCCTTGCCCTCCTCGGTGACCTCGCTGAGCAGGCCGATCCGCTCCGCCTCGGGCGCCCGTACGGGCTCTCCGAGCATCAGCAGCCGGGTGGCGTGCCCGAGGCCGACGACGCGGGGCAGCAGGTAGGCGGCGCCCATGTCGCCGCCGGAGAGGCCGACGCGGGTGAAGAGGAAGGCGAAGCGGGCGGTGGGGTCGGCGATCCGGAAGTCGGCGGCGAGCGCGAGGACGGCCCCGGCCCCGGCGGCGACGCCGTGGACGGCGGCGATGACGGGGAAGGGGCATTCGCGTACGGCGCGGACGACGTGGCCGGTCATCCGGTTGAAGTCGAGGAGCTGGGCGGTGTCCATGGCCAGGGTGGCGCCGATGATCTCGTCCACGTCCCCGCCGGAGCAGAAGCCGCGCCCCTCGCCGCCCAGGACGAGGGCGCGTACGGAACGCTCACGGGAGAGTTCGGCGAGCAGATCGCGCAGGTCGGCGTAGGCGCCGAAGGTGAGCGCGTTCAGCTTCTCGGGCCGGTCGAGGGTGACGGTGGCCACGCCGTCCTGCCGGGTCACCCGGAGGTGGCGCCACCGTTCGGTCGCTGGGGTGGAACCGATGAAGGGGCTCACGGTTCCGACGGTATCACCGAGTCGTGACTCCCGTCACAGAAACGCGATGACTCTCCCGGGAGGCCGTCTGCGGGCCGGGCCCGGGAGGGTCCGCGTATGCCTATGCGGGCAGCTGCGCGCCCGGCGCCGCCAGGGTCGCCACGAGGACGGCCTTGATGGTGTGCAGCCGGTTCTCCGCCTCGTCGAAGACGACGGAGTGCGCCGACTCGAACACCTCGTCCGTCACCTCCAGGGAATCCAGGCCGTGCCGGGCGTGGATGTCGCGGGCCACCTGGGTGCCGAGGTCGTGGAAGGCGGGCAGGCAGTGCATGAACTTCACGTCCGGGTTGCCGGTCGCCCGCAGCACGTCCATGGTCACCGCGTACGGGGACAGCAGCCGGATCCGCTCGTCCCAGACCTCCTTGGGCTCGCCCATGGACACCCAGATGTCGGTGATGACGAAGTCGGCCTGGGCGACGCCCTCGGCGATCTCCTCGGTGAGGGTGATCCGGGCGCCGCTCGCCTCGGCCAGGGCGCGGGCCGCCGTCACCACCGACTCGGCCGGCCAGTACGCCTCGGGCGCGACGATCCGCACGTCCATGCCCAGCAGGGCGCCGGTCACCAGGTAGGAGTTGCCCATGTTGAAGCGGGCGTCGCCGAGGTAGGCGAAGGCGATCCGCTCCAGCGGCCGGCCCGAGTGCTCGGTCATGGTGAGCACGTCGGCCAGCATCTGGGTGGGGTGCCAGTCGTCGGTGAGCCCGTTGAAGACGGGCACGCCCGCGTGCGCGGCCAGTTCCTCGACGGTGCCCTGGCTGTCGCCGCGGTACTCGATGCCGTCGAACATCCGGCCGAGGACGCGGGCGGTGTCGCGGACCGACTCCTTGTGGCCCATCTGGGAGCCGGTGGGGTCGAGGTAGGTGGTGCGGGCGCCCTGGTCGGCGGCGGCGACCTCGAAGGCGCAGCGGGTGCGCGTGGAGGTCTTCTCGAAGATCAGCGCGATGTTGCGGCCCTTGAGGTACTGCTGCTCGGTGCCGTTCTTCTTGGCGGCCTTGAGGGCGGCGGCGAGCTCGATCAGACCGCGGAACTCGGCGGCTGTGAAGTCGAGCTCCTTGAGGAAACTGCGGCCGGCGAGGTCGGTGGCCATGGGGACGCTCCAAAATGACGCTGACAGGGGAGGTTGGAAGTCTATACGACCTTCCGTATTGATATACATCCCCCTGGTCCCCTGGCCCCCTCACGGCCGGCGGGGCCCCCTCATACCGTCGGGTCCTCGGGCCGCTTGAGCCCTTGCGCCCTCGGGTCAGGTGGCGTCCCTCTCCACGGGGCAGCTCATGCACCGCGGGCCGCCCCGGCCGCGCCCCAGTTCGCTGCCGGGGATCTCGATCACCTCGATGCCCTCCTTGCGCAGATGCGTGTTGGTCGTGACGTTCCGCTCGTACGCGACGACCACGCCCGGCTCGACCGCCAGCACGTTGCAGCCGTCGTCCCACTGCTCGCGTTCCGCCGAGTGCACGTCCTGGGTGGCGGTGAGGACCCTGATGCCGCCGAGGCCGAGGGCCGCGGCGATGGCCCGGTGCATGTGCTCCGGCGGATGGTCGGTCACCTTCAGCTCGCTCGCCCCGGCGCCCGGCTCGATCGTGTAGGAGCGCAGCATGCCCAGACCCGCGTACTGGGTGAACGTATCCGCGTCCACCATCGTCATCACCGTGTCCAAGTGCATGAAGGCCCGCCGCTTGGGCATGTCCAGCGCCACGATGCTCGTCGCGGACCCCGCGGCGAACAGGCCGCGCGCCAGCATCTCCACCGCCTGCGGCGTCGTCCGCTCGCTCATCCCGATCAGGACGGCGCCGTTGCCAATGACCAGCAGGTCACCGCCCTCGATGGTGGACGGGTAGTCCGCCAGGCCCTGCGACCAATAGTGGAAGGCGCCGGAGGAGGTGAAGACCGGGTGGTGCTTGTAGATCGCCTCGAAGTGCACGGTCTCGCGCTGCCGGGCGGGCCAGCGCATGGCGTTGATGGAGACGCCGTCGTAGATCCAGGCGGAGGTGTCCCGGGTGAACAGGTGGTTGGGCAGCGGCTGGAGGAGGAAGTCGTCCAGCTCCAGTGCGTGGAAGCGGACGGACACCGGCTCGACGTGCCGCTCCAGGAACTCCCGCTTGGTCATGCCGCCGACCAGCGCCTGCGCCAGCCGGTCGGAGGTCAGGCCGTCGAAGATCTGGCGCAGGTGATCGGTGGCGAGCGGGCCGTACTCCTTCTCGTGGAAGACCCGGTCCAGGACGAGGTGTCTCGCCTCCGGGATGTCCAGGGCCTCGCGGAGCAGGTCTCCGAAGAGGTGGACCTCGACGCCCCGGTCGCGCAGCACGTCCGCGAACCCGTCGTGCTCTTGGCGGGCGCGGCGCACCCAGAGCACGTCGTCGAAGAGGAGGGCGTCCTTGTTGCTCGGTGTGAGCCGCTTCAGCTCCAGGTCGGGCCGGTGGAGGATGACGCGGCGCAGCCGCCCGGTCTCGGAGTCGACATGGAATCCCATGCCCTACACGTTCCCAGACCGGACGGCTTTTTGACCCGGCGTCTGCCGGACCCTGTCCGCGGAGCGCTCAGCGCAGGCCGAGAAGCGCCGCCGGGGTGCCCACGAGCTCGGGCGCGGACAGCCCCAGCTTGGGGGTGACGACGTTCGGGATCCCGAAGTTGCTGCCGTCCGGCATCGACAGCGGGGCGCCGACGATCGCGCCGGGGGTCCAGGCGTGCACCTTCGTCTCGGGGGCGTCCAGGGAACCCTCGCCGTCCGTCTCGGGGCGGCCCGCCAGGTTCGGCACCGGGGCGCCGACGAGCGTGTGGCCGAGGTCCATGGTGACGGGGACCACCGGGAGCAGCGGGGCCGGCAGCAGCTCGCCGGTGTGCATGCGCGGCGCCTCGGGCGCGCCGACCATCGGCACCGGCACCCCGGTGGCCACGCGCGGGGCGTCCACGCCCAGCGTGGTCTTCACGGCGTCCAGCGGGACACCCACGGGAACCGCGTCGGCCACGGCCGGGGTGGCCGCGCCGGCCGCGGCCATACAGGTCAGGAGCGCCGCAATGCTTCCGCGCGCGGTCATCTTCATAGGTGATGTTCCGTCCTTCCAGGGTCGCGGACATTCCGCTGCCCTGGATGAACGATCCCGCCGGTGGGTTTCCCGGAGTTCTCGGGGAAAGTTCCCCCATACGACCTAATTAGCGGCCGTACGGGGGCGGCGGCTTTACGCACGGCCGGCGGTGCGGCGATTCCGGCGCACCAGCGGTGAGCCCGACCGGGCCGCGAGTGCGGCGCGGGGGTCGGCCCCGCCGGTGGCGGCCACCCCGGCGCCCCGCCCTTGGCTACCGCGCGCGCATGCGGGCCGCAAGGGTCTCGATGGCAGGTGGGCCGATGCGGCAGCAGCCGCCGAGGAGGCGGGCGCCGGTGGAGCGCCAGGCGGGGAGGTCCCAGGGGGGCGGGGCGGGCGGGGAGTGCCACTGGCCGGTGGCCGCGTCCCAGACCGAGCCGTCGTTCGGATAGGCCAGCAGCGGCTTGCCGGTGACGGAGGCGGCCGCTTCGAGGGCGGGCCCCACCTCCTGGGGGTCGCAGCAGTTGACGCCGAGCGCGATGACCTCAGGGGTTTCGGCCGCCAGGGCGAAGGCTTCGGCGAGGGGCTGGCCGGCCCGGGTGCGGCCGCCGGCCACGGTGTAGCTGAGCCAGGCGGGCGTGCCCGTCCCCGCGAGCACGCCCAGCAGGGCCTCGGCCTCGGTGGCGTCGGGGACGGTCTCCAGGGCCAGCACGTCCGGCCCCGCCTCCAGCAGCGCCTCGATCCGGGGCCGGTGGAAGGCGGCCAGCTCCGCGACCGTGAGCCCGTACCGGCCGCGGTACTCGGAGCCGTCCGCGAGCACCGCCCCGTACGGGCCCACCGAGGCGGCCACCCAGACCTCGTGGTCCGCCGCCCGGGCCGCGCGGTCGGCGACCTCGACGCTGCGGCGCAGCAGTACGCCGGCCTCCGGCGCCCGGTACCCGATCTGGTAGCTCGCGGTGATGAGCACCTCGGCGCCCGCCCGCACGTACGCGGTGTGGGCGGCCTCCACCTGGTCCGGCCGCTCGGCGAGCACCCGGCCCGTCCAGAGGCCGCCGGACAGGTCGCAGCCCTGAGCGGCGAGCTGGTTGCTCAGGCCGCCGTCCAGGAGCACCACCCTGCGGGCGAGGGCCCCGGCGAGCGGGCCGGTTGCACGGGGCACGGGCCGTGGCCTCCCTCAGCCGATCTGGGACAGCACCTGGGCGGAGATCAGCTCCAGGTGGTCGAGGTCGTGGAGGTCGAGCAGCTGGAGGTAGAGGCGGGAGGAGCCGATGGCGGCGTACGCGCCGATCTTCTCCACGACCTCGGCCGGGGAGCCGGCCAGGCCGTTGGCCTTGAGCTCGTCCACCTCCCGGCCGATGGCGGCGGCCCGGCGGGCCACCTCGGCGTCGTCCTTGCCGACGCACACCACGAGGGCGTTGGAGTAGACGAGGTCCCCGGGCCCCCGGCCCGCTTCCCGGGCGGCCTCCCGCACCCGGCCGAACTGCCGCTCGCTGTCCGCGATCGACGCGAACGGCATGTTGAACTCGTCGGCGTACCGGGCGGCGAGGCGCGGGGTGCGCTTCGCTCCGTGACCGCCGATGAGAACGGGTACCTTGGCCTGGGCGGGCTTGGGCAGCGCCGGGGAGTTCTCCAACCGGTAGTGGGCGCCCTGGTAGTCGAAGGTGGCGCCGGGCTTGGTGGCCCACAGGCCCGTGACGATCGCGAGCTGCTCCTCCAGGCGGGCCATCCGGTCCGCCGGGAAGGGGATTCCGTACGCCTTGTGCTCCTCCTCGAACCACCCCGCTCCCAGGCCGAGTTCGATGCGGCCGCCGGACATCTGGTCGACCTGGGCCACCTGGATGGCGAGCACTCCGGGCAGCCGGAAGGTGCCGGCCGTCATCAGCGTGCCGAGTCGGATCCGCTTGGTCTCACGGGCCAGGCCGGCGAGCGTGATCCACGCGTCGGTGGGGCCGGGCAGGCCGTCGGCGGACCCCATGCTCACGTAGTGGTCCGACCGGAAGAAGGCGTCGAAACCGAGCTCCTCGGTGGCCCGGGCGACCCGGAGGAGGGTGTCGTAGGCGGCGCCCTGCTGCGGCTCGGTGAAAATGCGAAGATCCATGCTCCTATCCTGCCTCGGGCCCATCCCTGCCGGGTGAATCTCCGTCAACCGGACGGCGCACGGCGCGCCGCGCCAGTGACCCGCCCGGAAGGTGATCGTTGGCTCGGACGGAGCCGGACCGCCCGGCCCGTGTGCCGGCGGCTCCCCGTCGGCGCGTCCGTCCACCTCCCCTTCCCCTGCGGAAGGGCCCAGGGCCGAGGAGGCCGCCATGTCCCACGAGGCCGTGCCGCAGACCCGCCGACAGAACCCGCAGACCGGCCGGGCCGGACACCTCGGCCAGGCGGCGCATGACGAGGCCCCCGTCCCGGCAGGTGTCGAGGACCGGCAGGATTCCGCCGCGCCCGCCCGGGCAGGCGGCGCGCCCAAGGGGCTGCTCCAGCAGATGGAGGAGCTGATGGCAGCGCTGAACGCGGACCTGTTGCAGCTCGACGCCGACCTCCAGTCCTCCACGGACCGCACGCCCCCGACCACTCCACCCGCTCAGGGCGACACGGCCCAGGGCGAGACGACCCAAGGCGACACGGCGCAGAGCGACACGGCCCAAGGCGGCACGGCCCAAGGCGACACGGCGCAGAGCGGCACGGCGCAGAGCGACACGGCCCAAGGCGGCACGGCCCAAGGCGGCACGGCCCAGGGCGACACGAGGCACGACACCGCGACGCACGGCAGCACCACCGCGGGCGGCGACGGCCCCTCGCACCGGTCCGCCTGACCGGTACCGCCGGGCCGGCGCCGGCCCGACGTGCCCTGCCGGCCCGCCCCCGGCCCGGGTGAGACCGCGCGGCGGCGCCGGGCGTGTCAGGTCACGCCGGAGGCGGAGCCGCGCTCGCGCACGCTGATGCGGCGCAGGAGGGCCCGTACCCGGTCGCTCGACTCGTCAGCCGCGTCGATCGACTCTATGCACTGCCAGTACAGCGTCTCGTCGTCCGTGCCGCAGGCCACCCCGACGAGGGCTATGCCGACCTCGCCGAGCAGCGCCTGCAGTCCCAGCAACGCCTGTCTCGGATCCGCCACTTCCGTCAGCTGCGCCGCTCTCGGCGGATAGTCGGGCACGCTGCCCTCGCCGCCCACGGCTGCGGCTCTGTCGAGCAGCCCGCAGCCCCTGCCTCCCGCCTCACCCAGTCCCCGTGCCTCCGCTCGCAGCTCCGGCGGCCCGCTGACCGCCAGCCAGCTGCCTATCCCCTGCGTCAGCGCCTGCGCCTGCCAGGCCTCGCCCACGATGTCCCACGCCGCCCCGCTCTGTGCCAGCGCGTGCCGGCCGGCCGCGATGAGCCGTACCGCATCCATATGCCGTCCCCCGTCCGCACGACATTCCGCCGTTCCCTCACTACCCAGAGTGAGGGCAATGGGCCAGTAAAGCCAGGGGTATTCGGAAATCTGTGGACACAAAGATGGTTGTGGATGACGCCGTCACTCCGAAGAGTGACGATTCGGGCCGGAACCACCCTTCGAGGGGAAGCGGAGTTCGTTCCTCTCGATCTTCGCGGCGAGCGCGTCCAGCACGTCCACCCCCAGGACCTCGCAGAACTGCAGCAAGTACGCCAGCACGTCGGCGACCTCATCGGCGACCCGGTGCGCGCTCTCGGGCCGCTCCATGACCTTCGCCGACTGTTCCGGCGTCAGCCACTGGAAGATCTCGACCAGTTCGGAGGCCTCCACGCTCAGCGCCACGGCCAGGTTCTTCGGGGTGTGGTATTCGGCCCAGTCACGGGCGGCCGCGAAGTCGGCCAGCCGTCGCTGCAGCCGGTAGAGCCGTTCGTCCGCCTTCCCGCCTCCGTCGTCCTGCGTCTTGTGCGTGTCCTGCGTGCCCTGCGTGCCTTGTGGGTCCTGCGTGTCCCGGGTGCCGTGCGGGTCGTGCGCGTCGTGCGTGTCGCTCATGGGCCCAGGTCTACCACCGAGACGCCCGGGAGGGTGCGCGCGGTTCCCGCCGTCTCCTCGCCGATCGCCCCGACCAGCCGGATGTGGCCGCGCGCGCAGGACAGCAGGGCCAGGCGCAGCAGCTCGGCGCGCTGGCGGCGGTCCAGTCCGTGGTCGAAGCCGTCCGCGAGCACGGTGAGCGCCTGCTGCGCGGAGAGCAGTTCGGCGGCCGGGTCGACGGCCAGCACGCCGGGTCCCGTCAGCAGGACCAGCGCCAGGGCGAGGAAGCTGAGCTCACCCGCTCCGAGGCGGCCGAGCTCCGTGGCGGGCGCGGCGGGGCCGCGGTCCAGCAGCGCGGTGACGCAGCCGTCAGGGTGCTGCCGTACGTCGAGCCCGGCCACCGGTCCCGCACAGCCGGTGCGGGCGGCTTCGGTGAGCAGCGCGTGGCGGGTGCCGCATTCGTGGCGGGTCCGGCGCAGTACGTCGGCCAGGTTCGCGCAGTCGACCCGCAGCCGCCCGGCTCCCGGCCGGACGGACGCCCGCATCCGGTGCGGGCGGGGCTCGCACGGGAACACCGAGCGCAGCGCGACCACCACCTGCTCGGCGGCGGCCAGTACGCGCCGTTGCCCGGCGGTGGCCCCGGCGACGCGCAGCGGGAGTAGGGCGGTGCCGAGCCGGTCGTCCGGGAGCGGGGCGCGGATCATGCCGGTGGCTCCGCCCGTGAGCCAGGCCGCCTGGACGGAGCGCCGGCCGGGGTCGCGCAGGGCGGTGGTGAGCAGGATCTCCCCGTTCAGGGTCAGCCGTTCGCCGACCAGGCGGAGGGCGGGCTCGGCCTGGACGGCGAGGTCGAGCCGGACCGGCCCGACGGGCCCGTCGACGGTGCAGCCGATCCGGAAGCCGCGCCGGTGTTCCGCGTCGGGCAGCGCGCGCTCGGGCACCCGGGCGCGGGGGTCGGGGAACGCCTCGGCCAGGGTGGCGCCGGACGCGAGCTTGGACAGGGCCTCGTAGGCGGCCAGGACGTGCGACTTGCCGCTTCCGCTGGGCCCGGTGAACAGCGTCACCGGCTCCAGCCGGAACACGGCCGAACGGTGCACCCCGAAGGCATCCAGCCGTAACTCGGTCACGGAGGGCCGCTGATACCCCGGCCGGCCCCCGTCCCCTGCGTCGGGCCCCGCCTGCGGCCCGGGGCCGGGCCCCGCGTCCGGCCCGGCGGAATGCGCCGCGGGCGGCTGCGTGTCGTGTGCCGTGTCCGACCAGGTGTCCGGCGCGGTGTCCAAGGTGGCGTCCATGCGCCGGACAGTACGGGCCACCACGGCCCCGGCCGCCACGGTGAACCGTTCCCTCGGCGGGACCTTCCTACGATCGGGGGACGGCCGCGGCCGCGATGCCCTCCACCTCGGTGCCGACCGGCGCCAGCAGGAACACGTTGCGGTCCACCCGGTGCATCCCGCTGCCCAGTCCGAAGACCACGCCGCTGCTGAAGTCGAGGATGCGCTTGGCCACTTCGGTGTCCGCCCCCGTCAGGTCCAGCAGCACCGGGATCTGCGCGATCAGGTACTCCGCCACCTCACGGGCGTCCGCGAAGATCTGGACCCGGATCACCACGAAGCGCCGCTGCTGCTCGGCCGCCGAAGTCCCCGACTGTGCCGGGATCGTGCGGTGGTCCACCCGGGAAGGCCACTCGTTGCGACTGCGCAGGGGGACCACCTGCGCGAGTCCCTCCCACTGTTCGTCCGTGACGTCGTACCTGCTCACCGGACCGCCTCGGCCGCGCGCTTCATGTGCATCCCGCCATCCTCTCGTGTTTCACCCGTTCAGCCCAACAGCGACACGACGCGCGTGGGACCGGCCGGCCCGTGGCCACCCCCAGGTTCGCGAGCGCATCCGGAACGCCGGGATCCAGCCGAAAACAGACCGGAAACAGACCGATGTGGCGCCGCCGGAAATAGACTCCGCCCCGGTCCGTTGGGAGGTACATGAAGGCAATCACATACAACGCGTACGGAACTCCCCCGGCCCTCTCCCTCGTTGACGTACCGCACCCCCGTGTCGGCCCCGGCGAGGTCCTCGTCCGGGTCAAGGCGGCCGGCGTCAACCCGGTGGACTGGAAGCTGGCCGCCGGCTTCCTCGACTCGACGCTCGAAGTGCGCTTCCCCGTCGTACCCGGCTGGGACGTCGCCGGCGTGGTCGAGGCGGTCGGCGACGACACCTTCGACTACGCCGTCGGAGACGAGGTGTACGGGTACGTCCGCAAGGAGTGGGTGGAGCTCGGCACCTACGCGGAGCTGGTCTCGGCCCCGGTCCGCACCATCGCCCACAAGCCCCGCAACCTGGGCTTCGAGGAGGCGGCGGGCCTCCCGCTGGCCGGTCTCAGCGCCTACCAGTCGCTGACCCGCGTCGGAGCCACCGCGGGCGAGACCGTCGTCATCCACTCCGCGGCGGGCGGCACCGGATCCTTCGGCGTACAGATCGCGGTGGCCCTCGGCCTGCGCGTCATCGGCACGGCCGGAGCGCACAACCACGACTACCTGCGCTCGCTCGGCGCGGAGCCCGTGCTCTACGGGGAGGGGCTCGCGGAGCGCATCCGGGAGCTGGCACCCGAGGGCATCGACGCGGGCCTCGACTTCTACGGGGACGGGATCGAGCTGCTCCAGTCGCTGGTCAAGAAGCGCGACCGGGTGGCCTCCCTGGTCGACCCGGACGGCGCCGCCAAGGGAGCGCACCGGCCATGGGCCCGGCCCGACAGCACCGACCTGGCGTTCCTGGCCGATCTGGCCGACGCCGGGAAGCTGACGGTGAACGTGGCGCACGCCCTGCCGCTCGACGAGGCGGCCAGGGCGTGGGAGCTCAGCGCCACCGGAAGGATCCGGGGCAAGATCGTCCTCACCGTCTGAGGGCAGGGGACGGCCCCGGGCCCACACCGCCGGAGCCGTCCTCTCCGGCGGTGTGGGACCGGGGCGGGTCCGCTCCGGCGGGTGGCCCGGGCGGGTCGCTCAGGCGCGTGGGCCCGGGACAGGTCGCTCAGGCGCGTGGGCCCGGGACGGGTCGCTCAGGCTGGTGCCCCGGCGTAGCGGTTCGCCGGACGGGGCAGGCCGTAGTTCTCGCGCAGGGTGCGGCCGGTGTACTCCGTGCGGAACAGGCCGCGGCGCTGGAGGATCGGCACCACGTGGTCCACGAAGTCGGTCAGGCCGGTGGGCAGTACGGGCGCCATGATGTTGAAGCCGTCGGCGGCGCCCCGCGTGAACCACTCCTCCAGCTGGTCGGCGACCTGCTCCGGGGTACCGGCGAAGACCCGGTGGCCGCGGCCGGCGCCCAGGCGGGCGATCAGCTCGCGCAAGGTGAGTCCGTCGCGCCGGGCGAGTTCGGCGACGAGGGTGAACCGGCTCTTGTTGCCGTTGATGTCGCGTTCCTCGGGGAGTTCGGGCAGCGGGCCGTCGAGGGGAAGGCCGGTGAGGTCGGTACCCAGCATTCCGGAGAGCTGCGCGAGACCGTACTCGGGCACTTGGAGGTCGGTCAGCTCCTGCTCCAGGGCCTTGGCCTCGGCCTCGGTGGAACCGATGACGGGTGCGATGCCGGGCAGGACCAGCAGGTCGCCCTCGGCGCGGCCGTACTTGGCGAGACGGGACTTGAGGTCCTTGTAGAACGTCTGGCCGTCGGCGAGGGTCTGCTGCGCGGTGAACACGGCCTCGGCGTACTGCGCGGCGAACTCCTTGCCGTCCTCGGAGGAGCCCGCCTGCACCAGGAGCGGGTGGCCCTGGGGGGAACGCGGCACGTTGAGCGGCCCGGCGACGCCGAAGTACTCGCCTCGGTGGGCGGCGGGGTGCAGCTTGTCGGTGTCGGCGTAGACGCCGCGCTCCTTGTCGAGGACGATCGCGTCGTCCTCCCAGCTGTCCCAGAGCTTGGTGGCCACCTCCAGGAACTCGCGGGCGCGGTCGTAGCGCAGGCGGTGCTCCAGGTGCTCGTCGCGGTTGAAGTTGCGGGCCTCGTCGACGGTGCCGGAGGTGACGATGTTCCAGCCGGCGCGGCCGTTGCTGATGTGGTCGAGCGACGCGAATTTGCGGGCGGTGTGGAAGGGCTCGTTGAAGGTGGTCGAGACGGTGGCGATCAGGCCGATGTGCTCGGTGACGGCGGCGATGGCGGAGAGCAGGGTGAGCGGCTCGAAACCGCCGAGGGCGTTGTAGCGGGCCTTGCCCCACAGGGCGAGGCCGTCGGCGAAGAAGACGGAGTCGAGCCGGCCGCGCTCGGCGGTGCGGGCCAGTTCCTGGAAGTAGCGCAGGTCGGTGACGCGCTCGGGGCTGCTGCCGGGATGGCGCCAGGCGGCGTCGTGGTGGCCCGCGTTCATCAGGAAGGCGTTGAGGTGGAGGGTCCGGGGTGCGGTCATGGTCTGGTCCTCGGGGTGGGTACGGGATGCTTCTGCGTGGGACGGGGTGAGGGCGGCTGCGGGCCGCGCCGGGACTTCGTACGGCCGTACGGCACCCCGCGCGGGCCCGCCGGGCGGGCCCGGTGGGCCCGTCGCGGTCAGGCCGGGACGCGCCACAGGCTGAGGCGGCGTTCGACCGTGACGAGGAGCTGGTTGAAGGCCACCCCGATCGCGGAGATCGTCACGATGCCCGCGTACATCTGGGGAATGGCGAAGTTGAACTGCGAGGCGTTGATCAGATAGCCCAGCCCCGCCTTGGCGCCGATCATCTCGGCGGCGACGAGGACCAGGATCGACACCGCTCCGGCCAGCCGGATGCCCGTGAAGATCGCCGGCACCGAGGCGGGCAGGATGACCTTCTGGAACAGCCTCGGGGTGGACAGGTCCATCGAGCGGGCCAGTTTCACCAGCGTCGGATCGGCGTTGCCCACCGCGCTGATGGTGTTCAGCAGGATCGGCCAGACGCAGGCGTAGACGACGATCGACACCTTCGACGTCTCCCCGATGCCCAGGAGCAGGACGAAGACCGGCAGCAGCGCCAGGGCCGCCGTGTTGCGGAACACCTCCAGCAGCGGCCCGAGCAGGACGGCCACCGGCCGGTACCAGCCGATCAGCAGGCCGAGCGGGACCGCGATCACGACGGCGATGGCGAAACCGCCGAACGAACGGACGAGGCTGGCCTGGGTGTGTTCGGCGAGCTGTCCGTCGCCGAGCAGCTCCCACCAGGCGCGGGCCACGTCGCTGACCGGGGGCAGGAAGGTCGCGTCGACCATGCCGAGACGAGGCGCCGCCTCCCAGACCGCGAGCAGGGCGATGATCGCCGCCGAGCGCAGCAGCGCCGAGCCCAGCCGGCGCAGCGCCGAGGCGCCGACGGCGGCGGCGCGGCCCACCTGGCGGCCCGGGGCCCGGGCGGCGGGCGGCGCCGGGTGCGCGGGGCTCCGTACCGCCCCGGTCGCGGCGGCGGGCACGGCGTCGGCGGAGTCCGGCGGTGCGACGCCGGCCGCGGGGGCGGTGCCGGCCGCGAGGGCGACGCTCGCCGCGGGAGCCGTGCCGGCCCCGGGAGCGGTGTCGGCCGTCTTCGGGGTGACGAGGGCCGTGGTGTCGGTTCCCGTGCTCATACGGTGGCCTCCTCCTTCTCCAGTTCCTGTGCGCGGGCCACTTCGTCGTGCAGCAGCGTCCAGATCTCGTGCCGGTAGCGGGCGAACTCCCGGCTGGAGCGCAGGTCCTCGCCCGTCGCCCCGGCGCCGCGGTCACCGAACGACACGGGGACGACCGCCTTGACGCGCCCGGGGCGCGAGGTGATCACTGCGACGCGCCGGCCCAGGTACACCGCCTCTTCGATGCCGTGCGTGATGAACACGACCGTCTTGCCGGTGCGCTGCCAGATGCGCCGCAGCTCGTCCTGGAGCGATTCGCGGGTCTGGGCGTCGAGGGCGGCGAACGGCTCGTCCATCAGCAGCACGTCCGGGTCGTAGGCGAGCGAGCGGGCGATCGCGACGCGCTGGCGCATGCCTCCGGACAGCTCGTGCGGATGCCGGTCCTCGAAGCCGGTCAGGCCGACGAGGTCCAGGAACTCCCGTGCTCGGTCCCTTCGTTCACGACGCGGGACGCCCCGCGCCTCCAGGCCGAATTCGATGTTGCCGAGTGCGGTCCGCCAGGGCAGCAGCGCGTACTGCTGGAAGACGATGCCCCGGTCGAGGCCGGGACCGGTGACGGGCTCGCCGTCCAGCAGGATCCGGCCGGAGGTGGGCCGGGTGAGGCCGCCGAGGAGGTCCAGGAGGGTGGATTTGCCGCAGCCGCTGGGGCCGACGACCACGAGGAACTCGCCCGCCTCGATCTGCAGGTCGATGCCGTCGAGTGCGGTGAACTCCCCCTTCCTCCTGCCGTCCTTCTTGTGCTTGGTCGGGAAGGTCTTCGTCACCGAGTCGAACACGATCTTCGCCATGGCGGCCGTCAGCCCTTCCCCAGCGCGTTGAACTCATTGGTGTAGAGATCGCCCGGCTTCAATTGGCCCTTCTTGATCTCGCCCCGGCCGCCGAGCCAGTCCAGCCAGAGCTGGAACTCCTTGTCGGCGATACGGCCCCCGGTCTCGGCGACCCCGTACGAGCGCCAGTACTGGAGGGTCGAGGTGTCCTCGTTCCGGCCGCGCTTCTTGATGATCTCCGTCATCCGGGCGATGACCTCCTCGCGCGGGGTGGTGCGGGACCACTCGATGGCCTTGGCGACCCCGGTGGTGAAGGTCCGTACGGTGTCGGGGTTCTCCTTGATGAAGCGCCGCGTCATCACGTACGAGCCGGCGCTGAACGCGCCGAGCAGCTCGAAGTCCTTGAACAGCGGGCGTATTCCGCCGGTCGCCAGCGCCTTGTCGCGCAGGACGCCGCTGAGCACACCGACCTCGATCTGCTTCTGCCTGAGGGCCTGTTCCGTGTTGACGGGCGGGACGACGAGGGATTCGACCTTGTCCCCGTCCGCCTTGGAGAGGCCGTTGCGCTCCAGGTAGATGTCGAGGAGGGCCTGGGCGTGGGCGCCCAGGGTGTTCATGCCGACCTTCTTGCCGATCAGGTCGCGGGCGGAGCGGATCGGGCTGTCCTCCAGGACGTAGTAGCCGAGGTACGTGTCCTTGTCGGAGCCGTAGTAGGACACGACGGCCTGGATCTGGGCCTTGCTGGCGGCCAGCTTGACGATCGCGCCGTTGAAGGCTCCGCCGAAGTGGGTCTGGCCGGTGGCGGCGGACTGGATGTCCTGGGGGCCGCTGATGGTGTTGCCGACCCATTCGAGGCTGAGTCCGCCGAGGTAGCCGAGGTCGGCGGCCAGCTCGGGGAGGGTGACTGCGCCGACGGCGCCCTGGTACTTCAGGGTGGCGACCTGCTTGCCCTGGCCGCCGGAGCCGCCGGTGGCGGTGGCCGTGCCGCAGCTCACCGCGGCCGCCGAGATGCCGAGCAGGGTCAGGAACTGGCGCCGGGAGGTGGGGGTCGGGGTGAAGGCTGCGGGCATGGCTGGTCCTTGTCGCGGGCTGTGAAGGATCGCGGGATCTGTGGAGGGGGTGCAGGTCTGTGGAGGGTTGCGGGATCCGTGGAGGGTTACGGGGCGGGGGTCAGGGCGGCAGGGGTCAGGGCGGCGGGGTCTCCGGCGCGCAGGGCCTCGGCGAACTCGTCGACCGCCTGGAAGAGGTCCAGCTCCGCATCCGGCCGCAGCCGGTCGGGGCCGGAGCCGCGCTCGACGGAGGAGTCCAGGACGAACCGGCCGGCGGTGACGTGGCGGGCGCCGAGCGCGGCGAGGACGGGGCGCAGGGCGTAGTCGATGGTCAGGACGTGGGCGAGGCTGCCGCCGGTGGCGAGCGGCAGGACGGTCTTGCCGGCGAGGCCGTCCTGCGGGAGCAGGTCGAGGAAGGCCTTGAGCAGACCGGTGTACGAGGCCTTGTAGACCGGCGTCGCGATGACCAGGCCGTCCGCCTCGGCCACGGCTTCCAGGGCACGGCGGATCTCCGGCTCGCCGCGGCGGGCGGCGAGGAGGTCGGCGGCGGGCAGCTCGCGCAGGGCGAGGTGCGCGGTCTCGAATCCCGCGTGGGCGAGTCTGCGCCGGACGTGGTCGGCTACGACGGCGGTGCGGGAGTGGACGGAGGGGCTGCCGGTGAGGGCGAGCAGTCGGGGCACGGGGCTCTCCAGGTGCGGCGGGTCGGTGGGCGGGAGGTCAGTTGGTCGCCGTGGAGGCGCCGGAGGGGATCCCGAAGGCGGGGTCGGGCACGGTCTCCGGGCTGATCAGGCGGGACGGGACCCCGTCCGGGCCGACCGGGACCTCGCCGTCGACGGTGACGCGGCGCAGGGTGCGCTCGTGGTCGTCGGAGTCGTCGACGCCGTAGTGCTGGGTGGCGCGGTTGTCCCAGATCGCCACGTCGCCGGCCCGCCACTGGTGCCGGACGGTGTTCTCGGGGCTCTCGATGTGCGCCTGGAAGAGGTCGAGGAGGAGTCGGGAGTCCCGGCCGGTGAGGCCGCTGATCCGCTGGACGAAGTTGCCGAGCAGCAGGGTGCGTTCGCCGGTCTCGGGATGGACGCGGACGACCGGGTGCTCGGTGAGGAAGGTGGTGGAGGTGAACACCTCGCGGTACTGGGCGAGCGCCTCGGGGAGGGCGTCGGGGCGCAGGGCCGCGTAGTCGTACTCGTTGGAGTGGACGGCGCGCAGGCTGTCGGCGAGGGCGCGGAGCGGCTCGGGGAGGTGGTCGTAGGCGGTGGCGGTGTTGGCCCAGAGGGTGTTGCCGCCGTACGGGGGGACGGTGACGGCGCGCAGGATGGAGAAGGCGGGGTAGGCGGGCACGAAGGTGACGTCGGTGTGCCACTGGTTGGCGCGGGCGCCGTGGTGGGAGTCGATGCCGAGGGCGTAACGGCCGTCGGCGGAGGGGACGGTGGGGTGGGCGACGGGCGTGCCGAGCAGTTGGGCGAAGGCTTCGTGTCCGGCCTCGTCGAGGTGCTCCTGGTCGCTGAAGAAGACGACCTTGTGGGCGAGGAGCGCGGCGCGGATGCCGGCGACGGTGGCGGCGTCGAGGTCGCCGCCGAGGCGGACGCCGTCGATGCGGGCGCCGATGCGCCCGCCGATCCTGGTGACGGTGACGGGGGTCGTAGCGGTGACGGGGGTGGTGGCGGTGGTCATGGGGGCTCCCTGGAGGTGCGCGCGGGACTCCACCGGCGCGGCAAGGCGCCGGTGCGTGGCAGCGGTGGTGTGCGTGGCAGGGGTGGTGACGGGACCGGCGCTCGGGCCGGGCGGAGGTACGGCGCTCGGGCCGACGGAGTGCGGCGGTGGTGCGGCCTTCGGGCCGACGGGGTGCGCGCCCAGGCCGGGCGGACACCGTGCGGGGTGCGGTGAACGGGTCGGGCGGGCACCCTGCGGGGGCGGCGCTCAGACGCGGCGGGGGGCCGGACAGCGGCCCTGACACTCGCCCGGCGCGGTACAGCTGCCGGGGGTGTGGAGCCGCGGGGCGAGGAACTCGTTCGCGGACATGTCCCGGAGCGTGGCAGCGGCCCGCCCGGCGGTCAACCCCCGCCGGGCGGCCCCGGACAGGCCCGCGCCCCGAACGCGCGCACCCCGCTGACCAGCGTGTTCACCGCCACCGCAGGACACACGGATCCCGCCGGGGCGGCCGAAAACGGTGGCCTGATTTCACGCCTCTGCAACGCCCCCGCCACGCCGGCGCCCCGGACCCCCGTCCCACCGCGGGGCCCGGCGCCGACACCACCGGGCGGAGCCCCCTCGCTCCCATGGCGCCGGCCACCCCCGTTCCGGCCACCCGGACCGCGGCGCGGGGCGGGGGGTCTGACCTGGGAGTGCGAGATCACATCCGGTGGTTATGGTCTCGATTGAGCGGCCCCCCTAGCATTCGAGCCATGACGGTCCTGCCTGACGACGGGCTCTCCCTGGCCGCCGAGTTTCCTGACGCGACACATGAGCAGTGGCAGCGCCTGGTTGAGGGCGTACTGCGCAAGTCGGGCAAGGAAGTCACCGGCGAGGCAGCTGAAGACGCGCTGTCCACGACGCTCGAGGACGGGCTCCGCACCCGCCCGCTGTACACCGCACGCCCCGGCGGGGACGCCACCGGTTTTCCCGGCTTCGCCCCCTTCGTACGCGGCGGCCGGCCGGAAGGCACCTCCGCCTCCGGCTGGGACGTGCGCCAGCGGCTCGCCGGAACGGACCCGGCGCGGGTGAACGAGGCCGCGCTCGCCGATCTGGAGAACGGCACCACCTCCCTGTGGCTCACCCTCGGGGAAGGCGGCTTCCCCGTCACCGGCCTCGGCCGCGCCCTGGAGGGGGTCTACCTCGACCTCGCCCCGCTCACCCTCGACGCCGGAGCCCAATACGCCGACGCCGCCCGCGCCTTGTTGGCCCTGTACGCCGAACGCGGGGTGGCCCCCGAGGCCGCCCGCGCCTGCCTGGGCGCCGACCCGCTGGGCCACGAGGCCCGTACCGGTGAACGGCTGGACCTCGCCGAAGCCGCCGCCCTCGCGGCCGGGACGGCCGACGCCTGGCCCCACGTACGGACCCTGACCGTGGACGCCCTGCCCTACCACGAGGCCGGGGGCAGCGCCGCCGAGGAGCTGGGGCTGTCGCTGGCCACCGGCGTGGCGTACCTGCGCGCCCTCACCGAGGCCGGTCTCGGCCAGGACGCGGCCCTCGGGCAGCTGGAGTTCCGCTACGCCGCGACCGCCGACCAGTTCCTGACGATCGCCAAGCTGCGCGCCGCCCGCCGCCTGTGGGCCCGCGTCGCCGAGGCCTGCGGGGCGCCCGAGGCGGGTACGCAGCGCCAGCACGTGGTGACCTCGCCGGTGATGATGACCCGGCGCGACCCGTGGGTGAACATGCTGCGCACCACCGTCGCCTGCATGGCGGCGGGCGTGGCGGGAGCGGACGCCGTCACCGTGCTGCCCTTCGACCACGAGCTGGGCCTGCCGGACGCGTTCGCGCGCCGTATCGCCCGCAACACCTCCACCATCCTGCTGGAGGAGTCCTACCTGTCCCGGGTGATCGACCCGGCCGGCGGTTCGTACTACGTGGAGCAGCTCACCGACGAACTCGCCCACGCCGCCTGGGCCCTCTTCCAGACCGTCGAGAAGGCGGGCGGCCAGGCGGCCGCCCTGCGCTCCGGTCTGGTCGCCGAGCGGCTCGCCGCCACCTGGGCCGAACGGTCCGAGAAGCTGGCCAAGCGCCGCGAACCCATCACCGGCGTCAGCGAGTTCCCGCTGCTGTCGGAGAAGCCCGTCGTACGCGAGCCCGCTCCCGCGGGGCCGACGGGCGGTCTGCCGCGCGTGCGGCGCGACGAGGCGTACGAGGCGCTGCGCGCACGCAGCGACGCGCACCTGGCCGCGAGCGGCGCCCGACCGAGGATCTTCCTCGCCGCGCTCGGCCCGGCGGCCGCGCACACCGCGCGCGCCACCTTCGCCGCGAACCTGTTCCAGGCGGGCGGTGTCGAGCCGGTCCACGACCCGGTGTCCGTGAGCCCGGAAACGGCGGCCGCGGCCTACGCGGCGAGCGGCGCGGACGGGATGGCGGTGCTGTGTTCCAGCGACGCCCTCTACGAGGAGCAGGCCGCGGCGGTGGCCGCGGCGCTGCGCTCGGCGGGCGCGACGACCGTGTTCCTCGCGGGGAAGCCCGGAACCGCCCAGGACGCAGTGGACGAGTACGTCTTCGCCGGCTGTGACGCCGTCGCCGTACTGTCCTCCGTACTCGACCGGATGAAGGTGGCGTCTTGAGCACCGCGATCCCCGATTTCTCCGAACTCCCGCTGGACTCCGGGGCGACGCCGGCCGGCTCCGAGGAGCAGTGGCGGGCCGCCGTCAAGGAGTCCACCGGCACGGCGGCCGCGGACCTGCTGTGGGAGACGCCCGAGGGCATCGGCGTGAAGCCGCTGTACACCGGGGCCGACCTGGAGGGCCTGGACTTCCTGCGGACGTACCCGGGCGTGGCCCCGTACCTGCGCGGCCCGTACCCGACGATGTACGTCAACCAGCCCTGGACGATCCGCCAGTACGCGGGCTTCTCCACGGCGGAGGAGTCGAACGCCTTCTACCGGCGCAACCTCGCGGCCGGCCAGAAGGGCCTGTCGATCGCCTTCGACCTGCCCACGCACCGCGGCTACGACAGCGACCACCCGCGGGTGACGGGCGACGTCGGCATGGCGGGCGTGGCGATCGACTCGATCTACGACATGCGGCAGCTGTTCGACGGGATCCCGCTGGACAAGATGACGGTGTCGATGACGATGAACGGCGCGGTGCTGCCGGTCCTCGCGCTGTACATCGTGGCGGCGGAGGAACAGGGCGTCTCCCCCGACAAGCTCGCCGGGACCATCCAGAACGACATCCTCAAAGAGTTCATGGTCCGCAACACCTACATCTATCCGCCGAAGCCCTCGATGCGGATCATCTCGGACATCTTCGCGTTCACCTCGCAGAACATGCCGAGGTACAACTCCATCTCGATCTCCGGCTACCACATCCAGGAAGCCGGGGCCACGGCCGACCTGGAGCTGGCGTACACCCTGGCGGACGGCGTGGAGTACCTGCGCGCCGGGCAGGCGGTGGGCCTGGACGTGGACGCGTTCGCGCCGCGCCTGTCGTTCTTCTGGGCGATCGGCATGAACTTCTTCATGGAGGTCGCGAAGCTGCGTGCCGCGCGTCTGCTGTGGGCGCGCCTGGTCAAGCAGTTCGACCCGAAGAACGCCAAGTCCCTTTCCCTGCGCACCCATTCGCAGACCTCGGGCTGGTCGCTGACCGCGCAGGACGTCTTCAACAACGTCACGCGCACCTGTGTCGAGGCGATGGCCGCGACCCAGGGGCACACGCAGTCGCTGCACACCAACGCCCTGGACGAGGCACTCGCCCTGCCCACGGACTTCTCGGCGCGGATCGCGCGCAACACCCAGCTGCTGCTCCAGCAGGAGTCCGGGACCTGCCGGTCGATCGACCCGTGGGGCGGCAGCGCCTACGTCGAGAAGCTCACCTACGACCTCGCCCGGCGTGCCTGGCAGCACATCCAGGAGGTCGAGGCGGCCGGCGGTATGGCGCAGGCCATCGACGCGGGCATCCCGAAGCTGCGCGTGGAGGAGGCCGCTGCGCGCACGCAGGCGCGGATCGACTCGGGCCGGCAGCCGGTGATCGGCGTGAACAAGTACCGGGTGGAGAACGACGAGGCGATCGACGTCCTCAAGGTCGACAACTCCTCGGTGCGCAGCCAGCAGATCGAGAAGCTGCGGCGGCTGCGCGAGGAGCGGAACGAGGCGCGTACGCAGGACACGCTGCGGGCGCTGACGAACGCGGCCGGCAGCGGGGAGGGCAACCTGCTCGCGCTGGCGGTGGACGCGGCGCGCGCCAAGGCGACGGTCGGTGAGATCTCGGACGCACTGGAGAAGGTGTACGGGCGGCACGCGAGCCAGATCCGTACGATCTCGGGTGTGTACCGCACCGAAGCAGGCGAGTCCCCGTCCGTGGAGCGCACGCGCGCGCTCGTCGACCGGTTCGAGGAGGCCGAGGGCCGCCGTCCGCGCATCCTGGTGGCGAAGATGGGCCAGGACGGGCACGACCGCGGCCAGAAGGTGATCGCGACGGCCTTCGCCGACCTGGGCTTCGACGTGGACGTCGGCCCGCTGTTCCAGACCCCGGCGGAGGTGGCCCGCCAGGCCGTCGAGGCGGACGTCCACGTGGTGGGCGTCTCGTCGCTGGCGGCCGGTCACCTGACCCTGGTACCGGCGCTGCGCGAGCAGTTGGCGGAGGAGGGCCGCGAGGACATCATGATCGTGGTGGGCGGGGTGATCCCGCCGGCGGACGTCCCGACCCTGCTGGAGATGGGTGCGACGGCGGTCTTCCCGCCGGGCACGGTGATCCCGGACGCGGCGCACGACCTGGTGACGCGGCTGGCCGCGGATCTCGGTTACGAGCTGTAGGCGCGGCCGATGCCCTCGAAGATCGACATCGAGGCCTACGCCAAGGGGGTGCTCGACGGGAAGCGCGCGTTCATCGCGCGCGCCATCACGCTCGTCGAGTCCACCCTGCCCGCCCACCGGGCGTTGGCGCAGGCGCTGTTGACGGAGCTGCTGCCGCACGCCGGGCGGGCCCGGCGGATCGGCATCAGCGGGGTGCCGGGCGTCGGCAAGTCGACGTTCATCGACGCGTTCGGGACGATGCTGACGGGCCTGGGCCACCGGGTTGCGGTCCTGGCCGTGGACCCCTCGTCCACGCGGACGGGCGGCTCGATCCTGGGCGACAAGACCCGGATGGAGCGGCTCGCCGTCGACCCGGCGGCTTTCGTGAGGCCCTCGCCGTCGGCGGGGACGCTGGGCGGGGTCGCCAAGGCGACGCGCGAGTCGATGATCGTGATGGAGGCGGCGGGCTACGACGTGGTCCTCGTCGAGACCGTCGGCGTCGGCCAGTCGGAGACGACGGTGGCGGGGATGGTCGACTCGTTCCTGCTGCTGTCGCTGGCCCGTACGGGCGACCAGTTGCAGGGCATCAAGAAGGGCGTCCTGGAACTGGCGGACGTCCTCGCGGTCAACAAGGCGGACGGCCCCCACGAGCGCGACGCCAAGGCGGCGGCGCGCGAACTGTCGGGCGCGCTGCGGCTGATGCACCCGGCCGACGCGGCGTGGACCCCACCGGTCCTCACGTGCAGCGCCCGCGAGTCGGCGGGCCTGGACGAGGTCTGGAACCGGCTCGAACAGCACCGCCGGCTGCTGGACGCGGGCGGCCGCCTCGCCGCCAAGCGGGCGGCGCAGCAGGTCGAGTGGACGTGGTCCATGGTCCGGGAGGAGCTGTTGGAGCGGCTGCGCGCCGATCCGGCGGTACGGGCCCTCGCGCCCGGCCTCGAAGCGGCGGTCCGGGAGGGCGCCGTGACGCCCACGCTGGCGGCGGACCGGATCCTGGGCGCCTTCGGCGGCCTCTGACCGGGCGCGGCAGCCCGGCCTTCCCCGCAGCCCGGCCTTCCCCGCAGCCCGGTCTTGCGGCCCGCCGCCCGGCCGCGGCGCCGCGGCCGGGCGGGTTCGGTCAGGCGCCGACCAGGACCGGGGCGCCGGAGGACAGCGCCGCCCGCAGCACCCGGGCCTGCTCGGCCGGCTCGTCGGTGGCGAGCAGCGCGGACAGGACCGCGATGCGGGCCTGTCCCGCGCGCAGCGTGCCCGTCGGCACGGCCCCGGCGGCGACGAGGTCGACCGCCCCGCCGTGCGTGTAGATCTCGGTGACCGGGCCGGCGGCCACACGCGTGGTGAGCGCGACGAGGACCCCGCGGGCGACTGCGGCGGCGACCGCGTCCACGATCTCCGGCGTGGCGTTGCCGGCGCCCGTTCCGATCAGGACGATCCCGCGCGCCCCCGCCTCCACGGAGGCGTTCAGCAGCGTCGCGTCACCGTCGGCGTGGTGCATGACCATGTCCACCCGGGGCGGGAGTTCCGGCATCGCGGGCAGGGCGAGCGGGGCCGGCCGCTGCGGGGTGCGCAGTACGGTGACCTTCCCGAAGCCGACCTTGCCGAGCAGTTCCTTCGAGGGGTCCGCGAACGCGTCCAGGGCCACGGCCTGCGTCTTCACGGTGCCGCGTGCGGCGTGCACCCGGCCGGCGAAGGCGACCAGCACGCCGAGCCCGCGCGTGGTGGCGGCGGTCAGCAGCGCGTCGTAGAGGTTGCCGGGGCCGTCGCCGTCGGCGGAGCCCATGGGCAGCTGCGAGCCGGTGAAGACCACGGTGCGGGGGTCGTGGTGGTGCAGGTCGAGCAGGAAGGCCGACTCCTCCAGCGTGTCGGTGCCGTGCGTGACGACGATGCCCTCCACGTCCGGGTCGGCCAGGACCTCGTGGACCGTGCGCAGCAGGGTGAGCTGGTGGGCGGTGGTCAGCCGGGGGCTGTTCACGCTGAACAGGTCGACCACCTCGACGGTGACGCCCTCGGGCAGGGGCGCGGTGGCGATCACCTCGCTGCCGTCGGCGTCGGCGGCGAACCCGGAACCCTGCCAGCGGCTGGCTATCGTTCCGCCGGTGCTGATGACGACGACGCGTCCCATCCCTTGCCCCACCTTCTCTCGTACGACGTCCGCACACATTTGCTACAACCGGCAATGATAGAGAGATCTACGCGCAATGCGATTGCCGATTGCGGCACATCCGTCCACATTCACTGGGTGATAATTGCGCGATGGACGCCATTGATCGAGAAATCTTGCGCGAGCTCCAGCGGGACGGCCGTCTCAGCAACCAGGAGCTGGCCCAGCGCGTGGGTCTGACCCCCTCCCCCTGCATGCGCCGGGTGCGGCAGCTGGAGCAGGACGGGGTGATCCAGGGCTACCGCGCGGTGATCGACCCGGAGGCCGTGGGCCGGGGCTTCGAGGTGCTGGTCTCGGTCGAGGTGCGCCGTGACCGCGCCGCCGTGGAGGCCTTCGAGGCCGCGCTCCAGGACATTCCCGACGTCATCGAGGCCTACCGCCTCTTCGGCAGCCCCGGCTGCCTGCTGCGGATCGCGGTGTCGGACCTGCGGGCCTACGAGCGCCTGTGGATCGAGCAGCTCACGGCCCTGTCGGGGGTCACCGAGGTCAACTCGCAGATCATCATGAAGCGGATCAAGGAGCCGACCGGCCTGCCGGTGTAGCGGGCCCGGCCCGCGTCCGCGTCAGCCCACGGCGGCCCGGATCCGCGCCACCCCCACGTCCACCGCGTCCACGGGCAGCCGCGGATCGGTCCGCACCTGGGCCAGCACCCCGGCGAAGGAGGCCGCGAGGGCCTCCACCGTGCCCCGCCCGTAGGAGTCGCAGCGGAAGTCGAGCGTGAACCGCGTGCCGGCCCCGGCGACGCGCAGCGTCAGCGGGTACGGGGAACCTCCCGTGAAGCGGGCGCCCTTGAGGGTGATGCCCGCCGAGGTGGTGGTCCCGCACGGACCGTCCGGACCGTCCGGGCACGGTTCGTGGACGACCAGCGAGTCGAACGGCCGGGCCGGGCCGTCGCCGGGGTGGTGCTCCAGCGTCCGCAGGAGCTGCGCCACCGTGTCGCCAGGTGCGTAGCAGACTCGTACCGGGACGGTGCGGGCGAACAGGCCGACCAGCTCCTGGGCGCCGGGCCGTCCGGTCGGCCGACCGGGGTCGCTCACGCCGAACACCACGTCGCGGCTGCCGGCGAGCCGGGCGAGCAGGATCGCCCAGGCGCCCCGCACCAGCGTGTCCGGCGCGATCCGGAGCTCGGCGGCGCGCCGGGACAGCCCCAGCGCGTCTCCCGTCCCCACCTCGACCTCGACCCGGCCGGTCCCGGGTCCGCCCGCGGGCCCGGCCGCCCGGGGGGCGGCGGCCTGCGCCGGGATCCGCGGTGTCCCTCCGAGGAGCCCGGGGCCGTTCAGGTGGTCCCCGTACCCCGGGGCGGCCGTGAGCAGCGACGCGTCCCCGCCGACGCCGTAGAGCCGGGCCAGGTCCTTCATCAGCACCGCCGCCGACCGGTCGTCGAACAGCGCCGGGTGTGCCGTGACCACCAGGTGTGCGCCGTCCCCGAGGCCGATCAGGGCGAGCCGGATCAGCGGCGGGGCGAGCGGGTCGAAGCGGGCGGCGCGCTCGGCGGCGAGCAGCCGCTCGCTCTCCGCGTCCCGGACGGCCTCGCCGGCCGCCGCCAGGTCGAGGTACCGCCAGGGCACCGGCACGTCCTCGGGCACGATCCGCAGGAGGTCTGCGGTGGCGGCCGTGACGAACCCCGCCCGCAGGTTGGGGTGTCGGGCCGCCAGGGCCTGCCCGGCGGCCCGCATCCGTACGGGGTCCACCCGGCCTTCCACCGGGATGACGAGCTGCACCGGGTACACGGCTGGCGGTGACCCGGCCGGGCCGGCGGGGCGCAGGACCGCCGACTGGACGGGGGACACCGGCCACACCTCGGCCAGCCGCCCGTAGCGGGCCTCCCACTCCTCGATCTCCGTCTGCGCCACCGTCACCAGCGGCATGTCCGAGGGCGTCAGGCCACCGGCGCCCGGCCGGCGGGCGTGCCGGGCGATGCCGGTGAGCGCGGTGACCCAGAGGCCGGCCAGCTCCGTCACCTCCGCCTCGGACAGCACGCCCGTCGGGAAGCCGAAGGAGGCGGTCAGTCCGGTACCCGCCTCGCCGACCGTCGTACAGGCCGCGATCTCCAGGGCCGACGGCGCGGGCGCCTGCCCGTCCGGGGCCGGGGCCGGCTCGTCCCCGTCGGCCGCCGGTACCCAGCCGATGCCCCGCAGCCCGACCGGCATGTCGTCAGCGCCGAAGCGGCGCAGGTGCCCGAAGCCGATCTGCGGCTCGGGGTACGCCGCCAGTTCGGCGGCGGTGCCCGGGTTGAGGTGGCGCAGCAGCCCGTATCCCGTCCCCTCGTCCGGGACGGCGCGCAGCTGCTCCTTGACGGCTTTCAGGGCGCGCCCGGCGGCGGGGCCCCCGGCGAGCGCCTCGTCCAGGTCGATGCCTGCGACGTCCAGGCGTACCGGGAACGCGGCGGCCAACGGGCCGACGGTCCGGTCGAGTTCGGCGCCCGCCTGCGCGTCGTGGTTGCGGCCGTGGCCTTCGAGACGGACCAGGGAGGAGGTCTGCGCGTCGCCCCGGCCGCGGCGCCACCGGGCCAGCGCCAGGGCCAGTGCGGTGAGGAGTACGTCCTCGGGCCGGCAGCGGAAGGCTGCGGGGACGGTGGTCACCACGGGCTCCGCGACCGCTTCCGGGACCCGTACCCGTACCGTCCGCACGGTGGCCGCCACGTCCACGGCCGGGTCGGGGCGGCGGCTGCCGAGGACGTTGTCCGGCGCCGCGAGGACCTCCCGCCAGGCCGGCAGCTCGGCGACCCGGTCGGGATCGGCCGCCCGCCGTTCCAGCGCGTGCGCCCAGCGGCGTACGGAGGTTCCCGCCCGGGGCAGCGTGGCGCGCCCGCACCGGGCCCGGGCCCAGGCGTCGGCCAGGTCGGGCAGCAGGATCCGCCACGACGCGGCGTCGGCGACGAGCCGGTGCAGGACGACCAGCAGCCGTCCGGTGCCCCCTGCGCCCACGGCGCTGCGGTCGAACCAGACGAACTGGGCCATCACCCCGGCGGCCGGGTCCAGCCGGCCGGCCGCCGCGTCCAGTTCGGCGGCGATCAGCGTTTCGTCCCACGGGCCGCCGCAGAAGATCCGGCGCACCAGCACGGCCGGGCTCACGAGTCCGACGGGCTCGACCCGCAGCCCGGGTTCCGGGTCCTGCACCAGCCGGGAGCGCAGCACGTCGTGGCGGTCCAGGACCGCACCGAGGGCCGCCATCAAGGTCGACCGGTCGGTCTCCAGGGGGAGTTCGAGCAGCTGTGCCCGCGCGAGCCGGTCCGTGCCGCCGCCTCGGCCCATCAGGTGCCGGGCCGCGGGCGGCAGCGGCATCCAGCCGACGCCGTCACCCTCCGGTTCGGCGGGTTCCGGGGTGTCGCGGATCCGTTCGGCGGCGAGGACCGCCAGGTCGGCCACGGTGCGGTGTTCGAATATCTCCTTCGGCGTCACGTCGGCGCCCCGGGCGCGGGCCCGCGCGGCGGCCTGGACGGAGCGGATGCTGTCGCCGCCGGCCTGGAAGAAGTCCTCGTCGACACCGACCCGTCGCAGGCCGAGCACCTCCCCGACCGCCTCGGCCAGCACCTCCTCCGTGGCGGTGCGCGGGGCGCGGTAGACACGGTCGGCGAGGTCGGGCGCGGGCAGCGCCGACCGGTCCAGCGTGCCGTCCGCCGTCAACGGCATCCGGTCGAGCACCGTGAAGGAGGCGGGGACCAGGTGGTCGGGCAGCCGCGTGGAGACGAAGCGCCGCAACTCGGCCTCGTACTCGCCACCGCCGCCGTCCTCGCCGCCCGCGAGTACGACGTAGGCCACCAGGCAGGGGCTTCCGCAGCGGCCCTCACGGGCGACGGCCACGGCCTGGGAGACGGCCGGGTGGGCCATCAGCGCGCCCTCCACCAGGGCCGGTTCGACGCGCAGCCCGCGTACGGTGACCTGCGCCCCGGCGGGGCCCAGCACCTCCAGCCGGCCGTCGGCGCCCCACCGCGCCAGGTCGCCCGTCCGGTACATCCGGCCGCCGGCCGGCCCGAAGGGGTCCGCGACGAACCGCTGCGCCGTCGCACCGGGCCGCCCGGGGTGGCCGCGGCCCACTGTGCCGCCGACGTACAGTTCGCCGACCGCCCCCGGCGGTGCGGGCGCCAGACCCGGCCCGAGCACGTAGGTCCGTACGCCGGTGGCGTCCGGGCCGTGCTCGGGGACCTCGGGGACGCAGAAGGCGTCGGCCCGGCCGTATGCGTCGACCACCCGGACGCCGGGAACGGCCGCCCGGGCCCGGTCCACGAGCCACGCGGGCACCGGCTCTCCCGTGAGAACCAGCGCGCGTACGCCGGTGCCCGCCGGGATCCGGTCGGCCAGCGCCGCGAACACGGACGGGGTCGTACTGACCACCTGCGCGGGCCGGCCGCGCGACTGCGTCAACGCCGCGCCCACGTCGCCCACTTCGACGCTGCCTCCGGCGCAGAGCGGGGTGAGGATCTCGTACGCCGACACGTCGGAGCCGGGCCGGGACCCGGCGAGCGTCCGCCGCCCGGCGAGGACGCCGAGGCGCCGGGTCAGCCGGCGGACGCCGTCGGCCAGGTCCCGGTGCGTGACGGCGAGGCCCCCGGGCTCCCGGGCTCCGTGGAGCACGCAGGCCAGGTGGCCGGGGAGCGGGTCCGGGACCCGGACCGGGTCTCCCGCTGCCCCGTCGCCGATGTCCTCCACCCGCAGCAGCGGGACCTCGCCGGAGGGCAGGGCGCCCGCACCGGCGGAGTCGGTCAGGACCAGCACCGGGCAGGCGTCGGCGAGGACGGCGCCGAGCGGTGCCGCGCCGGGCCGCCCGGGACCGAGCGGAAGGCAGCCCGCGCCGGACTTGAGGACGCCGAGCAGGCCGACGACGTACCCGGCGCCACGGGGCAGCGCGAGCCCGACGAGGCCCTCGGGACCGGCGCCGCGCCGGATCAGCTCCCGCGCCACCCGGTCGGCGCGGGCGTCCAGTTGCCCGTAGGTGAGGGCGCCGTCCGCATCGAGGACGGCCACGGCGTCCGGAGTGGCCCGTGCCTGACGCTCGAAGAGCGCGACGACCGTCTCCCCGTGCTCCGCGGCGGCCGAGCCGCCGGCCGGCCCCAGCAGCCGTTCGCGCTCGTCGTCGGACAGGACGTCCACCGCGCCGACCCGGACCCCCGGGTCCGCGACGATCCCGCGCAGCACCCGCAGGAACCGGGCGGCGAGCCCCTCCACCGTGCCGCGGTCGAACAGGTCGGTGGCGTAGGAGAGACGGACCCGTGCTCCCCCGGCCGGATCCGGGACGATGAGGAAGGACAGGTCGCAGGTGGCGGCGGCGGTGCAAACGGGTTCGAAGGCGACCCTGAGCCCGGGGACCTCGATCTCGGGCGGGGAGGGCTGCCAGGCGCACCGCACCTGGAACAGCGGGTGGTAGGCGGTGGAACGTTCGGGGGCGATGAGTTCCACCAGTCGCTCGAACGGCACGTCGTGCAGGTCGTACGCGTTCAGCGCCTTGGTGGCGGCCGTCCCGAGGAGTTCGGAGAAGGAGGGGTCGCGGCTCAGGTCCAGCCGCAGCACCCAGGTGTTGGCGAGGCAGCCGACGAGGTCGGTGAGGGCCTCCTCCGTGCGGTCGGTGACGGGGCAGCCGATCGTGAGGTCGTCGCCCGCGCCCAGCCGGTGCAGCAGCACGGCCAGGGCGGACTGCATCGTCACCGGCACCGTCGCGCCGTGGCCGGCGGCCAGCTCCTCGATGCCGGACAGCAGCTCCGGCTCGATCGTGAACTCGTACAGGTCGCCGCGGTAACTCGCGGCCGGGGGCCGGGGGCGGTCGGTGGGCAGCGCCGACGGCTGGGGGACGCCCGCCAGTTCCTCGCGCCAGTAGGACACCTGGGCCGCGGCGAGGCCCGCCGGGTCGTCCTCGTCGCCCAGCAGGTGGCGCTGCCACACCGTGTAGTCCTGGTACTGCACGGGCAGTTCGCCCCGCCCGGGGGCGTGTCCCGCGCGCCGTGCCTCGTACGCGGCGAACAGGTCGCGCGCCAGGGGCCTGCCCGACTCGTCGTCGCAGGCGATGTGGTGGGCGACCAGTACCAGCAGGTGCTCCTCGGGTGAGCACCTGAGCACGCTCGCCCGTAGGGGGATCTCCGCCGTGAGGTCGAACGGGTAGGACACGGCGCGGGCCACGGCGGTCGGAACCCCTTCGGGCGCCACGTCGGTCACGGGCACGGTCAGCGGCACGCCCGCCGGGGGCACGATGCGCTGGAACGCGTCGCCGTGCTCGTCCTCCACGAACAGCGTGCGCAGGCTCTCGTGCCGGGCCACCAGGTCCCGCACGGCCGCTTCCAGCGCGTCCGGGTCCAGTTCGCCCCGCAGGCGCAGGACGAAGGGCACGTTGTGGGTGGCCGAGGGGCCTTGCAGCCGGTGGAGGAACCACAGGCGGCGCTGGGCGAACGACAGGGGGATCATCTGCGGCCCCGGGGACGGGGTCCGGTGGTGGGCGCTTGCCGGGTGACCGGATCGTTCGTGGTGCCGATGTCAGACATCCCGCCCCGTCCCCACGGCCGACCGGCCGTGTCCGCGTCTCGTCGCATTGCCCCGCCGGTCGCGCCGGGAGGTGCTCGGAACCTTCTGACGGGCAGGTTAGGGAAGGGCGCCGTATCGACCCGCTGAGCGGCGCTCGAACTTCGGACGAGGCCCGCTGGGAAGTGCCTGCAGGGGGTACGTCCCCGTCCGCGCCGTATGGGTGAGTACGGCGTGGCCCGCCGCGAGCCAGGTGAGGGCGTACAGCCATCCCCCGATGACGTCGCTGGGCCAGTGGACGCCGAGGTAGATCCGGCTGAGTCCGACGGCCACCGCCCAGCAGACGAGCAGTGCGGCGCCGGTGCGGGCGACGGCGGGGCGGGTGGTGCGGTACAGGGCCCAGGCAAGCAGTCCGGCCACCAGGGCGGAGGTGGTGGTATGGCCGGAGGGGAAGGCGTAACCGGTGGCGGTGGTCGCCCAGTCGGCCGGGGCGGGGCGCGGCCGGTGGACCAGGAAGAGCGCGGCGTAGCGGGTGGCCTGGGCGAGGAGGAGGAAGAGGAGCGCGGCGATGGCGGCCAGTCGCCGCTCCCGCGCGTCGCGGCCGGCGATCAGTCCGGCCGCCACCGCGCCGAGGTAGGGCAGCGGCCAGGTGCCGGTCGCGGTGAGGAGGCGGGCGCACGTGGCGGCCCAGGGCGGCCGGTGGCGTACGGACCAGACGTGCAGGCTCCGGTCGACGGGGAACGGGAGGCCGTGCCGGCCGGCGACGGTGGCCGCGAGCAGGGCGAAGAGCGCGGCGCACACGGCCGCCACCCCCGCCGCCGCCACCGCTCGGTTCACCTCGGCGCGACCAGCGGCCGCAGCCGGGATGCGCGGGCCCGTTCCACCAGCGGTGCGCCGCGCCGGGCCGCGAGCGTCAGGCACCAGCCGACGGCGGCGCCGACCACCAGGCCGAGCACCACGTCGTGCGGGTAGTGGGCGCCGACCCAGACCCGGGAGAGCGCCATCAGCAGCGCGGCCAGGGCGGCGATGGAGCCGAGACCGCGGTCGACGAGCCAGAGCGCGACCGCCGCGGCGGCGGCGATGGCGGCGTGGTTGCTGGGGAAGGACCAGTCGTCCGGGCCGGGGCACGCCTCCAGGGTGACGGTGTGCAGGGTCCGGCAGGGGCGCTGTTCCCGGACCAGGGCCTTGATCAGGGCGTTGGCCGCGTAGGCGAGGACCACGGCGACCGGCGCGGCCAGTGCCATCGCGATGCGGGGGGCGTTCCCGGGCCGGGCCCGCCACCAGGCGGCCAGCATGAGCACGGCGAACAGGCCCAGGCCGTACGCCGACCAGTGCGAGACCAGCGTGTCCAGCCAGCCGGGTGACCGTCCGGCGAGCCCGGTGACGTGGGTGTACAGGCGGCCGTCGAGGGACGCTCCGTCGAGGGCGGGAAGGGCCCTCGGGGCGGGAACGTGCGCGGGAAGGGTCATGGATCGCCACTCCCTCCTACGGATGACGTAGATGGTCTACGTCACTGTAGGAGGCGTCGGTGTCTTGCGCAGGCGAGGCGTACGCCAGGCGGCGGACTCGGGCGGCTAGTGGGAGTGCGTCTCGGGCACTTCGGGAGCCGTAGGGGCGGCGGGCGCTTCGGGTGACGCGGGAGCTGCGGGAGTCGCGGGACCTGCGGGCGCTTCGGGTGCCGCCTGACCACCGACCCGGACCGTGAACGCGGCGGTGTGGACCTTGCCCTGGTGCTGGAAGTCCAGGAAGAGCCGGTAGGTGCCCGCGCTGGGGGCCGTCGCCGTGAACGAGACGTCCGGGCCGGGACCGCCGGCGTTCGGGTGGACGTGGAGGTAGGCCAGGTCTCCGTCGCGCAGGGCGACGAGGTGGCCGTAGGCGCCGAGGTAGGGCTCCAGGTCGACGACCGGCTTGCCGTCCTTGCTGACGGTGAGCCTCAGCTCCTGCGCCTTGCCCGGGACGGGCGCGCCGGCCAGCGCCACCTGGTAGCCGTCCACCTCGGCGGTGGGTACGACCGGCGGCAGCGGGGCGGGGGCGTACGGCCCGGGCACGGACACGTCGGCGCCGAGGGTGACTCCCTTGGCGTCGGCGGCGGCCGGGGTGAAGTCGGCGAATACCTTGTAGGCGCCGGGCGACGGCAGGTCGACGGGGGTCGACCAGGTGCCGTCCTCGGCGCGGACCGGGTGCAGGTGCCGGTAGACCGTCAGGTCGCGCGAGGCGACGATGAAGTGCAGTTCCTTGCCGTGTTCGGTCTTGAACGCGGTGACCTTGCGGCCCTCGCGGTCCTTGACGGAGAACCTCAGCTCCCCCTGCCCGGGCGCGACCTGCCGGGTGTCGAGGGCGAGCGTGTAGCCGCCCTCCGAGATCTGCAGCCCTCCCGCCGCCGGCCCTTGGGCCGCGCCCTCCTCGTGGCCCGCGTGCCCGCCGCCCGCGGCGGACGACACCCCGGCCCGCGCCGCATGGGCGGCGTGCTCGGAGGACGCGGGGGCGTTCACGGGCCCGACCCCCTTGCCGACCCCGTACGCCGCTCCGAAGGCCGCGGCGAGCGCGGCGGCATAAGCGGTGATCCTCACTCCGGTGTTCATGGCTGCTCTCCCGTACGACGTGGCCCGCGTTCGGCGGTTCGATGCACTTCACCATACCCCTGGGGGGTATCAAGTCAAGCCGAGCCCGCCGCTTGCGCCGGATACCTCTGGGGGGTATATCTGGAAGCCGACAGGGATACCCCCTCAGGGTATACCGACCGACGAAGGAGAGATCCATGTCTTCCTGCTGCACTCCCGAAGGCAGCTGCGGCACCGGCGCCGCGCAGACGGCCGTCGCCATCGCCGACAGCACCGCCACCACCTACCGCGTCTCCGGCATGACCTGCGGCCACTGCAAGAGCGCCATCACCGCCTCGGTGAGCGCGCTCGACGGCGTCCTCTCCGTAGACGTCGACGTGGACGGCGGCCTGGTCACCGTGACCACGGCGGGCGAGCCCGACGACGCGGCCGTCGCCGCCGCGATCGACGACGCCGGCTACGAACTCACCGGCCGGGCCGCCTGACACCCGCCCGGCCCGGCCGCCGGGGCCCGCCGCCGCGCCCCGCGCCATCCGCCCGGGCCGCCGGGCCCCGGCCCCCACCCCGCTCGAACGAGGAGCAGTTCTCATGACCACCACCACAGCCGGCGCCGCCCAGGTCGAGCTCGCCATCGGCGGCATGACCTGCGCCTCGTGCGCGGCCCGCATCGAGAAGAAGCTCAACCGCATGGACGGGGTCGAGGCCACCGTCAACTACGCCACCGAGAAGGCGAGGGTCACCTTCGACGCCGACATCTCCGTGGCGGACCTCATCGCCACCGTCGAAGCCACCGGCTACACCGCGCGCGAGCCCGTGAAGGCCCCGGAGAACGGCGGCCCGCAGGCGCCCGCGGAGGAGCCCGACGAGCTGCTCCCGCTGCGTCAGCGGCTGGTGGCCGCCGTCTGCCTCGCCGTGCCGGTCGTGGCGCTGGCCATGGTCCCGGCCTTCCAGTTCGAGTACTGGCAGTGGCTCTCGCTGACCCTGGCCGCGCCCGTGGTCACGTACGCCGCCTGGCCCTTCCACCGCGCCGCGTGGACCAACGCCCGGCACGGCGCCGCCACGATGGACACCCTGATCTCGGTGGGTACGACGGCCGCGTTCCTGTGGTCGCTGTGGGCGCTGTTCTTCGGCAGCGCCGGAACGCCCGGCATGACGCACGCCTTCGAGTTCACCATCGCCCGCACCGACGGCGCCGGGAACATCTACCTGGAGGCCGCGGCCGGAGTCACCGCCTTCATCCTCGCCGGCCGGTACTTCGAGGCCCGCTCCAAGCGCAAGGCCGGAGCCGCGCTCAAGGCGCTGCTGGAACTGGGCGCCAAGGAGGTCACGGTGCTGCGCGGCGGCCGCGAGGTCACCGTGCCCACCGCCGAACTCCGGGCCGGGGACCGCTTCCTGGTCCGCCCCGGCGAGAAGATCGCCACCGACGGCACCGTGGTGGAGGGCTCCTCCGCCGTCGACGCCTCCATGCTCACCGGTGAATCCGTACCCGTCGAGGTCGGGGTCGGGGACTCCGTCACGGGCGCCACCCTCAACGCGGGCGGACGCCTGGTCGTCGAGGCCACCCGGGTCGGCGCCGACACCCAGCTGGCCCGGATGGCCAAGCTGGTCGAGGACGCCCAGAACGGCAAGGCCGCCGCCCAGCGCCTCGCCGACAAGATCTCCGCCGTGTTCGTACCGGTCGTCATCGGCCTCGCGCTGGCCACCCTCGGCTTCTGGCTCGGCTCCGGCTCGGGACTCACCGCCGCGTTCACCGCCGCGGTCTCCGTACTGATCATCGCCTGCCCGTGCGCCCTGGGCCTGGCCACCCCGACCGCCCTGATGGTCGGCACCGGCCGGGGCGCCCAGCTCGGCATCCTGATCAAGGGCCCCGAGGTCCTGGAGACCACCCGCAAGGTCGACACGATCGTCCTGGACAAGACCGGCACAGTCACCACCGGCAAGATGACCCTGCTCGCGGTGCACACCGCCGAAGGCACCTCCGAGAACGACGTACTGCGCCTGGCCGGAGCCCTGGAGCACGCCTCCGAGCACCCGATCGCGCAGGCCGTGGCCTCCGGCGCGGCCGCCCGGGTGGGCGCCCTGCCCGCCCCCGAGGACTTCGCCAACATCCCCGGCCTCGGCGTCCAGGGCGTCGTGGACGGGCACGCGGTGCTCGTCGGCCGCGAGAAGCTGCTGGCCGAGTGGGCGATCAGCCTGCCGGCCCACCTGGAGCACGCCAAGGCCGCCGCCGAAGCCGCGGGCCGTACCGCGATCGCCGTCGCCTGGGACGGGCAGGCCCGCGCGCTGCTGGAGGTCGCCGACGCGGTCAAGGACACCAGCGCCGAGGCGATCGGGCGGCTGCGCGCCCTCGGGCTCACCCCGATCCTGCTCACCGGCGACAACAAGGCGGTGGCCGAGGCCGTCGCGGCGGAGGTCGGCATCGACGAGGTGATCGCGGAGGTCATGCCGCAGGACAAGGTCGACGTCGTCAAGCGGCTCCAGGCCGAGGGCCGCAGCGTCGCCATGGTCGGGGACGGCGTCAACGACGCGGCCGCGCTCGCCCAGGCCGACCTGGGCCTCGCGATGGGGACCGGCACGGACGCCGCCATCGAGGCGGGCGACCTGACGCTGGTGCGCGGGGATCTGCGGGCCGCCGCCGACGCCATCCGGCTCGCCCGCAAGACGCTCGGCACCATCCGCTCGAACCTGTTCTGGGCCTTCGCCTACAACGTGGCCGCCCTGCCGCTCGCCGCGGCCGGACTGCTCAACCCGATGATCGCCGGAGCGGCCATGGCCTTCTCCTCCGTCTTCGTCGTCGGCAACAGCCTGCGTCTGCGCGGCTTCCGCGCCGCCGACAACTGAGGAGTCCTCGTGGCCGGTTACTCAGCACACAAGGAAGACGTCATCAGACGCCTGCGGCGGATCGAGGGCCAGGTCCGCGGCGTGCAGCGGATGGTGGACGACGACGTCTACTGCATCGAGGTACTGACCCAGGTGTCCGCGATCAACGCCGCGCTCCAGTCCTGCGCGGTGACTCTGCTGGACGAACACCTCGCCTGCTGCGTCACCGAGGCCATCGCGCAGGGCGGCGACCAGGCGAAGGAGAAGGTCGGCGAGGCCACCAAGGCGATCTCCCGACTGATCCGCGCCTGACCGGAACGCGGCCGACTGCCCTTCCATGGAGCCGACTTCATGGGAGGGCAGTTCGCCGTTCCGGGCCCGTGGGGCCGGTCGCCTACCCGCCGGGGGTATGCCGCAGGGCAAGGGGCGGCCCGTACGATGAGCCGCTCGCGAGGGGTGAGGGCCGAAAGGAATGCGCGTGCGCCGACTGGGAGATCTGGAGGCCGAGATCATGGACCGGCTCTGGCTGTGGCAGCGGCCCGCCTCCGTCCGTGAGGTCGTCGACGACATCAACCTCGGGCGCCGCGTCGCCTACACCACCGTCATGACCGTGGCCGACATCCTGCACCGCAAGGGCTGGCTGCGCCGGGAGAAGTCCGGCCGCGCCTGGATCTACGAGGCCGTCCGCAGCCGCGAGGAGTACACGGCGGCGCTCATGCAGGACGCGCTCGGCGACAGCCAGGACCGCAAGGCCACCCTGCTGCGGTTCGTGGAGCGCATGTCCCACGAGGACGTCGAGGCGCTGGACGCGGCCCTGCGCGCCGCCCGCCCCGGACACGCCGACGCCGACGCCCCGGGAAGCGGACGGTGAACCACCACGTCCTGCCCCCGCTCGGCCTGGCCCTGGTCACCGGCCTGGTCTTCCCCTGGCTGCTGGTCCGGGCCCGCTGGGCGCAGCAGGCGCCGCGCCTGGCGCTGGCCGTCTGGATCGCCTGCGCCGCCGTGTTCGCGCTCGCGGCGGCGATGCTGCCGGCGCAGCTGCTGCTGCCGGCGCGCACGAGCCACCGTCTCGTCGACCTGGCCCTGACGCTGCGCCTGCCGTCACCTCGGCGGATGGCGGCCGGTTCGGCCCGGGAGTTCCTCGCCGCGGGCGCAGCGCTCGCCGTCGCAGCGGTGCCCGCGACCGGTTTCGTACGGGAGTTGCTGCGGGCTCGACGGGCCCGGACGCGCCACGCCGAGCTGCTGCGGCTGGTCGGCCGGCCCGACCCGCACCTCGGGGTGACCGTACTGGAGGACGCGCGGCCCGCCGTGTACTGCCTGCCGGGGCGCTCGCGCCGGGTGGTGGTGTCCTCGGGCGCGGTCGAGATGCTCACGGCGCCGCAACTGGCCGCGGCGCTCGCCCACGAGCGGGCCCACATCGGCGGCCGGCACCACCTGCTGGTCGCCGCGGCCGGGGCGTACTCGGGCAGGGTGTTCCGCAGGCTGCCGCTGGCCCGGATCGGCGGGAGGGCGGTACCGCTGCTCCTGGAGATGGCCGCCGACGACCGGGCGCTGCGCGGCTGTTCCCCTGACGCGCTGGCCCACGCGCTGTACGCACTGGCCGCCGGGCGGGCGCCGCACAGGGCGTTCGCGGCGGGCGGCCCCTCGGCCGCGCTGCGCATGAGCCGCATCCTGGCGCCGCCCGCGCCGGGCCGGCCGGTGCTGCGCGGGCTGCTCGCGGTGGCCGCCGTGGTGTCGGTGGTCGCGCCGCTGGTCTTCGCCTGCTGCTCGGTCCCCGGATAGCCGCGGCCCCAATCACCGCATTTACTAAGCGAATTCGTAGATTTCTCACCGCCACCGGCCACTTGAATTCCCCGCTATTGTGGGCGGGTACGGGCCGAGGACCGGGACGCGAGGGGTGCGGGACGAATGCTGCTGGCTGACGTGCGATCGGCAGCGCCCGGTGACGCGACGGCGATATCCCGGCTGCTGGGAGTCTCGATTCGCGAGGGGTACGGCGCCGCGCTCGGGGAAATCCGGACCGCGCGCCTGGTGTCGGACCAATGCTCCCTGCCCCTGATAAGAGCGGAAATTGAAATTCCCGGCGGGGCGCCCGGCCGGCTGGGCTGGCTGGTGGCGGCCGATGCGGACGGGCGGGTCGTGGGGGCCGTCTCGGGAGGTGTCCCCGTCGCCGCCGAAGGCGAGTTGTACTCCCTGTGCGTGGCCGCCGACCGGCGCCGCGGCGGGATCGGGACGGCGTTGCTGGCGGCGGCGACCGAGCGGATGCGGACGTACGGGGCCACCTCGCAGTGGATCGGCCTGCCCGCCGGGCTGCCCTCCGAGGCCGACCCCGCCGTGCCCTTCCTCACCCGTCACGGCTTCACCGGCGTCACCCCGGTGCGCCTGCGCCGTACGCTCTGACGCCCCCCAGCTCCCGCGGCCCGTGGCAGATCCACGCCATCGCGTGTTCACGCAGCCCGTTCCGCTGGCCGGGGACCCCGCCCCCGGGACAGGATTTCCCCAGCGGCGCGGTCCCGGCGGCACGGGCGCCACGCCCCGGACGGCCGGACCCAGCGAGCCCCTGGAGGAGCGATGCACACACCGAGCGGCACTTCCCTGCCCGTCGTGCCCGCCGCGCTCGCACCGGTCCTGCCGTCCGCACGGCTCGCGGGCGCCGGCGCCCCGGTGCTCGTCGGCGCCGGAATCCGCGACGCGGCGGACTTCCTGCCCGGCCTGGAGTCGGTCTCGCCCGTGGAGGAGCACTCGGCCTGGCTGCACGGCGCACTGCTCGGCCCGTACAGCGCCGACATCGTCCGCTGCCTGAGGCTCGCCCGCGAGGCCGACGGCCCGGTACTGGACCTGGGCTGCGGCGCCGGGCGGCTCGCGGTGCCCTTCGCCCGCCACGGCTTCGAGGTCGAGGGCGTGGACCGTGACCCGGCCTGTCTGGAGCGGCTGGGTGCCTGGGGCCGGCGGATCGGCCCCCAGGTATCGGCCCGGGTGACCACCACCCGGGCGGACCTGGCATCGCTGCGGCTGCGGCGGACCTACCGGCTGGCGCTGCTGGCCGGGACGATGGTCTGCGCCCTGCCGCCCGCCGCGCGTCCGGGGCTGCTGGCAGAGGTCGCCGCCCACCTGGCGCCCGGCGGCGTCCTCGCCCTCGACTACACCGCCCACCGGCTGCGCGGCCTGGCCGAGGAGCCGCAGCGGACCTGGGCCTTCGAGGTCCCGCGGTTCGACGGCGTCGAGGAGTGGGCCGTCGCCCGTCAGGTCTTCGACCTGGAGGAGATGAGCGAGCGGATCACGTACTACACCGTGCGGACCGGGAAGCTGAACAGCGAACGGGTGGTCCTGACCACCGACAAGTGGATCGTCGACCCGGCCCGGCTGACGGCCGAACTCCAGGCGGCGGGACTGTGCGTCGAGCGCCGCTTCCGCCATCGCCTCGACGAGCGGACCGAGAGCGTCTTCCTCGTCTGCCGCGCCGCCGGCTGACCCCCGGCCTCCCCCTCCCGCACCCTCTCCCCGGGCGGGGGCAAGAGGTACGATGCACTCAAAGGTTTGGGTGGACCAACGGCGAGTGGGTGGCGGAGGAATGGCTGTCGTGGAGGAGTCGACCGGCCGCGAGGCGGTGATCCAGCGCCTCCGCGACGTGGGGCTGCGCGTGACGGGACCGCGCCTGGAAGTCCTGCAGGTCCTGACCGCCGGCGGCCACATGGACGTGGAGGCCATCACCGCGGCGGCCCGCGAACGGCTCGGCACGCTGACCAGCCAGGCCGTCTACGAGATGCTGCGCCACTTCCTGGAGACGGGGCTGGCGGCCAAGTTCGACCGCCCGGGACTGCCCGCCGTCTTCGAGATCGCCGGCCCGCCGCACCAGCACGCGCTCTGCCTGCGCTGCGGCCGGGTGGAGAACGTACGGGCCCGGGTGCCCGAGCCGACCGACGAGGCGCTCCTCGACTGGCGTATGGACGGCGGCGCGGAAGTGGTGTTCAAGGGCCTTTGCCCCGATTGCCTGCGCGCGCAGGAGCGGCCGTAGGAGGTCCCGCCGGAGCGGCCGAACGGCCCGCGTGACGCCCGTCACATACGAATCGAGGCGGCGGGAGCTCCTCCAGCCACATGTGTCAAAGTGTGACTGTCGATTCGTAAGACGAGGGGGTCACTGCGCGATGGCAGCGGGCGATGGCAGGGACGGCATCCAGTCGGCCGACAGGGTGTTCGCTCTCTATCAGGAGCTGCGCCTGCGCGGGGTGTCCGACGTGGGCGACGTCTCCCGCGAACTCGGCCTGGCCCCCGAGGAGTACGAGCGGCGGCGGGCCGAACTGATCGAGCTCGGACTGATCGTGCCGACCGGGACCACCCACGCCACGCGCGCCGACCTCCAGGCCGGCACCTGGGAGTCCGCGGCGGACGCCGTCGCCGTGGTGGACCCCGAGATCGCCCTGCTGCGCATGCTGCGACGCGAACGCGAGCGACTGCGCGAGCACTTGGACGAGTCGGACCGGGCCTACGGCTCGCTCGAAACCCTGGTCGGCACCTTCCTGCGGCCGGGTTCGCTGAGCGGCTCCGAGGTCGAGGTGGAGATCCTCGACGACTACGGCCGGATCCAGCAGGTGCTGGAGGACATCACGGACGTCATCCAGCACGACCTGGCCTCGATGCACGTGACGGCCCTCGTCCGCGAGGTCGCCGACCGGGTCCTCAGCCGGGACCGGCGCCAGATCGACAACGGCGTGCGCATCCGGGCCATTTACCACCAGCGCATCACCACCTCCCCGGAGGCGACGCAGATGCTGCGCCGCCGGGTCGAGGCGGGCGTGGAGATCCGTTTGTCCCCCGCCGTCCCGATGAACATGATCATCGCCGACCAGCAGTTCGCCGTGCTGCCCGTCCACCCGGAGGACCGGTCGGCCGGCGCGATCCTCGCCCGCGGTCCGGCCCTCGTCCGCTCCTACCGGGCGCTGTACGAGCACTGCTGGCACGCGGCCACACCGTACGGCGACGACGCCGCCCCCGAGGTCGGCGGGGACGGGCTGTCCGAACAGCAGCGGGCCGCCCTCAAGATGCTGGCCTCGGGCATGAAGGACGAGAAGGTCGCCCGGACGCTCGGCGTCTCGCTTCGCACGGTCAGCCGCATGCTGTCCGAACTGATGCAGGAAATGGGGGCGTCGAGCCGGTTCGAGGCCGGAGTGCGCGCCCAGCGCCTCGGCTGGCTGGACTGACCGGCCGCACCACCTCGCACCGCACCACACCGCACCACACCGCACGACGGAAAAGCCCCGCCGCCGCCCGACCCGTTGGGGAAAGGCGCGCGCGGGGCTTTTGCCGTAGGGCGTCGCGAAGCCGAGCGAGGCCGTCGCGAAGCCGTCGCGACTAGTCCCAGCCGTTGCCGTCCGACACGGAGCAGGGGGTGGGGACGTTCGCGGTACAGGACGGGTGAGCGGACATGATTCCTCCAGGAAGCCGCAATGGCGATTGACGATCGGCGTCTTCGCGACCCGTGCCGCCGGGATTGCGTCGAAGACCTCTCCATTGTCGTACGCCATTCGGGGCTGGCCCCGATTTCTGTAGCGCGTCTGAGGCGGAACTGGAGCCGCCCGGACCGGAGTTCACATTGACGTTACGCTTACATACCTTTGGTCAGCTCAAAAGAGCTGTTAGGCTGGCGATCCGGCCTTCTCGACCCTCCAGGAGAGAGGCGTCGGCGAGGCAGGAGCGTGCCGCCGCTCCTGCCTCACTCGTTCCCGGCGCCCGTCGACCGCCGCCGTCCGCCGCTCCTCGGCCAGCGCGCCCCGGTACACCTCCAGCGTCCGCGCGGCGGCGGCCCGCCAGCTCATCGACCGCGCATGGGCCACGGCCGCCTCCCCCATCGCGACCCCCGCCCCGGGACGCTCGACGAGGTGGCGCAGCCGCGTCGCGTACGCGGCCGGATCGTGGCCCTCCACCAGCATCCCCGTCACCCCGTCCCGCACCGCGGTCGGCAGACCGCCGACCGCCGCGGCCAGGACCGGGGTCCCGCAGGCCTGGGCCTCCAGGGCGACCAGCCCGAACGACTCGCTGCGCGAGGGGACCACCAGGACGTCGGCGGCCCGGTACCACTGGGCCAACTCCCGCTGCGGCACGGGCGGGGAGAGCCGCAGCACGTCCGCCACCCCCAGCTCCCGGGCCAGCTCCCAGGCACCATCGCGGGGCCCGGAGCCCGAATGCCCGCCCACGACCGGGACGACGGTCCGCGGGCGCAGCCACGGGGCCGCCGACAGCAGCTCGGCGATCGCCCGCACCATGACGTCGGGGCCCTTGAGGGGCTGGATCCGGCCCGCGTACATCGGGACGAACGCGTCCGCCGGCAGACCGAGCCGGGCCCGCGCCTGTGCCCGCCCCCCGCCCGGCCCGAAGGTGCCCAGGTCGACCCCCGGCCGTACGACCTCGGTCCGGCGGGCGCAGGCCCCGTACGACTCCCGCAGCGCCCGGGCCTCGTCGGCCGTGTTGGCGATGAGCCGGTCCGCGGAAGCGGCCACCTGGTGCTCGCCCCGGATCCGCAGCTCGGGCTCGGGCCGGTCGCCCTCCGCGAGGGCGGCGTTCTTCACCCGGGCCAGGGTGTGGGCGGTGTGCACGAGGGGGATCCGCCAGCCGGCCGCGGCGATCCGGCCGGCCTGCCCGGAGAGCCAGTAGTGGGAGTGGACCAGGTCGTAGCGCCGGTCCTCCTTGAGCAGCGCCAGCGAGAACGGGAGCACCAGCCCCGGCATGGCCTCCTTGGGGAGCGCGGCGCGCGGACCGGCGGGCAGGTGGCGTACCTGTACGCCGGGCGCGAGGTCGACCCGGGCCGGTCCGCCCTCGCCCCGGCACCGGGTGTACAGGTCGACTTCGACGCCGTGTTCCGCGAGGGCCCGGGACAACTGGACCATGTAGACGTTCATGCCGCCCGCGTCCCCGGTGCCGGGCTGGTGCAGCGGCGAGGTGTGGACGCTGAGCATGGCGACGCGCAGGGACACGTGGATCTCCTAGCGGAAGGGGTTCAGAAGCCGAACACCGGTCCCGAGGGCGGTGCCAGCCGGGTGCCGGGTGGAGGTGGTGCGAGCGCCCCGGCGGAGACGGGCAGTCCCGCTGCGGTTCCCAGGGCCGAGGCCAGCCGGTCCGCGCCCTCCGGCATCACCGGCCGGGCCCACGCGCTGAGCGCCCGGGCGACGGCCAGTTGCGCCGACAGCGCCGGCAGGTGGCGGCCGCCGGCGCCGGGGCGGTGTGCGCCGTGGGCGTTGACATGGCCGAAGTCGCCGACCGCGCGGACGACTTCGTCGAGCACGGCGACCGCCCGGCGCGGATCGAAGGCGTCCGGCCCGTACGCTTCGCGCACGTCCTCCACGGCGCGCAGCAGCCGCCGCTCCAGCACCTGCCAGCCGGTGCCGCCCGGGAGCGCTGCCGGTGCGAGGCCGCCGCACTGCTCGCGCACGGCGGCGAACAGCCGCGAGAGCCAGCTGTTCCAGTTCTCGTCCAGCTCCCGGCGGGCCGCCGCCAGCCGGCCGGTGTCGAAGTGCGTGCGCCGGCCGAGGGGCCGGGCCGCCAGGACGTGGCGGCGCAGGGTGTCGGACCCGTACTCGGTGATCAGGTCCAGCGCCCACGCCTTGTGGCCGGCGCCGGGCCCCTCGTCCTCGATGACGTACGCCTCGTTGACGCAGAAGTCCTGCGCGGGCTTCACCCCGCGGGCGGACAGCAGGACCGGCAGCAGCACGGCGTGGCAGAAGGAGTGGCCGAACCCGCAGAAGTGGACGGCGCGTTCGGGAACGGGACGGTCGTCGCCGCAGCCGAAGAGGTGCATCGCGGCGGTTTCGAAGCAGCTGTCGATCCGGTGCTCGGGGAAGCCGTCGACGGGCACGGGCAGGCCCCACTCCGCCGGGTTCGTCACCACGAGGTCCGGCAGGCCGTCCTCCAGCAGCGATTCGCACAGCGCGGCCAGCCGGGGCGGCAGGCCGGCGTCGGCCCAGTAGGCGGCCAGGGCGTCGCGGAACGGCTCCAGCGGGATGTACAGGCGCCGGCAGCGGCGGAGCGCCGCGGCCGTCCCGCACCGGGTGCACCGCGCCGCGAGGAGGTCGCCGCCGTCGTTGGGCCGGGCGCACTCGTGGCAGGTGCCGCCCTCACTGGGCTCCCCGCAGTGCGGGCAGGAGCCCGTCACGTGCGCCCCGTGCAGCCAGCGCCCGCACGGTTCGCAGTACGGCGTCAGGCGCGTGCGGGCGGCGATGACGCCCTCCGCGTGGAGCCCGCGGAACAGCTGCGCCATCCGTCGGCCGTAGCCCTCGTCCTGGCGGGGCCGCACGATGTGGTCGAACTCGATCCCCGAGCGCAGCCAGTCCGCGGTGATCGCCTCCCGGAAGCCCTCGGCGACCTCCTCCGGCTTGCGCCCCGCGCGCAGGGCACGGACGTGGACGGAGCTGCTGTGGTCGGCGGTGCCCGTGGTGAACAGGACCGGTGCGCCCTCGGCGCGCAGGTACCGCGCGAGGACGTCGGCGGCGACGTACGGTCCCGCGAGGTGGCCGACGTGGAGTTCGCCGTGGGGGGCGGGCGGGGTCGCGGTGATCCAGACGGGGGTGCTCAATGGGACCTCCTTGACGCTGTGGTGCGCAATGCTCAGCGAGGCTCGATAGGGGTGGAGCTGGTTAAGGATTCCTGCGGTTCGTGGAATGGCATTCTTCGCTCGGTCTCCCTGCGGTGAGTGGGACGCGCATGCGGTCGAATTCACGGCTCCCGGCTTCACGGTGACAATGGGGGATGCCGGGTCCCGATAAGCCTGCCAGAGGAAACAAGCGGCGGGCCGGGGAAGTGCTTGCGCATTCACGCCGTTGCGCGGACACGCCAAAGGGTTGTCTTGCGGCCCCTCCGGACGCCCAACAGGCTGGTCCCATGGAACACTTCGCGACCGATCCCATAGACCGAAGCGCCCCGGAATCCCTGCTCGTGGTGGCCGCGCACCCGGACGACATCGAGTTCTGCGTCAGCGGCACGGTCATGCGGTGGATCGCTCAGGGCACGACCCGCGTGACGTACTGCATCGTCACGGACGGCGGCGCCGGCGGATACGACGAACAACTGCCCCGCCAGGCGATGGGAGACCTCCGCCGGGCCGAACAGGTGCATTCCGCCAAGCGCAGCGGAGTGGACGACGTCCGCTTCCTCGGCTACCCCGACGGCTACGTCGAAGCCGGCGTCGACCTGCGCCGCGACCTGTGCCGGGTGATCCGTCAGGTCCGTCCGCAGCGCGCCGTCATCCCCAGCCCCGAGATCAACTGGGCGCGCGTGGCCGACCTGCACCCCGACCACCGGGCGGTCGGTGACGCCGCCCTGCGGGCGATCTACCCGGAGGCGCGCAACCCGTTCGCCCACCCGTCCCTGCTCAAGGAGGAGGGGCTGGAGCCCTGGATCGTGCCGGAGCTGTGGCTGATGACGGGACCCACCCCGAACCAGTACATCGATGTGACGTCGGTCTTCGACCGCAAGGTGGAGGCGCTGCGCATCCACACCTCGCAGACGGCGCACTTCGACGACCTGGCGGGGCTGCTCCGGCGGTGGCTGGGTGAGCACGCGACGGCGGCGGGGCTGCCCGCGGGGCGCCTGGCGGAGGCCTTCCAGGTCGTCAGGATCGACTGAGTCCCGGTCCGCGCGCCGTGTGGGCGGCGGGGACCGGGACCGTGAGCCGTTCCTTGCGCCGATTCCCGGCGTCAGCGGTAGATGAGCAGTTCCTCCTCTGCGGCGCCCACCAGTTCGTAGCGCGTCCCGACCAGCGGGCGGCCCGAGTAGAGGCGGATCAGCGTCGGCGCGTCGCCCCGGAACCGGGCGGCGGGACGGCCGTCCACCGCGTTGCCCAGTACCAGCGCCTCGCGCTGCCCGGCGATGTCCGCCAGCAGCCGGGGCGTTCCGCGCCTGCGGCTCGTCGTGCGGAGCAGGGGCAGCGAGAGCGCCAGGGCGGCCCCGGCGTAGGCCCCCGGCTCGCCGAGGGCTTCCCGTACGTCGCCCGCGTGGATCCACTCCCCCAACGCCACCGCGTCCAGGGTGCCGTCACCGGCCGCGATGGCCGGACCGGCCTCGGTCAGACCGCGCTCCAGCTCGTCCAGGATCCGGGCCAGGGGCCGGTCCGCGCGTTCCGCGACGTCGGCGGCGTTGGCCGCGGGGAGGAAGACCCCTTCCTCCAGCCGGCCCTCGACGATGCGGACGAGGGCGGCCGCGCAGTGGGCGAGCACGTCGCGCACCGTCCACCCCGGGCAGGCGGTGCGCAGCGCGTACGCGGCCGCCGGCGTGCGGCGCAACAGCGGTATCAGGGCGTCGCGTTCGGTGCGCAGGAGACGGTCCGGGAGCCAGGGGTCGCGCATGTCCTCCGTCACTGACATGGCATCAGTAGCGGTAGTGGTCGGGCTTGTACGGGCCTTCGACCTTGACGCCGATGTAGGCGGCCTGCTCCGGGCGCAGGGTGGTGAGCTTGACGC